>CAWEGQ010000003.1:0-177580 GCA_963808605.1 uncultured Solirubrobacterales bacterium
CGTTGGGTGCGGTGCTGAGCGAAGGTCTGCGTGGTAGCAGGCGTAGTTGCGCTGGTCGTCGTGTCGGTCCGGTCGCCGTGGGCTGGGTCGCCGTCGGCTGGGTCGTCGTCGGCTGGGTCGTCGTGGTCGCCGGTGCAGTCTTGCTGACGGTCGTTACCGTCGTGGTCGTAGTCAGCGTCAAGGTCGGGCTTGCTGTCTTTTTCGGGTTCGCCGAGCCGCCGAAGAACGTTGTCGCCTGGCCGTTGCCGGTGATCGAGCGTCCGGCGAGTAGATCCGGCACCGTGTAGAGAGCGAGAACGATCGCGAAGGAGAGCACGCCGGTCAGGACCACCAGCGGCCATCGGGGGCGCCAAGCGTTGGCCTCCGCGTACTTGATCGTCTCCGGATCCACGAGGGGTGTGATGTCGGCGGGAGGCTCGACGTGGCCGCGTGGCTGCGGCTGCCCCGGTGGCGGCTTCGGCTCGTCGCGGGGCGAGGGGTCGGTAGCGGCGCGGGTCGGGTCGTCCTGCACCCGCGTGGTATCCCCCGGTGCCGCGAAGGTGCGCTTGCGGGCGACGGGCAAGGTCTGAACCGTCGGGACCTTCTTTGCCGTCGCGGCGACCGTTTGTACCGGACGACGGAGGAACTCGGCGACCAGCGCCACGATCACGGGCGTGGCCGCCGCGCTGATGAGCGTGCCCGCACCCCAGATCCGGAAACTGCGAAAGACGCGACGGCGGACGCAACGCTCGCGATGATCAACGTCTGCAGCGAGACGCCGCTGCCGGGCCTGTTGTCCTTGCGGTCCGCGCTGTGGTCGGGGACCTCCACACCTCCAGCCTAGCCCGAGTCGACGCTCGATATGCACTCCGCGACATAATGACCACGTTAGCCCCGTTCGCCCTCCTGCTCGCTGCGGAGGCGGTCGTGTTGTTCCTCGGGCAGCGCCGTCTGTTCTGGCTGGCGGTCGACGCAACCGGATCGCGGCTCTGCGGCTACCTGCTGGCGATGCCGGGCACCGTACTGCACGAGAGCGCGCACTATCTCGCGTGCGTTCTCTTGCGGGTGCCCGTCGGACGGCAGGTGCGCATGAGCGATGGCCGCCGCGCGCGCGTTCGTCTCTTCTATCCTCGACGCGACCGTTACAGCGGTTCGGTGACGCTCGGCAGCGTCCCGCACGCTGGGACTGATCCGCTGCGCGGCGCGCTGATCGCGGTCGCCCCGCTCGTCCTCGTGCCACCGCTGCTCGTCGGCTATCGCGCTCGCCTTCGCCGGAACGCCGTGACCCATCGCAGCTTCGACACCTGCTGCCCGGGTTAGCGACCTGGAAGCTCGCGCTGCTCGCATACGTATCGTTCTCCTGCGGCCAGGCCGCGTTTCCGTCAGCCGGTGATCACATCGGCACGCTGGGCGGGCTTGCGCTGATCGCTCTTGTAGCCGCGACGGTCGCCGGGATCCTCCTCCACGGAGGCCAAGCCGAATTAGCGAACCTCGCCCATGACGCGTGCCTGCTGCTCGCCGTGCCAGCGATAGCAAGCGGGGTCAGCCTGCTCGTGCTCGGCACGATCGCTCGCTTCCGGCAATGACCACAGGCGCAGCACCACCGACGTTGAGCGGCGGGTCAGGCGGGCATCAAGTGCTCGATCTTGATCGGCTCGAGTTGGCTGATCTCCGGACGACGGTCTTCCCAGTGGGGCGGGGATGCACATGTGCGTTCCCGAGCTCATCCTCGGACTCGTCGATCAAGAACCCTTCCGGGGTGGAATAGGCCAGCTCGATCAGCGCCCCGCCGGGGCTGCGCATGTAGACCGAGAAAAAAGTAGCCCCGGTCCTTGACATCTGAGACGTCGGTGAAGCCCAGCCCGACGATCCAGTCCTTGACCGTGGCCTGGTTCTCCGCCGTGACTGCGTCGAGCGCCTGGTGGTGGATCGTACCCTCGCCGAAGTTCCAACTGCCCTGGAGGCAGCTCGGGCTCCTCGACCAACTCGAACATGCGCCCGTGCCCTTCTCGTCGCCGAGCTGGAACGGGTGGTGGGCGCCATCCTGACTGCAGCAGCTCGGCACCCAGCCCCTCGGTCAGGAAGAACGTCATCGGCTCCGCTTTCGCGCACCGACGTCGTGGTGCCGTAGGCGCCGCGGATCGCGTGCTCGGCCTTCTATCGGACCCCTCGTAGGGCTCGCGCGGATCCGGATTTGGGTCGCCGACCAGCGAGTAGTGGATTCCACAGGGGTGCCTGAAGTGCAGCCGTTCGGTACCGAACCGCGCCGAGCGTGAATTGCTCTACGCCGGCTGCCGCCCAGCCGATCGGCCCAGAAGCCGAGCGACTCCGCGGGCACCGAGAGGTTGAGCGCCTTCATCTGGTTGGTGCCCCGCTTGCCCATCCAGCCCGCCTGACGGTAGGGGAAGGAGGTCAGCAGCGTGCTCGCATTGCCTAGGCGGTTGCCGTAGTACAGGTGGTAGATCGGGATCTCACCGTCGAAGAGGACCGTCTAACGGTCTTGAGCCCGAGCAGCCCGACATGGAAGTCTAGTCCTCTTGGGCCCCACCCACGCAAAAGGTCAGGTGATGGGTCCCGCGCACGAAGCCTCGGTTGGGCATCTCGTCTCTCCCTCCTTAGATGTGGCCGGTGCGCTCAATCGTAACCAGCGCGCGGTCCTCGCTCAAACCGCGGCCAGCAGCTTGGCCAGGCCCCTCACCGCACGGTCATTGATGTGATGCACGCGATCCTCGTAGATCTCGATGCGGTGCGGGCGCCGGCGCGCTCACACAGTCGAGCGGTGAGCTGGGCGCGCTCGACCGCCACCCACTCGTCGTGCCGGCTGGCTCCGAAGTACATCGGCAGCCCATTCAGGAACGCCGGTTCGGTCATGGCACCGTCGGGTCCGAGCAGGGTGCCGGTGAGCACGGCCACACCCGCGAACGGGCGGGGGCTCCGGGCGATCAGCTCGGCAATGAGGCAGGCGCCCTGGGAGAAGCCGGCCAGGACGATGCTCGGATCAGGCACACCGGCCTCGGTGGCGCGGGCAACGGCGGCGGCGTAGGCCTCGAGGGCCCAATCCACGTGCGGCTGATTGACCTCGATTGGATCGAAATAGCGGCCGGGATACCAGCTGCGCTGTGCGGCGACCGGGAGCACGTAGGCGACGTCGTCCAGGCCCAGGCGCTGGACGACGTCCAGCATCACCTCCGCGTCCTGGTCGCGACCGTGAACGAGCACGGCCACAGCCCGGGCGTGTCGAGCGCGGCCCCCGCCAGCACAGGCGCGACCGCCAGATGGGGATTCTCGCCGCTGCTCACGCGTCGCCCTGACGCAGACGGTCTGCCAGAGCCCCGCCCGATCCCACCCACCGGTTTCCGTCTGCTGCCAGTGCGGCCAGCCGGGCCAGGAGCTCGCTCACCCCCTGTCGCCACGCCTCGTCGAGCATCAGAAACGGATGCAGAACAAGCGTCTGCATTGCGCCTTTGCGCTCGATCAGCGCCGCGAGATGACGGCTCACCTCTCCGGGCGTCTTCGGGTTCGATTGCTCGCCGCGCTCCCGTCGCAGGGGCTCGAAGCGCTCCATCAGGTAGTAAGCGTCGACGAACTCCCACTCAAAGGGAAGCGTGACCATTTCCTCGCGCACCGTGGGCGTCCGCCCGGCCGGCGAGCACCACGTAAAACCATGCTCGCGAAGAAGCACAGGTGACCCCGGGCGCAAGGCCCCGCCCGGCGGTCGGAATCCGCTGACCGGCGGGCCGAGCTCTGCGAACGCACGCGCAGTTTGCCGCAGCAGCTCGCGCTCGCGGCCGGGATCCAGCCCGGCCCAGTCCTCGTGACGCCAGCCGTGCGCGCCGAGTTCGTGGCCGCGAGCCACGATCTCCCGCAGCTCCTCAGGATAGATCTCACAATTGATCGCCTCTAAGAAGAAGGTCGCCGGAGCCCGCGGTGCTCGAGCTCGTCGAGCAGCCAGGGAAGCGCCTCGATCACGGAACGGTGACACCCGACCTCGCAGGTCGCCGGCCAGGTACCGCGTTCGAGCTCGCTGGCCTCGCCGAGATTGTCGAAGCTGAGCAGAATCGCGTCCGGCGAAGCTGGTGCGGGCCGGCCGAATTCTGTGTGCGGCTACCCGGGGCATGCCTGGAAAACTACATTTACCGTCGCGCCGGGTCCCGGAACGGCTCGCAAACTCTGCATAGCTCGCCACCCGGGAGGTTGGGCCGTGGAGCTACGCGAGCTTGGCGTGCAGCGGTGCTTGGCCGTGACCGGCTTGCTCGTATGGTTGACGATATATCGGTAGCCGATATAGTGAATGCTCATGAACCAGCGTTCGGTAACGCCCTGGGGTCTTAAGCGCTCGTTGGCGCGGTCTCTGCCGCCGTCGCCGTACTCGGCGTCACGCCGCTGTTGTTCGCGATCATGTCGGTCGTCGCCGTCATACGCAGCGGCGGGGTAGAGACGTGATGCGGTACTGGCGAGCGTTCGCTCGTAGGGTTGAGAATCATCGGCTGGTGATGGACGTCGGGTTGCTCGTTATTGTCCGGGGGCTGGCGTGGTTCGATGGTGGGGCTGTCGCCGCCCGGGCGGCGGAGATCGTCAGCGGCGGGGTCGTGGCGGCCAGCGCTCGGCGGTGGGTGCATCGACGGGTTCCGCGCTCGCGAGCGGACGAGGCCTATGCGCGCGTCTTGCTCCGATGGTCGTTCGCGCGTGAACGGCTGACGGTGGCGGCCGATGAGCCGGCTGCGCACTCCGCCACGGTCGCGACACCGATCGCGGTCCTGTTGGCGTTCGCTGCGATCCTCACGGTTATGGATTTCCTCCCGAGCGCGCCGCCTACCGGGGCGCTGCCGCTCGTGCGAGGCGCGGGAGTGATCGCATCGGCCTCGGGTGGTGATTCCATCCAGGCGAGCCTCCCTGGTCGGTTCCGCTATATGGCCGTCGAGGGCCCGGCCGGGGTGACGCGCGAGCAGTTTCTCGCTGCCGAGGTCCACTTCCTGCGACGCCTGGGATGGAGCCACCTGCAGTCAGACGTGTTTGTCGCTCTCTCGGGAGTGCCCAAGCCCGTTGCGATCACAACCCCCGGCGCCGATGTCGAACTCGACTCGCCCCATGGCAGCGTGTACTCCTGCGATGTCCGCGGCGGCAAACCAACTGGACGCTTCGCAGCAGCTGAGCGGTTCACCCCTCTCCGGGAGCGCCACAGTCGACAGGGCGCTCGCCAATCACAGACCCACGCTCATCATCCTGCTCGGCACGGGTCGCCATACATGAACGCTGATCCAGCCTCACCGCTTCCCCTCTCATCGCCGAGCGGAACAGTGCGAGTAGGCCTTCGCGGGCCTGCTATCCCGGTGGTGAGACGCGGGGTTCGATAGCCGGCGCCGGGGGGTCGGGGCTATAGTCGTTGGCCGTGCGACGACCGTGGGATAGGCACCCGCCCTGGGCACACTGGGGCTTCTTCATTACCTGGGTCGTGGCGGGCACCTTGGGACCGATCGCGCTGCTCGCGAACGTTCTCAACGGGTCGGCGGCTGCCGGCTGGTGGGTGGCCATCGCCCTGATATGTGTTTGGCTGGCGAGCATGGCGGTGGACTGGCTAGCAGTGCGCTGGCTTCGAATTCACGTCGACGGGTGGACGCCGTGGCAGCCGTCTGAGCGAAGGTGAACGCGGTACTCAGCTCCAGTGTTGCGGTACCGCTAGCCAGGCAACCCAGGGCGAGGCTTACTTGACGATCCGGATCGTGCGTTCCATGCCGAGCTGAGTCTGTTCGCGGCCGTCCTGGGTGCGCAGGATGCAGGCGAGGACGTATATGCCCGGCCGCTCGTTGATCAGCTCCTGTTGGACACCGCCGGGTGAAAGCGGTCCGGCGAACTCCGGGAAGCTGATTCCGAGCTTCGGCGCCTCTTTGTCGTTGGCGGCGCGGAGTAGGGCGGTCAGCCGTCTGGCGGTTTTGGCGTTCTTGACGCCGATCCCCTGGATCGGGTGTACGAGGAAGCCGCTGTTCTGGAATCGGACCAGCTCGCCGTCGTGAAGCGTGCTCGGGCCGCGGAACGCGAAGTCGATCGCGCTGATTGTCGCGCCCGGCTTGGGAAGCGAGGCGGGCTGCGGCGCTTGGCTGATCACGAAAGTGGCGTGCGGGGGGTCGGGATTGCTGCTGCTGAGGTCGACCGCCAGGTAGTTGCCGGGCTGTAGGGTCGTCTGTGCGCTCGTGGTTCCCTTGTCGGCGCTGACATCGAACACGATCGAGCCGTACGGGCCGACGTAGTTCAGATCTCCGTGGTGGGCGTTGATCGCCGCACCGGCCTGGGCAAAGGCTGAGAACGGCACTCCCGGGTTGAGGCGGATCAGCACCGGTTCGGTGTGCTTGACGCTCACGCTGGAGACGACGTTCACCGCGCCGGACTGGAGCGCACCGCTGACTAGGACCGACCGTCCGTTCAGGGCAAGCTTCAGCGTCGGCAGACCGGAGCTTGCCGCGCTGGTCGCCGATGTCACGCCCACGGTGAGGATCGATGCGACCGCGCCGAGAATGGCTACTGCTCTGCGAACCGGATTCATCGTGAGGCTCCTCGGCGTGACTTGATCACGCTGGCGATCGCCAGCGCGATCAGCAGCACGGCGCCGATCACGAAGGCGATGAAGAACACGTTGCTTGCGGTGCCGGGATGGCTGCTGTTCTTGGCGGTGAGGTTGGCGAGGACAAACAGCACCACGTCGGCTATGACCAGGCCGATCCAGGTCCGGCGACTGAGAGCTGTCAGTGAATCTGCAGTGTTCGACATGCTGGCCTCCTGATTGGTTGGCGCAAGCGTCTCAGCGGTTGGCGCTGCTGTCGTCGGCCGGCGGTAGGACTTGGTGTGGACTGGCCGATGATCTGACCGGGCTCGGGTCCTACTCGAGTAGGACCCGAGTCGTCGCCTGGTAGGACGCGCAGTCCTGGCCGTGGCGCTAGCGTGCGCGTGTGGGCATTGGACGCGGCCTGATCGCGCGGGCACGAACGGTCGATCCGCGGGCGATCGACGTGATGCTGGCGGTGCTGCTCACCGCCGGGGCGCTTGCGGATGCCTCCTCGCAGCTTCACCGAGGGCCTCACGAACTGGCGACCGTGCCGCTCGTTCTGCTCACGGGCAGCGTCGCGTGGCGGCGACTGAACCCGTGGCTGACGACGGTGCTCGCGGTCACCGCCTTCATGGCGTTCCAGCTTGCCAGCGGTTACACCGGGGGCGGCGCGTTCGAGGTGGCGGCGATCGCCTTGAACTTCTATCTGCTCGGCCGCCGCGCGAGGGGTCGTGAGCGCATGCTCGGCACGGCGGTGGTGTTCGCCTACTGGCTGGTGGGGGTCGTGGTGATCACCTACTCCCAACCCGGCGGTTCGGTAGGTGCGGTGCTCGGGTCCTGGGCGTTGCTGGGCGGCTTGCCGTTCGCGCTCGGACGGACGCTCGAGACGCGCAGAGCGCTCACGCGGGAGCTAGAGGTGAGCACGGCACGGCTCGCGGACGCCCAGGAAGCCCGTGCGGGTCGCGCCGCGGCCGAGGAGCGATACCGGATGGCTCGCGAGCTGCACGACGTGATCGCGCACGACGTCAGCGTGATGGTGCTTCAGAGCAGCGGCGCCCGCGGCGTCGCGAGCGTCGATATCGAAAGGGCGCGGCATGCGATGCGGGTTGTCGAGGGCGCGGGCCGTGACGCGCTGGTGGAGCTGCGGCGGATCGTCGGCGTGCTGCACCGCGGCAACGGCGCGCTGGCGGGCTCGTCTGCACCCGGTCTCTCGCAGCTGGATGCGCTCGTCGACCGCGCGCGCGCCGCAGGGCTGCCGGTGGACGTGCACGTCGATGGTCGGCTGCAGACGCTATCGCCCGGCCTGGATCTGGTCGCTTACCGTGTCGTACAGGAGGCGCTGACGAACGCGATCAAGCACGCTGGCCCCGCGCGCGCACGCGTGAACGTGGCCGTCGCCGCCGGTTTCCTCGAGCTGGAGGTCTCCGACAACGGGCACGGCCCGGCGCTCGACCGCAACAACCACCGAGAAGCCGGGCACGGGCTGGTCGGGATGAACGAACGAGTCAGGTTGTACGGCGGGTGAGCTGCACGCCGGGCGGCGTACCGAAACGCCAGGCTTCGAGGTCCGCGCGCGCATTCCAATTGATGGCATCGGGCCCGCGCCCCACCCGGTCACCTCGCCGGCCAGCCGCGACCGCTTGCCGGTCGGGCCCGATCCCGGCTTGCGCTGGCGTTGGCTTGACCCGGCGTGCGCCGGGGTGTTCCTGGTGGCGCTCGAGATCGGCGTGCTGATCGGTGAGCGCCGCCACGGTCCGATCGCGCTGAACATGCTGGCCGTGACGGCCGTCGCGCTGGCGGCGGTGTGGCGCCGGCGCTCGCCGCTGTGGTTCCTCTTCGTCGTCGGGGCGCTCGCCGCGGTGATGAACGCGTACCTGACGCCGCTTGACCACTCGCCGCTGCTGGCTGCGTATTGCCTGCTCGTCCCGGCATACACAGCCGCGGCTTGGCTGCCCCGACGCCAGGCCGTACTCGGACTCGCATTCTTGCTCGGGAGCGCAGCGATCAGCGTGCTGATCGTGCGGCACCAGCCGGTCGGCAACCTTGCCGGCGCGGCCTTCACGATCAGCGCGGCGTGGGCCGCCGGCCGCGCGATCGGCGCGCACAGGTCGTTGACTTCGGAGCTTCAGCGCACCTCGGCGTGGCTGGCAGCCGAACGCGAGGACCGGGCGCAGCTGGCGGTCGCCGGCGAGCGTTCGCGAATCGCGAGCGAGCTGCATACGATCGTCGCGCAGAGCGTCGCGGGGATGGTCGTTCAGGCCGAGGGTGTCCGCAGCATGCTCGCCGACGACCCCGAGCGAGCTGACGTCGCGATGGGCGCGATCGAGGACACCGGCCGCCAGACCCTCACAGAGATGCGCCGCCTCCTCGGAGTCTTGCGCCACGGCGATGATCCACCAGGGCGCGAGCCGCAACCGGGCATCGCTCAGGTCCACGCATTGATCCAACGCGCACGCGAGCGCGGTCAGCCGGTCGAACTGCAGGTGGACGGCGAGCCCGGAACGTTGGCGGCCGGAGTCGACCTCGGTCTCTACCGAATCCTCGAGGACGCTCTGGACAGCGCTCGCCGCCACCCCGCATCCGATGTGGGTGTCACGCTGCGGTTTCGCGAGGAGGATCTCGAGCTACGGCTCACCGCCCGCTGCCCCGAACCAAACGCGTGGCCCACAGACGCGATGCGCGAGCGGATCGCGCTATGCGACGGCGCACTCGAAGCAGAGCCCGTCGACGAGGATGGCTGGCAGCTCGTCGCCCGAATCCCGCGCGGCCTACAAGGAGCACTCACTTGAGCGTGCGCGTCCTGATCGCCGATGACCAGCAGTTGATCCGCGACGGCTTCCGGATGATCCTTGCGACCGCCACAGATATCGAGATCGTGGGCGAGGCGAGCAACGGCGCCGAAGCCGTCTCCCTGGCGCGAGAGCTGCGCCCAGACGTCGTGCTGATGGACATCCGCATGCCGGAACTCGACGGCATTGAAGCCACCCGCCGGATCCTCGCCCAGAACCACGATCCCAAGACGAACGTCCTGATCCTCACGACCTTCGATCGCGACGAGTACGTCTACGACGCGCTGCGTGCCGGAGCGAGCGGATTCCTGCTCAAGGACGTGCCCGCCCGCCAGCTCGTCGCTGCCATCCGCACAGTCGGGGAGGGCGACGCACTGCTATCACCCACCATCACGCGCCGCCTGATCGAGGAGTTCTCCGCCTCCCGCGCCCCCACAGCAGCCGCGCCCGGACTCGATGAGCTCAGTCCGCGAGAACTCGAGGTGTTCCGGCTGGTCGCGACCGGCAAGACAAACGGCGAGATCGCCGCCGAGCTCATCATCGGCGAGACCACCGTCAAAACGCACGTCACCCGCATCCTCATGAAGCTCGGAGTTCGCGACCGTGTCCAAGCCGTCGTTCTCGCATACGAGACCCGGCTCGTCAGTCCAGGCCCCCCGACAAACACTGGACCAAGTGACTGATGTCAAGAGGAAGCCCGCAGAGCAATGCCAGCCGGACAGCAGCCTCCATCCTCGCGTGACGACGACGACCGAAACGCTCAGCACAACGCCGAGCGGACCCATGGCTCTCGCTTTGACGACGCGAGGGCGCCTGACCTGGCAGGGCGGGGCCTCGTGCTCGGGCCGATCGAGGTTCACGCTTGCGTGGCGTGACGGTCATACTTGGGCACGGTGAGCGACGCTGGCGACCAGGCGTTCTTTCGGTCTCTGGAGACGCACCGGGTGCGGATGTTCGTACGCCTGATGCGCCGCCTCCCGAGCGATCCTCGCTGCGCGGTTTGCCGAGCGCCGTTCGGGGGTGTCGGCGGACGCGTGATGGGTCGCCTCGGCTTCGCGCCGTCGCGCAAGAACCCGCGCCTGTGCAGCGAGTGCTTCGAGAAGGCTCCGATGGGCGGCGTGGAGATGAACGTCGGCATCCTGTTCGCGGACGTACGTGGGTTCACCTCGCTCGCCGAGCGACAGGCGCCGGACGCGGTAGCGAGTCTGCTGAACCGCTTTTACGCCACGGCCGTCGATGTCCTCTGCGAGCACGCGATCATCGACAAACTGGTGGGCGATCAGGTAATGGCCCTCTACCTCCCTGGCGTCTTCCCGGGCGAGCCCGCTGATCACATGCTCGCCGACGCGCAGGCGCTGTTGGCCGGCGCGGGCTACGACGGGGAACAGCCATGGCTGGAGCTCGGGATTGGTTTGGACTTCGGGACCGCCTACGTGGGTAACGTCGGCTCGGGCGAGGTCAAAGACTTCACGGCGATCGGTGACGTCGTCAACACTGCCGCACGGCTCCAAGCCGCCGCGGCGAGCGGCGAGATCGTCCTGTCAGACCGCGTGTACCACCGGGCCGGCGAGCACGCGGCCGGCGCCGAGCGGCGGGAGCTGTCGATCAAGGGCAAGAGCGAGTCGGAGATCGTGATGGTTCGTCGTATCGATGGCGCGACGCGTGCGAACGCGCCAGTGCCGTCGTAGCGCCGCCCCGACGCCGGTGTCGCGGCCTAGGTTGGGGTGGGCGGGCTCTCGCCGGAGCATTGGGACGACATCAGCTCCAGCTCGACCGTGATTCGGCTGCGCGCCAGACATCGCGGACAGTGCCGGGGAGTGAGCGCGGGCATTCGCGGAGCGATCACGAGCTTGCACCGTGGGCATCGCACGGCCGGACCGCGGCACGTGGTCATCGACGCTGCGAGTTCCGATTGGCGGCCTCGCGACCTCAGTAGTAGTGGTGTCGGCCCCCGACGGCACGTCCCGTCGAACCAAGCAACACCAGCACGGCGCCAATCACAAGCAGAACGATGCCAATCGTCCACAGGATCGCGATCTT
This sequence comes from uncultured Solirubrobacterales bacterium, assembly GCA_963808605.1. Lineage (GTDB taxonomy): Bacteria > Actinomycetota > Thermoleophilia > Solirubrobacterales > Solirubrobacteraceae > Palsa-465. The sequence goes on from CAWEGQ010000003.1 coordinate 11,347, forward strand.
GGCGACGAAGCCAACTATCAGCAGCAGGATGCCCAAGGTGATCATGACGCTCCTCACGTGGGGTCACGCATCAGCCGTGGCCCGATGGATGTTTGGCGAGACTACGATCGCCTGCGGCGCAAAACGAGCGACTTGGTAACCGCGCGAACGTACGCATGCGGACGCTCCTGGTCTCGGACTGAGCACGGCCTCGGACCAGGCCTAGAACCCAGCAGCGTGTCTCGTCAGCCGAGGTGCGCCGATCATGCGTCGTCAAGTGCGTGCCGGCTCGGATTCGTCATACTTCGCGCGCTGCTACTCGCTCTGGCGGGCAGCTGAGACGGCACCTTCATGAGTTCGAGCGCCGATTCGATCAGCATCGTCGATGCCGACCCCGATCTGGGGGAGCTTGTGCCCGCGGCGGACCGCGACCGGGCTCGACGCGAGACGCTCACCAGGGTCCGGCGCCTCTCGCCGGGGGTTTGGGATGTGGTCGCGGCGGAGGAGCCCGATGCTCACCATCGAGGGTTCCTGCTCATCGACGGGCTGATCAGCCGAGAGGTCGAGGTGCTCGGCCGTCGCTGCGTGGAGTTGCTCGGCGCCGGGGACGTGATCCGACCGTGGAGCTGGGACGATGAAGGATCTCATGTGAAGGCGGAAGTTGGCTGGGTCGTGCTCGAGCCAGCACGCCTGGCTCTGCTCGATCATCGACTGGTTGTCCGGATGACGCCGTGGCCGCAGCTGGGCTTGGAGCTATTCAATCGCGGGACGCGCCGGGCTCACGCACTGGCCGTATCGCTGGCCATTGCGCACCACCAGCGTGTCGATGACCGTCTGCTGTTGACGTTGTGGCACGTGGCGGAACGCTGGGGCCGCGTGTTGCCTGACGGGATCGCTGTGCCGCTGCCTCTTTCACACCAGCGGTTGGCGGATTTGGTGGGAGCCCATCGCCCTGCCGTTACCAGCGCGATGGGCGCGCTGCAACGCCGGGGCATGCTCAGCCGTCGAGAGGATCGCACCTGGATCCTGCACGGCTCGCCGCCCGAGGAGTTACGCCACCATCGGCTGGTGGCGACGCTGACTTGATCATCGCCGGAATCGAGCGACGCAGACGCGGACCGCAACCAGAAGTAGGCTGGGGTGTTCACACGTAGATAACAGCCTGCCGAGACCGGCGCGAGAGAGAGACAGAATGAAGAGAAGGTTCATCAGGGTCGCCCTGTTTGCGGCGCTGGCGATCGGCGCGGTAGCCGCCGTTGCGGTCGCCAAGACGAACACCGCGCATCCGACCGTCGGCCCCAAGGGGTTGAAGTTCTACGCCCCCGGCAAGCTGCCGAAGGGGCCGCACGGGACGCTGATCTGGGAGCGGCCGATGACCGGCGGCGGGTCGCTCAAGGGCGCGAAGAACTACCTCGTCGACTACAAGCAGATCGGCGTCAGGGGCACGATGGTCCCGGTGTCCGGCATGCTCGCGATCCCCAAGGGCAAAGCGCCCAAGGGCGGTTGGCCGGTGATCACCTGGGCGCATGGCACGACCGGCATCGCGGATGTGTGTGCCCCCTCGCGGCTCCCGGCGGCGACCGGCGGGCTCAACACCCCGATGCTCGATAGCTGGATCAAGGCCGGTTACGCCGTCGCGCGCACGGACTACGAGGGCCTGGGCGGCCCCGGTCCGCACCCGTACCTGATCGGCGTCTCCGAGGGACGCGGCGTGCTCGACATCGTCCGCGCCGCCCGACAGCTCAATCCGCAGCTGAGCGATCGGGTGGTCATCAGCGGTCACTCGCAGGGCGGCCACGCCGCGCTGTGGGCGGCGTCGCTGGTCAAGAGCTACACGCCGGAGATCAAGCTGCGCGGCGTGCTTGCATTCGCACCGGCGTCGCACATCGCGACCGAGGCAGGGTTCCTCAAGTCGCTGACGACCACGTCGCTCACCGGCCTGGCGGCGACGATCTTCCGCGGGCTTGACGTCGCTTACCCGTCGCTGCACATCAGCTCGCTGCTTACGTCGCAGGCCGCGGCGCTGTACCCGCAGACCCTGACCAAGTGCCTGGGTCAGCTCGATATGCCGAACTCGTTCGGCGGCCTGCCGATCGACCAGTTGGTCAAGCCGACGGCCGACATCTCGGCGCCGATCACCAAGTTGAAGAAGAACGACCCCGGCGAGCTGAAGATCGGCGCGCCGGTGCTGCTCGAGCAGGGCAGCTCCGACACGACGGTGCTGCCGCCGTTCACCGCGGCCCTGGCCATGTCGCTGGCCGGCGTCGGTGACGCGGTCACCGAGCACACCTACGCCGGGGCCACGCACAGCACCGTGCTGATCGCCGCCCAAGCCGACCAGGCCGCCTTCCTGAAGAGGCGCTTGGGCCGGTAGACGAAGGGACGCGTGCTCGCGGGGCCGCAGCCGACGGCTCCGCGGGCTGATTTGCGATGCTGGGGTCATGAACGGATCAACTATCGACGTCCCGACGCCGGACGGGGTCGCCGACTGCTACCTGACCAAACCGGCTGGCGATGGGACGCATCCTGGCGTCCTGTTCATGATCGATGCGATCGGGCTGCGGCCGCGGATCGAGGAGATGGCCGATCGGATTGCCGCCGAGGGCTATGTCGTGCTCGCCCCGAACGTGTTCTACCGGGGCGGGCGCGCTCCGCTATGGGAGACACCGGAACTCCACGATCCAGAGTCTCGCGGCAGGTTCTTTCAGTCGCTCGGTCCGCTGATGGGCGCGTTGACACCTGCCGCTGTGGCCGCGGACGGCGGCGCTTACCTGGACAAGCTCGGGGAGCAGACCGACGGCGCTGTCGGGATCACCGGCTACTGCATGGGTGGCCGGCTCGGCTGGATGATCGCCGCCGCGTACCCTGATCGCGTCGCCGCCCTGGGTGGCTTTCACACCGGACGTATGGTCACCGACGAACAGGACAGTCCTCACCTGCTCGCCTCCCGCGTCCGCGCGGAGGTGTACTGGGGTCACGCCGACCAGGATCAGAGCATGACTCCGGAGAACATCGCGACGCTCGACCGGGCGATGGACGACGCCGGCGTGCGTCACACGACCGAGCTTTACCAGGGGGCGCAGCACGGGTACACGATGTCCGACATGGGCGCCTACAACGAGGCGGCGGCCGAGCGGCACTTCATGGCGCTATTCGCGTTGCTTCAACGAGCGATCCCGCGGTGAGACATCGCGGGCGCAAACGCGCGGCCGCGTCGGATCATCGCTGCTCGGATCACAGTCCCCAGAACGGTCCGTGCAGCCCGACCGAGCGGAAATACTCCTTGGCCTCCGAGGGCTCGCGGCGCTGGTAGCCGCGGTCAAGCCGGCCGGCGTACCAGCCCTGCGCCAGACGCCAGAGCGTGCCCAGGTCCATCACGTAGCCGCGTTGGCTGCCGGTGCGCTCGAGCCAGGCGGCAACGCACTCCTCCCCGCAGAACAGGCGCTGGTGGCCGCAGGTGTGGACGACGTCGTCCCACATGCGAGCCGCGGGTATCAGGAAGTGCGCCACCTCCTCGCCGGCCGGCGGCGCATGGCGGTCGACCACCCAGGCGAGCGGAGCCCCGCAGCCCGGGCATCGCGTTGCGACCAGGACCTCGGGCTCATCGGGCAGAAGATGCGGGAGCGCGAACGAGTCCCACGCGCAGCCACCCCACCAGAGGGTCTCGCGACCCATGACCGAGAAGCCCAGTGGCACGGCGGCGAACGGGTGGGCCATCACGATTCGGCCATCGCGATCAAGAACGATGTGGCGTTGCTCGTGCAGCTCGCGCAACGCTCCGTCATCGAGCGAGCCGGGCTCCGGCGCCCGACCCGTCCCGGCGAACGAGCGATAGACGGCGAGCCGAACGTCCTCGGTGTCCACGCAGCAAGCCTACCTCCGGGATGTTGGGCCCCACGGAGACGCTCGCGCGTTTACGTGACCCAGCGAAAGCCGGTCACGTCCGGCCGCGGTGCCAGCGGGGTGGGCGGCAGGGTCCCGGGCGGGTCGTCCTCGTTGTAAGCGCTTGGCGCGACGTCGTTGGGCGCGTCCGCGTGGAACAGCGCGGCCAGCAGCTCGATCTGACCGCGGCCCACGCCCAGCTCGCCCATACCACCGCCATACATCGGCCGACGCTCGCGCGCGCAGCGCGCGTACACCTCGAACAGCGCACGCAGGCTCCCGATCCGCGACGGCTTGACGTTCACTACCCGCCCGGCCAGCGGCGTCGCCCCGATGTCGTCGGCGCTGCGGATCGGGGCGTCGTAGGACACGCGCTCGAGGTGATCGCCAAGCCGCTGGGCGATCTCGGGCAGGTCGTGCGGGTCCTCGAGATAGGCGTCAGGAAACGCCGGGACCACGCGGTCGTACAGCGCAACCAGCGCCGAGGGATCGTTGATCTCGAGGCCGTAGTGGCCCTTGAAGTCGATCGTGTCGACCGCGCCCGTCGCGGCGACCTCATCGACGAGCGCCGGCGGCCAACTCGCTTCCGCGTCGAGTTTGAAGCGCACGCCGGGGGAGCGGGACAGTCGCCGGCGCACCGGCTCGATCGAAGGCTCCTTGCCGAGGCCGAGCGAGTTGACGAACCGCACCGGCTGCGGCTCCAGGCCGAGCACATCGTGCAGCGAGCGGCCAGCCTGGCGCAGCGCGAGATCGAGCGCCGCGGACTCGAACGCCCACTGGCGAAAGCGCAGCGCCGGGACCCACTCCGGCGGCTCCGGCCACAGCTCAAGCGTGGCGACATGCTCACAGAAGCCGTCCAGCGTCCACTCGCCCGCGAGCGGCAACGCGGGCTGCCTCTCGTGCAGCGATGTGCCGTCCTCGACGTGGACCGAGACGTCCTCCCCGAGCCCCTCGGCGTCGCCGTCGGTGCCGGGCCCGACCAGCCGGACGTGCGTCGTCACCCGCTGGAACTCGTGGGCGAGGACGGCGTGCAACCGGTCGTACTCGCACGCCTCGATCACGAGCGGCAGCACGGCGAGCCGCGGCCACAGCGACTCGCCCTTCGTCGTGGCGCTCTCCGCGTTCATCGCCTGACTACGGATAGCGGCAAAGTCCGTGGCTGCCCTCCGCTTCGTACCAGGCCGGGCGTTGGCCGGGCTGGAGCGCGACCCTGACCTTCAACGCCATGTACACCCGCGGGCCGTTCGGATGGCACGTGCCGATGCCGGACACGCGCAGGTCGGCACGAAAATGCTTGCGGTAGTAGCTACCGCCACGGCCGTAATGCACCATCGCGTAGCGTCCGACTCCCGATGCCCGCCAGCGGCCCCAGCCGTGCCAGCGGATGCCCGTAATCATGACCGCGGGGTCACCGCCGACGACTAGGACGGGCGGGTGAGCCGTGCCGAATCCGGTCCCGCCCCAGACCACGAAGCTCTTCGCCCCGAGTACAACGGGACCCTTCGCGGCAGTCGCGGGACGGCTCGTCTGCCGGGCATCATGCGTTCCGCTCGCCTCGCGAGCGCCGCCGCAACCGGCGAGGGTCAAGCACACCAGCAAGGCCACTGCCACGACGCGCATCGGTGCAAGCCTGGCATATAAGGGGAAGCGACCGCGTCAGCATCCGTGGCATTGGTCGGGTCGGTTATGAGCGATGGTGGTGTGGAGGAGCAACGGTTTGGCGATGGTGAAGATCCCCCCGCCCTGCGCGGTGATGCCGGCGCTCACGTCGAGCACGTTCCGCGCGACCGTGCTGCCGATCAGGCGGAGCGGCCCGAGGGAACCGGGCAGGTCCAGGCTCCCGTTCCAGATGCCACCGCCCTGAGCCAGTCCGCCGGGTCCATTCCCGGTCGCGACGTTGCCCGCCACCGTGGTGTCCAGCAGCACGACGGGCGCGCCGTTCAGGTGACCGATGCCCGCGCCCTTGAGGGTGACCGATCCCGAGGTGGTCGATGCAGCGAGTTGGTTGCCGCTGATGTCGCTGTGCTGAATCGTGGTGGCGACGGCTCCGTTCCCGACGCTGAGTCCCGCGAACATCGCCGAGGCGGTGCCGCCCGGTGCCTCGACGCTGACGGAGTTGCCGATCAGTCGCGAGTCGGTGATCGTCGCGTAGCCGCCCATGCCGATCCCACCAGAGTCGCCGAAGGCTCCCGCAGTCGAACCTGCTGGCACGGTCACCCGTACGTGGTTGTCACGAATCGTGGATCCGTTCAGCTCCAGGATCCCGTCGACCTGGACACCGCCGCTGAACCCATTGGCGTCTCCGGCCGTGTTGCTGGCCGTCGCGGTGTTGCCTGACACCAGGGATTTGTCAATCGTCGCGTGCACGCAGCCCGAGATGGGCTGGGTGCAATCGTCGTCGCCTGCTACGAGGATGCCGCCGGTGGTCGCATGCGCGTCGATCTCACTGGTGAAGGTGTCAGCCAGCGTCACTGCGTTTCCGCTGATACGGCTGCCTTCGATGGTCAGTGTGGAGATCCGTCGCCGGGGCTCCAGGAAGAACGGAGTGCTGGCGATATTGATCCCGCCGCCCTCGGCGAATCGACCGTACGGGGATGAGGCAACGGCTCGGTTCCGGGTCACGACGCTACGACGCAGCGTGAGGCTGCCCTGTGGCGTGTAGATCCCGCCCGCGTCCGCATCACTGGTAAGCGGGCCACCCGCGAGGTTGTCGCTGACGATGGTGTTTGTCAGGGTCATGCTGCCCCAGTTATCGATCCCACCGCCGCCGGCGAGAGCAAACGGGCAGGCCGTGCCACACGGCAGGCCTGAGGGCACGGTCGCGCTGGGCTCGACCTGGTTTTGCGTGATCACGCTGTCCTGGATCGTCACGGTTGCCCCGTTCGAGAAGCCGACTCCGGGCGGGACCTCAATCCCGCCGCCAAAGGCGAGCGCATCTGGGTTCCCGACGAGCTCCCGGGACTGAGCGCTCGAGCGCGTGAGGCCTCCGGTCACCGATATGCCAGCGATCGAGACGGTGGGCTCGCTGGCGGCACCGAACGTGCCGATCGTCAGCACCGGGCCGCCCCCGCGGATCGCGGTCAGCTGCGCGCCGGCCCCGACGAGCCGAACACTCGCGCTGATTCTGATGCCGCCCGCGAACGTCCCGGGGCCGATGCGCACGGTGTCACCGGAGCGCGCCGCGGCGACGGCCGCCTGCACAGTCTCGTAGCAACCGGAGCCACTTCCGACGCACAGCTCCCGGTGATGAGCGGCCTGTGCCGGTTCCGCCGTCACGGCCGCAAGCGCTCCGACGGACGCCGCGAGGGCGAAGAATGTGGTGCGCACGAGCTTCATGCGTGGTCCCTTCTGTCTGTTTGATGGTTTGGTTCTTGGCCGGTGCTCACGTTCCCGGTCCCCAATCGGGAGCGCTGTCCCATGCGCTGGTACGCAGCAGCGCCCGCCCGCCGGTGCCGTCAGCGCGCATCACGTACAGGTCCGCGTTCCCACCGGCCCCTGCAGCGGCGTACACGATCCAGCGCCCATCGGCCGAATAGGAGGCCGAGAGCACCGGCGTGCCGTCCGCGAAGTGGCTGAGCTGCCTCAGTCCGGTTCCGTCCGGCTCGACGGTCATGAACTGCGACTGCCGAGTCTCCTGATCCTCGTATGAGCGGAACAGGACCGTGCCCTGGGGCGCGAACACAGGATGGTCGCCTCCGCCGAGCTCCCAGGGGGTGATCCGGCGGTTGCCGGAGCCGTCCGCCTGGACCGTATACAGCGCGGCTGCGCCCGCGGGCTTGGCCAGCCAGGAGTTCCGGTTGGTGTACACGAGCGTGCGGCCGTCATCCGAGATCGCCGGGCTCTCGGGTTCGCCCACCCACCCGGTGCGCTTGACGATGGTGCGCTGGGTGCCACGGGTGAGATCGAGCACCTCCAGAGAGGCTTGCTGGATCTGCCGATCGCTGCCGTTGACCTTTTCTCGACCTTGCGCCAACACCACGATGAGCCGGCCGTCGGGGGCCCAGACCGGCCCCGAGACGTCGCACGCTCCGCCAACCCGACAGCGAACATGGACCTGGCGCACTGGCCCCCCGCCGGCCGCGACGGTGAAGGCCTGGCACCCGGCCGCGTCGCTGCAGCGCTCGAATGCGATCAGCTTGCCGTCGGGCGACCAATCCGGCTGGTCGTCGATCGTGCCGGGCGGAGGGTGGGTGACTTGCCGTTCGCCCAGTCCGTCGGTGCCGACCGTGAATAAAGCGCTCTGGGTCTGTGCCTGGTCGAGAAAGCGGCGGAACGCGATCCGGCCGGCCGGAAGCCCCGCTGTCCGTCTGGCGGCGTTGGTGGTGGAGAGCTTCGGCTTGTCACTGCCGCAGCCGATACACAGGCCCGCGAGCGCGGCCGCCAGGACGATTGAGGCGATCCCTGGGCTGTTCGGACGGCGAGTCATGCCTACTCCCTTGCGGTGGTTGACGCGAGCAGGCTGGCCCGAGGACGTCGCAAAAATGTCGCAATCGTCCCGCAACCTGTGGTTAGCTACGGCCCGTGAACTTCGCGGTGCTCGGGGCGCTCGCGGTTCAGCGCGACGGTGAGGACTTGCCGCTGGGCGGCCCCAAGCAGCGCGCGCTCCTTGCCATCCTGCTGCTGAACGCGAACACCGCAGTTTCGCGCGACCGGCTGATCGACGCCATCTGGGGAGAGCGCCCGCCACCGACCGCTGCCCACACACTCGACAACTACATCTCCAGGCTGCGCAAGACACTCGGAGACGGTCGCGTATCACGGCGCGCGCCCGGCTATGTGTTGCAGGTCATGCCCGACGAGCTGGACCTCGACCGCTTCGACCAGCTGCTAGTACGGGGCCGGGAGCACCTCGCGGCGGGCGACCCAGGGCAAGCTGAGTGCGACTTCCGAGCCGCGCTGGCATTGTGGCGCGGGCCCGCTCTCGCCGACCTGCGGTTCCAGCCATTCGCTGTCGCGGATGCGGACAGACTCGAGGAGCTGAGGCTCCACGCGCTCGAATACCGGATCGAAGCGGATCTCGCGATCGGCGCCGGCTCAGAGCTCGTCCCAGAGCTTGAGGCGCTGGTGCGAGAGCACCCGTTCCGCGAGCGCCCGCTCGGGGCAATGATGGTTGCTCTCTACCGAGCGGGGCGGCAGGCGGAGGCGCTCGCCGCCTACCAGACGGGCCGGCGACGGTTCGCGGAAGAGCTCGGGCTCGAGCCCGGCTCGGAGCTTGCAGACCTGCAGCGCAAGATCCTGGAGCACGACCCGAGCCTCGCGCCCCCGCGCGCGGCGGGCGTCCACGGCCCGCGGCGCCAAGCGCAGCGCCGGCGCGCGACAACGGCCGCCGTCTTGGCAGCGGCCGCCGTGACAGCCAGCGTGGTGATCGGGATTGCGACCGGAAGTGGGGGGAGCAAACCGCCCGCGCGCCAGCCCCGCGACAGCCGACTGATCGCTCTGAACTCACTAGGCGGCGTGGCTGTCGACGTCGCGCTGCAGGACGCGCCAGCCGCAGCCGTCTCTGCCGATGGCTCGCTGTGGCTTGCCTCGCCCGGGGCCGGCGTCGTAACCCGCGTGGCGGACAGCACCCATACGATCGTCGACTCGATCCCGGTCGGTGGCAGTCCCGGGCTGCTCGCCGCAGGAGGCGGGTCGATTTGGGTGGCAACCGCGCTCGGCGACAGCATCGCGCGGATCGACCCCCGCAACGGAGCCGTGTCGCAGATGGTGTCCCTGGGCAGCGCCCGGGCCGCGGCCCTCACCTTCGGTGGCGGCGCACTGTGGGTCGCCGACGCGGCCGGAGACGCGCTGCTCGCGATCGATCCCGTCGCCGGCAAGGTGCTCCGTACGTTGCAGCTCAGCGTTCACCCGAATTCGCTGGCGTTCGCTGACGGGACGATGTGGATCGCCGACTACGGCGGCGCGTCCGTCGCGGAAGTCGACCTGCGAACCGGACAGACAGTGGCGGACATCCATGTGGGGGGTGGACCTGCGGCGCTGACCGTCGGGCTCGGAGGGGTCTGGGTCGCCAACTCCCTGGACTCGACGGTCTCGCGAATCGACCCACTGGACGGCTCCGTCGCTGCGACGATCCCCGTCGGAAGCGGCCCGTCTGCGCTGCTGCTGGGCGACGGGCTCGTGTGGGTCGCCAACCAGTATGCGGCAACGGTGTCCCGCATCGATCCGAAACGCAACGCCGTCGTCGGCACCTCGCTGGTGGGCGGCGGCCCGGCCGCGCTGGCGGCGGACGCCGGGAACACGTTCGTCGCGGTGCGAGCGCTCGTCCAGCACCGCGGGGGCATCCTGACACTCGCTCACACGCGTGTGCTCGACATCGACCCGGCTATCAACGTCGACGTGCTCCCGCTTCAGTCTGACGGGCTCACCCGGGATGGACTCGTCACCTACAACCACGTCCCAGGCCCCGACGGGACGCAGTTGATCCCCGACCTGGCAATCAACCTGCCGGCGCCGACCGACGGCGGGAGCAGCTATACGTTCCGCCTGCGGGCGGGCATTCGCTACTCCGACGGCCGGCTGGTGCGCGCGTCGGATTTTCGGCTCGCGCTCGAGCGTGTGCTCCGCCTTCGCTCATCGGCAAGCGCAGCGTTCGACGACGTCTTGGGCGCTAAAGCTTGCTCGCCGGCTGTGTGCAACCTCCACGACGGCGTGGTCCCGGACAACCGTGCCCGCACGGTCACCTTCCACCTCAGCAGTCCAGATCCCGATTTCCTCAACAGCCTGGCGACACCCCAGGCCACCGCCGTTCCTCCAGGGACGCCGTTCCACGATGTCGGCGATCGGCCGATTCCCGGCACCGGACCGTACGAGATCGCCCGGGTCGGGCCGCACGCGATCCGCTGGATCCGCAACCCCTTCTTCCGTGAGTGGTCGCACGCGGCGCAGCCGGACGGAGTCCCGGACCAGATCGTCATGCGGTTCGGCCTCTCGCCGACCCAGGAGGCAGGCGCGATCGAGAAGGGGACAGTCGATTGGGCCGCGGACGAGATTCCGTCCGCGCGGGTCGCGTCGTTGAAGGTTCCGTTCGCCAGCCAGGTTCACTCCTGGACGATCCCAACCACCGATTTCGTCCAGTTCAACACCACGCGCGCGCCGTTCAACGACCTCCGCGTGCGCCAGGCGTTCAACCTCGCCGTCGATCGTGGCGAGATCGTGCGGCTGACGGGTGGTCGCGACTTCGCGACGCCCACGTGCCAGATTCTGCCGCCTGGGCTTCGTGGCTACCGCCCGTACTGTCCGTACGCGCACGATGTTGCGCGCGCGAAACGGCTCGTCTTGGCCTCTGGCACCAACGGGCAACGGGTGACGGTCTGGAGCTGGACCGACGACCCGACAATCACACCAGGCGTCGCTCGCTACTACGCCTCGGTTCTGCGGGAGCTCGGTTATCGGGCCGGTGTCCATCTCGTCTCGCACGCGTATCTCGCGAACCCTCCCGCGCGGGTCTTCAGGCAGATCCAACTGATTCCGGCCGCGTGGGGCGACACCCCGAGTGGGTTCTTCGTCACCTGGTTCTCGTGCTCGGGCACCAACGTCCACGGCGATTTCTGCGATCACCGCGTGGACCGCGAGATCGCTCGCGCCCAGACACTCGAAACCACCAGGCCCCGCGCTGCGAACGCCGCGTGGGCGCGTCTTGACCACGAGCTGGTTGACCGAGCGGCCTGGGCCCCGGTCGTCAACGACCACGGGCTGGACTTCGTCTCCGCACGGGTCCGCGACTACGAGTTCCACCCCTACTGGGGACTGATCGCAGACCAGCTCCGGCTGCGGTAAGGGAGGCCTCGAGCTGCGCTAGCTCCACTGCCAGTGGAGGCGCTGACGGACGGGCCATCGGCGACGCGCATGTCACGATCCGAAGCTGTGCGTCGTCACTTCGATATGAACGAGATCATCATCACCGGATCCACTGGCGTCATCGGCGGACGTGCTGTCCGCGAGCTCCTGGCCGCCGGCCACGGCGTCACGGGCGTGACGCGTTCCGCGCGCGGCCGCGAGCGGCTCGAGAGCCTCGGGGCGCGCGCCGTCGAAGCCGACGTATTCGACGAGGCGTCGCTGCGACGGGCGTTCGAAGGTGCGGACGCCGCAGTGAACTTGCTGACCCATGTCCCGAGGGCGGACCGCATGGCCGATCCGTCGGCCTGGGCTGAGAACGATCGCGTGCGTACCGAGGCATCGGCGGCGATCGCGCGCGCGGCCCAGGCCGCCGGCGTGCAACGGCTGGTGCAGGAGTCGATTGCGTTCGTGTACGCCGACGGCGGCGACGCCTGGCTCGACGAGGATGCGCCGGTCGCCGGCGGCGGGGTGACCACGACCGCGCTGACGGCCGAGCGCAACGCGCGCGAGCTGTTCGAAGGCGAGACGGTCGTCTTGCGCTTCGGGCTGTTCATCGGGCCCGACAGTGGGTCCGCGCTGGCCGCGGTGCAGGCTGCGCGCGGCGGCGCTTCGATCGCGCCAGGACCGCCCGGCGCGTACCGGCCGACGCTGTGGCTGGATGATGCGGCGGCGGCGATCGCCGCCGCATTGAGCGTCCCGGCCGGAACGTACAACGTCGCCGACACCGACCCGCCGACGAACGCCGAGATCGATGCCGCCCTGGCCGCCGCCGTCGGGGTCGAGGCGCTGCGCCCACCAGAGCCGCAGGACGGGCCGTTGGCGCGCTCGCAGCGTGTGTCGAACCGCCGGTTGCGTGAGGCCAGCGACTGGACGCCGCGCATGCGCGCGGGCACCGAGAGCTGGGACCGGATCGCGGCATGACCGCCGCTGAGCGCTTCGCGCAGGCACGCCCGCGGCTGCTGCGGCTCGCGTACAGCGAGCTCGGCGACCTCGACGAGGCGGAGGACATCGTGCAGGAGGCATGGCTGCGGTTGGAGCGTTCCGACGCGAACGCGATCGAGAACCTCGACGGCTGGCTGACGACGGTGGTGGCCCGGCTCGCACTTGATCGCCTGCGGTCCGCTCGCGCTCGCCGTGAGACCTACGTCGGGCCATGGCTGCCGGAGCCGCTGGTGTCGGACGACCCGGCGGACCGGGTCACGCTCGACGAGTCGGTCAGCTATGCGCTGCTGACCGTCCTCGAGCAGCTCTCGCCCGCGGAGCGCACGGCGTTCGTGCTGCACGATGTGTTTGACGTGCCGTTTGGCGACGTCGCCGAGGTGGTCGGCCGCACGCCCGAGGCGGTGCGTCAGCTCGCATCGCGCGCCCGCCGACACATCAAGCGCACCAGCCCGCGGTTCGTCGCCTCGAGCGACGAGCACGATCGCGCCGTCCGAGCATTCGCGCAGGCGATCTCCGAGGGCAACCTCGAGGGGCTCGTCGCCGTGCTCGACCCAGACGTCGTCTGGACATCAGACGGCGGCGGGCGCGCGATCGCGGCGCGCAAGCCGCTGCGCGGCGGAGCCCGGGTCGCGCGCGCGTGGGCGGCGCTCAGCCGCAGGTCCGCGCACGAGCCGGTCGAGATCACGCTCAACGGGCGGCTCGGGCTGGCGCTCACGAGCGACGACGGCGATCGCGCGGCGCTCTCGTTTGTGGTCAGCGACGGTCAGATCACGCGCATCGACGCAATTCGCAACCCGGAGAAGCTGCGACACCTAGGTTCGACATGATCGAGGCTATGCGGCTACGAATCACTCGCCACACCAACCGCCTCGACGATGTGGTGGCCTTTTACCGCGACCGGGTTGGCTTCCCCGAGCTCGGTCGATTCGAGAATCACGACGGCTACGACGGCGTGTTTCTCGAGGTCCCGGGCACCAATGCTCACCTCGAGCTCACCACCGGCGGCGATCACCCGCCACCTGACCCGCACCCTGAGTCGCTAATCGTCCTATTCCTTGAGTCTCAAGCGGCAATCGATCAGATCGCCGCGTCGATCGACCAGCCGCCAGTCGTTCCGGCCAACCCTTATTGGCGAGCCAACGCGCAGGCCTATGCCGACCCGGATGGCTTCCAGGTACTGCTGGCCCTGAGCGCCTGACCGCGATCGCCGGCAACTCCCGGCTCGATCAGGCGCAAAGCCAGGCGGACATGGCGTTAGCCAAGTCCCTGCGCGAAGCCCTGCCGCCAGCTCGGATAGCGAGGCTGCCAGCCGAGTTCGCGCTTGGCCTTCGCGTTCGAGGCGCCGGCCACGTCGGTCATCATGACCGTGGCCACCTCACCGGCGGCCAGCCGCGCCAGCCAGCGTGGGACACGCCTTGGAGGCTTGGCACCCAGCGCGCTCGCCAATACCGGTAGCCACTCCCGCACCGGCGCGGGCTCGTCGTCGACGACGTTGTAGATGCCGGGCTTGCCTCGCTCGACCGCCACCACGGTCGCCGCCGCGGCGTCGTCGATGTGGACGTGTGAGAACACGCCACCACCGTCGCCGACGATCGGGAACCGACGCTTGCGGATCGGCGCCGCCATCACCGCATCCGGAGCCAGGCTGATCGAGGTCCCCGGACCGTAGAAGCCGCCATAGCGCAACACGACACCCTCGCCCCACTCGATCGCCGTCACCGCCCGCTCCAGGTAGAGGAACCCGGCCTGCACCGTCCGCAGGGCCGCCGGCGGGTTGGGATCAAGGGGATCGGCCTCGGTCATTACCGCCCCACCCGTGCGGGCCCAGCGCCAGGCCCCAAAGCTCTGCGCCACGAAGCGGCGCGCCCCTACGGCGCGCCCGGCGGCCAGCAGATGGTCCGTGCCCTCGGTACGAAGTCGGTTGGTCGTGGTGAACGCGAAGGAGCGCTCGAGGTGCCGCGCCTCTCGGACGCCCATCGGCGCGGACAACGCCGTGAGCTCATGCACGATCACCTCGGGCTCGGCTGACGCCACCGCCTGGGCGACCGCGTCACGATCGAGAGCGTCGGCTACGACCGGGCGCGCCCCCAGGGTGCGCAGCAGGTCCTGCTTCGAGGCGCTCCTGGTCATCCCGACCACCTCGTGGCCTCGCGCCACGAGTTGCGGGACGAGCTGTCTGCCGATAACGCCTGTGGCGCCGGCTACGAAAACCTTCATGACTGGCTCCCTTCGTCTCTTTTCCCTATGAGACGAGACAGCGGCGCAGCCCGTGACACTGCGCAGCGCTCGGCGCCGAGCGACGTCCTCAGCGCAGCTGCAGGGTTTGGTGCGTCGTGTGCCGGCGGTGGCGAGCGTCGGTCCAGGTCAGCGTCAGGGTGTAGCGACCCGGGCGGAGCTTGGTGGCGGTGGTGAGCAGCAGCTCGCGCCGCCCGCGACCGATCAGGTCCACGCCTCGGGCGTAGGTCGTCCTCTGGCGCGAGAGCGTCGCCCGGGCGACGCTGGCGGTCGTGAACTTGACCGGTCCGGAGACGAGCTTGCCGGTGCAGCGGTTCACGTGCTTGTGGTGGACCGTGACCGTCTTGCAGGTGATCACCTCGACCTTGCCGTTCTTGCCGTTCTTGCCGGCCGGGCCCTGGGGGCCGGTCTTGCCCTGCTGGCCGGTTTGGCCGGGCGTGCCCTGCGGGCCGGAGTTCGGGGCCACGCCGGTTCCGCTCAGCGCGACCGTGGACGGCGCCGCGAGCGTGTTGCTCGCGCCCAGTGTCAGCGTCGCCGTGAGCGCGCCCGTCGCCCCCGCGGTGAACCGGACACCGATCCAGCAGTCCTGGTTCGGCGAGAGCGTCTGGCCGTTGCACAGGTCGTCGCCGGCCGGGATGGCGAAGGCGCTCGAGTTGGTTCCTGAGATCGACGCCGGTCCGCTGAAGGTCAGCGACGACTGGCCGGAGTTCTGCACCGGCAGCCACACCACCGGGCCAGGTTGTTGCGTCGTCTGCGATCCGAAATCGACGATCGGCGGGCTCGAGGCCAGCGGCGCACCGAACGCCCAGGCCGCCCCGACGTTCGTGTTGTCGCCCTGCCCGCCGATGATGGCGACGCCGCCATCCGCCGACAGGCCAACGCCCGTCCCGACCACCCCGGCGCCGACCTCATCGTTGGGAACGAGCTTGCCGCCTCGCTGCGTCCATGTCGACCCCGCGCGCGTGAACACCCACGCCGCGCCGACCTGGGTGTTGTCCAGAGGACCGCCGACCAGCGCGGTGTTGCCGTCGCCCGACAACGACACGCTCGATCCGAGCTGCGCGAAGCCGGTCGTACCGCCGGGGGTGAGCTTGGGCCCCTGCTGGGTCCAGGTCGAACCGGAGCGCGTGAACACCCAGGCCGCGCCGACATTGCTGCTATCGCCGATGCCGCCGATCAGCGCGGTGTTGCCGTCGGCCGAGAGCGCAGCGGTCTGGCCGAACAGCCCGTTGCCGGTCTCGTCGCTGGCGGTGAGCTTGCTGCCCTGCTGCGTCCACGTCGAACCGGAGCGCGTGAACGCCCAGGCCGCGCCGACATTGCCGTTGTCGGAGCGACCGCCGATCAGTCCGGTGTTGCCGTCGGCGGAGAGCGCGACGCTCTGGCCGAACAGCCCGCTGCCGGTCTCGTCGCTGGGGGTGAGCTTGCTCCCCTGCTGAGTCCAGGTGGAACCCGTGCGGGTGAACGCCCAGGCCGCGCCGACATTGCCGTTGTCGTTGCGGCCGCCGATCAGTCCGGTGTTGCCGTCGGCGGAGAGCGCGACGCTCTGGCCGAACAGCCCGCTGCCGGTCTCGTCGCTGGGGGTGAGCTTGCTCCCCTGCTGAGTCCACGTGGAACCCGAGCGGGTGAACGCCCACGCCGCGCCGATATGCCCGTTGTCGAAGGCGCCGCCGATCAAAGCCGTGTTCCCGTCGGCGGAAAGTGCAACGGCGTTGCCGAAGATCCCTGCACCCGTCTCGTCGTTGGGCACCAGCTTCGAACCCTGCTGGGTCCATGTCTGACCCGTCCGGGCGAAGATCCATACCGCCCCGTTGCTGGTGTTGTCCGTAGGCCCGCCGATCACGGCGGTGTTCCCGTCGGCCGACACGGCCACGGTCCCACCGAACTCTCCCGCGCCCGACTCACTGGTACCCGTCAGCTTCGTCCCCAACTGGATGAACGGATCGATCCGCAGGGGATAGAGCGCTCCACGGTCCTTGACCGATAGCAGCATCCGGTCCCCGCGCAGGGCGAGCGACGCGGGCACTCGCCGTCCCGAGCGATCGATCGCCACCAGCCCGCCGTAACGGAAGGCCACGGCACCCGATGCGGTCAGAAAACGCAGATCCGAGCCCGACCTCACGCCACGCAGCGAGCCACCCACCGTCCAGGACAGGACGACCGGGCCGGTCCCCGCCGGCCGCCGCGCCAGCGTGAAGCCCTGCTCGATCCCCAACGGGCCCGCCGCGTACCACTCGCGCAGAGCGCCGCTACCGAGCAGGACGCGATTCGCGCGTGCCGATGCGCGCGCCGTCGCCATCGGGCGCAGCGAGCCGCCGCGGCCCGCCGCCGGAGACCCGAACGACAACGTCTGACCGCCGGCCCGCACGTCCAGGCCGCCCGCTCCGAGCGAGGCCGCCACGCCGCCGCCGGCTAGCCGCCAGCCATCGCCAGAGCGACGCGCCGCGTACGTCGACCTGGCCGAGCCCAGCGTCGCGGAGATCACCGACTGTGCCGCCACCGGCAACGACTCGAGCTGCCGCAGCGCCGTGATGCCGGAGGCACCTGTTGCCATATCGCGGCCCACGCCCGAGCCGGTTCGGCCGGTGATCCCGAGCGCGAGCACGCCCAGGGCCAGCGCCAAGATCACAGGGCCCGATGCCCTGCGCACGAGATCGGAGCGAAGTCCAACCATCACGTCCAGGCACGACACCATGGCAACTCCCTTGTCTCACGCTCAGCGGGCCAATGCGATTCTTTCCGCGCGCCGCGCGGATGTCAACACGGTTCGGCCGTTCGCTGTTACCCGCGTGTTATCGGTCGCCGTGTACACCGCACTCTGTGCCCCACCGCGTCAGATTCAGGCCGAGCACGGGAACGTCACACCACGCCGATTCGCTGTTCCTCGGGTTGGTCATGATCGGCTGCGCGCTGGTGATCGCAGCCTGCGGGTCCGCGGGGCCGAGTAGCGCCGCCGCGAGCGGCGGCCCGAATCCCGTCGGCCGTGCCGACTTCCTGAAGTACTCACAGTGCATGCGCTCGCACGGGGTGCCGGACTTCCCTGACCCCAGCCCGGCCGGCGGCATCCACCTCAGCTCCGGGATGAACCCTTTCTCGCCGGCCTTCAAGGCGGCACAAGCGAACTGCCAGAAGCTGCTGCCAGGCGGCGGCCCTGGCGCCGCCCATCCGACCGCGCAGGCTAAGGAGCAGACCCTGAAGGTCTCCGAGTGCATGCGGCAGCACGGCATCTCCGGCTTCCCTGATCCCACGTTCACACCGCCCTCCAGCCCGGCCGGGTACAGCGCGCTGATCGACCGTGGCGGAGTCATCCTCGCGGTCCCGAGCACGATCGATCCACAGTCACCGGCGTTCAAGCAGGCGGCGGCCGCGTGCAAATTCCCGGGCTGAGGTCGCGCCGCGGGCCACCGACGGCTAGCTGACCGGGGCGAGAACCGCCGGTCTCTTGGGACGCGGTCTGGTAGCCTGGCCGCTGCCGAATTCCGAGGGCCGCCAACTCTCGGGAACGGGGAACCCAGATCGTTGGGGCGAATCCCGCGGTGATCCGCCGGAAGCGCTCTGTCTCAGAGCGCGAGCCCGTCAGCTAACCCCGCAGGCAACCAGGCACGATTACACCGAACCCGCGGAGACGCCGGACGACTCTTATGTTGCGAGTTGACTCCGTTTGGGTATCCGGCGAGCAGCGTAAAGCGTCCCCAGCGCACAGCGGAGGTTGAGAGAACAATGGTCCCAGCATGGAGACGCGGGCGCGGAGGGATCGTCGCCGGCCTGGTGAGCGTCGCGGCGATCAGCGCAGCACTTGTTCTTCCGGGGGCGCAGGCTGCCGGCGCCCAGCCCGCCGCGGGGACGTCCCCGGCCCTGTTCAACCGCGAGACGTACTCCTACTCGAGCAGCCTGTCCGCATCGCAGGAGGCGAATCGCTATCAGGTGATGGTGCTGCACGCCACCGATCACGCCGACGTCCAGTTGCTCAAGGCGGCGAACCCGAACGTCAAGATCTTCATGTATACGAACATCCTCGCCTCGAATCCCAGCGACCCGGGCACGTGGTCGGAATGCACCACCTACGCCACCGACAACAGTTCGCACCCGAGCTGGTTCCTCGTCAACCAGGCGGGACAACGGATGGGGTTGTCGGGCTACGCCGGGAACTACGTGATGGATGTGGGCAACCCGGCCTATCAACAGGCCTGCGTGGCGCACGCGACGGCGTTGGCCAAGCAGTACGGCTTCGACGGCGTGTATTTCGACGGCGCGACGGCCAACCTCGCGTGGGCCGTGCCGGCGGGGACGTCGGTCCCCAAGTATCCGACCCCGGCTTCGTGGCAAGCGGCGGTGTATTCGCTGCTCAGCTACGCGACGCCGCAGGTCCACGCCCAGGGTCGCCTGCTCGTCGCGAACATCGGCGGCGGCGCCAACTACGCCGGCCTGTGGCAGAAGTGGACGTCCGCGGTGGACGGCTCCGAGGAAGAGAGTTGGATGGACACCAGCGTGAGCTACTACTGGCCGCAGATGCTGGCCGACACCGCTTGGTCGGAGGCTAACGGCAAGCTCGCCATCCTCCATTCCCACTACGCGACCGAGACGGGCAACACCTTCGGGCTCGCGTCGATGCTGCTGGTGGCCCAGGGCAAGGCGAGCTACTCGACCGCCAACACCAACTACACCACCTCCGAGCTGTGGTTCCCCGAGTACAACACCGCTCAACAGCTGGGCGCCCCGGTCGGCCCGTACCGGCAACTGGCCAACGGGGTCTTGGAGCGGACCTTCACCGGCGGGCTCGTGGTGGTCAATCCGACCACGCACGCGGCGCCCTCGTTCGCCCTCGGTGGCGGGGTCTACTCCGGCTCCGGACTGGCGAACGCCCTGTCGGCCGCGCTGGCGCCGGCGAGCGGGCTGATCCTGCTCCGCGTCGCCACCAGTCCCCCGCCGGTTACCAACGCTCCCGTTAGCAAGCCGAAGCCGAAGCCGAAGGCGAAGGCAAAGCCGAAGCGGGTCCGCTGCGTCGTGCCGAAGCTCGCCCACACGGAGCTCGCTCGAGCGAAGAAGCTGATCTCCCGCGCCCACTGCCGCGTCGGCAAGATCGTGCGCAAGCCGTCCTCCCTCCGGAACCGCCACCACGTGCTGGCCCAGCGCCCTGCCGCTCACCGGCAGCTCGCGGCGGCCGCGAAGGTGAACCTGATCGTCGGCCGGTAGCCGTCCTCGCTCGCGGGCTGGCAGTCCACGCTCGCGGGGGTTACCCTGACGCACGATGGCCTCCGCAGAATCGGCGACTGGGCTGCAGTTCGATCCTCCGGGCCCGGGATCGTGGAATCTGGACGCGCTTCACTTTCCGCGCCCGGTGACGCGCTACTGGACGGAGATGCATCCCGAGCCGTTCAGCCGCGGCTTCCGCGAGTTCGCCCGCTATTACGGGATGCTGCACGACGGCATGGAGCTCCATTACGTGAACGGCTTCTCCTACGGGAAGGTGCGGCCGGTTCCGGATGAGGAGCTCCCCCAGCGCTTCCGGCGCGCGGAGGAGGTGTGGGCGGACAAGCTCTGGCGCGCCCAGCTTCGAGACTGGGACGAGACGTTCAAGCCGGCGTCGATCCGGACCCACCGCGAGCTGCAGTCGGTGGATATCGAGGCGCTGTCCGACGAGGAGCTCTGCGCGTATCTGACACGTTGTCGTGAGCATCACATCGAGATGATCTACCAGCACATGCGCCATACCGGCGCGGCGATGATCGCGATCGGCGACCTGCTCGCGCACGCGGGCGACTGGACCGGAGCGAAGCCGGCCGAACTGCTCGGCATGATGCGCGGCGCGGCGCCGGTGTCGGCCGGGGTCTCGGGTGAGCTCAACCAGATGATCGCCGCCCTCGGGGCCGATTCGGCCGCGCGGGAACTGCTCGATTCAGACGGCGAGCCGGGCGTCGTGCTGGAGCAGTTGCGCGCGCTCGACAGCGACGCCGGCCGCGCGGTTTCGGCCTATCTCGACCTCACTGGCTATCGCCTGCTGGATGGGTTTGACATCGCGGGCCGCTATGCGCTCGAGCTGCCTGACGTACTGCTGCGGGCGATCCGCGTCTCCGTCGCCGGCGAGGCCGACGACGAGGCCGCGAGCAAGGTCGAGGCCAAGGTGGCCGAGGTTCGCAACACGGTGCCGGAGGAGCATCGAGCCGAGTTTGACGGGATGCTCGCCGAGGCCCGGCTGATGTACCGGATCCGCGACGAGCGCGGCGTGTTCAGTGATATCTGGGCTTCGGGGATCATGCGCCGCGCGGCGATCGGCGCCGGGCGCCGTCTAGCGGCCAGGGGCCGGATCCACGATCCGGAGCATTTCGTCGACGCCGGCTTTGAGGAGATGCTGGCGCTCGTGTCCGGAACCAACGGGCCGTCCGCCGATGAGCTTCAGCGGCGGTTCACCTGGCGCGCCGGCCACAGCGCCAAGGAAGCACCGGCCAGCCTGGGGCCCCCGCCACCGCCACCGCCCAAGCTGTCGGACCTGCCGCCGGCCGCCGCGCGCGTGATGCGGGCGATGGGCATCACCAGGAGGTCGATGTACGGGGGCGCCACGGCGCCGAGCGAGGAGCATGTGCTGCGTGGGCTCGCGGCGAGCGGCGGTGTCTACGAGGGGCCGGCTCGCCGCGTGTCCGGGCCGTCGGAGTTCGGCCGGATCCAGCAGGGGGACGTGCTGGTCACCGAGTCGACCACCGAGGCGTTCAACATCCTGTTGCCCCTCCTCGGGGCGATCGTCACCGACAGTGGTGGCGCTCTGTCGCATTCGGCGATCGTGGCGCGCGAGTACGGCATTCCCGGCGTGGTGGGCACGCGCGACGCCACCGACCGGATCCCCGACGGGGCCCACGTCCGCGTCGATGGCGACGCCGCCGAAGTGACCGTCCTGCAGTGAGGGTCGGATCCGCCCCTGCTGACGGTGACCGCCGGGAAAGGCGGTCACCGCCATATGGGCCTATGACGACGTGTGCAGGATCACCGTCTGGTACGGGCCGCCGGGGGTCAGGTGGAAGCCGACGGCCCAGACCGAGCTCGTCCCCGGAATCGCCGTAACGCCCTGAAGCAGGTTGTCGCTGGTCCCGACGTTCGGCGTCGGACTCACCGACCAGCTCGTGCCGCTCCACGTTTCCGCCAGCGTCTGCGCGATCGGGATCGAGCCGCTGGTGTTGTTGTCTGACCCGACCGCGGCGACCGTCGTCGCCGTCGGGGCGGCCACCCCGCTCAGGGCATCCTCGTCACCGACGCTCGAGCTCGAGATCGCGCTCCACGCGGTCCCGTTCCAGTGCTCGGTGAGCGTCCGCGTGCCGGGGGGAACGCCCGTGGCGGTCTCACTCTGGCCCTTGCAGCCCACGGCCCAGAGGTTGGTGCTCGAGGAACCGCCGACCGCGGTCAGGTCGTTCCCGTTGGGGTCCGGACTGGGAGACGCGACCACGGACCAGCTCGTCCCGTTGAAGTGCAGGATTAGCGTTTTGCCGATCGAGTTGACACACCCCGCGAAGCGGCCGCCGACCGCCCATACGTTGGTCGGACTGAACGCCTTCACCCCTTGGAGGGTCTCGCCGCCCGCGAGCTGGGGAGAGGCGACCGACGCCCAGCTCGTCCCGTTGAAGTGCAGGATGACCCCATGACCTTGTTGATCGTCGCCCACCGTCCACACGTCGTTCGAGCTGTCGGCGCTCACGGCCAGCAGCTCGGCGATCGGCACGCTGCTCGGCGCGGCAACGGTGCTCCACGCGCTCCCGTTCCAGTGCACGAGGAGCGGATGGCGTGTCTTGAAGCTGGTCTGATGGACCTCGCCCACCGCCCACGCATTGGTCGGCGAGATGTCCGCCACGGCACTGAGTACGTCGTCGTTGAGCTGCGTGTCCGGACTCGGGACGACGCTCCACAAGCTCCCGTTCCATCGTTCCGTCAGGGTCCCAAGCCCAGAGTGACGCACCGCGCAGCACAGCGACCCGACCGCCCAGGCCTCGGAAGCGGAGCTGGCGCTCACTCCATTCAGCACGTTGTTCCCGGCAAATGCGTTGGGGCTCGAGACGAGCACATATCGTGCGCTCGCCGCGGCCGGGGCGGCCAGCGCGAGCGCGGCCGCTGCCGCCCCCAAGCGCCACCCGATCCGTCCCTTCATCACGACCTCCTCGATAGGACATCAGTACTTCCTCCACCTGCGAGGACGACGAGAACCTGCGAAACCTTCCGTTGATTGGCCGAATCGGGCGGGGTAGGCTGTGGGCAACGTCACACGGAGGTTCCCATGTATGCAAGGGTCACGACCTTCCCGGGTCTCGCGCCGGAGCGCATCAAGGCCACGCTCGCCGAGTTCACCGGGAATCATCTTCCGAGGCTCGAGCAAGAGCCCGGCTACCGCGGCGTATGGGTGGGCGTCGACTACACCGGGGGACGCGCGATCGCCGTCACCTATTGGGAGACGATCGACGCCCTCCACGCCAGCGACGCGCTCGCCAACGAGGTGAGAGCGGCCGCCGTCACCAGAGCCGGCGTCGACCGCAATCGTCCGCCGATCATCGATCGCTACGAGATGGTGCTGGAGAAGCACGCGACCACGGTCTCGTAGTGCTTCTCCGGGTCGTCAGCCGCAGCGTGAGCGCGGCCGCGAGAGGTCGCTGAGCAGACGCCTGATCACCCCGCCGTCGCTGGTCAGCCCGAGATGTGAGACGCCGGGGTTATTCGTGAGGCGGAAGCGGTAGCAGCGCATCCCGCGCCACACTCGTACCGCGTTGTTGGTGATGTATTCCTGGTTGCTGTCGCCCGGGAGGTTGATGAAGCGGGTCTTGGCCGGATCGACGACTTGGCCGGTGACGAGATCGGGCAGCACGATTCCGACCTGGGTGGGCAGCCCCGAGCCCTTCTCGGCCGAGACGTCGACGTCGGGGAAGTGCTTGGCATCGGCGAACTTCACGAAGCCGAGGTAGTGCTGGACGATCGGCTTGATCGAGTCAAGGCCGGCGTCGTGGAGGAGGCGATAGGTGTCGGCCGGCGTGTAGCTGCGGCCGGTCGCCTGGTCCTTGACGATCACCTCCCGACGGCCGAACACGGTGGGGTCCGACGCACTCATCCAGGTCGCCGGTGAGAGGGCAGCCAGGCGCGCGCTGCTGCGCGCCATGGCCGGGGTGCTCGGCAGTGAGAATCCGGCCGTGATCTCGACCCCGGTGAAGATCCAGGACCAGGTCGAGCCCTGGCCGGGCAGGTTGCCGGCGATGTTGGTGAAGCCCTGGATGTACTTCCGTTTCCACTGCGGCGAAACGTGGGTGAGCAGGTACTGGGCATAGAGGGGGCCGTTCGAGTGGCCCACCAGCCGCACCGGCAGGTGGTGGTTCCGTCGCCAGGTCCGCACGATCAGCTGCTTGGTCCGGGTCAGGAAGCCTCCCAGGTCGGGAGTCAAGCGGAAGTCGTAGCCCGCCACGACGAGGTTGCGATTGGCCTGGTACCCGGCCGACTCAAGCGCGGTATACAGCCCGTTGTAGACCGGCGCGCTGGCGATCTGGCCGTAGTGGGGGATCGACACCGTCACCCCCGGTGGCGGCGAGAAGCGCTGCGGGAACGACAGGCGAGGATCACTGCTCCAGCGCGGTGTGAGCAGTCGATCGCGGCAGACCTGGCTGAACGTCTGGCCCACGTCGGCCGGGATCCCATCCTCGAAGGACCCGGACCGGGGGCAGCCTTTCACCGACGTCTGGTTGTGGACCGTGACCAGCAGCGTCGTCGTGCCATAACCAGGGAAGAACACGACCGGAGTCGGCGCCGTCGGGGCCGACGCCAGGGAGGGAGCCAGCAGCACGGCCATCAGCGCCAAGGCGCAACCGCCGATACAAACGCGGAGCTTGACGCCGTCCCCCTAACGATTGAACGAGCGGAAGAACGTCCGCGCCCGCGTGCGGGTGGAGGTCAGGCGAGCGTTGACGGTCCCGATCTCGTCGACCTTGCCGGCATGCACCTCCATCACGCCGCGGGCGCCTGCGCCCCGCACGAGATACCAGGTGTTGACGCCAACCGGGTAGCCCCGCCCGGGATGGAGCCGGCGTCGCGCGATCGCGAACGCCGTCCCCGGCTTGATTCCGCGCAGCGAGTAGAAGTGGTCACTGGTCAGCGCGATCACCAGCCGTCCCAGTAGACGGTTCTGGGGGTGGAACGACAGCCGGCGCAGCAGCTGGCTCGAGGCGTAGGCGGCCCGGAGCCCGCCGCCGGACAGGCAGTAGACGTCGAGGTATCGGTGTCCTCGCGTCGTGTAACGGGTGAACGTCACCCGGGCCGACCGGCGCGACTCCCCGAGCGTCAGCGCGCCGAGCTTCGCGCCCGCCAGCTTGCCGGTAGGCGACACGCAGGTCGGCGGGGCCGGGACGCCGAGGGGGTGGGGCCACACGGCGGCGTCGAGCTTGACCACATAGAAGCCGGAGGTTCCATCCGTGTACCAGACCTCGCGCAGCGCCGGATCGTAGGCCGGCCTCGACATCGCGAAGTCGCTCGCCTGCAACGCGTTCGTGACGGCGGGCTTCGGCGGCGCCACGTAATAGGCGACCTCACGAGGATGCAGCGGATCGCTGATGTTGAAGATCCGCAGCCCTGAGTTGATGAACGAGCAGGCGACGATCTCCGGGTCGACCTCACGGGGAATCGAGCAGTAATGGCCGGCGTACCCCTGCACCGGGCTCAGCGCCCCGGGATCCGCCGCGGCCGCCTTGTGCGCGGCCGGCTGATTGACGGCCAGCCGAAGATTGGAGACCACCCGCGGGTGCGCCTCGTCGGCGATGTCGATGATCCGCGCGGCTCCGACCGTGTCCGGCGGTACGGGCTTCCCGAGAGTGATCGCGTACTCGTCGAACTCGAGCAGGTACGGATGGCCACCGATCTGCATCGAGGCGGAGCTCTGCGGAATCGTCACGTTGGACCAGGTCAGGCGGCTGATCTCCTTCACCTGCGGGTGAGTCACCCGGTTCTGGATCTGGCTGACATCGAGCGTGTCGAGCTCGCCGCCGGTCGGGTTGGAGATGTAGGCGATGTCGCCGTTGTCGCTGATCGACAACCCGTGGGAGATCATGTTGCCCTGCCAGATGTCGTGGGGATGGCGCGGGTCGGACACGTCGATCGCGGTGATCGAGGGGAACGCCGTCCCGGTCGCCCAGTACGTGTTGCCGTCCGGCGAGAAGGCGCCCTCGTGCCCGAGCCGGGCGATCACGCCGGTGAAGTCGAGCACCGGATGCCGGCAATCCTGGCTGAGGCTGTAGAACGCGACATCGCCCGGGTAGGTGGCGGGGTTTCCGAGCACCGCCCCCAACAGGCCGCGCTTGGCGTTGAGCGACAGCGACTCGTGCGGCGAGAGCATCGGCAGCGAAGTCAGCGTCGCCGTCTGGACCGGGTGCGACGGATCGGACATATCGAGCACGGCTACGCCCAGCGATGGCAGGTTCGCCAGGCTGATCGCGTTGGTCGGGAACAGCAGCGCCGTGTCGTAATAGGCGCACATGTGCCCGGCGGGATCGGTGTAGGACCACACCTTGAAGCCACCCGAGCTGCCCTGGTGAGCGACAAACGAGAGGTTGCAGGTGAACCCGTTCGCCGCCGCGCCGGAGCTGATCACCGATCCGGGTACGCGACCGTCGGGATAACCGGTCAGCGGGTGAGAGCCCGCGGCGCAGGCAGTGGTCGGCGTGGCTACGTCCGCCGGCTCGGGCGGATCCTGTAGCTGGGTGGGGGCGACCGTCTGCCCAACCCCGAGACCCAGGGCCAGCAAGTCACCCAGACTCGTCCCCGATGCGCCCTCCGCGCCACCCGAGCTGATCGCCAGCCCCCCCGCCGTGGCGAGCAGTACCACGAGCAGCGTGAGCAGCACCGTACGATCCCAGCCCAGGGTCCGCCTCCACCGCCCGATCAACCTCACCCTCGTACTCTCCCGTCGTCGAGGTAAGCGCGCGGCCGAAGATTACACCGGCTCCCGCCGGCGCGAGCCACACCGGCGTGCTTCGCCACCGCCCGCGAGGCTTTCGCTCCGCGATCTCAGCTGGTTACCCAGCACGTGGACGGCTGGGTCCAGACCCAGGTCCAGGACCAGCTCTGCGTGGTGGTGTTCCAGGTCCAGTACCCCGACCAGTAACCGGTCGAGCTGCAGGATGAGGTGGACGCGGAGCTGGCGGAAGTCGTCGCGGCCGATGAGGTTCCGGCGGTGAAGGCGAGCAGAGCGACGGCGCAGCTGGCGATGAGCAGGAGCCGCTTGGCGGTGTGGAGCAGGCGCGTGGAGAGCATGGGTGCAAGCCTCCCACCGGGTGGGCACCCTGTGTGAGGGTGTCGTCACACATGACTGCCAACCCGTCTCCGAAGCCAGCGCAAACGCGGTTGTCGATTTCGCGCCGCCTCATTCGTCACGTGAGTGAGGGGTCGCAATCCGAGCGTCCTCCGCCCGATCAGAGGAGCGCCGGCCATGCGCATCACCGTTCACACCTTTCTCACCCTCGACGGCGTCATGCAGGGGCCGGGGGGACGCGATGAGGACCCGCGCGATGGGTTCGCCAACGGCGGGTGGATGGTCCCGTTCGCCGATCCGGACTTCGGCGAGATCGTCGAGAGCTGGTTCGCCAGGATCGACGCGGTGCTCCTCGGCCGGACCACCTACGGTCTGATGCAGCCGTACTGGTCGACGGTCACCGACCCGGACAACGTTGTCGCGCGCGTTCTCAACCACGGTCGCAAATACGTCGTCTCGACCACGATGCAGCAAGCGGATTGGGGCAACACCACGATTCTCCGCTCGCTCGACGCCGTGCGGGAACTGAAGGCCCAGGACGGCGGCGAGCTTCAGGTCCACGGCAGTGCGGCGCTGGCCACGGCGCTCCATGCCGCCGGTCTGGTCGACGAGTACCGCCTGGTGACATTCCCGGTCACCGTCGGTGCCGGCAAGCGGCTGTTCACCGGGGAAGCGCCGGCCAGCGGCTACGAGGTGCTGGCGAGTCGCACGACGAGCGCCGGCGCGACCTACGTGGAGCTCCGCCCGACGTCGTTCCAAGGCGGCGGCGCGTTCACCGTCGAGGACGGCAAGAGTCGCGCTGAGCAAGCTCACGCGCGAGCGGATTCATGATCGACTCCTCCAGCCGTACTCCACTGACTCGAGGATCTCGGCGGGACGCGGCCCGTGGGGTTGACGGCGGGTCCCCGCGTGGAGACGATGCCGGGAATGCGCGAACACGAGGTCGTAACTCACGACGGACGGGTGCTGAAGGTGTTGGAGGATGGTGAGCCCGGAGGGCGCCCGGTGCTGGTGCACAACGGCACGCCGAACTCGCGGCTGCTGTTCGGTGGCAACGTGGAAGGCGCCCGTCGGCGCGGAATTCGCCTGATCTCGTACGACCGGCCGGGTTACGGTGGCTCGACCCGTCAGCCGGGGCGCAGCGTGGCCGATTGCGCGCAGGACGTCAGGGAGATCGCTGCCGCGCTGGGGATCGACCGGCTGGCCGTGTGGGGGATCTCGGGCGGTGGTCCGCACGCGATTGCCTGCGCCGCGCTGTTGCCCGACCTCGTTCCCAGCGTCGGGGTCTTGGCCTCGATCGCGCCGTGGGGCGCGCCGGGTCTTGACTACTTCTCAGGCATGGGCGAGCTGAACGTGGACGACATCAGGCTGCTCATCGATGACCCGGTGGCGGCCCGAGCCAAATGTGAACGCGATCGCCTCGGGATGCTCAGCCAGAACTTGCCCGAGATGATGGAGTTCCTCGCGACGCTGCTGGCGCCGGTCGATGCGGCCGCGCTCACCGGAGAGCTGGGGCAGTATCTGATCGACTCGACTCGCTCCGGGCTGGGGACGAGCTCCGATGGATGGTGGGACGACGGAGTGGCCACGATCGAACCGTGGGGGTTCGAGCTGGACGGGATCCGGACTCCCGTCCTGCTGTTGCACGGTCGGCAGGACCGCTTCGTTCCCTTCGCGCACGGCGAATGGCTCGCCGGGGCGATCCCGGGGGTGGAGGCCAGACTCAGCGATGACGACGGGCACCTGACCCTGACCACGAATCACCTGGACGAGGTCCACGCGTGGCTCCTGGAGCGGATGTAACCGTCGCGGGCCCCGCGCCCTCCGTGGGCCGGGTCTAGGTGGGCCGGCCGTCGAGGAGGATCGTCCACGCTTCCACGGAGGTCACGGTCAGCATCCCGTTCAACGCCCAGTTGTCCTGAGCCAGTCGCTCGCGAACGGCGGCTTCGGAGGGGGCGGAGATCGCGTGGAGAATCTCCCGCTCGCCCCCGATCGGACCGCCGAGCACGATGAAGCCGTCATCGACCAGCGACTCCATGAACTCTGCGTGTTCGTCCCAGCCGTCCTGCTCGCGTAGATCACGCGACCAATCCCACGGGCCCCCGCGCCGGAGACGCACAGCGAAGAACACGAGCACAAACTACAACGGCCGGCCGGCCCGGCATAACCCGCCGCCGGTCAGCGCTGCGCGAGCGCGAGCTCCGCGAGCCGGTTGATGCCCTCGCGGGACCGCGCCACCGCCAGGAATCGCTTGGCGTGGCAGAACAGCGCGTCCGGCACCCCCGTGACCGCGGCGAGATCGGCGCCTTCGAGACCGCCCCATGCGGCCGGCAGGTCGAGCCGGTTCTTGAACGAGCCGAGCTCGCACGGCACCGCTTCGAGGCCGAAGCCCTGGCGTTTGGGATAGATCACGAACAGGGCGTCGGCCGCCTCGGGCACCAGCACGTGCTTCCACGGAGCGTTGACCGGCAGCTCGACGACGCGCGCGTCCGGCGCCGCGGCGATCGCCTCGCGCACGATCCGCTCGGCCCGGCGACTGGAGGCAGCGGAGGCGACCTCCCGGGTGATGATCTCCCGGGCCAGATCCACGGCCGCGTCAAACCGCGCACGTTCCTCTTCGGGGGTGAGGGTCTCATCCCACTGCGGGTTGAAGCCGCCGATGATTCCGTTGACGGTCATCTGACGCACTCCGTCGATCAGCGACTGCATCAGCCGCTGGCCGGTGTCGTTGGCGTCCACTGACTGCACGAGCGTCTCGTCGACGGCGTCGGCGACCCCCTGGTCTCCCGCGCAGATCCGCGCTCCGAACTCGCGCCAGACCAGACCGAAGGAGGCGTAGCGGACGCCGTTGTCCCGTGCGCTGTCGAACTCGCGCTGATGGTGGTCGAAGTCCCCGGTCAAGGCGTCATCGCGAAAGCCGACGTCGACGCGGAGATCGGCCTGAGCCAGGGTGTCGCGGTCGCGCGTGCGCACGACCTCGACGGGATCGCCGAGCAGGCCGAGCGCGGCGACGGCGAAGACCTCGTCCGCGTGAAAGGAACCATCGTGGGTGGCGATCAGCATCTCGCCAGACTGTAGTGAGCCCTCCCGGTCGTTCTAGCGACCGTGGTTGGTCGGGCTCGCCACATTGGCGATGCCGACGACATCGAGCTCGGTCGCGCAGATGTCCCGCGCGGCGGTCGCCATCGCTCGCTGAAGCGTCGGCGCCTCACGGAAGAAGTGCGCCAGCGGCACGCCGTTTTCGACGCGGAAGATCGCGTCTCGGCAGCCCGCTTCCTGCAGCTGCTCGGTGAACGGCTCGGCGTCCCGATCGAGGATCAGCGTGAAGGTGTGCAACGGCACAGCGGATAGCTTCTCAGACCACGCGCCCGCGCAAACAGATCTGCCCGGCTACCGATCCGATCGAAGACCGGCCAGACGCTGGGCCGCCTCGGCGATCGTCGCCTCGCGCTTGCAGAAGGCAAAGCGCACCAGCGTCGGTGCCGCGGTCTGGTCGTCGTAGAACGCGCCGGTCGGGATCGCCACGACGCCGCAGCGCTCGGGCAGGGTGCGGCAGAAGCTCACCGCATCGCTCCCGACGTCGGCGTTGACGAAGTAGGTGCCGGCGGACTCGAGCGGGCGCAGTCCGGCGGCGGTCAGCCCGGCGCGGAGCTGGTCGCGCTTGGCTCGAAGCGAGTCGCGCAACTGGTCGAGGTAACCGCGCGCGCCGGTCAGCGCCGCCGCGGCGGCGTGCTGGAGCGGAGTGCCGCCGGCGAAGGTCAGGTACTGCTTCACGGTCCGCGTCGCCGCGACCAGCTCGGCGGGGCCCGAGCACCACCCGATCTTCCAGCCGGTGAACGAGAAGGACTTGCCGACGCTCGAGACGGTCAGGGTCCGCTCCGCCATCCCGGGCAGGGTGGCCGGCGGGATGTGCTGGCCGTCGTAGACCAGGTGCTCGTAGACCTCGTCGCTGATGCAGACCAGGTCGTGCTCCACGCAGACCTCGGCGATCGTCGAGAGCTCGTCCCGTGAGAGCACCCGCCCGGTCGGGTTGTGCGGCGAATTGAGCAGGAGAACCCGGGCGCGCGGCCCCACCGCGCCGCGCAGCGCGTCGCCGTCGACCGCGAAGTGAGGGGGGCGTAGCGTGACCGGCCGGCGCCGCGCCCCGGCGAAGCCGATGCAGGCTGCATAGGAGTCGTAGTACGGCTCCAGCACGACCACCTCGTCGCCCGCCTGGCACAGGGCCAGCAGCGCCGCCGCGATCGCCTCGGTGGCGCCGAAGGTGACCAGCACGTCCTCGGGCTCGAGCCCGTAGTAGTCACGCTGATGGGCGAGTACCGCGTCGCGCAACGCCGGCACGCCGGGCAACGGCGCGTATTGGTTCTCGCCACCCCGCAGCGCGCCGATCGCCGCCTCGATCACCGACTCCGGCCCGTCGGTGTCCGGGAACCCCTGGCCGAGATTGATCGCGCCGGTGCGCGCCGCCAGGGCGGTCATCTCGGTGAAGACCGTCGTCCCGAGCCCGTCGAGTCGCGCCGCGGTTCTCATGCCGGGTCGGCCGAGCCCCACAATCCGGGACCACGGCTGTGCTCGTAGATCAGCGACGTCTCGGCATGGGACACGGCGGAATCGGTGGCCAGGTGGTCGACGACGAACTCCCGCAGATCCTGTGCGTCTCGGGCTGCCACCCAGACGAGATAGTCGGTCGCGCCGGCCAGGTGGAAGACCATCAGCACGCCCGGGAGCCGGCGGACCGCCGAGGTGAACGCGTCGATCTGCTCGCGGGCATGGACGGCCAGGCGAACCGCGATCAGGGCCTGCAGCGGCCGCCCGAGCGCCGCGAGGTCGAGCTCGGCGTGAAAGCCGCGGATCACCCCGCGCTCACGCAGCGCCCGCAGCCGGCTCAGCGCCGTGGACGGCGCGACCCCGACGCGCTCGGCGAGGCGCTGGTTGGTGATCCGGGCGTCCGCGGCGAGCAGCTCGAGCATCGCTCGATCGATCTCGTCGACGACGGGCTGTTGATGATTCGGCAAGGGCGGGTTGACTAGATCGAAAACTGAAGAATCTGCGGTGAGCGAGTCTATCTTCGCAGAATCACCGGCAATTTGACCACACGCCGAAGTATCATCAGACTATCGGCATGAGCCACGTAGTCACACCCTCCGCCGTGAAGGACTCGATCCTCGACACCATCGGCGACACGCCGCTGGTCAGGCTGTCCCGGATCGGGGCCGGTCTGCGTCCTCAGCTGGTCGCCAAACTCGAGACGTTCAACCCGGGCGGCTCGATCAAGGACCGCGTCGCCGTCGCCCTGATCGAGGCCGCCGAGCGCGATGGGCGGCTACACCCCGGCGGGACGATCGTCGAGCCGACGTCGGGCAACACCGGCACCGGACTGGCGATCGCCGCGCGGCTGAAGGGCTACAACGTGATCGCGGTGATGCCGGACAAGATGTCCAAGGAGAAGATCGATCTCCTGCGCGCCTACGGAGCCGAGGTCGTCCTCGCGCCGACGGACGTGCCGCCCGATTCACCCCAGTCCTACTACCGCGTCGCCGATCGGCTGACCGCGGAGATCCCAGACGCCTTCCAGCCCAACCAGTACTTCAATCAGGCCAACCCGCAGGCGCACTACGAATCCACCGGCCCCGAGTTGTGGGAGCAGACCGGCGGACGGATCACGCACCTCGTGGCGGGAGTCGGAACGGGCGGCACGGTCACCGGCACGGTCCGCTACCTGCGCGAGCACCGCCCCGATCTCGTGGTGATCGGCGCCGATCCCGAGGGGTCGATCTACGCCGGCGGCGCCGACAACGTGCGGCCCTATCTCGTCGAGGGGGTGGGCGAGGACTTCTGGCCGGAGACCTTCGACCCGACCGTGATCGACCGCTGGGTCACGGTGTCCGATCGCGACGCGTTCCTGACCACGCGGCGGCTGGCCCAGCTCGAGGGGATCCTGGCCGGCGGCTCGGGCGGGCTCGCCCTGCACGCCGCACTCACCGTGGCGGCCGAGGTCGAGGATCCCGAGGCGATGATCGTGGTGATCCTGCCCGACGGCGGTCGCTCGTATCTTTCGAAGATCTATTCCGACGCGTGGATGCGCCAGTACGGCTTCCTCGAGCGTGATACCGAGCTCCGGGTCGGCGACGTGCTCGCGCGCAAGCGCGAGGCCGGTGAGGTGCCGACGCTGGTCAGCGTCCGCACCGATTACCGCGTGCGGGACGCCGTCGCGCTGCTCCACGAGTACCGCGTCTCCCAGCTTCCCGTGGTCAGCGCGCACGACCCCTCGGTGGTGGTCGGCGCGATCGGTGAGCGGGGGCTGCTCAAGCACGCGGCCCAGGATTCCTCGCTGTTGGAGGCGGAGATCTCGCAGGTGATGGAGCCGCCTTTCCCGGCCGTCTCGGTCGAGGATCCGGTGCGCGACGCGGTCGAGCTGCTGGTCGGCGATCAGCAGGCCCTGATGGTCACGCGCGACGGTCATCCCGAGGGCCTCGTCACCCGCACCGATCTTCTGGAGGCGCTCGTCTCATGAGTGAGCGCCGCGACGCGTTCGGCACCCGCGCGGTGCACGCGGGCCTGAGCCCGGATCCGTCCTACGGATCGGTGATCCCGGCCATCCACCAGACCTCCACCTTCGCGCAGCCGCGCCCTGGCGAGTTCGTCGGGGATTACGACTACGCGCGCTCGGCCAACCCGACGCGGATGGCGCTCGAGCAGGCCCTGGGCGAGCTCGAGGGCGGCAGCGCGGTGACCTACGCGTCAGGGCTCGCGGCGGAGCACGCGTTGATCACCGTCGTCTGCGAAGCGGGCTCGCACGTCGTGCTCCCCGCCGACCTCTACGGCGGAACCTTCCGCCTGGTCGACAAGGTGATGACCCGCTGGGGACTCAGGTACGACCTCGTCGATCAAACCGACCCCGACGCGCTCGAGCGCGCGGTGCGTGACGACACGCGCCTGATCTGGGTCGAGACCCCGACCAACCCCCGGCTCGACGTGGTCGACATCGACGCCGTTGTGGCCCGCCGCCGCAACGCGCTCGTGGCGGTCGACAACACGTTCGCCACGCCGGTGAACCAGCGCCCGCTCGAGCAGGGAGCCGACTTCGTGGTGCACTCGACGACCAAGTACCTCGGGGGCCACTCAGACGTCGTCGGCGGGGTCGTGGTGACCGGCGATCCGGAGTGGTACGAGCAGCTGCGCTTCGTCCAGAACGCGGTCGGCGCAGTCCCGGGGCCGTTCGACTGCTTCCTCGTCCACCGCGGCCTGCGCACCCTGCACCTGCGCATGGAGGCACATGCTCGGAGCGCCGAAGCGGTCGTGGAGCTGCTGCGGGCCAACCCGGACGTACAGGATGTGCGCTGGCCCGGGTTCAGCGGCATGGTCAGTTTCCGCCACCCCCGGGCCGCGGAGATCGCCAGCACCACGCGTCTCTTCACGCTCGCCGAATCACTCGGCGGTGTCGAATCGCTGATCGAGGTGCCGCAGCTGATGACCCACCAGTCGGTGGAGGGGTCAAGCGCCGCGGTCCCGCCGGATCTCGTGCGACTGAGCTGCGGCGTCGAGGACCCGGGCGACCTCGCGGCGGACCTGCGCGACGCGCTGGCCGCCCTTCCCGTCCCAGCATAAGGACGGGCTGGCAACCAGCGCGCTTCGGCCTCGGCGCGCGGTCAGCCCGCCGAGGGCACGGCGATGACCTCTGGGCGGCGGGCCGCCTTCGAGTGCTCGCGGCTGTCGCGCGAGGAGATCAGCAACGCGGCCAGGATCGCGCCGGCGATGGCGAAGCCGGCCCCGATCAGGAAGGCCCGATCGAAGCCCTTGGTCAAGGCCACCGAGACGTTGTGAATCCCCGCGTGAGTCAGGCTCTGGGTGCGGCTGTTGGCGATCGTGGCCAGGATCGCCAGCCCGAGCGCGCCGCCGACCTGCTGCGTGGTGTTGATCAGGCCAGAGGCGAGCCCCGCCTCGTGCGGCTTGGTCCCGGTCACCGCGGCGATCGTCACCGGCACGAAGGCGAATCCGAGCCCGACCGCGGCCAGAATCGACGGGCCGAGCACGTCGGCCGCGAATGAGCCTCCGGTGGCCGGCACCTGAGAGAACCACAGCAGCCCGCCGGCGATCAACAGCAAGCCGGCGATCAGCGGCGTCTTGAATCCCAGCCGGGTGACCAGCTGCGCGGCGGCTCCGGCCGAGAGGATGATCCCGATCGCCAGCGGCAGGTAGGAGATGCCGGTCTTGATCGGGGAATAGTGCAGCACGTTCTGGAGATAGAGCGAGATGAAGAAGAACATCGAGAACAGCGACATGCCGATCAGCAGCCCGACGATGTTCGCCCCGCGCAGCGTCCGCAGGCGGAAGATCGAGAACGGCATCAGCGGGTGACGCTGCCGCCGCTCGATGAACAGGAACGCGATCAGCAGGACCGCGGCACCGGCGATCTTCAGCAGCGTGGCGGAGGATCCCCAGCCGGCGTTGACGGCGTCGACGATCGCGTAGACCAGCAGCGATAGGCCCGCCGTGACGGTCACCGCGCCGGGTAGGTCAAGCGTGGTCGCGCCGGACTCGGAGCGACTCTCGACCAGGGTGCGGGGGGCCAGCATTGCCGCCGCGAGCCCGATCGGGACGTTTACGAACAGCACCCAGCGCCAGCTCAGGCCGCTGGTCAGGATTCCGCCCAGCAGCACTCCGGCCGCGCCGCCGGCGCCGGCCACGGCGCCCCAGATCCCCAGCGCTCGGTTGCGCTCTGCGCCCTCGGCGAACGTGGTGGTGATGATCGACAGCGCCGCCGGCGACACGATCGCTGCGCCGAGGCCTTGCACGGCGCGCGCCGCCAGCAGCCAGCCCTCCGACTGGGCGATGCCTCCGGCGAACGAGGCAACCGAGAACAGCACCAGGCCGAGCATGAACATGCGTCGGCGGCCGAGCAGGTCGGCCAGCCGTCCGCCGAGGAGCAGGAAGCCGCCGAAGGTCAGCGTGTACGCGTTCACGACCCACGACAGGTCGGCCCGCGCGAAGTGGAGGTGCGCCCCGATCGACGGCAGCGCCACGTTCACGATCGAAGCGTCGATCACGATCACGAACTGCGTCATCGCCAGCAGGGCCAGCGCGAAGTTCTTGGCGCGCGGGGTGTAGAGCGGGGACGTTTGGGGCTGGCTGGTCGATGTCGTCATGGAAGCTGACCTCCGGTTCCGTTTGCGTCGCGGACTATAGTGAACCGAAGTTCCGGTTGTCAAGCCAACCAGGTGATCTAATATCCGAGCTCCACGCGAGCCAGGTGAGAACTGTGGCCGACCCTGTAATCGATACCGAGCGCCCGCTCCGCGCCGACGCCCGCCGTAATCGCGAGCGGATTCTCGAAAGCGCGCGGATCGTCTTCGCCGAGTGCGGGGCCGACGCGCAGATCGACGATGTCGCCCGGCAAGCCGGCGTTGGCGTCGGGACCGTCTACCGCCACTTCGAGACCAAAGAGGCACTCCTGGTCGAGCTCCTGCGCGAGAAGTTCCGGCTGTTCACCGCGCGGGGACGTGAGGCTCTGGAACAGGATGGTGAGCCGTTCGCCCTGCTCGAGGATCTACTCAGGCGCAACGCAGCGACGGCGGCAGGCGACGCCGCCGTCCAGCACGCGCTCGCGGGTGCCGGCGAGAACATCTGGATCCAGGCGGAAGACGAACAGTTCGAGCTGATGGCGGTGACGGGAGAGCTGATCGACCGAGCTCGGCTGGCGGGCACGATCCGCCCAGATGTCCAGCCCATCGACATCGCGATGCTGATGTGCGGCCTGTGCTCCACGATGAACGGAAAGCCGGGCTTCGACTGGCGGCGACACCTCGATCTGGTGATCGACGTGTTGCGCGCGCCCTGACGCCGCGCATGGCGCCGACCCGGGGCGCGTGATCTTCACTGATACACGATCAGGCTCGGGCGCGGCAGGAGTCGCAGCACCCGCCCGGGGCTCATCAGGTGGACATCGTGCGTGTAGAACAGCTTGAAGCCGTGGTACAGCCCCACGGGGAGGCGCGCGACCGCGTGGTATCTGGCGATCTTGTTCGGGGGATCGCCGAATCCGTCGACGTTGATGGTGATCGCCAAGCCGGCGCGCGGGACGATCTCCTCGCGCTGGCGGATCCCGTTGTCGGTGAACTGGTGGACGATCAGCAGTTTCTGCGGCAGGCGCCCGTCCGCCACGATGCCGGCCAGGTAGGCCGAGACGCGATTGATCGTCGCCGCGTCGGTTGAGCCGATCTGCTGGTCGGGGAGCTGGCCCGGAGCTAGCTGCCACTCGGGATCGAGCGCCAGGCTGACATCCGGATCGCGCAGGAACTGCTGGTAGATGCGCGCCTGGGTGAGGAAGTCGCCGCGGCCCGGTTGGAGGTCGAGGATCAGGAGCTCTCGCGCGCGCCGGGCCGCGTCCAGGTAGCGACGCACCACGGCGGCGGACTGTTGCGCGCTGTACAGACCGTCGGCGCCCGGACTGCTCGTGGCCACCGTGGCGATCAGCTCCAGCGCCGGCATCGCGGACAGGCCCGCCGACCCGTAGGCCGCCGCCTGACGTTTGACCGCGCGCGCGATTCGGTCAGGGGTGCCGGTGCCGAGCACGCCGAGCCGCGGATCGCCCGGGGCGCCGTAGAAGGCGACCACCCGGTGGGCGGGGAAGATCTCGCGCCCGCCGCCCGGGAGCTCCGCCGGCTTGACCGGGCGACGTGTGCCGTTCACAGCCAGGTCGGCCCGCTGCGCCCGTCGGCCCCCGCCGCCGCCGGCGCCGGCGACCAGGACGACGATCGCGACGAGCATCAGGCCGAGGCCGGTGGCGGCAACGATGACTCGCTGCCGATGGACACGACGGCGAGCCTCGGCGCGACGACGGCGACGAGCCTCCTCATCCATAGCGGCGTCTCAGCTCACGGCAGCCAAAGGGGGCCCGGTCCACAGCGTGAACCTATACCCACGCGCCGCAACTTTCAGCGTGGCGGGCAGCGCCGGCGTGGGAACCCAATCCCTGGCTGGGCGTGAAGCTGCGCGTGCGAGGGGCATTCGACTTGGAGTTACTTTTCCCTGATATGCAAGGAAAAGTGACTCCAAGTCGCCTGCGGACCGGGCCGGGCCGAGCCCACGACCATCGCGCTCGACCAGCCCGGAGCAGAACGCCTTGGAAACCGTCGCCGCGTATCTTCACGCGCAATGTGCTTCTCGCCGGAGGCAGACTTCGCGGCCGGCGCCGTGGTGGCCGCGGTGGGAGTGGAGACACTGCGCCGGGTGCGCTCGCGGCGGGAGCTGATCGTCGGCGCGCTGCCGCTGCTGTTCGGACTGCATCAGCTGATCGAGGCGTTCGTCTGGCTGCGGCTGCGGGGACAGGTCTCGAGCGGAGTCGGCGACGCCGCCAGGGAGGTCTACATCGTCTACGCGCATGCCGTGCTGCCCGCGCTTGTCCCGCTGGGGTTCTTCCTGCTCGAGCCGGACCCGCGCCGTGCCCGCTGGCTGTGGCCGCTGGTGGGGCTCGGCGTGGTCCTGGGGTCCTATCTGCTCTGGCAGGTGACCGCGTTTCCGATCGGCGCCCAGGAGGCCGCCCATTGCATCGACTACACCACGCACGCACCCAACGACGTGATCCTGACGGCCGTCTACGTCGTGGTGACCTGCGGTCCGGCGTTGATCTCGAGCCGGCGCTACCTGCGCTGGTTCGGGCTGGTCAACCTGGTCGGCGTGATCGCCGCCGCGATCGTCCGCGCCGACGAACTGACGTCGCTGTGGTGTCTGTACGCGGCGATGGCGAGCCTGCTGATCCTGGAGCACTTCCGCCGCCAGCGAGCCTCCGAGGCGCAAGCGGTGCTGCCGCTCGGAAGTCTCGGCCTGCCGCCTTAGGACGGATCTGCGTGCAGGTACACGCTTCGCAACCAGACGGCGGTCAGCGCTTGCACGAGCTCCCGGTCGCGCTGGCGCGACGCCGGGCGGCTGGAGGCGTCGTAGAACGCGCGGTCGTTCATGCCGGTGAGGATCGCGGCGAGGCGGCGGGCGCTCGGCGGAGCGGGGGGCGCCAGGCCGGCGTCGCGTTCGCGCTCGATCTGCGCGGCGGTCGCGTCGACAAAGCGGCGCGCGATCTCCAGTCGCATGGCGTCGGTCTGCTCGTCGGTGTGGCGGGCGTCGTGCAGGGCGCGCAGGACCGGGCCGTGCCGGCGCCACATGGCCAGGTTCTCGGCCAGGGCGCGGCTGATCGCCTCGGCCGGAGCCTCGTCGGTGCGGTTCAACCAGGCGTCGGCGCTGGCCAGCACCTCCTCCTGGGCCCGTTCACCGAGCGTCCGAAGCAACGCCTCGCGGGAGCCGAAGTAGAAGTAGAACGACGAGCGCGAGATGCCCGCAGCCTGGGCGATCTCGTCGATCCCGATCGAGCTCAGCGGACGCTCGGCCAGGAGCGCCTCGGCCTCGCGCAGCAGGCGCTGCTCGGTGACGTCGCCCTTGCGCGGCGTCCGGCGCCGAGCGGAGGGTGCGGGTTGCGCCATGCCGGCCACGATGCCGCATCCTCACGGAGTTGTCAACAGTCCGACGAGTTTTCTCGACATGGTGTTGACAATTCTCAACGCCGGATCGTATAGTCCCGCTCATGAACTCGACCAATCACCAGATTCGCCTCGCGGCTCGTCCGTCCGGCCTGCCCAAGCCCTCCGACTGGGAGCTGACCACCGAGCCGGTGCCCGAGCCCGCGCCAGGAGAGCTGGTGGTGCAGGTCACGCACCTGTCGATCGATCCGGCCATGCGCGGCTGGATGAACGCGGGCGCGTCCTACATCGAGCCGGTCGAGATCGGAGCGGTGATGCGGGCCGGCGCGGTCGGACAGGTGACCAGCTCCGATCACCCTGGGTTCGCGGCCGGCGATCACGTGTACGGCGCGTTCGGGGTCCAGGAGTTCGCCCGGTCCGACGGCAAGGGCGTGATCAAGCTCGACCCCTCGCTGGCCCCGCTCCCGACCTACCTCGGCGCGCTGGGCGTGGCCGGCCTGACCGCCTACTTCGGGTTGCTCGACGTCGGCCGCCTGCAGGAGGGCGACACCGTGGTCGTCTCGGGCGCGGCAGGCGCGGTCGGCAGCGTCGCGGGACAGATCGCCAAGATCAAGGGGGCGCGGGTGATCGGCATCGCCGGGGGCCGGGAGAAGTGCAACTGGATCATCGACGAGCTCGGTTTCGACGCGGCGATCGACTACAAGTCGGAGAACGTTCGGCGCGCGCTCCGCGAGCACGCGCCGGATCGGGTCGACTTGTACTTCGACAACGTCGGCGGCGAGATCCTCGACGCCGTGTTGACCCGCCTGGCCCGCGGAGCCCGGATCGTGATCTGCGGCGGGGTCTCGCAATACAACGCGGAAGCGCCGCGTGGACCGGCTAACTACCTGGCGTTGATCGCCGCCCGCGGCTCGATGACCGGAATGGTGGTGTTCGACTACGCCGACCGCTACGCGGAGGGCGCAGCCGCGCTGGCCGGATGGCTGCGCGAAGGTCGGTTGATCTCCCGCGAGCAGGTCGTGCCCGGCGGCGTCCAGGCGTTCCCCGAGACACTGCTCAAGCTGTTCGCGGGCGAGAACACCGGCAAGCTCGTGCTGGCCGTCGGATGAAGTCAGTGACCGCCGATCGCGAGCTCGACAGCCAGGCGGAGGAGGCGGGAGCCCTCGCCCGGGAATGCGCGGCCGGCACCGAGCGCGAGCGCCGTCTGCCGGAGGAGCTGCTCGATCGATTGCGCGCCTCTGGTCTGCTGCGCGCCGGAGCCCCGGCCTCGCTCGGAGCCCTGCAGGCACCGCCCGCGATGGCCTTGCGCTGCGCCGAGACAGTGGCCCGAGGCGACGCCTCGGCCGGTTGGTGCGTATCGATCGCGCTCACCAGCAGCCTCCTGTCGGCCTACCTTCCGCACGACGGAGCGACGGAGATCTTCGGTGACGCCGATGCCGTCGCGGCGGGCGTCTGGGCGCCGCGTGGGATCGCCCGGCCGGTCGACGGCGGGCTGCGCGTATCGGGCCGCTGGAGCTTCTGCAGCGGGATCAACCACTCGGACTACCTGTTCGCCGGATGCGTGCTGCAAACCGAGACGTCCCGCGACCCCGCCCGGCCGGTCCTGCGGGTGGTGGGGATCCCGACCGGCGAGCTCGAGATCCTCGACACCTGGCACACCAGCGGCCTGCGCGGCACCGGCAGCCATGACGCGGTCGCCGACGACGTGTTCGTCCCGCTGCGCCGGACCCTGTCGCTGCTCGACGCGCCCCTGACCGTCGACGCGCCGCTCTACCGCTTCCCGATCTTCGGCTTCTTCGCCCTCTCGATCGCCGCCGCGGCGCTCGGCAACGCCCGCGGCGCGATCGAAGATCTGGTCGAGCTGGCCGTCGGCAAGGTCGGCCAGGGATCCAGCCGCACGCTGGCCGAGCGTTCGGCCACACAGGCGGGGGTGGCCGAGGCGGAGGCGGCGCTCCGGGCCGCCCGCGCGTTCTATTACCAGGCCATCGATGACGCCTGGAAGGCCGCGCAGCTACCCGAGCCGGTTTCGGTGGCGCTGCGGGCCGGGCTCCGGCTGGCGGCCACGCACGCCGTCCGAACCGCCGCGGAGATCGCCCGCTCGATGTACGACCTGGGCGGCGGCACGGCGATCTACGAGGACTCACCGCTGCAGCGGCGCTTCCGTGACGCGCATGCCGCGACTGCCCACTTCCAGGTCAACCCGGCCAGCTGGGAGCTGACCGGGCGCCTGCTCCTGGGTCAGCCGACGCAGACCGCGATGTTGTGAGGGCCGACCTCGGAGTGGCGCTGCCGTTCTGGCTGGAGCGCCCCGACGAGGAGGCGATCGAGATCGCCCTGGCCGCCGAGCAGGCCGGCATCGAGACGCTGTGGGTCGGCGAGATGGCCACGTTCGACGCGTTCGCGCTGGCCACCGCGATCGGTCTGCGGACCGAGCGGGCGCGGCTGACGGTCGGACCGCTGGCCATCGGCGTACGCACTCCGGTGGCGATCGCGCTGGGGATCTCCTCCGTCGCGACGCTCACCGGTCGTCCCGTCGACGTGGCGCTTGGCGCCTCGAGCCCGGCGATCGTCAGCGGCTGGCATGACCGGCCGTGGGAAGCGCCTGCGGCGCGGATGCGCGAGACGGCGCCCGCGCTGCGCTCGATCCTGGCCGGGGAGCGTGCCGAGGCCGACGGCCGGTTCGTGCGCACGCACGGCTTCAGGCTGCGCCGGCCGCAGCCCGACGCTTCGATCTCGATCGCGGCGTTCGGGCCGGCGATGACCCGGGTCGCGGCGCGCGCCGCCGACGAAGTTGTCCTGAACCTGGTCACCGCCGAGCATCTGGCCGGCGTCCGCGCCCGGATCGACGCCGAGGCGCAGGCGGCCGGCCGCCCGGCTCCGCGCCTGGCGGTGTGGCTGCCGGTCGCGCTGGACCCCGGGACCCGGGCCTGGGCCCAGCTGAGCGCTCAGCTGGCCGTCTACCTGCGGCCTCCCGGCTACGGCGAGATGTTCGCCGGGCTGGGGTTCGGCTCACTCGTGCAACGGGCGCGCGCGGGCACGCCGCGGTCTGAGCTGGCCGCCGCCGTCCCGCGCGAGCTGGTGGCACAGGTGTCCGCGGTCGGCTCGCGCTCCGAGATCCTCGAGCGGCTCGCCGCGTACCGTGCGGCCGG
This sequence comes from uncultured Solirubrobacterales bacterium, assembly GCA_963808605.1. Taxonomy (GTDB): domain Bacteria; phylum Actinomycetota; class Thermoleophilia; order Solirubrobacterales; family Solirubrobacteraceae; genus Palsa-465. The sequence continues at coordinate 54,087 of CAWEGQ010000003.1, forward strand.
GGCCGACCATGTCGCCGTCGTCCCGAGCACCGCCGAGGATGCCGGCGGAATCGCGGTGCTCCACGCGGCCAGAGCGGGTTAGCCGCGTAGATGGCATGATCGGGGCGTGGCGAAGGCCAGCGAACAGAACGTCGCCTATCCAGCGGTCGGCGGCGCTCGGGCCTCTCGCATGCCGCGGAAGGAGACCGCCCCCCATGTCGTGGTGCTGTTCGGGGCGACTGGCGACCTGGCCCGCCGCAAGCTGTTGCCGGGCCTCACCCGGCTGTGCTGCTCGGAGCTGGCGCCAGAGGTGCGGATCGTCGGTACCTCGCTCGAGGACTACGACGACGAGTCCTTCCGGGAGTTCGCCCGGGCCGCCGTCGAGGAGTTCGGCCACGGCGTGACCGATGAGCAGTGGACGAGGTTTGCCGGCAATCTGCACTACGTGCCGCAGAACGCGGGGCCGGACGCGCTGGCCGAGGCTGTGTCAAAGGCCGAGGCCGAGCTGGGCGATGACGCCCAGCGGCTTCACTACCTGAGCGTCCCGCCGCGGGCGGCGCTCGAGGTGATCGAGATGCTCAACGATGCTCACCTCGTAGAGCATTCACGGGTGATCATGGAGAAGCCGTTCGGCAGCGACCTGGACAGCGCGGTCAAGCTCAATGACCAGTTACACAAGACCTTTGCCGAGACCCAGATATTCCGCATCGACCATTTCCTCGGCAAAGAGCCGGCGCAGAACATTCTCGCCTTCCGATTCGCCAACGGTCTGTTCGAGCCGATCTGGAGCCGGAACTTCATCGACCACGTGCAGATCGACATTCCGGAGACCCTGGGCCTCGATCGTCGGGTGGGATTCTACGAATCGACCGGTGCGTATAAGGACATGGTGGTGACACACCTGTTGCAGGTGTTGGCCTTCGTGGCGATCGAACCGCCGACGGCGCTGGAGCCGCGAGCGATCAGCGAGGAGAAGAACAAGGTGTTCCGGTCTCTCCTGCCGATCGACCCGGACAATGTCGTGCGCGGCCAGTACCAGGGGTACCGCGACGAGGAGGGCGTGGCTTCCGACTCCGACACCGAGACCTTCATTGCCCTCAAGTGCGAGATCGACAACTGGCGCTGGGCCGGAGTGCCCTTCTATCTGCGCACCGGCAAGCGAATGGCGGAAGGTCAGCGCATCATCTCGATCGCCTTCCGCGAACCCCCCAAGAGCATGTTTCCGGCGGGGTCGGGTGTCAGTGCCCAAGGACCTGACCATCTCACCTTCGATCTGGCCGACGCCTCGCGCATGTCACTGTCGTTCTACGGCAAGCGACCAGGTCCGGGCATGCGGCTCGACAAGCTGAGCATGCAGTTCGCCACCAGCGAGACCGACCGCGCCCCTGACATCCTCGAGGCCTACGAGCGCCTGCTGCTGGACGCGATGCGCGGGGATCACACCTTGTTCACCACGGCGGAAGGCATCGAGAGTCTGTGGGAGCGCTCCGCCCCGTTGCTGGAGAATCCGCCGCCGGTCAAGCAGTACGCGCCGGGCAGCTGGGGGCCCAACGCGATCCATCAGCTGATCGCGCCACACGCCTGGCGCCTGCCGTTCGAGCGCGTTTGGCGCGAGAAGAAGTAGCCGCGACGCCAGAGTCGGGCGCCCCGGCGCCGCCTGGCCTCAGCTGGTCGCGGTGAACGGCTCGGTGCCGGCGATCACCCCGGCCGCCATCACCAGTCCCACCGCGGTGCGCGCGTGCTCGTCGCCGGCGGCCAGCATCTGCTCAGCCGCGGCGAGCAGCGTCTCGATCCGCTCGAGCGCCGGCCCGGCGGCGCCAGGCTCGGGATCGCGGCACGCCGCGCGGGCCATCGCCACGAACGGGAGTCCTCGGGTGAAATCGGGAGGCGGCCCGCTACTGATGGCCGCGGCGAACGACATCATCACGTAGCCGTTGATTCGCGTCAGCCGCCCGCTGACCGGGCGGATCTCGGGGATCCGGGGCGCCCGCGGGTCGGCCAGCGGACGGCGCTCGAGGATGTCGATCATCGTGGCGCCGACCAGGGCGGTGCGCTCGCGATCGTCGAGGCCGGCGTAGGCGGCGACCCGCAGCGCGGTGTGCAGCGCCCCGAGCGGCCGCCCGTAGGGAACGTCCGAGGCGAACACGATCCGCTCGACCGGGACCCGGGCAAACAGTTCGAGCTGATCGAACACCGAGAACGTCGAGGTGTCGTAGACGATGTTCGGATGGTCGGCCAGCTTCGAGGCGAACATCCCCTGGTCGGCGATTGCCGCGTGGGCCAGCACGACCACGACGTCTGGATAGCGCAGGGCGAGGTCGGCTAGCGGGTCCATCCGCGGCATCCCGCGTCCGGCGTGGACCAGGATCGGGACCTTCGCCTGCTGCGCGACCTTCCAGATCGAGTCGGCCGCCTGGTTCCCGAACCCGAACTCCTGCGCCCGTGGGTGAAGCTTGATCCCGCGCGCCCCGAGCGCCAGGCAGCGCTCGGCCTCGCCCACCGGGTCCTCCGCCGGGTCCAGTCGGCAGTACGGGTACAGCCGCCCGCCGGACTCGGCGGCCCATCGCAGCACGCGATCGTTGGGCACCCGGTAACCGGGCGTCCGCTCGGGGTCGTGGAGCGGAAACGTGCAGGCCCGCGCGCCTGGGCCGACCTGATCGAGGAACGCGATCAGGCTGGCGGGGTCGAGCGACTGGCCGTCCTCGTCCCGGCCCAGGTGGGTGTGCGCGTCGACGACGACCGCACCCGACGGCAGCAGCGCTTCGACCTCGGCGGCCACAGATTCGAACACGGCGGCGAAATCCACTGAGCGGAATCGTCGCAGGTCGGGCCCGGGGGGCGGCCCGCAGGCCACCCCCCGGAGAGACCGCCGGTGTCAGCTGCCCGGGAGCACCTTCGTGCCCTCGATCTGAACGGCCTTCAGCGCGTGGGGGTCGAGCCCCAGCAGGCTGACGATCGTCGGCGCGATCTGGGTCGTCTCGACCCATTCGGGCGACACCCGCGGCGCCACGGTGCCCGGTGCATAGACCACGATCGGCACATCGCGGTCGGCCGGGTTGGAGCCGCCGTGCTCGGCGATCTTTTTCTTACCACCGGTGTAGACCACCCCGACCTTGACCACGCCCCAGACGTTGGGGTGGCGTGGGTCCGAGGCCGGCACCCCGAAGAAGCGGGCCGCCGCCTTGCCGGCGTAGATCTTCACCAGCCCGGAGTGCGGCAGGGTCCGCGACTCGCCGCTGGCCGTGTTGCCGGTCGCGCTGTGTGTCCACAGGTAATGCTTCACGAACCGGACAGCGTCGGGCGATTGATTCGACAGCCACCACATGATCGCGTCGTCGTCGGTGCCGGCCGAGATCAGCGGGGGAGCGCCCGGATGCGTCGCCGCCCACCCGTTGTTGACGCCCTCCATGATCGGACCGTCGTTGATCCGGACCAGCTGGTTGGGATCCTGCGGGGACTGCCCGTGCTTGGCCGAGACGACGATCGCGGTCGAGTCGGCCAGGCCCTGCGCGTGGATCTCGTTGTCCATCTTCAGCAGCTGGTCGTTGATGTAGTGCAGCGCCCGCTGAAGCAGCGGACCCGGCGTGGTCGTGCCGGGCAGGTCGCCGCCGGACAGGCCGTCCGAGATCGGGAGCTTCTCGGCCGTCGAGACGGTCTGGAAGTTCATCCCGTAGATCGCCGGCACGCCGACATGGTCGGTGCGGCTGTGGTTCCAGCCGTCGATCCAGTTGATCACGGCCTGAACCTTGTAGTTGTCGTACTGCATGGTCGCGGCGTTGTCGCCGGTCCAGGCGATGTTGCCCGGCCAGCGGGTGCCGTCCGGCTTCAGCGCGAAGCTGTCGATCTCAGGGGCGAACATGTCGGTGATCCCGTTCCCGGACGGCCCGTTGAAGGACTCATAGACCGGGTGCTTGTCAGACCACGCGGTCAGCAGGCCGGCATCGTGGATCACGTTGAAGATCGTGTTGACCTTCAGGTAGGCATGGGGATAGATCGGCTCGCAGGTCTTGGGGTCGACCGGGAATGTGGACGGGACGAGCAGGTTCTGGGGCTTGCTCGTCATCTGCAGGATGCTGCCCGGCAGGCCGGAGAGTCCCTGGCCGGCGTCGAGGCGCTCCACGTTGATGTCGTCGGGCGAGTCGTAGATCACGTTGGCGCCCAGCGGCTGATCGGCGCACTTCGTCGTCCCTGGCGGAAGCAGGCCGCGGTTGTACTCGACGTCGTAGAAGACGCCTGTCGTCTTCGGGTTGCCGCCGGTCATCTGAGCGGTCATCCCCGGGTCCGAATCGGACGGGACCGGGGTGTGGGCCGAGGTGTACTCGGCCCCGCCGGCGGTGAGCTTGGCCAGCTCCGAGCCGGGGTGGTTGGCGATGTACCAGGCCAGGTCCGACTGGTGCAGCCCGTCGACCGAGATCAGCAGCACGTGCTCGATCGCGTGCGAGTGTTCGGCGCGACCCTGGCTATGACCGTGACTGGCGGCCTCGGCAACCGGGATGGCGACGGCGAGGGCGCCCGCCGCTACGGCAGCGAAGGCCCCCTTCCTGAATCGTCCACGCATGAAATTCCAGCTCCTGTTAGGGGTTAGGCGGCGTTATATGGAGCGACGGAGGCCTGGACGTTGCCCTGATGTGAACCAAAATTAAACGCGCGGAGCGGCGACCTTTAGCCATGATTAGTCCGCGCCGCAGACGGGCAAGGTAGGGGCATGGAGAGAGGACGTCGGATGCTGTCGCTGGTGCTGGTGGGAATCGCTCTGGCGGTGATCCCAGCCACTGCGTCCGGCCAGCAGACGCAGGCGGTTGGCACCGGCGGGGCGGTCGCCTCGGACACGGTTCAGGCCACCGACGCCGGGTTGGGCGTGCTCAGTCACGGCGGCAACGCGGTCGATGCCGCCGTCGCCGTCGCCTCGACCCTCGGCGTCACCGATCCCTTCGTGGCGGGAATCGGCGGCGGGGGCTACTTCGTCTATTACAACGCGCACACCCATCGCGTCTACACGATTGACGGACGCGAGACGACGCCGGCGACGGCCGACTCGAACCTGTTCATCGATCCTCAGACCGGCAAGCCGCTGAGCTTTCCCACGGCGGTCACCAGCGGGCTCTCGGTCGGCATCCCCGGCACGCTGATGACCTGGCAGCGCGCACTCGCGCGGTGGGGGAAGTTCGGCCTGGCCCGTGACCTCGCTCCCGCCGAGCAGGTGGCCAAGAACGGCTTCGCGGTGGACCCGACCTTGCGCGAGGAAGCCCGGGAGAACGAATTCCGGTTCACGCAGTTCAGCTCGACCAAATCGCTGTTCCTCCCCGGTGGGCACCTCCCCGTGGTGGGCTCGACGATGCGCAATCCGGATCTGGCCAGCACCTACGCCCTGATCGGCAAGCGGGGCGTCGGCGCGCTCTACGGCGGCTCGATCGGGCGAGACGTGGTCGACACCGTGCATCATCTGCCGCTGGCCCCCGGAGCGACGATCGTGCCGCGGCCGGGCCTGATGTCGCTGTCGGACCTGGCCGCCTACAAGGCGCCCTATGTGCCGCCCACGCACGTCAACTACCGCGGCTACGACGTCTACTCGATGGCCCCCTCCTCGAGCGGGGGCACGACGGTCGGCGAGGCGCTGAACATCCTGGGCAACTTCAAGCTGTCCGCCGAGAGCCGGGTGCAGCAGATTCATCACGTCCTGGAGGCGAGCCGGCTGGCGTTCGCCGATCGCAACCGTTACGTCGGCGACCCGCGCTTCGTCAACGTCCCGGAGCAGCAGCTGCTATCGCCGGACTTCGCCCGGCAGCGCGCCTGCCTGATCGATCCGGCCCACGCGCTCACCAGTCCGGTCGCGCCCGGAAACCCGTTTGCGGGATCCGGCGGCTGCGTCCCCCAGCAGCCGACCTCGGCGACGCCGGCGCAGGAAGGGATCAACACCAACCATTTCGTCGTCGCCGACAAGGCGGGCGACGTCGTCTCCTACACCAATACGATCGAGGAGCTCGGCGGCAGCGCGATCGTGGTGCCCGGTCGGGGGTTCCTGCTCAACAACGAGTTGACCGACTTCGACTTCACCCCGCTGCAGGCCGGGGTGCCGGACCCGAACCTCCCGGCTGCCGGCAAGCGCCCGCGCTCGAGCATGTCCCCGACGATCGTGCTGCACCACCGGCATCCGTTCCTCGCCGTAGGAGCCGCGGGTGGCGCGACGATCATCACCACGGTGATGCAGATCCTGGTCGACCGGATCGACCTGCACCTGAGTCTCCCCGAGGCAATCGCCGCACCGCGGGCCTCTCAGCGAAACTCGGCCACCACCCAGGCCGAGCCGGCGTTCCTGGCCCTGCCCACCACGGCAGGACTCCAGCAGCTCGGTCAGTCCTTCGCGATCAACAACACCTCGCCGCTCGATCCGACGATCAAGATCGCCCCCACGATCGGGGTCGCCAGCGGCCTGGAGCTACTCGGGCACGGGCGGATGCAGGCCGTGGCCGAGCCGTCGCGCCGCGGCGGTGGCGCGGCTGGAGTGCTCCACCCCTGACCGGGCGGGTCGGGCGCGCCTGCTCTCGCGAGAAAACGGAGCGGACCGGCGTGAGAACGAAGATCCGCTGACGTCTGTCTAGCGAGGCGCGTTTTCTAAACCCAACCGGGCGAGGCGTCGATAGACAGAAAGATGTCAGTGCGCATTTCGATGATCGCGGGGCTGCTCGCCGGCTTGGTCATGGCGTGCTGGCCCGCCGCGGCAGCCGCGCAGGCGGCGCCCCCATCGACCGGCACCGTCTGGGCCGGCGGGAGCGCGTACGTGACGATGGCGCTGGCCGCGCCCGCCGCTCAGTGTCAACTGGTGGCCAGCTCGGGTGGGCGGACGCAGTCCCTGAGCACGATTCAGCCCACCGCGCTGCACATCGCCTGGGTCTGGCAGGTCCCGGCGAGCGCTCGAAGCGCGACCTGGCACGTCTCGGCGATTTGCGGGTCCAGCCAGATCGGCGTCACGCTGACCGTCCGTGGTCGTCAGCGTCATCGGGCGAAGCTGGCGCTGGCCCGTCAGCTGCACGTGTTCCAGTTCGGCGGCACCTTCCCGGCCCCGCAGCAGCTTCTGCTCGATCTTGTCCCGACTCTCGCGCGGACCTGGTGGTTGCTGATGTCGCACTCGATCCTGGCGACGTTCCACACCGGGCAGTCCGCGGGGCAGTGCACCGATTACGTGGCCGCGCAGCGCCCCGATCTCATTGCCGCGGTCGACGTCTCGGCCTACACCCGCGAGCTGCAGACCCACAGCAGCAGCCTGGGCGTGGATTGGGTGGCCAAGGACTGGGCGGTCAACGCGCAGCAGGCCGGACTGTCAACCGGCAACCGCCCGCAAACTGGCGCGGTGGTCGTGTTCCAGCCCGGTTCCTACGGCGCCCTGTCCAGCGGTCACGTGGCGGTCGTGAACGCCGTGGCCAGCGATGGCTCCTTCACCATCAGCGAGATGCACGCCCCTACGATCGGGCGCGTCAGCACTCGTCACTTCAGTGCCGGGACGGCTCGTGCCATGGCCAACGACCCCGGCGTCACCTTCATCTACTAGCCGGCGCCCGCGGGTCCGGGCCCCGGGCGAGGTGCCCGCCCCGCGCGTATCATCGCCGGGTAGTGCTGACTAGTTCGGAACGTTGCACTAGGTTGGCAACGGCGGCCGCCGTTCTCGGTGTGCTCGCCGCCGGCGCAGTGGCGCCTCCCGCGGTTTCCAGCACCGGGCCGTTGGCCGCGCGCCTACACGTCACCAACCCAAGCCCGCTGCAGCTACACGGCGTGCTGTTCGACGCCTCCTCATCCCGAGGCGACGTCGCTCAATATGTCTTTCACTACGGCGACGGAATCGTCGATCGGAGCTACCAGCCGCGGGCGCTGCACGGTTACCGGAAGCCGGGGACCTACCGCGCGACGGTCACCGTGGTCGATCCGGGCGGCGCGCAGGCGACATCGACCGCCGTGAAGATCCGGGTGCGCGACGGCCTCCCGCCCGTCGTCCGGATCGACTCGCCGCGTCCGAGTCAGCACGTGCGCCTGGGTAAGACCGGACTCCCGCTCAGGGGCGTGGCCAACGATTCCGGCGGCGTGAGCAGAGTCGATCTGGCGATCCAGCTGGTCTCCCCGACCCGTCAATTCAAGACCCACGGGAAATGCATCTGGTACGACGGGCGCCAGTTCCTCGTGCTCTCGGGTTGCTCGGCGCCGTTCTTCTTCAAGGCCAAGTTCGCCCACGGGCGCTGGAGCTTCCGGATCCCTGCGACGGCGACGATTCCGGCCGGGACCTATGTCGTGCGGGTCCTGGCCATCGACCGGGCCGGCAACATCAGCCACTTCTACTCCGTCCGCCTGCGGACGATCCTTCCGTTCCGGCTAGGGCACTGATGCGCTCTCGGCTAACCGGGCTGCTGCTGGTCCTGGCGGCGCTCCTCGGCGCCCCGGTTGCGCTTGCGCGCGGGCACTGGCATTCCACCGGCAGGCTCCACAATTCGCGCTACCTCGAGACCGCGACGCTACTCGAGGACGGTCGCGTGCTGGTGACCGGCGGATTCCAGTTCGGGATGCTGGCCAGCGCTGAGCTGTTCAACCCCAGCGGCGGCCGCTGGACCTACGCCCAACCCTTCTACTCCCCACGGTTCGCGCACACCGCGACGCTGCTCACGGACGGCTCGGTGCTGATCGCCGGGGGAGGAAACCTGACCGCCGGGTATCTGGCCTCGGCCGAGCGCTACATCCCCTCGACCGGGACCTGGGTGCCGGCCGGCTCTCTCTCGATTCCGCGTGACAACGACACCGCGACCTTGCTGCGCGACGGCCGGGTCCTGGTGGCGGGCGGTTTCAACCGATTCGGCCCGGCACTGGGGAGCGCTGAGCTCTACGACCCGGCGACGAATCTCTGGTCGCGAGCAGCCAATCTCCACACCGCTCGCTATCACCAGACCGCCACGCTCCTGCCCGACGGACGGGTCCTCGTCGTGGGAGGAGAGCAGAGCGTCGGCGGGAATCTCCGGCTGCTCTCGAGCGCTGAGCTGTATGACCCGGCGCGCAACCGCTGGACCTCGGCGGGCCGGCTCCCTTACGGGACCGCCAACCAGACCGCCACGCTGATGCCCGACGGACGGGTCCTGGTGGTGGGTGGCGGCGACAAGGAGCCGGGGTTCCAGGCCCGGGCCGAGATCTACAACCCGGCGCGCAACCGCTGGACCCGGACCGCGTCGCTGCCGGCGTCGCGGGCATTCCAGGTGGCGGTCCTGCTGAACACCGGGCAGGTGCTCGTGGCCGGCGGCCTCAACGACCACGGCGCGCTCGGGTCGGCCTGGCTGTACGACCCGCGCCGGGGTCGTTGGAGCTCCGCGGGATCGCTGATCCCCGCGGCCAAGGAGGCCGCGGTACGGCTTCCGGACGGACGCGTGCTGGTCGTGGGCGGGCAGCGCTACAACGGCGCCCCGCTGGGCAACGCCACGATGTACACGCCGTAGCGCGCCGGTCAGCTCTCGGTGAAGTGGACGACGGCCCCCTGCGGGTCAAACAGCGTCCCCGGGTCGCCGGCGAAGATCCTCAGGACGTGGGGGCCGCGTCTGAGTTTCGGTAGGCGGAACGGCCGGCCCGCCGGGCACATCTGCCGTCGCCCGTCGAGCTGGCAGAGGCCGAACCGAGCCAGAGCGTTGCTGCCGCGGAACTCGACCACCGGCCGCCGATCCCCGGTGGTGGCCGGGGGCGCGCGCACGATCGTCGTCACCGGGGGCGTCAGCACGCGTACGAACAGGTCGTCGGTGCCGTTGTAGTCGTTCGGCACCAGGTTGTCGGCGCCTGAGGTGAACACGATCACCTGGCCGTCGGCAGAGACGGCGGGCCGCTGAAGCAGCTCGGGATCGACCTCCGGCCCGCGCGGCTGGCCACGGGGGCCGACATCGGCGTTCAGCACGGTGTTGGTGAGCTGATCCGCCGCGAACACGTTCTCGTTCGGCGTCCAGGGCGACGCGAGGTTGTCCGCGAACGATTCAAACACGGTCACCCGACCGTCGGCCGAGGTCGACGGGGCAAAGCTGTCGTTGTCGCCCTGTTGCAGCAGGGAGTTCACCGACACGCGCGACGTGCGGCCTGTCGCCAGATCGCGCCGGAAGACGTCGGTGTGATCGTTGCTGTCCCCGGACACCAGGTTGGTGGCGTCCGAATCGAACACGACGTAACGCCCGTCGGCGCTCAGGTCCGAGATCTGGGTGAACGGCGACGCCACCGAGGCGTTCTGCTCCCGTCCCCGGCTCGAGACGCTGACCCGCCGGGTGATCCCCGTGAGCCGGTCGTAGGTGAATACGTCGGGCACCCGGTTGTGATCGCCGCGCACGAGATTGCTCGCCGCCGAGGTGAAGCTGACCAGGCTGCCGTCGGCGCTGATCGACGGGTTGTACGAGGCCCCGCGGGCCTGGAAGCCGCCGTTGGTGACGCTCACGCGTTGGATCGTGCCGTTGGCCAGGTCGGCGAGAAAGACGTCCGAGGCCGCGTTGTCGTCGCCGGCGATCAGGTTGTCGGCGCTCGATGTGAAGGCCAGGAACCTGCCATCGGCCGAAAGCGCCGGCTGGGATGAGTCGTCGTCCGGCTGCACGCCGCCGAACCCGACGGTGACCACCCGGACCGGACCGCTACCCGCGCGGACGAAGATCTCGCTGACCGGCCGAGGGGTACCGGCGACGAGATTGGTCGCCTGGGAGACGAACGCGACCTCCTGGCCGTCCCCGCTGATCGAGGGTTCTGACGAGGGCTGGTTACCGGATGCGCCGGCGGGAGCGCTCGAGATCAGCGTCGCCTGCCCCGTGCGGAAGTCGAACCGGTAGATGTTCGAGACGAAGGGATGGCCGATCAACGGCCCGAGGTTCGACGCCTCCGAGGCAAACGCCACGTAGCGCGAGTCGGCGCTGATGCTGGGCTGGCCGCTCGGGCCATTGGGGTCAACGCCGGCCGGCGCGACGCGGAAGGTTCGCACCAGCACGGCCCCGCGGGCCGTGGTCCCGTCGATCAAGCCGGTAGCCACGACGACGAGCGCCACCAGCGCGCCGCCCAGCCTCCGGACCGTCACGACTGCGTGACGGGTTGGGGTGCCGGGTCGGTGGCGCGCCTTCGCCGCTGCACTCGATCGCGAACGGCCAGCAGCTTGACCTCCGTCCAACCCGGAGCGAGGAACGAGAGGTACAGCGTGAACATCGCGAGGCTGAAGAATCCCACCCGGATCGAGTATTCGATGCCCAGGTGCAGGCTCAGGCCGGCCAGCAGCACCCAGGGCCGGAAGCGCCGGTTCCAGACCAGGATCGGGATGCTGAACTCGATCGCCAGCGTTCCGTAGGTCATCAAATTGGAGATCAGCGCCGAGTGGATCAGGAAGCCGGGGAGGGGAAAGCGGGAGAGGTCGGAGATCCGCATCGCGTAGGAGACCGCGGTGCCGTTGTTCCAGGTCGTGCCCTGAAGCTTGATCCACAGTCCGGAGAGATAGAGGATGGTGAGCTGGATCTGCATCAGCCGCAGTGCCCAGGGCGCCCGCAGCGGGAACTCCCAGAAGTGCTCGCGCGCCGAGCGCCAGCGGTCGACCGACAGGGCCGCGCCGGCCGGCGCGAGCATCAGATAGAAGGCGATCAGCCTGACCAGGCCGTCGCCGGTATTGAAGACATAAGGGTCTCGCCGCTCGAAGGAGAGAATCCCGATGAACACCAGTAACGCCGCCAGCCGCGTCTGGTAGCCGACGATCAGGGCGACCGTGGCGATCAGCAGCAACGCGAACGTCACCTGCACCGCGAGGTCGCTGTGCACGATCGCGAACACGCCCCACACCCCGGCGGCCCCCGGCTGGCTGCCGACCAGTCCGCCATGGCCGAAGAACGCGCCGAGGTCCGGGGTCAGCGTGAGCGTCCAGGCGAACGCGAGGAGGCCGAACGCGATCCGCAGCACCGCCAGGCTGGAGGTCGAAGTCGGCTCGAACCAGAACCGCTCCCAGCGCGAGGTCATCGGCCCGTCCCCGGAGGCTGAACCCGCAAGGTGTAGAACACGCGCTGCTGTGTCGGGCCCACGCTGGGGGTGACGCCCGGCGGGGCCAGCGGCGCGAAACGCTCGACCAGCGATACCTTGGTGATCGCGTGGCCTGGCCGCCTCTCCTGGCCGGCCGCCCACAGCGCGGCGGAGCGCCACAGGGCGGTGGCGTTGGCCGGATTGATCAGGTTCTCCGCCCATTTGCGCCACCGGTAGTCGCGGTAGGTGCCGATCAGCGCGCCATCGCGGGGGAAGGACCACTGGGCCGTGCGTCCGTCGTCATAGCTGACCGTGGCGGCGACGTGGATCACCACCCGTCGTGGGTCAGGGGCGAACAGCGCCCAGTTCTGATCCAGTCCGATCGCGTTGAGATACGGCTGGCCCGGACGCAGGAGCTGGCGGCGCAGGTCGGACTGGGGCAGATTGATCGCCACGATCGCGATCAGAGTGACGACGAAAAGGCTGCTGAGCATCCCCCGGCCGAAGGCCGATTCCTCGAGTCGCTGCTGCCAGCCGGCGGAGCTCTGGGCGCCGGAGTCGGGGTGCGGAGCGCGCGCGGACTCCGAGGCGGGGTTGGGGAGCGGCAACCGGGGCGGGCTCCTACGCAGGCGTCGCCCGGCGGCTCATCACGCGCAGACTAGCGTGCAGAAGACCGTGCGTTTTGCGTGCAGAACCTCGTGCGTTTGCTTGGCCCTCTTGTTCGACGCCACTTCTGCCGATACGGTGTCTACTCTGTTCTAGAGCCGGATCCGTGCTCAGAAATGCAGTAAATAGGGAGGTTTCGTGAGGGGACGTTTGCGTGTTCTGCTCGCAGCAGCGGTTTCGCTGTCTGCGCTGATGGTGATCGCTCTGCCAGGACTCTCGTCCGGCGTCGATCTTGGCGTTCCCGGACGTCAGGCAGTTGCCCCGGCGACCTCCACCGTAAGTGCGCCCGCGGCCTCGAGTTCGCACGCCGCGGCCTCCGTCGCCGCGGCCAATCCCTACCAGCCGCCGTTGCACGGCACCAACCCGCACGGCCAGGGAACAGTCGGCGTCGTCGACCTCGCGCCCACCAGCGCGCGTCCGCTGTCTGGCGATCCGACCGGAGCCGGCGACTCGACTCTGAACCGCGAGGACGTCATCCTCGGCCGCGCTCGTGGCGAGCAGCGGGCCGATGGCACCTATCACGGGCACATCACGATCCTGGCCCTGCTCGGCAACGAGATCCTCGGCGTCGACACGAATCCCGGTCAGACGGCCACCGGACCGCTCAACGCCGCGCAGGTGGCGATCCTCAACAACCTCTGCACGTCATCCGCGGGCGCCCTCTGCGTCAACGCCGTGACAGCCGATTCCGCCACCACGGCCACCGGCTCGACCAACCACTTCGCGGTGGTCAACGCCCAGGTGGGTACGGGCGGAACGTCGCTCGGCGTCGGCGCGGCCAGCTCGAACGGCGACATTGCCGCCAGCGGCAACTGCCAGACCTCGCACGGCGACTCGAGCGTGGCCAACGCCAACCTCGCCGGCGTCACGGCGCAGGTCATCCAGTCCACCTCGGACACGAAGACCTGCAACGACGGCACCTCGACGGCTCCGGTCGCGACCTCGAAGGTGATCGGCCTGAATCAGACCGGCCTGGCCCTTCCGGCGGCAGGCTGCGGCACCGGCGCCCCGAATACGGACACCGGGATCCCCGTGCTGGCGCCGATCGTCTGCAACGCCGACGACACCTCGTCGACGCAGGCCACGATTCCGTACAACGTCCGTGAGGCCCTGACCCTGTTCCTGGTTCAGGCCACTCCGGGAGACACCGCCGTCGGGAAGGTGACCGCGGGCGCATCCGAGTCCGCCGCCGCCGCACCCGCCTCGACCACCGGCACCACGGGAACCACCGGCACCACCGGCACGACTGGAACGACCGGCACCACCGGCACCACCGGGACGACCGGCAGCACCGGAACCACGGGAACTACCGGCTCAACCGGAACCACGGGTAGCACCGGCACCACCGGCACCACCGGCACCACCGGTGACACCGACGGCACGACGGGGACCACGGGTGACACCGACGGCACGACGGGGACCACGGGTGACACCGGCACGACCGGGACCACGGGGGATGACGGGACCACGGGAACCACGGGTGACACCGGCACGACCGGTGAACCCGCCGGCGACGACGGCGTTGTCGCCGCCTCCGGCCCGAGCCTGCCGTTCACGGGCTACGACGTCACCGGCGCCGTGTTGCTGGGTCTCGTCCTGCTCGGGGCGGGCGCCGGAGCGCGCCGAGTCCTGGCCCGCCGCACCGGCGACTGATCGAGAGTCACAGACTGACGCGTTCCGCCCTCCCGATCCCGGCGCGCTTCGCTCTGGGCGCAGCCATTCCCGCCGTGGTGATCTTGGCGATCATCCTCATCACGGCGGGAGGCTCGTCGGGTCGGCACGCACCACCGTCGTTGCCCCCGCCGGCCAAGCTGCCGCCGCTGGTCCAGTCGTTCGCGAGCTCGGCGATCGGCGTCAGCGGACAACTTCCCAGCGGCTGGACCGCCGTCCGCGGTCCCGGCTTTCTCCGGCTGGCCAGCCGTGATGGGACATCGCAGATAGCCCTCCTCTCGAAGCCAAGTTCTCCCGGCCAGAAGCTGCCGCTCCTCCGCTCCGCGCTCGCGTCGATCCGGAAGGCCTACGGCCCGGTCACCGAGAAACACGGCCGCGGCACCACACTAGGCGGCCTGCCCGCCCGCAGCGTCGTTCTCTATACGCGCAACAAGGCCCACGTCCCGATCCGGATCCTTCTGGCGGCGGCGCAGGGCCAGCACCTGGCCTACATCCTCGAGGCGTTCAACGCCCAGCGCGCCCCCGAGCGTGATCTCGTCGAGACGCAGCAGATCGTGATCGCGCTGCGCCTCGCCGGCTAGCCGTCCGCGGCGGGTCGCTGTGCCTTGCACGCCGCTCCCGTGGCGAAGCCGTCCGTGCCACCACGCCCTTGACATGCGGCGTTCTTCGCGTATATTTAGCCAAGCGGTTACATAACCGACCGGCTAAATACCCAGCATGCCCACCGACCAGCTCAGCACCACCTTCGCCGCCCTCGCCGATCCGACCCGACGGGCGATTCTCGCCCGCCTGATCGACGGCGCGGCCACGGTGACCGAGCTCGCCCAGCCGCACGACATGAGCCTCCCGGCGATCTCCAAGCACCTCAAGGTGCTCGAGCGCGCCGAGCTGATCTCGCGCGGCCGCGATGCCCAGTGGCGCCCGTGCCACCTCGAGGTCGCTCCTCTGCAGGACGCGACCTCATGGCTCGAGCGCTACCGGCAGTTCTGGGACGCGAGCTGGACGCGACTGGATGAGCACCTGCGCGAGGTCCAAGCCGGCGGACAAACCCCCCAGGAGAAGGAGTCGCAATGACGACCGACACGCAACGCGAACTGACCCTCACCCGCGTCTTCGACGCGCCCCGCCAGCTGGTCTGGGACGCCCACACCGTGCCCGAGCAGCTGGCCAAGTGGTGGGGCCCGGACATCTTCCACACCCCGCTGGAGACGATCACCGTCGACCTGCGCGCCGGCGGTGCGTTCAAGCTCACGATGGTTTCGAAGGTCGATGGCACGAGATACCCGTCCGAGATGACCTTTCGCGAGGTCACCCCGATCGACCGGCTCGTCTACGGCTGGGATCGACAGGCCCCAGGCGTAGACGCCGGCGAGGTCACCGTCACCCTGACGGAGCAGGACGGCAAGACGCACCTCCATCAGAACTTCGTCGGCGCAATCAGCGACGAGATGTTCCCGCTGATGGAGCAGGGCACCAACGAGCAGCTCGACAAGCTCGTCGCCCTGCTCGAACGCTGACGCGGGTTCCCCCGCCGGTTCTATGCTCGCGTATGGTGTCCGAGATGGCCGCCGAGGAACAGTTGCGCGCTCTCTACGAGCACTTCAACGCGCGCGATGTGGAGGCGGTGCTGGCCGCAACGGCCGACGACGTCGATTGGCCCAACGGGTGGGAGGGAGGACGCCTACACGGACATGAGGCGGTACGGGCGTACTGGCTGCGTCAGTGGTCCGAGATCGATCCGCACGTCGATCCGCTCTCGATCGCCACGCGTCCCGACGGCCGCATCGCGGTGGACGTGCACCAGGTCGTGCGGTCGCTCGACGGCCAGATCGTGGCCGACGGCTCCGTCGTCCACGTGTACGAGATGCGAGATGGCCTGGTCACCCGGATGTCCATCGAGGAGGCTAGTCCAGAGCCCGAGTAGCGCCGGCGGTGCGCGACGCCGAGTAGCGCGGTGCTGCGCGACGGGTAGGCTTGACCGGTGGCCCTCCCGCGTTTTCTGAAGGCGCGTGCCGTGAAGGAACCTGCCGTGTCGGTCGGCGATCCCCGCCTCGAGGGCTGGGAGACCGTCGGCACCTTCGAGGACCAGCCAACCGCCGTGGCCTGGCGCGATCAGCTCCGGGCGCTCGGCCTCGATGCCTGCTGCGTGGCCGATCATCCCCTTGATCGCCTCGGGCACGGTGATATCTACCTGGTCGTCCCGCCCGACCAGTGGTCGCGGGCCAACGAGGTGATCGAGAACCTCGACGACTAGTGCCGCGCCGGGGCGCGGCCTGCGCCGGGGCGCGGCCTGCGCCGCAGGGTGCGGCTTGCTCCGACGGCTGGGCCGCCTACTTCGAGTTGGCTTCGTCCAACCAGCGGCGCAAGGCGTTGTGACCGACCAGCGTGACCTCGCCGTGGGCATCGATCCAGTCACGGGCGCGCAGCTCGCCGACCAGGCCGAGCGCTTCGGTGGGCGCGGGACCCTCGCCGTTGATCGAGAAGGAGTTGCTGCCGGGCTCGACCGTCCAGCGCCCGGAATCCAGCGCGCTGAGCGCGACCCCCTGGTCCGGTGTCGGTAGGTCCAGTGGGTGCGGTCCCGAGCCCCGCCGCGGCCCGGCGCCGGTGCGCTCGCTTCCGGCGGCGCGACTAGCCGACGAGCCGCGCGGATCCTGGTCGGACCCCTCGTCTCGCGGATCCCGATCCGCGGCCGCGTCCGCCGCGTGAGCGGCGTCCGCCGTGTCCCGTGGGTCCCGCGGATCCCGGCTGGACGTCGGGCGGTCCGGCCTGACTCCCCAGAGCCCGCCTTCGCCGAAGGATTCGGCCTGTCCATTGAGCCAGCGCGCCGCGGTATCGGCTAGCTGCCTCGCCCGCTCGGCATCTACACCGATCGCGTCGGCGATCTCGTCCACGTTGAAATCAGTCAAGCGCTCGACGGATCGGCTGACCTCGCGCGCGATCGCGCGGACCTTCTCTTCGAAGCTTTCGTTGCCCGAGTCTTCGCTCATGGACTCAATGATCGCACGCCGGCCTATCCGACCGGATTAGTGCCCTACCCGCGCTTCGCCCGCGCTCCACCAGCGCGCCGCTTCGGCACCCCTCCGGCACCCCGTTGGCACGCCTCTGGCGCCGGATTCGCGGCCAGGTTGGGGCCTCGGGATGAGTAATCCACCCCAGGGCTCCAAAGCCACCCACGCGACGACGATCCACGCACGCGCGCGCGGGAACAGTGCGGCCGGATTCCGGCGCGATGAAGCCCGGATTTTGGGCGAGTACGGTTGATGGATCGACGACGAACCACATCAACCGCGACGGACCGCGCGCCAGCTCGCCCGGGCGGTGGACGACGGCCGGGGCGTCGGCGCCGCGTTGCGCCATCTTGACGGCCACGGATCCGAGCCGGGGGCCGTGATCGTGGCCGAGGCGCTGGCCCGCTTCCTGGTGGCCCGCTGCGACTCCCACCACGCGGGCTGGCGGGTCGTCCGCCAGGTCGTGGTCGACTCGGCCGCCGACGCGCCCTGGGAGAAATGCGCTCGCCGCGCCGTGCCGCTGGTGGCCGGCGACCTGCTGAACATCTCCGGCGCGCGCGGCCGGACCCCGCTGGCCCGGGCCCAACACATGGCCGCGCAGCGTCGCGCCGAGGAGATTGCCGGCCACGTCGACCAGGTCGCGGTGCTCGCCGACCTCGGACTGAAGCGGTCGCCGGTGACGGCCGAGCGTTGGCAGTCCGCGCTGAGCGGCGCCGTCGACGCCCGCTCTCGCGAGCAGGTAGCGCGCGCCGTCGACCAGTCGCTGAACGCGTCGGAAGTCGACCTGGAAGCGTTTCCGCCCGAGCCAGAGCCAGAGCCAGCGTCGCGGCCGGGACCAAGGGCAGAGCCGCGGCCAGCGTCAGAGCTCCCAGTGGTCGCCGCAGCGATTCGCGGATAACCCGAGAGAGAAGTACTTTACTTAAGTATTTACTTCTGCTATGCTTGCTCCCGTAAGCAAATATAGGAGTGCAAATGGAAGTAAATCCAAGCCCAACTACCACGAATTACCAGCAGGTCACCGTCGATGTCCCCGAGGAGCGGATCGCTGAGTTCCACGCGTTCTTTGCCCGATTCCTCTCCGGCCGCGCCGGACGCGGACGCCGGGGCCGGCACGGTCGACCGCACCACGGCCACCACGGCCGTCACGAAGGCCACGAAGGTCACCGAGGCCGCTGCGCCGAGCGCCGCGAGTCCACCGAAGCAGTGCAGGAAACCGCACAGCCGTCCGAGACCACCGAGGTCTAGATGGCCGACAAGGAGGTCACAGTCGCCGTCCCCGAGGAGCGCGTTCCGGAGTTCTACTCCT
Source organism: uncultured Solirubrobacterales bacterium (assembly GCA_963808605.1). GTDB lineage: Bacteria > Actinomycetota > Thermoleophilia > Solirubrobacterales > Solirubrobacteraceae > Palsa-465. Next base: position 72,696 of record CAWEGQ010000003.1, read on the forward strand.
GGTTCGCGGCCTTCCTTACGGCCGAACCTGGGACCCCGCCTCCGTCAGCGGGACGCGGACGCCGCGGCCCGCGCGGCTCGCGCCACCACGGTCAGGCCGGAGCCTGGTCGGCAGATGATGCCGACCAGGCTGCCTGGCTTTACGGCAAGCTGGCGCCCCCCGCCCGTGAGCTGTTCGACCTCCTGATCGACGCGCCCGGAGAGCGCTTCGGCGGCGAGAACATCGCCAAGCGCCTGAAGCTGCAGAAAGGCGCGCACGGAGTAGCCGGCATTCTCGCCTGGCCGGGCCGCTACTGCCGGCACCTCGACCGCGCGCTGCCGATCAACACCGACGGACGCGCCGACGGCGGGACCGACTACTACATGGAGCCGGAGATCGCGGCGCTGTTCGCGACGGCTCGCCGCCAACCCCGCGCCCCACACGGCGGCCGGCGCCACCGGCGAGGTTTTCCGGCCGGCGAGGCCGACTAGCAATCCGCACGGCGGGGTTGCCCGCCCGTTACGGATACCGTTCCCCGGGCATGAGCTCCGGCCGCGAGCACAACCTGGCGCGCTTGGCGGAGCGGGCGTTCGAGCGCAAGGGCGATTACCCATCGCTGCTGTTCGAGGGGCGCTGGCATGGCTCCGGGGAGCTGTTCGAGCGAGCCCGGCGAATCGCCGGCGCGCTGGTCGAGCTGGGGGTACGTCCCGGCGATCGCGTCGTGGTGAGCATGGCCAACTGCCCCGAGGTCGGGATCGTCTACAACGCGCTCTGGCGCGCGGGCGCGGTGGTAACCCCGGCCACGTTCCTCCTCCCGCTCGGCGATCTGCGGCAGCTGATCGCCGACGCCGACGCCTGCGCCGTGGTGACCACACCCGAGTTCGTCGAGAAGGTGCGGCAGGCCGTTAGCGGGCTCGGCAGCGTCCGCTTCGTCATCTCGACCGGCGATCCCGGTGACGCGCCGCCCACCCCTGCCACCGGAGACGCCGGCGGCACCGACGACACGGGCGACACGGTTCTGCGCCTCGAGTCGCTGGAGAGCGCCACACCTGCCGAGGTCGTCGATCGCGCCGACGATGAGCTCGCCGCCTTGCTCTACACCGGCGGGACCACCGGTCGCGCCAAGGGCGTGATGCTGTCCCACGCGAACCTCTACTTCTCGGGGCACTCGGCCTTCGAGGCCGGCCATGTGCCGGGCGTCAACCGGGCGCTCGCCACGTTGCCCCTGTCTCATTCCTACGGGATCCTGGTCACGCTCGCCGGCCTGCACAACCCCGAGGCGGGCGTTGCGGTCCTGCTGCGCTGGTTTGCCCCGGACGCGTTCCTGGCCCTGATCGCCGAGCATCAGCTGCAGCTCTCGGCCGTGGTCCCCTCGATGCTGCAGATCCTGCTTTCCCAGCCGCTCGAGGATTACGACATTTCGTCTCTGCAATTCCTCAGCTCCGGGGGAGCGCCACTGCCCCCCGAGGTCGAGGCCGAGTTCCGCCGGCGGGTGCCGTCGGTCTCGATCCGGCAGGGCTACGGTCTCACCGAGACCGCCGCTCTGATCTCCACCAACCCGGTGGGGCGCGAGCGGCCGGGCTCGGTCGGCCTGCCGGTGCCCGGCTGCACCGTTCAGATCCTCGACGACGAAGGTCGCGAGCTTCCGGCCGGGGAGGCCGGAGAGATCTGCTGCCGATCCCCGGGGGTGATGCGCGGCTACTGGCGCTCTCCCGAAACCACCGAGGAGGCTCTCCGTGACGGCTGGCTGCACACCGGCGACATCGGCTATCTCGACTCCGACGGCTACCTGTTCATCGTCGACCGCAAGAAGGACCTGATCATCCGCGGTGGGTTCAACGTGTATCCGCGCGACGTCGAGGACGCGCTGATCGAGCATCCGGCCATCCAGCTCGCGGCGGTCATCGGCCGACCCGACCCCCGTCACGGCGAGGAGATCGTCGCCTTCGTCTCGCTGCATCCCTCCAAGGCACCGCCCACTCCCGAGGAGCTGATCGACTGGGGGCGCGAGCGGATCGGCGGCTACAAGTATCCGCGCGAGCTGCAGATCGTCGAGGCGATTCCGCTCACGCCGGTCGGCAAGATCGACCGCAAGGCGCTGCGCAGCCGGATCCTGGCGACCGGCGCAGGGCCCTAGGTCCGCTCAGCCCCAGACCTCGGCCGCCGTCTCGACGATCAACTCGAGCTTGGCCACCTGCTCGTCGTAGGTCAGGACGTTGCCCTCGACCGTGGAGGAGAAGCCACACTGAGGCGAGAGACAGAGCTGCTCGATCGAGATGTACCGAGCGGCGTCCTCGATCCGGCGCTTGAGCAGATCCTTGGACTCGAGCTCGCCTCGTTTCGAGGTCACCAGCCCGAGTACCACGAGCTTGTCCTCCGGCACGAACCGCAGCGGCTCGAAGCTGCCCGAGCGGGCGTCGTCGTACTCGAGGAAGAAGCCGTCCACGTCCAGCTCCCCGAACAGCGCCTCGGCGACGAAGTCATAGCCGCCCTCGGCGGCCCACGAGGAGCGGAAGTTGCCGCGACACATGTGGGTGGTGATCGCCATGCCGGCGGGCCGCTCGGCCAGGGCGCGATTGATGTTGCGGACGTAGGTCTCGTGGAGGTGCTCGGCGTCCTCGCCCTTGCCGCTCATCGCCTCGCGCTGGCGCGGGTCGTTGAGGTAGGCCAGGCTGGTGTCGTCGAACTGCAGGTAGCGGCAGCCGCGCTCGTGCATCGCCTTGACCTGGTCGGCGTAGGCGCCGCTCAGATCGACCCAGAACTCGTCCAGGTCGGCGTACACGTCGGGGTCGATCGCGGCGCGCCCGCCGCGGTAGTGGACCATGCTCGGGGAGGGAATCGTCAGCTTCGGGGTTACGCCATCCTCGACGACCGAGCTCAGGAACTCGAAGTCGTCGGCGAAGATCGGCTGGCTCAGGTGCACCTTCTCGCCCACGTGAATCGCCGCCGGGGTGAACTCGATCTTGCCCTGTTCGTTCTGGAACTCCACCTTGATGTCACCGGGCGCTCGCTCGATTCCGCCGAGCTGGTAGATGAAGTCCATGTGCCAGGAGGCGCGACGGAACTCCCCGTCGGTGGCCGAAGCAAGCCCGGCTGCGCGCTGCATCGCCACTGCGGCGCGGATCGCGTCGTCCTCGATCGCGCGCAGTTGCTCGGCGGTCAGCCGGCCGGCCGCGAACTCATCCCGTGCCTGCAACAGCTCGGGCGGGCGCAGCAGGCTGCCGACATGGTCGGCGCGGAATGGGGGCTTGGTGCGGAGGCTCACTGTCGTCAGTTGCTTTCCGCGATCCGGGCCTGGCTAAACCGGGGCCAGCACGAGGTCGTTGTGCACCGAGACCCACTCGCCATCGACCCCGGGCGGGCGGTCGGGGTCGCTCCCGGAGCGCACGGTGAAGCTGCGCACGAGCGAGGGTTTGACGGCGAACACGGCGTCGGAGTCGAGGTATTCGCTGTCGGCGTCGAAGATGTGGGTGGCCAGCGTTCGATAGCCGGGGGCGCGCACGATCATGTGGATATGGGCCGGGCGCCAGGGATGGCGTGCCGTGGCGGCGAGCATCCGCCCGACCGGGCCGTCGTCGGGAATCTTGTAGGGCACCGGGCGCACCCCGAGGAACGCGTAGCTTCCATCCGCCCGCGTGCGGTAGAGCCCGCGCAGATGACCCTCGGGCGCCTCAGGCCGCTGAACCGCGTAGAGCATGTCGGCGCCGTTCTGCCACACGTCGAGCTCGGCATCGGCGATCGGGGCTCCGGCGCCGTCGCGCACCGCCCCGCACACCCAGGCCGGCGTGCCGGCGCCTGGCTCCGCGGTCATCGATTCGCCATATTCGCGCGTCGGGGCTGCGGGCACATAGAACGGACCCAGCACGGTCGACTCGGTGACCTCCGTCGCCGGCGCAGCGTGGGCGATCGCATCCACGAGCATCGACAATCCGAGCGCGTCCGACCAGAGGATGAATTCCTGGCGCTTGTCGTCGGTCAGGTGACCGGTTGCCGTGAGCGCGGCGATCATCGAGCCCCACTCCGCTTCGGTCAGCGCGACCTCGCCGGCGAACGCGTGCAGGTGCTTGACCAGGCCGCGCATCAGCTCGCGCAGTCGCGAGTCCGGGCACTGGTCAAAGCTGGCGAGGACGGCCGCGGTGATCGTCTCAGCGCTGTCCACCGGGCGAACACTATCGCCGGCGCAGGGACCCGCTCCGACCGGCGGCTCTGCGACGCTGACGCGGGTGAGCGGCGAGTCCGAGGGTCTGTTGGCCGGCCTGTTCGCGCGCGGCGGCGTGGCGAGCGAAGTCGATGACCGCGCGCTGCTGCGGGCGATGCTCGACGTCGAGGTGGCGCTGGCCCGGACGCTGGCCGGCGCGGCCCTGATCCCGGCCGACGCGGCCGAGGAGATCGCGGCGGCGGCCGATGTGGCGGCGTTCGACATCGGACGACTCGGGCGCAGCACCGGCGAGAACGGGACGCCGGTGCCGGGGTTGGTCGCCGCGTTGCGCGCGCGGGTCTCCAAGCAGGCCGCGGGCTACGTGCACGCCGGCGCCACCAGCCAGGACGTGGTCGACACCGCGCTGATGCTGGTGGCGCGCCGCGCGCTGGCCCCGCTGCTGCACGATCTCGACGAGGCCGCCGACGCGTGTGCGGGGCTGGCCGATCGACACCGTGGCTCGATTCAGGTGGGGCGCACACTGCTCCAGCAGGCGGTCCCGGTCACGTTCGGGCTGAAGGCCGCGCAGTGGCTGACCGGCCTTGACGGCGCTGCGGCGGGGCTGGCTCAGGTTCGCCGGAGCGAGCTGGCCGTCTCCCTGGGCGGGGCGGCCGGAACGCTGGCGGCGTTCGGAGATCGCGGGCTGGAGATCGTGACCGGCCTCGCCGCCCGGCTGGAGCTGGCCGAGCCCCAGTTGCCCTGGCACACCCTCCGGCTGGCCCCGGCTCGGATGGCCTGCGCGCTCGGGATGGCGCTGGGGGTGATGGCGAAGATCGCCGGCGACGTCATCCTCCTCGCCCAGACCGAGGTCGCCGAGGTGGCGAGTGCCGCCGGCGGGGGCTCATCGGCGATGCCGCACAAGCGCAATCCGGTGGACGCGGTCGCCGTCGTCGCCTGCGCCCGGCGCGGTCCCGGGCTCGTGGCGACGATGCTGGCCTCGATGCCGCAGGAGCACGAGCGCGCTGCCGGCGGATGGCAGGCCGAGTGGGAGCCGCTGCTCGACCTGCTCCGCCTGACGGGCTCCGCCGCCGCGGCGTTGCGCGAGCTACTGGTCGGACTGACCGCCGACCCCGAGAAGATGCGGGAGAACCTGGAACTGACCCGCGGGCTGGTGATGAGCGAAAGTGTGGCCGGCGCGCTGGCCGAGACGGTCGGCCGCGCCCGGGCCCGGGCGCTCGTGGCCGAAGCCGCCCAGGAGGTCGGGGCCGGGCACCCGTCCTTGCGCGACGCCCTGCTCACGACGCCCGAGGTGACCGCGTCGCTGACCTCGGAGCAGCTCGACCAGGCGCTCACGCCCGATCATTACCTGGGCGCTGCGAACCGGTTGATCGACCGAGCGCTGACGGCGCATCGGGCCTGGGCAGATGAGGAGGAGTCGTGATGAGCGATCTCGAGGCGGGTATGAGGACGCGTCGTGAGGTGCTCGGCGACGAGCATGTGGACCGGGCCCGGGCAGCGGCCACTCCGCTCACGGAGCCCTTCCAGGAGTTGATCACGCGATACGCGTGGGGGGCGGTGTGGTCGCGTCCGGGGCTCGACCGCCGGATGCGCAGCGCGATCACCTTGACCGCGCTGGTCTGCATGCGGGCCGAGAACGAGCTCGGCCTGCACGTCCGGGGTGCCGTCCGCAATGGCCTCAGCACCGAGGAGATCGGCGAGATCCTGCTCCACTCGGCGATCTACGCCGGCGTCCCCGCGGCCAACGCGGCGTTCGCCATCGCCCAGGAGGTGCTGCGCGCGGACGGGCTGATCGAGTAGTGCCGGGGACGGCGAGCCGTGGGAGCGGAGCTTCGCGCGACGCGCCCTATTTGGTGGTCAGGATGGTGAAGCCGTACACCACGGAGCCGGCCACCGCTGTGAGCGCCAGCGTGGCGATCGCCCCGTGCACCAGAGCCAGCCCTCGCTGGTCGCTGCGGGCGTAATCGCTGGCTCGGGTCGCGCCCCAGATGACCAGCGAGAACACGACCGTGATCCCGATCCCGGCGACCAGGGATCCCTCGATCACCCTGGCCAGCGTGGAGAAGTTGACGATCGCGCTGGCCAGGGTCACGGGGCGCCCTCGGCGGCGGTGATGCTCGGGCCTCGCTGGATCCGGCGGATCAGCAGGAAGATCAGCGTGAGCAGGCAGACCAGCGAGATCACCAGCGGTCCGGTGGCCCCAGACCCGAACACGTCGGTGAGGTCGTAGACGACGCCGCCCATCAGCGCGGCCGCGGGGATCGTCAGGATCCAGGCGATCGCGATGTTGCCGGCCACGCCCCAACGCACGGCCGAGAGCCGCTTGGCCGCGCCCGCACCGATCACGCCGCCGTTGATCACGTGCGTGGTGGAGAGCGGATAGCCGAAGTGCGAGGCGGCCAGCACCGTGGCCGCGCCCGACGTCTGGGCTGCGAACCCCTGGGCGGGGTCCATCTTGATGATCCGGCTGCCCATCGTCTTGATGATCCGCCAGCCGCCGGAGTAGGTACCCAGGGCGATCGCCGTGGCGGCGGCGAACACCACCCATTCCGGCACGCCGGCGCCCTTGTGGAGGTTGCCGTTGGCGATCAGCGCCAGCGTGATCACGCCCATCGTCTTCTGAGCGTCGTTGGTCCCGTGGGCCAGGGCGAGCATCCCGCTGGAGGCGACCTGGCCGAGCCGGAACCACCGGTTGACCGGTCCGGGCCGGAGCCGTCCGACGACTCGATACACGACGACGATCGCGCTTCCGGCGATCACGAACGCGAGGACCGGCGCGATCATCGCCGGCACGATGATCTTGCCGATCAGGTTTCCGCCGAACACCGCGTGGGATCCGTGGGCAGCGTAGGCGGAGCCGACCACCCCACCGACCAGCGCGTGGGAAGAGCTCGAAGGTAGTCCGAAATACCAGGTCGCGAGGTTCCAGAAGATCGCCCCGATCAAGCCCGCGAAGATGATCGTCGGCGTGATCGAAGTCGGGTTGACGATGTCGTTGGCGATCGTCGCGGCCACCTTCAGTGAGATGAACGCGCCGACGAAGTTCGCCGCCGCGGCCAGCGCGACGGCGACCCGGGGCGCCAGCGCCCGCGTGGAGATCGACGTCGCGACCACGTTGGCGGTGTCGTGGAAGCCGTTGGTGAAGTCAAACGCCAGCGCGCTGCCCACCACGATCGCCAGGATTAGATTGTCGTGCACGGTTACGAGTTCTTGATGACGATGCCGGCCAGCAGGTTGGCCACGTGCTCGCAGGCGTCGATCGCCTGCTCGAGGCGCTCGAAGATGTCCTTCCAGCGGATCACCACGATCGGATCGATCCGCGGTTCGAACAGCGAGGCGATCGCCTCGCGCACGACGCGGTCACCGTCGTTCTCCAGCCGGTGGATCTCGATCGTGTAGTGCGACATGTCCTTGAAGCCGCGCATCCGGGGGATCGCCTGGCGAATCAGTCTCGCCGCCTGTAACAGGATGTAGGCCTGCCGTTGGGCCTGTTCCATCGGCGCCTCGATCTTGTAGAGGATCAGATAGTCGGCGACCTCTTCGGTGTAATCGACCACGTCGTCGAGCGCGGACACGAGCTCGTAGATGTCCTCGCGGTCGATCGGGGTGACGAAAGTGGCATGGAGCCGGTGGATCACGTCGTGGGTGATCCGATCGCCCTGCTGTTCGCAGACCAGGATGTCCCGGGCCAGATCCCGGTTCTCGGGAAACGACTGCAGCATCTGCTCCAGTAGCTCGGCGGCGCGCTCGATGTTTGCCCCGGCCTCCTCAAACAGATCGAAGAACTCCCGGTCCTTGGGGGACAGGATCTGGTGCAGGCGGCCCATGCGCTCGTGAACGATATGTGAAGCGGATGTTGCGACGCCTCGCGCGCCGTTCTTCAGGGCCTGCGGATCAGCGGGGTCTGGCGCGAGCCAGGAGATCGTCCCGGCGCACGAGCTTGATCCGCGGCCGGCCGTGGGGCTCCCCGGAGGAGCGCTCGTGCTCGTCGATCGACCGCCAGCCGTCGTACTCGACGAAGGCCACCCCCTTCGCGCTCATAGCCCGGAGCAGCTCGTCTCGGTCGCCGGAAGGCTCGGGCAGGAGACCCGCCGCGTGGTCCTCGAGGACCATGATCTCCTCGACTGCGCTGTCGCGCAGCGCCACGAGCGCGCGGTCCGCCACATCGGTGATCGCCAGTTCTTCCGGCGTCAGCGCCAGCATCCGCGCGACATCGAGGGCGACGTTGCCGTTGCCGAACACGCGTCGACCTCGACATCGCGGCTGGCGAGCAGTTGCCCGGCCGCGTAGAAGCCCGCCGGGCCCGAGCCGACGATGGCCGCCTGGAGGCGTTTGGGCGGGGCGGGAGCGCTGGAGCTCATGGCTCTCAGACGAGTAAACGCAACTGCGCCGACCGGCTCACAGGATGTTGACCGCGCGGGAGACGACCAGGGCCAGCGTGACCACCGACACGAGCGCTTGCACGCCCATCATCGACTTGGCCGTCGGGGTCAGCGGCATCGTGTCGGTCGGGCTGAATGCCATCCCGTTGGTGAGGGACACGTACAGGTAATCGATGAACTGCGGACGCCAGAAACGCGGCTCGATCGTGTCGTCGGTCATCTGTGGGAACAGGAAGTCCGGTGGTCCGTCACGGCCCGCGGCGCGTTGTCCCGGGCCACCCCGGTCGGTCTCCCAGTACCAAAGCCCGAAGATCACCACGTTGGTGAGCCAGATCACGATGCCGGCCATGATCAGCGATTTGCCGTCCAGGACGTTGTGGTTGAACAGGTAGTGGCAGAGCAGCGCCAGCGAATAGACGTTGGCCAGGCTGACCAGCGCCGTCATGGTCAGCGCGAGGCGCCGGCGCAGGGGATGCTCGTGCTCGAGCTGCATCGGCGTGGATATCGCCAGACCGAACAGCAGCGCACCTTCCAGCACCGGCAGCAGCCAGTTTGGCCCGACGGTCAGCCGCTCGGGCAGCGTGAGCTGCAGCACGATCGCCGCCAGCACGGTGACCTGCGCCGGCCAGGCCGACTCGGGCCGCGGCGGTGGGGGGTAGGTCCGACTCGGTTGCAGCCCCGCAACGGCGGGCTCAGCTGGCGCTGACATCGGGGACAGCGTACGCCGAGCCGGCCGCTGTGCCAGATTCAGTGTTGTGAATGCTGGCCAGGCAGCTCCACTGGGCCTCTGCCACGTCCTGAGCGAGGACCCGGATCTCGCGGCGGCGGTGCCGGAAAGCGAACGGGCGCAGGCGATCCAGGACTGCCTCGCCCGAGTGCTACTGCTGCCCAGCGGGGTGTGGGACGAGGAAATGACCGATGTCCTCAGCGAGGGGATCGGCTTGCTCGTCCTCGATGGACTGTTGCTCAGAAGGGTCGAGATCGAAGGCCGGTTCGGCGCCGAGCTGCTCGGTCAGGGGGACCTGCTCCGTCCCTGGCAGGACATCGGCACGCCGCCTCCGCTGCAGTCGACCACCGGCTGGTGGGTGATCGAAGCGGCTCGCGTGGCGGTGCTCGACGAACGCACCGCGGCCTCCTTCGCGAACCACCCGGAGCTGACCGGTTGTCTGGTGGGGCGCGCGCTGGAACGCTCGCGCAACCTCGCCGTGAACATGGCGATCGTCCAGCAGACCCGGACCGTGGTCCGGTTGCACATGCTCTTCTGGCACCTGGCTGACCGCTGGGGGCGCGTGCGCAGCGACGGCGTCGCTCTGCCGCTGCGCCTCACCCACGCCGTGCTGGCTGACCTCGTCGCTGCCCGCCGGCCCACCGTCACCACCGCCGTGGCCGAGTTGGCCCGGCGCGGCCAGGTTCGGCTGGTCGGCGACGCGTGGCTGCTGACCGGCGATCCCCCCGGGGAGCTGCTGGCCATCCGCAACTGAGCCGACCGGAGCCCATTAGGTGGCGGCGCCGTCGGCGCCCCCATTAGGTGGCGGCGCCGTCGGCGAAGGTCTCGCGGGCGAGTCTGAGAAACTCCGCCGAGGCCGGCGCCAGCCTCCGGTCCGCGCGCCAGGCCAGCGTGATGTCGCGGGTCAGGGCCGGGCCCGCCAGCATCGCCACGGCAACATCGGCGCCCGGACCGACGCAGTCGGATCGGGGCAGGATCGCTACCCCCATGCCACGGGAGACGAGGCGGCGGACGCGCTGGCTCTCGTTCGACTCGAGCCGGATCTGTGGGGTGAATCCGGCCTCCTGCGCGGCGGTGACGAGCACCTCGCGCAGGCGAGATCCCTCGCGGTAGCTGACGAATTCCTCGTCCTCAAGCTCCTGGAGCTGGACGCGCTTGCGCGTGCTCAGCCGGTGCTCGCGCGGCAGGATCAGCACGAGTTCCTCGAGCATCAACTGCGCTAGTCCCAGCCCGCGCCGCTCGATCCGCTCGGTCACCGACAGGAAGGCGAGGTCGAGCTCGTCGTTTCGCAGGAGGTCGGCCAGCTCCTCGCTGGACTGCTCGCAGACACTCAGCTCGACGCCCGGATGGCGTTCGTGGAACTGCGCCAGCGCCACCGAGACGTCGATCGGGCCCATCGTGTGCATCGTCCCGATGGTCACCCGCCCTGTCCACACGCCGCGCAGCGCCTGGATCTCCTCCTGGGCCGCCTCGATCTCGGCCAGGATCCGCCGCGCGCGCGTGACCAGCAGCGCGCCCGCGTCTGTGATCACCACCCGTCGCGTGGTGCGCTCGACCAGCGCAAGTCCCAGTTCGTCCTCGAGCCGGCGGATCTGCTGGGAGAGCGCCGGCTGGGCGATGTGCTCACGCGCGGCGGCTCGCGTGAAGTTCTGTTCCTCGGATAGCGCCACGAGGTAGCGCAGCTGTCGTAGATCCATAAGTACAGCTTATGGGTATGCGTTCGTATACGTATTTGACTTCTAAGGCAACCAGAGTGATCATTCCGGTCGTAGCACCTCTCTCCTCCCAGAGCGCGCCCCTCAGATCCGGCCTCATATCCCGCCGGATCGGGGGCGTTCTCGTTTAACCGGCCAAGCGCCGCGCCGCGCCCGGCCCGCGCCGGACGCAGCGGCGAGGGACGACGCTAGGAGGTGAGGGAAAGCGTTCCGGAGGTGATCGGGAGGAGCCCGGGCAGCGGTGCGCACGAGGTCGTCTTCGCGAATGGCACCGGAGCGAACGTGACGCTCTGTGGCTTGCCGCCCGAGCCGAGCTGGGCGTAGAGGAAGACACCGGAGCCGACCTGCGAGAGCAGGGTCGGGTTGCTCCTGGTGATCGGGTAGAACAGGCCCACGCGGTTGCCCACGACATCCAGGCAGGTGATCGGCCCCCCGACCGTCATCAGCGCCACCGGCCCGAGGGAGCTGGTGGCGGAGAACTGCCCGATTGCCGACGTGGCCGGCGCATTGGCGGGCCGGATGGCGCCGAATTGGGCGTGGAACGGGCCGCTGACGAAATTCCCGATCGCCCTCTGGGCCGGTGACGCTTGGGCGGCCCCGGCGCCGGCGCCGAACGCCGCGGTGGCGCAGAGCGCCGCCAACAGACCCTTACGGGTGCGTGCTCTTGCTGCGATCACGTCTGTCTCCCTCTGCCGTGGCCGGCGCCGACCTGGAGACGACGCGACCCTGTCGGAAAAAATACCTGTCCGGACATCGCGCCAAAGATCCGTACCACCGACACTATAAATAAGCACTAACTCGATCGGCTTTTGTTAGTTTTCCTGGCCCCGATCACGAAGGAGCCGTCAGTGAGCGTTACCGACGATCTACTCGCTAACAATCAGGCCTACGCCGAGAGCTTCGACAAGGCTTCGCTGCCGATGCCTCCCGCCGCCAAGCTCGCCGTCGTGGCCTGCATGGACGCCCGCCTCAACGTCTACGGGATCCTCGGCCTGAAGGAGGGCGAGGCCCACGTGATCCGCAACGCCGGCGGCGTCGTGACCGACGACGAGATCCGCTCGCTGGCCATCTCCCAGCGCCTGCTCGCGACCGAGGAGATCATCCTCATCCACCACACCGACTGCGGAATGCTCACCTTCACCGACGACCAGTTCAAGCAGTCGATCCAGGAGGACACCGGGATCAAGCCCGAGTGGGCCGCCGAGGCGTTCGCCGACCTCGACGAGGACGTGCGCCAGTCGATCGCCCGGATCAAGGCCTCGCCCTTCATCCCGCACAAGGACTCGGTCCGCGGCTTCGTCTACGAGGTCGAGACCGGTCGCCTGCGCGAGGTGTCTTAACCGGACGTGCTCGTAGCGCCGGGGCGGCGGATCGTCGCCCCGGCGGCCTAGTCGTGGACGAAAAACTGCATCAATGAGGTGTGGGTCCGGTTGGTGTGCGTGGGACGCGAGGCCGCGGGCCGGGTCTTGGTAGGAAGGTTTCCCCTGGGGGAACCAGCATCCCAAGCCCTCCGGCTGCCGGGCTCGGTAAGAACCGTCTACACAGCAGACGCAACGTCCCAACACCCCCGCCCGGGGACCCGATCCGCGGCCGAGGCCCGATCAAACCCCTCTTCACCGATGCAGTTGACGTTCGTCCCGCGGCCCCGCTCCCATCCCGCCCCCTGGGCGAGCGCGCTACCCCAGGCTGAGCACCGCTCCAGCCCGGGCGATCACCTCCGTGTCGTGCGTGGCGCAGATCACGGTCTGCCCGTCCAGGCTGGCCGCCTCGGCCAGCAGGTCGGCGGCCGCGCCGGCGTTGGCCCGATCCAGCCGCGAGGTGGGCTCGTCGACGATCAGCAGCCCGCGCGCGCCGGCCAGCGCCCGGGCCAGGGCGACTCGCTGGGTCTCCCCGGCGGACAGCCGGCCGACGCGCTGGCGCGCCCGGTCGGCTAGGCCGACCCGGGCCAGCACCACCGCCGCTCGTTCGCGCGCATCGTCCTCCGACCAGCCGCGCAGCCGCAGCGCCAGCACCACGTTCTCCTCGGCGCTGAGGAAGGCGATCGGCGAGGGCTCCTGCGGCAGGTAGCCGATCCGCTCGCGCCGGAGCCGCGCTCTGGCCTCGGGACCCCAGCCGGCGATCTCGGCGCCGTCGACCGATAGCTCACCCGCGTCCGGGCTGTCGATCCCCGCGATCAGCCGCAACAGCGTCGTCTTGCCGGACCCCGATCGTCCGGTCAGGGCGGTCATCCGCCCCGGCGCGATCAGATACGTGAAGCCGTCCAGCACGTCGCGTCGTCCAGCCCCCCGCCCGCGCGAGCGCACCACCGACCGGAGCCGAACCTCGGCCGGACCCCACGTGCGCCGTACGCCCCCGGACGAGTCACCCTCCGCCCCGGACGAGCCATCGTTCGCCCCGGTCTCGGAGCCCGACGCCCGAGCATCGCTGGCCACAGTGCGGGCCCGGCTGACCACCAGCCCCTCGGCGTCCCCGGCCACCCGAGCCCGCCCGGCGATCGACGCCTGGGCCAGCAGCTCGGGCGGCAGCCGCACCCAGCCGTCGGACGCCACCACCAGCGTGCGCTCGACCGGGTCGGCGTCCTCGGCTACCCGTCCGTCCCGGATCACCAGCGTGCGGTCGGCCACCATGGCGCTCGCCGGGTCGTGGGAGACCAGGATGGTGGTCGCGTTCGTGCCCCGGGTCACGTCGGCGATCAGCTGGCGCACCGCCAGCGCGCTGTCGGCGTCGAGCTCACCGGTCGGCTCATCGGCCAGGAGCAGACGGGGCCGGTGGGCGATCGCCACGCAGAAGGCGACGCGCTGGCGCTCACCTCCGGAGAGCTCGGCGGGCCGGGCTCGAGCGCGGCCGGCCAGGCCCACTCGCTCGAGCAGCTCGGCCACGCGGGCCCGACGATCCGCCCGGTCGAATCCCCGCAGCGAGAGCGGCAGCGCGACACAGTCCTCCACGCGCAGGTCGGGCGACAGCGCCGCCTCCGCGCTCTGCCCGAGGAACCCGAACAGCTCATGGCGCAGCTGGGCGCGCGAGCGCGGCGGCAGGCGGCCGATGTCGCGGCCGAGGACGAGCACGTCGCCGGCCGAGGGTGTCTGCAGCCCCGCGATCACCCGCAGCAGCGTGCTCTTGCCGGCCCCGCTGGGTCCGAGCACGCAGATCAGCTCTCCGGCTTGCGCCTCCAGCGTGGCGCCCTGGAGTGCGGCGGCATCCCCCTGAGGGGTCCGGTGCACGCAGAACACCTCGCGCAGAGACAGCGCGGGCGCGCCTGCGCGATCGATCCGCCCCGGAGCGACAGGCGCCGAAGGGCTCACGCCGTCCGCCTCCCCCGCAGCAGCGATTGCGTGGCCAGCCAGCTGACCAGCGCCAGCGCGCACAGGGCCGCCAGTGACCAGAGGAGGAGCTCCGCCCACGGCGCGACCGTGACCAGCGGCGGCTGGGGATTGGCGATCGACCCGGCCGCGCGGACCGTGGCCACCGCGAGCCGGGTGAGCGACGCCGCCACCACGAGCCCGACGGCGACCCCGAGCACGGCCGAGAGCAGCATCCGCGCCCGGAGCTCGCGGCGCAACCCGCGCGGACCGACGCCGACCGCCACCAGATCACGCTCGGCGCGCTCGTCGCGGGCCTGCCCGAGCAATGACACCAGCAGCCCCAGGGCCGCCAGCAGGGCGGCCAGTGAAGCCGCGGCGATCAGGGTCCCGAGCACGCCGCGGGCGATCGGAGCGCTGCGCAGGCGGTGCTCGATGTCAGACCGGTACGCAGCCTGCAGGCGGCTGAACACGCCGTCGCGCAATGCCGCCCGCAACGGGGCGAGCGTCGGGGCGGAGATCCACAGCTCGTCGGCGCTGCCCTGTCCGGGGAGCTGCGCGTCGAGGGCCGAGGCGAGCGTCGCCTCGTCGGCCACGACAAAGCCCGCGCCGGCCGCGGCCTCGAGTGTCGGAAATCGCGTCACCGTCCCGACCACCCGCGCCTGCACCGGCTCTCCGTCGACCGTCAGCGGAAGCTTGCCGCCGGGTCCGACGGACTGGGCGGTGCCCGGATCGGTCAGCACCGGAACCGGCCTGAAGTCGCTCGGCTGCGGCGGCCGGATGACTCCGGGCGCGCCGGAGGTGAGGAAGCCGACGTCGATCGCCCCTCCGCGCCCCGGCGTGGCCCCCGCCGCCCCGACGCCCCGCCAGCTCGACAACCCCCCGGCGGCGAGAAGGCGATTCCCCGGACCGATCGCCTGCACCGCCCCGATTGTCACCGGCGCGGTGAACTGGGTGGCGGCGGCGACGTTCTCGGCGTTCTGATGACCGTTGGTGGCCTGCAGTCCGGTGGATTCCTGCAGCGTCAACGCCTCGAGCTCCCAGCGCCCGGGCGGCAGCCTCGCCGTCAGCTCCTGCCACCGCGCGCCCGCCGTTCCCAGCCCGACCTGCCGAACGTTACCGTCGGTGTCGCGGAGATCGGCGCTCACCTCCACGCCGAGCCGGGGCGAGCGCGCGCGCAAGCGCAACGTGCTGGAGCCGGCGGGCAGTACGGGCCCGGGCGTACGGACCGGGCCCGGCGGGACCAGCCTTCGGGCCAGGCTCGCCGGTGAGGCGGACCCGTCGCCGGAGCGCCAGCCGCGCAGCCCGCTCAGCGCCGCGGCCGGAACGCCGAGCGCCGGCACGGTCGCCGTCGCGGCGCCGCTGGGGAACGAGGCTTCGGTCCGGCGTACCGGATCCACCGCGCCGCCCGCCCGCGCGCGCCACTGGGCCAGCGAGGCGACGTCCAGGGGGCGGGTGAAGTCGGTTCCGGCCGAGACGATCGCGTCGAGCGGCACCTGTGCCGCCGCCTCGTCGGACGCTCCGCGGGTCAGTGTCGCCCGATAGGCCAGCGCGAATCCCCCCAGGCCGGTGCTGACCGCGATGAAGGCGATGGCCAGCGACGGGCCGGTCGACGTGCGGGCCAGTCCGACCAGTGCCACGCGCCCCAGCACGGGCCCCCGCCGGAACGCGCGCTCGCCCGCTCTCAGCAGCACCGTGGCCAGCCGGAACACCACCACCCCGGCGGCCAGGCAGCACAACGGCGCCAGCAGCACCGGCAACGGATCGTTCCCGCCCGGGGACCGGCTCAGCGCCAGTGCCAGGGCGGCCGCGGAGACGATCGCCAGCAGGTCGACGATCCGCAGATCGCTGGCCAGGAGCAGCACCGCCACCAGCGCCGTGGCGCAGATCCAGCCGCCGATCACCGCCACCGCGCCCAGCGGCGTCAGCAGGCTGTGCGCCAGCACACCGCCCACCGGCAAACCGGACGCGCTGGCCAGCACTGCCCCCGCCCCCAGTCCGCCGAGCGTCCCGAGCGCGATCCCCAGGCCGCACATCAGCAACGCCTCGGTGGTAACGAAGGCGAGGCACTGACCGCTGCGCGCTCCCGCTCCGCGCAGGCGCGCGAGCTCCTCGGACTGGTCGCGGCGGAGCGCGCCGGCGGCCAGCACGACGAACAGGGCCAGCGCCGCCAGCGCGCCGCCCCCGGCCAGGAGCAGCCGGCGCGGCGCCGCGTCCGCCTGCGCACGCGCGGCATCCAGGCCGGCGAACGGAGCCGCGAGGGTGAACTGGCTGGCGGTCGACTGCAGCGCCGCCTGAGCGCGCTGCAGCCGGCGCTCGGTGGAGGCGAGGTTCCACGAGTGCAGCGCCGCGGTCGGCTCGAGCGCGAGCCAGCTATGCGTCCGGTACACGCCGAGGCCGACCAGCGACTCGAGCCCGCTGGGGTCGCCGGTCATCACCACGGGGGGCCCGCCGCCCGACTCGGGCAGGTAATCCAGCGGGATCGCCGAGTTCAGCCGGATCGTGCCGGCTACGCGGAGCCTCACCCCCGGGGCCGAGAGGGTGCGGCCGGGGACGCTCCCGCTCGCCACCAGCACCGGGCAGTCGCTGGGTCGGCAGGGCCCGAGCGAGACGCCGCTCCCGGAGCTCCAGCGCCCCAGCGGGTCGACCGCGGCGGGGCGGACCACCTGATTGCTGAGCCGGACCGGGTTGAGCAGGACCACCTCCGTCTGGGCAGCGAGCCCGAGGCCGGATAGCAGGGCGCGGGCCCGGCGCTGCACCGGGGGCGAGACGATCCCCTGCCAGGTCACCCGGACGGCGCGCTGCGCCGCCGGCAGCGATGCGAGGGAAGCCCGGGCGCTCTGGTCCGCGGCGATCGTCGATTCGACCGCGACCGCCGCGCTGAACGCCGTGGCCAGCGCGATCCCCAGGATCGTGAACAGCCAGCGTCCGGGCCGCCGGCGCGCTCGCGCCAGCGCTAGCGCCAGAGGTGCGGCGACGCGCGGTCCCGGCTTCACCTGGGCGAGCTTACGAGGGTCGGCGGCTCCGCGCGAACCCTGACGCTCAGTAGCCGATCAGCCCCTTGAGAATGTGGGGGGCGACGTAGACCTCCCACAGCGAGCTGATCACCAGCACGGGCACGGCGAGCGTGACCGTCACCACCGTCGCGGCCAGCAACTGGTCCCAGTCGCCGCGGCGGCTGGCCAGGATCCAGGCGGCGAGCGGCAGGAACAGCGCGACCAGCTCGGGCACGGCATGGGGCAGCAGGCCGAGCAGCAGAATCGCCGGGGAGGTGTGGAGGGCGAAGGCGACCCGCGCGACGCTGTGACCGAGGACGTATGCCTGGGCCGACAGCGAGAAGGTGGTGGCGGCGACCACGAACACGATCGCGAAGCGCCCGCCCTGTTCATGGAGGACACGCTTGATGCCGGTGTGCTCCTGGGCCTGGATCGGCAGCGAGCTGCCGGCGATGAACCCGGCCACGCAGGCCATCGCGTGGAGGGCGAGCACGAGCGAGTTGTGACCCAGGATCTTGAGGGCGTCGGAGACATCGCCGACCCGGAACGGCGGCCGGCCGATCAGCGCCCAGCCGGCCACCGACGAGTGCAGCGAGATGATCCACACCGCGCCGAGCAGGGTCATCGCGGCGACGAGGCTGCCGGCGATCCAGGCCCCGAGGACCGGCCACGGCCGCCGATTCCAGGTCTCGAGCGTCGCCCGCGTGCTGCGAATCCCGTGCACGAAGGCGTATGCGGATGCGTCCATTCCCTCAACATCGACGCGAGCGAGTGGGAGGTTGAGGGCCGCTTGACCGCCTCCTGGGCCGGTAATCCGGCGTTCGGCCTCTCCCTATACTTCGACGGGACCCCTCAGTCAGGAGCAGCCTCAGTGCAGGAGATGGTCATCTACGGCGTCAGCTTCGACATGGTCGGCAAGCAGCCGATCGTGCTGCTGAAGACCATCGAGAACAACAAGTTTCTGCCGATCTGGATCGGGCATCCCGAGGCCGCAGCGATCCTGATGAAGCTGCAGGGGGCCTCCACCCCCCGGCCGATGACCCACGATCTGCTCTCCGACGTGCTCGGCGAGCTCGAGGTCGAGTGCACTCGCGTGGCCGTCACCGAGCTCCGGGAGAACACGTTTTACGCCTCCATCAGCCTCCGCGTGAACGGGCGCGAGCTCGAGATCGACTCCCGCCCCAGCGACGCCCTCGCCCTGGCCGTCCGCGCCGGCGCCCCGATCTTCGCCGCCGACGAGGTGATCGCCGAATCGGCGATCGAGTTCGAGCACGAGGTCGAGGACACCGAGGAAGTCGTTGAGAAGTTCAAGGACTTCCTCGACCGCGTCACGCCAGAAGACTTCGCCGGAGAGTGAGCGCGCGCTCCACCTCCGTATGGTGCTGGATCAGCGCGGGCTCGTTGCGGCCGTAGAAGACCTCGGGCATCAGCCCGGTGCGTAGCGAGCGGTGGATGTCCTGCTGCTGGCCGAAGTCCTCTCCGAACACCACCCGCTGGGTGAATTGGACGTTGGCCTCCCAGAAGATGCGCTCCGCGTCGTCGGCCGGCGGCCGGGGGATGAAGAAGCGCACCGAGGCACGGGTGCGGTGGGGGTCGCCCGGCTCGGGATAGACCTCCCAGAACTCCGCGTGGCCGCTCATCGGGATGTTGATGACCACGTTCGGAAACAGGATGTAGACGATCGAGGCGAACGGCCGGAGCTCCCACTCGGATTCGGGCAGCTCCAGCAGGCTGGTGACCTCCTTGCGCATCACGATCCCGCGGGTATGGGGGCCGAACTGATCGCCCACGAACGGCGTCGAGAGCATGTCCGGGGCGAGCGTGTCGTGATGCAGCGAGAAGACGTGGTAGCTCTCCAGGAAGGTGTCGTGGATCAGCTTCCAGTTGGCGTCGAACACGCCGGTGCGCTCGTCGAAGTAGATGAAGTCGGCCAGTCCGAAGTCGGCCAGCTCGGGGCCGATGCCCGACAGCTCATCCGCCACGTCGATCGGCGCCTCCCCCTCGATCTGCGCGTAGATCAGGCCGAAGCGCTCGGCCACCCGCACCGGGACGAGCCCGAGCTCGCCGCGGTCGAGCCCGGCGAACGCCTCGCGGGCCAGCGGCTGACCGAGCAGCTCGCCGTCGAGGTCGTAGGCCCACGAGTGATACGGGCACTTGAGCGCCCGCCCCGGGCGTCCGCGCCCGGTGAACACCCGGCCGCCCCGGTGGCGGCAGATGTTGAGGAAGGCGCGCACCTGCGCGTCCTCGCCCCGGACCAGCAGGAGCGGCACGCCGGCCACCTCGGTGGCCAGGCACTCGCCGGTCGCGGGCAGGTCCGCGCTCAGGCCGACGACCAGCGGCCGTCCGCGGAACAGCGCCTGGATCTCCTCCTCGAGCCGGCCCGGGTCGGTATAGACCGCGGCCTGTTGCCGGTAGGGCTCGGCGGCCATCGTCGTGGAATGGGCATCGCGCAGCGCGAAGAACCGCCTGAGGATGTCTCGCTGGGTCTCGATCCTCACGTCGTCAGCGCCGCGTCCACGATTCGCCCGATCAACTCGGTGAAGCCTATCCCGGCGGCGTCGGCGGCCTGGGGGAACAGGCTGGTCTCGGTCAGCCCGGGGATCGGATTGAGCTCCAGCACGTAGAGCTCGCCGGTCGACTCCTCCAGCATCAGATCGACGCGCGCGAACCCCGAGCAGCCGAGCAGCGCGTAGACGTCGACGGCGATCTCTCGCGCCCGCGCCGCCACCGCGTCGTCGAGCTCGGCCGGGCAGACGAATCGGGTGCGACCGATCTCGTAGCGCGACTCGAAGTCATAGAAATCCTCCTGCTCGGGCACGGCCTCGACGATCGGCAGGGCCCGGGACGCGCCGTTGTCGTCGATGATCGAGATGGCCAGGTCGCGGCCGCTCACGTGGCGCTCGAGCAGGACCTTGCGGTCGTAGGAGAAGGCGGCCACCAGGGCGGCCGGGACGTCGGCGGCGGTGCGGGCGAACTTGATCCCCAGCGCCGAGCCCTGGCTGGCCGGTTTGACCACGATCGGGAAATCGAGGCGCTCCTCGATCGGGCCCAGTGCCTGGGCCGCCCCGAGCTCCTTGAACGCCGTTTCGTTGAACGCGAAGAAATCGGGGGTGGGGATCCCGTGGTCGCGCATCGCGTGCTTGGCCAGGACCTTGTCGGCTGCGCGCATGCAGGCCGACACGCGCGATCCGGTGTACGCGATGCCCATCACCTCGAGCAGCTCCTGCACCGTGCCGTCCTCGCCATCGCGTCCATGCAGCGCCACGAAGGCCACATCCGGTTCCGCCTCGGCGAGACGGCTGACCAGGTCCGCCCCGACGTCGATGGCGATCACCCGGTGCCCGAGCTGCTCGAGCGCGTCCTGCACCCGCGCCCCGGATTTCAGCGACACCTGGCGCTCCAACGAGCGTCCGCCCTTCAGCACCGCGACTGTGGCCATCGGTTAGCCGGCGCGTTTATGCGGCATCCGGAGCACCTTGGCCAGCTCGACATCGACCTCGGGTGGGTCGACGCTGGTCGGCGCCCCGGACAGCCACCGTCCCTCGGCGCCGCGCGGCGTGCCGGCCCCGGTCGTGCCGGTGAGCGTGCCGTACAGCGCCACCTGCTCGCGCAGGACCTCGCCGATCAGGCGGACTCCCTCGCGGATCTGGTCCTCGTTCACGCCGGAGAAGTTCAGCCGCATCTCGGACCCGCCGCGTCCGTCGACGTAGGCAGCCCGCCCGGGCACGAACGCGACGTGCTCCTGCAGCGCCCGCGCCAGCAGGTCGTTGGTGTCGATGTAGTCGGGCAGGGTGGCCCAGATGAACAGCCCACCCTGCGGGTGGGTCCAGTCGGCCTCCCGCGGGAAATGCTCGGCCAGGGAGTCGAGCATCACATCGCGGCGGCGGCGGTAGATCTCGATCAGCGACCGCACGTAGTCCTCCCACGGCCCGGAGTCGAAGTAGGCGCTGACGAAGTACTGGGAGATCGAGGAGGAGCACAGGTCCGATGACTGCTTCCCGATCATCATCTTGGCCAGCACCGGCGCCGGCGCCACCGTCCACCCGAGCCGCACCCCGGGCGAGAGGATCTTCGAGAACGTGCTCGCGTAGATCACGAATTCCTGATCGAGCGAGTGCAGAGTCGGCAGCTGCTCGCCCTCGTAGCGCAGCAGGCCGTACGGGTTGTCCTCGAGCACCAGCAGTTCGCGCTCCGAGGCCAGCTGCACCAGATGGCGGCGGCGCTCCAGGGACATAGTGACCCCGGCCGGGTTGTGGAAGTTGGGGACGGTGTAGATGAACTTCGGCGTGCGACCCGTGCGCTCGAGCTCATCCAGGGTCGCCTCGAGCTCGTCGATCCGCATCCCGTCCCGGTCCATCGTCACCTGCACGACGTCGGCCTGATAGGCGCAGAAGGTGGGTACCGCACCCGGGTAGGTGGGCGCCTCGGCGATCACCACGTCGCCGGGGTCGAGCAGCGTCTTGCAGACGAGGTCGATCACCTGCTGGCCGCCGGTGGTGACTAGCACCTCGTCGGGATCGACGGTCATTCCCTCGGCCGCCATCACCTGGACGATGCAGCGCTTGACCGCCGACAGGCCCTCGGTCGGCCCGTACTGGAGCGCGCGAGCGCACGACTGCGCGGCGACCGTGCGCATCAGGTTCGCGTAGGAGTCGGGAGGGAAGGTCGAGGTGTCGGGCAGGCCGCCGGCCAGCGAGATCACGTCGTCGCGCTCGGTCAGCGCCATCAGGTCGCGCATCGCCGAAGACTTCATTACCTTGGTGCGCTCCGCGAACAGCGATGCGTAGCGTTCGATGTCGCGGACGGTTGAGCGGGGTCTAAGACTCACGGCTCTCGGTTATCGTCACGTCTGGTCACGGTACAGCACGGTGCATCTCGTCTTCGACATCTTCCAAGGGATCGGGGCTGCGGCAGCAGTCGGAATCCGCCCGTTCCTACCGGCATTGGTGGTCGCCGCGCTGGCCGCCGGCAACGTCGAGATCCACTTCAACGGCACGGATTACAGTTTCCTGCAGCACGCTCCATTCCTGCTTGTTCTGGTGGTGGGATCGATCCTGCTGTCGGCCGCCGAGCGTCGCCTGAGCCCCGAGAGGTTCGCCTCCCGGCCGGTGATCCTCGTCCTCTTCGTGGTTTCGGCCGTGATCGGCGCGCTGCTGTTCGCCGGCTCGCTGGGCCGCGGTCACTACGCCGTCTGGCCGGGCTTCATCGGTGGCGTGGTGTGCGCGGCGATCGGCGCCGCCGCCACCCGCCCGTTGTTCGCCCGCGTGCGCCAGCGCTTGGACGACGCCGCCGCCGCCGCGCTGCCGCTCTACGCCGAGGGCATCGCCCTGCTGCTGGCCGCGCTCTCGATCGTGGCTCCGCCGGTCGGTCCGATCGGCCTCGCGCTGCTCCTGTGGCTGCTGTTTTCCGGCCGCCGGCGCGCGGGCGAGAAGTACGCCGGCCTGCGGATCCTTCGGTGAGCCTGCCGCCCAAGAAGCTCGTGCTGTCCGTGATCGACGCGCTCAAGCCCGAGATGCTCGACCGCGCGATCGCCTCAGGGCGCGCCCCGGCGCTGGCTCGGATCGCCCAGGAGGGCGTCTACGTCAACGACTGCGCCGCCGCCTTCCCGTCGGTGACGCCGGTCTGCGCGGCCACGATCACCACCGGTGTCGGGCCCGACCAGCACCTGATCCCCAGCATGAACTGGTACCACCGCGAGGAGGCGCGCTACGTCGAGTACGGCTCGAGCTTCTCCGCCACCCGCCAGTTTGGCGTGCTCCGCTCGATGACCGACACGGTCTACCGGATGAATGCCGATCACCTCTCCCACGATGTGGAGACCATCTACGAGTCGCTCGACGACGCCGATGTGCGGACCGCCGGGACGACCTACCTGATCTACCGGGGCCGTCATCAGCACGAGGTCTCCAACGAGTCGGCGCTGGCCAGGATCGTGACCTCGACGCTGTTTCGCCGGACGATCGACGGCCCGCTCGAGCTGTTCTACGCCGACCTCTACGCGAGCCGCAAGACCGGCTGCCGAGGCCAGCTGGGAATGCCGGGGGTGCGCGACCAACACACGGGCTGCGTCGGCGCCTATCTGGTCGAACACGACCTGTTCGACTTCCTGCTGTTCTCGCTGCCCGACAACGACGCCTGGTCGCACAAGAACGGTCCGCACGCGCAGGTCACCTCGATCGCCAACGCCGATCGCCAGCTCGAGCGCCTGATGCACGCCGCCGGTGGCCCCGACGCGTTCCTGGAGGAGCACGCCGTAATCGTCACCTCTGACCACTCACAGGCCGCCGTCGAGGCGCGCATCCGCCTCGACCAGGCCTTCGAGGACTTCCACGTGGCCACTCCGAGCGCTGCCCGCTCGATCGGCGCCGAGGTCGCCCTCAGCCCCGCCCAGCGCTCGGCGATGATCTATGTGCTGGACGAGGAGCACAGGGAGACGCTGACCGAGCGCTCGATCGAGGCGGTGCGCGAGCTCGAGGGCGTCGATCTGGTGCTGTCGTTGGAGGGAGGGGAAGCGGTGGTCCGCAGTGAGCGGGGCGAGCTCCGGTTCGCCGCCGGCGGCGATCTGCAGGATGCCCGTGGGTTGCTCTGGAGCGTCGAGGGCGACCTGGCCGCGCTGGGCGCCTCGACCCCGGACGGCCGCTTCCTCAGTCCCGATTACCCGGATTCGCTGGCCCGGATCTGGTCGGCACTGAACTGCCCGACCGCCGGCGACGTGCTGCTGTCGGCCGCCCCCGGATACGAGTTCGTCGACTGGGGCGGGGCCGACCACGTGGGTGGCGGGAGCCACGGCTCGCTGCACCGCTCGGATTCGCTGGGGGCCCTGCTCTGGTGCGGCACCGGGCCGTCTTCGCGCGATGCTCACGAGCAGTGGTCCTTGCGCGATGTGGCGCCGATGGTGCGGGCCCACTTCGGCCTGGAACCGAGAGCCCTACTGGATTAGGTCCCTGTTAGTCGTCCTGACCTTCTTACGGAGGCCTGACGCGACGCCGATACATTTGCCCCGTGCCCGAAGAAATGAGCACAACACTCGAAATGAGTTCAACCGTCGATTTCCCAGCCGTAGAGATTCCGTTCCGCGCCCGGGTGCGAGACGGAGTTCGCCAGACCCATAATTGGATCCAGCTAGTCCGCTTCGCCGCGGTCGGGGCCAGCGGCTATGCCGTCAACCTCGTGGTGTTCGCCGTCTGCGTCCACCTGCTGAAGATCGATTACCGGTTCGCCTCGGCGATCGCCTTTCTCGTCTCGGTGACCAACAACTTCTGGCTCAATCGCCACTGGACGTTCGACGCCAAGCAGCATCATCCGGCGCAGCAGGGAGTTCGCTTCTTTACCGTCTCGCTCGTGGCCTTCGGCTTCACCTACATCGTGCTCGTCGCCCTGGTCAGCGGCGGCATGAGCAAGGTGATCGCCCAGGCGATTGCGATCGCGGCGGGCACGCCGCTGTCCTTCATCGGACAGAAGCTTTGGAGCTTCAAGGCGTAAGCGGAGCGCTGGGTGCCGCTGCCCGACGTGGGCTGACCGTCTGGCTCCGCGCGGCATTGCTGATCGCCGCCGGGCTACTGGCCCTGGCGCCGGCGGCCGCCGCGGCCGCGCAGGGCTCGCATGCGCACTCGGGTTCGGCCAAGCAGCGCACCACGCGCTCGTTGACCGCCTCGACGGCGACCGACCCGAACACTCCGGTCATCGTCCTGGACAAGACGACGCCGCCGACCGGTTACCGGCTGACCGCGCTCCAGGCCGAGCGGATCGCCGTGCGCTCGCCGAAGATCGTCGCCGAGCTGCGCCGCCACCCGAAGCTGGTCGCCTACGAGTACACCAAGGGACCCGGCCGCTGGCAGGTCAGCTGGTTCACCGCCGCGCCGCATCAAAAGGAGCTGGCGCAGGTCTACGTCGACGATGGGTCCGGGCGGGTCACCGAGGCCTGGACGGGCTTTCAGGTGGCCTGGACGATGGCCCGCGGCTATCCCGGCGCCTTCGGCCGCAATGTCAACAGCTGGTACGTGTGGCTGCCACTGTGCCTGCTGTTCATCGCGCCGTTCATCCCCTGGCGACGCCGGCCCACGCTGCTGCACCTCGACCTGCTGGTGCTGCTCGCCTTCTCGGTCTCGCTGGCGTTCTTCAACCACGCCCTGATCGGCATCTCGGTGCCGCTGGCCTACCCGTTCCTGCTCTATCTGCTGGTCCGGATGCTGCTGCTGGCCTTCGGCCGGGGACGCCCCCGCGAGCCGCTGCGCCTGCTCGTCCCGATTCCGTGGCTGGCGGTGGCGCTGGTCTTCCTGGTCGGGTTCCGGATCGGGCTGAACGTGACCGACTCCAACGTGATCGACGTCGGCTACGCCGGGGTGATCGGTGCCGACAAGCTGGTGAACGGACAGCCGCTCTACGGTCATTACCCCTCCAACAACCCCAACGGCGACACCTACGGCCCGGTCAACTACTACGCCTACGTCCCTGCCCGCGCGATCTTCGGCTGGAGCGGCGCCTGGGACGACCTCCCGGCCGCGCACGCGGCGGCGATCGCCTTCGATCTGCTGACCCTGTTCGGCCTGTTCCTGCTCGGTCGCCGGGTCCGCGGACCGACCACCGGCATCGTCCTGGCCTACGCCTGGGCGGCCTACCCGTTCACCCTCTACGCGCTGAGCTCCAACAGCAACGACTCGCTGGTGGCGATGCTGATCGTGCTCGCCCTGCTGGTCATCACCTGGGCGCCCGCGCGCGGGGTGGCCGCCGCGCTGGCCGGCCTGACCAAGTTCGCCCCCATCGCCCTCGGTCCCCTGTTCCTGCGCGGGCAGGGCGACTGGCCGCGCAAGCGCTCGCTCGCGCTCTACGTCCTCGCCTACGCGGCCGCGGTCGTGCTCGCCTTCCTACCGGTGATCCTGAAGTCCAACTTCCACGCCTTCTGGCACGACACGATCGCCTACCAGGCCGGGCGCGGCTCCCCGTTCTCGATCTGGGGCCTGTGGGGAGGACTCAAGCTGGAGCAGCACCTCGTCGAGGGCGCCGGCGCGGGCCTGGCCCTGATCGTCGCGTTCGTCCCGCGCAGGCGCACGATCGTCGAGGTCTCCGCCCTGGCCGCGGCCGTGGTGATCGCCCTCCAGCTCGGGATCACCCACTGGTTCTACCTGTACATCCCCTGGTTCTTCCCGCTGGTGATGCTGGCCCTGATCGCCGCCCACCCCAGCTCGGAGCGCTCCTGGCCCGAGGCATCGGCTCCGGCCGCCGAGCCCGGCCGGCGCCCCGGCATCGCCGTGCCCGCGCCCGGCTGACCCTGAAGCCCGGCACGGGGCCGCGCCCGGGTGACCCTCGCGCGCCGCTGGATCGGTTGGATTGGGTCGTTCGGACGGTCGGGGCGCCGAACCTTGGCAGGATCCGCGCGCCATACGCGCGCTCAGAGCCAAAGAACGCGCCGGCGCGAGGCGAACGATGACCGGACCGACACCTGACGAGGGACTAGCGCACCTGGCTAGACCACGCCCGGGGCCGGCTCGAGCACCTGCTCGATCGAGACCGCCCGCATCGGCGCCTCGGTCCGGATCACCACGCCGTTGAGCCAGGGGTCCTCGGTTGAGGTCTCGAAGCGGACGGGCATCTTGGTGATCATCGAATCGAGCGCCTGCTCGCGCTTGACCCCGATCACCCCACCGCGCGGTCCGGTCATGCCGACGTCGGTGATGTAGGCGGTGCCGCCCGGGAGCACGCGGGCGTCCGCCGTCGGGATGTGGGTGTGCGTGCCGACCACGGCGGTGACCCGGCCGTCGAGGTGCCAGCCCATCCCGACCTTCTCGCTGGTCGCCTCGGCGTGCATGTCGACCAGCAGGTGGTCGACCTTGCCCTTGAGGGCGTGCAGGCTGGCGTCGGCCTCCGGGAACACCGGGCGGCTGGCGTTCATGTAGAGGTTGCCCGAAAGCGAGACGACGCCGAGGCGGACCCCGCCGTGCGAGACCACGCAGAAGCCGTGCCCGGGCTGGCTCTTGAGGAAATTGGCCGGCCGCAGAATCCGGTCCTCCTCGTCCAGATAGGGGTAGACCTCGCGATGGCGGTAGGTGTGATTACCCAGCGTGATCACGTCGACGCCGGCCCCGAGCAGCTCGCGCGCGATCTTCGGCGTGATCCCCAGCCCGCCGGCCACGTTCTCCCCGTTGACCACGACGAAATCCGGCGCGTACCGGTCCCGGAGCGCCGGCAGCAAGCCGAGCAGCGTCCGCTTCCCGATGCCGCCGACTACGTCGCCGATGAACAAGATGGTGGCTCCGTTCGGTCATGTCCTCACGGCGGGGATACTTCCAGTTGCATGCGTTTGAAGTTTTCCCGCGAATTCGTGGCTCCGCGTCTGGCCGCGCTCCGCCGTCCGAAGCCACGGCGGGAAGACCGCGCAGATCCGGGCGACCGGACAGGCGACGTGCGGCACGACGAAGCCCAGCGCCCGGGGCACGACGAAGCCCAGCGCCCGGGGCACGACGAAGCCCAACACCCGGGGCCGCCGGCGCCGCAGCCGGTCCCCAAGGTGGTGGTCCCGCGCTGGGTGCAGATGGTGCTGTTGCCGATCGGCCTGCTCGGGCTGTGGGCGCTGGCCCGCGCCTCTGGGGCCGTGCTGCTGATCCTGATCGTGGCGGGCCTGATCGCGCTGATGCTGAATCCGCTGGTGAAGATCCTCGAGCGGGTGATGCCGCGTGGGCTGGCGATCTTGATCCTGTACCTGGGTGGGTTCGCGTCACTCGGGGCGATCGGCGTGGCGCTCTCCTCTCCGGTCAGCACCCAGGTGAGCCGCTTCGCCGACGACGTCCCGCATCTGGTCCATCAGGCCAACCACAGCCTGGCTCAGCTGCAGAGCTTCCTCAATCGCAACGGGATCAACATCAAGGTCCAGCAGCAGGGGCAGACGGCGCTGCAGACGCTCCAGAAGCGCGTGCTGAAGAGCTCGGGGAGCATCGTGTCCTTCTCCAAGGATCTGCTCGGCAAGGTGGTGACGATCTCCTTCGACCTTGTGCTGGTGCTGGTGCTGTCGATCTACCTATTGGTTTACGGCAGGCAGATCGGCGAGCTGGTGCGGCGGATCATGCCGCCGGGCGACGGCACACCGGAGGACGACTACCCGCTGCTGGTCCAGAAGGCCGTGTTCGACTACGTGCGCGGCCAGCTCCTGTTCAGCCTGATCATGGGATCGAGCGCCGCGTTGTCACTGTGGATCTTCGGGATAGCGGGCATCTTCCCGGACGGCAAGACCTACGCCCTGTTCTTCGGTGCGTTCTACGGCCTGATGGAGTTCATTCCGTACGTCGGCCCGATCATCGGCCCGGCGCCGGCCGTGCTGGTCGCGCTGTTCACCCACCCGATCTCCGCGGTGTGGGTGGTGCTGCTGTTCGTCGCCCTGCAACAGCTCGAGGGGCATTTCGTCGCGCCGCAGGTGTTCAGGATCTCGTTGCGGATCAACCCGATCCTGATCATCCTCTCGCTGCTGATCGGCTACCAGATCTACGGGATTGCCGGGGCGCTGATCGCGCTCCCGGTCGCCGCCGTGCTGCGGCAGACGGTGCTCTACCTGCACCGCCATCTCGAGTTCGAGAAATGGCAGGTGGCGGGGGCGGGTGGCGGCATCGGTCTGTTTGGCCCGGGACCGGATCGGTGCCCCGAGTGCGGCGCCGCGCATGGCTCGCAGGACGCCTTCTGCGGCTCCTGCGGGGCCTCGCTCGAGCCACGCGTGCGCGCGCCAAGCTGAGTAGCCTCTTTTCCGGTGACCACCGAGGCGCCCACGGCCGCGACCCTTACGGTTCGCTCATTGACCAAGCGCTTCGGCTCCCGCGCGGCGCTCCAATCGGTCGAGTTCGAGCTCTACCCGGGGGAGCTGGTGGCGATCATCGGCCCCAACGGGGCGGGCAAGACCACGCTGCTGTCGATCCTGGCCGGCGTGCTCGCCGCCACCGAGGGCGAGATCACCCGGCCGGCCAGCGAGATCGGATGGGTGCCCCAGCAGCCGGCGCTCTATTCGAAGCTGTCAGTGGCCGAGAACCTGCGCCTGTTCGCGAGGCTGGAGAAGCTGGCCGACCCGGAGGCCGCGGTCAGCCGGATGCTCGCCCAGGCGGACCTGGAGGACCGCGCCGACGACGAGGTCGGGCGGCTCTCCGGCGGCAACCAGCAGCGCGTCAACATCGCCATCGGCCTGCTCTGCGAGCCGCCGGTGCTCCTGCTCGACGAGCCCTCGTCCTCGCTCGATCCGCGCCAGCGCGGCCGCCTGTGGGAGTTCATCGGCGGGCTGGCCGGCCGCGGCACGACCGTCGTCTACTCGACCCACAACGTCGCCGAGGCCGAACGCTACGCCGATCGCGTGCTGGTGCTGGTCGACGGCGAGCTGCTGTTCACCGGCACCCCGGCCGAGCTCGAGGGAGCGGTGAGCAAGGGCGCCCCGGTGCCGGCGCCGACCCGCGGCACGCACCGGGGCGACTTCGAGGAAGCGTTCGTCGACTTCCTCCACGAGCGCGGGCACTGAGGGAGGCCCACTGTGCGCTGGCTGCTGGTCAAGGACCTCCAGATCCTCAAGCGATCCCCGATGCTGGTGGGAATCCTGATCGTCTATCCGATCGCGATCGCGCTGATGATGGGTTTCGCGCTCTCCAGCCCCCCCGGCAAGCCCAAGGTGGCCTACTACAGCGAGGTCACGCCCGGCCAGGGCCGGATCCACTTCGGATCGCAGCAGATCAATATCTCGAGCTACGCCGGTCAGCTGTTCAAATCGATCCAGCCGATCCGGGTGCATTCGCGGGCCGAGGCCATCGCCAAGGTCCGCGACGGCGAGGCGCTGGCCGCGCTGATCATCCCCGCCGACGTCCCGGCCCAGATCCAGAGCCTGGTCCAGACCGGGGTCGGCAGCCCGACGGTCGACCTGATCCTCAACTCCCGGGACCCGGTCGAGCGTCAGTACGTCGACCAGGCCATCAAGTCGCGGCTGGCCGACGTCGAGACCGCGGTCTCCAAGCAGGTGCTCCAGGTGGCGGTCAGCGATCTGCAGCAGGTCCTGAACGGGGGCACGCTGAACTTCCTCGGCCAGAACATCCCGCTGCTCGGCCTGAAGAAATCGCACGCAATCGTGGACGCGGTCGTTCCCACGCTGCCAAAGAATTCCCCCCAGCGGGCAGAGCTGAAAAGCGTGTCGTCGTTCGCCAACGTGGCCATCCAGGGCCTGGGCTTCGCCAGTCCCGTGCTGGGCTCGATCGGGACGCCGCTGAGCGTCAATCAGACGCAGCTGGCCGGCCAGACCACCCCGACGAACTCCTACGCGGTGGCGATCGCGGTGATCGTCTCGCTGATGTTCGTGACCCTGCTGCTGGCGGCGGGGATGCTGGCGGTCGAACGCTCCGAGCACGCCTACACCCGACTCGTGCGCGGGCTGATTTCCCCAGGACGCCTGCTCTGCGAGAAGATCGTCCTGTCGGCCGGGTGCGCCGCCGCCGTGACCCTCCTGATGGCCATCTTCGTGTCCCTGTTCGTGCACCTCGATTGGTCGCGCTTTGAGCTCTGGGTGCTCGCGCTGGCCGTGGGCGGGCTGGCCTTCGGCGCCCTCGGGGTGGCCATCGGTGGCTTCGCCCGGGAGGTCAGCGCGGCGTCGCTGCTGGCCTTCCTGCTCTCGTTGCCGATCGCGTTCGTCGCGTTGGTGCCGGCCGACGCCGTCTCCGGCACGGTCAAGTCGGTGCTCGACGTGGTGGCATTCGTGTTCCCGTTCCGGGCTGGGCTCGACGCGATCAACAACGCGTTCAGCGGCACCTCTCCAGGGATCGGGCTCCCGCTCCTGCATCTGGCCGTGCTGACGGTCTGCTTCTGGGGCCTCGCGCGCCTCGGCGTGCGCCGCTTCGCGCAGTAGCCGATTCTCCGCAAATTCCGGGATTCCCGGGGGCCGGACGACCGGTCCGTATGGCAAAGTTCTCACGCAACATGCGGGAGTGGGCTGCTGTCTAGCAAAGGAACCGGGATCGGCCTGAGCCCCCCGGAGATACGGATCGAGCGCATCGGCCCCGCGGCCGAGGTGCGGACTCGGTCGCAAGCGGCGACGATTCCCCGCCTGGAGCTCGGTCCTTCAGCCGTGCGGATGCCGTCGGCGCCTCCGATCCGGCGCCGGCGGGCCTTCCGGGCCGTGGCGGTGATCGCCATCCTGGAGGGGATTGCGCTGGTCGTGCTGGTGAGTGGAAGGATCGACCTCGGCTCGGCCAGCGCGCACCATCCGGGCCAGGTGGCCGCGGCGGCCGCTCCGCTTCACGTCACGCGCGCAGCCAGCATCGCCCGGGGACCGGGCCGGGAGGTCGCCTCGCGCTCGGCCTCGGCTCATCGCGCCTATCCCAGCATCCCCGCGATGGAGCGCGCGGCCAGCTACATGCAGGCGCGCGCGGGCAGCACCGCGTTCGCGGTGGTCGACACCCACGGCCACGAATACGGCCTCAACATGCACCAGCCCTTCGTCTCGGCGAGCGTGGCCAAGGCGATGCTGCTCGTCGCCTACCTGCGGGACCTGAACGGCCAGCACGGGCAGCTCGGGCCGACTTCGCAGCGGCTGCTCTATCCGATGATCCACGTGTCGGACAATCGCGCCGCCGAGGCCGTCTGGGACAGCGTCGGCAACGCGGGCCTGCGCTCCGTGGCCGCCAAGGCCGGCATGACCGACCTGACGCTCGGGGTCGACTGGGCCAACGAGCAGATCAGCGCCGCCGACCAGGCTCGTTTCTTCTACCGGATCAACGGGTTGATCCCGCGGCGCTTCCGCGCCTACGCTCGCTCACTCCTGTCCGGCATCGATCCCACCGAGAGCTGGGGCATCCCGGCCGTCGCGCGGCCGGCCTGGCGGGTGTACTTCAAGGGCGGCTGGCGCGGAACCGCTCGGGGACAGCTGGTCAGCCAGGTCGGGTCGCTCGAGCGCGGTCACAACCGGATCGCCATCGCCGTGATGACGGTGACCGACCCGTCGATGGCCTACGGCGAGGAGACGATCGCCGGCGTCACGGCCCGCCTGCTCGGCCGGTAGCGGCCGCGTCGGGTCGGGCTTCGCTCGGCGGCTAGCGCGAGGTCTGGGCGCGGAACATGCCGAAGCAGGCCAGCGCCACCAGCAGCAGGATGATCGGGAGACCCCAGCTGACCACGCCGGCGATGGCCAGGACCGCGCCGATGACGCCGATCACGCCTGTGGTCCCGCCGGTGACGACGAGCCGATAGGCCCGCTGCTCGCGCGTCCGGCGAGGGGTGTAACCGCCGCGCTTCTGTAGGTCCGCCATGTCCGCCAGCGTACCAGGGTTCCGGCATCCCTCCGCCGCTATTCTCGTTAGGTCATGGCATTTCCGCAGACCCGCCTGCGCCGGCTGCGTTCCACCCGCGCCCTCCGCGGACTCGTGCGCGAGACGCGCCTGGATCCGGCCGACTTCGTCTACCCGATGTTCGTGGCTCACGGGATCGATCGCCGCGAGCCGATCGCGGCGATGCCCGGCATCGATCGGCTTTCGATCGCCCACGCGGTGACCGAGGCCGGCGAGGCGGCGGAGCTCGGCATCCCCGCCGTCCTGCTGTTCGGGCTCCCGGCGGCCAAGGACGAGGCGGGTTCGGGCGCCTGGGACGACGAGGGCATCGTGCAACTGGCCACCCGGGCCATCAAGGAGGCTCACCCGGACCTCCTGGTGATCACCGATCTCTGCCTGTGCGAGTACACCAGCCACGGCCACTGCGGCGTGCTCCGCTCCGATGGCGTCGTGGACAACGACGCCACGCTCGAGCTGTTGGCCCGCACCGCCGTCTCGCAGGCCCGGGCCGGCGCCGATCTGATCGCCCCCAGCGACATGATGGACGGCCGGGTCGGGGCGATCCGGCAGGCGCTCGACGATGACGGGCTGACCGAGATGCCGATCCTGGCCTACTCGGCCAAGTTCGCCTCCGCCTTCTACGGCCCCTTCCGCGAGGCGGCCGATTCCGCCCCCGCCCAGGGCGACCGCCGCGGCTACCAGATGGACCCGGCCAACGGCGACGAGGCGGTCCGCGAGGCCCTCCTTGACGTCGAGGAGGGGGCCGACATCCTGATGGTCAAGCCCGCGCTGCCCTACCTCGACCTGATCCGGCGGATCAAGGACGCGACGGCGATGCCGCTGGCGGCCTATAACGTGAGCGGTGAATACTCGATGCTGAAGGCCGCCGCCAAGGCCGGCTACCTCGACGAGCGCACGGCGGTGCTCGAGACGCTGACCTCGATCCGTCGCGCGGGCGCCGACATCGTCATCACCTACCACGCAAAGGAGGCCGCGCGATGGCTGCAATAGGCGAGCCGCCGCTCTCAGGCACCGGCTTCGGCCCCAAGCTCCGCAGTCGCAAGGACGGCGCAGCGGTCGCGCTTGACGATCTCGACCGGCGGTTGCTGAACCTGATGCAGGGCAGCTTCCCGATCGCGCCCGAGCCGTTCGCTCACGTCGCCGCCGAGGCGGCGATCCCCGAGGCTGAGGTGCTGACCCGGGTCCAGCGCCTGCTCGACGAGCGGATCATCCGCCAGGTCACCCCGATCTTCGACACCCGCGCGCTCGGCTACTCGTCGATGCTGGTCGCCGCCAAGGTCGACCCCGAGAACCCGTGGCGCGCGGCCAACATCATCAACGCCCACCCCGGCGTCTCGCACAACTACCTGCGCAACCACGAGTTCAACATCTGGTTCACCCTGGCCACCGAGCCGGACTCGCCGCTCGGCCTGCAGGGCACGATCGATGTGCTGGGCAAGATCGCCGGGGCCGAGTCGATCCGCCAGCTCCCGACGCTCAAGCTGTTCAAGATCCGCATGGACCTGGAGATGGAGGGCGGGACCGAGGCTCTGTCCAAGACCGTCGAGGCCGCCGAGCCGGCCGAGACCGAGCCGCAGCCC
Source organism: uncultured Solirubrobacterales bacterium (assembly GCA_963808605.1). Taxonomy (GTDB): domain Bacteria; phylum Actinomycetota; class Thermoleophilia; order Solirubrobacterales; family Solirubrobacteraceae; genus Palsa-465. Next base: position 106,820 of record CAWEGQ010000003.1, read on the forward strand.
TACGACGAGTTCGACAAGGCGGTGATCCTGGCGCTCCAGGGCGACATGCCAGTGATCTCCCAGCCCTACGCGCCGGCCGCCGAGGCGCTGGGCATCTCGCAGGACAAGCTGCTCGAGCACCTCCGCGGGATGCAGGAGCGCAAGCTGCTGCGCCGGGTGGCGGCGATCCTGTTCCATCGTCGCGCCGGCTTCAGCGCCAACGGGATGGGCGTGTGGAAAGTGCCCGACGAGCGGATCATGGAGCTCGGCCCGCAGATGGCCGCCTTCCGCGGGATCTCGCACTGCTACCAGCGCCCCACCTACGCGGACTGGCCCTACTCGGTCTTCACCATGGCCCACGGCCGCTCCAAGGAAGAGTGCGATGCGATCCTCGACTCGATCGCCGACTCGACCGGGATCACCGAGCGCTCGACGCTCTACTCCTCCACCGAGTTCAAGAAGATCCGGCTGCTCTACTTCACCGAGGACTACCGGGCCTGGGAACGCGAACACGCCGGCGTTTGAGCACCGAAACCAAGTTCGACACGACTCGCTCCAGCGAGCTGTATAAACGAGCGCTCGGGCTGCTGCCGGGCGGCGTCAATTCGCCCGTCCGCGCGATGGGCTCGATCGGCCGCGATCCGATCTTCATCGCCTCCGGCGCGGGGTCGCACCTGCGCGACGTGGACGGCAACGAGTACATCGACTGGGTCGGATCGTGGGGCCCACTGATCCTCGGTCACGCCCACCCGGCGGTGCTCGCCGCGGTCACCGAGGCGGCGGCCAACGGGACCTCGTTCGGCGCGCCCACGCCGGGCGAAGTTGAGCTCGCCGCCGAGGTGGTGCGCCGGATTCCTTCGATCGAGATGCTGCGGATGACCTCCTCCGGCACCGAGGCGACGATGAGCGCGATCCGCCTGGCCCGGGCGGTCACCGGGCGCGAGCAGGTGCTCAAGTTCGCCGGCGCCTACCACGGCCACGTCGACGGGCTCCTGGCCCAGGCCGGGTCCGGGCTGGCCACCCAGGGAATCCCGGCCAGTCCGGGGGTTCCCGCGGCGGCGGCCGGCGCCACCGTGATCGTCCCCTGGAACGACTCCGAGGCGCTCGTCGCGGCGACCGGGGAGCACGAGCTGGCGGCGATCCTGGCCGAGCCGGTGGCGGCGAACATGGGCGTGGTGCCCGCGGCGCCGGGGTTCCTTGAGCTCCTGCGCGACCGCGCGTCGGCGTCCGGCGCCCTGCTGGTGTTCGACGAGGTGATCACCGGTTTCAGGGTGGCTCGAGGCGGGGCGCAGGAGCGCTTCGGGGTGCTACCCGACCTGACCATCCTCGGCAAGGTCGTCGGGGGCGGGTTGCCCGCGGCGGCCTACGGCGGGCCGCGGTCGCTGATGGAGCGGATCGCCCCGGCCGGGGACGTCTACCAGGCGGGCACGCTCTCGGGCAATCCGCTCGCCGTGGCCGCCGCGCTGGCCACCCTCAGCCGCCTCGACGACGCCGCGTACGCGCGCCTGGCGGCGCTCACGGAGCGGTTGGCCGACGGCCTCGCCGGCGCCGCGGCGGCGGCCGGCTGCCCGGTCCAGATCCAGACCGTCCCTGGTCTGCTGACGGTGTTCTTCGCCGAGCGTCCCGTGACCGACTACGCCGACGCCGCCGGCTGCGATCTCGATGCCTACGCGGTCTGGTGCCGCGGGCTGCTGGCCCGCGGGGTCTACCCGCCGCCCTCCCAGTTCGAGGCGTGGTTTCCGTCGCTGGCCCACGACGAAGATGACCTTCAGCGGACGATCGAGGCGGCCGCCGAGGCGTTCAGCGAGGTGGCGGCGCGATGAGCGGCGCCGATGCCCTGGCCGCCGAGCTGCAGACGCAGGGCGGGACCCTGGCCGCGGCCCTGCGCCCGCCGTCAGAGCCGCCGGGCCGCCCCAGCCCCCGCCCGGCCGCGCCTGGGCCGGCCCAGATCGCCGCCGCCGGGCCGCGGGCCCGTGGGCACGAGGCCGAGTACGAGCTGCTCCTCGAGATGATCTTCGAGGGCGCCCTGCTGCATTACGGCACGCCGCGAGTTCTCGCCGTTGACGATCCCGACCTGGCGCTGCTGTTGGGGGACCAGCTCTACGCGATCGGCCTCTCACGCCTGGCCGCCCTCGGCGATCTCGATGCGGTGGCCGAGCTGGCCGATGTGATCTCGCTGGTCGCCCAGGCTGCCGCCGCCGGAGACGAGGAGCTGACCGACGCGATCTGGGCCGCCGGAGCGGTGGCGATCGGCTGGGGTTCGACCACCGCGCTGCAGGACGCCAAGGCCTGCGCCCGAGCCGAGGATCCGTCGGCCGCGGACCGGCTTAGAGCCGCCGCAAACGCCGCAAACACGGGGCCTGAGGGGCCTTCGGCTAGTGACGGTCGCCTCGAAGTTGACGATACGCTTAGATCCGCGTTCAATTGAGGCGCCTCAGACGCAGGATGCAAGTTGCCAGACAGACATAAGCAAGCCAAATCGAAGTACACCGCCGACCGGCAGATGCCGGGCGCGTTCGAAGGCGAGACGGTCAACCGGCGTCGCTTCATGACGATGTCGGTCCACACCGCCGGTGGGATCGCGGCCGCCGCGTTCACGCTGCCGGCCCTCGGCTTCGCGCTCGGTCCGCTCTTCAGCCGGGAGCCGTTCCACTGGCAGACGATCGGCGTCCCCTCGGACTTCACGAACGACAACTACGTGATCAAGGTGATCACGATCGTCGAAGGCATCGGCGAGGCCGGCAAGTCGATCGCCTACGTCCGCACCCGCAACTCCTCGATCGACACCGAGCCCGAGGACCAGTACAACAAGTTCATCGCGCTGTCCTCGCGCTGCATGCACCTCGGCTGTCCCGTGCGCTTCGTGCAGGCCGCCGGCCGGTTCATCTGTCCCTGCCACGGTGGCGTCTACAACTTCCGCGGGCTGGTCGCCGGCGGTCCGCCCGTCCGTCCGCTGGACCGCTTCTACACGCGTCTGGAGAACGGGTACGTACAGATCGGCCCGCGCTATTCGGTCAACAGCGAACTGCGCCGCTTCTCCCCCCGTGACCCCGGCGAGCCGCTCGACGGAATCGGCCAGTATCTGTATCCGGCGCGCTTCTCGACTTCGCAGATCCCCAAGAACTAAAGCCCCATGCCCAAGTTGCCCGCCCCCCCGCTTCCGAAGATCCTGCGCCCCACGCCGCGCCGTCCCGGGGATCAGAACGGAAAGCTCGACCCGCTCGACACCGCCAAGGAAGCCGGGATCACCGTCGTCGACTGGATCGACGAGCGGACTTCGCTGTCCGGCGGCTTGCGCTGGATGTTGTTCCGCAAGGTCCCCCGGGGCATCAACTGGTTCTACACGCTCGGCTCGGCGACGATGTTCGCCTTCCTGTCCCAGGCGGTCACCGGCGTCTTCCTGGCCATGTACTACCGGCCCGACGCCTCCGGTGGTGCCTACGAGTCGGTCCGTTACCTGACCGACGACGCCTTCCTCGGCCAGTTTGTGCGCGGGATGCACAAGTGGGGCGCCTCGGTGATGATCATCCTGATCTTCCTGCACATGGGCCGGGTCTTCTTCTTCGGCGCCTACAAATATCCCCGCGAGCTGACCTGGATCATCGGCGTCGTCCTGCTGATCCTGACGATGGCGATGGGCTTCACCGGCTACCTGCTGCCGTTCGACCAGCGCTCGTACTGGGCGACGATCGTCGGCGTGAACATCAACGCGGGCGGGCCCTTGATCGGCCCGTTCCTGTCCGACTTCCTGCGGGCCGGTCCGGAGTTCGGGGCCACGACGCTGTCGCGTTTCTACGCGATCCACATGCTGTTGATCCCTGGGCTGATCGCAGCCCTGATCGGCCTGCATCTGTGGCTGATCACCAAGCTCGGGATCTCCGCGCCACCCTGGATCAAGGCCGAGGAACCCGTCGTGCCAGAGCGCGCGGAAGTGTGAGCGGAGGGGGCCTAGCACCATGAACCAGGCTCAGAAAGAGGAATACCTCCGCGAATATTCGACCCTGAAGAATCAGGGCAAGCCGTTCTTCCCCTACGCGGTGGCCAAGGACGCGTGGATGGCGGTGATCGTGATGGCCATGATCATCTTCCTGGCGATCATGTTCGGCGCCGAGCTCGGCCCCAAGGCCGACCCGACGACTACCACCTACGTCCCGCGACCGGACTGGTATTTCTTCTTCCTGTTCGAGGTCCTCCGCGTGATGAGGAACGTCTCCAAGTTCACGCCGATGGCCACGATCGGGGTCCCGACGATCTGCATGATCCTGCTGTTCCTGCTGCCGCTGTATGACCGCAGCCCGGAGCGCCGGATCGAGCGCCGCCCGGTGGCCATGGCCGCCGGCCTGGTCACGATCGCCGCGATGGCCTTCCTGACCTACTCGGGCGCCAACGCCGGCTCGCCGAACTCGGTCGACATGAAGGCGCCCGCCGGGCTCACCAGCTCGGAGCTCGCTACCTTCAACGCCGGCAAGCTGGTGGTCGGCCAATCGGGCTGTCTGGCCTGCCACGTGATCGGCGATAACGGAAACAGCGGGCCGGGGCCGCCACTGACCCAGATCGGCGCCAAGGACACCCCGGCCGAGATCGCCTCGACGCTGCGCAACCCGACCGCGCCGATGCCTTCGTTCAAGGGGCTGGCCGCGTCGAATCCGCAGAAGTTCAAGAACCTGGTCAACTTCCTCGCAGAGCTGCAGTAGCAGCCAGGACGGGCGACTGCCGTGAAGGCGAGCGCACAGCAGGCGCCCCCCGGCGCCCCGGGCACCCTTGAGGAGCCGCAGGTACGGGCAATGTTCGACCGGATCGCCGGCCTGTATGACCGTCTGAACACGGTCATGACGGCCGGCCTGCACCATCAATGGCGCCGGCGCGCGGGCGAGCTGACCGCGCTGCGTCCCGGCGATCGCGCGCTCGATGTCGCCACCGGGACCGGCGATCTCGCCTTTGACCTGGCCCGCCGGGTGGCGCCTGGGGGAACCGTCATCGGCGCGGACTTCTCCGAGCGGATGCTGGAGATCGCCCGCGTGAAGGCCGACCGCCAGGACCCCGGCCAGGCGCCGGCCACCTTCGAATTCGCCAACGCGCTCTCGCTGCCCTTCGCCGATCACGAGTTCGACGCCGCCACGGTCGGGTTCGGGGTGCGCAACTTCTCCGACCTCGAGCAGGGGCTGCGCGAGCTGGTGCGCGTGGTCCGACCCGGCGGCCGGGTCGTCGTGCTGGAGATCACCACCCCGCAGCGCCCGCCGCTCTCGACGTTCTTCTCACTGTGGTTTGACCGCGTGGTCCCGGTGCTCGGCCGCCTGGCCGGTGATCCCGACGCCTACAACTACCTGCCGAACTCGGTCAAGCGCTTCCCCGCTCCCGAGAAGCTGGCGGAGCTGATGTGGCTGGCCGGCCTGCGCGAGATCCGCTACGTGCTCACCGCCGGGGGCATCATCGCCCTGCACGCGGGGACGGTGGCCGGATGAGCGGGTGTCGGTCATGAGCGCCGTCGCCCAGACCGTGCTCGACGCGGCCGGGGCCGAGGTGCCGCGCCTGATGGAGCGGATCGAGCAGCGGATGGCCGAGCTCGCGGGTGGCCATGGCCGCGAGCTGGGTGGCTATGCCGGCGACACGATCGCGGCGGGGGGCAAGCGCCTGCGGCCGCTGTTGGTGTGCCTGGCCGCCGGCGTTCCGGCGCCCGAGACCGACGGGCTCGTCCAGGCCGCCGTCGCGGTCGAGCTGATCCACGCCGCCACCCTGGTCCACGACGACGTGCTGGATCGGGCGTCCCTGCGCCGAGGCCGCCCGACGGTGGTCGCCACGGGCGGGCGGTTGGCGGCCACCGCCACCGGAGATCTCCTGTTCTCGCGGGCCTTCGCCGCGCTCGCCCAGGGGGGATCGGCCGAGCCGGTCCGGGCGCTGTCCCGCGCCAGCTCCGCGCTGGCGGCCGGGGAGCTGATGCAACGCGCCGATGCTTGGAACCCGGAGGTCTCGGTTGAGCGCTATCTCGAGCGCTGCCGCCTGAAGACGGCGGTTCTGTTCCGCTCGGCCTGCGAGCTGGGCGCTTTGGAGGGCGGTGGCGAAGTCGAGTCGCTGGGCGCCTTTGGCGAGTCCATCGGTCTGGCCTTCCAGATCCTCGACGACGTTCTTGATGTCTCCGGCCCCCCGGAGCGAACCGGCAAGCCACAGGGGGCGGACCTGCTCGACGGCACCGTCACGCTTCCATTGATCATCGCCCGCGAGCGCGATCCCGACCTGGCCGCCGTCGATTTGCGCGGAGTCGATACGCCGGCGCGGGCCGTGGAGGTGTGCGAACGGATCGCGGCGACCGGAGCGATGGCCGTGTCGAAGGCTCGGGCGCTGCGGCTGGTGGCCGGCGCCAAGGCGGAGCTTCCCGCACTCGAGCGGCGTCAGCGTGCCGCGCTGGAGCTGGTCGCCGACGGCGTCGTCGAGCGATACGCCTGAGACCGGGCCGGATCCGTCCGGCCGGTCAGGATTCGGACTAGAAGTCCTCGGGGAGGATCAGGTCGACGCGTAGTGCGTCGGCGAAGCGGTCGATTTCCTCGGTCATGTTCGCCTGCGTTAGTCGTTGCAGGTCGCCGAGGATTTCGGCCAGCCCCTCGTCCAGGCGATCTTCCAGCGATTCAACCTGCTCGCGCTGATAGATGCCGGTCTCGGACCACCAACAGTTGGGGCATTCCAGCTGAAGTTCCCAGCGTTCATGGGCACTTTCGGCCCAGGTGACCGGCTGGACGAGCTGTGATTGGCAGCTCGGGCAGATGTGGATCGGCGTCCGGGTGACCGGGGCGCCCTCGTGGAATCGAACTACTTCGATCGACCTTCCGCTTGGCAGGACGATCCGTCTGACTGTGTGGCTGTCTTTGTCTTGGCTCACCGCATGCCTCCTAATGCTTTCCATATCGGCGCGTGCGTCCGCCACCTTGAGCCCAAATTTCGAAGTTCCGGGGATGTCCGGTTCAGATCCCCGCTACCCTGGAAGCCCCCAGTCTCCGGAGGCCCCAGGCATGTTCCGAAATCCGATAGTTGATGCGATCGTGGTCCTCATAATCGTGCTTCTGTTCTTCGGTCCGAAGCGGCTACCGGAGCTGGGTCGGTCGCTGGGTAGCGGCCTGCGCGGATTCAAGGACGAGATCACTTCCGACTCCGACTCCGAGGCCGAGCGCCCGGAGCTCACCCGCGCCAGTGACGAAACCGGCTCGACGGCGCCGCAAGCCGGGACCGGGGCCTCGCAGGCCGGGGCTGAGCGCCGCCCGTAACGCGCTCGGCCGGATCAACGTATGCCGAAGCGCCTACGCCCGATCGGGTATGACGACCGGCTGAGCGTCGTCGACCATCTCGACGAGCTCCGCCAGCGCCTGATCATCTGCGCGATCGCGCTGCTGGTCGCCTTCGGCTTCTGCTTCTGGCAGAACCACGCGCTGCTGCATCTGCTCAACAAGGCGCTCCCGACGTCGCTGAAGACGGACTCCAACCACATCTCCGGACTCACCCATGCGACGGTCAGCGAAGCTCACGGTCTCAAGACGCTGGCCGAGGGGGCCACGGCGCTCCAGCGCTCGGCCGGTCTCTCGGCCCAGGCCCGCTCGGCGGCCAACCTGATCCAGCAAGGCGCCACCGAGGCATTCAAGGCCCTCCCGCAGACCACGCCCAAGCAGTTGCCGATCACCATCGGGATCGGCGAGCCCTTCACCACCACGCTGACCGTGGCCGCGTACTTCGCGCTGCTGATCGCCCTGCCGCTGCTGATCTACGAGCTATACGCGTTCGTGATACCCGCGCTGAGCCCGAACGAGCGCGGGGTGGCCAAGCCGGCCATGATCGTCGCGCCCGTGCTGTTCATCGGCGGGGTGGTGTTCACCTACTTCGCCGTCCTGCCCCCGGCCGTCCACTTCCTCCAGGGCTACAACAGCCAGGACTTCGACATCCTCGTGCAGGCCAAGACCTACTACAAGTTCGAGATCTTCACGATGCTCGGCATCGGTCTGGCCTTCGAGGTGCCGCTGTTCCTGCTCGCATTGCAGCGCACCGGCGCCATCAACGGGAGCACGCTGACCGGCAACTGGCGATACGCTGTGGTCATCATCGCCGTCGTCACGGCGGCGCTCCCGGGGGTGGATCCGGTCACCATGGCGTTTGAGATGCTCCCCCTAGTCTTGCTCTATCTGGCCAGTATCGTGATGCTCAAGATCGTCGATCGCCGCAACGCGGCGCGCGCCAAAGCCGAGCTCGCGCGGGCCAGCGATACCCTGGACCCAACCTAAACCACTCATGCTCTTCGATCTCCGGGGACGCGGCCGCCGCCGCACCGTCCAAGTCATCTATCTCGGCCTTGCCTTCATCATGCTGGGCGGCCTGCTCCTGGTCGGCGTGGGCACCGGCAGCGGCGGAGGCATCCTCAACGCCTTCACCAACAACGGCTCCGGCGGCGCCTCCCAGCAGGTGATCAGCCAGCAGGAGAAGACCGCCCTGCAGGCCACCCGCCTGCGGCCCACCGACCCGGCCGCCTGGTCCTCCCTCGTCCAAGCCCGCTGGAGCTCCGCCGGCCAGGGCTCCGACTACAACTCGACCACCGCCCAGTTCACCGCCGCCGGCAAGAAGGAGCTGACCGCCGCCACCCAGGCCTGGCAGCGCTACCTGCAGCTGACCAAGACCCCGGACACCATCACCGCGACCCTCGCGGCGCGCGCCTACAGCGCGCTGGCCAACTTCCCCGGCGAGGCGACCGCCTGGGAGTACGTGACCCTCTCCAATCCCACTCAGGCCAACGCCTTCGAGTGCCTCGCCGCCTCCGCCTACGCGGCCAAGCAGACCCGCAAGGGCGACCTCGCCACGGCCAAGGCCCTCTCCCTCGTGCCCAAGGCCTCGCAGTTCGAGCTCAAGCAGCAGCTGGCCCAGGCCAAGACGAACCCCTCGGTCGCCCAGTCGTGCTAGCCGCCACTTACCTGGACCCTCGCTAAGATCAGCGACCCCTCCGGGCCGTTAGCTCAATTGGCAGAGCAGGGGACTCTTAATCCCAAGGTTGGAGGTTCGATTCCTCCACGGCCCACTCCTAAAGCCCCGGTACTCGGGCGTCCCCTTTCGATGCGCCGTCTGCGCCACGAGCCGGTCGGACGATGGGTTCGACCCGACGAGGTTGAGACCGCTGCTTTTGGGACCGAAGGGAAAGCGGATCAAGTGCCCGGAATTGGCGATGAGGAGGGCGCTCAGTCGGCTGAGCGCGAGACCGATTGGTCCGTGGTCAGGATCGGGCGTGAACCCAGAGGTAGATGGCCAGGCCCATCCCGAGCAGAAAGATCAGCCAGCGCAGCAGGCGGGTGGGAAGGCGCCGGGCGACGAGCGGTCCGACTCGGCTGCCCGCGAGCATCCCCACCGCCAGTGGGATCGCGGCTGACCAATTGACCGGTCCGAACAGCGCGAACAACACGGCTGAGACTGCGGAGCTGGCGCCGATGAGCATGTTCTTCAGCGCGTTGGCTCGTGGGAGGTGGCGGTCGACGAGCACGAGCATCAGCGCCAGGGTCATGACGCCGGAGCCAGCGCCGAAATAACCGTTGTAGAGGGAAAAAACCAGAACTCCGGCTCCCAGCGCGAGCTTGTTCTCCTCGGCGCCGCGACGCTGGCGCCAACCGGTGAGACGCGGCTCGAACAGCAGTGCCAACGATCCAACCACTACCAGGAAAGGCACGACTCGGTCAAAGACGCCGGACGGGGTGCAGAGCAGCAGTACGGAGCCGGTGGCTGCGCCCGCCGCGGCGACGGGAGCCCAACGCCAAACCCATGGTCCTCGGCCGCGTAGCTCCGGTCTGGAGGCAAGGGCCGATCCGGGCCAACAGGCGATCAGCGCAACGTTGTTGGCGATGTTGGCTGAGCGCGCCGGGAGTCCAACGGCGAGCAGCGCAGGGTAGGAGACCAGCGAGGTGATACCGCCGGCGGATCCGACTAGGCCGGCGGCCGCGCCGGCCAGCAGCAGCGCTACGGAGTCAAGAATCGAGATCATGCGGGGGCCTCCTTGGGAATGTCCCGTCCCCACTGTGTGGGCAGAACCGATGGAAGCCCTCGGGGTTTTTGTCCCTTAAGGTGTGGGTCCGATACCTCGGGCCCTGGCGCCGCTCGGTCTCAGCCCGCCAAAGCCCTCTTACTGCAACGGGCCGGCGCGGAACCCGAGGCGCAACCGCAAGCTGCGCGCAACCCTAGCACTGCGCGTGGCCCGACGACGAGCAATTGACCGAAGCGTCCCGAGCCTCGGATTGCGCTGGAAAGCTCACCCATCCTCGGGTTGAGCAGAGTTCCGCTTCGAGCATTTTGCGGGCGCCGGTCGTGTGTTAGCTCGAGCTGGACCAAACGGAAAGCGGTCCGCTCCCCGGAATTGGCGACAGGCGCGACGTTCAGCGTTCGGCTGGCGAGTCCTGCACCTGTGGTCGGGGGTGTCCTGATCGTTACCGGCAGCGCTTCTGGCAGTGTCGGGAGCAACGGGTCGCTGACGGTTAGCCTGGTCACCGGCGCTGAATTTGCCGTCGGGTGTCGACTGCCCGCGCCGAGCGTGTAATGCGACGAGCGGTGGGGCCCACTTAAAGATGTGACCACATCAGAGATCAAGCCCGAGGTTTCGGTGAATGGCGCGTTTCGACTGGAGTTCGAGGCCGTTTACAGGGAGAACATCCGGCTGGTGACGGCCTTCTTCGCCCGGCGATGTCGCGATCCTCAGCAGGTGGCGGACCTGGCCTCGCAGACGTTCGTTGAGGCGATCAAGTCCGCCCGCACTTTTCAGGGGCGGGGCACTCCGGCCGCCTGGCTGATTGCGATCGCGCGGCGTGTGTATGCCAATCATCTCGCCGAGAGGGCGAGTGGTGGGGATCTGATTGATCGGCTCGGCGGCCAGCTCGTCCTCGCGCACGACGAGGTCGAGGATCTAGCGGCGCGGATCGACGCGCAACGGGACGGGAGGAAGCTGCTCGAACGCGCCGCTCGTCTGTCCGGTCTTGAGCGGGAAGCGATCGAACTCGTCGACCTGATGGGGCTGACACCAAAACACGCCGCTCGGGTGCTTGGCGTGTCGCCAAACGTACTCCGCGTCCGGCTGTTCCGCGCGCACAAACGACTACGAAAGGAATTCTGCGATGACCGCCTTTGACGACGGGCTCTGGACGCGGCTCGTTGACGAGCATCACGCCGACCGCGTCGCCCTCGGACCCGTCCCAGAACAGAGGAGCAGACTACCGCTGCTGGTCAGCGTGAGCTGGGTCGCCGCGCTGGGCGTCGCCGGCGTGCTTATCGCGGTGCTGTCGCTCGCCGGCGGGGCGAGTAAGGCGTTCGCCGGCTGGACACCCCAGCCAACCACGCCGACCGCAGCCCAGCTCGCGGCCGCCAGGGCCTATTGCGCCACCAATGTGCCGACTCCGGGTCTGCCGCTAAAGCTGACCGACACGCGCGGACCGTTCACGATCCTGGTCTACTCCAACGGCGGCTCAAACGACTTTTGCACGGTCGGTCCCTCATTCCGAAACGCGTCGGGGTGGAGCACCTCGCCCCCTGCGACGCCCCCCTCCGGGAGGCTGTTTCTCTGGACCGACCACACGTCCACCGATGACGGTCAGTCGTACGGCTCCATACTCGCCCGCGCCGGCGAGGGCGTCAGTGCCGCCAAGCTGACGCTCGACGACGGCTCCGTGGTCACGGCCACCGTCGAGAACGGCTGGGCGGTCGCGTGGTGGCCCGGGGCGCACCACCTCGCCTCCGCGCAGCTGACGACGACCGCGGGCACGCAGACGCAGACGTTTCCGAAGTACCCGTGCGACGTGCACAACTGCAACGGCGGCGGCCCGCACGGCGGCGCGCCGGGCGGTGGCCCAGGCGGCGACTAGTACCGGCCGTGGACAGTCTGCCGGCCGTGGCAGAGCGCCCGACGTGGGTCTACCGCCTCCGAACGGTTGGCTTGAGAACCTGCTCGCCGTAGCTGGTGTCGGCGGGGTTGAGGTTGACGCCGGGCTGGACGATCTCGTCGATGCGGTCGAGGTTCGCCGGATCGAGCGCGACCTCGGCGGCGGGCAGCTGGTCCAATCGAGAGCTGCTCATCGATGACGGGGGTCGAGCTTCCGGCGTGAAAGACAGTGCTCGATGATCGGCGAATTATCGCGAGCGCTGGAGAAAGCCCCGCAATATGTTGGTCACTCCGTAGAGTTCGAGATCGCGGCGCACAGTGAAGCGTTGGCCGTCTGGCGATTGCAGCCATTCCTCGAGCGCCGCCAGTACGCCGCGCGGCCATCCCGGATCCTGCCGAAGCCCCTCGATGTCGACGCCCACGTCCTCGACGACGAAGAAGCCGCCGGGCTGGATCAGATCTGCGTATGCGCCGAGCACGGCCGAGGTGGATTCGTAAGTGTGAGCGGAATCGTCCACCACCATGACCGAGCTGTTCGGTTCGATCAAGCTCCTGATCTTGCCGGCGATCGTGGGATCGCAGACATCCCCCTCGATCAGGGTGATCGTGTCCTCGAACTGTGGGTCGGCAGCGGCGAGGAAGCGGGCCGCGTTCGAGATGTCGATATCGACAGAGATGACCTTCGGATCGCGGATGTGCCCGTAGGCGGCCAGGGTGCGCAGCCGGTCGCGGAACCACAGCGCGCTCCCGCCCGCCCAGGCGCCGAACTCGAGGACAACCTGCGTCGTGCTGAGCCACATCATGTGCTCGTACGCCCGGAGGTCCTCCGGAAGCTTCATCATCGGCACCCCGGCGTATGACTCAGATAACGACTGAGACCCGCGAGCGCGCAGGATCCTGAACAGAGTTGCTTCATCTAGCCCGAGATCCACCGGGCTGGGCAGCGAGTCCGGAAGCCGGGAAGACGCAGCGCTCCTGGAGGACGGGCGTTGCCTGGAACGTCGTGAGAGCATCTCGTCAGCGGCAGATTCAAGCACGGGCTGGCGTCCAGTGCTCGCTCGTCAGGAGCCTCCGAGCTGGGCCTCAGTCGAGTTCGAGCAGGACTCGAGCGAGATCGGCGGGGCGGTTGCTGGCGACCATGTGGGTGGTCGCGATTTCGCGGTACCGCCAGGCGGGCGATGCCTTGGCCATCTCGGCTGCTGACCAGAAGACATCCGAGCCCGGGGCGTCTGGCTTCTCCGCGGTGGCTTTGATGTAAGTGCGGGTGAACGGAAAGTGCTCCAGGGGCTGGGCCAGATGGACTGCCTCGGTGAAGCAACCGAGCGGGTGCGGTGTGCGACGTGCGTTCTGCCAAGCCGCTTCGTCGGGTTCATCGAATTCCCGTGGTGGTGGTGGGACGAGCCAGTCGGCCTCGAGCGTGATCGTCGGGATCGCCCCGCGACCGGCCAACCCAGCCGCAGTGTCGCCGTTAGCGGGCACGAAGGCGTCGAGGTAGACGAGGTGCCTCACCCGGTCGGCGATGTGGTCCAGAGTGCCGGTGACGACCATGCCCCCGTAGGAGAACCCCATGAGTGTGATGTCGTCGAGATCCTCGTAGAGCACGACGTTCACGACATCGCGAATGTGGGTGGTGAGGTTGACGCTTGGGCTGGTGAGATGTGCCCGCTCCCCGATGCCCGTCAGGCTCGGAGTGAAGACCTCATGCCCGGCGGCGCCCAGCAACGGCCGCACTTTGCGAAACCCATGGGCGCCGCTCCAACCGCCGTGGACGAGAACAAACCGGGCCATAACGCGAAGCTCCTTCGGGCGCCGCCGATCACCTCGGCGGTAGGGCGGGTAGAGGTGGGCAGCGTGCCAAGCAGACAGGCCGTTGCATACGGCGTGATGATGGCATCCCGGTCGTACCCGACAACGATCATCAAGGGGCGGCCTGGCTAGCGTTTTTGTGTAATCCGGCGGAGCAGCCTGCCTGCCGGATACCGAAGCCGGTACCGATACTGGTCTCTGACGCTGTCGAGTGGCATCAACTCGGAGATCGTTGGGTCACTGAGCTCTGGCGCCTCCGCGCGTTCATACAGACCGCAAACTCCGAACGTGCCGTGAAAATCGCACTGTCGCGCGACCCAGCTTGCCTCGACGGCGGGGCGAACCTGGGTATCGCCGCACTGCGGATCGGCGTTGCGGGGATCGGCGAAATCGTGAAACAGGATCAGGCCACCGGCCGGCACAATCCGCTCGAGGACGGCGAGGTCGTGATCCACCCCGGGTTTGCTGTGGTCGCCGTCAACGAACGTGACGGCGGGCCGCACCTGCGGATAGGCACGAGCGAAGGCGCCGACGGTCCCGTGAATGAACACGATCCGCTCGACGAGGTCACGGGCAGCGGCCTCGGCAGCAGCCACAACGAGGCTGCCTCGGTCGACATCCAGCGTGTAGATGACGTTTTCATGGCCGGCATCGTTCAATGCGAGCGCCATCAGTACCGTGGACTTGCCTCGATAGGTGCCGATCTCAAGGATCGGTCCTGAAGCTCGCTGGGCCAGTTCCCACAGCTTGTCGGCGTCCTCCGGCCGAAGCCAACCCGGAATCGACTCAACCCGGGCGAGAGCTTCCACGACGCGGACGATAGCCCACGGCGATTGATGTCGGCCGGCCGCCGAAGTCCCGAACTCCGCGCCTCTGGCGGGAAGCAGATCGACTAGTTGCGTGTGGGGCTGCGCTGCGAATAGCGTTGCGTGATTGATGCCCATATCGCTCCCCGAGCACGCCGCGCGCAACCGCGCCGCTTGGACGAAGGCCGCCTCCGATTACGTGGAGAACGCTCGGCGCAACTGGGCCACCGCCGAGATGTCCTGGGGGATCTGGGACGTACCGGAGACCGAGGTTGGGGTCATCGGCGACGTCGCGCGCCTCGACGTCGTCGAGCTCGGCTGCGGGACGGCCTACTGGTCGGCCTGGCTGGCGCGCGCCGGGGCGCGCCCCACCGGGGTGGACATCACCCCCGCCCAGCTGGAAACCGCTCGTGCGATGCAGGCCGAGCACGGCCTGGACTTCCCGCTCATTGAGGCCAGTGCCGAGGACGTGCCGCTGCCCGGCGCCGCCTTCGACCTCGCGCTCTCCGAGTACGGCGCCAGCCTCTGGTGCGAGCCCAGCGCCTGGCTGGCCGAGGCGGCCCGGCTGCTGCGGCCCGGTGGCCGCCTGGTGTTTCTGACCAACTCGATCTACGCCGCGATGTGCATGCCTGACGAGGGCCCCGCCGGCGACCGGCTGCTGCGCGCGCAGCGCGACGTGCGCCGCCTAGAGTGGCCCGACGACGAGAGCGTGGAGTTCCACCTGCCCCACGGCGAGTGGATCGCAGCACTGGCCGCGACCGGGTTCGCCGTCGAATCCCTGCACGAGCTCTACGCGCCGGCGGACGCCGTGCAGACGCGGTTCGAATGGGTCACGCCCGAGTGGGCACAGCGCTGGCCTTACGAGGAGATCTGGACGGCCCGGCGGCGCTAGCTCGCGCGAGGTGGAACTCGTCGGCGAGCATGTGCCTCGCGCAGTGAGGCGAGGACCGGGCCTATCCCGCTTCAGGGCACGGTCACGCCTGCCAGCATGACCGGGCCGAGCAGCGGGTTGAGCTCGGTGGCCTGCGTGACTCCCGTCGGCGGGATCGTGTCCATCACGTTGGGCACCGAGTTCGGGTTGAGCGAGCAGATCGGACTGGGATTACCGGTGGGGCAGACTCCGAACGTGAACTGGCCGGGCGTGGGGGTGAAGCCGCGCACCGGTGGTTGGCCTGACCCTTGACCGGTTAGCGCGACCGTGAAGGTCCACCCGGAGCCGACCGTGCCGAACGTTGCCTGCGGCAGGATCAGCGTGGCGGTGCCGCTGGGGTCATCGACCACGAGTTGGGCGCCCGCCGGCGAAGCACCGGAGGCATCGGTCCACACCACCGGAGCGAAGCCCTCGGCCTCGAGCCGCTGGCTCCAGGCGTCGGAGGGAGCGATGCTGTAGTTCATGAGCGGGTACGCGGCGGCAGTGGACGTACTGGTGGCCGCGGGGTCGCGCACATAGACGTCGAGCAGCTGGGCGCCGAAACTGTTCCCGAATGTGTTGACCAGGTTCCGGATCTTGACCTGGACGTAGACGTTGGTGCCAGTCTCGGTCACCTGGAGATTGGTGAGATCGAACCCGCCCGGCGCAAACGCCGGATCGGTGGGGTAGGCGTAGGTGCCCGGACCGTTGTCGTCCCCGGGCGGGTCGGTGACGTTCAGGACACTGGTGCCCGGCAGCGCCACATTCGTGACCGAGAGTTGGCTGTAGCCCGTGCTGCGCCCTGAAGTGGCGGTTACGGTGATCGTCGTGCTCCCGAAGCCGGTCGGCAAGGTGAGCGACCAGTTCCCTGAGGGGTCTGCCGTGGTCGAGCCCGTGGCTGCCGCTCCTCCGGTAGCTCCGACCGCCTCCGCGTCGACACGGGCGCCCGCGAGCGGTGGTGCCGGTGACGGTGACGGTCGCGCCGTTCACGGTCGCTCCGCTGGCGGGCGAGGTCACCGACAGCGGCAGCGAGCCGGGCATGCCATGGCTGACGTACCGGCGGGTGGTGATGCTCGGCGTCTCCAGATTGCGCCCGGCGCTCAGGGCCAGGGTCAGCCGGGCATACTGCGCCTGCGCCCAGGTCAGCGGGCTGGCGGAGCCGGCGGGATGGCCGGGCGCGAAGCCGATCGAGGCCTTATCGGGGGCCGCGCCGAATGGAGAGGCCGGAACGGGCGGATCCTCCCAGGCCTGCTCCGGCTCGAGGCCCTGGCCGGAGGTCATGTTCCGCATCGCGCTCAGCAACACGTCGGCCGAACCGTTGTCGCCCGCGGCGACGTCGTACTCGCCCCGCTCGCCGGACAAGACCGGCCAGAGGTGACCGGAGCCGGTGTCCGTCGGGGGCCACGGAGCGCCGGTCGGGGCGCAGGCGGTCGCGTCGGGCTCATAGCAGTCGCCGTAACCGTCCTCGGATCCGGGCTCGCCGGTGCCGTAGCGGTAGAAGCCCGGGCCGCTCGGTGTCTGACGCTCGATCGTCTGGTCGACCACCCTCAAAGAGGAGCGGACGACCGGATCGCTGGCCGGTAGCACGCCGAGGCGGACCAGATCGAGGAATCCGCCGTCGATCACCGCGCGCTGGTCGGCGGTGATGCTTCCGTTACCCAGACCGTAGGAAACGGCCTCGTTGGGATCGATCGTCCCATTGGAGCCTGGCTTGGTGATCCGAATGAAGTAGCTTGGAACCGCCGAGCTGATGTACGGGCCGTTGGTGGTCACGGTCCACGCCTTGATGTTGCGGGCGAAGTCGTCGGCCGTTGCCTGATAGACGCCGGCCCGGACCGGGTCGCCGTTGACCGCAGCGATGTGCGCGGCCGCCGTCAACCCCGCGATCTCGGCCGCGATCGTCGACGGGGAGTAGCCCGACTGCTCCTCCCAACGCTCCACGCCGTTCGACGGGCCGTTGGCTACCAGGAAGTCGGCCGCCGGGATCACGTGATCGTGGTAGAGCCGCGAGTCCCGCGCCAGGCCGGACTGCCAGTCCATCAGGATCGGATAGGAGGTTTCGTCGAGCTGCAGGCCGCCGGTGTCGGGCGCGGACTGGCCGTTGGTAAGCGAGTTGCGCGGCATTGAGCCGTTGGGCTGCTGTTGACGATCGAACAGGAACTCGGTTGCGGCCCGGGCGGTCGAGCGATCGCCCGCCACCAGCAGCCCCGTGAAGGCCTCGTACAGATCGCGGGCGAAGACCTCGCGGTAGGAGCCGAAGTAGTTCGGCAAGCCGTCGCTGGCGAACTCTCCGGCGGGCACCGACTGCCCCCACGGAGAAGCCAGACCTGCGGCGATCGCGCCCGGGAAGGTCTTGTCCTCGCTCGCCTTGACCACGTTGACTGATTCGTCGTACTCGCGCACGGTGGCCGCACCGAGGCTCGGCGACGGGCGGCGAAGGCTGGCGTCGTAGCCCAGCCACTGCTGCTCGTAGTGCGACCGCACGCCTGCGAAGCGCTGGCGCACCGATGCACCGGCAACCGATAGCGCCTGCCGCTCGGTCTGGCCGAAGCCGAGCGCGAGCGTAAGTGTGCTGTCGGGCTTGGCGGCCAGCCGGGCAGTGAGCGTCACGTGCCCGTCGGGAGCGGATCCGAACGGTGTCAGGGAATGGCTCGCGTCGAGCATCGTCAGGCCGTCGCTGGCTGTGTCCTGGTAGCCGACGGAGGCGCTCGAGAAGCCGCTGGAAGCCTCGAGAGCCATGTAGGTCGGGACGGCGTAGTCACGGTTGACCGCGTCGGTCGTGGTGTTGGTGTTGAAATCGACCGGGACCGGCTGACCGCCCACCCTCGCCAGCTCCGCGGTGTTGCCCCCTGCGTTCTGTGGGGAGGTCGCGTTGCGCAGGACGCCACCGCCGGTGCCCCCGGCGAGTGGATCAAGGCGGACGTACAAGCGGTCTCCTGACGGGGCTTCGAACCGGGCGCGCATCAGAACTGCGTCACGCGAGGGGTCGGCGACGTAGGTGGTGATGATCCGATAGTGGTGAGCGCTGCTGCTGGCGATCACCGTGCAAGCCATGCCGGTCGGGTCGCGAAGCACCTTGTACGTCATGTCCCGGGTCTGCAGGTCGGTGAAGCTGGTCCCGTCGGTCACCAGGTACTGGAGGGTGTGAACGTTGGTGGCGTCGATCGTCGGCCAGTACGTGTCGGAGAGAACCCCGTCGGCGATCGTGAACCACACCTTCGAGGTCGTGTTACGGGCCGTGCCGACACAGTCCTTGCGGGCCAGGTCGTAATAGCTCATACCGCCGGGCGCTCCGGGGGCAGTTGCGGCGTCGCGGACGGCTCTGCGGGCCGCACCGGCGGACGGCGCGATCATCGCCACGAGCGCCAGAGCGCTCGCCAGGGTCGCTGGCACACGGATCTTCATATTCTTCTCCTCGTCCGGCCCGGTGCCCGTCAAAGCCTATGCCACGGGCCGCCGCTGTCAACCCCGGAGTTCTAACCGACGGCCGACGGTCAGCCGACAGCTCTGTGTGTCCGGCGGTGAAGGGCGTTTGCGGTGCGCGCGAGGATCTCGTCGGAGAGCTCGGGGTCGTCGACGGCACGTGCCATCGCGACCGCCCCGACCAGAGCGGAGAGGGTGAGGATCGCTTCGTCTCGCTTGGCGTCGGGCTCGGCTTGTGGAACGAGGCCGATGAGTCGGTCGATGTACCGTCGTAGCTGCCGGCTGTAGGCGTGGCGTGCTCGGGGACCGCTTCGCGAGACGTCGGCCGGGAGCGCCGCGACCGCGCAGCCGACGTGAGGGTTGTCGCGGTGGGCCTTGCTGACGTAGCCGTCGATGATGCGTGCGAGCTCCGCGTCGGGGTCCAGGCTTTCGACGGTATCGGCGTGTCGCGATCCGTCTGTGAGCGCCGCGTCGATGGCCTCGTCAATGAGATCCTCGCGGGAGCCGAAGTGACGATAGAAGCCTCCGTGGGTCAGCCCGGCTTCTTGCATCAGCTCGGAGACCCTTACGGCGTCGACGCCGTCCCGCCGGATCTGGGCCGCGGCGGCCTTGACGATCCGTCTGTGGGTGACTTCCTTCTCGGCCTGCGAGCGAGCCATCTTCCCTCTTTCGGGCGTGTTGTCTTGACATTGAGGATGACACACGTCATCTTGATTATGGATGATGGCCATCATCCACCTTGTCTCGCGTCCTAGGAAGCCGTCAAAAAGCGCGAGCAGGCCTAATGGCGCAGCGCTAAGAGACGCGTTCCGCGATACGAACGACCGGTAATCACGACGCGTCGCCACCACCTTGGCGCGTAACGAGAAGGAGAACCGTTGACCGACACCTCTGTCCCATCGGAAGCCCCGCAGGAGACCGCCGTCACCATCGAGCGGCGCGGTCACGTGCTGCTCATCGGATTGAACCGTCCCGCAAAGCGCAACGCGTTCGACGTGGCGATGATCGAGCATCTAGCCGAGGCGTACTACGAGGTCGAGCACGACGACGACATCCGGTGTGGCGTGCTCTTCGGACACGGGGAGCACTTCACCGGCGGACTTGACCTGGCCGAGGTCGGACCGCTGATCCGGGAGGGACGACTCGACGAGCTGTTCTCTGCTCCAGGTCGTTGCGACCCGTGGCGCAAGGACAACGTCTGGACCACGCCAGTCGTCGCAGCCGTCCAGGGCTGGGTGATGACGCTCGCCATCGAGCTCCTTCTGGCCGCAGACATCCGCATCGCGGCCTCCGATTCCCGCTTCGCTCAGCTCGAGATCAGACGCGGGATCTACGCGTTCGGCGGAGCGACGATCCGATTGCCCCGCGACGCGGGCTGGGGAAACGCGATGCGATGGCTGCTGACGGGCGAGGAGTACGGCGCGGCCGAGGCGCACCGGATCGGGCTGGTGCAGGAGGTCGTCGAACCCGGGCGCCAGCTCGACCGGGCAATCGAGCTCGCCGAGATGATCGCCGAGAAATCTGCGCCGCTCGGCGTGAAGGCAACGCTAGCCTCGGCACATCGCGCGCGCCTTGAGGGCGAGGCGGTGGCGTTCGCCCGCCTTGACTCTGACATGGCCGACCTGTTCGAAACCGACGACGGTCGCGAGGGCCTCCAATCGTTCTCCGAGCGCCGCGAGGCGAGGTTCGCCGGCCGATGAGCATCAGCCATCGCGTCAGATCGCTGCCGCCGTTCTGGCGACCCCGGGCCGATAGGGACATCTACGTGGGGCGGCGGTCCGTCAAGCGTTTACGGAAGCCGCCCCGCTCGCGAAGGTCGACCTCTATGCCGGCGCCGATCATCAGCTCACGGACCAGGCGATCGTGGATCGCGACGCGTTTCTCGAGCAGGTCCTCCGAACCAAATAGTCGGCCGGCGCACCCGCCCGCCGAAGCGAACACACAGCACCGGAATGGCGCCGCTAGTACCCCGGGGCTCGTCGGACGTCGGAATTGCCGCCGGAACTTGGTGACGGGGAGGTCGCGACCGGCCGCGCACCGTCACGCGCGTCCGCCGGCGTTCCCACCACGCCCATGCGCCCATCACGCCGCCGGCGTATATCCACCCGAGCAGGACATCGAAGAAGTAGTGCTCGCCCGTGGCCATGAGCGTCAGCCCCATGGCCAGCGGATAGAGCAGCAGCAACGGCCGCAGCAGGCGCCGCACGCGAGGCCAGAGGAACAGCGCCACCAGCATCGTTAGCGCCGAGTGCAGCGATGGCACGGAGGCGACCTGGTTCACGCTCGCCTGGCCCTCGTTGAACAGCTCGACCGTCCTCCCACCGATCACCTGCCAGCCGTCCGACGTGGTGCGGGCCACGCCGTGCAGCAGACCCATGTCGGCGGCCATCCACGGCGGGGCGGCCGGGAACGCGATGTAGGTGACGATGCCGGCGGCGGAGAGGGTGACGATCCGCCGGTAGAAGCGCAGGAACTCGAGCCGGTCCCGCGCCCACAGGAACCCCGCGACCGTGAACGGGACGATGAAGTAGGACGTATAGATCAGCGTGAAGGCGACGTCGAGCCAGTTGACGACCCTCGGGTTGTTCAGGTGCGCTTGCAGCCACTGGGTTGGCGTCGTGCCGAAGAACAGGAAGCGGTCGAAGTCGATCATCGGGTGGACGTGGACGCCAACCCCGAAGGAGTCGGCCGCGCCGCGCGTGAAGTCGTAAGCGCTCAGCAGGATCATCATCGGCAGCCAGTCGCACGCGAGCCGGAGCACCACCCGCCACGGCCGGCCAAGCGACGCGCAGACGAGCGCCCCGCACACCCAGGCCGCGACCAGCTCTCGCTGCACCGGAATCCCATAGTGGGCGCTCCAGACCCCGAGCGAGATGAAGTACAGGACGAGAACGCCGCGGCGCACGGCCACCCAGTGCCCGAACCCCGAGTCGGCTGCGTCCGTCCCCCCGAGCTGTGCCAGGTCGGTCGCCGTCACGTAGAGGAATCTAACCCCCCGCACTCCTTGGTTCGACCAACCGGACTCTCACGAGAGCACACCGCCGAGGCCGAATGTGGGTAATGCTTCGCGATCGGCCGGGTGGACGGGGGCGCGGGGCGACGCCGCGAGTTGCTCGGCGAAGAGTTCGGCAGCGCTATCCATGGCTCCGGGACCCGAGAGGCGGTAGCGGGGAGGCAGGAGGGGACCGAAGATCAGAGCTTCGGAGAGTTCAGGCCAGTCCTCCACGCTTGGCGCTACGCCTAGTTCCTCGGCGAGTGTGACGGCGAGAGAGTGATGGGGGTCGAGCGGCGGCTGACCCTGGGCGATCGTGGCCCGCATCTTCGCCTCGTCGGGCAAGGTCACCTGACCGGTCCAGGTCGCGACGATCCACCGCGCCTGGAGCTCTAGCAGAGGGAAGTACGGCCCTTGGGCCAGGAACTGACCGATGACGCCCAAACCCGGAAGATCGGGATGCAATGTCCTTTGGTAGAGGCCAAAGCCGGGGCCAACCGCGCTCCAGATGTCGCGGTCGAGGTAAGGAATGTCAAGGTCGTAGCCAGTGGCGCAGATGATCGCCTCGTAGGTGCCTGTCGAACCATCGACGAAACTGACCTCCCTGCCCTTCACCGCTGCGATCGCGGGACGACACGTGATGGCTCCTTCCCTGATCTGAGCAAGGTAGTCCTGACAGAGCGAAAGACCCGCGATGCGAATGTCCGCATCGGGCTCGGGAGCGCCAACGTCAGCAGGGTTTCCAGCGACGCGCAGTATTCGTTCACGTTGACGCCGGCTCCATTCCCCGGAGCTGAGGAATCGCCGCTCGAGTGCACCGTAAAGCGTGTACCACTGCCAGTCCGACGACACACCATCAACGACCTTCTGGATCACGTACCTTGGCTTGCGGAACGCGGACACCACAGGTGCGCTCGCGGCTAAATCCGACGCAATCTCCAGGCCGCTGATCCCGTTGCCATACACGAGCGTCTGGCGATCGCGGAAAGGGTCCGCTCCCGGGTAATCGAAGGCGTGAAGGACCTCGCCCGTGAACCCTCGCAGGGCACCGGGAACCGAGGGCTTGCGAAACCTGCCTGAAGCGATGACCACGCGATCGAATGGTTCGCCGTCAACCTCCCATCCGGC
Source organism: uncultured Solirubrobacterales bacterium (assembly GCA_963808605.1). Lineage (GTDB taxonomy): Bacteria > Actinomycetota > Thermoleophilia > Solirubrobacterales > Solirubrobacteraceae > Palsa-465. The sequence goes on from CAWEGQ010000003.1 coordinate 129,739, forward strand.
TCGCACGCTCTCGACCGGCGAGCGGAAGCGGATCCGGTCGGTCACGCCGAACTTGCGCGCGTAAGCGCGCAGATAGGCGTGCACCTGCTCCGCGGCCGGGTGCAGCGGGTGGTCCGCCGGCGCCGGAAAGTCCGAGAAGGCCGTCATCGCCCGACTGGTGTTGGTATGCATCCCCGGCCATACACCGCTGTGGTCAGCGGTCGTATGCCACTGTCCTCCAAGGTCGGCGCTGGCTTCGAAGACGGTCACGTCAAACCCCGCCTCGATCGCGTACTTCGCAGCAGCTAGCCCGCCCGGCCCGGCGCCGACGATCGCGACCCGCGCACCCAGCATCCTCACGCGACCAGCTTACCGCCGCCGTTGGTCCACCCCGGCGGGACGCCGATCGTCGTCAGAGTGGAGCTGGAGGTGCTGAACGAATTGGGTCTGGTTCGCGCGGTCACCGTGGAGAGCGCTCGGCCTTTGCTCCGCAACGGTATCGTCGGCGAGATGTTCGATCACGTGGGAATCGCCGTCTCGGACCTCGCCGCGTCCGAGCGCTTCTACCGCACCGTCCTCTCCGTGCTGGGCGTCGAGCCGAGTCACGCGGACGCCGAGCTCGTGGAATGGGAGGACTGGGACATCGGGCCGACGGACCGCGAGCACCCCGTCACTCGTGGCCTCCACGTCGGCTTCCGAGCGCCGTCTCCAGCGGCCGTGGACGCGTTCTGGCAGGCGGGGATCGACGCGGGCTACCGAGACGACGGTGCGCCTGGTCCGCGCACGATCTACGGCCCGGACTATTACGGCGGCTTCCTGCTCGATCCGGACGGCAACAGCGCGGAGGCGGTGTACACGAACCGCGGGGACCCAGTGCCCGACGGCAGCGTCGACCACCTCTGGATCCGCGTCCGCGACCTAGCCGCGTCCAAGCGCTTCTACACCACGATCGCCCCGCACGCCGGGCTGCGGATCGGCGTGGACAAGCCGGACCAAGTCCAGATGGTCGGCGAGGACTTCAGCGTCTCGCTGATCTCCGACGGGCGGCCGATCACGGAGCACGTCCACCTCGCGTTCCCGGCGCAGGACGACGCGACCGTGCGGGCGTTCCACGCCGCCGCGCTCGCCGCGGGCTACGAGGACCACGGGCGTCCTGGCGAGCGTGCCGTCTACCACCCGGGCTACTACGGCGCGTTCGTCTTGGACCCCGACGGGCACAACGTCGAGGTCGTCAACCACAACCGATGAGCCACGAAGCCATGCTGATCTACGTCCTGCCCGAGTCGCCGACCGGCTCATCGCGCCTGCGCCTGCCGGGCAGCGATCCCGGTGAGGGCGGGCGGGAGCAGCGTCAGCGACTTGGTGTCGATCTCGCTCACCGTCTTGCCTCCGAGCACTACGTCCAGGGTGGCGGTATCGAGCGCGTGTACGAACGGTTGGCCGTTGCCGACGTAGAGCGTGTACGCCCGACGACCGTCGGAGCTGTTGACCCGGGTGATGGGACGCCCTCGCATCGCCTCACCGCGGTCGCGAGGGTCGACGATGTCACCCCTCAGCAGCGTCCCGGTACGCGTGCTGAGCGCCCTCACGCGATAGCGGGTGGGGTCCAGTCGGGAGGTGTACTGGATCAGGTAGGCCCACTCGCCATCGGGCGAGATCGCATCGAAACTGAAGTCCCCACGCAGCCGGAGAACCCGGCGCGGGCGTAGCGTCCGAGCCGCGAGGATCATCAGCTCGGTCGAGCGCTGCGGGAAGGTCACTCGCGGGCGGATCAGAACCAGGGTCCCGGCGTTCGCCGACAGCCCGGCCGCAGAACCGTCGTAGGCGACCACGGGAACGTCGAAGCGACCCGGAAGGACGGTGCGCGCCAACCGAGAGAAATGACGACGCGACATACGGCCGATCGTTCACGTACTCAGCCAGGGCGAAGCCACCCGAGCCGCGGCCGCGTCTGACCAGCCCAAGGGGATCGACATCCAGGAGCAGGGCCACCGTGCACCGCTCTGCACTTGCCTCCGGATAGAACACGTGCACCCGGCCAAAGGGCAACGAAGACGACTGGACTCGATCAGGATGCTTGTGCAGCAAGAAGCCGAGATCCGTCGCCGGCGAATGCGTAGTAGAGATCGTGAGCAGCACCGAGGCGAGGGTACTGCCAAGTCGCTTACCGTCAGGCGTGTTGCGCGCGCGGCGACCCCGGGCCGAGCGGAAGCTCGATCTCCCCGCGCGCCGCGTGTTTGCCACACCGGTCGCAGCGGAGGTCCGGGCCGATGTTGCCGCCGCAGCCGGCGTGGAGGGTGAGCCGGGGCGGGCCGTTCGGCGTTGGGTAGTGGCGGTCACCCCATTTCATGAGCACGATCAGGGCGGGACCGAGGTCGCGCCCCTTGTCGGTGAGGACGTACTTGGGCCGGCCGGGGCGCTCCGGGTCCGGAACGCGTTCGAGCACCGCCTCGTCGCACAGCAGCTTGAGTCGGTTGGTGAGCACGTTCGAGGCGATCCCGAGGTTCGCCTGGAACTCCTCGAACCGGGTGAGGCCGACGACGGCGTCGCGGAGGATCAACAGCGTCCATCGCTCCCCGATGACCTCCAGTGATCGGGCGATCGAGCACACCTGGTCCGGATAGTCGCGTTGTAGCACCCGATCAATCATAGCTGACTTGCTTGACAAAAGCCAGAGTGCTGCCTAAGCTGCCTTGCCTGACGCAAGCTAGCCCTATGGGGAGTAATGATGAAACGGAAGCCCTTGATCCTGGTCTCGCTGCTGTTGGCGGCGTTTGTGATCAATCTCGACACGACGATCGTCAACGTTGCGCTGCCGTCGCTCGTGCGCCAGCTGCACGCGTCCAACTCGCAGCTGCAGTGGGTCGTGGACGCTTTCAACCTGCTGTTCGCCGGATCGGTGCTGGCCGCGGGCAGCCTGTCTGACCGCTTCGGGCGCAAGGGGATGCTGCTCGCCGGCCTGACGGTGTTCGGCCTCGCCAGCCTGGCCGGCGGGCTGGTGGACAGCGCCGGCGCGCTGATCGCGACGCGCTCGGTGATGGGGGTCGGTGCGGCGATGGTGTTCCCCTCGACGCTGTCGTTGATCACGAACGTGTTCACCGAGCGGGGCGAGCGCGCCCGGGCGATTGGCCTATGGGGCGCGATCACCGGCGTGGCGATCGCGATGGGACCGATCGTCGGCGGTTGGCTGCTCGAGCTCTCCGACTGGCGCAGCATCTTCTTCGCGATGGTTCCGATCGCCGTCGGCGCCGGTGTCCTGGCTGCGCGCTTTGTCCCGACCTCGCGTGACGCACACGCGCCCCACACCGACCGGGCCGGATTCGCCCTTTCGACCGCGACGATCGGGCTGCTCGTCTACACGATCATCGAGGCCCCGACCTACGGTTGGGGCAGCGCGCGGACGCTCAGCAGCTTCGCGCTGACGGCGGTGCTGGCGGCCGCGTTCGTGACCTGGGAGCGGCGCACGGAGCAGCCGATGCTCGACGTGAGCCTGTTCCGCAACCCGCGGTTCGCCGCCGCGAGCGCCTCCGTCGCGATCTCGTTCTTCGCGCTGTCCGGGTTCATCTTCCTGGTCACCCAGATGTTCCAGTTCCTCAAGGGCTACGGCCCGCTGTCGACGGGCGTGCGGCTGCTGCCGGTCGCCTCATCCGTGGCGATCTCGTCGATCCTCGGCACCAAGCTGGCCCTCCGGTTCGGCACGAAGCTGATCGTTGCCTCCGGGCTGTTCTCGATGGCCGCGTTCTACCTATGGGTTTCCACCTCCTCAGTCACGACCGGCTACGGGACGATCGCGGCCCAGATGGTCGTACTCGGAACAGGGATGGGGCTCACCAGCGCGCCCGCAACCGAGGCGATCATGGGCGTGGTGCCGAAGGCGAAGGCCGGCGTCGGCTCCGCGGTCAACGACGCCACGCGCCTACTCGGCGGCACCCTCGGCGTCGCCGTGATCGGCAGCGTCTACGCGTCGCTGTACGCCAGCCGGCTCACCGGCGCGCTCCCCGGTGGGTTGCCTGCCGGTCTCGTCCGGACCGCGCACGCGTCCGTCGGTGCCGCGGTAACAGTCGCAGGCAAGCTGACCCACGTTGGCCATCCGCTGCTCGCCTCCGCCATCCATCACGCCGCCAACACGGCCTTCTTCCACGGCTTCCAGGCGGCCAACTACGTCGCCGCGGGCGTCGCGGCCGCCGGCGCGGTGATGGCGCTGACCCTGCTGCCCGCCCAACCGATGACCACCGGCGACGACACGCCGGAGCTGCGAGCACTCGGCTCGCCCGCCACAGCCGCTGCGCGTGGCTGACCTACCCCCAAGTCACAGGAGACATCACCATGACCGCGCACCCACCCACACCGCCCATGACGGCCGCCGACTCCGGAGTGGGCCGAGCGACCGGGTTTGAGCTGGGCAGCCGCGACCAGCCAGGCGCGGGCAACATCGAGACGGCGCTCGAGCGCAACCGCGCCTTCGCCGCCGCCGGCGGGCACCAGGGCGCCGTCGTCTTCCCGAAGCTGCGCCTGTTCGTGCTCACGTGCCTCGACCCGCGTGTCGACCCCGCGCACTTCCTCGGCCTCGGCCTCAGCGACGCGGCCGTCGTGCGCAACGTCGGCGGGCGGGTCACCCCAGAGGTCATCAACGATGTCGCCTTCATCGGCCAGCTGGTCGAGGGCGTTCTGCCGGACGGCCCGTTGTTCGAGGTCGTCGTGATCCACCACACCCAGTGCGGAGCCGGCGCGCTCGCCGACGACAACTTCCGCCACCCCTACGCGGAGCGGATCGGCGCCGACGAGTCTGCGCTGCGCGAGCGCGCCGTACTCGATCCGGCGGCGACCGTCGCCCAAGACGTCGAGCGCCTCCGCTCCGCGTCCGCCATCTCCCCGCGCGTCACCGTGTCCGGGCACGTCTACGACGTCGTCACCGGCTTGGTGGAGACCGTCCTCCCCGCTCACAGCTGAGCCGCGCGAACGCTGAACAAACCATCCCCCTCAAGGAGACACGACACCATGACAACCACCGTCACTCCCGACATCAAGCAAGACCACCCAGAACGCCAGGGGTGGCCAACCGTTGCCCCGGACCTCGCTGATACGCCACGCGAAGACCGTCCGGAGTCGTTCGATCCGACCCAGGGACGCAAGCACGGCGCTGACCCCTACGACGACCCGACCCAGGGGCGCAAGATCGGCTCCGACCCTTACGACGACCCGACCCGAGCTCGCTAGAGGGCGAGCGAGTGGGCAAATGCACAAGCGCTTACTAGCCTCCTGGCGGTGCTTGTGCTGCTCCCACCCTCCCAGGGCAAGGCGTCGCCCGATCGCGGCCGGCGCGCTGGCCTCTCGACGCTCGTCTACTCACGGCTCCGCGAGCCGCGCGAGCGGCTGATCGATGCCGTGGACCCGGGCCTGCGCACCGCGCCGGCGATCCCGGCTGCCGAGCTCTACACGGGCGTGCTGTTCGCGGCGCTCGGGCTGGCGGACCTACCGTGGGACGGCGTGCTGATCGCCAGCGCGCTGTGGGGGGTCGTCCGGCCCGGCGACCGGATCCCCGCCTACCGGCTCGACATGAGTTCCAGGCTGTCAAGCATCGGCGGGCTGGCCGCTTACTGGCGCGAGCCGCTGCGCGCGGCGTTGCCCGATCGCGGCCTGGTGCTCGACCTGCGCTCTGGCTCCTACGCGGCGGCCTGGCAGCCGCGCCGCGCGACCCGCCTCGCCGTCCGCGGGTTCACGGAGGCGCCCGATGGCAGGCGGACCGTGATCACCCACATGGCCAAGCGCGTGCGCGGCGAGGTTGCACGGCTCGTCCTTCAGGCCGGGGGCGCCGAGCGCCCTGAGGAGATCGCGGAGATCGCGTCCGCGGGCGGCCTGCGCGTCGAACTCTCAGGCGGCCTTCTCGACGTGATCGAGTGACACCATGACCACGCCGAGCTAGGCGGCGGTCACCGACCGCAGCTCCTCCAGGGACTCATCCATCAGTCGCCGGAAGGCGGTCGGGTCGTCCTGCTCCACCCACTGGGCGAAGGCCACGTGAAAGACGGTCACGCCCGCCTGGGCCGCGAGGATCGCGGCGTTCGCTGAGGCGCCCCGCTCGACGAGTGCGGCTTTGATGGCGCCGGCGAGGTTCTGGAGCTTGATCAGCTCACGCTCCTGCAGCTCCGGGTTGGCCTCGATGATCCCCGAGCGGATCCGGGCGAAATCGTGACGCTCGGCGAACATCTCCGCGACCGGATCGAGTCCGTCCGCTACGACCGCGAGCGGAGTCGCGTCCGCCGGCGCACCGGCCATCCCCTCGAGCCAGAGGCGCTGGAGCTCGTGGCTGCCGCTGAACAGCACCTCCCGCTTGTCCGAGAAGTAGCGGAAGAAGGTGCGCTTCGTCAGTCCTGCCCGCTCGGCGATCTCGGCGACGGTCGTCGCTTCATATCCCTGCTCCTCGAACAGTTCGATCGCGGCGCTGATCAGGCGGCCCTGGGCGTCTGGTTTCCAGCGTGTCATCTGAGCAGAGCGTAGTCGATGGCACCGAGTGACATCAAAGTGCTATTGTGATGACACCAGGTGACATACCCCATCGACTGGAGATCCCCATGCGCGTATTCGTAACCGGCGCCTCAGGCCACATCGCCTCCGCCGTCATCCCCGAACTTCTCAACCACGGCCACCAGGTCCTCGGCCTGGCCCGTTCCGATGCCTCCGCCGATGCCGTCTCCGCGCTCGGCGCCGAGGTCCGCCGCGGCGATCTCGATGACCTCGATGGTCTGAGGGCCGCGGCCGCTGAGGTCGACGGCGTGATTCACCTCGCCTTCAAGCACGAGGCGATGCGCACGGGCGACTTCGTGGGCGCGGTCTCCGCCGACATGGAAGCCACCCAGGCGATCGGTGAGACCCTCATCGGCACCGACAAGCCGTTCGTAACAACCGGGGGCACGCTGATGCTCGCCATGGCCGGGATCACCGGCCAGGGCGGGCGGGTTGGAATCGAGGACGACCAGTCCGAGGGCGGTCCCCGGACCGACGCGGCCAACTACACGATCGGCCTGGGGCAGCAGGGCGTGCGCTCCTCAGTCATCCGGCTCGCGCCGATGGTCCACAGCGAACTCGACCACCACGGCTTCACGCACGCGCTGATCGGCTTCGCCCGGGACAACGGCGTTGCGGCTTATACAGGCGACGGCAGCAACCGCTGGCCCGCGGCGAACACCCACGACATCGGCGCGCTCTATCGCCTGGCGTTGGAGAAGGCCCCCGCCGGCTCGACCTTCCACGGCGTCGGCGACACGGGAATCCCACGCAAGCTGATCGCCGAGACCATCGCCGGCAAGCTCGGGGTGCAGACCAAGAGCATCACGGATGAGGAGGCGCCCCAGTACCTCGGCTTCCTGGCCGGCTTCGCCGGCTTTGACAACCCGACCTCAAACGACAAGACCCGCGAGGTGCTGGGTTGGGAGCCGACGCATCCCGGCTGGGTCGAGGACGTGGAGAACGGCCACTACTTCGGCTGACAATGTCGAACGTCAACTCGAGTCGCGCTCCGCCAACGTGAACGTTCCGCTACTCGTGCTGTAGATCCCCACCGCTGTACACCCGCGCGGTCGTGTGCAGGACACGCCGCTCAGCGTGGTCGAGCTCGCGCCCGGGCCGTTGGGGCTGGGTTGGATCGCCCAACTCGTGCCGTCCCAGCGCTCAATCAACGTGAACGAGGCGGTGGTCGTCGAATAGAAGCCAACCGCCCTGCAGCTGCTCGGCGTTGCGCACGACACCCCATTCAACACCGCGGTCGCCGCGCCCGCAGGATTGGGCGTTGGCTGGATCTGCCAGCTGGTGCCATTCCAGCGCTCCGCCAACGTCAGGACTGCCGTACTCGTGTTGTACGTGCCGACAGCGGTGCATGCGGCAGGGCTCGCGCACGACACGCCCGCAAGAGAGATGAATGCCGCGCCGGCAGGGCTGGGGAGTGGCTGGATCTGCCAGCTCGTGCCGTTCCAACCTTCGGCGAGCGACGCCCCGACGGCGGTGCACGCGGTCCGCGTCGGGCACGACACGGCACTCAAGAAAGCGAAGTTCACCCCCGGTGGGTTGGGCGTCGGTTGGACCTCCCACCTGACGCCGTTCCACCGCTCCGCCAAGCTCGAGATCACCGGTGCGTTGGGGTCGGCCACGTAGTCGCCCACAGCCGTGCAGAGCCGCCGAGTTGGGCACGAGACGCCAAGCAGGTCGCTCGAGCCCATGGGGGCGGCCGGGCTGGGAGTGGATTGGATCCGCCAGCCGGCGCCATCCCGTCGCTCTGCGAGCGTCGCAGCCGGCCCGAGGCTAGTCGAAGAGTGACCGACTGCCGTGCAGGCGCGCGACGTCACGCAGGACACTCCGTTCAGGGTGGTGATGGGCGATCCTGAGGGGTTGGAAGTCGACTGGAGCGTCCAGGTTGAGCCGTCCCGGCTCTCTGCCAGCGTTGCGTAGGAGGCAACCCCCGTCGAGTACTGGCCAACGGCGGAGCACGCGAATGGCGTCGGGCACGACACGCCGTTGAATATGCTCTGAACCGCCCCGGTCGGATCCGCCGTCGGCTCGATGAACCAGGCCGCCGCTGCGGCTGAAGTGGGCGCGATTGCCACCCAGGCGATGACGATCGCGCCGGCAAACCATCGGCTGCTCAACGTCCCGTAACGCAGCACCAAGGACCGCAACGGCGCGATCGTATGCCCGAGTCCCGACGGTGTCAACGATGAGCACCAGCGTCTTCTACGCTGCGCTTGACCAAACTTCCTGCGGTCGACTGAAACATCCGAGCCCGGAGTGGTGATTACGTGACAGGAGCCCGGCAGCGCACGACCACACGGATCGGTTCGTTGATCGTCGGCGCGTTGCTCGGGTTCGTCTCGTTCGCGGGGTCCTCGGCGCGTGCGGCCACTCCTCGGACGGCCGGCGCGCCGCTGGATGCCGTGTCGCCGTGGCCCGAGATGCGGCATGACTCGCACAACACCGGCGTTAGCGCGATCGTCGGCCGCTATCGCGGCGACCGCCCGTGGGCATTTCGGACCGGACGGGGGATCTTCGCCACGCCGGTGATCGGAGGCGACGGGACCATCTACGTCGGGTCGGCCGACACCTTCTTCTACGCGATCACTCCGGCCGGGCGCTTGCGCTGGCGCGTGAAGACCGGCGGTTTGATCGACGCCGCGGCCGCGCTCTCCGCCTACAGCCCGAAGCTGCGATTCGCGGCGCTGACGTTCGGCTCGGGCGACGACAAGCTCTACCACGTGACCACCCCGCGCAGTGGCCGTCCGCGAATCCTATGGCGCTTTCGGGCCTCCGTGCCGCCGGTGTCGGGCCAGCAGGTCGATTGGTGGGAGGGCAACGTCGCGCTCGGCCCCAGCGGCAACCTGTACGCCGGGAATACCGGAGGGACCGCCTATGCGCTGCGCCCGGACGGGTCCCGTCTGTGGACGTTCACCGCGGGAAACTCGGTGTGGACGACCCCGGCGTTCATGGGCGCTGGATCGAGCATCTGGGGGTCCCTCGACTTCCACATCTTCCGACTGGACTCGTCCGGCCAGCGGTTGTGGAGCACGTTCGTGCCCGGCTACGTCGTCTCCTCTCCCGCGATCGGCTCCGACGGAACGATCTACGTCGGAGCGTTCGACGCCAAGGTTTACGCGCTCGACCCGAGGACGGGCGCAATCCGCTGGAGCTTCCCGACGACGGACCACATCTACGCATCGCCGGCGCTCGGGCGCAACCGGGCCGGACACACCGACGGGATCTACATCGCCTCGGCCGACGGGTCGGTGTACGCCCTCACGCCGCGCGGGCGGCTGCGGTGGCGCTATGACACCGGCGCGCCGGTCCGCTCCTCACCGGTGATCGGCAGCTTGCCGGGCCCCCGGCATCACGAGATTGTCTATGTCGGCTCCTCCAACGGGATGCTCTACGCGATCGACGCCGCCACAGGCCGGCGGCGCTGGTCCTATGACACGACGCCCAGCGACCCGTTCCTCCGAGTTCGCAACAACCTCAATGGCTCACCGGCGCTCGGGCGGACCGGGATCTACATCGGCGGTGAGGACGGCGACTTGTACTACGTCCCGTACGACTACTGCCTGCACCGTTCCGACCCTCGATGTTCGACGGCTCCCGGGCCGGATCTGCGCACCAACCTCGATCGCGTGTTCGGAGTCGACGTCGGCGGCAACATTGTCTCGTCTCACCCTTCGAACGCGACCGCCCCAGCGACGGTCATCAATCTGAGGTTGATCGTCCGCCGGCACGGCCACACCGTCAACGCCGCGATGCTCTCGCCCGCGCAGCTGGTGCATGCCCGGCCCGCGTTCCGGTTCACCACCCAGGAGTCGGGAGACGGGCACTACCTGTATGTGATCCCGAACGGCTTCCTGCGGCCGGCCACCCGCTATCGCCTGCGGATCGCCGGCGCCTACACCGACAACGGCACCCACATGGGGAACTTCAACCCGCTGGGCTCGCGCGCCGGATCCGTCCACCAGACGATCACGTTCAGGACCACGCGACCGCCGGACCGCCTGCCGCTGCGGGTTGGAGCCGGCACGGTCTCGGCGATGACGATCAGTCGCATCTCGGTGCCGATGCCGCCCTTCCTGGCCTCGGTCAACCAGATCGGGTTCGACAGCTATGACTGGATCGCCTCGACCATCGCCAGGACCCGGCACACGGTGCTGCTCTGGGTCACCGGCGCCCGCCCGGGCCGTCATGGGAGGGAGCAGATCGATCCCCGGAGCGCCTTCGGCTTTCCGCTCGCGGGCCGCTACCAGGGGGGCTCGGTCATCCTGCGGGATCCGAACGTGTCGTTGTCATTCAGCTTCGGTCAGGTGCCGTTGCGCCGCTTCGAGTTGCGCGGGGTACTCGGGGCGAACCTCAGCTTCGCCCCGGGTGCGTCGCTCTACGCCGAGACGGTGTGCGCCTCGGTCCCGATCTACGGCCCAGAGCTGACCTTCACCGGAATCTGCAATCCGCAGGGAGTGCTGACCGCCAGCGGCACCTTCGAATCGACCGCCTACCACGGGCCGGCGAACCGTCGACCGGCAGGCGTACATGCCGGCCCGGTGACGCTGAGGCGTCCGACCGCAACCGCGAGCGGCAGCGCGGACGTCAGCCTCATCGGCGCGCGGCTGCCGAACGCCGGCCAGCACGTCGCGGCGATCCTGCTCACCAACGCTTCCACCAACACCCCCGTCGCCGTCGATTACCGACCCGAGACGTCCGTGAGGACCGACGCCGCCGGCGACATCAACGGGGTGCACCTGACACTCCCCGCGGGTACGCGGCTTCCGCACGATGTCCGCGCCTACGTGATCCTCGACGCCTTCCCGATCAGCCGGACACGGTTGTGACCGAGCCCGACACAGCTGCCTTTACCCGCCGGGCAGGACGGTCACCGTTTCTGGCTCATCGCCGAGATGCCCCGTGACCAGAAGCTCGGCGGCACGGTGGGCGTGAGTCGAACCGGTGACGGCGTCGAGGAACGCTTCGCGATCAAGCGCATAGAGCGTGGCGGGCTCCAGTGCGATCACCGTGGCGGTGCGCACGCCGTCGCGGAGCAGCGCGATTTCGCCGAACCCGTCGCCGGGAGCCAGATGGCGGCGATCGATACCCGCCACGGTCACGAGCAGGCTGCCGTCGCCGACGAGGTAGAAGCGGTCACCGGGCTCACCTTCGCGCACGACGGTGCGCCCCGCGGGTACGTCTTCGCGCACCAGCGATCGGGCTATGCCCTCCAGCTGCGCGGCGCCGAGGACGCCGAAGATCGGGGAACCTCGTAGCAGCGACAGCTCGGCGCTGATCACCGGCGCGGCCGACTCCAGGCGCACCAGCAGCGGGCCGGTCGCCGCGGCGCCCAGCACCAGCAACGCGCCGATTCCGGCCACCGCCGTGCGGGGACCGCCGACGGAGGCGAGCAGCGGGACCGAGGCGGAGCCGATGGCCGTGGCCAGCATCGACGCGCCCTCGAGCACGCCGAACACGCGGCCCCGCACACCGTCCGGGACGATTCGCTGCAGCAGGGTGCGCCCCGCCACATCGAGCAGGGTGCGACCGGCGCCGGCGACGGCCAGGAGGGCGAACACGCCGATCACGGTGGGCCAGGCGCCAATGAGCAGAAAAGCGGCTCCCCAGGCGACGGCGGCGAGAAGCAGCGGTAGGGCGAGGCGAGGGCGACCAATCAGTCCGAGTGCGCCGAAGCCACCCAGCACGCCACCGACGCCGAAGGCAGCACCGAGGTAGCCGGCACCCGAGGAACCGAGCGCCAGGACCTTGATGGCGAGCACGACGACGAGCACGTCGAGCGCGCCGATGCCGACGAACTCCGCCGCGACTAGCGTGACCAGGACGGCCACCCCCGGCTCGGACCGCAGGACGCTCAGGACGGCCGCCTCCTCCTCGAGCCTGTCCTCCGGCGTGGTCACGGGCACCGCTTCCACGCGCCGGGCGAGGGGGGCGACCAGCACGGTTGAGAGCGCGACCCCGCCGGCGAATAGCGCGCAGGCCAGACCCGGACCGTCCACGGCGATCAGGACGCCCGCGATGCCGGGGCCCACGAACCAGCTGATGCCCTCGAGCCAGCCGGTGACGACGTTGGCGGCAGTCAGCTCCCGCGGGTCATCGACCAGGGCTGGAAGCAGAGCGCCATGAGCGGGGCGCGTCAGGGTGACTGCGCTGGCCGCCGCCACCGCGGCCACGTAGATCGCCACCGACGGCGCTTCCGACAGCAGCAGCGTGGCCGTCGCGGCAATCGCCAGGGCCTGGGCGATGTAGCCGATCCAGAGACCGAACGCGGCCCCTTTCCGGTCGGTGAGGATCGATGCGATCGGCGCTACGGCCGCGGCTGGCAACAGCTGGATGACCGCGATCGCGGCGGCGAGTGAGGTCCCGCCCCGCTGGTAGGCGTAAACGAGAACCGAAACCCAGACGCCGTACTCGGCGCAGCTGAACCCGAGAAACGCGGCCTCGGCTCTTCTCAGCGACGGGTTCGCCAACACCCGCCGCAGTACGGCACCGGCGCCCATCGTCATTCGATACTACATTCACCGCGTTCAGCGACGGAGGTAATAGTGGAGGGAATGGCCAGCGATCCGCTGGGGCTCACGCCCGAGCAGATGCGAGAGATGGGATACCGGACGGTCGACATGCTGGTGCAGGAACTGACGAGCCGCTCCGCTCCGACGCTGCGCCGCTCAGTCCCCGGCGAGCTGCGAGCTCGGCTCGGGGGCGGGCCCCCGGAGGCGCCACGCTCGTGGGATGAGCTTCTCGGCCAGACCCAGGCCGACGTCCTCGGCCACATCAGTCGACTGTCCGACCCCGCCTACTTTGCCTTCATCCCAGCCTGCAGCACGTTCCCGGGCGCCCTCGGCGACCTGATCACCGCCGCGATGGACATCGACGCGAGCCTGTGGATGTCGGCCGCGGGACCGAGCCAGCTGGAGCTGACCGTGCTCGACTGGTTCAAGGAGTGGATCGGGTATCCGCCCGAGGCAGCGGGCGTGCTGGTGAGCGGGGGATCGGCGGCCAACCTCACCGCCCTGGCCTGTGCGCGCGAGGCGCTGCTCGGCCCGATGACCGATCGTGTGGTGGCCTACGCGTCCGATCAGTCGCATTCCTCGATCGCGCGCGCCTCACGCGTGATGGGCTTCCGTCCCGATCAGGTCCGGGTCCTGCCCACCGACGACGCTCACCGGATGCGCCTTGATGCGCTGGTCGGGGCGATCGACGCTGACCTTCAGGCGGGTCTTCAGCCACTCGCGGTCGCCGCCAACGCCGGGGCCACCAACACGGGCGCGATTGACCCCCTGCCCGAGCTGGCCGAGATCTGCCACGAGCGCGGGATGTGGCTGCACGTCGACGGAGCCTATGGAGGGTTCGCCGCTCTGACCGAGCGTGGCCGCCGCAGCCTCGCCGGGATCGAGTTGGCCGACTCGGTCACGCTTGACCCACACAAGTGGCTCTACCAGCCGATCGAATGCGGGTGTGTTCTGGTCCGCGATGGGCAGCTGCTCAGACGTGCATTCACCATCGATCCCGACTACCTGGCCGACCGCCTGGGGGAGGAGATCAACTTCTCCGACCTCGGGCTGCAGCTCACACGCTCCTCTCATGCACTGAAGATCTGGCTCTCCCTGAGCTACTTCGGCACGGACGCGTTCCGGGCCGCGATCGACCGCTCGATGGACCTTGCCCTGCTGGCGGATCGGCACGTGCGCGACACGCCCACGCTCGAGCTGCTGTCTCCCGCCTCGCTGGGGATCATCTGCTTCCGGCGCAGCTTCGAGGACACCGACGACGAGGACGAGATCGCTGCGCTCAACGCCGAGTTGATCAGTGGGTTCGAGCGCACCGGCCGTGGCCTGGTGTCATCCACGCGCCTGCACGGCCGCTACGCGATTCGCATGTGCGTCATGAACCACACCACGGGACCAGACGACGTCGTGTCCACGCTCGACTGGCTCGCGCAGGCGCCGGCGCCGGCGCCGCACCATGGTCCGTCGCAGCCGGCCCCGCGCTATGAGGACCACCGCGCCGACCTCCAGAGCGGCTGGGGACAGTCGACGCTGCTCGACGAGTCGACGCTGCGAGCGGTCCCGTTGTTCGAGACCCTGAGCGAGCGCGAGTTGGATCTGGTGTCTCAGTCGGCGCAGGACATGGAGTTCTCTGCAGGAGAGACCGTGATCCACCGTTGGCAGGGGACGAGGAACTTCTACGTCATCCTCACCGGCACCGTCGAGATCGAGATCGACGGCCAGCGCGTAGCCGACCTCGGATCGGGACAGTTCTTCGGAGAGCTGGCAGCGCTCGATTGGGGGGCCGGCTTCGGCTACGTGCGGACCGCGACAGTGCTCGCCCGGACTCCCGTTCGCCTGCTCGTCCTGCCGCCCGCGGTGCTCGACGAGCTGGTGCGGACGGTGCCGAGCGTGGAACGCCAGATCCGTGGCGCACTGCGCGAGCGGCTGCGGCAACCTTGAGGAGGTCGGATCTTCACGACCGCTCGCTAGCCTCGGTCTATGAGCGCGAACGCCGACGATCCGCCCGCTGAGGCAGGAAAGCTGCCCACCGGCCGGCTCGCCCGGACGGCCCGGGTCGGCGGACTGGTGACCGGCCAGGGTCTGCGCTGGGCTGGGATGCGGACCGCCAACCGGGTCCGGACGCCTGAGCGGGCAGCTGCCGCCCAGAACGAGCGGACCGCCGCACTGGTGGAGCAGCTCGTCGACCAGCTTGGGCAGATGCGCGGCGCGGCGATGAAAGTCGGCCAGATGCTGTCGTTGGTCGAGTTCGATGGCCTTGCCCCCGACGAGCAGGACGAACTGCAGCGCAAGCTGGGCGCGCTCCGCGACGACGTCCCGCCGGTGCCGTTCGCCCAGCTCGAGAAGCTGATGCGCCAGGAGTTCGGCGGCCCGCTTCGGCGCGTGTTCTCGGACTTCGACGAGCGTGCCTTTGCCGCGGCCTCAATCGGCCAGGTCCATCGCGCCACGACGGTGGACGGCGATCAGGTCGTGGTCAAGGTCCAGTACCCGGGCGTGGCGGAGGCGGTCGAGACGGATCTGCGTAACGCGATGCTGCTGCTGCCGCTGGTCAAGCGGCTCGCGCCGGGACTCGACGCCAAGGCGCTCGCCGTCGAGCTTCGCGAGCGGATCTCCGAGGAGCTCGACTACGAGCTAGAGGCGCAGAACCAGCGCCGCATCGAGCGTCTGATGCGTGGGCATCCGTTCGTGCGCGTGCCTCGGGTCTACACCGAGCTGTCGACCCGGCGCGTGCTGGTGTCCGAGTACATCGAAGGGGAACGGTTCGAGACGGTCCGGCGGGCCGACGAGGCGCAGCGCGACCGCTACGGCGAGATCGTCTTCCGCTTCTATTTCGGTCTCCTCTATCGGGACCGGATCGCGCTCGGTGACCCGCATCCGGGTAATTACCTCCTCTGTCCCGATGGTCGGGTGGGATTTCTGGACTACGGTCTGCTGCGCGACGTCGATGCCGTCCGGATCGCCGGCGAACGGGCGATTGCCCTCGCCGTGCGGGAGCGGGACGCGGCGGCGCTGAAGGCGGCTCTGCTGGCCGGCGGTTACCTGCCGGCCGAGCGGGCGGATGCGGTTGACGCTGACTGGGCGCTGCGGATGATGCGGATGGTGGTCAAGTGGTACGCGGTGCCGGGCGAGCGGCGCTTCTCCCCCGACCGCGCTCGGGGACGCGATCGCCACCGCGAGGGCAGCGGCGAGCGTGAGCGCGAGCGCCCCGACAGTGCTCAGCACTCAGACGCGAGGACCCAGGTCAACCAATTCACGCTCCCACCGGAATCGATCCTGATTCGTCGGATGCACCGCATCGTGGCCGTGGTGCTGATGCAACTGCGGGCCGGCGCCGACTGGGGGGCAATCGCGGCGGAGTACCTCCACGGGGCGCCGCCCGCCACACCATTGGGGGAGGCCGAAGCCGACTTCTTCGAGCGCCGAGGGCCGGCCGGATCGCCGGAGGGCTGCGGGATGCAGCTGGGCGTACATTCACTATGTCCCTTAGCACCGATCTTCGGCACCGTCGCCTGGCGATCGTGCGCGAGCACATGGAGTCCGAGAACACTCACGACTTCGATGTGACGATGGCCACGTTCGACCATCCGCGTTACGAGATCATCCCGACCGGTGATGTCTACGACGGCGCCGAGGCGGTCGCCGAGTATTTCCGGATCACTCGGTCGGCGTTTCCGGATCAGCGCAACGAGAACACGACGCTGCACGTCGCCGAGGACGCCGTGATCGCGGAGTTCGACCTGCTCGGCACTCATCAGGGGGAGCTCCGCGGCATCCCCGCGACCGGCAGGAGTTTCCGCTGCCGGGTCTGCGCCCTCTTTCTGTTCGAGCCGGATGGGGATCGGATCGTCTGCGAGCGGGTCTACTTCGACCAGGCGACGATCGCCCAGCAGTTACTCGGGGACGGAGCGAACGGTCAGGGGTAGAGGATCAGCTGGTGAGCGGCGTAGGCGAAAAGCAGCGCCACCACGCTCCAGGTCACCGGCCAGCTCAGGGTGCGCAGGAACCCGGTTTGCCACCGTCCGAACCGCAGTACGAAGACGAACATGCCCACTAACAGGACGGCATAGCAGATGACCGCGACGGCGATCGGCGGCGCCAGCCCGACAATCGGCGCAACCACGAGGCCGAGGAGAAGCCAGGCGGTGATCGCCAGAACGTCCACCGACAAGCTCGTGCGCTCCCGTCCCACGATCGTCATGAATCCGGCCGCCCCCACCAGCGCCGCGAGCAGGTAGACCCCGAGCGGCCAGCGCGAGCCAAAGCCGAAGATCGAGCCCATCAGGGCGCCGCCGCCCCACAGCAGCAGCGGATCGATGATCCCGATGGCCACGTAACAGGCAAACATGTCCTCGGTTGAATCCCACGGATTCCCGAAGACCGGCCGATGCGGAACCAGCGCAGCCCGAAGGGCTGAGGGCGCGAGCGCCGCGCGGATCGAGGCGGTGTCATCTGGAGTCATGTTCGGCCTCCGATCTACCGACGGTGGAGTCACCCGTCATTTTACGGAAGCGACAACGGAGATGGTCACGATGCGTGGACGACTCCAGAGCGTTTTCCGACCACCTGGACGTCGGCCCCCGTACTCGCGCGTAACTTCGCCGCCGCCGGGTGGCGCGGCCTGGCCAGGACTGAATGTCGCGCTGGCAGCAGCAGGAGGTCGAACCCACCGTCGACCGCGAACTGCTCAAGCGACGGAGCGCGAGCTTCGATCAGCAGTCGACTGGCCACAGGCACACCGGCGCGCTCGAGTACCGCCCGCGCCCGGGCGAGATCATCGGCCACGGTGGCGATGACCGCGGCGTTGTAGTCGCCGATCGAGGTGCCGCAACGAGGGCCAGATGCCTGCGGTGCGACGCCGACGATCGTCACCGCGGTCGAGTCGCCGCCAGCGAGCTCGACCGCCTGAGGCAAGGCGGCTTCGCCCGTCCGCCCGGGCTCGATCAGCACCAATACCCTCATCTGAGGTGATCGATGTCGACCGGCGGAAGGTCCTGGACCTCGTCCTTGGTGAGGCTGAGCCGGATCACTTCTCCGACGCGGGTGACCGCGGTGATCGGAATCGCGACTCGCTTCTCGCCCCAGAGGTGGCCCTCATCGAGCAGGATGTGCGTCACGTGGTGATCGCTGGGGTCGATGACCAGCCCCCGGACCCGCCCGATCGCGCCGTCGGTGGCATCCACGTGATCACCCCGTCGGACCTCCACCTCACCCACGGGAATCCGGTCGTAGGCGACGGGATGCGGACCACGGTTTCTCAGTTCGCCTGCCGCGCCCAGGCCCGGGCCGCTTAGGCCAAGGCCGAAGAAGGGGAGCGACATCACCTGCTGTGGCGCGTACCCCGCCCACTCATCGGCGGCCGAGATGAACTGGATCTCTTGCGCCTCCTCCAGCGCGCCGAACTCGGCCTTGGTGCACCGCAGCAGGACATTCCCCGTCGTCGAATCGACAAGATCCACCGGTACCAGATGACCGGCCCCACGCCGGTGGCCTGGCTCGACAACGAGATGGGTGATCGCGCGGGCGATGGGATCGATCACCACGCGAACCAGATGCCCACAGACCCCGTCGGTACAGGCGACTTCGCTGCCAATGATGAACTCGGCGGGCTCGCTCATGACTGCTACCTCTCGTTCGCTTGCTCTTTCGTCGGGGGACCTGCTCAGGATCCTAGTCGCGCCGTAGCCCGGGCGGATTGGTTGCAGCGGGGGATTTCGCACCGGTCGGGGTATAGGTAAGGAAAGCGATGACGACGACTTCTTCCCCCAGCCCGGTCCGTCGCGCTCGGCGCGGCGGCGAAGCCGCGGCCCGTCGGCCCGAGTTCGAATGGCTGGCGCGCGCCGGCTTGGTAGCCCGCGGCGTCGTATACGCCGTCGTCGGAATCCTCGCGCTGAAGCTCGCGCTCGGATCGGGCGGCCGGGCGACGAACCAGCAGGGCGCGTTGAAGACGGTCGCCCATCAGCCGTTCGGCAAGGCGTTGCTGGTCGTCCTGACCGTCGGGCTCGCGGGGTATGCGATCTGGCGGCTGGTGCGGGCCGCGATCGGTCACGGCACCCAAGAGCGCGACAGCGGCCCGGAGCGCGCGGCCGGGCTGGCCAGCGGCGTCGTCTACGCCGGCCTCTGCTTCACGGCGGTGGAGATCCTGGCCGGCGCCGGCCGTGGCGGTGGATCGAGCAACCCCAAGACGGCGACCGGAGGTGTGCTGGCCTGGTCCGGCGGCACCGTGATCGTCGCCGTGGTCGGCGCCGTTCTGCTTGGCGTCGCCCTCTACCAGGGTTACCGGGGTGTCTCGCGGAAGTTCCTCGAGCACTCGGACACCGCGAAGATGAGTCGCGAGGTCAAGCGCGGCTTCACCGCGCTCGGCGTAGTCGGACATCTCGCGCGGATGGTGGTTTTCGGCCTGATCGGGTTCGGATTGCTGAAGGCCGCGATCGACTACAACCCCCGTAGCGCAATCGGCCTGGACGGAGCGCTCAACAAGTTGGCCCACAATTCCTACGGGCCGTTGCTGCTCGGCATTGTCGCTGCCGGATTGATCGGGTTCGCGCTGTACTCGATCGCCGACGCTCGCTACCGCAAGGTGTAACCACCACCCCGCGGACCACTCCGCGGCGCGGCGGCCCCGAGCTCCCACAAAAAACCTCCGTTACACGGCCTTTAGCCATAGGCTTGGGCGGTGGAGGAAGGCACTGCTTTGGCGATCAGCTGGGGCCGGAGACTTAGGGTTGCCCTGGCCACGGCTTGCGTGCTGCTGACCTGTCTCACGTTTGCGTTGACGACCACGGTCGCGCGGGCGCAGACGACCGTCTCGTTTTCGGTCGGCCGCTACCAGCCGGACATTCCGTGGGGAGGCCAGATCGGCAGCGTCGTGGCGCTGCCGGGGGACGACTCGATGCTGGCCGCGGCGGCGACGGTGACCGGCGGCGTGTACCTGAGTAGCACCAGTGGCTCGAGCTGGTCCCACGAGGATTCCCTTTCCGCCGGCGACATCCAGTCGTTGAGCTGGATGACCGCGGCCGACGGGCTGGGCTGGGGTTGTCCGTGTCTCCTCGCCACCAGTGGCCCCGACTACAAGGCATCGGGCGAGGGAGGCCTGTACGTGGCAAGCGGTGTGGCCCTCCCACATCGCTGGCAGCAGGTGGCCGGCGTGTTCCCCGCGTCGTCGTCGAGCTGCGACGCACGGACGAGGTCGGCTCACGACCTATCGATCGCCCCGGATACACACCAGATCTATGTGGGTACCGATTGCGGCATCGCGATCGGCACGCCCCGGACCGGCGGAAGTCCAAGCTGGCGTTTGATGACCATCCCCGGGGCCGCGGACCAGCACATCGAATCTTTGTTGGCACTGCCCGGGAATCGCATCATCGCCGGCGGCCCGGCGATGGGCGTGTGGTACTACGACGGGACGAGCTGGAATCAGAGCACTGGCTTCCCGAGCGGTGGCAGCGGGATCTTCTGGGTTCACGCGCTGGCGGCCGATCCCCGCGGCACCGGTTGCCCGGGTTGCGCGTATGTGGAGACCGAGCTGTCCGATCGCCCGGTCCTCTCCGAGACCACCGACGGCGGAATGACCTGGCATCAGATCGCTATCACCTTCCAGACTTGGGGAGGAACGACCCAATGCGGGGGCATTGCCAATGTGCACGCGGTCCTCGCCGCAGGAGCGTTGCAGCTGTACGCCGGCGACAAGTGCCGGATTTATCACGCTCCCGTCCCGATCCAGAGCCAGCCGTATCAGGTGCTGCAGGCCAGCGATTGGTCGACCCTCGACCCAGGCGGCCACTCCGATACCTGGGACGTTGCCTTCCACTCCGCCTCGGGCCTTCCGTTCGCGGTGGCCTCCGACGGAGGCGTCGACATCTCCAGCGATGGAAGCACCTTCAGTCCGGTCGGCGCTGCCCACGGTCTGGATGCGCTGCAGATCACCGAGATCACCGGCCAGATTCCGATCCGCAGCGCGACCCCGGATCTGTACTTCGCCACCTGGCACGACAGCCTCTGGTCGATGGCCGGTACCTCAGCCACGCCCGCGAATTCCGCAGGCGCCGAGGGCTTCGGCTTCGGCATGGCGCCGATGGCGACTGGCACGACGGACAAGATCACCGCGACCTTCTGCGACTCGTGCGCCAACAACATCTCGTCGCCGCATTTCATGGCCGGCGCCGACTGGGGCAATGCCGAGGGCACGGTCGCCGCCCCGGTCAGTAGCCCGACCTTTGTCAGTCCCGGGCACTACGTGCAGGCGGTCGACGACGCGTACCCGGCCACCCGTCGGGCCGGCCTGGCTTTCTCCGTCAGTACCGGGGCCCGCTGGCGCCAGATCGCCTACATATCCAGCCCGCTTTACGGGCTTCCCAAGGTGGCTGGACCGGTGAGCGATCCGACCGTGACTCAGCCGTACCTCGACGCGGGCCTGACCATGCATGACCCCGCGGGACGGGCGGTGGTCCACCTGGCCTCGATTCAGCACCTGAACGCGTTCTCTCCCCCGTCCTCGGGCACGACCTGCAGGTCGACCTCCCGTAACTGCAACGTCCCGTCCGCCATGCGGGGCTTCGGCGGCCTGGGTGTCACCCCGGCCAACACGCCGTTCTATGAGGTGTACGGGCAGGATCCCAGCGACCCGAATCGCATCTTTGCCCCCGATGCGTTCGACGGTCATCTCAAGCGCTCCATGAACCTCGGCGACGACTGGCGGAGAGTGCCGGCGATCGATCGGCTGACCACCCAGCATGGAGCCCTGCTCGCGTCGCTGCCGTGTTGTAATCAGCGCCAGGTCCCCAATGTCTCCGTCGTCAGTGTCTGCCCCTATAACGGCAGCCGGTTGCTGATCGGCACGCACGAGGGCGGCGCCTATTTCTCCTTCGACAGCGGTGATCACTGGGCGACGGTGACTGGGTCGTCGGTCATCCGCTACGCGACTTCGATCTACTGGCTGCCCGGCTGTGCCGCCGCCTACGTGGGTACGTTCGGCAGCGGCCTATTCCGGATTCACTTCAACATCTCGACCGACGCGCTGGGCCGAGGCTGCCAGCCGCCGATCTGCCGCCTGGAGCAGATACTCGGTCAGCGAATCCGCCAGCCGCACCCGCTCCCGTCGGCGGCACGCGGGCTGATCGTCTCGGACGGGTACATCAGGCGAATTCAGAAGCGAAACGGTGGCCCGATCATCACCGTCACCGCCGGTAGTGTGGTGACGCCGTTTCGGTCGCTACCGCGCAAGACCCGGCTGGTCACGGCTCCGACGATAAGCCGAGACTCCAAAGCCAAGATCCAAGCTGCGTTCTTCGTCGGTGGTCGCGCGATACGGGTGTTGCGAGGCCAGCCGCTCAGGCTCTATCCATATCGGTACGGCCACCCGGGCAAGGGTCTGGCTCATTCGCCGAAGGCGCCGGCGGCCGAACTACGGATCGCCGCCGAGGCGACGCTGAATGGCAACGCTTACGTCCAGGTCAACCCGGCCAAGCCCCTGACCGTCGACGCGACGATCGCCAAGCCCACGTCGGCCTCGTTGCTGTTCGACCTCGATGGACAGACCGTGGCCAAGTACGGACCCGGAGCCAAGAGCTTCCATTACCAGGGCCAGCTGCCCGCGGCGATGTTCGCGCCAAATCTCCTGGTCGGCATGCACAACTTCGAGCTGCTGTCGCTGAACGGGAATCGCACCACGGTGCTGGCGTCCAACGAGTTCATCGTTCCCAACAGCGATGGTGAGGACGAGGCAGCCGGCCTCAGGCGGTGACCACCATCTCCTCGAGCAACGGCTGCCCTGACCCGCTGGCGGTGGCAATCCGCAGCCGGACGTACCTGGCTCGTGTCGGGGTAAACGCCACACGATCGGTCGTCCCGGTCCGGCCCACGACCGTGGCCACCGTGCGCCAGTGCCGTCCGTCTGCGGAGACCAGCAGCGAGTAGCGGGTCGCCCGTCGGATCTTCACGGGACTCGGCGGTGGCTTGACGTTCGGCTTCGGCGCTGCCGGCCACTGCTGTCCCCAGGTCACTACTACCTGGCCTACCCGTCGCAGCCGGCTGATCGGGGCGGTCAACGTCGCCGGCAACGTGACGGGCTCCCAGTCGGTGGCCTGGCTGCCGTCGACGGCGGCCAACGGCGGTGCGCCGGGTTGCGAGCTCGAGGCCGACGCGGAACCGCAGCGGACCACATCACTCGTCCTGGCCTGATCGGGTCGCGCGGTGGCGAGTGTGAGCGGCTGGCCGGTCCGCACCACCCGCCGGCCGGTCGGAGTGCTGATGGTCAGCGGCGCGCCGCTGTCCAGCACGACGGTGGTCTGGTTGGGCTTGACCGTGACCGTAAACGTTCGTCCGTGCCAGGCGAGGTCGTGGAGGACGACGCCACCGAGCTGCCCGGTCAGGCTCGGCGCCAGCGTCACTGCACCCGGCCCGAACCGCAGTCCTGAGTATCCGTAGAGGAACTCCTGGAGGAACCCGCCGATCCCCGTGGTGAACGTGAACGCTCCGCCGGTGCTCGTCTCCGAGAACTGGTTGAACACGTCGCGGATGAATGGCTGATAGCTGCGCTCGGTGTAGACGAAACTCGAGCATCCGGGGACGCCGAGCTTCGAGCTGTCGATCGAGTTGACGGCGTCGCTCATCGACGGGCCCATCGGATCGGTGCGCGGAACGTAGTAGGTGAGATCGTTCAGGGCGGTCCGGGCGGACATCGGATCGGCCCACGGATACTGCAAGAGCGTCACGTCCGCCTGCTTGACCAGCTGGCCTTGGTAGCTCGAGAACTCGGGATGGATCCCCAGTCGGGCATCGACCGGGGCGACCAGGCCGGCCGCGATCCGCGACCAGCCGGCCGGGGGACGGAGGCGCAGGACCCGCGCCGCCTTGACGGCATCCAGGAGTGTCGTGCGGGCCGCGACGTTGGTGAAGGCCTCGTCGTTGACGTTCGGGTTTTCCTCATCCGGGCCGGTGACGTGGTCGATGTGGTAGCGACCATCGGCTGCTTTCCGGGCTCGCGAGGCCCAGAAGCCAGCTGCCCCGGACAGGACCGGCCAGCCGCGCTGGGCCAGCCAGGCGCGATCCCCGGTGGCCTCGTAGTACTGCCATTGGGCCAGCGCGATGTCGGCGGTGATGTGCTGCTCGTACAGCCCTTCGCTGTTGACCGAGACGGGGGGTGGAATCTGCTCGGTGCCGTCGAGTGCGCTCTCCCACGGGAAGCGGGCTCCTCGATGGCCGGTCGCGGTGGCATGCCGGCGGGCGGCGGACAGCCGCTGATAGCGGTAGGCCTCCATCGCGGAGGCCAGGTCGGGGTGCTGGGCCAGCAGCGACGGGAACATCCAGGTCTCGGCATCCCAGAAGATGTGACCGTCGTACCCGTTGGAGGAGAGACCGGCCGGCGAAACGCTCCAGTCGGTGTCGGCGCGCGTGCTGGACCAGAGGTAGAACTCGCTGGCGTTGACATCGGAGGCCACGGTTGGATTGCCCAGCACGTCGATCCTCCCAGCCCAGAGCTGTGCCCAGGCCGCGTCGCTGGCCCCGAGCAGGGCGCCGTAGCCGGCGGAGGCGGCCTGACCGGCGTGCGCGCGGGCCGCCGCGACGGTATCGGCTGCGTCCTGAGAGTCATCGACGCCGACGTACTTGGTGATCGTGTAGGTCTGGCCGGCCGTGACGGGGAAGGTGAGCCGCTGCCCGACGCTCTGGTCGGTCTGCTGGTCGACCGGGGTGATCGAACCGGTCACGTTCGCGCTGGCTCCCAGTTGGCTGGCCAGGGTCGCCTCTGTCCCCGTCCCCTGCGCCCGGATGCTCACCCAGTCCTGACGGGTAGCGGCGTCGAACCCCTTGGCGACCTGATCTGTCAGCTCGGCCGCCCGCGAGCCGCGCTTGCCGGCCTGCGCCGCGAGCGGACCGGGCGAGCCGTCGATCGCGTCGGTCACCGTGGCCGAGCCCGTCCACTCCGGCGTCATCCGCAGCTGCACGAGGCCGACGAACTTGAGTGCGCGGTCGGTCAGCACCTGGTAGTCGAGTCGCGTGACGTGGCCGTCCGGCGCCCGCCAGGTGGCGGATGTCTCGATGATCCCGGTGTGCAGATCGATCGACTGACGCCAGCCGGTGGTGTGGCCGCTGTTCAGCGAGAACGCCTTGCCGGCGTCGGAGAACGTGAGTGTCGACCAGACGGGGAGATTGGCGCGCTGCTGCACGGCGTTGGAGGGCTTCAGCGGCTTGGTCGGCTTGGCATAGAAGCCGGCGAGCTCTGACTGCGCCGGCACCGTGCCGCCCGCAAAGCCCTGACCGGGCGCGGGGACCCGGACGCCGAGTTGGCCGTTTCCGGTGAAGGTGGGCGCGTATCCCTTGCCCGAACTTGTGGTCGCCAGCACGTACCGGCCGGTTCCCGCGCTTGGGCCCGGGACCGGCGCCGCGCCGGCTGCCGTCGCAGTGGGCAGAGCGAACGCCGCTACCGCGAATCCCGCAAAGCTCAACCGGCGCATCCTCAACCTCCTTGGACAGACCCTCTGAGGAGTCAGCGTTCCCGCTGCGCAGAACGCGCAAACGACTGGACGCATCTAATCTCCAGATGCACGCCATGCATGAAGCGCGCATCGAGGAGACGACGGTCGGTCGGGTTCCCGCCGACGACGGTTGGTTCATCCTGAATCTGTCCGAGATCGGGTGGGAAACGGTCCCTGGGGGCGGCACATGGTGCGTGTTCGAGTCGCCCGCCAGTCCGTCGAACCGGCTTGGGATCGGGGTTCACGTGCTGCAACCGGGCGATGCTCCCGGCTACTACCACGCCGAGAGCGAACAGGAGGGGTTCCTGGTCCTGTCCGGAGAATGTGTGGCCATCGTCGAAGGCCAGGAGCGGCGCATGCGCGCCTGGGACTACCTCCACTGCCCGCCCGATACCAAGCACATCACGATCGGCGCCGGTGAGGGGCCGTGCGCGATCCTCATGGTCGGGACCCGGTCGCCGGACCATCGGATCTTGTATCCGGTCGACGAAGCGGCGGCAACGCACGGAGCGAGCGTGGCCACGGCGACCGCCTCGCCTCGGGAGGCTTACGCGGATCGACCGCCGATCACACCGGCCAAGTCGCCACAGCCATTCGACCTCACGGGTTCCTGAGCGCTTCGAGGCCGCCGCGGAGGAAGCGGATGACCTCGTCGATCACGGCGGTTGCATGCTCCACCGGAAAGGGCTGAGGCGGGACGGTGGGCTCGCTGTCCTTGAGCGTGCTGAAGGCGGCGAGGATTGAGGCGGCGACCATCTGCGGGCGGATGTCGTCCGGGCCGGCGTCGAGGTCTTCGGCGATCGCCTCGGTCATCAGCCGCTCGAACGGGGCGAAGCGGGCGCGCTCGTTGCGCTGCAGCGTCTCGTCGCTGGCGACCACGCACTTCTGAAGTCCCTTGGTGCTGTCGGGAGTGAGCGATCCGAGGATGAACTCGCGGAGCACATCGAGCGCTGTCGCGCCCTCGGGCCGTTCCCGCAGGGCCTTCGCCAGGCGCGCCTCCATCTCCGGCATATCGCAGAAGACGATGTCCTCCTTGCTCGGGAAGTAGGCGAAGATCGTCCGCGGCGAGACCTCGGCGGCGTCGGCGATCTCGGCGATCGTCGTCTGCTCGTAGCCCCGCTCGTTGAACAGCTCGAGCGCGACCCTGACGATCGTGTCGCGCGTCTTCTGCTTCTTGCGCTCGCGGAGTCCGGGGCTGGCGATGAATGGCTCCACGCCTCCAAGCGTACCAGGGAAACTGCACGGAAAGAAATTCTGCACTCTGTGTTGACTTTTGGACTGCAGTCAGGCTATAACTGCACGGCCTGCAAATCTGCTTGCTCTGAAAGGTAGCCCCTGATGCTGAGATTGACCCGATGGACGATGGCCCACCGGCGGACCGTAGTGGCGCTCTGGATCGCTCTTGCGGTGGGCCTGCTGGCCGCGTCGCAGGCGGTCGGGACGCGCGCCACCAACAACTTCTCGCTACCGGGGACGTCCTCGCAACGCGCCGTCGATCTGCTCAAGACGCACTTCCCGGCTCAAGCCGGTGATTCGGATCAGATCGTCTTCCGCTCGCGAACCGGCAAGGTCGACCAGCCGGCGCTGCAGCGAGTCATCGATCCGCTGCTGGCGCAGATCGGCAGGCTGCCGCACGTCACCGCCGTCGTCAGCCCCTACGCCAAGGGCGTCCACGCCATCTCCAAGGACGGGACGATCGCCTTCGCCACGGTCACCTTCGACGAGCAGGCGGCCCAGCTACCGAAGGCCGCGGTCGATCGGGTGATCAATACGGCCGAGGCGGCCGCGCTCGACGACGCTGCAGGTGGAGCTCGGCGGGCAGGCGATCGAGCAGGTCGAGCAGACCAGCGTGGGGTCCGCGACCGCCGTCGGTCTGGTCGCCGCGATCGTGATCCTGCTGATCGCGCTCGGGTCGTTTGTCGCGATGGGCCTGCCGATCCTCAGCGCCTTGCTCGGGCTCGGCGTCGGCCTCGGCCTGATCGGGCTGGCCAGCCGGGTCGTGAGCCTGCCCGACGTCGCCAGCGAGCTCGCGCTGCTGATCGGCCTCGGGGTGGGGATCGACTACGCCCTGTTCATCGTCACCCGCTACCGAGACGCCTACCGGGAGAACGGTGGCGATGTCCCGCGCGCGATCGAGCTCGCCATGAACTCGGCCGGCCGGGCGGTGGTGTTCGCGGGCACCACGGTGGTGATCGCGTTGCTCGGCATGTTCGTGCTCGGGGTGAACTTCCTCGACGGGATGGCGATCGCGGCGTCGCTCGGCGTGCTCTCCGTGCTCGTCGCCTCGCTGACCCTGCTGCCCGCGCTGCTCTCCTTCACGGGCGTGAGGGTTGGCGCAACGCGCACTCGAGCCCGGTGGCGCACTCGCCAGGACTCCGGCATCCGCGAGCAGTCACCGTTCTGGGCGCGGTGGGTCGGGGCGATCCAACGCCGGCCGGTGGTGGCCACGGTCGCCGCGACGCTGGTGATGCTCACGCTCGCCGCTCCGGTGCTCGGCCTGCGGCTGGGCAATACCGACGCCGGCAACGATCCATCGGGACAGACCAGCCGCCAGGCCTACGACCTGCTGGCGCGGGGCTTCGGGCAGGGCTTCAACGGGCCGCTGCTGCTGGCCGTACAACTCCCCGCCTCCGGCCAGACAGCCGCTCTGACCAGCCTGACCAGCGAAGTGGCGCACACCCCGGGCGTGGCGGCGGTCGCACCCGCCCAACTCAACCCGGGTCACGACGTGGCCGCGATCACCGCCTATCCCACCACCTCGCCTCAGAGCACCCAGACCGCGAGCCTGGTCAACCGGCTGCGCGACCAGGTGATCCCGCCCGTCGCCAGAGCGACCGGCGTGAGGGTCGACATCGGCGGGAGTACCGCCAGCGGCATCGATTTCTCGCACGTCCTGTCCAGCAAGCTCCCGCTGTTCATCGGCATCGTGGTCGTCCTCGCGGCGTTGCTGCTGATGATCGTGTTCCGCTCGCTGGTGATCCCGATCCAGGGCGCGCTGATGAATCTGCTCTCAATCGGCGCTTCGCTCGGCGTGGTGCAGGCGATCTTCCAGCGCGGCTGGCTCGGCGGGCTGCTCGGCATCCAGCCTGGACCGATCGGCGCCTTCGTCCCCGTGTTCCTGTTCGCGATCGTGTTCGGACTCTCGATGGACTACGAGGTCTTCCTGGTCTCTCGGATCCACGAGCAATGGCTCGAGCGCCGCGAAAGCTCCGCCGCCATCCGCGAAGGCTTCACCCGCACCGGGCGCGTGATCACCGCCGCCGGAGCGGTGATGGTGTTCGTGTTCGCGTCCTTTGCCACCAACCCCGCCCTCAATCTCAAGCTGTTCGGAGTCGCGCTAGCCGTCGCGGTCTTCCTGGACGCGTTCGTCGTCCGGATGATCCTGCTGCCCGCGGTGCTTCAGCTGCTGGGCCGACGGACCTGGTCCCTGCCCGGCCGGCTTGACCGCAGGCTCCCACACCTGGCGATCGAGCCGGCCAACGAGCCGCGCACCCCGACGGCAATCCCCGCCCTGGAAGGAGCTGTCTGACCACCTCACCACGTTCACTACGGCGTCGTCGGCGTTGTCGGCGTTGTCGGTGTTGTCGGTGTTGTGGGCGGTGGCGGTGGCGGAGCGGCGACGATCGTGGCGGATAGAGCGACCTGCAGGGTGGACTGAGATGTGCTGTTGGGGATGCTCAGGGTCGCGGTACGGATCGGGCTCTGCGGGATGGCCACGGCGGTGGGGCGGAACACGGGGACCGGCGCCGTGAACGCGACGCCGAGCGTGCAGACGCTGCCGGCGGTGAGCGTGCGACCGCTGCACGTGTCGTCGGCCGCAGCGAATTCGGCGGCGTCGGGGCCGGTGATGCCGGCCTGACCGATCGTCACGCTCCCACCGCGGGCGGTGACCGTGACCACCGCGGGGGCCGATGTCGTCCCCTCGGCCACGGTGCCGAGAGGCAGCTGCGCAGGCGTCACCGTCACGGTCGGGACGCCTAACGGGGGTGTGTTCTTTGTCGCGCTCGTGATGCCGGTTGGGCGCGTCCTATGCGTCGGCGTCGTGGTGTGAGACGTGGTGGGGCGGACCTGCTGTGGGCTCGACCCGCCGCCCCCGACCGCGGTGGCGAAGCCGAGCACGAGCGCGACCACGAGGGTCCCGCCGAGGATCAGCGGCCGGCGCAGGCCGTGAGGCGTCCCCGCCTCGATGTCGAGGAGACGGAGGTTGTTCTCGGTGGCCTCGAGTCCCTCGCGGTCCTCGCTCCGCGCTCGCCGGTCGCGCGCCGACTGCAGGAGCGCGCGGGCGCGCTCGGGGTTACCGGCGGCCAGCTGCAGCGAGCCGAGCTCGTGCTCCGCCCATCCCATCGCCGGCGTGTCGGCGAGTGCGGTGCCGGCATGGAGCACGAGGCGCAGCGACTCGACCAGCGCGGCCCAACGCAGCGTCAGTGCGAACAGCCGGCAGGCCGGGCGGCCCAGCTTCACCACCGCGGCGAAGTGGCCGGCGCTATCTAGGCGTCCCAGTGCGGCGAGCAGGTCGTCGCCCTCCCGCGCGATCACGTCCGCCCCCGGCGGGCGTCCCTGCGCGATCGCCTCGAGGATGCCGAGGACGTTCTCGACTCGGTCGGTTACTCCCGACGCTTGGTCGATCAGGTCGTTGACGCGCTCGAGCCGCCCGCGCGTCGGCCGGCTCGTCGGGTCCGGCTGGGCGAGCGCGTGGCGGAGCGGTTCGGGGGCTTCGGCCTCTGGCGCATCCGGCGTCAGGCCAAGCGTGGTGCCACCGGGGTGATCGAAGTCCAAGGTGTAGCGACCCAACCTGACCCGGCCGGTAGCGGTTGCCGTGGCAGTCGCGTAACTCACTTCATACCTCCGATCCCCACGAGTTCCGAAACTCGAGTCCAGCTTGATCCCCTCGGACGTTAAGCATCCATCCCCGAGGCGCCACCGGCTGTGAGTTATGTCACCGTTGGCGTCAGGCTCCCCGGTGATACGGTCGCCCCATGCCGCACCAATTCGGCCCCGTCGCCACGAAGGTCGGCAGGTCGCTGCGGCATCCGGTCGAGGAGCTTGGTCTGGCGGCCGTGGTCGGCACGGTGGCGGGGTTCGCCCTTGGTGCCGGGTTGGTGTTGGTGCTGCACTTCACGAATGTCCTCTCGGGCCCAGGCAAACGCCAGGTGCTGCCGTTCTCCGAGGTGCCGAGTACCACCGCCGCCACGCTGGCCGCCAGATTTCGTCCCTGGTTGCTGTTCGACACCCGCGAGCGCTGGCAGCCCATGAACGTCGACAGCCTGTTCGACGAGGGCACGGTCAGGTTCTGCCGAGGCTCGGGGAATGCCTCGTGCGCCCCGATCGCAAACCACGTCGAGTTCGACCAGCTGGTGGCGCAGACGCGCGAACTCGGCGCTCACCTGAACCTGGCCGGCAGCAGCGTGCCCGAATACCACGGACCGGCGAAGTGCACGCCACCGTTGCTCGACTGCGGCACCGGCCCGACCTCGGCGATCTATTACCACGTGACCGAGTCCAACGATCGGTTCTACATCGACTACTGGTGGTTCCTGCGCTTCAACCACTTCGCGATCACCAAATCGCTGTGCTTCAGTAAGGACCTGCAGAAGGCCGACGTGTGCGACGAGCACGAAGGCGATTGGGAGGGCGTCACCGTCGTCACGGCACCGAACGACGCCAACCATGCCGCCTATGTCGTCTACGCCGCTCACAAGGGGTCGTTCCGCTACAGCACGACCTCTCTGCAGATGATCGGCCCGGACAAGACGAGGCCCGTCGTGTACCTGGCCAACGGGAGTCACGCCGCGTATCCGATCCCGTGCAAAGGGGACGTGTGCTTCCAGCCGGTCGGGCTGGCGGCCGGCGCGCTGTTCGACATCCCCGACGGGCGCTACAACGGGGGCCTGTCCTGGGCGCGTAATTCGAATGACCAATGCGACCTCGGCGGGGCCGGAAACTGCCTGATCTCACTGAGCAATCAGCCCTGGACGAACTGGCCGGGCCAGTGGGGCGACGGCTGCGAGAGCGCCTGCGGCGGCGCCGGCGACGTCAATTCCCCCCAGTCGCCGGGTCTGCAGTCGCGCTACCAGACGCCGTGGTGCTCGACCGAGACGGTCGGCATCACCTGCGATGGTCGGGTGATCACCTGCAGCGACTGGCTCGGGCCGCTGGTGGAGGCGGCGATCTGCGATCCGACCCGGCTCTCCCAGGGCCTGCGCTCGAGCAACGCCACCGCCGCCGGGGCGCTCGGCCTGGTGATCGGCGGGCAGCCCGTCACGCGGGCGGCGACGCCGGGGGTCGTGCAGGCGCTCGGAGATCCGTTCAAGCCCGGCGCGAGCTTCACGGCGGTGGCGGACGGGCCGGCCAGCGAAATCCTCGTGCGCGCTCAGGACAAGGGCATCACCGTCCAGGATCGGTTCGCCAACCTCGGCCTAACGTCGGGCCAGAGGATCGTGGTCACGATCTCCCCGGGCGCGAACGGACCGATCGTGCTGGCGGGGCAGCACCGGCCGGTCGAGGAAACGAGCCTCGAGTCAGCGCCACAGTGAGCCTGGGATCTATGCGATAGGAGGACGGGTGCCGCTTTCGTACAACGTAGGAACGGGGATCGGCGAGGTCACCGATCCGGCGGTGGGGCTGCCGATGCAGGGCATGGCCGACAAGAACCAGGTGACCACCGGTGTCGAGTCGCCGCTCTACGCCCGGGCGTTCGTGGTCGCAGATCAGCCGGACGCGGCGGCGGGCGGGTGCGTCGCGATCATCGTGGCCGACATCTGGGCCGGTACCCGCCGAGTCAAGGACGCGGTGCTGGAGCAGCTCGCGGCGGCCCACGGCGGCCTCTACGGCGAAGACAACGTTCTGCTCGCCGGAACCCACACGCACAGCGCTCCCGGCGGGTTCTCGGGGACGCTGCTGTACGACTTCGACTTCGTGCGCGGCGGATGCGACGAGGCGACTGTGGCCTGCATCGTCGACGGCTGCGTCTGCGCCGTTGCGATGGCTCACGCCAACCTCGGCCCCGGACGGATCTACGTCAACCACGGCGAGGTGATCGACTGCGGGCGAAACCGCTCGGAACCCGCATACCTGTGCAACCCGCAGGCCGAGCGCGACCAGTGGGGGGCGGACACCGATCGGGAGATGCTGTTGCTCAAGTTCGTGAAGCTTGACGAAGCCGGCCAGGAGCAACCCGTCGGCGCCCTCAACTGGTATGCGATCCATCCCACTGATCGCGGCCAGAAGAACACCCTGGTCACGGGTGACAACAAGGGCTACGCGAGTTTCCTGTTCGAGCAGCAGATGGGTGGCGACCACGGTCAGCCCGAGCGTTTTGTGGCGGCTTTCGCCAACGCCAACTGCGGGGATGTCTCTGGGAGCGTCGAGCTCGGTCACATCCCCGATGGTGTGCACGACCGCGCCCAGATGGAGAAGCACGGCAACCAGCAATACGAAGTGGCCCGCCGTCTGTTCGACACAGCGACCGAGGAGGTGACCGGGCCTCTCGACCATCGGCACACCCGGGTGGACCTTTCCAACGTAATCATCACCGGAGGGGCTCGCACCTGGCCGGCCGCGCTCGGGCTCTCGTTCGTGGCGGGCAGCTCCGAGGACAGCGTGCCCGTGCCCGACGTGGGCATCCACGAGGGCGTCACCGCCGCGAACATCACCATCGGCGACGACGTCATCTCCAGCGTCGCCGGCCTGGGATTGAGCACGATCTTTGGCATTTCGGTGATCGATCAGTTGACCGCGACCGCCGAGCGCGAGGGGCATCTGCCCAAGCCGGTCGTGCTGATGCCGGGCGTCGAGTCGCCGCCGGCCGTCCCACAGGTCCTGCCCGTCCAGCTGCTGCGCGTGGGGACGGTGGCCGTCCTGGGGATCCCGGGCGAGCTGACCACGATGGCGGGCCGTCGCCTCCGCGGCACTGTGCTCGAGGCGATGTCCGACGCCGGCGTCGCGCACGTCGCCCTCGGCACCTACGCGAACGAATACTCCCAATACATCACCACGCCGGAGGAATACGGCTCCCAGCAGTACGAAGGCGCCTCGACCCTGTTCGGTCCCCACACTCTCGCTGCCTACCGGCAGGTGGCGGCCGGACTCGCCACGGCGATCGTGCAGGGCACGCCATCGGATCCGGGTCCCGCGCCGAACGACTGGACTTCCGCTCCGCAGCGCCGGTACCGATTCCGGAACCTGTCGAGCTCAGCCGTGAAGCTCTCCTTCTACCACGCCGACGACAAGCTGCAGTGGTTCACCCTTCCCAACGGCACGAAGACAATCGAGGGTGGAGCCGAGGTCGCTTACCCCGAGCGCGAGTTCACGGGGACGCTGATGCCCACCGTCAACAAGCTCAAGGTGTGGGTGAGTCACGACGTGCAGCCGAAGATGTGCGCGGGTCAGTTGCTGACCATCTCCGCCGACGGCTCGGTCGCCGTGAGCGACTACACGCCACCGTCCCGGCCCTGACGTCCTCGCCCCGGGGCGAGCAGGGCTCTGAGGTCCGCGACCGGACCGAGATGGGCGAGTTTCTGGGGGTTGACGATCGACCTGATGCCCTGGATCTGGCCGCCGCCGATCTCGAGCGCCCAGACCGCCAGCAGCTTTTCCTCGCCGTCGAGCAGTAGGGCTCCGGGCGCGCCGTTGACCTCGACCGGCCGGATCGCCCCGCCCGGGATCCGGGCGCCGAGCTTGATCCAGTTGAGCAGCGTGCGCCCGACGCGCCCGCGCCCGCGGATCGACCGAGCCAGCGCGGGGACCTGGCCCCCGCCATCGCCACTCAGCACCACGTCGTGGGCGAGCAGCGCCTCGAGCCCGCCGACATCCCCCTGCTCCACCGCCGCGAAGAACCGGCGGGCCAGCTCGTCGCGCTGCTCGCGGGTGCTCTCGAACCGCGGGCGCCGCTCGTCGACGCGGCGCCTGGCCCGGGCCGCGAGCTGGCGGACGTTGTCCTCGCTCTTGCCCACGATCCCGGCGATCTCGTCGTAGCCGTAGTCGAACACGTCCCGGAGCAGCAGCACGGCGCGCTGCTCGGGCGACAGGCTCTCCAGGATCACCAGTAGGGCCATCGACAGCGAGTCGGCCGTCTCGGCGAGCCGCTCCGGGTCGTCGGTGCCATCGGTGAGGATCGGCTCGGGGAGCCAGTCGCCGACGTACCGTTCTCGTCGCGCCCGGGCGGAACGCAACTCGTCGATCGCCAGTCGGGTGGTCACGGTGGTGACGAACGCCCGCGGCGACCGGATCGGGTCGCCGTCCGCGAGCGCGCGATGGACTCGCAGCAACGCCTCCTGGACCACGTCCTCGGCCTCGACGACACTGCCGAGCATCCGATAGGCGACTGCGAACGACACCGGCCGCAGGTCCTCGAGCAGCTCGGCCGGCGAGCTCACGAGGCGAATCCGGGCCGCCAGCTGGAGTGCTCCGGCCGCCAACCCAGCTCGCGCTTGGCCTTGGCGTTCGAAGCTCCGCGCACCTCGGTCATCATGACCACTCCCGCCTCGCCGGCGAACAGCCGGCCGACGAACCGCGGGACCCGCCACGGCTTCGGCGCCCCGATCGCCTGGGCCAGCGCCGGCAGCCAATCGCCGACCGGCGCCGGATCGTCGTCGACGACGTTGTAGATCCCCGGCTCGCCGCTCTGCACCGCCGCCAGGGTCGCGTCGGCCGCGTCGGCGATATGGACGAAGGACCACACGCCGGCGCTGTTGCCGACCACCGGGAACTTGCGCTTGCGGACCATCTCGAACTGCTCGCCGCCGGGAGACATCGATGTGCCAGGACCATAGAACGCGCCGTAGCGGAGCACAATGCCCTGGGTCCAGTCGGCGCCGGTGACCGCCGTCTCCAGGTGGCGGATCGCGGCCATCGACTCGCGCATCTGGTGCGCGGGCGCGGGATCCAGCGGCGCCTCCTCGCTCTTGACCGGGCCTCCGGTCCGGGCG
This sequence comes from uncultured Solirubrobacterales bacterium, assembly GCA_963808605.1. Classification (GTDB taxonomy): domain Bacteria; phylum Actinomycetota; class Thermoleophilia; order Solirubrobacterales; family Solirubrobacteraceae; genus Palsa-465. The sequence continues at coordinate 165,145 of CAWEGQ010000003.1, forward strand.
TAGGGCCAGCTCGCATAGCTCTGGGCGACGAACCGCCGGACTCCGACGGCGCGCCCGGCCGCCAGCAGGTGGTCGGTGCCCTCGGTCCTGAGGCGGTTGGTCAACGCGAAGGTTCGGTCGAAGCGGCGCACGTCGAAGGAGCCGATCGCGGTCAGCTGATGGACGATCACCTCCGGCCGAGCGTGCCCGACCGCGTCAGCCACCTGCTCGGGATCAAGCGCATCGGCGAGGACCGGAGTGACACCGAGGTCGTGCAGCGCGGCCTGCTTGGCCTCGGTCCGGGTCATGCCCACCACCTCGTGGCCTGCGGCCACCAGCCGCGGCAGGAGTTGCTTGCCCATCGCTCCGGTCGCGCCCGCCACAAACACTCTCATGTTCGGCTCCTTAGATCGCTTTCACCCCTCTGACGGGGTAGCGGGAGCCGCTGTGACAGGCGCGCCGAAGCCTGGTGCGGCTAGCTAAACGAGCGCGCCGCGCCCTGACGGGTCCGGACGGGCCTCGCCGTGCCGGCGCGCGCGGGGTTGCGCTGGCGGTGCGGACGACTGGCGACCCGGGTCTTGTCGGCGACGATGCTCCAGCCGAGGAAGGAAACGATTCCGGCCGAGACGACGACGATCAGGACGATGTTGAGGATTGCGATTGCGCTCATTGTGGGCTCCAGGTTCTCGGGGTGTGCCAGACCAAGGTCGCACCCGTTTCTCAGAGAACCGTCGCCCGAACGTCGGAGCAACGTAAGAGACCGATAGCGATCGCTCGCCCGCATCACGGCAGCGGTCCGAATTGAGCGACCGGCTCCCGGACTGCTGACTCGGATGCCTTTTCCGAGAACAGTTCTGGAAAAAGGCATCCAAGTGGGGCGCGCTGCCCGAAGTTCGGCGCGCGCCGCTCAGCTGATGCGCAAGGTGGCCGCGACCCGGGCGGCGTCTCCGGTCGGCGAAACGGCGCGCACCATGATCTTGTAGGCCCCTCTCGCGGCCAGCTTCCGCTTGATCTTGGTGTTCCAGGTCAGGGAGCTGCGGCCGGCCATGCGGCGCGTGGTGCTCAGCCTGGCCACCACCTGCCCGCCGCGCGTCACGGTGAGCGTCACCTTGGCTGCGCCGTTCAGGCTGAACCGCATCATGATCCGCTTGCCCCGCGTGGTCCGGAAACGTCCCGTCGACAGAGACACCGTCAGGTGCCGGCCGTGCCCCGTCGGGCCGCTGCCCGAGCCCGAGCCGCCGCCGGGGGCCGAGCCGCCGCCGGAGCCGATGGTGAGAGTCTGCCGGGCCGTGCCCACATTGCCGGCTGGGTCCGGAGCCATGGCCACGACGCGCCAGGTGCCGTTGCCGACACGGGTGGGCGTAGCGTTCCAGGTGCCCCTGGCCTGAAGGAGTGTCGTCATCTTCTGTCCGCCGATCGAGACGGTCACGATTGTGCCCGGCGCTGCGTCGGAGGTCCCCGTGATGGTCGGGTCGACGTTGCTCGTCCCGGCCTTGGCTCCGCCGGTGATCGCGACGACCGGCGCCACCGTGTCGACGGTCAGCGTCTGAGTGAAGCCGGCCGGGTTCCCGGCGGCGTCGAAGACCGACATCACGATGCGATGCGCGCCGTCCGGGAGGAAGGCCGCGGTCACGGACCAGCTTCCGCTCCGGACCAGGCCAGTCAAGGTCTGGTTGGCCAGGTTCACCGTCACGGGGGTGCCGTCGGGCACGTTCGCGGTCCCGGCGATCCGGGGCGTCGCATCGTTGGTCAGCGCGATCGTGCCGCCGGTGATCGTCACCGCCGGCGCCGCGGTGTCGACGGTCAGCACCTGGCTGTCGGTGGTCGTGTTGCCGGCCGGATCGGTGACCGAGGCGCTGACGGTGCGGGTGCCGTCGGCCAGCCTGCTCGGGGTCACGTTCCATGTTCCGCCCGCCTGCACGAGCGCGGTCAGGGCTTGCGCATCGACGCCGACCCGGACGATCGTGCCGGGCGCGGCGTCGCTCGTACCGGCGATCGTCGGGGTTGGGTCGTTCGTGACCACGGACGCTCCACCGTTGATGGTAATGACCGGCGGGACCGTGTCGATGGTGATCTGCTGGGTGGCGGTGCCCAGGTTCCCGGCCGCGTCCGTCGTCGACGCGACGACCGGGTAGGTCCCGTTGGCCTCGAGCGCCGAGGTCACCGACCAGGCGCCGGCGGAGGGCGTGGCGGTGAGGGTCTGACCGCCCATCGTCACGGTGACCTGCGCCGGTGCTGCGACATCGGTCGTGCCGCTGATGGTGGGGGTCGAGGTGTTGGTGATCGCGTTGGCTCCGCCGGCGATGGTGACCACGGGCGGGGCGCTGTAGAAGTCGTTGGAGTCCAGCGAGATCGCGCCGTACAGGGCCAACGCGCGCCCGTTGACCAGCGTGCCGGCGCCCATCGCGATCGCGTCGTGAGCCATCAGCGTGCCGGCGAACGTATCCCCCGCGCCGATCGCGCCGGCGCCGTTGACCTGCCAGAACACGTTCGCCGCGCTGGCGCCGTTGACCAGCTTGACGCTGGCCCCGGCCGCCATCGTCAAGGCGCCGCCGATCTTGAAGACGAAGATGGAGTTGGGGTTGCCCCCGCCGTCGAGGGTCAGGATCCCGGTGTTCGACAGCGCGGCCGCGTCCGAATGCAGGCCGGGGAGGAGCGTCAGTCCGGCCACATCGCCGCTGATCGGCGCCCCGCCGCTCCGAGTGGCGACGTCGCCGTAAGCCGCGAGGAGGTCGTTGTAAGCATGCGTCACGGAGGTGCCGACCCGGGTCGTGCCAGTGACGATGCCGGGCGGGAAGCCGGTGGGCTGCGCGTTGGCCAACACGCCGAGGTCCCCCCGGAGGGTCGTGAAGGGGGCGCCGGGAGCGTTGACGGTGTTCCCGACCGAGGCGCCGCTCAACACCGCGTAGGTCGACGCCTGGCCAAGATCGACCGTGTTCGTGGGGGCCGCCAGCGCGGACGGGACGGCCGGGCCGAAGCCGGCGAACAGCAGGCCGCCAGAGAGCGCGGCGAGGCAGAAGCCCCTCAAGCAACGCGCGCGGGCGCCGTCAGAGCGTCGCACGATCCCCGTTAGCGAGTGCATGTCGCCGGTCATAAGCGTGCCCCTTCCAGAGGGGGCTGCCCGAGCCCGGCGGTTGACGTTCTGTCACTGACTGCATCGGCACCACGCGTCGCGGCCTTGACTCGGACCAATTCCTGGTAGACAGCCGCGTCCCGCCAAGAGTGCGAGCCGCCTGGCCTGAGCCAGGCGGTTAGGCTTCACGTTTCAGAGCTTCGATTGGAAGGCGGCGGGTGCATGGCGACGAACACCGAGCAGCAGACGGAGAATGGCGCGGCAGCGGCGGACTCGATCGTGGTCGAGAACCCGGCCACCGGGCAGCCGATCGCGACCCTGCGAGCGGCGGCGGAATCGGACGTGGCGGGAATGGTGGCCCGGGCCCGGGCGGCCCAGACCGGCTGGCGGGCGATCGGCTTCGACGGCCGGGCGAAAGTCCTGCGCCGGGCGCAGAAATGGGTGCTGGACAACGCCGACCGGTTCCTGGACACGGTGGTGGCGGAGACCGGCAAGACGCGCGAGGATGCCGCGCTCGCCGAGCTGGGGTACGCGGCCAGCGCCTTCGGGTTCTGGGCCAAGAACGGACCGAAGTACATGGCCGACGAGAAGATCCGCCCCAGTAGCCCGTTCCTGGTCGGTCGCAAGGTGTTCGTTCGCTACGAGGCGATCGGCGTGGTCGGGGTCATCGGGCCGTGGAACTACCCGTTCACCAACGGCGTCGGCGATGCGATCCCCGCGCTGATCGCCGGCAACGCGGTCATCCACAAGCCCTCGAGCGTGACCCCGATGACCGCTCTGTTCATGGAGGAAGGGTTGCGCGAGTGCGGTCTGCCCGACGATGTCTTCCAGGTCCTGGTCGGGCGTGGGGCGATCGGGTCGACGCTGATCGATCACGTCGACATGGTGATGTTCACCGGATCCACGGAGACCGGCAAGCAGGTGATGGAGCGGGCGGCCAGAACGCTGACCCCGGTCTCGCTCGAGCTCGGCGGCAAGGATCCGATGATCGTGCTGGCCGACGCCGACCTGGAGCGGGCCGCCAACGCGGCGGTGTTCTGGTCGATGCAGAACGGTGGTCAGACCTGTATCTCCGTGGAGCGCGTCTACGTCGAGGAGCCGATCTACGAGGACTTCGTGGCGATGGTCGGCGAGCGCACCCGAGCCCTGCGGCAGGGAGCTCCCGGCGCCTTCGGATCCGTCGATGTCGGCTCGTTCATCAACCCGCCCCAGATCGATACGGTCGAGGCGCACGTCGACGACGCCGTGGCCAAGGGCGCCCGCGTCCTGGCCGGCGGCCATCGCGTCAAGGGCGACGGGACGTTCTTCGAGCCGACCGTGCTGGCCGATGTCGACCACACGATGCAGTGCATGACCGAGGAGACATTCGGTCCGACGCTGCCGGTGATGAAGGTCCGCGACGCCGACGAGGCGGTCAGGCTGGCCAACGATTCCCAGTATGGGCTCCAGGCGTCGGTCTACACCAAGGACCTGGCCAAGGGTGAGGCGGTGGCCCGCCAGATCCAGGCCGGCGCGGTGGTCGTCAACGACTCAAACGCCAACTATCTGGCGCTCGAGGCGCCGATGGGGGGCTGGAAGCAATCGGGTCTCGGTGTCCGGCACGGCGCCGAGGGAATCCGGAAGTACTGTCGCCGCCAGACGATCGTGCTCACCCGCTTTGCCATGAAGAAGGATCTCTACTTCTTCCCGTACGGGGCGGGCACGAGCAAGTTCCTGGTCAGGCTGCTGAAGCTCCTTTACGGGCGCGGTAACCGCGACTGATCCCCACCGGCGTACCGGCGCCCGCGAGTCGCGGGCGCCGGGTCGGTGTCGGTCCGGCTAGCTCAGCCGGAAGATGAAGTCGTACTCCTTGCCGCCATTGCGTGAGACCAGCTTCATCTCGCCGCGGGCGTGACGGAATGCACCGGTTCCGCCGGTGATGGCCAGGACGCTGTTCTTCGTGTCGTAGTACGGGCCCTGCACCATCAGCTGACCGCCGGTCAGCATCGTGGTCCAGCTGCATTCCCAGCTGCCCTCGGCGGGCGAGATCCGAATGCAGGAGCCCAGGTCCGTGCCGACCGGCTTGGTGTCGGCCGGGTTGAAGACCTGGTTGTGGAAGGTGAGCACGTTCCCTGTCACGTCGGCGCCTCCCCCGGACGGGACCTCGGTGTCGGTCACCGCATGCTCGATCACGTGCACCACGTTGCCGAGATGGTGAGTGGGCCCGTGCTTGGCGGCCGCGGGCTTCTTCGCGGCGCCGGCCACCCCGGGCTGGTCGGCCACGAGCCACGCCGCCAGGGCGAACCCGAGCACGGCCAAGCCGACTCGCGACCTGCGTCCCCACGTGCCGAAATGTTCAGCTGTTCGTCTCACGATGGTGCACTCTCCTCTGAAAAGCGGTTGACGAAGGTCGGGCAATCCTATGCCTCGGCTCGCCCCTTGATCCAGGCCAGAATGTCCCGCGAGTGGGTGATTACGGCTCCGTCTGGGAGCTTGAGCGCCGGCAGCTTCGTCGCTCCGGTCGCCTCACGCAGGTCCTCGCGCGAGCCCTTACGCAGGAATGGGATCGGACTGCCGTGCGCGGCCACGACCTTGTCGTATTCGATCCCGGCCGCGCGCATAGCCTCCTGGACGCGCCGGCAGGGGTGAATACTCGGGCCGCCGTCGTCGCCGTGGCAGACGTACAGCGTGGGTTTCTCAGCCATCGCCTTCTCCTCCGGTCGATCGATCTGGCGCAGGCTATTGCACCGGCTGGTTGCGCCGGCTGCGCTGGTCGCGGAAAATCGCTGCTGTGCCTCCTCGCGTCGCGGCTTCGCTACCGGCCGACGGGACTCCAGCATCCAGGCCTGGGCAGGGCAGCAGTCGCGACGTCCTCGTGCGGCTGGAACAGGCCATTCTCCGCGGGGCCGGGGCGGTGATCGCCGGCGATGCCGGAATCGGCAAGAGCCACGCCGCGCGGGCGCTCGCCGCACGCCTGCGCACACGCGGCGCCACGGTCGAATTCGTGCTGGCCACCGAGGCCGCTTCGACGGTGCCCTTCGGCGCCTTCGCCGAACTGCTGGAACCGGCCTCCGGCGCGCCCGGCGATCTGCTCGACGTCCTGCGGAACGCCGGTGCCCGCCTGGCCCGCCGAGCCCGGGGCAACGCGCTGGTGGTGATCGTCGATGACGCTCACCGGCTGGATCCGGCGTCCGCCGCGCTACTGCTGCAGCTGGTCACGCGTCACGGGATTCGGGTCCTGGCCAGCGTTCGCACCGGCGCCTCAGCCCCGGATGCGGTGACCTCGCTGTGGAAGGACGCCGGGCTACTGCGAATCGACCTCACGCCACTGACCCAGGACGCGGCCGCCGACATGATCGGCCATCTGCTGGGAGGACCGGTCGAGCGTGGAACCGGACAATGGCTGTGGGAGACCAGCGCCGGCAATCCGCTGTTCCTGCGCGAATTGGTCCGCAGCGCCGTGGACCAGGGCGGCCTGGCCAAGGAGCACGGGCACTGGCGACGCACCCGAGCGATCCGGCCGCCCGGTCGTCTGCTGGAGCTGCTGGACGCGCGGATCGAGGCCCTGAGCGCGGATCAGCGCCGCGCGCTGGCCCTGGTGGTGCTGGCCGAGCCGGCGGAGCTCGACCTGCTCGTCCAGCTGGAGGCCATCGACGCCGCGCGGACGCTCGAGTCGCGTGGCCTGCTGGCCGCCGCGGAGACCACCGGCGGCGGAGCGGCTCTGCGCGTCGGTCACCCGCTCTACGGCGAGGCGCTCCGGGCCACGTTGAAGGCCACCGAGGTCCGGGCGCTGCGGGCCGAGCTGGCCGGCCAGCTCGATCCGGCCGGGGCGGGGGTCCGTCTGCGCCTGGCCACCTGGGCCCTGGAGGACAGTCGCCGGGGGGATGCCCAGCTGTTCGTCGATGCCGCCGAGGACGCGCTGGCCGCGTTCGATCCGGAGCTGGCCATCCGGCTCGGGCGGGCGGCGCTGGCCGCGGCCCCGGGGATCGATGCCGCGCTGCCGTTGGCCGCCGCGCTCCGCGCGGTGGGGAGCTTCGACGAGGCCGAGACCCATCTGGCCGCCGTCGAGGATCAGGCGGGCCAGAGCCCGCGGGTCACCTCGTACCTGTTCCTCCGAGCCACCAACCTCCAGTGGGGCCTCGGCCGAGCCGCCGACGCGCACGCGCTGCTGGCCCGGGTCGGGGTCGAGCCGGCCTGCGCGGCTGTCGCCGCGGCGCTGTATTCCTCCGACGGCCAGCTCGGCGTCGCGGCGGCCAGCGCGCAGCGGGCACTGGCCAGCGACCACACCGACCGACTGGCTCGATCGATTGCCGCGGTGGTCATCGGGCGGGCCCTCGCCGAGCTCGGCGATCCGCTCTCCGCGCTCGAGGTTGTCGATCGCGTCGAACGCTCGGCCGGCGGCGTCGAGTCCGAATGGCCGCGGAGCGCGCAGGCCGTATTCGGGGCGTTTCACGCCGCGGAGCAGTGGTCGGAGCGGCGCACGGCGCTCGAGCGCCGGCACGCCGAGGCCCGCGCATCCGGAGATGGGGCGCGTGCCGCGCTGTGTGAGTTGGCCTTCGCGCGGTTGGCGCTGCCGGCCGGCGATCTCGAGGCCACCCGCCGACGGGCCGAGGACGCGCTGGCCCGCCTGGCCTTCATGGATCCGCGGGCGATGGCGCCGGTCTGTCACGCGGTGATCGCCGAGGCCGAGGCCCTGGCCGGCCGCGCGGCGGCGGCCCGGTCCGCCCTGCAGAGGGGCTATGCGCTGATCGAGGAGGGCGGGCCGAATGTCCTGGCCCGCGGGCAGCTGGAGCTGGTCAGCGTCTATGTCCTGGCCGCCGAGGGCGATCTCGCGCGGGCTCAGGCGATCGCGTTGGAGGGCGGGCGGGCCGCCGGCGAGGCGATCCTCACCGAGGCCGAGTTCCTGCATCTCTACATGCGTGTGGGCGGCGCCCCGGGGCGCGTGGCCACACGCCTGGAGGAGATCGCCGCGGCCTCGCGCGCGGGCATGGCCTCCCTGTGGGCGCGACAGGCGATCGCCGCCCGCGACGGGGACGCGAACGCCCTGGAGGCCGTAGCCACCGAGTACGAGCGGGTGGGGGCCAGGATTCTCGCCGCCGAGGCCGCGGCCCAGGCCGCGGTGGGCCACGGCGCCTGGGGCAGCGACGACGCGCGACGACGGGCGGAGGGTCGGGCCGCGCGACTGGCCACCGCCTGCGGGGCCCGGGGCCTGACGCTGGTCACCTCGATGCGGATCTCCGGCCTGACCGCACGCGAACAGGAGACCGCGGGGCTGGTGGCGCGGGGCCTCAGCAACGCCCAGATCGCCGCCCGGCTGTCGCTGTCGGTGCGGACGGTCGAGTCCCACGTCTACCGGGCCACCACGAAACTCGGCCTGCACGATCGGGCCGAGCTGGCCGCGCTGCTGGCCGGCCGGGGCGCGGCGAAGATCTGAGCCTACGTAGTCGCTACGGCAATCCGGCCCGCGCGCTTGGCAGCGGGCCGGGCGACGCTTAGCTTGGCCTCGACCGTGACTGCGATTGGGGAGGCTCTTATGTCAGCGAAGCGAATGCACCGGGTGGCGCTGCTCGCCCTCGTGTCTGCGGCGATGCTCTCGACCTGGGCCGCTTCCGCCTCGGCCACCCCGTTCCTGTTCGTCAACAGCCTGGGGGACAACACGGTGTCCTCCTTTGACGCGGGCGCCGGCGCGCTGGCGTCGGACCTTCCCAGCGTCGGCTCGGGGTTCTTCTCCTGGGGCATCGCGATGACGCCGAACGGCAAGAGCGCCTATGTCGTCGACAGCGGCGACCACACCCTGACCCAATACGACGTCGGCCCCACCGGCGAACTGAGCCCGAAGACCCCGGCCACGGTCCTTTGTTGTGACTCCGAGAACGTGCTGGTCTCATCGGACGGCAAGAGCGCCTACGTCCCCGACGGGCAGAGCGCCGAGGTCTTTCAATTCGATATCGATCCGGTGACGGGGCAACTGCGCCCCAAGAGCCCCGCGTCGGTCCCCACCGGCAGCGGGCCGACCGTTGAGGCCATGTCGCCTGATGGACGGAGTCTGTACATCGTCGACCAAGGCGCCAGTGAGCTCTCGCAGTACGACATCGATCCCCTCACCGGGACCCTGAGTCCGAAGACACCGGCCACCGTCGCGACCGACCTCAACCCGCGCGGGGTGGCGATCTCACCGAACGGTAAGAGCGTCTATGTCGCTAACGCCACCGACAACGTCTCGTCCGCAACGGTGAGCCAGTACACCGTCAACGCCCCTTACGGGACCCTGACGCCAGATGTGCCCCGCGACGTGCCGACGGGCGGCGTCAGTGGCTCGAAGGTAGTGGTCTCGCCCGACAACAGGAGCGTCTACGTCACCAACGCGCTCTCGGACGACCTGTCCCAGTTCGACGCCGATCCCGCCACCGGAGCGCTGACCCCGAAGACCCCGCTCACCGTGGCGAGCGGACACGCGCCGTTCGGCGGAATCGTGATCTCGGCGGATGGCCGGAGCCTGTACGTCACCAACCTCCGGGCCAATACGGTGTCGCAGTACGACGTCAACGGCACGACCGGGGCGCTCAGCCCCAAGGCGGCCGCCACGGTCGCCACCACCGGCGGCGCCCCGTGGGGCATCGTGATCTCGCCGGACGCCAAGAGCGTGTATGTCGTGAACGAAAGTGTCGACGGTCTTAACACCCTCGGGGACGATGGAATCGTCACGCAATACGACGTCGACGCCGGCACTGGGGCGTTGAGACAGAAGACGGACACCGTGGCCACCGGTGGCAGCCCCTACGGAGTCGTCGTTTCACCGGATGGGCAGAGCGTCTATGTGGCCAACAGCAACGTCGTCACCGGGGACACGATCTCGCAGTACGACCTCAACTCCGGCACCGGCGCGCTGACCCCGAAGGCCCAGGCGCCGGCCGCCACCGGCAACACACCCCAGGGCGTGGCGATCTCCCCGGATGGCAGGAATGTCTACGTGGCCAATGCGTACGGCGGCACCGTGTCGCAGTACGACGTCAGCTCGGCCACCGGCGCGCTGAGCCCGAAGACCCCGGCCACGGTGAACTGCGGCTGCGATCCACAGGATGTAGCGGTATCGGCCGACGGCCGCAGCGTGTACGTGACCCAGGCCAACGGCGGTGCCCTGCTGCAGTTCGATGTCGACCCCGCCACCGGCGCGCTGACCCCGAAGAATCCGGCCACGGTACCCACCAACTCCAGCGGGAACGGACTGATCGTTTCCGCGGACGGCAAGAGCGTCTACGTGGTCAACCAGGACGCCAGCACGATTTCGCAGTACGACGCCAATCCCATCACCGGCGCGCTCACCCCCAAGACCCCGGCCACGGTCGCCACCGGCGCCTTCCCGCTGGCGGTGGCGCTATCGCCGGACGGCAAGAGCGTCTACGTGACCAACCAGCACGGCAACTCGGTGTCGCAGTACGACGTCGACCCCGCCACCGGCGCGCTCCGCCCCAAGACCCCGGCCACGGTGCCCGCCGGCCAGGGCCCGTTCGACGTGGTCGTCTCGGCGGACGGCCAGAGCGTGTACGTCAGCAACGCAGGCGACGACACGGTCTCGCAGTACGCCGTGGGCACCGCCGGGGCGCTGACTCCGAGGTCCCCCGCCACGATCGACACCGGATCGCTGCCCAGTGGGCTGGCCATGGTCGAGCCGGTGCGCGACCACGCGCCGGTGGCCCATGGCGACAGCTATACCGTCGTGCGGAATACGCCATTGCAGGTCGCCGTCGGCCCCGGCGTTTTGGGCAACGACACCGACCCCGACCACGACGCGCTCAGCACCGTTTTGGTCAGCGGCCCGGCGCACGGCACGGTGAGCTTGAGCGCGGACGGGTCGTTCACCTATACGCCGCCCAGTGGGTATATCGGCCCGGATTCGTTCACCTACCAGGCCAGCGACGGCACCCTGAATTCGTTCACCGCGACAGTGTCGCTGTTCGTGGTCGATCCGCCCACCGCGACGATCGTCGCGCCCGCGGACAATCAGACCTTCGCGCTTCACCAATCGGTGAGCACCTCCTTCTTCTGCACCGAGGGAGCGGGCGGTCCCGGGCTCGCGGCCTGCGAGGACGGGGCTGGGGCCACCGCGAACGGGTCCCTGAACACCAGCCAACCCGGCATGTTCACCTACACGGTGACTGTGGTGAGCCTGGACGGCTTGCTCCGCTCCGCGAGCATCCACTACACGGTGGCAGCACCGCCGCCACCTCCGGCGCCACCCTCGGTGCAGATCACCACGCCGGCGGCCGGCGCGAGCTACACCCAGAACCAGGTCGTCGACGCTAATTACACCTGCACCGAGGGCACCGGTGGCCCCGGACTGCTCGCCGGCTCGGCCGGCTGTCACGGGACCGTGGCCAACGGCGCCGCGATCGACACTTCCACCGCCGGCCCGCACTCCTTCTCGGTGACCGCCACCTCTAGCGACACGCAGGCCACCACCAAGACGGTCAACTACACGGTCGCCGCGGCGGTGACGAAGCTGGCCGATCTGAAGATCTCGCTGTCCGGGCCCGCCGGCGCCCAGGACGGCTCGCAGGTCGCCGAGCAGGTCAAGGTCCAGAACGCCGGGCCGTCGGCCGCGAGCGGCGTGATCACCGCGCTCGGGATCCCCGCCGGTCTCAGCGTGGGCGGCGCGGGGGGCGGGACGGTGTCGCACTCGGTGATCTACTGGACCGCAGCCACGATCCCGGCCGGCGGATCGGTCACCTACACCGTCACCCTGAAGGTCGGCGCGAGCGCGCACGGCAACGCGCTGTTGGCCGCCGCCACGGCATCGACGCAGATCAAGGATCCCAACTACGCCAACAACGCCACCGCGACGACCGTCGCCCTCAGCTCGGGGAAGCCCGCCCACCGGCGAGCGCTAGCCCGCGTGAGCAAGCGGCGGAGTCCGTACCGGTTCGGCCCGGGGCTGGTCACGCGGTTGGAGCGGCGGACTCTCCGCCGCTAGGCCTGCCCCCGGCCGGCCGCCGTCAGGCTGCTCCACACCGTCGAGGCCGGCGCGGCGTAGTCGGGATGCTCGAGCAGGTTGATCCGCTCGACCCATTTGACCCACTGAAAGCCTCGCGCTCCGGGCACGATCAGCCGGACGGGGGCGCCATGCTCGTGGCTGAGCGGCTCTCCGCCGACCTGCGTGGCCAGCAGCATCTCCCGCGCGTCGTCGATGGCGAAGCTCCAGCGGTATCCGGTCTGCGACTCGACGCTGACGTGCCGTGCCGATGGGTCGACACCGGCCAGATCGAACAGCCGACCGAGGCGGACCCCGCGCCAGCGTTGCGTCGAATAGAACCCGCCGGTGCAATCAAGGGTGGCCACCAGCTCATCGTCGGCCGGCAGTTCGCCGAGGGCCAGCACGAGGCGGTGGGCGGCGAGCCCGTCCACGCG
>CAWEGQ010000004.1:0-312500 GCA_963808605.1 uncultured Solirubrobacterales bacterium
GGCTGGACGGCGAGGACGTCACCGCGGAGATCCGCACCCCCGAGGTCTCCGAGGCTGCCTCCCGCGCCGCCGCGGACCCCGCCGTGCGCACGGCGATGGTGGCCGAGCAGCGCCGCCTGATGTCCTCCGGGGACTGGGTGGCCGAGGGACGCGACATCGGCACCGTCGTCGTCCCGGACGCCGAGGTCAAGGTGTTCCTGACCGCCGATCCCGCCGAGCGCGCCCGCCGCCGCGCCTCCGAGATCGGCGCCGATACGGCCACCGTCCTGGCCGAGCAGACGATCAGGGACCAGCGCGATGAGACCCGCGCGCACTCGCCGCTGGCGCCCGCCCCGGGGGCCGTGCAGCTCGACACCACGGGCCTCAGCCTCGAGGAAGTCGTGGCGCGCATCGTGACCCTGGCCGGCGGCTGAACGCTGGCCTCGGCGGCGGCTCAGGCGTGACAGCGCGGCTGGGCGCGAGGTGGGCTGGGGATGGGCTGGAGCTCTGGGAACGAACTGCAGCGATGAGGGTTGGGTCCCCTTGAGGCCGAGTTCGGGGTCGCGCGGAGGGGCTTGGGATGAAAGGTGCTCCCTGGTGTACATAACGTCCCAACGCCTCCCGGGGGCCGACCGGGGACGAGGGTCGCAACCACGGCCGCCGCAGACAAACCTCCCTGTCCTTCATCGATGCAGTTGACTTCGTGGCCCGCCCACCGTTCGGCCCGGCTGTTCCTCAAAACCAATCGTCTAGCCTCGTCTGCGCCAATGAAAGTCGCAATCGTCGGATATCCCAACGTGGGCAAGTCGTCGCTGGTCAACCGCCTGACCGAGTCGCGGGAGGCAGTTGTGCACGAGCGTCCCGGCATCACGCGCGACCGCAAGGAGCTCCACACCGAGTGGAACGGACGCCGCCTGACGCTGGTCGATACCGGCGGCGTGGACCTCGAGGAGCGCGACGACCTGGCCCGGCAGATCCAGGAGCAGGCGCGGGCCGCGCTGGCCGACGCCGACCTGGCCGTGCTGGTGGTGGATGCCCGCGCCGGCCTGCGTCCCGGTGACCTCGAGGTGGCGGACCTGCTCCGCCGCGCCTCGATGCCGGTGATCGTGGCCGCCAACAAGATCGACTCGGTCAAGGATATGGCGCTGGTGGCCGAGTTCCACGGGCTCGGCCTGGGCGACCCGATCGCCGTTTCGGCCGCGCAGGGGCTGGGGACCGGCGACCTGCTCGACCGGATGGTCGAGCTCGGTCCGGCGCAGGACGCCGAGCCCGCCGCCGAGGATCCGATCAAGCTGGCCGTGATCGGACGGCCGAACGTGGGCAAGTCCTCGCTGGTCAACCGGTTCCTGGGCTCGGAGCGAGTGATCGTCTCCGATGTGGCCGGCACCACCCGCGACGCGATCGACCTGCCGATGCGCTTCGAGAACCACGAATTGGTGCTGGTGGACACCGCCGGGCTGCGCCGGCAGGCCAAGGTGGGGGAGTCGGTCGAGTACTACACGGCGCTGCGCTCGCGGCGGGCGGCCGAGCGCGCGGACGTGGCGCTGGTGGTCTGCGACGCGTCGGAGGGCATCACGGCGCAGGATCTGCGTGTCGCCGACCTGGCCATGACCAGTGGCTGCGCCACCGCGCTGGTGCTGAACAAGTGGGATATAGCCGAGAAGGAAGGGCCGAGCGATCTGGATCACGAGCGTGCCCGCGTCAACCAGAAGCTGCGCCAGCGGCCGCGGGTGCTGACCGCCAGCGCGCTGACCGGGCGCCACGTCGAGCGCCTGCTGGTCGAGGCGGTCAGCCTGGCGGAGCGCCGGCGCGGACGGATTCCCACTCCGCAGCTGAACCGCTTCGTCTCCGAAGTGGTGGCCGCGCGCCAGCCGCCGTCGGGGGGAGGACGGACCGGGCACCGGCTGAAACTGCTGTTCATGACCCAGACCCAGGAGCGGCCGCCGCGCTTCTCGATCCAGGTCAACTCGCACGCGTTCGTGACTCGCAGCTACGCCTTCTACGTGGAGAACCGGATGCGCGAGCGCTACCACCTCGAAGGGATCCCGCTGATCATCGACTTCGTCGAGCGCAACGAGCGGCGTGGCGATCTGCGTCCCCGAGGTGCCGCGGCGTGAGACTGGGCAGGTGGCGCGCGGGGCTCGCCGGCCCCGCGCTGGTCCTCGCCCTGGCCATGGCCGGCTGCGGCTCCAGCGGCTCCGGGCCGGCCACCGGGGCGGCGAAGGTGATTCCCGCCGACGCGCTCGCCTACGTCAACCTCTCGCTCGATTCTGGCCGGCCGCCGGTCGCCCAGGCGAGCCAGCTGGCCACCCGCTTCCCGGATCATGCGCTCGCCGTGGCCGCGCTCCAGACCCGGCTGGAGCTTCTGGCCGGGGGTGCCGGCTCGGGCCCGTTCAGCCAATCGGTCAAGCCCTGGCTGGGTGACGAGGCGGCGCTCGCGCTGCTGAGCACTCCGACGGCGAGCGCCGACACGCTGCTGGTGCTCGACGTGCGCGACCGCGCGAAGGCCCAGGCGTTCCTCACCCGGGCCGGGGCGACCCGGGCGTCGAGCTACCGCGGAACCCAGTTGCTGCAGACGACCTCGGGTCGCCAGGCCGCGTTCGTGAGCCACTATCTGGTGCTCGGACAGGCGGCGAGCGTGCGCGACGCCGTCGACGTGGCCGGCGGCCGCACGCCGTCGCTGGCCGCCAGCGCCACCTACCAGCGCGCGGCGGCGGGCGAGCCGGACGATCGCGTGCTCGACGCCTACGCCTCGGCGTCCGGGGTGCGGCGGGTGCTGGCCGACCAGAGCGGGCTGCCCGGGGCGCTCGGCGAGCTGCTCTACCAGCCGGCCTTGAGCGGGGTCGCCGTCGCGCTCTCGCCGGCCCGGAACGGCGCCCGCGTACGGATCCACAGCGCGCTCGACAGCTCGCTGCTGCGGGTCAGCGCACCTCCCGGCCCGTCGTTCAAGCCCTCGCTCGCGCAGGCCATCCCCGCGGGGTCGGTGCTGATGCTCGACGTCACCCGTCTGGCCCTGATCGCTCCGCGGATACTGAGCGCCGGCGCGGCCGGCGGCGTGGCGGGCCAGGTCGGTCCGCTGCTCAGCCGGCTCGGCAAGGCGCTCGCCTCCGAAGGCGTCAACGTCGGCAGCCTGCTCTCCCTGTTCGACGGCGAGACGGCCGTCACGATCACCTCGGGTGCCGGCAAACCGGCCCTCCTGATCATGGCCCGGACCGCGAATGAACAGCAGGTCAGGACCCAGCTGGCCAGCCTCGAGATCCCGCTCCAGCAGCTGTTCCCTCCCGCGGCCGCGGGTCCGGGGCAGGCACCCGCCTTCACCGACCGTCAGGTGAGCGGCGTCACGATCCACCAGCTGGCGTTGGCGCCGGGGCTCGAGCTCGACTACGCGGTCAACGACGGCTTCCTGCTGGTCTCGACCGGATTGAACGCGATCGCCTCGGCCGTGCGGCATCCGCGGTCCCTGGCGGGCGACCCCAGCTACCGGGCCGTGCTCCCAGGCGTCCCGGAAAAGGTGACCTCGCTACTCTTTCTCGACTTCAGCCAGCTCCTCAGCCTCGGCGAACAGACAGGACTGACGAAGAGCGCGCGATTCCGTGCCCTCCGTCCCGACCTTCAGCGGATTCGCGCTGTCGGTCTTACATCGACGAGGGGGGAGGCCGACTCTACCGCGGAGCTGTTCCTCCAAATCCCATGACCACGCTTTCTGACAACGAGTATCTGTTCACCTCCGAGTCCGTGACCGAGGGACACCCCGACAAGATCGCCGACCAGATCTCCGACGGCGTCCTCGATGCGGTGCTGCGCGACGACCCGACCGGTCGCGTCGCCTGCGAGACCCTGGTCAACACGGGGCTGGTGGTGGTCTCGGGCGAGATCACCACCAACACCTACGTCGACATTCAGGAGATCGCCCGCGAGACGATCAAGAAGATCGGCTACACCGACGCGCTCTACGGTTTCGATTACCACACCTGCGCGGTCCTCAACGCGATCGACAAGCAGTCGGCGGACATCGCCCAGGGCGTCGACGCGGCCTACGAGACCCGCACCGTGGACGGGGGAGACGACGAGCTCGATATTGCCGGGGCCGGCGACCAGGGGATGATGTTCGGCTACGCGTCCAACGAGACCGACGAGCTGATGCCGCTGCCGATCTCGCTCGCCCACAAGCTGGCCAAGCGGCTGGCCGACGTCCGCAAGGCCGAGATCGTCCCCTACCTCCGCCCGGACGGCAAGACGCAGGTCTCGGTCCGCTATGTCGACGGCAAGCCGGTCTCGATCGAGAAGCTGCTGATCTCGACCCAGCATCGCGAGGGCGCCGAGTCGCTGATCAAAGAGGATCTCTGGGAGCACGTGGTCGAGCCCGTGCTGCCCGACGATCTCTACGACGCCAGGGCGCTGAAGAAGGAGTTCCTGGTCAACCCGACCGGTCGCTTCGTGATCGGCGGACCGATGGGCGACTGCGGCCTGACCGGCCGCAAGATCATCGTCGACACCTATGGCGGCATGGCCCGCCACGGGGGCGGGGCATTCTCGGGCAAGGACCCGTCGAAGGTCGATCGCTCCGCCGCCTACGCCGCCCGCCACGTGGCCAAGAACCTCGTGGCGGCCGGTCTGGCCGAGCGGGCCGAGGTTCAGGTCGCCTACGCCATCGGCGTCGCCCACCCGGTGTCGGTGATGGTCGAGACGTTCGGCACCGAGAAGATCGGTCGCGGCCGGATCCTCGAGCTGATCTCCAAGCACTTCGACCTGCGTCCCGGGGCGTTCCGCGAGTACCTGCGGCTTCACCGCCCGATCTACCAGAAGACCGCCGCCTACGGCCACTTCGGCCGCGACGACAACGACTTCACCTGGGAGCGGACCGAGAAGGCCGCCGCGCTGCGCGCCGACGCCGGACTCGACAACTAGGCCCTTGTAGCTGTTAGTGCTCCGTCAGGTCGGGCCGGTGGGGCGTGTGGGGTCGGTGGAACCGGCTGGGAGGCCGGTCGGTCGGGGACGAACTACCTCGATGACGAGGTCGCGGGCCGGTCGAGCGGCCCCCGTGAGCGCACTTCGGCCCGGTGTGCACGGCGGGCGCAACCAGTCGGGCGGCGAATTTAGGCGCTTTCCTTCCACCTCTCGGAACGAAATCGCGCCAGCGCGTGAACCTTGGCGCGATGCGCGGCTTATATCGCCCATCTGGAGCCAAGGTTCACCGCATGCCCGCGGGGCAACCCAAAAGCGGCCCTCCGTGGCCGCCGACCGCGTGCCGGGCGCCGCGGGGACTCGCCCTTCGCCGAAGAAGTTCGTCAACGACCCACCCACCGACCCAGGCCGCAGCAGGACAAGCCGCTAGGCCAGCGCACCAAGCCCGGTCGAACCCAGCAAAGCAGTACTACGGGCCCGCGCTGTCGGGCGCAGAGTCGGCGGCGCCGGAGATCTGGTGTAGCGCGCGATCCACGGTCCGCACGATTGCGTGCGGGTCGGCGACGCCGCGGAACTTGAAGTCGTATTCGGCGCCGGCGGCCGTGTCGAAGTCGACGGTGCCGATCCGCAGGACCCGCTCGAACATCGATTGCGTGTAGTTGACGTTCTGGACGCGAGCCAGGCGCGTCTCCTGCAGATCGCGGGAGAGCAGGCCGCAGTCGATCGTGAGCCGCTGGCTGCTGATCGTGTAGGTCGTGCGGAGCCGGCGGATGAAGCCGATCACCAGCACGATCACGTAGACCACGAGCACCGCGACGATCACCAGGCCGACGTTGACCTTGTTCGAGCCGATCCGGGTGACAACGCCGACGATCGCGCCGGCGATCACCGCCGCCACGGTCCCCTTGAGGTAGAAGTCGAGCATCGACCGCCACGACGGGTGGCCGTGGAAGAAGACCTGCTCGCCGGGCTCCGGATCCACGGCGCGGAGCGTAACAGCGCCGTCGGCGCTCAGATGCCGATCAGGGCTCCGAGCAACGCGATGACGATGATCGAGATGGCCAGCACCGAGACGACGCCGGCCAGGGGTCCGGGCTCGGCCTCGACCGGCCCGTCGGGTCTCAGGAGCACGTACTGGAGGACCGCGGGACTACCGATCAGGAGGCAGCTCCAGGCGTAACCGCGGTCGCCTTCCCGCGCCGCGGCGATCGTGCCGAGGGCGCGGGCGCCGGCGTCGAAGGCGAAGCCGAAGGCCAGTAGCGGATGGCCATTGCCCAACGCCACGAGCACGACCAGGATCAGCGACTCGGCGCCCAGCGCGATCATCAGGGCGATCCCGATCAGCATCCCGAAGCCTTCCGCGTGATCCCCCGCGTGGAGGCTCGGCGGGGGAGCACGTCTCGCCGTGCCCCGAGTGGCGCGCCCGGGTGGCGCCGGCAGCGCAGGCGGGGCGGACGATGCCGGCGCCCGAGCCGGTTCACGCCGCCGCGGCTTGGTCGGTGCCGGCGCGCCGGCCCGCGCGAACGAAGCCCCCACCCGCGCCAGCGCACCATCGCCGGCGGGCCGGCGGTCGTTCTCCGCGGGGCCGTGCGGGCGATCGGGCAGCGGTCCCAGCGCGCCGATCTGCGCGACCAGCGCCTCCGAGGCGCTGAGCCGATCCGGCCCCAGCGCGGCCGGAGTGACGAGCAGCAGCAGCAGCCCGTGGCGGGGGACCTCCTCGGCGTACAGCGCATCGGGCTCCGAGCCGTCGGCCCGGCACATCACCACCAGCCGGTTGCCGGGGTAGTAGGCGTCGCAGATCAGGCAATCCTCGATCCCGGCCCCCGGCGCGCGCAGCCAGGAGAAGCGGTGCTGGCGGCGGCCGATCTCCCCGAGCAGCCGGTCGCACAGGTCCAGGACGATCGCCACCGGCATCGCCCCACTCGGAGGGGCGGCCGGTGCCGCCGACGGACCGCCCGCGGGCTCGGGCACGCGTGCGCCAGCCTGCCCATCAACCGTCATCCTGGCGGCACTCTACCCTCCCCGAGCGCCATGAACGACCCCATCATCTCGGCGTGATCGCCCGGGTCCGCCCGCTCACCCGCACGCGTGCGGTCAAGGGCCTGTTCGACTACCGGCTCGGCGCCGATCAGGCGGAGGTCGCGGTTGGCTCCCTGCTGCGCGTGCCCTTCGGTCGCCGCCGCGAGCTCGCGGTGGTGATCGAGCTGGCCAGCCGCTCCGAGCTCGAGCCTGATCGTCTGGCCCAGCCCGACGCCGTGCTGGCCACCGGGATCCCGGCCGATCTGGTGGCGCTGGCCGAGTGGATGGCCCGCGAGTACTGCTCGACGCCGGCCCGGGCCCTGGGGCTCGTTCTGGCCCCCGGCGTGGCCGATGGGATGCGCTCCAAGCGCGTGCTCGTGGCCGAGCTGACCGAGGCGGGCCGGGCCGCGCTGGCCGGCGACGTGAAGCTGACCGACGGGCAGCGGACGATGCTGCAGACGCTGGCCCGGGACGGCCGCAGCGTCGCCGCGCGACTCGGTACGCCCGGCCTGCGCCGGCTCGAGGGCCGCGGTCTGGTCACGTTGACCGGCGCCACTCAGCGCCGGCGTCCCGCGCGACACCGGGTCGGCACGGCCAGCGGGACTCCTCCGCCGCTGACCGGCGAGCAGCAGGTCGCGTTGGACACCGTGCTCACGGCTCTGGCCACCCCGCCGGATCGCCGTGAATGTGGACATTTCCTCCTGCACGGGGTGACCGGGTCGGGGAAGACGGAGGTCTATCTGAGGGCTGTCGAGGCGACTCTGGCCGCCGGTCGGGGGGCGATCGTGCTGGTCCCCGAGATCGCCCTGACGCCGCAGGCCCTCTCGCGGTTCGAGGCCCGCTTCGGCGACGTCGTGGCCGTGATCCACTCCGGGCTCGGACAGGGCGAGCGCTTCGACGAATGGCTGCGGGTCTCGCGCGGCGAGGCCCGGGTCTGCGTCGGCCCGCGCTCGGCCGTGTTCGCCCCGATGCCCGAGATCGGGCTGATCGTGGTCGACGAGGAACATGAGAGCTCCTACAAGCACGAGGGCGACCCGCGCTACGACGCCCGAGCTGTGGCCGAGCGCCGCGCCGCCGAGCACGGCGCGGTGCTGCTCCTGGGCAGCGCCACGCCGAGACCGGAGAGCATGCTCGGAGTGCGGCGGCTGCGCCTGCGCGAGCGGGTCGACGGGCGCCCGCTGCCGCCGGTGGAGATCCTCGATATGCGCGGCCAGCACCATCCGCTGCACCCGGAGACCCGGGCGGCGCTGTCGGACCTGAAGCGGGCCGGGGGCAAGGCGATCGTGCTGCTCAACCGGCGCGGATGGTCGAATTTCCTGTCCTGCCGCTCGTGCGGCCACGTCTGGATGTGCCCCAACTGCGAGGTCGCCCTCGTCCTGCACCGCCACGGCGGCTTCGTGGCCTGCCACCACTGTGGACACCACGAGCCGGTGCCAGACCGCTGTGTCGCCTGCGCATCGGTGTCGGTGGCGCGCCACGGTGCCGGCACCGAGCGGATCGAGCACGAGCTTGTCGCCGCGTTCGGCGACGAGCGGTTTCCGGTGGTGCGGCTGGACGCCGACGCGGCCGGCGTGGACGAGCGAGCCCTGGCGCTCCAGCGCTTCCACGACGCGCCTTCGGCCGTGCTGGTCGGCACCCAGATGGTGGCCAAGGGTCACGACTTCCCCGATGTGGCTCTGGGGATCGTGCTGGATGCCGACCAGACGCTGCGCTTCCCGGACTTCCGCGCCGAGGAGCGGACCTTCTCGCTGGTCACGCAGCTGGCCGGTCGCACCGGGCGGGGCAGCGGACGGGGCTGCGGGCGGGACGGGCGAATCGACGGGCGCGTGCTGGTGCAGACGCTGGCGCCGGAGGCGCGCTCGATCCGCCTGGCCGCGCGTCACGACTCCGAGGCGTTCCTGACCGGCGAGCTCGAGCGTCGCCGCGCGCTCGCCTATCCGCCGTTCGCCACCTTGATCCGGATCATCTGCTCGGCCGAGGCTGCCGGCGATGCCGCGGCGCTGGCGGCGGCGCTCCGCGAGCAGATCGATCCGCCCGGGGCGATGGTTCTGGGCCCGGCGCCGCTGTTCGCCCTGCGAGGGCGGGCTCGTACCCAGCTGGTGCTCAAAGCCACCGATCGCGGCGCCGCGATCGCCGCGGTGGGCACGGCGGTGGACGCGCTGGCCGGCTCGCCGGTCGGCCGGGGCGCCAGCGTCAGCGTCGACGTCGACCCGCAGTGAGTGGCCTCGTAAACTGGAAGGCGTGACCGAAGACATCGAAGATCTCGAGCTCGAATCGGCTCAGGACGCCGAGGGTGCCGAGGGTGCCGAGGACGTTGAGGGCGCCCAGCGCGACGAGGACGCCGAAGAGGTCGAGGAGGAGCACGAGCTCGATCCGGTGATCGCCGCGCGCCGCGCGGCGGCGCTCGCCCATGTCCGCAAGTTCGGCGATCCGGTGCTGAAGACGCGCGCCCGTCCGGTCGACCGCTTCGACGCCGCCCTGCGGGCTGAAGTGCAGGAGATGGGAGCGCTGATGAACGACGCGCTGGGCGTCGGGCTGGCCGCCACCCAGGTCGGCGTGCTCCATCGGGTGCTCGTCTATCGAGTCCAGCAACAGGCGGAGCTGGCCGCCCTGGTCAATCCCGAGATCGAGTGGCGCGGCGGGGAGGAGGAGATCGCCGAAGAGGGCTGCCTCAGCCTGCCCGGCGTGCTCGTCGACGTCGAGCGGCCAGTCCACATCCGCGTGCGGGCCCAGAACGAGACCGGGGAGCCGGTGGTGATCGAGGCCTCGGGACTGGAGGCGCGGGTGATCCAACACGAGATCGACCATCTCGACGGCAAGCTGATCATCGATCGCACCAGCCGCGATCAGCGCAAGGAGGCGCTGCGGACACTGCGCGAGGCGGCTCAGCAGGCGGCCTGAGCGGCCGTCCTCCGGGACACCCGCCAGTCCGCCCCGACCCGCCCATCGAAGTCTCGTGCGCACCGTCTATCTCGGCACCTCCGAGTTCGCCGCCGGCGTGCTCCGGCGCCTATCGGATTCGCCCCACCGCCCGGCGCTGGTGGTGACCCGCCCGGACCGTCGGGCCGGGCGCGGCCGGCGGCTCTCACCGCCGCCGGTGGCGGAGGCGGCGCGCGATCTGGGCATCGAGCTCGACCAGCCCGACTCGGTCAATGACGAGGCGGCGCGCGCCCGGATCGCCGGAGCGGAACCCGACGTCGTCGTCGTGTGCGCGTTCGGGGCGTTGATCAAGGAGCCCCTGCTCTCCGATTTCGCCATGCTCAATGTGCATCCGTCGCTGCTCCCGCGCTGGCGCGGCGCCGCCCCGATCGAGCGGGCGATCATGGCCGGCGACCAGCGCACCGGCGTCTCGATCATGCGGGTCACCGCCGGCCTCGACAGCGGGCCGGTGTGCCTGCGGGGCGAGGTGCCGATCGAGCCGCGCGACAACTACGCGTCGCTGGCCGGACGGCTGCAGACGCTCGGGGGCGAGCTGCTGGTCCGGGCCCTGGACGACTTGCCGCCGTTCGCCGAACAGGACGACGCGCTGGCCACCTACGCGGAGAAGATCGGCCCGGGGGACCGCGCGCTCGATCCGGCTCGGCCGGCGGACGAGCTCGAGCGGGTGGTCCGTGCGCTCACGCCCCACATCGGCGCGTACTTCGAGCTGGCCGACGGCGAGCGGCTGCGGGTCCTCGAGGCCGGGGTGTGGCCGGCGGGCGGACCGCCGCCCGGTGAGCTCTCCCTCGAGGGCCCGCGCCCGGTGCTCGGCTGCGCGGTCGGCGCGCTGGAGCTGCTCGTGGTCCAGCCCCCCGGGGGCCGTCCGATGAGCGCCGAAGACTATCTGCGCGGGCATAGGAGATAGGGCTTGACCGAGATCGCGCCCGCGCGGGTCTGCGCGTTCGCCGTCGTGCGCCGTGTGTTCGAGCAGGGGGCGTTTGCCGACCGCGCGCTGCACGCCGAGGCGGTCGGGCTGGACCCACGCGATCGCGCGCTGGCGATGGCGCTGGCCTACGGCACCGTGCAGCGCCGGGCGACGCTCGATCACGTCGCGGCGGCTCTGTCCTCGCGCGCGCCGGCCGAGCTCGATCCGCCGGTCCTGGCCGCGCTGCGGCTCGGGCTGCTCCAGCTGTTGTTCCTGGGCGGGATCGCGGATCACGCCGCCGTCAACGACAGCGTCGAGCTGTGCAAGCGAGCGCGGTGGCGGTGGCGCGGCCCTGGTCAACGCTGTGCTGCGGCGCGCCACCCGCGAGGGTCGCGCGGTCCTGGAGGCGCTCAGCGACGACACCGCCGCCGACGCGGCGATCCTGCATTCCGTCCCCGAGTTCGTGGCCGAGCTGTGGTGGGCGGAGCTCGGCGCCGAGCGCGCCCGGACCCTGCTGCGCGCGATCAACCAGGCGCCGGAATCGGCGATCCGCGCCAACACGCTGCTCGCCACGCGCGCCGAGGTGATCGAGCGCCTGCCGGTGGCCGGCGTCGAGGCGGCCGGCCTGCCGGAGGGGATCGTCGTGCCCGGGGCGTTCGACGCCCACGCCTCCGAGCTGTTCCGCCACGGCCAGATCATGCCCCAGTCGCGCGCGTCGATGCTGGTGGCCCGGGTGCTCGCGCCGCAAGCCGGCGACCGGGTGCTCGACCTGTGCGCCGCCCCCGGGGCGAAGACCACGCATCTGGCTGCGCTGATGGGTGGGCAAGGGGCGCTCGTCGCGGTCGAGGTCAACCCGAGCCGCGCAGACGGGCTGGAGCGGACCTGTCGCCGAATGGCCGCCGGCTTCGTAGAGGTGCGGCGCGCCGACGCGACGGACGTCGAGAGTCTGGCGCCAGGTCCCGCCCCGGGCGGCGTCGGCGGGACCGGGGGGTACGACCGCGTGCTGGTCGACCCGCCGTGCAGCGGCCTGGGGACGCTCCAGTCGCGTCCCGATCTGCGCTGGCGCACGAGCCCGGAACGCCTGGCCGACGTCGCGGGGCGGCAGGCACAGGTGCTCGCCGCGGGCGCCGCGGTCACGGCGCCGGGGGGAACGCTCGTCTACTCGGTCTGCACGATCTCGCGGGAGGAGGGCGATCGCCTGATCGACCGGTTTCTGGAGGCCAATCCTGGGTGGGAGGCCGATGACCTGCAGGCGCAGTACCCGCAGTGGGCGCAGCCCGGCGCCCCGCGGCATCTGCAACTGCTGCCCGACCGCGACGGGACCGATGGGTTCTTCATCGCCCGGCTGCGGCGCGGATAGCGGTCAGACGAATCGGCCAACTCGGCGTGACATCTGCCGCACGCGAGGTCCTCGGGCCTCGTTACCCTACGGTCCAGACCGTGACTGAATCTGCGATCAAGTTCGGTCCCGAATGCCCGGGATGCGGCGAGCCTTGGCTGCGCCCCACCGCCGCCGCCGGCCGCTACCGGTGCCTCTACTGCCTGCGCCGCTACGAGCTCGTGTCGGTGTGCCCCAACTGCGGGGAGCATTCGACGATCGTCAGGATGTCCACCACCGCGATCGTCCAGTGCAACCACTGCAAGGGCAGCATGCTTCAGGCGGTCTGACCCGCGTGCCCTCAGAGCAGGCCAAGCCCGAGAATTCGCGCCGGCGAATTCTCGCCAGCGCCGAAGGCGCCCGGATCGTGCCGTCGATCCTGTCGGCCGATTTCGCCCGGCTCGGCGCACAGCTGGCCGAGGTGCTGGCCGCCGGGGCTCGCGTGATCCATGTGGACGTGATGGACGGTCATTTCGTCCCGCCGATCACCTTCGGCCCGCTGGCGGTGTCGGCGATCGCCGAGCAGGTCCACCAAGCCGGAGGGATCATCGACGTGCACCTGATGATCGAGCGCCCCGAGCGTCACGTCGAGGAGTTCGCCAAGGCCGGCGCCGACAGCATCACCATCCATGTCGAGGCGACGCCGCATGTGCACTACACGCTGACCGCGATCCGCGAGGCGGGTTGCACGGCGGGCGCGGCGATCTGCCCGGCCACGCCGGCCGACGCCCTCGCCGAGGTCGCCGCCGACTCGCTCGACCTGGCCCTGTGCATGAGCGTCAACCCGGGGTGGGGGAACCAGAAGCTGATCCCGAGCTCGTACGACAAGCTGGCTCGCATGCGGGCGCAGCTGCCCGTCCACGTCGCCCTCGAGGTGGACGGAGGCGTACACGCCGAGACCGCCGAGCCCTGCGTCCGGGCCGGCGCCAACCTGCTGGTGGCGGGCTCGGCCGTGTTCGGGTCAGACGATCCGGCCGCGGCCTATACGGAAATCGCCGCCGCTGCCGGCGCGGTCTGAGCCGGGCTCCTCGCGGCGCCCGGGCCGACGAGCTCAGGGTCTTTCGAGTAGCGTCCTGGCCCGTGCTTCGCCTGAGGATCGTTGCTGCGTTGACCGCGCTGACCATTGCTGCCGCCGCGCTGGCCGGTTGCGGGGGCAGCGGATCGTCCAGCATCAGCCCGGCAACGTACGTCAAGGCGGTCTGCTCAGCCCTGGGCCCGTTCGAGAAGGATGTCCAGGCGCGCAGCGCCGCACTGCAGAACCTGCCCCAGAGCAAGACGGCGGCAGAACGGAAGAGCATCCTGCAGGGATTCTTCGTCGCCGTGGTCGGTGACAGCAACAAGGCGGTCTCGCAGCTGAAGGCCGCCGGCACGCCGAACGTGAAGAACGGCGGCAAGATCGAGTCGGCGATCGTGCTCGTGTTCACGCGGTTCGGGACGGCGGCCAAAGCGGCGTCCACCAAGGCCGATGCTTTGCCCACCACCAGCCTGCCCGCCTTCCAGACCGCGGCGAACGCGCTCAACAGCTCGTTCACCACCTCGATGTCGGGCATCGGCTCCGGGGTCAGCGGTCTGAAGAGCCCCGAGCTCGACGCGGCCGAGAAGAAAGAGCCGACCTGCAAGGCCATCGGCGCCTAGCCGAAGAGCGCGAACTTCGGCGCCAGGTGCGCGCATGGCGCGCGTTTAGCGCCAAAGTTCGTGGGTTGGCCCTTTTCGCCTCCCTTCACCGATGCAGTTCGTCGGCGACCACCGGCCCGAGCCGCCGCCAGCCGCCATCGCTGAAACGACGACCAGCCGGCTAGCCGCGGACCGCGACCCCGCTCCGACCCACGCTCACCCGCCGGGGCCCGGCGCGGTAGACCAGCCAGAGCAGGAAGCACAGCAGCAGCGTCGCCACGAAGTAGCCCACCTCGACGCGCTCGACCTCGGGGCCGATCGTCGGCGCGGCCACGAACACGACGAAGACGATGGCGGAGATCATCCAGGCCACCGCGGCCAGTGAGGCCCGTCCGCGGGCCAGGAGCGCCTGGTTGAGCGTGCCGGAGACGAGATGCAGGCCCATGCCCAGGCCAACCACGGCGAGGCCGACGCGGCCGTAGGTGAAGCCCTTGTCGCCGAGCAGCGCCTTCATCACGAACGGCCCGACCAGCAGCAGGCCGAGCGCCACGGCGCCGGCGAAGGCGGCGATCACCAGGACCGTGAGGCGGATCGCCCGGTGGAACTCATCGGCGCTCTCGCGCGCCTCGAGCCCGGTCAGGTGAGGCAGGATCGAGGTCTGGATGGCCTGGAACAGCTGGAGCGGAGCCCGCACGATCAGCAGCACGTTGAACACGAAGCCCGCCAGCGCGCGACCCGAGTTGGCATTGACGATCAGCACGGCGGCGTTCATCAGGGCCTGCTCGGCGAGCATGATCCCGACCACCGCGAAGGCGAAGCGACTGCCGTGGCGCAGCGACAGGTCGGTGCTGGCCTCCTCGACGGCGGCGTGGGCCGGACCCTCACGCGCCGCATCGGCGGCCGGCAGGCCGGCCGGGCCCTTGTGCTTGACCCTGGAGAACGCGAACGGGATCACGCAGAGCGAGGCGAACGGGGCCACCGCCATCCCCAGGCCGACCGCGCCCTGGCCCGAGCCGATCCCGAACGCCACGGCGAGCGCGAACGCGAACCGCGAGGTCGACTCCAGGAACACCAGCCCGCCGTACAGGGCAAAGCGCTCGTGACCGGCCAGCCAGCCGCGGGCGAAGTAGCTGGCCGCGTAGGCGAGGACGCCGACCACCAGGATCCAGTAGAGGGAGCTGGAGCCGTCGAACAGGCTGTGCTCGATCTTGTGGCGCAGCGCCAGCGCCAGCACCAGGAACAGCGCGGCGAACGAGCCCTGGATCAGCGCCGGGACCCGCAGCGAGCTCCCTTGTAGTCCCCTGGCCCGGCGGTCGGCGATCGTGCGCGAGAGCAGCTGCTCGATCGGCCGGTAGATCACCGACAGGATCACGAACATCACCGCCCAGCAGAGCGAGACCCGGCCGTAGGCCTTCTCGCTTAGCTCGTGGCTCGCGGTGGCCAGGTAGGCGAACGTGAAGATCCCCGTCGAGGCGATCCCGATCGAGAGGATCCGGGCCCCGGAGGCGTAGGACCCGCCCTTCTCGGCTCCGTCCGGGCTGACGGCGCCCGAGCCCGGCTCGGGCTCGACCGGCAGGGTCGCGAGCGGACCCGGCCCGCTGCCCGTGTCGCGGGCCATCAAGCCACCCGCACGAGCAGCATCGTCCACGGAAACGGGGAGCGGGCCTGCACCACCTCGCCATAGCGCCCGAGCGTGGCTACGAAGGCGGCCATCGACCAGTGGTTCACGTGCCCGGGGGTGTTGCCGAGCTCGCGCACGTAGGCACCGCGGGCCAGATTGAGCATCCGCCACAACGGCTCGCGCGGAACGGACACCAGCAGGTGGCCGCTGGCCACGCGCGCCATCTCGGCGATCGTGCGCTCGGGGTCCGGGATGTGCTCGAGGGCCTCGATCGCGCTGACCAGATCGAATTCGCCGTCACGGAATGGGAGATTCCCTCCCGGCGTGGTGACAAACTCGAGGTTCGGCCGCGTCCGGAAGCTCCACTCGGCGGCGAGCTTCGGGTCGTCGAGATCGATCCCGACCACGCGCCGCTCGCCCAGCCGCTGGGCCCACCGCTCGGTCAGCACCCCCTCGCCACAGCCGACGTCGAGGACCGAGTCCGGTGCGGCCTGCGCGAAGCACTCGTCGAGCGTTCGCTCGAAGCGGGCCATCAGCCGCCGCACCACCGGATTGGTCGAGCCGTATTTGTCGTAGGTGTTGCCGGTCGGGACCGCCGGCGGCTCGCCCGTGCCCGCCAGCGGACTCGCGGAGCTCATACGCCGAGTACCTGGCGGTCCGGTTTCTCCCGGTCGGGGGCGGATCCGGTCGGGCTCCCGCTCGACGGATCCCGTTCGGCGCCCGGCTCGTAGTGCGAGGGCGCCACGCCGAGTTGCAGCTCGATCCGGCGCACGCGTTCGAAGGTACGCTGCGACAGCATCCGCTGCGCGTCGAGCAGATCGCCGATCACGCCGAGCGAGCCGAGCAGCATCGCGGCGTTGAACAGCACGGCACCGGCGATCAGCGACTGGATGTGACCCCGGCCCGCGGTGTGGGGGTTCTCGACGAAGAAGACCAGGAAGCGGATGAACAGCGCCAGCGCCGCGCCGCCCATCAGCAGCGCGCCGCCCCAGAACACCTTGAGCGGTTGGTGCTGGGAGTAGATGCGGAAGATCGAGAGGGCGTTGCGCCTGACGTACGCGGTGGTCGAGGGGAACAGACGGGACTCGCGCGTCTTCGGATTGGTGCGGATCGGCACGTGCTGCACCGCCACCAGCAGCTTGCCGGCCTGGATGATCGTCTCCAGGGTGTAGGTGAACTTCGACACGGCGTGAACCTGCAGCGCCGCTTCGCGGTTGTAGGCGCGGAAACCCGACGTCGTGTCCGGCACGTCGGTCGAGGAGGCCTGACGGACCACCCAGGAGCCGAGCCTCTGCAGTAGCTTCTTGCCGGCCGAGAAGTGCTCGATCGTCGAGACCTGGCGGTCGCCGACGACCATGTCCGCCTGGCCGTCGACGATCGGCTTGACCAGTTTGGGGACGTCGCCGCCCTCGTACTGGTTGTCGGCGTCGGTATTCACGATCACGTCGGCGCCCAGCTTCAGACCGGCGTCGATCCCGGCCTGGAAGGCGGCGGCCAGACCCTTGTTGTTGGTCAGGCGGACGATGTGATCGACGCCGTGCGCCCGAGCCACCTCGATCGTGCGGTCGGTGGAGCCGTCGTCGATGACCAGCCATTCGACGGCGTCGAAACCGGGAACTTCGCGCGGGAGCGCGCTCAGCGTCAACGGGAGCTGCTCCTCCTCGTTGAAGCAAGGAATCTGGATGATGAGCTTCATGTCCTCGGGTCGCCTGCCGTCAAGCGACCGGCCCGTTCTCCAAACTAGGGGGTAGCTCGACAGGCTCTGTTGACCACACGGTAGCGGGATACTCGTAGAGGAACATGGACACGGCGACCCTGACACGGCCTGGGCCGGCACATACTCTGACGGCTCGCCCGGCGCCTCCCGGCCGAGGCCGCGGGGCTCGCGGCGTCCCGCCGCGGCGGCCCAAGCGCCAGCTCCACACGCCGGCGCTCTGCGTGCTGCTGGCGCTCACGCTGGTCCTGCGGCTGTGGGGGATCAAGCAGGGCCTCCCCTACAGCTACAACGTCGACGAGGCGACGCACTTCGTCCCGCGCGCGGTGTCGTTCTTCTCGCAGGGACTCGACCCGCACTACTTCCTCAACCCGCCGGCGTACTCCTATCTGCTCCACATCGTGTTCGAGCTGTGGTTCGGCAGCGCCGATGCGGTCACCCGGGCCTACACCACCAATCCGACCGAGGTCTTCCTGGTCGCCCGGGTGGTGGCCGCCGTGCTCGGCACGCTCGCCGTGCTGCTCACCTACCTGGCCGGCGCGCGCTTCTTCAATCGCACCGTCGGTCTGCTGGCCGCGGCGATCTTCGGCCTCGGATTCCTGCCGATCTTCTACAGCCACCTCGCGCTCAACGACGTGCCGACGCTCGCCCCCGTGGCGCTGTCGCTGTACGGGATCGCCGGGGTGATGCGCCGCGGGCGCCGCCGCGACTATCTGATCGCCGGGGTCGGGGTCGGGCTCGCCGCGGCGACCAAGTACACCGGCGGGATCACGCTGGCCTGCCTGCTCGCCGCCTTTGTCTGCGACGGCGCGGGGGGTGAATTCTGGGTCGCGGGGCGGCGCCTGATGGCCGCGCTGCTGATCGGACTGCTGGCCTTCGTGCTGGCCAACCCGTACGCGCTGCTCGACTTCCACGCCTTCACCTCGGGCGTCTCCGAGCAGGCTTCCCTGGCGGCCGGCGAGGACCCGGTCAAGCTCGGGACCACGCCCGGGAGCGGGATCACCTACTACATCTGGACCTTCTCGTGGGGCTTCGGGCTGGTGCCGGCGCTGGCGGCGCTCGGCGGCGCCGGGCTCCTGCTGGCCCGGCGGAGACTGGCGATGGCGCTCGTGCTGCTGCCGGGACCGATCGCCTTCATCATCTTCATGGGGGATCAGCAGCGATTCTTCGGCCGCTGGCTGATGCCGATCTTCCCGATCGTGGCGATCCTCGCGGCCTACGGCGCGATCGAATTGATCCGCTGGCTGGCCCGGGCCAGGCGGATCCCCGCGCCGCTGGCCGGAGCCGCGGCCGTCGCCCTGCTGCTGACCCAGGGCCTCGTCTCGGTGCTCCACAACGACGCGGTGCTGGCGCGCCCGGACACCCGCAGCCTGACCCGCGCCTGGATGGTCAGCCACGTCCCGGCCGGGGCCAAGGTGGTGATCGAACCGGTCGTGCCCGACAACTGGGCCAGCGACGTCGGAGTCTCGCTGCCGTGGACGCGCACGGGCGAGCGCTGGAATCGCTGGCCGACCTGGCTGACCAGCTTCGACAGCCAGGGAAATCCGCTCCCCGCCGGCCAGCACCGGTTTGTGCTGGTCGACCAGTACGAGCGCTCGCTCCGCCCGGAGTTGCTCGACCAATACGTCAACCAGGGCTTCTGTTGGGTGGTGATCGGCTCGCTCCAGGCCGGCCGCGCGTTCGCCCAGCCACAGGACGCTCCGCGAGCGGTCGCCTACTACGCCGCGCTGGCCCAGCGCGCCCGGCTGGTCTATCACGTCAGCCCATTCTCGGCGGGCGCGAACCCGGTCCCCTTCAGCTTCGACTGGTCGATCGACTACTACCCCCGCCAGTACCACCGGCCGGGCCCCGAGATGAGCGTCTATCGCCTGAGCGGCGGTAAATGTACGTAGCTACGCTTCAGGGGCGCAATGGCCCTGAAGACCGACACTGATCGCCGCCATCTCGCCAGAGCGATCGAGCTGGCCGAGCAGGGTCGCGGCCAGGTCAGTCCCAATCCTCTGGTCGGCGCCGTGATCACCCGGGACGGCGAGACGATCGGGGAGGGCTTTCATCGCGAGCTCGGTGGTCCCCACGCCGAGGTCGAGGCGATCCGCGCGGCCGGCGAGCAAGACCTCCACGGGGCCACGCTGTATGTGTCGCTCGAGCCTTGCGCTCACCAGGGGCGAACGCCGCCGTGTACCGAGGCGATCCGCGAGGCCGGAATCAGCCGCGTGGTGGTGGCGTCCGATGATCCGTCCGAGCATGCCTCCGGACGAGGGCTGGGAATCCTCCGCGACGAGGGGATCGAGGTCGTGCTGGCCGACGGCGACCTCTCGGCCCGGGCCCGGCTGCTCAACCAGCCGTTCCGCAAGCACGCGCGCACGGGCCGCCCCTGGGTGCTGTTCAAGTCGGCGATGTCGCTGGACGGGAAGGTCGCCACGCGCGGCGGCGACTCGAAGTGGATCTCCGGCGAGGCGAGCCGTTTCCTGGCCCATCACTGGCGCGCCGAGTGCGATGCCGTAGGGGTCGGGATCGGGACCGCGCTGGCCGACGATCCACTCCTCACGGCACGCGTCAAGGGCGTTCGGCGCCAGCCTCGCCGGGTCGTGTTCGACTCGCTGGCGCGGCTCCCGCTCGGCGCCAAGCTGGTCCGCGATGCGCGCCGGATCCCGCTGACCGTGGTGGTCTCCCGCGCCGCGCCGCGCGCCGCCACCGACGCGCTCGAGACCCACGGGGTAGAGGTGGTAGTCGCCCCGGGGGAAAACGAGCCCGCGCGCGTTCGCTCGGCCCTGGACCAGCTCGGCGCCGCCGGGATCAGCTCGATCCTGCTGGAGGGCGGCCCGCATCTGGCCGGCGCGTTCCTCGACGCGGGCGAGATCGACGAGGTCCGTCTGTTCCTGGCCCCGCTGGTGCTCGGGGGGCGCACCGCGCGCGATCCGCTCGAGGGGCAGGGCGTCGACGCGATCGCCGACGCCGTTCGCGCGCTCACCCTGGGCTGCGAGCGGGTCGGCGAAGACATCCTCGTGTCGGCACGAATGAAGGAGTGGTAGGTGTTCACCGGGCTGGTCGCCGACCTTGGCCGCGTCGTCTCGGCCGCGCGCTCGGATGATGGAGTGCGCCTGGCGGTCGCCACCTCGCTGGCCGGCGAGCTCAGCGACGGCGACTCGATCGCCGTCAACGGCGTGTGCCTGACGGCGACCGCGATCGACGGCGAGCGCTTCAGCACCGACGTCATGAATGAGACCCTCGCCCGGAGCTCCCTCGGCGGAGTTGACGTCGGAGCCGAGGTCAACCTCGAGCTGCCCCTGCGGGCCGCCGACCGGCTGGGCGGACACGTGGTGCAGGGCCACGTGGATGGGACGGGGACGATCGTCGGCAGCACCGAGGACGGATTCGCCCGGCGCATGCAGATCGAGGCGCCCGACGACGTGCTGCGGTACGTGGTCGAGAAGGGTTCGATCGCCGTCGACGGCGTTTCCCTCACGGTGGCGGCCATCGATGACCGATCGTTTACCGTTTCTCTGATCCCGGAGACGCTGCAGAGGACGAACCTGGGCGGCGCAGACGGGGGAACGAAAGTGAACTTGGAGGTCGATGTGCTGGCCAAGTACGTAGAGAGGTTGATCCGCCGATGAGGGGAAATCCGTCCGAAGGATCCTCGCGGTCCCTGACTGCGTCAGCGGATTCCACTTCCACGAAGCATCAGTTCGCGACGATCGAGCAGGCGATCGAGGACATCCGTCAGGGCAAGATGGTGGTGGTCTGCGACGACGAGAATCGCGAGAACGAAGGCGACCTGACCATGGCCGCCCAGTTCGTCACGCCCGAGGCGGTCAACTTCATGGCCAAGGAGGGACGCGGGCTGATCTGCCTGGCCCTCACCCCCGACCGCTGCGACGAGCTCGGGCTCGACCTGATGGCGGCCAAGAACGAGTCGGCGTTCGAGACCGCCTTCACGGTTTCCGTCGAGGCGCGCACCGGCGTCAGCACGGGCATCTCCGCCGCGGACCGGGCGCGCACGATCCAGGTGGCCATCGACCCGAGCTCGAGTCCGCGCGAGCTGGTCCAGCCCGGGCACGTGTTCCCGCTCAAGGCCAAGTCGGGCGGCGTGCTCGAGCGGGTCGGTCAGACCGAGGCCGCGGTCGATCTGTCCCGGCTGGCCGGTCTGAACCCGTCCGGCGTGATCTGCGAGATCATGAACGACGACGGCACGATGGCGCGGGTCCCTGACCTGGCCAAGTTCTGCGCCCGGCACGGATTGAAGATGATCACGGTGGCCGATCTGGTCGCCTACCGCCGCCGCACCGAGAAGTTGGTCGAGCGGGTCGTCTCGACCCGGCTACCGACCGCGTTCGGGGACTTCGTCGCCGTCGGCTACCGATCACTGGTCGATCAGAAGCACCACGTCGCGCTGGTCAAGGGCGAGGTCGAAGGCACCGAGGACGTGCTGGTGCGAGTGCACTCGGAGTGCCTGACCGGCGACGTCTTCCATTCGCTGCGCTGCGACTGCGGCGAGCAGCTCGAATCGGCGCTCTCGATGATCGAGCGCGAGGGCCGCGGGGTGCTCCTGTATCTGAGCCAGGAGGGTCGTGGGATCGGCCTGCTCAACAAACTCCGCGCTTACAAGCTCCAGGAGGAGGGTTTCGACACCGTCGAGGCCAACCTCCAATTGAACTTTCCCGCCGATCTACGCGACTACGGAATCGGCGCGCAGATCCTCGTCGACCTCGGTCTGACCAGCATCAGGCTGCTCACCAACAACCCGAAGAAGATCTCCGGCCTGGCCGGTTACGGACTCTCGGTGACCGATCAGATGCCGATCGAGCATCTGGCAAATCCGCACAACGAGGCCTACCTGCGGGCCAAGCGCGACAAGCTCGGGCACATCCTGCACCACCAGGGGCTCGCGCTCGACGAGGAGATGATCCACGAAGAGCAGGAGCTCGACCGCCGTCGAGACCACGATGAGCGCGGCTGATCGCCGGGTCGCGCTGTGCGTAGCGCGGTTCTACGAGGATCTCGCCGACAAGCTCGAGCACGGAGCCAGGGCGGCGCTGGAGGAGGCCGGCATCACCGACGTCGACCGCCACGACGTCCCGGGGGCGTTCGAGCTGCCCCTGGCCGCCAAATACGCGGTTGAGTCGGGCCGCTACGCGGCGATCGTCTGCCTCGGCGCGGTGATCCGCGGAGAGACCGACCACTACGACTATGTCTGCGGCGAGGCGGCCCGCGGGATTCAGCAGGTCCAGCTGCTGAGCGGCGTGCCCTGCGGGTTCGGGGTCCTGACGGTCGACAACATGGATCAGGCGCTGGCCCGCGTCGAGGGCGGCAGCAAGCGCGATACCGGACGCCACGCCGTCGAGGCGGTGCTGGCCTCGCTGGCGATCAAGGACGAGTTGCTCAGTCGCCGTGGCCGGACGACCGGTTTCGCCGTTTAGCCAGGCGGTCCCGAGGCCCGATGCCCGCGGCACCTGGGGCCGGAGCGGACTTTGCGCCCGCCGGCGGGTGCGCCCCGGCACCGGCCTCGGCCAGAGCCAGCTTGAGCTCGTGGCGGACGACCCCGCTCTGATCGGGGATTCGCAGGCGCTGCTCGAGCACCGGCACCGCGGCAGCGGGCTGGCCGGCCAGCCGCAGCGAGCGCCCGAGGTCGAACAGCGCGTAGGCGTAGGTCAGACTGCCGGGGGCGGCCGCCGCCACCGCCTGGCGGAGAACCGGGATCGCCGCGGGGTAGGCGCCGTCGAGCATCAGCTGGTGCCCGCGCGCCTCGAGTGCGGCCGCGCTGGGCGTCGCGGCCGGCGTCGCCGCCGTGATCGCCGGGGCGGGTTTCGCCACCGCCGCGGCGCTGCGCGTGGGCTTTGACTTGCGGGCTGGCCGCGGGCCTGGCAGGGTGACGGCCCGGGCCCGGGCCCTCGCCGGTGCCGTCGGGTGCCGGGCGCCGCTGCCCTGGTTCGCCCCGAGCAGCGCTCCCAGCGCCAGCGAAGCAGCGGCCAGCGTGGCCAGCGCGCCGGCCCGGGCGCCCGGCCGTTGCCGTCCGGCCACCGGTCGCCCGCCGGTAGGGGCGAGCAGCAGCGTGGGCGGGGCGGGGCTGTCGCTCAGGGCATCCTGCAGCGCGGCGGCGAACGCCTGGGCCGAGCCCCAGCGATCCTCGGGGCGCCGGGCCAGTCCCCGCGCCAGCACCGGGTCGAGCGCAGGTGGCAGCTGGGAGTTGCGCGCGCTCGCGCTGGGCCGCGGCGCCTCCTGGTGGGCGCGGGCGAGGGCGGCGAAGTGCTCGGCTGCGAACGGGCGCTCGCCGACCAGCAGCTCGAACGCGGCGACGGCCAGCGCGTAGCGGTCACTGGCCTCGGTCGCGGGTTCCCCCCGGGTCTGCTCGGGCGACATGTAGGCGACGGTGCCAAGCATCTCGTTCACGCTGGTGATCGCGTGCTCGGCGGCCAAACGAGCGATCCCGAAGTCGGCCAGGCGCAGGACGCGATCGCGGCTGAGCAGCATGTTGGCCGGCTTGACGTCGCGGTGCAGCACGCCCAGGCTGTGGGCGTGATCGAGGGCCGACGCGGCCTCTGCGATCCAGCGCAGGGCGTCCGCGCGGGTGACGGCTCCGGCCCGCAGCGCGTCGGCGACCGTGCCGCCGGCGAGGTGCTCCATCACCAGATACGGGCGGCCGCCGGAGTCACCGACGTCGTAGATCGTGATCACGTGGGGATGGCCACAGAGGCGGGCCGCCGCTCGGCCTTCGCGCAGGAAACGCCGCACGGCGCGCTCGTCGTCGGCATATCCCTCGGCCAGCAGCTTGATCGCCACCATGCGCCCGAGCACGTGGTCGTAGGCGCGCCAGACCGAGCCCATGCCGCCACTGGCGAGTAGGCGAAAGGACTCGTAACGTTCCGGCAGTTCTACGTCGAGGGCGGCGATGGCGCGCGACCGGCCTGGGGCGAGCATCGGGCAGTGCTTACCCACCCTGGGCGCCTCCTACCCATCGATTGCGCCGGCGGCGCGTGTCGCCGCTCGGGATAGCTTCTATACTCGCGCCGCATGCCCAAGGTCTGTCATATCTGCGCGAAGGGCCCGTCGTTCGGCAACAGCCGCAGCCATTCGATGGTCGCCACCAAGCGACGCTTCGATCCGAATCTGCAGCGGGTCCGGATCGATGACTCCGGGACGCCCCGCCGCGTGTACGTGTGCACGCGCTGCCTGAAGGCGGGCAAGGTCACCAAGGCTCGCTAGTGGCCGCCGCCTCGGCGCCACAGCACTGACGGCGAGCGGTGTCCGATCCCAGCATCGTCCGCTTCCGCGCAATCGTAGAAGCCGGTCTGCTCGCGCTCGACGCCCGCCGCGACGAGGTCAATGACCTCAACGTGTTCCCGGTCGCCGACGGCGACACCGGGGACAACATGGTGCTGACGCTGCGGGCGGTGCTGCAGGAGCTCGACCGCCTGTCCACGGCCTCCGAAGAGCGGACGATCGACGACATCGGCCGCGACGAGATCGTCGCGTCGGTGGCCCGCGCTGCGCTGCTCGGCGCGCGCGGTAACTCGGGCGTGATCCTCTCCCAGCTGATCAGAGGCGCGGCCGAGGAGCTGGCCAGCCGCCCCGGCGAGCTCGTCGACCCGGTCCTGATCTCGGCGGCGTTGGCCCGAGCGTCCGACCAGGCCTATGGCTCGGTCCGGGAGCCGGCCGAGGGGACGATCCTCACCGTGGTGCGCGAGATGTCGGCCCGCGTGGCCTCCGAGCTCGCGCACATGAAGAACGGCCGGCTCGGCGCGCAGTCCAGCGACGACGAACAGGACGCCGTGATCGCCGAGGTGATCGAGCACGCGCTCGAGGCGGGGCAGGACTCGGTCAAGCGCGGGCCGGATCTGCTCCCGGTGTTGCGCGACGCGGGCGTGGTGGATGCCGGCGGGTATGCCCTCACGGTCCTGCTGGCCGGGATCGTCGGCGCGCTGCGGGGCACCGAGGCGCCCGCGCTCGAGCACCACGCCGCCGCGCGCGTCACCCATCCGCAGCATGCCTCCTCCACCTACCGGTACTGCACCAACTTCGCCGTGACCGGCAGCGACCTCGACCATCGCGTCTACATCCGCGCGCTCGAGCGCCTGGGCGACTCGGTGCTGGTCGTCGGTGACCGCACCACGCTCAAGGTCCACGTCCACACCGACGACCCCAATGCCGCCACCGGTCTGTTCACCGAGGGCGGTCTCGTCTCGCACCTGGACGTTGCCGACATGCACGAGCAGGTCCGCGACCGGGAGGCGCGCCTGCGCACCAAGGCCGAGCCGCCCGCCCGCTGCGGCGTGCTCGCCGTGACCACCGGCGACGGCATGCGCTCGCTGTTCGAGAGCCTCGGGGTGAGGGTGCTCGACGGCGGTCCGACGCTGAACCCGTCGACCTACGACCTGCTCGCGGCGATTCACGCGATCGCCGCCGAGGAGGTGGTGGTCCTGCCCAACAGCCCCAACGTGGTGATGGCCGCGGAACGGGCCTCCGAGCTCTCCGAGCGCGCCGTCCATGTCGTTCCCTCGCGCTCGCTCCAGGCCGGCCTGGCGGCCGCGGTCAGCCTCGACCCGAGTGCCAGCGCCGCTGAGAACGCAGCGGCGATGATGGAAACGCTCGCCCGCATACGCACCGGCGCGGTCGCGCCGGCGGCGCGCGACGACGCGCAGGGACGGTTTCGCCAGGGCGACGCGATCGGCTTCGTCGAGGAGCAGCTCGTGTCGTGGGGTAAGCCTCGCGAGACCCTGCGGGAGGTGCTCGAGCAGCTGGCCGAGAACGCCGAGCTGATCACCTGCCTGCGCGGCGCCGAGGTGCCGCTCGACGACGACACCGTGCAGGCGCTGGCCGCCGGCGAGGTCGAGTTCGAGCTCTCGGTGGGTGGGCAGCAGAGCTACTGGTGGCTGCTCTCCGCGGAATAGGCCGGGCTTGATCGGGGGCCCGACCGCGGCGGTAGTCATCATCAGCCCTCGCGATGGTGCCGACGGCGTTCTCTAGCTCGACCGAACTGCTGGCGGACGAGCTGCTCACCGCGCCGGTCCGCTATCCGTGTCCCTCCCGTCTGCACGCGCCGCTGGCCGTGGAGGGCCCCAAGCTCGAGCGCGCGGCCGCCGCGCTCGGACTGCACACGGTCGGTGACCTGCTCGAGCATCTGCCCCGGGACCGCCGCGAGGCCCGGTCGG
Organism: uncultured Solirubrobacterales bacterium; assembly: GCA_963808605.1. GTDB lineage: Bacteria > Actinomycetota > Thermoleophilia > Solirubrobacterales > Solirubrobacteraceae > Palsa-465. The sequence goes on from CAWEGQ010000004.1 coordinate 26,224, forward strand.
TGGCCCAGCTGGTCCCCGGCGAGACCGCCACCGTGGTCGTCGAGGTGAGGGCGATCGGCGCGCGCCCGGTCCGCCGGCGGGGGATGCGACCGCTGGTCGAGGCCACCGTGGCCGACGACACCGGACCGATGAAGGCCACCTTCTTCAATCAGCCGTGGCTGGTGAACAAGTACCCGGCCGGCACGCGGTTGGTCCTGCACGGGAAATTCGAGGCGCGCAACCGGTTCCGCGTCCAGGGTCATGCCCGCACCAGCCTGGCCACGGCCGGTAGCGATGCCGTGGCGCACTATCCGGCCACGGACGGGATCTCCTCGACGCAGATCCTGGCTCTGGTCCAGGCCCACGAGCCTGAACTGGCCGAGGTGCTCGAGCCGTTGCCCGCCGCGCTGCGCGCCCGCGAGCGGCTGGCCGATCGCCCCTCGGCGCTGCGGGCCGCGCACTTCCCACAGCTCGACTCAGACCAGGAGCAGGGCCGCCGCCGCCTGGCCTTCGATGAGCTCCTTCTGGTTCAGCTGGCGCTGCTGCATCGGCGGCGAGCCCAGGCCGAGCACGCCAGCGCCCCCGTCCTGGATCGGCCGGCGACGCTGACCGCGCGCTGGCTGGGCGAGCAGCTCCCGTTCCCGCTGACCGGCGACCAGCAGCGGGCCATCGCCGCGATCGACGCGGACCTGGCCGCTGAGCGCCCGATGCAACGGCTGCTGATGGGCGAGGTCGGCTCGGGCAAGACCGTCGTCGCGCTCCACGCGATGCTGCGCGCCGTCGAGCACGACCTCCAGGGCGCGCTGATGGCTCCCACGGAGACGCTGGCCGAGCAGCACTTCGCCACCGTCCAGCGGTTGCTCGGCTCCGAGCCCGTCCGGGCCGGGTTGCTGACCGGCTCGACGCCGGCCAAGCGCCGCGCGGACCTACTGGCCAAACTCGAGTCGGGCGAGCTGTCGCTGATCGTGGGCACCCACGCCCTGATCGAGGAGGCGGTCCGGTTCGAGCGGCTCGGCGTGGCCGTGGTGGACGAACAGCACCGCTTCGGCGTGCGCCAGCGCTCGGCGCTGCACGCCAAGGGCGCCGGCTCCGAGCGCCCGCACGTGCTGCATATGACGGCGACCCCGATTCCCCGGACGCTGGCGCTGGCCGGCTACGGCGATCTCGACTTCACCGTGCTGCGCGAGCTGCCGCGCGGACGCCGCCCGATCGAGACGTTCGTGTGCTCGACCGAGAACGAGCGCGTCCGAGCCTATGACCGGATCCGCGAGGAGCTGCGCGCCGGGCGCCAGGCGTTCGTGGTCTGCCCGCTGGTCGAGGAGTCGGATCTGCTCCAGGCGCATGCCGCCACGGTCGAGTTCGAGCGGCTGTCCGCCGGCGAGCTGAGGGATTTCAAGGTCGTGCTGCTCCACGGTCAGATGCGCCCGGCGGCCAAGCAGGCGGCGATGGCGGAGTTCGCCTCCGGCGCGGCACACGTGCTCGTCGCGACCTCGGTGATCGAGGTCGGGATCGACGTCCCCAACGCGACCGTGATGCTGGTCGAGGACGCCGACCGCTACGGGATCTCCCAGTTGCACCAGCTGCGCGGGCGGATCGGCCGGGGCGCACACGACTCGCTCTGCCTGCTGTTCGGTCCCAAGGACTCGACCCGCCTGCGGGCGCTGGCCGGCACGGCGGACGGCTTCGCGCTGGCGGAGATCGATCTCGAGCTCCGCGGAGAGGGGGAGCTGGTGGGCACGCGACAGCACGGTCTGGCGCAGTTCAAATTCGCGGAGCTGCCCCGGGACGCGGAGCTGCTCGAGCGGGCGCGTGCCCACGCCGAGCGGATCGCGGACGGCGATCCCGATCTGCACCTCGCCGAGCACGCCCTGCTGTCCGATGCGCTGGCCGAGCTGTTCGGCGCTGAGGCCGCGGCCCCGATCCGGGCCTGAGCCGTGCGGGTGATCGCTGGATCGCGGCGCGGCGCCAAACTGGTCGCCCCGCGGGGACGTGAGACCCGCCCCACCGGGGATCGCGTGCGCGAGGCGCTGTTCTCGATCCTCGCCACGGTCGACGGCGCGCGGGTGCTCGACCTGTTCGCCGGCTCGGGGGCGCTGGCGATCGAGGCGCTGTCTCGCGGGGCGGCCGAGGCGACCCTGATCGACTCCTCGCCGGACGCGATCGCGGCGATCCGGCGCAACCTCGGAGCCCTCGGACTGAGCGCCGACGTGCGCCGCATGGGCGCGTTGGAGTTCCTCCAGCGCGCACGAACGGCCACGCGTCAATACGATCTGGTCTTCGTCGATCCCCCATATCGCCAGGCGAGCGGGCTCGGTCCTCAGCTCACAGGTGCGCTAGCGTCGTTGCTCGCACCGGAGGCCCGAGTCGTCGCCGAGAGCGACAGACGCGCCCCGCTGCACCTGGAACTGCCGTTGCTCGATGAACGACGCTACGGCGACACACTGATCCGAATTCATGGCCCCCGATAACCGCATAGCCGTCTGTCCCGGCTCCTACGACCCGGTCACCTTCGGCCACATCGACGTGATCTCCCGCGCCTCGGCGATGTTCGACAAGGTGATCGTCGCGGTGGTCAACCTCCCGGTGCGCAAGGGCAACACGCTGTTCAGCGCCGAGGAGCGAGTCGCGTTCGTGGAGAACGCCACGCGCGAGATGGAGAACGTCTCGGTCGAGCCGTTCAGCATCCTCGTCGTCCAGTTCGCCCGGGCGCGCGGGGCCAAGGCGATCGTCAAGGGTCTGCGGGCGATCTCGGACTTCGAATACGAGCTGGAGATGAACCAGCTCAACCGCCGCCAGGCGCCCGATATCGAATCCGTGTACCTGATGGCTTCGCCCAAGTACAGTTTCGTCAGATCGAGCGGGGTCAAAGAGCTCGCTACGTTCGGCGGCACGATCGACGACATGGTCCCCGAGGAGGTCGTTGCCGCTTTGCAGGAACGGCTCGGCCGCTGACGAAACAGAGGTTCTGCGATGGATGTCCTGGTACTCATCGACAAGCTTGACGATCTCGTCCACAACGCCAAGCCTGTCCCGCTGACCGATCAGGTCCGCGTCGACAAGGAGGAGATCTACGACATCCTCGATCAGATGCGGGCCACGATCCCCGAGGAGATCAAGCAGGCCCGCTGGATCGTGAAGGAGCGTCAGGAGATGCTCGCCGAAGCCAAGCGCGAGGCCGAGCGGATCATGAAGGAGGCGCGCGAACGCCAGGACAAGCTGATCTCCGACGAGGAGATCACCAAGCAGGCCGAACGCGCCGCCGAGGACATCGTCGAGGATGCCCGCGCCCGGGAGCGAGAGATCCGTCTCGGAGCCGAGGACTACGCCGACGAGATCCTCAACACCCTCGAGGTCAACCTCAGCAAGTTCATCGCCGCCGTCCAGCGCGGCCGCGACCGGCTCGCCGGCAAAGACGAACCAGCCGAGGTCGGCTAGCTGGTCTGATCTGTCCGACCGCGGAACTAAGTTCCGCGGCAGTGGCGGTTGGGCGCAACGATTCCTGTCCTTGCGGAAGTGGCGCGAAGTACAAGCGCTGCTGCCTCGAGCGGGAGCTGGAGCTTGGTCGCCTGGTCCCGGAGCTCGAGGCCACGATTCAGGACCTGGGCCGTGAGACCTGGGCCCGCGAGCCCGAGTGGTGCGCTGAGCGGTTTGCCGAGTTCTACGGCGCCGGCCTGGAGGCGTTCGGGCTGGTCGGGCCGAGCGAAGCAGAGCTGCTCGACGCGCGCCTGTGGTTCCTGCTCGATTGCCCGCTGCCCGAAGGCCGGACGCCGATGTGGGCTCGCCGCCAGTCGGTCGCCGGCCGCGCGGTCGAGCTCCTGGCGCGCTCGGAGCTGCGGGCCTGGCGGATCGAGTCGGTCGGCGCGCCAGATCTGCTCACCGGGTTGTGCCCACGGGGCGCCGGCCGGGCGCGACTCGAGACGATCCGGGCCCCGCTGGGTGAGCTGCGTCCCGGGGCAATGGTCGTGGCGCGCTCGGTCCCGCTCGGCCCGGAGCGTTGGGCGCTGCTCGGCCGCGTGCCCGTGGTGGAGCCGTCCGTGGCGGCCGACTTCGATTGGCTGCTGGCTTCGCTCGACGCCCCTAGCGGGGAGTTCTGGCGGGTTCACGGCGGGGTGCTCAGCCACGCGGCCTGGGCCTGGCCCGAGGTGCGCGACTGCACCGCCGAGGGCGAGGTCCTGCGGGACGCTCACGTCACCTTCGATGTGGTCGACCTGCCTGGTACGGAGGCAGCCCTCGACGCCGACCTCGAGCTCGACCGCGCCGAGGTGGGGTCCTACGACGACTCCATCACCTGGCGCTGGCGCTGGGATCCGCCCGCCATTCGCTGCCCACGGCCCGAGCCGGGCGTAGTCCTCGAGCTTTGCCAGGAGGAAGCCGACGAGCTCCCGTATCTGGCGACGGTGACCCTCAGCCACGATCGCGCGGAGCTGTTCTGCCTCGCCCCGACGCCGGCTCGTCTGGGGCTGGCGCAGCGACTGCTCGCCGAGCGTCTCGGCGGGTTGCTCGGAGCCCCGGAATCCGTCCGGATCGCGCCACCCGAGGTGATGCCCCGATGGAAGCGGCTGCGGCTGGCCGAGCTGCTGCCGCCCGAGGTGCTGCGGCCCGATGGGCCGTCGCCCGCGGCGTTCTCATCGCTTCGCCGCTCACAGGCGGCCTAGTCGTGGTGCTTCGTTAGGTTCGATCGGCGCTGGGCGTTGGCATGCGGCTCGTCCTGCTGCGGCCCGGGTCGGCGGGTAGGTCTATGACGAACTTCTTCGATGAAGGGTTGACGCCCCTGCCGCGCCGGCACGCTGGTCGGCGGCCGTGGTCCCGCTGATGTGGGTTGCCGAGGCGACGGCGGCGGCGACGGCCAGGGTGGCGTTTTGTTCCGGGCGGCCGGACGAAACCGCCGGGAGTCCGAGGTTTGGCGCTGGATGCACCCCACAGATGCATAACGCGCCGAAGTTCGCTCCAGCGCCGGCTCGACCGAGTTTGCTCTCGGCGGGTGAGCGATGCCCTGACTTGGAGTCACTTTTCGCTCGTGGGCAGGGAAAAGTGACTCCAAGTCGCTCGCGGGACCGAAGCCCGGGCTCTGCGACCCTCGCGCTCGACCTCCCAGACACGGAACCCCGCCGTCAGGGAACCTCATTCCCCAGTGCATCACCCACCCACCTCCTCATCGAAAGAAATTCGTCCCCGACCGACCGCCCCGCCCCGCCCCGCCGGCTCCCGGCCCAATTGACGGAGCACGATTGGGCGTCGAGTCGCAAGATTTCCTGCAGGACGGCTGTCGGGCCCTCGATTCCCGCCGATTGCGGCGATTCCGTCCGCACCGCGCGCGATGCTGGGGAGCCCATGGAGGCCCTTCTGCTACTGCTCGGATTGGTGATCGGCGCCGCTGTCGTCGCGCTGGCGCTGCGTCCGCGACTGCGGACCTTGACGCTGGAGGCGCAGCGCGTGGTCGGGCTCGAGCGGGACCTCGCCCGCGCCCATTCCGACCTCGGCCACGAACGCGCGCGGGCTGAGGAGCGGGTGGCCACGCTGACCGACGCGCAGGAGCGGCTCTCGGACACGTTCAAGGCACTCAGCGCCGAGGCGCTGAAATCCAGCGTGGGTCAGCTCGCGGAGTTCGCCAAGGCACAGATGCAGACCTCGCAGGTGCAGGCCACCAGCGATCTGGACAAACGCCAGCAGGCGGTCGAGCAGCTGGTCGCGCCCCTGCGGGAGCAGCTCGGCCGGGTCGACGCCCAGCTGCTCTCACTCGATCGCGAGCGGCGTGAGTCGCGGGGCCGGCTGGACATGCAGTTGCGGAGCCTGACCGAGACCAACGAACGCCTACGCAACGAGACCGGAGCGCTGGTCACGGCGCTGCGCAAGCCCAACGCCCGCGGGCAGTGGGGCCAGATGCAGCTGCGCAAGGTCGTCGAGCTCGCCGGCATGCTCAAGCACTGCGACTTCGTCGAACAGTCCTCCCTGGCCTCGGACGAGTCGACGCTGCGCCCCGACGTGATCGTCAACCTCCCCGGCGGCAAGCACGTGGTGATCGATGCCAAGGCCCCGCTGCAGGGCGTGCTCGATGCCTACGAGGCCAGGGACGAGGCCGAGCGCGAGCGCCACCTGCGGGACCACGCCCGGCTGCTGCGCAAGCACGTCAAGTCGCTGGCCGACAAGGCGTACTGGTCCGGTCTCGACTCTGCTCCCGATTTCGTCGTGCTGTTCCTCCCGGGCGAGCACCTGTACGGGGCGGCGCTCGAGGTCGACCCGACGCTGATCGAGGACGCGATGGCCCGGCGCGTGCTGATCGCCACCCCGACCACGCTGATAGCGATGATGCAGGCGGTCTCCTACGGCTGGCAGCAGGAGCGCGTCGCGGAGTCGGCGCAGGCGGTGTCCGAGCTCGGACGCGAGCTCCACGCGCGGCTGGTCAAGCTCTCGACGCTGCTCTCGACGCTCGGCAACCGGCTCAACGGCACGGTGCGGGCGTTCAACGAAACGGTCGGCTCCTACGAGGCGCGGGTGCTGCCCGGGGCCCGGCGGTTCGCCGAGCACGGAGCCGTGGCGGAAGGCCGAGAGCTACCGCAGCTCGATCACGTGACGACCAGCGCCCGCAGCGTCCACGTGGCCGAGAGCGAGAACGGCGAGGTGGCCGAGCTCGAGGAGGTTCGCCAGCTCCGCCTCCGCGCCGCCGAGTAGAACGTTCCGGCTCACGGCACTAATTGCGCTCCGTCAGGACTAGCGGACGGCCCGCTCGTCCCACCAGCGCTGGAGGTCCTCGCGCTGATGGTCCAGAGGGTCGGCCGACGGCTTGGCCCGCTTGACGAAGGCGAGTGCGTCCCCGATGTCGAGCCCTCGGCGCACCGCGACCACGGCGGCCGCTACGGCCGCGGAGCGCTGCCAGCCGGCGCGGCAGTGCACGTAGGTCCGGGCGTCCTCGTCGAGCCAGCCGGTGACCGTCTCCACCGCGTCCTCGAGTTGCTCCGGGGGCAGGCCGGCGTAGTCGGTGAAGGCGATCCGGTGCTCCTCGATCCCGGCGGCGCGCAGCGCGGTGTCGACCACGGCTCGCTCGCCGGGCCGGTACTCCCCGTCCTCGACGAGGTTGAGGATCCGCTTGACCCCCAGCCAGTCGAGCATCGCGATGTCGTCGGAGTCGGTCGGATAGGCGCCGATCATCAGCTCGTCGAGGATCTCGGCAAAACCGTAGGTGCGGAACCAGTTGGACACGGCGCACATGATCGCTCAGGTCGCCGCCGCACGCCCCACCGGTGTCGGCGGGCTTCTAAAGTCAACGTCATGGCGATCCGCGCAGACGCATTTGACCTCGCCGGACTGCGTCTGCACTCGGGCGAGGGGCGGCGGCTCGAGCTGGGCGTGACGATCGACCCGTTCGAGCTCGGCGGCGAGCGCTACGCGGTCGTCCCGGCGCTGGTGCCGGCCCGCCTCGACATCTCGCGGACCACCGGCAGCGGCTACGCCCTGCGACTGCGCCTCGAGGCGACGCTGGAGGGACCGTGCATGCGCTGCCTGCAGCCGGCCTCGCCCACCTACTCGGTCGACGCCCGGGAGGCCCACCAGCCCGGGGCGGGGGAGGAGCTCGAGTCGCCCTACGTGCAGGACGGCGTCCTCGATGTGCGCGCCTGGGCCCGCGACGCGCTCGCCCTGGCCCTCCCGGCGGCGGTCCTGTGCCGGCCCGATTGCGCCGGCCTGTGTCCCGTCTGCGGAGTGGATCTGAACAGCGCCGGCGCGGAGCATCACCACGAGCCCGAGCCCGACGCCCGCTGGGCCAAGCTGTCCGAGCTCAAGTTCGACTGAGCCCTGGGCCGAGGCGGATCGCTCGCCTGCCACAGGCCCCTGCTAGATTGCTCCGACCATGGCCGTCCCCAAGCAGAAGCAGTCACACGCCCGCACCACGCAGCGCCGCGCCACCCATAAGGTCAAGGCGCCGACGTACAACGCCTGCCCGCAGTGCCACAGCCCCAGGCTCCCTCACCGTGTGTGTCCGGTGTGCGGCAGCTACAAGGGCCGTGAGGTACTCGCCACGGGCACAGCAGACGACTGATCTCGCCAACCATGGTCACGGTCGCCGTGGATGCAGGCGGGGCGGATCTTGGACCCCGGGAGGTCGCCGCGGGCGCTGAACGCGCCGCCGCGCAGGGCATCCGCGTGCTCCTGTTCGGACCAGCCTCGGAGATCGGCACGATGCCCGACGGCGTCGAGGTGTTCGACGCCCCGGTCTCGATCGCCAAGGCCGCCGACCCCGCCTTCGCGGTGCGCTCCACACCGGAGGCGTCGATCGTGCAGGCGGCGCGGGCGGTGGCCGACGGGCGGGCTCAGGCGCTCGTCTCCGGCGGGTCGACTGGGTCGGCGCTGGCCGCCGGGCTGTTCAACATGAAGCGCGACCGCGGCATCTATCGCCCGGCGCTCGCGCTGCCGGTGCCGATTCCCGGCGCCTCGCCTGTGCTGCTGCTCGACGTCGGCGCCAACGTCACCTGCCGGCCCGAGCAGCTGGTGCAGTTCGCCCACATGGGCTCGGCGTTCGCCAAGGTCATCATGGGGATCGAGTCGCCGCGCGTGGCCCTGCTGTCCAACGGCGAAGAACCGACCAAGGGGACGCCGGATCTGCTCCTGGTCCACGAGCAGCTGGCCGGTACGGGCGGCACCGGGCTGAACTTCATCGGCAACGTCGAGGGCACGCAGGTGACCGACGGTGTCGCCGACGTCGTGGTCATGGACGGCTTCACCGGCAACATCACGTTGAAGCTGATCGAGGGCGTCTCCGGGCGGACGCTGCGAGCAATCCGGGATGCCGCGATGAGCTCGACCCGGGGGAAGCTGGGTGGTTGGCTGCTCTCGCCCGCGGTGCGCCGGTTGCGGGCGGAGATCGATCCCGAGACGCCCGGCGGGGCCTACATGCTCGGTCTGCGCCAGCTCGGCGTGGTAGCTCACGGAAGGTTCACCCAGCGTGGCTTCGCCCGGGCGATCGAGGTCGCGGCGCGCGGCGTGGAGGAGGACGTGATCGCCCGTACCCGCGAGGCGCTGGTGGCGGCGGGGGCGCTGCGCCCACCGGCGGAGCTGCAGACGTGAGCGCCTCGTCCGGTCCGCCGGTTACGGTGTCCAGCTCATGAATCGCGAGCAGATCTTCTCGGCCATCCGGGCGCACTTGGCCGACGAGCTGGAGGTCGACGCGGACCGGATCAAGGAGTCAACTCGGTTTCGCGAAGACCTCGAGGCGGACTCCCTCGACCTGTACACGCTGGTCCAGGAGCTGGAGGACAGCTATGGCGTGCAGATCTCCGACGAGGCCGCGGCCAAGATCCTCACCGTCGGACAGGCGGTCGAGTTCGTGCTTGCGAACGGTGGGGCAGCCACCGCGGGCCAAGGTCACGACACTGAGTGAGCACGACGCGCAAGCCGCCCGGTCAAGAGTCGGTGGCGAAGCTCCAGGATCTTCTCGAGCAGCTGCCCCCGGAGCTCGCGGCTCCCGTTTTCACCCATTCCTCATGGACCAGCCGACGTTCGGAGTCCTACGAGCGGCTCGCCTTCCTGGGCGACAGCGTGCTTTCGCTGGCCATCACCACCCATCTGTACCCGCGGCTCGAGGCCGACCGCTTCGGTGCCGGCCGTTTGACCAAGATCCGCGCCCAGACGGTCTCCGGGCGGTCGTGCCGGGCGGTGGCCGAGCGCCTCGGCGTGCCGGAGCGCCTGCTCCAGGCCGCCCCGAGCGCAGCCGCCGCGACCGCCCCCGGCCTGGTCGCCACCGAGCGGGTGCTGGCCTCGGTGATCGAGGCGGTGATCGGAGCCTGCTACCTGGCCTTCGGCTACGAGCCGGTGTCCGCCGCGGTGGTCGAGGCGTTCTCGCCCGAGATCGACGGCGCGCTCGAGAATCCGGTGGACTTCAAATCGGCGCTCCAGGAACGCCTGGCGCGGCGGGGCTCGCTGGTCAGCTACACGGTGGTCGACGAGCAGGGGCCTCCGCACGACCGGACCTTCGAGATCGGCGCGGCGGTCGACGGGGTCGAGCTGGCCCGCGGGACCGGCCGCAGCAAGAAGGACGCCGAGCAGGAAGCGGCCCAGATCGCGCTGGAGGCCTTGGATGAGTGAGCGCCCATGTACCTGAAGTCCGTCACGCTGAAGGGCTTCAAGTCCTTCCCCGACCGTACGCGGCTCGAATTCGGCCCCGGCGTCAGCGTGGTCGTCGGCCCCAACGGTTCCGGCAAGTCGAACATCACCGACGCGGTCCTGTGGGCGCTGGGCGAACAGTCGCCGGTGGCGGTCCGAGGCCACTCGATGCAGGACGTCATCTTCGGCGGGGCGCCGGGTCGGCAGGCCGCCAAGGGCGCCGAGGTCGAGCTCGTGCTCGACGACAGCGACGGCGTGCTCGGTCTCGGCACTCCCGAGGTCTCGATCGTGCGCCGGCTCGATCGAGCCGGCGAGGGCGAGTACCGGCTGGCCGGCGCGCGCTGCCGGCTGGTCGACGTGATCGAGTTGCTGTCCGACACGGGCCTGGGGAAGGAGATGCACTCGGTCATCTCCCAGGGCCGGGTCGAATCGCTGGTCACGTCCAAGCCGCGCGACCGCAGGCTGCTGATCGAGGAGGCGGCGGGGCTCGGCAAGCACCGCAAACGCCGCCGCCGGGCGCAGCTGAAGCTCGAGCGGACCCAGGACAACCTCGATCGCGCCCTCGACGTCGAACGCGAGGCCCGCTCCCGCTTGCGGCCGCTCAAGCGCCAGGCCGAGGCGGCCGAGCTCCACGCCCGGCTCGAGCGTCAGAGCCTCGAGGCCCGCTGGGAGCTGGCCCGCGACGACGCCCGCCTGCGCGCGCTCGAATTGGCGGCCGCCCAGGCGCAGGCGGCCACGGCGCGCTCGAATCGCGAGCGGCTCGAGCGCGAGCTGGCGGCGGTCGGACGGCGTCGCGAGGCGGCCGAGGAGGCGCTGGCCGCCCGCAGTGCGCAGCGCGAGGAGCTCTCGCGCCGGCGCTTCGCCGCCCAGTCCGCGGGCGAGCGCGTCGGGTACCGGGGCGAGGCGGTCCGGGCGGCGGCAGCGGCGATCGAAGTCCGGATGCAGAGCACGCGCGAGCGGCTCGAGCTCCTTCAGGCAGAGCACGCCGCTGACGTGCCAGATCCAGACGCCGGCGTACGGATCGAGGCACTGCAGTCCGAGCTCGACGCACTCGAGCGCGACCGCGACGCCGAGCTCGCCCGTCAGCTCGTCGAGCTCGAGCACCGGCGCGCCGGCCAGGCCGAGCACGTCGCCGAGCTCGCCGTCGCCGTCGAACAGGCCCGCGAGCGGCGCGAGGCGGGGGAGCAGGGCGTCGAAGCCGCTCGCCAGGCCGTCCGCGACGCGGAGCGCGCGGTAGAGGCGGCCCGCCGGGAGGCGGCTCGCGTCGGCGGGGAGCTCGCCGCGGTCAACCAGTTTCTGCGTAGCCAGCGCTCGGCCCCCCCGGGTGCCACGTCGCTGGCGGAAGCGCTCGACGTCGACGCGGGGTACGAGCTCGCCGTCGCGGCGGTGCTCGACGGCCGGCTCGGGGCGGCGCTGGTCACCGACCGCCAGACGGCCTCCGGATTGCTGGACCGCGCCGGCGCCGATGGCGGTCGCGCGCTGGTCTGGTCGGCGCAGGCGCAGGACGCGCCGGATCCCATACATCCAGCCCCGGTCCCCGCGGCCGAGCGGCTGACCGACCATGTCCGGGGGACCGGCGCGGCGATCGCGCTGGCGCGGCTGCTCCTACGCGACGCCTGGGTCGTCGACTCGATCGAGGCGGTCGCCGCCGAGCATCCCGGGATCGCCGTGACCCGCGAGGGCCGAGTGTGGTCCGGTGGCGTCTGCGAGGCCCGCCAGGCGCCGGCCGTCGGGGAGGAGCGCGTGCTGGCCGAGCGGAACCGGCGCGAGGCGCTGGTGGGCGCGAGTGAGCGCGCCGCTCAGGCTGAACACGGAGCTCGCGGTGCGCTGGAGGGTGCGGCCGCCGACGCCGCCCGCCTTGACGCCGAACGCGAGCTGGTGATCGCGGCGCACCGCGCCGCGGTGCGCGATCGCGACGAGGCGGCCGAGGAGGAGCGCCGGATCACCGCCCTGATCGAGCGTCGCCGCCAGGCCCCGGACGCCGGCCCCGGAGCCGAGCGGCGGGCTCAGCTGGTGGCCGAGCTCTCCTCCGAGCGCGGGACGCTGGCCCGGGCGGACCAGGCGAGGGCCCAGCGCTCCGACCGGATCCAGCGCCTGGCCGCGGCGATGCAGCGCGACGCGGACCTCCACCCCGCGGTTCGGAACCTCGGCGAGGCGATCGAGGCGGCGGCGGAGGCGATCGCGGAGCAGCGGACCGTGTTCGAGGCGGCCCTGGCGGCCGATCGCGAGGCGGGCGAGCACGTGGCCACCGAGTTGCGTACCTGCGCCCAGCAGGAGGCGGCGCTGCACACGCGGCTGCACGCCGAGAACGAGACCCTGACCGCGCTCGAGGTGCGCGCCCAGCGGGCCCGCGACCAGGCGGCCGATGCCGATCAGGAGCTGCGCGAGCTTGCCACCCGGCTCGAGCTCGAGGCGGTCGCCGCGACCGAGGCGCTCGGCGACGAGGAGCGCGATGCGCTGGCGGATCGGGTCCAGCGGCTCGCCCGCCGGCGCGAGCAGCTCGGCCCGGTCAACCCGCTGGCCCAGGAGGAGTACGCGGAGGCGGTCGAGCACGTCGAGGAGCTCGAGCGCCAGCGCGCCGATCTGGAGACCGCCCTGCGCGAGCTCGAGAAGCTGATCAAGGACACCGACCGGGAGATCAGGGAGACGTTCGAGCGGACCTTCGAGGCGGCGGCGCGCAACTTCGAGGAGCTGGCCGAGCGGTTGTTCCCCGGCGGTCGTGGCCGGCTCACGCTGGTCGCCGAGCGCGACGGCCCGGCTCGCGTGCTCGGCGGGCAGTCTCCCGGGACCGACGGTGATGATCAGCTCGCCGGAGCCGAGGATCCTGAGTCCGAGGAGGAGAGCGGCGAGGACGTGCTCGGGGTGGAGATCGAGATCACCCCGGCCGGCAAGGCGATGAAGCGGCTCTCGCTGCTGTCCGGCGGCGAGAAGTCGATGACTGCGTTGGCGTTTCTGTTTTCCGTGTTCCTGGCCAAGCCATGCCCCTTCTACATCCTCGACGAGGTCGAGGCCGCGCTCGACGACCTCAACATCGATCGCTTCCTCGACCTGCTCGGGGCGTACTCGCAGCGGGCCCAGTTCATCGTCGTCACCCACCAGAAGCGCACGATGGAGGCGGCTGACTCCCTGTACGGCGTGTCGATGGGCGGCGACGGGATCTCGAAGGTGATCTCGCGGCGGATGCCGCCGCGGGAGGCCGCCCCCGAGCCGACCGAAGCCGCAGCCTAGTTACTCTCCTGCCGGTGCAACGTCTCCGGGAGCCCCGCTAGATGGCCCGCGACTGGCAGGACCTGTTCATCGTCGACGCTGCCCACGCGTCGGCGACCGACGGCGCGCCGGCCGAGGAGAAGCGCGTCGGCCGGTTCCGCCGCCTGCGCGAGAACCTCCGCAAGACCCGCCAGGCGCTCACCAGCGAGATCCAGGCCACCCTGTTCGAGGATCTCAGCGACGAGACGTGGGAGCGGCTGGAGGAGGCGCTGATCTACGCCGACGTGGGGGCCAAGATGACGGCCAGGGTCGTCGGGCAGCTCGAGCAGGAGGCGACCGGTGGCTCGATCACGGGGGGCGAGGCGCTGACCGAGCGGCTGACCGAGCTGCTGGCCGACATCGCCCGGACCGGTGATGACCGGATCGACCTGACGGCCAAGCCGACGGTGATCCTGATGGCCGGCGTCAACGGCACCGGGAAGACCACGACGAGCGGAAAGCTGGCCTGGCATCTCAGCCGCGAGCTCGGTCATTCGGTCGTGCTGGCGGCGGCCGACACCTTCCGCGCCGCGGCGGTCGAGCAGCTCGAGCAATGGGCCCAGCGCGCCGGGGCGACGTTCGTGCGGGGGCCCGACGGTGCCGATCCCGGCTCGGTCGCCTACGACGCCTGTATTCAGGCCAGCAGCCAGGGCGCCGACGTGGTGATCATCGACACCGCCGGACGCCTGCACACGCAGGACGACCTGATGGCCGAGCTGGCCAAGGTGCGCCGGGTGATCACCAAGCAGATCCCCGAGGCCCCACACGAGACATTGCTCACCGTCGATGCCACCACCGGTCAGAACGGGCTGCGCCAAGCCCAGCTGTTCTCTGAGGCGATCGAGGTCAGCGGCCTGGTCCTGACCAAGCTCGACGGGACCGCGAAGGGCGGGATCGCGCTGGCGATCGCCGGCGAGCTCGGGATCCCGGTCAAGCTGATCGGCACCGGCGAGCAGCTGGAGGACCTGCGGCCGTTTGAACCCGACGAGTTCGCCCGCGCGCTGATCAGCTGATCCGCCCGGTGTAAGGTCCGTGCAGATGCCAGGGTGGGTCTTGTGGGTTCTCGTCGGATTGCTGCTCACGCTCCTCGTCCTGCGGTTGAGGGCTCGAGCGATGGCGCGGCGACGGCGGCGAGCCCGACCTCCGCTGCCCACTGGCACGGCCGCGCTGGTCGGCCGGCCGGCGGTCGTGATCGAGCGCATCGCCAACGGTGAGGGCGTCGGCTGCGTCAAGATCGACGGTCACGTGTGGACCGCACGGTCGCTGTTCGAGGATGAGGTGATCGAGGCGGGCACGCGCGTCGACGTCGTCGAGATCCGGGGCGCCACCGCACTCGTGTGCGAATAGGCTCAGTACGCTCTCTGACGGGACACCGCAATGTTCGAATCGCTCGCCGACAAGCTTCAAGCCACCCTCACCGAGGTCCGCGGACGCGGCACTCTGACCGAGGCCGATATCTCGGCGGCGATGCGCGAGATCCGGCTCGCGCTGCTCGAGGCCGACGTCAACTTCAAGGTGGTCAAGAGCTTCACCGGTGGCGTCAAGGAGCGGGCGCTCGGGGCGAACGTGATCGGCCAGCTCAACCCGGGCCAGCAGGTGGTGAAGATCGTCTCCGACGAGCTGACCGAACTGATGGGGGGCGAGTCCCAGGAGCTGACCTTCTCGCCGCGGCCGCCGACGATCATCGTCATGGCCGGACTGCAGGGATCGGGCAAGACCACCGCCACCGGCAAGCTCGCGCGGTACCTGCGCGAGCAGCACGGGTCCTCGGTGGCGGTCGCCGCCTGCGACGTCTACCGGCCCGCCGCCGTCGAGCAGCTGATCAAGGTCGGCGCTCAGGCCGGGGCCGACGTGTACGAGCAGGGCACCGACCGCGACCCGGTCAAGATCGCCGCCTGGGCGCGAGACCGGGCGCAGTCCGAGGGCAAGGACGTGCTGATCGTCGACACCAGCGGGCGCCTGCACGTCGACAGCGAGCTGATGAAGGAGCTCGCCGACATCAAGAAGGCGCTCAAGCCCCAGAACATCCTGCTGGTCGTCGACGCGATGACCGGTCAGGACGCGGTCGCCGTCGCCGAGCAGTTCGCCGCGGTGGTCGACTTCGACGGAGTCCTGATGACCAAGCTCGACGGCGACGCCCGCGGCGGCGCGGCGCTCTCGGTCAAGGCGATCACCGGCAAGCCGATCCTGTTCGCCTCCACGGGCGAGAAGCAGGACCAGTTCGAGCGCTTCCACCCGGACCGGATGGCGCAGCGGATCCTCGGGATGGGCGACGTGATGACCCTGATCGAGAAGGCGGAGTCCGCCTACGACGAGGATCAGGCCGCCGAGCTCGAGCGCAAGCTGCGCAAGTCGGAGTTCGGCCTCGACGATTTCCTGGACCAGCTCAAGCAGGTGCGCCGCCTCGGTCCGCTGCAGAGCCTGCTGGGGATGATCCCGGGGATGGGCAAGGAGCTGCGCGGGGTCAAGGTGGACGAGCGCGATTTCGACCGGATCCAGGCGATCATCCTCTCGATGACGCCTCAGGAGCGGCGCCACCCGGAGCTGATCAAGGGCTCGCGGCGGCTGCGGATCGCGCGAGGGTCGGGTACCAACGTGCAGGCGGTCAAGCAGCTGATCAAGCAGTTCGAGTCGATGCGCAAGATCATGCGTCAGGTCGCCTCGGGCCGGATGCCCGACCTCGGCGCGTTGATGCGCCAGGGACAGGGCCGCTGACCCCGCTGCGGGCCCGCTGGCCCCGCGGCGTGCGGACCCGCTAACCTCAACCAGCGCTATGGCAGTCAGACTCAGACTAACCCGCATCGGCGGCCGCAAGAACCCCATTTGGCGGGTCGTGGTCGCCGACCAGCGCTCCAAGCGTGACGGTCGCGTGATCGAGACCGTCGGTCACTACAACGCTCAGACGAACCCGTCGACGATCGTCCTCAACGAGGAGCGGATCCGCGACTGGCTCGGGCGCGGCGCGCAGCCCACGGACACCGTCCGCAAGCTGCTGCGCACCCAGGGCATCCACTGAGCGACGAGCAATCGGCTCGATGAAGGAGCTGCTCGAGTATCTGGCCCGCGGGTTGGTGGACAACCCCGACGATGTTCAGGTCACCGAGGTCGAAGAGCAGGACGGCACGATCGTGCTCGAGCTGTCGGTCGCGGCGGAGGACTATGGCAGCGTGATCGGCCGGGGCGGACGAACCGCTTCGGCGCTCCGCACCATCGTCAAATGCGCCTCGGTCAAGGACGGCCGGCGCGTGTTCGTGGACATCGTCGACGTGTGATGCAGGGGTGGCTGCGGGCCGGCCTGGTCGGCAGTCCGCACGGGCTCGATGGCAGCTTTCACGTGGTGCAGGCCACCCCCGGCCTGCTGGAGCTCGGCGGCCGGGTGATGATCGGCGAGGAGGTCCGCCTGGTCACCCGCCGGGCCGGCCATGACCGCGGCGTGATTCTCGGCGTGGAGGGGTGCCGGGACCGCGGCGCGGCTCAGGCGCTGCGCGGATCCGAGGTGCTCGTCGAGCGCACGGCCGCGCCGGCCCTGGAGCCCGACGAGTGGTGGGCGGAGGACCTCGAGGGCTGTGCCGTCCACGACGCCGGACGCGCCGTCGGGACGGTCAGCCGTCTGCTCGCGCTCCCGTCCTGCGAGGTGTTGCAGGTCACGCGGACCGACGGCCGCCCGGAGCTGCTGGTCCCGCTGGTCAGCGATGCCGTGCGGGCCGTCGACGTCGCGAACCGCACGATCGACGTCGACCTGAAGTTCCTCGGGGAGGACGCTTAGCGGTGGAGATCGACGTGTTCACGCTGTTCCCCGAGGCGTTCAGCTGGTTCGAGGGCCAGCGCCACGTCGCCAACGCTCTCGCCCAAGGCCACCGGCTGGACTACGTCAACTACCGCGATCACACGCCCCTGACCGGGGGGCAGGTCGACGACACGCCGTTTGGGGGTGGCGCGGGCATGGTGCTGCGGGTCGACGTGGTGGAGGCGGCGATCCGGGCTCGCTACGGGATCGATCCGGTGGAGCTTCGTCGGCAGCGCCGCGTGGTCGCGCTCACCCCGAGCGGAAGGCTGCTCGACGACGCGCTGGTGGATGAGCTGGCCAGTGAGCCGGAGCTGACGCTGCTGTCGGGTCGCTACGAAGGGTTCGACGAGCGCGTGCTGGAGCACTTCGCCGGCGAGGAGGTCTCGATCGGGCGCTACGTCCTGGCCGGCGGCGAGCTCGCCGCGATGGTGCTCTGCGACGCGGTGCTGCGGAAGCTGCCGGGCTCCCTCGGTCACGACGACTCGGCCCACGAGGAGTCCTTCAGCCCGGCGCTCGACGGAGCGCCCGAGTACCCGCACTACACGCGGCCGGCCGAGTACCGGGGTTGGAGCGTCCCGCCGGTGCTGCTGTCGGGCCACCACGCCCGGATCCGCGAGTGGCGCCGCGACCAGAGCCGCTCGCGGGCGAAGCCAGACTAGCTCTGCTGCTGCTACTTTCCATCTGCCGACGCCTGGGATCGACGGCGTCCACGTTATGAGCACAGTCATCGACAGCCTCGAGCGCGCTCAGCTGCGCCGCGTACCGACGTTCGACGCCGGTGATCGTCTGCGCGTCCACTTTCAGGTGATCGAGGGCACCCGTCGCCGCACGCAGGTGTTCGAGGGCGTGGTGATCAAGCGCCAGGGCCACGGAGCGCGAGAGACCTTCACGGTTCGCAAGCAGTCCTTCGGCGTCGGCGTCGAGCGCACGTTCCCGCTGCACTCGCCGAAGATCGAGCGGATCGAAGTGTCGGCTCGGGGCGATGTGCGCCGCGCCAAGCTGTATTACCTGCGGGATCGCGTGGGCAAGCGGGCCCGGGTGCGCGAGCGGCGCTCCGCGGGACCCGAGGTGCTGGTCGAGCGCGAGTTGCTTTACGCCCCGGTGGCCGAGCCCGAGGCTCCGGCCGGCGACGCCGAAGTCGGCGAGGTCGGCGAGGTCGGCGAAGCCCCCGTAGCCGCCGAGGCCGGCGAAGCCCCCGTAGCCGCCGAGAGCACCGACGCGCCCGCCGCCGCCGGCGAAGAGTAGGTGTGACCGCGACCAAGAAGTCGCTTGCGAGCTCGGCCGTCGAGCTCGTCCTGATCGTCGTGGTCGCGCTCGGCCTGGCGTTGGGTATCCAGGCCTTCATCGTCAAGCCCTACCGCATCCCCAGCGGGTCGATGCTGCCGACGTTGCACATCAATCAGCGGGTGCTGGTCGACCGCATCGGCATGCATTTCTCCTCCCCGTCGGTCGGGGACATCATCGTCTTCCACCCGCCCAAGGACTTCTCCAGCTGCGCCAATCCGAACCAGGGCAACGCGCAGGCGGGGCAGCGCCGGGCCGAAGCCTGCGACGTGGTGCAGTCCCAGCGCTCCTCGGAGACATTCATCAAGCGGGTGGTCGGCCTGCCCGGGGATCGGATCTCGATCGTCAACGGTCACGTGATCCGCAACGGCAAGCGCGAGCAGGATCCCTAC
Source organism: uncultured Solirubrobacterales bacterium (assembly GCA_963808605.1). Taxonomy (GTDB): domain Bacteria; phylum Actinomycetota; class Thermoleophilia; order Solirubrobacterales; family Solirubrobacteraceae; genus Palsa-465. The sequence goes on from CAWEGQ010000004.1 coordinate 45,004, forward strand.
ATCGTGCCCTGCGTGGGCGACAGCTCGTGCAACTTCCGGGGCACGATCACGATCCCCAAGGGCGACTATTACATGATGGGCGACAACCGCCCGGATTCCGAGGACAGCCGGTTCTGGGGGCCGGTGCCGAAGGCCTGGATCATCGGCAAGGCATTCTTCACCTACTGGCCCCCCGACCGTGTCGGCTTCCTCTAGGACCCCGCGACTCCGCCGGGTCCCCGCCCCTCCCGCAGCGCAAGGCACCAGTTGAGCCCGGGATCCAAGCGGCGTAAGTCCGGGATGAAGTCGCTGATCGAACTGGTCGTGACGGTGGCCGTCGCCGTCGGGCTGGCGCTGCTGATCCAGGCCTTCGTGGTCAAGCCCTACCGGATTCCCAGCCCGTCAATGGTGCCGACGCTGGCGATCGGTCAGCGCGTCCTCACCAACCGGCTGATCAACCACCCCAGCGTGGGTGACATCGTGGTCTTCCACCCGCCCGCCGGGGCGGATCCGGCCACACCGGTCTGCGGCAATCCTGCCGAGGGCGCCGGCCACAGCCAGCCCTGCGACGCTCCGACCCCGTCGATGTCAAACCAGACTTTCATCAAACGGGTCGTCGGAGGCCCCGGCGACCGGATCTCGATCGACAACGGTCACGTGACCAGAAACGGCGTTCGCGAGAAGGACTCCTACATCGATCCCTGCGGCAGCGACCCAGCCTCTTCTTGCAGTTTCCAGAAAACCATCGTGGTTCCGCCCGGGGATTACTTCATGATGGGGGACAACCGTGGCGAGTCCGACGACAGCCGTTTCTGGGGCCCAGTCCCCGACAAGTGGGTCATCGGCGTCGCGTTCTTCACCTACTGGCCGCCGGACCGGATCGGCTTCCTCTAACCGCGGCCGGGCTCGCGCCGCGCGCCGCCTGTTCGCGTTCGACCGCGCGCTCGGCGTGCCGTTCGTGGCGGGCGCCGACGAGGCGGGCCGCGGCTGCCTGGCCGGTCCGCTCGTGGCCGCCGCCGTGCTGTTCGACCTCGAGCGGCTGCGCCCCGGTGACGTCCGCGCGCTCGGCGCCCTGAACGACTCCAAGCAGCAGACCGCCGCCGCGCGCGCGGAGTTGTTTCCGCTGATCCTGCGGGTCGCCGCCAAGGTGGCGATCGTCTCCCGCTGCGCCCCCGGCATCGACACCCGGGGACTGCACAAGACCAATCTGGCGGCTCTGCGCGACGCCCTGCACCAGGTCGCCTGCGAAGGCTGCATCTGCCTCAGCGACGGGTTCCCGGTGGCCGCGCTCGGCTACGAGCAGCGAGCGGTGATCGGCGGCGACGCCAAGAGCGCCGCGATCGCGGCGGCCTCGGTGATCGCCAAGGAGACCCGAGACCGCTACATGCGCCGAGTCGACGCCAAGCACCCCGGCTGGGAATTCGCCCAGCACGTCGGCTACGCGACGCCGGAGCACCGCAGCGCGATCGAGCGGCTCGGCGTCTCGCCGCTGCACCGGCTCTCGTTCCAGTCGGCCGCCTACCAGCAGCTGGCCCTGGGCTAGAACGCCCCCTCGAGATGCTCGAGCTCGAGCAGCCGGCCGGCGCGATCGAAGGTCACCCCGATCGCATCGAACCGAAGCTCGTCCGCGTGGGGTCGCCGGGTGCGGTCGATCAGCCAGCTCCCGGCCATCTTGCGTACGCGGGAGCGCTTGTTCGGCCTGACCGCCTCGAGCGGGTCGGCGTGCCCGGCTAGCTCGCGGCGGGCCTTGACCTCGCAGAAGACCAGGGTTCGGCCGTCGTAGGCGACGATGTCGAGCTCGCCCCAGCGGGTGCGGTAATTGCGCTCGACGATCGTGAAGCCTCGCCGCTCGAGGTGCTCGCAGGCCAGTCGCTCTCCGGTGCGGCCAAGGGCGTGACGGGGGTCGTCGCTCATCTCGATCACGCTACGCGCAATCGCGTGACCGGTGGGTGCCGGACAGCAACAATTCCCCGCAAATCAGCGCCTTCCGCCTGCGCGGAATTGGCACACGGCGTCACCCACGCGCCACCTCGAGCGGCGTACCGTGGACCGCGTGCTGGCTCGGGTCGCGACATTCGCCATCGACGGGGTCGACCCCCGCCAGGTTCTGGTCGAGGTCGACATCCGCTCGGGGCTGCCGGCGTTCACGATCGTCGGGCTCGGGGATGCCGCGGTGCGGGAGTCGCGAGACCGGATCCGCTCGGCGATCCTCAACTCCGGGTTCGAGTTTCCCTCCAGCCGGATCACCGCCAACCTCGCCCCGGCGTTCCTGCGCAAGGCGGGCCCCGGCTTCGATACCGCGCTCGCGCTGGCCATCCTCGCCGCCAGCGGTCAGGTCCCGAGCGCCCCGCTGGCCACCTGCGCCGTGTACGGCGAGCTCTCGCTGGGCGGCGAGCTGCGAGATTCTCCGGGAGCACTGGCGGTGGCCGAGGGCGCTCGCGCCGCCGGGCTGACACGGCTGATCCTGCCCTGGGAGCGCGCGCACGAGGCGGGCCTCGTCGACGGCATCGGGGTGGCGGGCGTCGGAACCCTGCGGGCGGCCACCGAGGTCCTGAGGGGGACGCGCACCGCCGCGATTCCCGGCCCCCCGGCGCCGGGGGACCGCCGCCGCGCGGAGCCGTTGCCCGACCTGGCCGATGTCCGCGGCCACGCCGCGCCGATCCTCGCGCTGCAGATTGCCGCGGCGGGCGGCCACAACCTGCTGCTGGAAGGCGCCCCGGGGACCGGCAAGACGATGCTCGCCCGGCGCCTGCCGTCGATCCTGCCGGAGATGACGCAGACCGAGGCGATCGAGGTCACGCGGGTGCACAGCGTGGCCGGGATCCGGGCTGACGGGCTGATCACCGCCCGTCCATTTCGCGCGCCCCATCACACGATCTCGGCGGCCGGGCTGGTCGGCGGCGGGTCGACTCCGCGCCCGGGCGAGGCCACCCTGGCCAACCACGGCGTGCTGTTCCTCGACGAGCTCTCGGAGTTCCAGCGCCCGACGCTCGACGCGCTGCGCCAGCCGCTCGAGGATGGCTCGGTGACGATCGTCCGCGGTCAGCGGGCGCTGGTGTTCCCGACGCGGTTCATGCTGGTGGCGGCGACGAATCCTTGCCCCTGCGGATTCGCCGGCGTGGGGGACAGGTGCACCTGCGGGGAGGCCGACCTCCGGCGCCACCGGCGCCGGCTGAGCGGACCGCTGCTCGATCGGATGGACCTGCTGGTCAACGTCGAGCGCCCGTCGGAGCCCGATCTGCGGGCCGCGCCGAGCACCGACTCGGCTTCGGCTCGGGCCCGGGTGGCCGAGGCGCGCGAGCGCCAGCGGGCCCGCCTGGCCGGAACCGCGGCCAGCTGCAACGGCGAGCTCGACGTCCGGCTGGCGCGGCGCCACATTCGCCTGCAGGAGCGCGCCGAGCGAGCGCTGGGCCGGGCCTACGCGATCGGCGCCCTCAGCGCTCGCGGCCGCCATCGGGTGCTCCGAGTCGCGCGGACGATCGCCGATCTGGCCGGGAACGAGCAGGTGACCGAAGCCGACGTGCTGCTGGGGTTGAGCCTGCGACAGCGCGGAAGCGGCGAGCTGGAGCTGGCGGCATGACAGAGGGCGGCATGACGGAGGGCTGGCTACGGCTGCCTAGCGATCCCGGGGCGGCCGAGCTCGAGGCGGCAGCCTGCGATTTCTGCCTGGCCCGGTCCTGGCTGCTCTCGCGCCTGAGCGGGAACCTCGACCTGGTCCGGGGCCGGATCGACTCCTTGCTGGCGCTGCCCGATATCGAGCTGGTGTTCGCCGTGGCCGGCCCGGCCCGGGACGCCGTGCTCGGCGAGCTCCTGCGCTTCGACGCCGCCGCGGAGCGCGAGCGGGCCGCCGCGGCCGGGTTGGAGCTCATCTGCGGCTGTCACCCCGACTATCCGGAACCGCTGCGCGATCTCGACTCCGCCCCCGCCGTGCTCCACGTCGCCGGCGGGATGCGGCGATTCCGGCGCCTGGTGCAGGACCAGCCGGTGGCGATCGTCGGGGCGCGCCGCGCGTCCGCCTACGGACTCGAGTTGGCTCGCGGGCTCGGCCGGGGCCTCGGCGCCGCCGGGCTCACGGTTCTCAGCGGGATGGCCCTGGGCGTGGACCGCGCCGCACACGCCGGCGCGCTGTCGGGCGACGGCGCCACGGTGGCCGTTATGCCCGGCGGGGCCGAGCAGCCTTATCCGCCGAGCCAGCGAGCGATCCACCGCCAGATCGTCGAGACGGGCGCCACCGTCTCGGAGCTGCCGCCCGGCACGGCGGTTCGCCGGTGGACGTTTCCGGCCCGCAACCGGATCATCGCCGGGCTGGCCGCGATGACCGTCGTCGTCGAGGCCGGTCATCGCTCCGGTGCCCTGGTCACGGCGAGGTTCGCGCAGCGGCTCGGACGGCCGGTGGGGGCGGTGCCCGGCCGAGTCGGCACCAGCCAGGCCGACGGGCCCAACGCCCTGCTGGCGGCGGGAGCGCGAGTCGTGCGCGGGCCACAGGACGTGCTCGACGCCCTGTTCGGCGCCGGTGCCCGCGCGGTCCCCGCCGAGCCGAAGGGCGAGCTCGACCCGGAGCTGGCCCGGCTGCTCTCCGCGATCGCCGACGGGCACGACACGACGGCGGCGATCGCCCGCTCGGGCATCGCAGCGGAGCAGGGCCTGGCGGCGCTCGCGGCGCTCGAGCTGGGCGGCCATATCCGGCGCGGTCCCGGCGGGAGGTTCACGGTGATCATGTAGCCGCCCGCGTGCTCCCGCGGCCGATTCCCGGTCCCGCCCCGTACGCTCGTGGAGCATGCCCGACGGCGACCCGAACCCCAACCGCCGCCAGATCCCGCGGGTGCTGTCGATCGCCGGCTCGGACTCCGGCGGCGGCGCCGGGATCCAGGCCGATCTGAAGGCGTTCGCCGCCTGTCAGGTTCACGGAATGACCGCGATCACGGCGATCACCGCGCAGAACACGGTGGATGTGACCGCCGTCCATCAGATCCCGCCTGAGGTGATCGTCGCCCAGGTGCGGGCCGTCGCGCAGGACATCGGCGTGGATGCCGTCAAGATCGGGATGCTCGGCAACGTCGCCACGATCGAGGCCGTGGTGTGGGCGCTCGAGCTGCTGCCCGACGACACCCCGGTGGTGCTGGACCCGGTGATGGTGGCCGAGTCGGGGGCGGAGCTGCTCGATCCGGCGGCCCGGGCCACGCTGGTGGCGCGCCTGCTCCCGCGAGTGACGGTGGTGACCCCCAACGTTCCCGAGGCGCGGGCCCTGCTGGCCGTGGCCGGGGCGGACGCGGGGGCCGACGAAGAGCTTGCTCCGGCCGTCCACCGGCTCGGATCGCGCTGCGTCGTGGTCACCGGCGGCCACCGGGAACAGGCGATCGACGTGTTCTTCGACGGCTCGCGGCTGGTCGAGCTGCCGGGCGAGCGCTATCCCGCCGGCGCCGCCCACGGCTCGGGCTGCACGCACTCGTCGGTCCTGGCGGCCCGGCTGGCCTGGGGAGATGAGCCCCTGCAGGCCGCGCGGCGGGCCAAGGCGCTCGCCGCCCAAGCGGTCCGTGACGGGCTGGCCGAGATCGGCGCCGGCGCCGGCCCGGTCAATGTGCTCGGCCACGGCCGCTCCCGGACCGGACCTCGGGACCGCCCACGGCCGCCGCGATGAACCCGGCGATGATGGTGGGGGCTTTTGACATAATCACCCGGTGCGCTTTCTGCGGATGAAGCCAGGGCATGGCGAGGTGCTGATCGCGGAGGGCGATGTCGAGCTCCTCGCGGACGAGCAGCGTCTGATCGAGGAATTCCGGCTGCAACTGGACGCCGGGCTGTGGGCCGCCGTGCCCGGCAGCGACCCCGACGGCAATCGGCAGGCCAGGATGGTCCGCACATTCGAGGACGTCCCGAGGGACGCCGACCGCGTGATCTTCTTCCCGCGGGCGGCGGGCGGCCGGTAGGCCGCGGACCCGGCGGTGCTGCTCGCGCTCTCGGCGACCGCGCTCGTGGCGCTCGCCCTGCTGTCGGACCTGATCGTGCCCCGACTCGAGGAGGCCTGGTCGCGAATGCGCGCCCGGCGCCAGCGCGCGCCGGCGATCATGTTCGATCCCGGTCGCGAACGCCGCGCCGAAGCGCGCGCCCGTGAGTTGTTGCGCTCCTGTGTGGGCGAGGAGGAGTGGGCGATGTACCACGACCTCGGCTTCCTGCGCGTGTGGGGCACCCAGACGCAAGGCCCCGACCAGGCCGGGGGAACCGGTGGGGCGCCGTATGCCTACCTCGTCTACCCCCACCGCCCGATCGTCGCCTACCTGGCCCAGACCCACCGGCTCCTGAGCGAGTACTGCGTCGAGTTTCCCGACGACACCCGTCCGTACGGGAGCGCCCGGCTTCCGGACTCCGACGATGTGCTGGCCAAGTGGATGGCGCTGACCGGCGACGAGCGCCGGCTGATCGACACCGCCAACATGCACCTGCCCGGGCGCCAACTCGATCCGGCGCAGGTCAGCCGCGACCTCTGGCGGCTCTCGCGCTGGGAGCGCGCGCGGATGCGGACGCTGGCCGACAGCCCGGCGTCCGCGCCGGCCGACAACCCCGGCTGAGGCGAACCGGGCGACCACGCCCGATACAGTCTCACCGCGATGTCAGCCAGCAACGGGAAGTTCGACCTCAAGCACCGCAGCCGGGCACTGACCGAGGGCATCGAGCGCGCGCCGGCGCGCGCCTACCTGAAGGGCATCGGCTACGACGACGAGGCCCTGGCGCGCCCGATCATCGGCGTGGCGAACACCTGGATCGAGACGATGCCCTGCAACTTTCACCTGCGGGCGCTGGCCGCGAAGGTCAAGGACGGCATCCGCGCGGCGGGTGGCACGCCGATGGAGCTGAACACGATCGCGATCTCCGACGGGATCACCATGGGCACCAGCGGGATGCGCGCCTCGCTGGTCAGCCGGGAGGTGATCGCCGACTCGATCGAGCTGGTCTGCGACGCGCACATGTTCGATGCGGTGATCGCGATCAGCGGCTGCGACAAGACGATTCCGGCGACCGTGATGGCGCTCTGCCGGCTGAACGTGCCCAGCCTGATGCTCTACGGAGGATCGATCATGCCCGGTCACCTGCACGGCCAGCAGGTGACTATTCAAGAGGTGTTCGAGGCCGTCGGGGCCAGGTCGGCGGGCAAGATCACCGACGCGGAGTTGACCGAGATCGAGGATGCCGCGTCGCCGGGCGCCGGGGCCTGCGGCGGGCAGTTCACCGCGAACACGATGGCGATGGCGTTCGAGGTGCTCGGCATCTCTCCGGCGGGCTTCTCGATGGTCCCCGCGACCCATCCGCGCAAGGCGCAGGTCGCCTCCGACGCCGGCGCGCTGGTGATGGACGTGCTGGCCCGCGGTCTGCGGCCCAGCGACATCATCACCCGCGAGAGCCTGGAGAACGCGATCGCCGCGATCGCCTGCAGCGGCGGATCCACCAATGGGGTGCTGCACCTGCTCGCGGTCGCCACCGAGATGGGCGTCGAGCTCTCGATCGACGACTTCGACCGGATCAGCGATCGCACCCCGCTGCTCTGCGACCTCAAGCCCGGTGGCCAATACGTCGCGCCCGACCTCTACGAGGCGGGCGGCGTCCCGCTCGTGCTGAGCCGCCTGAAGCAAGCCGGACTGCTCCACGAGCAGGCCGTGACGGTCACCGGGCACACCATCGGCGAGCATGCCGACGGAGCTCAGGAGACCGAGGGCCAGCGCGTGGTCCGCCCGCTGGATGACCCGATCCAACCCACCGGTGGATTGGCGATCCTGCGCGGGAACCTGGCCCCCGACGGGTGCGTGGTCAAGCTGGCGGGCCACCTCCGACGCCAGCACACGGGGCCGGCCCGCGTGTTCGAGTCCGAAGAGGACGCGATGGCCGCGGTCCAGGCCGGTTCGATCCAGGCCGGCGAGGTCGTGGTGATCCGCAACGAGGGACCGGCCGGTGGCCCGGGGATGCGCGAGATGCTCGGCGTGACCGCCGCGCTGGTCGGTCAGGGACTCGGCGAGGACGTCGCACTGCTGACCGACGGGCGCTTCTCCGGCGCCACCCACGGCTTCATGGCCGGTCACGTCGCGCCCGAGTCGGTGCACGGCGGCCCGATCGCGGCGGTCCGCGATGGCGACGAGATCACCTTCGACGTGCCCACCCGCAGGCTTGACGTCGCCTTGTCCGCCGAGGAGATCGCCCAGCGCGTGGCGGAATTCCGGCCGCCGGAGAAGCCCGATCCCGGTGTCGCGCTGTCGAAGTACGCCAAGCTCGTCTCGAGCGCCTCAGAGGGCGCCGTCACGCGCTGAATCAGGGTCCGCTCACCCCCCGCCTACCCGGCTGCCAGAATCGGGCCGATGCCGGACCACCAGGAAACCGAGCCGGACAGCGGCGCGACAGTCGAGCTGGCCCTGGGCGACGCCCCGTCCCTGCTGCCCGCCGGTCTGGAGGACTTCCGCAACCAGCTCCCGGGGCTCGAGCCCGACCGCAGGGTGACCGATTGGGGACGTTCGGAGCGGGTGGAGACCGTCGTCGACCGGACCGTCTATGACTTCCTCTACCACTACTGGTTCCGCGTCGAGGTCGAGGGGATCGAGAACATTCCCCAGGACGGGGCCGCGCTGCTGGTGGGGAACCACTCCGGGGCGATCCCGTCGGACGGCGCGATGATCGCCAAGGCGATCCGCGAGGAGCACCGGCGCCGGCGGACCGTCCATCTGGGGACCGACTCGCACTACGGCGGCTTCCCGGGGTTGGGGATGCTGGTCACGAAGCTGGGCGGAGTCGCGGCGCACCCCGCCAACCTCCATCGCCTGCTGTTCGATGAGGGTCAGCTCGTGCTGGTGTTCCCCGAAGGACGCGGAGGGACTCGCAAACCGGTCAAGGACCGCTACCGGCTGCGCCCGTTTGACCGGATCCCGTTCGTGGAGACGGCGATGCGTGCGCGGGCGCCGATCGTCCCGGTCGCGGTGCTCGGGGCCGAGGAGGCCCTGCCGATGTTCGCTTCTATAGCGCCGCTGCGGCGGTTGGTGCACCTGCCGCTGACCACGGGGCTGCCGCTACCCGCGAAATTCCGGATCCGGTTCCTGGAGCCGGTGGCGACCGACGAGCTTGATGAGGGTGCCTGGCGGGACCGCGGTCGGGTGGAGGAGCTCGGCGCCGATGTGCGGGCCCTGATCCAGGAGAACCTGCTCGAGCTGGTCGGCGCGCGGCGGAGCGTGTGGCTCGGCTAGCCGGCGCGAGCAGCGCGGCACCGCGGACGTTCCCAGATGCCTGACTCGCGCCGGATACTGATCACCGGGCTGTCCTCGCACTGGGGCGGCCGGTTGGCCCAGCAGCTCGAGCGAGACGCCTCGATCGAGGCGATCGTGGGCGTCGACACCACCGATCCGAAGCACGAGCTGCACCGCACGGAGTTCGTGCGAGTCGACACCGACGATGCCCTGCTGCGCCGGATCGTGAAAGCGGCGGCGATCGACACGGTCATCGACACGCGGCTGATCCCCGATTCGCTGCTGACCGGGCTCCGCCACGCCCACGAGGTCAACGTACTGGGTACGCGCAGCGTACTCGGCGCCTGCGCGGGGACCGACAGCCCGGTGCGGAAGCTGGTGTTCAAGTCCTCCGCGCACTATTACGGCTGTGACCAGAACGACCCGGCGTTCTTCACCGAGGACATGGTCCCGCGGCGGTCTCCCCGGACGGCGATCGAGCACGACGTGGTCGACGCCGAGCTCGCGGTGTCCGAGTTTGGCCGGGAGCACCCCGACACCACGGTCACCGTGCTGCGATTTGCCGGAGCCGTAGGTGGAGAGCTTCGGGCCTCGCACGTCGGGCTGCTGAACCTTCCCGTCGTGCCGGCGATCCTCGGCTTCGACCCACGCTGCCAGTTCATCCACGAGGACGACGTGATCGCCGTCCTGGTCCATGCCGTTCGCCATGACCTGCCGGGCAGCTACAACGCCGCCGCCGACGGTGTGCTGACGCTGTCCGAGGTGGTCTCGCTGCTCGGCAAGCCGCTGCTGCCGGTGCTGCCCCCGTGGGGCACCGTGTTCGCCGCCATGCAACTCCGGCGCCTGGGTCTGCGCGTACCGGTCGAGATGCTGCGTGATCTGCGCTTCGGCCGGGGTCTGGACAACCGCAAATTGAAGGCCGCCGGCTATTCCTACCGGTACACGACCCGGGAGACGGTGCAGAAGCTGCGCGCGCAGCAGCGCCTGCGACCGTTGCTCCGCAGCGGCAGCGAGTCCTACCGCTACGAGCGTGAGGTCGAGGAGTTCCTGCGCTGGAGCCCGAGCGTGCAAGGTCCCGAGCCCGGCCGGGAGGGCGCCGCGGTCGCTCCGGCGCCCGACGGGCGCGCGTCCAGGCCCGCCGATTCGCTGGACTCGCTCAGCGAGGGGGAACTCCTCGACCTGATTCCGTCGCTCGAGACCGAAGCGCTCGAGCAGCTGAGCGATTACGAGGCCCGGCACCGTGCCCGCCGCCGCGTTCTCGACGCGCTGCAGCGGCAGCTGGCCCGGCGCAGTGGCGCCGGCCGGAATTGATCGACCAGCCGGGGGAACTGACAGAGTTCTTGCAAATGATCCGGGTTAGGCGAACCGTAACGAGATCAGCCCCGTCGGCCGATAGCATTAAGTAAGTGGCGCTCGTCTCCTACCTACGCTCTCCGGCCGATCGGGGGAAGGCCGCGCAGCGGGCGCATCGGCGACTGACGACGTCCTCCAAACGGCCCAAGCGCGGTTGGTACATCGCCGGGGGCATCGTCGTGCTGCTGGCGGCGGCATTCGGGGCCTTCGCGATCGTGTTCGTCTCGGCGCGGGCCAGCTTGACCGCCGACGGTGTGGCGCTGGCCAAGGTGGGAATGCCGCTCGGCGGCGGCAAGATCGAGAGCGTCAGCATCGTGACCGGGCCCCACAGCGCCCCGATTCCGGCTGAGGTGCAGGGGGACCCCACGATCTGGCCCAAGCATCCGATTCCCGCCCACACCTTGGTGACGATCGACGTGACGATCAAGCGCCCGGGCTGGATCGCCTGGCTGGCGGGAAAGACCGAACACCTGCGGCTGAACGTGATGACCCCCAGCGCCAGCCTGCGCTCGCACTATCTGACCCTCCGCTCCGGCCAGCCGATCCTGCTGCGGTTCAAGCAGCCGATCCGCTCGATCGCCTATGGCACGCCAGGACACCTGACCCGGCGCACGCTGGCCTCGCCCCGCAGCGAGATCAAGCTGACTCGCACCGCCGTCGCCGGCACCCTGACGGTCTCCGCCGCGATGCGCAGCTGGGAGACGGCCAAGCCCACCGTGGTCAGCTGGTTCCCGGCCGGAGGAGCCGCCAGCGCCGTCGCCCAGCCCGCGCCGGGCGCGACGATCCTGCCTCACACCAAGCTCACATTCCTGTTCTCCAAGCCGGTGGCGAAGGCGCTGGGCGGCGGTCATCCGCTGATCTCGCCGGCCACCCCCGGCACCTGGCAGACCGTCAGCAGCCACGAGATCCAGTTCCAGCCGACCGGTTACGGCTACGGACTCGGCGCAAAGGTCAGCGTTCAGCTCCCGAACGGGGTGCGCCTGGCCGGAGCCCAGCAGACCGGCACTTCGACCGGGGCCAACTGGACGGTGCCGGGTGGCACGACGCTCCGCCTGCAGCAGATGCTGTCGTTGCTCGGCTACCTCCCGTTCAACTACCGCTACGCCGGCCACGGCGTCGGATTGACGCCCCAGGCCCAGGAGACGGCGGCGATTCAGCCACCGGCCGGGAAGTTCCAGTGGAGATACCCGAACGTGCCCTCGCAGCTGCGGAACTTCTGGTCACCGGGAACCTTCGGCACGATGACCAAGGGCGCGCTGATGGCGTTCGAGAATGATCACGCGCTGACTACGGACGGGGTTCCCGGGGTGAATGTCTGGCGGTCGCTGATCGACGCGGTGATCACCGGCAAGCGCTCGACGTTCGGCTACACCTACGTGAGCGTCAGCATCGCCTCGCAGCGCCTGACGCTGTGGCACAGCGGGCACGATGTGATGACCACGGCGGTCAACACCGGGATCGCGTCAGCCCCGACGGCGACGGGAACCTATCCGGTCTTCGAGCATCTTCCGGTGACCACCATGTCGGGCACCAACCCCGACGGCAGTCACTACAGCGACCCGGGGATCCAGTACGTCAGCTATTTCAACGGGGGCGATGCCCTCCACGCGTTCACCCGGGCGCAATACGGCTTCCCGCAGAGCCTGGGGTGCGTCGAGATGGCCCTCGCCCCGGCCGGTCAGGTGTATCCGTACACGCCGATCGGCACGCTGGTCACGGTCTCCTGAGCGCCCGCGGCGTGCCATCGTGGCGATTGCCTGAAGGTTGGCGCTGGCCCGCGCCGAATAGCGAACGGCACGATGAACCAGCCAGCCAGTCGATACGAGCTGCCCGCGGCGGCAGCGGCGATCTCCGCGCCCTGGCGGGCCGCCAACGAAGCGCTCGACCAGGACCTTCGGCGCCGCGCGGTCGCGGAGAAGACCCGGCACGCCTATGCGATCGATTCCGGACAGTTCGCGGTCTGGGCGAGCACCCGCGGGCTGCTGCCGGCCACGGTGGATGTTCGGGGACTGCGCCGGTACGTGGCCAGTCTGTCGGAGCGCGGGCAGTCCCCGGCCACGATCGCGCGCAAGCTGGCCTCGCTTCGGGCACTGCTCCGGGTCCAGATGGAGCTTGGGCAGCGAGCCGAGAACCCGGCCGAGCTGCTCAGTTCACCCAAGCGCCCGCAACGCCTCCCGCGCGTGTTGAGGCCGGCCGAGGTCGCCACGCTGCTGGACGGGATCCCGGCCGCCACGCCGCTGGAGCTGCGGGACCGCGCGCTGTTCGAGCTGGCCTACGCATCGGGACTGCGCGCCGAGGAGCTGGTCACGCTCGATCTCGAGTCGGTCGACTTCGACGGCGAGACGGTGCGGGTCGAGGGCAAGGGCGGCAAGACGCGACTGGTCCCGGTCGGGGAGCACGCCCTGGCGGCGATCGAGCGGTACCTGGCCCGCGCCCGCCCGGCCCTGTCGGTCACCGTCGGCGGGGAGGGATTCCGTGGCGCGCTCTTTCTGTCCAAGTCCGGCCGCCGGCTCGGCACCTCCGACGTCCGCAGACGGCTGCGGACCTGGGCCCGGAACGCGGTGGCGCGGGCGCCGGCGCTGGTCGATGCCCATCCCCACGCGCTCCGTCACTCGTTCGCCACCCACCTCCTGGAGGGGGGCGCGGACCTGCGGGCGATCCAGGAATTGCTTGGCCACGCAACCATCTCGACTACTCAGGTCTACACTCGGGTAGAGTCGGCGCGCCTCAGATCGGAATACGCGCGAGCCCACCCAAGGGCCTAGGTGGGTCAGCCGGGGGAACAATTTGGAAACGAACGTAAAAGCGATCGAGCTGAAGGATCTCTGGAGGCGCTACAAGGCGTCGGGGGATGAACGCGCCCGCGAGCGACTGGTAGTGGCCTATTCGCCACTGGTCAAGTACGTCGCCGGCCGCATGAGCTCGGGCCTGCCCGCTCATGTCGAGGAGGCCGATCTGATCTCCTACGGGCTGACCGGCTTGATCTCCGCAATCGAACGGTTCGACTTGTCACGAGAGATCAAGTTCGAGACCTATGCGATCACCCGGATCCGCGGCGCGATCATCGACGAGCTGCGCACGCTCGACTGGGTCCCGCGCTCGGTCCGCGCCCGAGCCAGGGAGATAGAGCGGGCGAACATGAAGCTCGAGGCGCGCTTCCAGCGTGCCCCCACCGACGAGGAGATGTCATCGGAGCTGTCGATGACCGTCGAGGAGTTCCACGACGCGCTGCTGTCGATCTCCAACTCCACGATCGTCGCCCTCGACGAGCTGTGGAACGTGTCGGACTCCACCGGCGACTCCGTCTCGCTGCTGGACACGCTGCCGGACCGGGGGGCACCCGATCCGCAGGCGGTCGTGGACCAGTCAGAGCTACGCGACCGGATCGCCGACGCGATCGCCGCCCTACCCGAGCGTGAGAAGCTGGTCGTCGCCCTCTACTACTACGAGAACCTGACCCTGAGGGAAATTGGCGAGGTCCTCGGCGTAACCGAATCTCGCGTCTCCCAGCTGCACACCAAGGCCGTCCTGCGCCTCCGTTCCAAACTTCAAGGGGAGCTCGACTAACAGCAGGCCCCGAGAATTCGCGCCAGCGAATTCTCGCCAGGGCCGAAGGCCCCGGCGAGTTGGACTAGGCGGGGCGAAGTTGTAGGGTCCGCTCTCCGACTTTTCCGAGAGAGAGGAGTAGGCATGCACAAGGCCGCGGATCGCATCCGTAACGTGGCCCTCGTCGGCCACCGCGGGAGTGGAAAGACCTCCTTGCACGAGGCCCTGCTGTTCGAGGCCGGCGTCGTCAACCGGCTGGGATCGGTCACCGAGGGCACGACCGTGTCCGACGCCGACCCGGACGAGAAGGCACGTCAGATGTCGATCTCGGTGGCGCTGTCCTCGTTTCAGTGGCAGGACCGCAAGGTCAACCTGATCGACACCCCCGGGGACTCGAGTTTCATCGCCGACGCGCTGGGCGCCCTGCGCGTGTGCGAATCCGCCGTGTTCGTGGTCAACGCCGTGATGGGGGTGGAGGTTCACACCACCCGCCTGTGGCAGCGCGCCGCCGAGCTCGATCTCGCCCGGCTGGTGTTCGTCAACATGCTGGATCGCGAACGGGCCGACTTCTTCCGCACGCTCGAGTCGCTGAAGTCCGCGTTCGGCCAGCACGTCGTGGCCACCGAGATACCGATCGGCTCCGAGCACAACGTTCGCGGCGTGATCGACCTCGTTGACATGACGGCCTACGAGTACGGCGACGCCTCGCGCGAGAACTGCACCGAGATCCCGATTCCGGACGACCTCCGGGCGCAGGCCGAGGAGTACCGGGAGAAGCTGATGGACGAGGTCGCCGAGAACTCCGACGAGCTGATGGAGCGCTACCTCGAGGGCGAGGAGATCTCCCACGAGGAGATCGTTACGGCGCTGAAGAACGGCACCAACCACGGGGCGATCTTCCCGGTCACCTGCGGCGTGGCCACCCGCAACCTGGCCACCAACCGTCTGTTGGACGCGATCGTCGAGGACCTCCCCTCACCGGTCAAGCACGGCGGGCTCGCGGTCGGCGAGATAACACTTGAACCGAGTGAGGACAAGGAGCTGTTCGCCTACGTCTTCAAGACCCGGGCCGATCCGTTCGCGGGCCGGATCAACCTGTTCCGCGTCTATCAGGGCCTGATCAACCACGACTCACACGTGCTCAACACCCGCTCGCACAGCAAGGAGCGGATCGGGCAGCTGCTGAGCTTCGAGGGCAACCAGACTCCTCACGTGACCGAATTCGGACCCGGTGACATCGGCGCGGTGGCGAAGCTCAAGGAGACAAAGGCCGGGGACTGGCTGGCCTCTCGGGACGAGCCGATCCAGATGCCCAGCATCAAGCTGCCGGCGCCGGTCATGGCCTTCGCCGTCGAGCCGAAGACCAAGGGCGATGAGGACAAGGTGTTCACGGCGCTGCGCCGCCTCCAGGAGGAGGATCCGACCATCGATCTGCACCGAGACCCCCAGACGGGCGAGCAGATCGTCGCCGGGCTCTCACAGGTCCACGTCGAGGTGATCGTCGAGCGGCTGAAGTCGCGCTTTGGCGCCGAGGTCAACCTCAAGCCGCCGCGGGTTCCGTATCAGGAGACGATCCGCAAGCCGGCCAAGGCCCACGGCCGCCATAAGAAGCAGTCGGGCGGGCGCGGGCAGTTCGGGGACTGCCACATCGAGATCGAGCCGCTGGAATCGGGCAGCGGCTTCGAATTCGTCAACGGAATCAAGGGCGGCGTGATCCCCACCAGCTTCATCCCGGCCGTGGAGAAGGGCGTGCTGGAGGCGATGTCCGAAGGCGTGGTGGCCGGCTACCCGGTCAAGGACGTGCGCGTCCGCGTCTACGACGGCTCATACCACACGGTCGACTCCTCGGAGATGGCGTTCAAGGTGGCCGGGTCACTGGCCATGAAGCAGGCGATGGAACAGGCCGGTCCGGTGCTGCTGGAACCGATCATGCAGGTGAGCGTCAATTCCCCGGAGGACTCGGTCGGCGACGTGATCGGCGATCTGAACTCGCGTCGCGGCCGGCCGCTGGGCATGGAGCCGGTGGGTGGTGGTATGACCGAGGTCAAGGCCGAGGTGCCGATGGCCGAGATGCTCTCCTACGCCCCCGATCTGCGCTCGATCACCGGCGGTCAGGGTGAGTTCACGATGGAGTTCCTGCGCTACGAGGAGGTTCCCGGGCATCTGGCCGGCAAGGTGGTCGAGGAGTCCCGGGTTGACCGCGAGGCGGTCAAGGCCTGAGGACCAATCCCGCCGCAAATTCGCGGTCATTGTGCATCGGGACTGTGGGCCGTTGTACGCTCGCTGAGTGAACACCAAGGACATCCGGACTTCGCAGCCGCACTCCGTGTGCGACGTATGCGGGCGGACGCTGCTGCGCGGCGAGCGCGCCGACGTATATCTGAACGGCGGGACTCGACGCTCGGTCTGCGAGTTGTGCAAGTCCCGAGCTCTCCACGAGGGCTGGGTGCGCGAGGGGACGGTCCCCGCTTACGACGAAAGCGAATCCGGGACCGATCGCCGCCGCTCGCTGCTCGGCCGCCTGCGCTCGCGCCGCGATGGCTCCGGGGGAACGGCGGCTAAGCCGACGCTCGACGACGAGCTCGACGGTAACTCCTGGTCGCAGTCCGGCGCCGGCATCCGGCTCGGGCCGCCCAGCCCGAATTCCCGCTCGCGGGAGCAGCGGCCTGCTCCCGCCGCTCCGAGCTCCCGGCCGCGTGAGCCCCGCCACGTCCGCGCGGTGCCCTCCAGCTCCGAGCAGAAGGTCGTGGCGGCCGTCGAGTTGTTCAACGGATCCGAGCATCGCCGCACCGTCTCCGGCGTGGCGCGATCGCTCGGCGAGCCAACGGTCGCGGTCTCGCCCTCGCCGGCGCGTCCGAGCCTGGTCAACGTCGTCGTCTCCTGGGAGCTCTGCTGGTATCGATATGACGTCGATCTGTCCGACGACCAGCCGAGCATCCGCGTCTCCGGCCAGGGTTACGAGCTGAGCGAGCTCACGCCCGAGGAGCGGCTCCCCAACGCCGTCGCCGATGAGCATGGACAGCTCTCGCTGCCGGGCTGATCGTCAGTCGGGCCTGGACCCCGAGTGTCGTTTGATGGCGCTTCCATCCTCCAGTCCAATAGCATCACTCGCGTGATCTACTGCGTCGTCCCGGACGGGCTCGCCGATGAGCTGTTCGACAAGCTCACCGATTACTACGCCGAGGACGTCAACGTCACGGTGATCGTCGACCGGCGCCGGTCCTCCCGGCGGGAACGTGGTTCGTCGGGGGGCGGCAATCGCGAGGTGCGCGATCGCCGCCGCTCCCGGGTTCCGGGAGAGCTGCCCGAGCTCGCCAGCGATTGACCGCGTCCGCGCGCAGTCTGATCGTTCACGTCGACGGCGGCGCCCGGGGCAACCCGGGACCGGCGGCCATCGGGGTGGTCGTGTCCGAGCCGACCGGAGAAATCATCGACGAGGTAGCCGAGACGATCGGCGTCGCGACCAACAACGTCGCGGAGTACCGCGCGCTGCTGCGCGGTCTGGAGCGGGCCGCCGCGCTACGGGCGAGCGAGGTCGAGATCGTCAACGACTCGGAGCTGATCGCCCGCCAGCTCACCGGGCGCTACAAGGTCAAGCACCCCGCGATGAGACCGCTGTACCTGGAGGCCATCGCGGCTCTGCGCGGCTTCGACGGCTGGAAGATCCGCACCGTCCCGCGGGCGCAGAACGCCCACGCCGACGCACTGGTCAACCAGGCCCTCGACGCTGAGTAATCGCCCCCGCGAGCGCGGAGCGGTACTCTTGTCGGCGTGACCGATGCCCTGATCGAGCTGAGTTCTCGGCTGCACGACACGGCAGCTCGACTGCGATCGGGTGAGCTCGAGCCCGACACGGCGCTCGCGCTGATCGAGGATTGCGCGCGCTTCGCCACCGAGGCCAGCACCGAAGTGGACTCACGCTCGCGCGCCGCGCTCGAGCCGCTGCCGGAGCTTCCGGGTCAGCTTCCGCTTCCGGCGGCCTAGTGGGCCGCGCCCAAGTGGCGAAGGCCGGGTCCTCGCAGGCGACGGAGCCGTCGTATCCGGACCACCTGCGCCTCGAGGTCGACGCCTATCTCGAGCAGTTGCGCTTCTCCGATGAGGCCGCCTCAGAAGGGCTGCAGGAGGCCATGCGCTACTCGCTGCTGGCCGGGGGGAAGCGGATCCGGCCGGTGCTGGCGCTGGCCACCGCCGAGGCGATCGGCCGGGATGGCTCGACGGTGTTGCCGCTGGCCGCCGCGATCGAGCTGATCCACACCTACTCGCTGATCCACGACGACCTCCCGGCGATGGACAACGACGATCTGCGCCGGGGTCGCCCGACCTGCCATCGGGCGTTCGGCGAGGACGTCGCGATCCTGGCCGGCGACGGCCTCTACGCCGAGGCGTTCCGGCTGCTGCTGACCCAACAGCCGGGAGAACCGGCCAATTTGCTGGCCGCGGCGGCCGAGCTGGCCGCGGCGACGGGCGTGGGAGGGATGGTCGGCGGGCAGTACCTGGATGTGGCCGAAACCGCCCGATCCGGCCCGGAGGGGCTACGTCGCCTGCACGAGCTCAAGACCGGTCGGTTGATCGCCGCGAGCATCGAATGCGTACTCCTCCTATGGATGCCGCACAAACCTGACACAATCTCCTTGTTCCGCTCCTACGCAAGCGAGCTGGGCGTGCTCTTCCAGATCGTCGACGACATCCTCGACGTCACCGGATCACCCGAGACGCTCGGCAAGCAGCAGGGGAGCGACGAGCGGCTGGGCAAGCGCACGTACGTGACCGAATTTGGCCTCGACGGAGCGCGGGACCTGGCCACCCGGTCGCACGACCGCGCTCGCTTCGCCCTCTCGCAAGCGGCCCCGCAGGGGGCCAGGCAGCTTGAGCAAATCACGGACTTCATCGCCACCCGCACCTACTGATCCAAAGCGACCACATCTGACATGAGCGACCTTCTCAACCGGATCGACCGGCCCCAGGATCTCCACGCCCTCAGCGACGAGGAATTGCAAGCTGTCGCGCAGGAGGTGCGCGAGCACATCATCGACACGGTGGGCGAGATCGGCGGCCATTTCGGCGCCAACCTCGGCACCTGCGAGATCGCCGTGGCGCTGCACTCGCTGCTGGACTCCCCGCGGGACAAGGTTCTCTGGGACGTCGGTCACCAGGCCTACCCCCACAAGATCCTCACCGGTCGCCGCGACCTGCTGCCCACGATCCGGAAATACGACGGTCTCGCCCCGTTCTGCTCGATCGAGGAGTCCGAGCACGACATCATGGGCGCTGGACACGCCTCCACCGCGATCGGCTACGCGGTCGGGATCAAGGAGGCGATGCGCCGCGAGCACGGCGAGGACGGCCATGTCGTGGCCGTCGTCGGCGACGGCGCGATGACCGGCGGTGTGGCCTTCGAGGCGGTGCACCAGGCGGGTGGCGCCGGGACGCCGATCGTGGTCGTGCTCAATGACAACGGCATGTCGATCGCCCCTAACGTCGGTGCGCTCTCGCGCTATTTCAACCGCGTCCGGTTGAGCCCCAAGCTGTGGCACGCCCGCGAGGGAGTCGAGGGGGGGCTGACCAAGCTTCCGGCCGGGATCGGCGCCGCGTTCGAGCGGATCGGACCTCATTTCAAGGAGTCGATCAAGGCGTTCTGGGCTCCAGGGCTGTGGTGGGAGGAGCTCGACTGGGCCTACATGGGGGTGATCGACGGGCACGACGTCAGAGCCCTGCGCCGTGCCCTGCGCGAGGCCCTGGCGGCCGAGCGGCCGGTCGTCGTGCATTGCGCGACGGTCAAGGGGAAGGGCTTTGGTCCGGCGGAGAACGGCGGCCTCGAGGGCATGGAGCAGTGGCATGCGGCCAAGCCAAAATCGATCACCAACGGCGCGGTGTCTGCGAAGGTACCCGTGCTGGCCGGGACCAAGCCCGCGCCGCCGCAATACACGCAGGTGTTCGGCAATGCGCTCGTATCCGAGTGCCGCCGGGATGACCGGGTGCTCGGCATCACCGCCGCGATGAACTCCGGCACCGGGCTGAACATCCTCCAGCGCGAACTGCCGGAACGCTACTTCGACGTCGGCATCGCCGAGCAGCAGGCCGTGCTGTTCGCCTGCGGACTCGCGCTGCAGGGCTGTAAGCCGGTCTGCGCGATCTACTCGACGTTCCTTCAGCGCGCCTACGACCAGATCATCCACGACGTCTGCCTGCAGAAGCTGAACGTGGTCTTCGCGATGGATCGAGCCGGGCTGGTCGGCGACGACGGTCCGACCCACCACGGCGTATTCGACATCGCCTATCTGCGGTGCCTGCCCAACATCGTGCTGATGGCGCCCCGCGACGAGGCGATGCTGGTCCACATGCTGCACACCGCGCTGACCTACGACGGCGGACCGGTCGCGCTGCGCTATCCCCGCGGCGAGGGTCAGGGCGTCCCGCTGCCCAAGCTCGCTAAGCAGATCGAGATCGGCACCGGCGAGATTCTGCGCGAGGGCGCCGCGACGGTATCGGACCCCACCCGCCCCCGCGTGGCGCTGCTGGGCTACGGGGCCGGAGTCGCCAAGTCAATCGAGGCGGCCGCGATTCTCGCCGAGCGCGGCATCTCGGTGACCGTCGCCGACGCTCGCTTCGCCAAGCCGATCGACGCCGGCCTGGCCGCCCAACTGGCCGCCGAGCACGATCTGCTGGTCACGGTCGAGGAAGGGATGCTGGCGGGCGGATTCGGCTCCGCGGTCTGGGAGACGCTCTCGGATGCCGGCATCGCCCCGCGGATCATGCGAGTCGGCCTGCCCGATCGTTACGTCACCCACGGCGCCCCGAGGCTCCTGCACGAGGAGGTTGGCTTCACCGGTCCGCGGATCGCCGACCGGATCGAGGCCGCCGTCGCCGAGTACACCCGCATCGCCGGCTGAGCGAATCCTGCCGACAAAGACCGACGGCCCACTTCGAAAAGCGGGCCGTCAGTTGAGGAGGAGAGATGTTTCTACTTATGCGCTCTGAGCAGAACTCAGAGGATGGGCTCGGCGTTGCCACCAAGCGAACATATGATCGCACTCGCTCGACGGCCTGAGTGTGACGTCGATCACGTACCGTTAGCGATTCGTGAAGCGAGTTCGATTGGACAGCCTGCTCTCGCAACGCGGCATATTCCCCTCGCGTTCTCGGGCCGCGGCCTCGGTCATGGCCGGCGACGTGCTGCTGCTGCCCGGCCGGCGCCGGGCCGAGAAGCCAGGACAACTGGTGCCTGAGGACGTCGAGGTCGAGGTCGCCGCCCGCCAGGAATACGCCTCGCGCGGAGGGGTCAAGCTGGCCAACGCGCTGGAGCATCTCGGTCTGGCGGTCACCGGCGCCCGCGCGCTCGACGTCGGCGCCTCGACCGGAGGATTCACCGACTGCCTGCTCCAGCGCGGCGCCGAGCACGTGATCGCCGTCGACGTGGCGTACGGTGAGCTCGACTGGCGGCTGCGCTCAGACCCCCGGGTGACCGTGGTCGAGCGCACGAACGCCCGCGGCCTGCTCGCCGCCGACCTTCCCTACGCTCCCGGACTGATCGTGATCGACGTCTCCTTCATCTCGCTGGGCAAGGTCCTGCCCTCTGTGCTGGCCTGCGCCGCCGACCGGTTCGACTGCCTGGCCCTGGTCAAGCCCCAGTTCGAGGTCGGCCGCGGCCGGGTCGGCAAGGGCGGTGTGGTGCGGGATCCGGTCGCACGCCGCGATGCGCTCCTGGCGGTCGGCCACGAGGCCCGCGACCTGGGGGCGGCCGTGCTGGGCTACGCCAGCTCCGGGCTGCCGGGTCCGAAGGGCAATCTCGAGACGTTCATCTGGCTGGCCGAGGATTCCCGCGGCGGGCTCGAGGACCTCGAGCCCGCGGTCGCCGAGGTCGAGCCGTGAGCGACATCCGGCGCGCCACCGTGTTCACCCACCGCCGCCCGGCCGACACCGCGCCGGCGATCGGGACGCTCCTCGAGGTGGCTCGAGCCGCCGGGGCGGTCCTCCGGTTCGACCCCGAGGAGACCCGCAAGCACACGCTCACGCCGGCCCACGGGCTCGAGCTCGATGCCGAGGTCGACCACGAGGTGGACATCTGCTTCGCGCTCGGCGGCGACGGCACGATGCTGACCGCGCTGCGCACCTATGCCGGGACCGGGGTGGCGGTGTTCGGCGTCAACTTCGGCGAGATCGGCTTCCTCGCCGCCGTCGACCGCGAGGATGCCGACGCCGGCTTCGCCCGGGCCTTCGCGGGCGAATACGAGGTCCTGTCGATGCCGGGGGTCGCCCTGTCCGTCGACGGTGGCAGCTGGATCGCCATGAACGACGTCTCGATCCACCGCCAGTGGGGCAAGCGGGTCGCCGATCTGGCCTACGCCGTGGGCACCGACGAGGTCGGTCGCGTCCGCTGCGACGGGCTGGTCGTCGCCACCCCCGCCGGATCGACCGGCTACAACCTGGCCAACGGCGGACCGGTGATGGCCTGGGGGGTGGAGGGCTTCGCCGTCTCGTTCATCGCCCCCCACTCACTGACCGCGCGATCCCTGGTGGTCGCCCCGGCGAACGTGCTCTCGGTGTTCAACCGCTCCCAGGACGAGCCGGTCGACGTGGCCATCGACGGTCGCCCGGTCCACGAGCTCGATCCCGGGCAGCACGTCGAGGTCCGCTTCAAGGGTCACCAGGGCTCGCTGGCCCAGATCGCCGGCACCACCTTCTACGAGCGCCTGCGCCAGAAGTTCGGCCGGATGGCCACGGCAGCGCCGTAGTCGGTCCGCGGCCGGAGCCGACCGCTGGCGCGCTCGGCGGGGTGCGCCGGATGTAACGAACTGCATCGGTGAAGGGAAGGGAGGTGGGCCAGACCCGGAATGCGGTTGCATTCCCCGTCCGCGGTGTGGTTCCGGGGCCTTGGGACGCTATGGCCCCCATGCGTAAGTTTCTTACCGACACCCCCTCCGAAGCCGCCCGAAACCTCGCGGATAGGGACCCACCCTCTCCTCATCGATGTAGTTCGCACCCCACGGGCATTCCATCCCCAACCCGTCCCGCACCCAACCCCGCTGCCACGCCTGAGCCAGACGCCAACGCGCAGCCGCAGCCGCGGCCGGCGGCCCGCGCACCCCCGAATCCGTCGGACTCGCGTGGTACACCAACCACATGCTGCACGAGTTGCGCGTCGAGAACCTGCTGCTGATGGAGCGAGCCGAGCTGCGACTCGCCCCCGGGCTGAACATCCTGACCGGCGAGACCGGGGCGGGCAAGACGCTGCTGGCCCACGCGCTCGACCTGCTGCTCGGCGGCCGCGCCCGCAGCGGGATCGTGCGGGAGGGGGCCGCCGAGGCGTACGTCGAGGGGGTGTTCTCGCTGCCGCCGGGAATCGGCGACGGCGACGACCGCATCCCGGACGGGACGGAGGAGCTCGTGCTGGCGCGCCGGGTGTGGCCCGATGGTCGCACCCGCGCCTACGTCTGCGGCCGATCGGCCACGCTGGCCGATCTGCGCGAGCTGGGCAGCCGGACACTGGCCTTCTACGGCCAGCACGAGCATCGCAAGCTGATGCTGGCCGCGGCGCAGTTGGAGATTCTCGATGCCTACTGCGGGCCCGGGCAGCTCGGCCTGCGCGATCGGGTCGGCAGCGGCTACGAGCGATTACGCGGCCTGCGTGAGCGGGTGGAGGAGCTCCATGGCCTGGCCGGGGCCCGGGACCGCGAGCTCGACCTGGTCGCGTTCGAGCTCAAGGAGATCGAGACGGTGGCACCGAGCGAGTCCGAGCGCCAGGAGCTGGCCGGCGAGCGCGATCGTCTGCGCCACCTGGAGACCCTCCGCGGCGCCGCTGCGGCCGGTGCCGAGGCGATCTCGCCGGAGGACGGCGTCGGCGTCGGGGCGATTCTCGCCCAGGCGGCGACGCAGCTCGGAGTGGCGGCGGAGGTGGATCCCGCGCTGCGCGAGCTCGCCCAGCGCCTCGAGGCGCTGCGCTACGAGGCCGAGGACGTCGGGGGCGAGCTCCGCGGGTACCTGCTCGGGATCGAGGCGGCCCCGGGCCGACTCGACGAGGTCGAGGACCGATTGGCCCTGTTCGCTCGTCTGGAGCGCAAGCACGGCGGCACGATCGAGGACGTCCTGCGCCACGCCGAGCGCTGCCGGGCGCGCCGGGATGAGCTCGAGCACGCCGACGTCGCCCTCGAGCAGGCCACGCAGGAGCTGGCCGCCGCCGAGGCCGAGCTCGACAGCCTGGCCGGCGAGCTGAGCTCCGCACGGCTGGCGGCGGCGCCGAAGCTCGCGGCGGCGGTCCGGCAGCGTTTGAGCGAGCTGGCGATGGCCGACGCGCGCTTCGAGGTCGAGGTGGGCCGACGCCCCGACGGCTGCGGGCCGCGCGGCGCCGACGCCGTCGAGCTGCTGATCGCCGCCGGACCGGGCCTTCCCGCCGGCCCGCTGCGCGAGGTGGCCTCGGGCGGCGAGCTGTCGCGTGTGATGCTGGCGCTGCTCAGCGTCGCGCACGGCGAGCCCGGGGAGTCCGCGGAAGCCGGACAGCTGCTGGTGTTCGACGAGATCGACGCCGGGATCGGGGGCCACACCGCCCGCGCGGTCGGCGAGCATCTGCGCAAGCTGGCCGAGGGCCGTCAGGTCCTGTGCATCACGCACCTGCCGCAGGTCGCCGCCCTCGGCACGCGTCATTTCACGATCGAGAAGAGCACCGGCGTCACCCCGGCGAGGACGACGGTCACCGCGATCGACGGCGATGCCGTGGTCGGCGAGCTGGTGCGGATGCTCGGCGCGAGCGCCGGCGACCGGGCCGCCAGCCAGCACGCGCGGAAACTGCTCCGCGCCGCCTGAGCGCCACCGGCTTTCCCGTCCGCTCGCGTCGCTACCTTGCCCGGCATCGATACCATTGACCGAAGGATCAACTGATGGCCGAAGCCGAAACCAGGTTCATTTTCATCACCGGCGGGGTCGTCTCCTCCCTGGGCAAGGGGATCTCGGCAGCGTCGATCGGTCGGCTGCTGGTGGCACGTGGACTCGACGTGCAGCTGCAGAAGTTCGATCCGTACATCAACGTCGACCCCGGCACGATGTCGCCGTTCCAGCACGGCGAGGTGTTCGTGACCGAGGACGGCGCCGAGACAGACCTGGATCTCGGCCATTACGAGCGCTTCACCGACGCCAACACCAGCCGCTCGTCGAATGTCACCGCCGGCGGGATCTACAACACGGTGATCCGCCGTGAGCGTCGCGGCGACTATCTGGGCGCCACGGTTCAGGTCGTCCCGCACATCACCGACGAGATCAAGCACCGGATCCGGTTGATGGCCGACTCGAGCGACGTCGACTTCGTGATCACCGAGATCGGCGGCACGGTCGGCGACATCGAGTCGTTGCCGTTCCTGGAGGCGATCCGGCAGTTCCCCGTCGACGTCGGGCGGCGCCGGTGCATGTTCATTCACCTCACGCTGGTGCCCTACATCGGGCATGCCGGCGAGCTGAAGACGAAGCCGACCCAGCACTCGGTCAACGAACTGCGCCGCATCGGAATCGCGCCGGACATGGTCGTGTGCCGCTCGGAGTCGGTGCTCTCGACCGAGATCCGCAAGAAGATCGCGCTGTTCGCCAGCCTCCCGACCGAGGCGGTGGTCTCGGCCTACGACGTCTCCGACATCTATCAGGTGCCACTGGTGTTCCACCAGGAGGGCGTCGACGAGTACATCCTCTCCGAGCACTTCGGGATCCAGGCGCCGGAGCCGGATCTCTCCGGCTGGGAGGAGATCACGCGCCGGGCCAGCGAATCGAGCCGGACCGTCCGGATCGCGCTGGTCGGCAAGTACGTGAAGCTCGCCGACGCGTACCTGTCGGTGGCCGAGGCGCTCCGGCATGCGGGCGTTCACCACGACTGCAAGGTCGAGGTTGACTGGGTCGATTCCGAATCGGTCGGCCAGCCGGAGGTGTCGGCATCGCTGCGTAGCGCCGACGGGATCCTGATCCCCGGCGGATTCGGCGGTCGCGGCTTCGAGGGCAAGATCCGGGCGGCCCAGATCGCGCGCGAGCACGGGATCCCGTATCTGGGGATCTGCCTGGGCATGCACGTGGCGGTCAGCGAATTCGCGCGCCACGTCGCGGGCATGGAGGGCGCCAACTCGACCGAGATGGATCCGGAGACGCCGTTCCCGGTGATCGACCTGCTGCCGGAGCAGAAGGAGATCGCCGACATGGGCGGCACGATGCGACTCGGGGCGGATCCGATCAAGCTCCACGAGGGCAGCCGCGTGCGCGAGCTGTACGACGAAGCGGTCGTCTACGAGCGGCACCGTCACCGTTACGAGGTCAACAACCATCTGCGCCGCCGGCTCGAATCCGTTGGCCTGCGCGCGTCGGGCACGTCGCCCGATGAGCGGCTCGTCGAGGTGATCGAGCTCGACCGCTCCACGCATCCGTTCTACGTGGCCTCGCAGTACCACCCCGAGTTCAAGTCCCGGCCCGAGCGTCCGGCGCCGCTGTTCCGGGAGTTCGTCGGCGCCGCGCTGACGCGGGCCGACGGGCAGGCCGCGACCGACGGCCAAGCGCTGGCCGATGGCGCAGCTCGGGCCGACGGGCAAGGCGTGGCCGATGCGCCCGCCGTGGCCGATGGGCCTCGCCCCGCCTCGTGAGGCGGGCCACCGAGCTCGAGCGTGAGCGCCTGAACACGACGTTCGTGGCGCTGTGCGAGATCGAGAGTCCGTCCGGGAGCGAGCGGCTGTGCGCTGACTGGATCGCCCGGGAGATTGGGGGCATCGGGCTCGACGTGGTCGAGGACGACGCCGGTCCGCGGGCGCGGGCGGACGCGGGGAACCTGTTCGTCCGGATACCGGGGTCCAGTTCCGACAGCTTGATGCTGTGCGCGCACATGGACACGGTGCCCCCGTTGGCGCCGGTCGCGCCCGTGCTGGTCGACGGCGGCTGGGAGAACGCCAACGCGGGAATCCTCGGCGCGGACAACAAGGCGGCGATCGCCGTGATGCTCGAGCTGGCTCGGCGCCTGCACAGCTCACCTCAACCGCACCCCGTAGGCCTGGAGCTGGTGTTCACGGTTTCCGAGGAGAACGGGCTCCACGGCGCCAAGGGCTTCGACGTCTCGCAACTGCGCAGCGGATATGGCTTCGTGTTCGACCACGCCTCGCCGATCGGGGAGATCGTCGTGGCCTCGCCGACGTATCAGCGCATCACCGCCGAGATCCGCGGGCGCGCCGCGCATGCCGGGCTGCGGCCCGAGGAGGGACGCAGCGCGATCGCCGCCGCGGCCCGCGCGATCGCCAGCCTCCGCCTGGGTCGCCTTGACCCGGAGACGACCAGCAACATCGGCACCATCTCCGGCGGGACCGCGGCCAACGTCGTGCCCGAGATCTGCCGGATCGAGGGGGAGGTCCGCAGCCTGCGGGAGGAGCGCGTGGAGACGGTGGTGACCGAACTGGTCGACCATTTCCAGGATGCCGCCGACGCGGGCGAATGCGATCTCGACGTGATTGTGGAGCGGATGTTCAAGGGCTATCGCCTGAAGCCGCGGGCCACGCAAGTCGAGCTGGCCCAGCGCGCGCTGCTGGCTTGTGGCTATCAGCCGAGCCTGATCACCACCGGCGGCGGCTCGGACGTCAATGCCTTCGAGGAGTCGGGCTTTCCCTGCGTCAATCTGGCCAACGGCACGGAGCGCCCCCATCAGCCAGACGAGCGAGTGAGCGTGGACGCGCTCGAGGGCATGTTCGAGGTGGCGATCGCCCTGCTGGAGACGGCGGCCGAGCCCGAGCCCGCTTCCGCCGGCCCGGTCGCCCAGGAGGCGAGATGAGCGCGTTCGAACGGATCGGCCAGGAGGCGAGATGAGCGCGTTCGAAAGGATCGGCCAGCGGATCGAGTGGCAGGGCAAGATCATCACGGCGGGGACCGAGCGGTTCCGCCACCGGGATGGGGAGGAGGTCTCACGCGAGAAGGTCTGGCACCCCGGCGCCGTCGGGATCCTGCCGATCGACTCCGAGCACGTCTGGCTCACGCGCCAGCCGCGCGAGGCGGCCGGTTTGGCCGCATCCCTGGAGATCCCCGCGGGCAAGCTCGATGTCCCCGGTGAATCACCGCTGCAGGCCGGCCGGCGCGAGCTGGCGGAGGAGATCGGCAAGCAGGCGGCCAAGTGGGAGGAGATCTTCGCCTTCTACACCAGCCCGGGGTTCAGCGACGAGCGCGTGTGGGTGTTTGAAGCCACCGATTTGTCAGCCGCCCCCCACGCCGCGCCCGACGAGGATGAGCGCATCGAGATCGTCCCCTGGCCGCTGCAGCGCCTCGACGACGCGATCACCGAGTGTCAGGACTCGAAGTCGCTGATCGCGCTGTTGTACTTGGCTCGTCGTCTGGCCGCGACCTGATCTGCAGCCTGCCGACCAGCCGGAGGAGGGAGCCCGGGCGCCCCGAAACACCTAGCCATGTCGAGCATCGTCGCGGTCGAGCTTCCGGCCCAGCGCCTGACCGAGCTGACGCTTGAATTTCTGGCCTACCTCGAGCTCGAGCGCCGGCTTTCGCGAAACACGCTCGAGGCCTACCGCTCGGACCTGCAGCAGTTCGGAGGATTCCTGAATCGCCGCGGGATCGATCCGCTGGCGGTGACGGGCCTGGATCTGGCCGCCTTCGTGACCGAGCTGGCATCGGGAGCGGAGAACGGCCGCAAGTCGCTCGCCCCGGCCAGCCTCCAGCGCAAGATCGCCTGCCTGCGCTCGTTCTACCGCCACCTGCGCCGCGAGCAGCTGCTCGACACCGACCCGACGTCCGAGCTGCGCGCGCCGCGCTCGCGGGGGCGCCTGCCGAAGGTGCTGAGCCGCGACGAGGTCACTCGCCTGCTGGCCCAGCCGACGGGCTCGTCCTCGGCGGCGATCAGGGACCGGGCCCTGCTCGAGACCATGTACGCCTGCGGGCTGCGCGCATCGGAGGCCACCGACCTCAAGCTGGCCGACCTGCAACTCGACGCGGGGATCCTGCTCGCCCGCGGCAAGGGGTCCAAGGAGCGCCTGGTGCCGATCGGCGGCAAGGCGATCGAAACGCTCGGGCCCTATCTCGAGCGGGCGCGGCCGCGGCTGGTCGGGCTGCTGGACGAGGCACACGTGTTCGTGAACCTCCGCGGCCGGGGGCTGTCCCGTCAGGGGCTCTACAAGATCGTCCAGCGCCACGCCACCAGCGCCGGGCTCGGGGACCGCATGAGCCCGCACACGCTCCGGCACACCTTCGCGACCCATCTGCTGGCCGGTGGCTGCGATCTGCGCTCGCTGCAGGAGATGCTCGGTCACGCCGACATCGGCACCACTCAGATCTACACCCATCTGACCGCCGAGCGCCTCCGCGACGTGTACTTCGACGCGCATCCGCGCGCCCAGATCGAACGATCCACCGGGGGCGCGAGCCGGTAGCCTCGCAGGATGCACTGGGCGTACCGGACCGCCGGCGCTGCCGCGCCGCGGTTTGCGCCTACAGCGTTCGCCGCGCTGGCCGCCGCGGCGGCGGTGCTCGCGCTCGGTGGCTGCGGCGACTCACGTACGCCGGTGCCCAGCATCTCGCAGCCGGCCGCCCCGCGGGGCTTTCACACGCTCGGCTTCCAGCGCTCGGGAGTCACGCTGATCGCGCCGAAGAACTGGATCGTGCTCCCCCAGCGGGCCCCGGTGGTGACGGTGGTCGCCTCCGGGGCGGCATTCGTGACGGTTTGGCGCTATCACCGCACCGCCCCGCCGCCGACGGGGACTGCGCAGCTCGATCAAGCCCGGGCGGAGCTGATCAGGGCGGCCCGGGCCAAGGATCCGGGTCTGGTCGTGATCCGCGCCTCCGCACTGATCGTCGATCACCGCGGCGCGGTCGAGCTCGACGCCGTCGAGCAGATCAACGGTCGCTCGCGCCGCGTCCGCTCCACCCACGTCTACGTTCCCGGGGCCGAGTACGTGCTCGACGAGTATGCGCCCCCGGCGATGTTCCACGCGGTTGACCACGCCGTCTTCTCGCCGATCAAGCACTCGCTGCGGCTGCTCCGGACGGCCGGGGCGTGAGGCGCGCGTTTGTGGTGGTGCTCGACGCCTGCGGCGTTGGCGCGCTGCCGGACGCCGACGCCTACGGTGACGCCGGCAGCAACACCCTCGGGCACCTGGCCCAGCGGACCGGTGGTTTGGAGTTGCCGACCCTGGGCCGACTCGGGCTCGGGTCGATCGTCCCGCTGGAGGGCGTTGCCCCCGCGGCCGCGCCGGTGCTCCACGGCCGCCTGCAGGCGCTCGGCCCCGGCAAGGACTCGATCGCCGGCCACTGGGAGCTGATGGGCGTGGTAATGACGGACCCGCTGCCGACCTACCCCCGCGGCTTCCCGGCCGAGGTGGTCGAGGTGGTGGTCAGGGCGGCGGGCCGGGAGGTGATCTGCAACCGTCCCTACAACGGGATCGGCGCGATTGACGACTTCGGCGTACGCCACCTCGAGACGGGCGCGTTGATCGTCTACACCAGCCAGGACTCAGTCCTGCAGATCGCCGCTCACCACGACTGCCTGGAACCCGATGCGCTCTACGAAATCTGCCGGGAGGTCCGCCAGGCGCTGAGCGGCGCCCACGGCGTCGGCCGGGTAATCGCCCGCCCGTTCACCGGAGCCCCCGGGCGGTTCGAACGAACGGAGGGGCGCCGCGACTACTCGATCGGGCCGCCGACCCGCAGCTATCTGCAGGAATGCCACGACGCCGGGATACCGGTGCACACGGTCGGCAAGGCCGGCCGGCTGATGGGAGGCATTGGCATCGATGTCCAGCATCCGGGCGCCACGAACGCTCGCGCGCTGGCGGAGACGACGGCGTTGCTGCAGACCCTGGAGCACGGGATGGTGTTCATCAACCTGGTCGAGACCGACGAGGTCTACGGCCATCGCCACGACGTCCCCGGTTTTCACCAGGCCCTCAGGAAGATCGACGCGTCGGTGGCGGAGTGGCTGGAGCTGCTGGGCGCTGAGGACCTGCTGGTGATCAGCGCCGACCACGGCTGCGACGTGACCGCGTCGCACACCGACCACACGCGCGAGTACGTCCCCCTGCTGGCCGTGTTCCCCGGGCACGGATCGCGGCGCCACGACGGTCTGCTCTCCGATGTGGGGGCCAGCGCTCTGAAGTGGCTCACCGGCCGCGAGGCCGCGGACCTGCCCGGCGACGCTTTCCTGTAGAAGCGGTCAGATGCCCGAGTTACCCGAGGTCGAGACCATCCGCCGGCAGCTGGCGCCGCATCTGGAGGGACGGCTGATCGAGTCGGTCCAGATCCTCGACCCGCGCTGGACGCGCCCGGCGCCGCCGGAGCCGGTGCAGGGCGAGCTCACCGGGGCGCGAATCGAGGCGATCGGCCGGGCGGGCAAGTACCTGATCTGGTCACTCTCCGGCGACCGGCACCTGCTGGTGCACCTGCGAATGACCGGCGCGCTGCTGTTCGATCCGGCCGTCGAGCCGACCCACACGCGGGTCCGGTTCTGGCTCGACGACGGGCACCGGATCGCCTATGTCGATCCCCGGCGGTTCGGGACCGGCCACCTGATCCACGGCTCCGCGGCCCGCGACGAGTACCTCGCGCTGAGGCTCGGCGCCGAGCCGTTCACGCCCGAGTTCACCGCCGAGTACCTGCGCCACGCCGCCCGGGGGCGGATCGCGCCGGTCAAGGCGTTCCTGCTGGATCAGCGCCGGATCTCCGGGGTGGGGAACATCTACGCCGACGAGGCGCTGTTCCGCGCCCGGATCCATCCGCTGCGGCCGGTCGGGCGCCTGAACGCGGCTCAGTGGGCCAGCCTCCGCGCGGCGATCGAGCAGGTCCTGGCCGCCGGGATCGAGGCCAAGGGCGCCTCGATCGACGACTTCCGCCACGTCGACGGCGCCCGCGGCTCGTTTCAGGACCGCTTCCTGATCCACCTGCGCGAGGGCGAGGCGTGCGTCAACTGCGGCGGGCCGATCCGCAAGATCGTCGCCGCCGGTCGCGGGACCTACGTGTGCGAGCGCTGCCAGTCCAAGCCGCGGGCCCGGCGGTCGCGGAAAGCCTAGGCCCGAGAAGCTAGGCAGCGAGGAGCTGCTGGAGGCGGCCGGCGCGGTCGGCGGCCAGCAACTCATCGAAGCCACCCAGCGTCTGCTCGTCGATCACGATCTGGGGGAACGTCACCATGCCGGTCCGCTGGGTGAGCTCCAAGCGGCCGTCCGGGTCCTTTGCCAGATTCACTTCTTCGTACTCGATTCCGCGGCGCCTCAGCAGCATCTTGGCGCTCGCGCAACGCGAGCAGTGCTCGGTCGTGTAGACGGTGACTGACTTCATACTTCAGAAAAAATAGCATGGGCCCTCTGAAGACCGAGGCGATCGTGCTCCGGTCGATCCGCTATGGGGAAGCCGATCGCATCCTCCATCTGTACACGCCTCGGCACGGCCGAATCGGAGCGATCGCCAAGGGCGCGCGGCGCTCACGCAGCCGTTTCGGAGCCCGGCTGGAGCCGTTCTTCCGTATCCAGCTGATGCTCCGTATCGGGCGGGGGGACCTGTTCACGGTGACCGGCGTCGACACCGTGGCCGCCCACGCGCCGCTGCGCGAGCATGCCGCCAGCCTCGACGCCGCCGCGCGCGCCTGCGACGCGGTCGCGCGGATGTTCGAAACCCCCGATCCCCATCCGGAGGTGTTCGCGCTGCTGGCCAACGAGCTGATGCTGCTGAGCACCGAGCCGTCGCAGGCGAAGCCGGCCAACGGGCTCGCGTTCCGCCTGAAGCTGCTGCTCGCGGCCGGAATCGTCCCGCAGCTCGGCGCCTGTGCGGCCTGTGGCGAGCGCGAGCACCTGCAGGGCTTCTCGGCCGCGGTCGGGGGGGTGGTGTGCAACTCCTGCGAGGCGACCGGCTTCGCTCTCGACGAGGAGGCCTACGCGTTTCTGGTCGGCGCGCTGGCCAAGCCGCTGGCGGAGACCCCGCAGGCGCCGGACCGAGCGCTGCGCCAGGCCGAGCGCGCGATCACCGAGATGGCGGAGCACCACGCTCACGTCCGGCTGCGCCCGCTGCTGCGCGCGGCGTAGCGCACCGGCCGGTACGGCGTAGCGCACCAGCCGGCGATTTGCCACGAGTTCGCATCAAGTCTGATCGCCCGCGCCGCGCGCTGTCAGAATCGCTGTTGATGAGCGATCCAGCCACGACGATCTCGGGCCAACATCCCAGCGGGCCGGTGGCGGCGGTCTTCGCCGATCGGATCCGCGCCCGCGAGCAGGCGGACCTGGCTCCGCTGGCCACCCGCTCCTACCCGGCCGAGCGCGCGCGAGAGGAGCCCGACTGCGGCCTGCGCACTCCGTTTCAGCGCGACCGCGACCGGATCGTCCACTGCAAGGCATTCCGTCGGCTCAAGCACAAGACCCAGGTGTTCGTGCTGCCCACCGGCGACCACTACCGCACCCGGCTGACCCACACGCTCGAGGTCACCCAGGTCTCGCGCACGGTCGCCCGTGCCCTGCGGCTGAACGAGGACCTGGTCGAGGCGATCGGGCTCGGCCACGATCTCGGTCACCCGCCGTTCGGCCACGTCGGCGAGGACGCGCTGCACCGCTGTCTGCAGGAGCGCTTTGGTGAGTCGTTCCTGCACAACGAGCACTCGCTGCGCGTCGTCGACACGCTCGAGCGCGACGGCCAGGGCCTGAACCTGACCAACGCCGTCCGCGACGGGATCCGCGGCCACTCCGGGCGAGCCCGCGAGCCGGCCACGCTGGAGGGCAAGATCGTCCGGCTGGTCGATCGGATCGCCTACATCAACCACGACATCGACGACGCCGTCCGGGCCGGGGTGATCGGCCTGCCCGACCTGCCCACCGATCCGATCGCGATCCTCGGCGGCAGCGGATCGCAGCGGATCGACACGCTGGTCCACGATCTCGTCGAGCACTCCGATCGCGCCGGGGAGATCGTCCAGGGCGAGGAGATCGGCGGCGCGATGATCGAGCTGCGGACGTTCATGTTCGACCGCGTCTACCTGGGACCGGAGGCCACCCGCGAGCACGCCAAGATCCAGCCGCTGATCCGGACGCTGTTCGACCACTACTGCGACCATCCCGACGAGATCCCGGACTCGATCCCCCCGGGTGGGACCTCCCGCCGGGTCGCCGACTATCTCGCCGGCATGACCGATCGCTTCTGCATCCACGCGTTCGAGGCGATGAGAATCCCGGTCGCCTTCGCGCCGTGAGTCGCTACACGGCCGAATCGACCGATCGGGTCCGCGACGCCATCGACATGGTGGCGCTCGTCTCGGCGCGCACCGACCTGAGGCGCGCCGGGGCCAACAGCTACTTCGGCAACTGCCCGTTCCACGACGAGCGCACGGGCTCCTTCCACGTCAGTCCGGACGAGAAGCTCTACCACTGCTTCGGCTGCCAGGCCAGCGGCGACGCCATCAACTTCGTCCGGGAGACCGAGGGGCTCGACTTCAAGGGCGCGATCGAATCGCTGGCCAAGCGCTTCGGAATTGAGCTCGAGACCGAGGACGAAGACCCGGCGGCGGCGTCCCGGCGCACCCGCCGCGAGCGGCTGTACTCGCTGCTGGGACGCGTCTCCACCTACTACTCGCGCTATCTCTGGGAGGCCGAAGAGGCGGCCACCGCGCGGGAATACCTGCTCGGCCGTGGCTTCACCGAGGAGACGCTGCGCGAGTTCCGGGTCGGCTACGCCCCGAGCGCATGGGACCGGATCCTGCTGGTCGCGCGGCGAGCCGGCTTCACCGACGAGGAGCTCCTGGCCGTCGGCCTGGCCCAGCGCTCCAAGGACCGGCCGGGCTCGATCTACGACCGGTTCCGGCGACGGATCATGTTCCCCTCGGTCGACGCCCGCGGCAACGTCCGCGGCTTCGGCGCCCGCCAGATGACCGAGGACTCTCGGGGTCCCAAGTACCTCAACACCTCCGACGGCGAGCTCTACCACAAGCGCGAGCAGCTGTTCGGAATCGACCTGGCCCGGGCCGCCGCCGCCAAGGCCGGCCGGATGATCCTGGTCGAGGGCTATACCGATGTGCTCGCCCTGCACCAGGCCGGCTTTCGCAACGCCGTCGGGATCATGGGGACCTCGCTGACCGAGGAGCAGGTCCGCGAGCTCGAGCGGGTGGTCAAGGTGCTCGAGCTGTGCCTTGACGCCGACCGCGCCGGACAGGAGGCGATGCTCAGGGCCTCCCGCCTGGCCTCGGGTTCCAAGCTCGAGTTGCGCGTCGTACCGCTGCCGGACGGCACCGACCCGGGCGAGCTGATCGCCCGCGAGGGGCCCGAGGCACTCCGCCAGCGCGTCGAGGGCTCGGTCCCGTTCGTCGTGTTTGCCGTGGAGCGCATCCTCGAGCACGAGGACACCGGCAGCGCGGAGGGCAAGGATCGCGCGCTGGCCGAGCTGCGCCCGATTCTGGCCCGGCTGCCTCAGAGTGTTCTGCGCGACCAGCTGATGCGGCGCGTGGCGGGGAGGCTCGAGCTCTCCGAGGGACGGCTGGCCACGCTGATCGCCGCACCCCCGCCGGCGGCCGGTCCGCGCGGCGGCGGGAGCGAAGCCGGCGACGATGCCGATCCCGGAGCGCTCGCCGGCCGGGTCCCCGCGGTCGATCACGACCTGCGCCTCGAGCGAACCTTCCTGGCGCTGTGCGTGGCGATGCCTGCGGAGGGCGCCGTTGCGCTGGCGGCCACCGATCCCGACGAGCTGCTCACCAGCGCGCTCTTCCGCCGCGCCGCCAGGCACCTGGCCGGCCGGACCGCCACGCCGCTGGCCGACCTGCCCACCGACGACGAGGAGCTGGCCCGTACCGTGGCGGATATCGTCGCCCGCGCCGGCCGGGGAGGCGAGCTCAGCGCCGACCGGCTCGAGCACGCCAGGCTGCTGCTGGAGCTGGGCCGCTTCGAACGCGCGATCAAGCGCGCCCGCGTCGAGCCGGGCTCGGACGTCGCCACCCTCGCCCGAGACCGCGAGCGCGTCCGCGAGCGGATCCGCGGCGTCGTGGCGCAGCTCGAGAACACCGTCTGACCCGATGACGGATTGATGTCGCTCCCGATACAGTGATCGGCGGGAGAAGCCTCCCAACACACCGTAATCCGGGGTAGCTCAATCGGCAGAGCATTCGGCTGTTAACCGAAGGGTTGTGGGTTCGAGTCCCACCCCCGGAGCTCCACACGTGGGGAAAGGAATCAAATGAAGCTGTACGTCTGTTACGGAACCTGGAAGCCGGCGCCGCGGCCCGGCGGCCATCCCTGCGGCACCGCCTATCACGCCCTGGCCGACGCCGGGTATCAGCCGGAGCTCGTCCACGCGCACGGGCTGGGCATGATGCCGGACATGTTCAATCAGACCAGCGGGCGGCGCGAGGTCAAGCGCCTGACCGGCAACAACTGGGTGCCGGTGCTGGTCAAGGACGACGGCAGCTACATCCAGGGGTCGCGGGAGATCGCCGCCTGGGCCGAGGCGAATCCCGCCGGCGCCGAGACGAATCCCGCCGGCGCCAGCTCCGCCCCCGCCGGCGGCGCCTGAGAATGATGCGCGCGCCGATCACCGTCGCCGACCTGGAGCGTTGGGAGGATCATGGCGCGAGCTGGCGCACGATCTCCTGCGATGACCAGCGCGCGGTGATCGAGCTGTGCACGTGTCACGGCGAGGCGGTCGACATAGGGCAGAGCACCGCGCCCGAGCTCATCGAGTTCGTGCGCGAGCGGCGCCGCGGCTGAGCGCCAGCTCCTCCACGAGTTCGGCGGCGCGGGTCGGGCCGTCGTGGTCCTGCGCCCAGCGGGCGAGAGCACCGGCCCGCACGCCGAAGCGCGGGTCGCCCAGGGCCCGGCGGACGGCCAACCGCAGCGTGCCGGGCCTGAGCAGGCGCCAGGGCAACCGCACCCCGACTCCGGCCCAGTCGATCCGAGCCGCGTTTTCCGCCATGTCGCCGCTGTGCGGAACGGCGAGCAGCGGGGTGCCGCAGGCGAGCGTGCGCACCACGGTTCCGTGGCCGGCGTGGCAGATGACGAGCGCGGCGCGGGGGATCGTGCGGCTGTAGGACAGCCACTCCACCAGCCGGGCGTTCTCGGGCGGGACGACGGGCTCCGGCAGTGGTTTGCGGTTCGTCGTGGCCAGCACGCGGATCGGCTCGCCGGCCAGCCCCTCGAGCGCGCAGGTCAGCAGTCGCTGCTCCGGATCCTGGGCGGTCGAGGGGGCGATCAGCACCAGCGGCCGGTCGCCGGGGGGGAGTCCCACCTCGGCAAACGGCGGTTCCCACATCAGCGGCCCGACGACGTGGACCTCGGGCGGCCACGCGCGGGGATACTCGAGCTGCGGGAATGTCCCGACCAGGCACAGGTGGGGGCTGAGGCCGCCGTGGAGGCGCTCGACGGGGGGCAGGCCGAGCCGGTCCCGCGTGTCGTTGAGCTCGACCTGTCCGCGCCGGAGCCCGCGCTCGACCGGGTGGTCGAGCGTCCGCCACAGTCTCGAGCCGAGCCGAGTGCGCGGAATCCTGGCCCCGAAGGAGTAGGGCGGAAAGCCGGGCGCGCCGACCGGATTCACGTGGGGGATGAGGGTGGCGAACGGGATGCCCTCCAGCTCGGCCGCCATCGCCGGGGCGAGCGTGAGGATGTCGTGCACGACGACATCGGGGGCGCGGCCGAGGATCTCCCGGCGGCTCTCGGCGGCGGCCAGGACCACGGCCTCGTAGGGCTTCAGCGGTCGCTCGCGGGTGGGGAACACCGGATACTCCGGCGCGGCCACGAACTCCATCCCCGCCGCCTGGACCGGCTCGCGCCAGCGCGACCAGGTCTCGTAGGAGACCCGGTGCCCGCGCGCCGCCAGGCGGGCACCCAGGGCGAGCATCGGGAACGCGTGACCGGGCTGCCCGAACGCCCCGAGGTAGACCGTCAGTCGATCGCGCCCGCGCTCGGATCTCATCTGCAAGTTTTCGTTCGCGGCAAGGAGTTCGCTTGAGGGCTCAGACGTCCGCGGATACAGTCACCGCGGCGGTTCGGATCCGCTACCCCGCGAAGAACCCTATGCGAGAACGGCGCCAAGCGACCATCAGCGAGCTGCGGCAGGCGATCGATTGCCTGCCCCGGAACACGAAGGTCGCGATGCTGAACGGCATTCGCGGCAACCAGATCATCGTGGGGGCCTACGCCGACGAAGGCGGAATCTGCCCGATGCTGGCCGCCCACCGCGCCGGCGGCCGCACCAGCTTCATCTCGTTCGCCAAGGCCTGGGACCGTTTCGCCTTCCGCGACACGCGGGTGAAGCGCGCGCGCCGGGCCACCGACCGCGAGCTGCTGATCCTCAGCACGCATCTGGAGGCGAGCCTGCTCGAGCACGCCGGGCCGGCTCCCGACCTCGCCGCCGCCGTGGCCGAGCACGAGGCGCTGGTCGACCTGCGCCAGGAGCGCGCGCGGCGCGAACCCCGTAGCCGCGGCGCCATCCGTCGACAGGCCGAGGCCAAGCCACGGCCCGGGGACGCGGACCGCAGCCGCGAGCTGCGCAACCGCGAGGGCTGGGCCTGGACCCGCGTCGTCCGCCGCTACGACGACTACGAGCGAGCCCTCCGCCGGCTGGACTCCGAGCAGCAGAGCCTGCGCGAGCGCGAGCGCGAGCCGCGAGCGCGAGCTCGCCGGCGCCTAGTACTCCAACCACTCGAAGTTTGGCGTGGCGCGGGCGTTTCCTGTTACACAGCGCGCCGAAGTTCGCTCGCCCGCACGCTCGGCCGGCCCTCGACCTGTGCGTCGATTGAAGTCCGTCCCGAGCGGACCGGTCCTCCACA
Source organism: uncultured Solirubrobacterales bacterium (assembly GCA_963808605.1). Classification (GTDB taxonomy): domain Bacteria; phylum Actinomycetota; class Thermoleophilia; order Solirubrobacterales; family Solirubrobacteraceae; genus Palsa-465. Next base: position 83,818 of record CAWEGQ010000004.1, read on the forward strand.
CGGCCGCGCTGGCAGACTCTGCGCGTGCCCGGCTCTCCGCCCGTCGCCAAGTCCCGCCCGAGCGTCTCGGTGATCGTGCCGTTCCTCGGCGCACAGGCGGAGCTCGAGCGGCTGCTGGCCGCGCTCAACCGGCTCGAGCTCGACCCGGACGACGAGGTGATCGTCGCCGATAACCGCCCGGCGTGCGCCGACCACCGCGAGGATGGCCGCGTCCGCTTCTGTGCCGCCTCGGGGATCAGATCGCCGGGCTTCGCCCGCAACCGAGCCGCCGCGCTGGCGCTGGGGCAGTGGCTGGTGTTCATCGATGCCGACACCGTCCCCAGCGCATCGCTGGTGGCGGATTACTTCGATCCGGCGCCCGGAGACGACACGGCGATTCTGGCCGGCGAGATCGTCGACTTCGCCGCGAGTCCGACGTTGGCGGCGCGGCACAGTGCCGGGCGCGGGCAGATGAGCCAGGGCGTGACCGCCGGCCGGGTCGGTTCCCCGTACGCCCAGACCGCCAACTGCGCGGTGCGCCGGGCCGCGTTCACGCAGGTCGGCGGTTTTGCGCAGGACGCCCGCGCCGGTGAGGACGCTGACCTGTGCTTCCGGATCGCCGAGGCGGGCTGGAAGCTCGAGCTCCGCCCGCACGCGACGGTGCAACACCGCAGCCGGGAGTCCCTTACCGCGTTGCTGCGCCAGCTCGCGCGCCACGGCAGCGGCGCCGCGTGGCTGAACCGGCGCTATCCCGGTTTGTTCGCACCGCCGCGCCCGTGGCAGCTCGCGGCGCGTCTGGCTCGCCACCTGGCCGGCGCGGCCGTCGCCACCGGGCGCCGCGACCGCCCGGCGGCGCAGTCGGCGTTGCTCGAGTTCGCCGAGGCCTGCGCGTTCGAGGCCGGTCGGCTGCTGTCCAACCACGCGCGCCGCGAGGCCTAGTGCACCCTGACTACAGGACAGCACACTAGTGCCCTCCGATCCTCTGGTCTCGGTCGTCGTCTCCACGTACGACCGCCCGGAGCGGCTGACCCGCCTGCTCGCCGGCCTGCGGGCGCAGCAGCTCGGCGCGGAAGCGTTCGAGGTGATCGTCGTCGACAACGGCTCGGGCCCGGCGACCGGCGCCGTGCTGGAGCGAGAGCGCGAGCTGGGCCGGTTGCGGCTGCGCACGATCCGCCACCCGACCACGCTCGGGCCGGCCGGCGGGCGCAACAGCGGCTGGCGGTTGGCCCAGGCGCCGCTCGTCGCCTTCACCGACGACGATTGCGTGCCGACCCCGGCCTGGCTCCGGGCCGGCCTGGCGGCGTCGGGGGCTCGACCGGGGGCGATCGTTCAGGGCCGGACCGAGCCCGATCCGGACGAGCTGACCCGGGATCTGTTGTTCTCCCGCACCGTCAGCGTCTGCGGCCTCGGGCCGCAGTACGAGACCTGCAACATCTTCTACCCGCGCCAGGTGCTCGAGTCGCTCGGCGGCTTCGACGAGCGCTTCGGCCTGCGTCCGGCCGGTGAGGACACCGACCTGGCCTGGCGTGCGCTCGAGCGCGGGTACGAGGCGACGTTCGCGCACGACGCGCTCGTCCACCACGCGGTCCAGCGCCTCGGGCTGGTCGGCACGCTGCGTGACGCGACTCGATGGGGCGCCTGCGCTCGACTGTTCGCCGTGCACCCCCAGACCCGGGCGATCCTGCATCGCCGTCTGTTCTGGAACGTGTGGCACCTCTTGCTGCTGCGCTCGGCGCTGGCCCTGTTGGCCCCGCGCTGGCTGCGCCGCTTGGTGCTGACCCGGCATGCGCTCTCGCTCCGCGCGCGCGGGCGCCGGGCGGGGGCGGGGAGCTGGTCGGTCCCGTTTCTGCTGTTGCACGACGCGATCGAGACCGCCGCGATACTCCGCGGGGCCGTGCGCCACCGAACCGCCGTACTCTGATCGGTAAGGGTGCGGCTGGCCCGAGGGCTGAGCCCGAGGGCGCTCAGTCGAGCCGGTCGGGCAGACCCAGGCGCCCGAACACCGACGCGACCCGGTCGGGGTCCGGCGGCGAATCCGGCCACCGGTGGAACAGCGCGGGGTCGTCCTGGGACGAGCGCACGATGAACGCGGTGACCTGCTGGATCCGCTCGCCGTCGAGCGTCAGCACGTCGAGCGCAAACGGGAGGTAGGCGCCCGCATCCTCGTGCCAGGTGTAGCAGCCGACCGCGGCCTGGCCGTTGGCATGCGCGGGGAGATGACGCCAGCGGAATTCGCCGGACAGCGGCCCGAGTCGCAGGAACTCCGGCACTGCGGCGCCCGAGAACCAGCTGGCCAGCGGGGGCATCGACCACGCCACCTCCTGGGCCAGCATGCCCACCACGGCGTCGATGTCCGCCCGCTGCATCGCATTCATGTAGCGCTCGACCAGCGCCCGCAGGCGTCGATCGCCGAGCTTGCGCAGGGTGGTCTGCTGGCTGTGCTCGGGCATGAGCTCGCCGGTGGTCTTGCGAGCCCGCTGGAGGGCGCTGTTGACCGACGGGACGGTTGTGTCGAGCGATCCCGCGACCTCCTGGGCCGAGAACCCGAGTACCTCCCGCATGATCAGCACGGCTCGCTGGGTGGCCGGGAGGTGCTGGACCGCGGCGACGAAGGCCAGCTCGACGCTCTCACGCAGCTCGTAGCGAGCCTCCGGCGAGGCCGCGCCGTCGGGTACCCCGATCTGCTCATCTGGATATGGCTCGACCCACACCGACTCGGTGAGCGGCTCGCCGGGGCCCTGCTGGGGATCGGTGGGCGGCCGATGATCGATCGGCAGTACACGCTTCGGTCGCCGGGCGATCGCGTTGAGGCAGGTGTTGGTGGCGATCGTGTAGAGCCACGATCGCACCGAGCTGCGCCCTTCGAACTTGTTCAAGCCGCGCCAGGCGCGCAGCATCGCGTCCTGCAGCGCATCCTCGGCGTCGTGCACCGAGCCGAGCATCCGGTAGCAGTGTGCGTGCAGCTCGGGGCGATAGGGGCGGACGAGCTGTTCGAAGGCATCCTGATCGCCGGACCGGAACGCCCCGAGCAGCTCCTGCTCGCGCTCGGGGCTGGAGATCGGCGGCGCCACCAGCCGCAGCTTACCGAGGGCGATTCCGGTTACCCGCCCAGATAGCCGACGATCCGATGCGCGAGTCCGGTGGCGAAGCGAAGCTCCGGCGAGCTGGTGCTGACCGGGCCGTCCGGCGGCGGCGGCAGCCGACCGGCCACGGCCGGCGCGAGCTCGCGAACGATCTCGATCGCGATTGCCGCGGCCACCTGGACGACCTCTGGCTCGAACGACCAGACGACCTCGAATCGCCGCTGCAGATCGGGGAGGTCGGTCGAAGCGGGCTGCTCCCAGGCGGCGAGGCAGGCGCGCCCGCCGGGGGCGTCGATGACCAGCGTCCATTCCCGGGCCAGCGGATGATCGCGCCCCACCGGCACCTCGATCGGACCGCCGGCGGGCTCCCTGGCGGTCTCGAAATCGGCCAGTACGCAGGCCAGCTCCGCCGTCCGCGCGAGCTCGCGCCAGCGGCGCTCTGACTGCCGGAAGAAACGAGCTCGCTGGAAGCTGGCGATCAGCAGGCCGGCTCCGGCCCGGGCGCAGTACTCGTCCTCGAACGCATGGGTCAGGTCGAGCAGCGCGCGCTTCGACAGTGCCACCGGCTGGAGGTCGGGACGGGCCTCGCGCAGGCCGGCGAAGATCGAGGTGGGTCGCTCGGACTCGGCGGTTCGCGCCCTGGCGATCGCCGCGGTGATGGAAAGTCCCTGCTCGCGCAGCCGTAGAACCTCGCGCACGATCTCGACGTCGCGCGCGCTGTAGCGGTGATGACCCCCGGGCCGTCTGACCGGAGAAGGGAAGCCGTATCGGGTCTCCCACATCCGGAGCGTCCCGGCCGGCATGCCCGTCCGCTCGGCGAGCTGGGCAGTGGTCAGGCTGAGACCGGCATCCGTCGCCATCGCACCAAACTACATGATGTTGCGAGAATTTCAACGGTTCGTTATGGTTCGTGCAGATGTCGCCGGATTCCCAGCCCCTCAGTCCCCTCGAGCCTCAATGCGCGTCGTCCTGACCGGCGCGACCGGGACGATCGGCCGGGCGGTCGCCGCCGCGCTGACGGCTCGCGGCGACACCGTGGTCGCGCTCTCCCGTAACCCCGAGAGCGCGCGCCAGAAGCTGTCCGGCGTCGAGGCCCACGCCTGGGAGCGGCCGACCCAGGCGCCGCCCCCGGAGGCGGCGCTGAGCGGCGCGGACGCGGTGATCCATCTGCTCGGCGAACCGATTTCCCAGCGCTGGAGCGAGTCGGTCAAGCGCGAGATTCGCGATTCCCGCGTACTGGCCACTCGCGAGCTGACCAAGGGCCTGCGCGCGCTGCCGGAGATGAAGCGCCCCCGGGTGCTTGTCTCGCAGTCCGCCACCGGGTTCTACGGCCCGCGGGATGACCAACCCGTCGACGAGAGCTCGGCGCCGGGCAAGGACTTCCTCGCCGAGGTCGTGACGGCCTGGGAAGCGGAGGCGATGACCGCCGCCGATCTGATGCGGGTGGCCGTCACCCGGACCGGGGTCGTGCTCTCGCCAGAAGGCGGGGCGCTCGAGACGATGTTGCCGTTCTTCAAGCTGGGCATCGGCGGCCCGGTGGCCGGCGGGCACCAGTACATCTCGTGGATCCACCTCGACGATGTGGTCGGGGCGTTGCTGCTGTGCCTGGACGACCCGGCCGCGGAGGGACCGGTGAACGTCACGGCGCCGACGCCCGTCACCAACGCCGAGTTCTCAAAGGCCCTGGGGCGGGCGCTGCACCGGCCGGCGTTCCTGCCGGTCCCGGCCTTCGCGATCAAGCTGCTCTACGGCGAGATGTCGACGATCGTGACGACCGGCCAGCGAGTTGCGCCCGAACGCCTGAAGCTGCTCGGTTACGAGTTCCGCCAAGCCGAGCTCGACTCCGCGTTGCGCTCAGTGCTCGACGGGGCATGACGGTCCAGCTGCTCGAGCGCGAGCAGTTCGTCGGCCGCCCCCTCCCCGAGGTATTCGAGTTCTTCTCGCTGGCGCGCAACCTCGAGTCGCTCACGCCCCCCTGGCTGGGCTTCGAGGTGCTGACCCCCGAGCCGATCGAGATGCACGTGGGGGCGCTGATCGACTACCGCCTGCGAGTGCACCGGGTGCCGCTGCGCTGGGTCACCCGGATCGAGCGCTGGGAGCGCGACAGCTCCTTCGTCGACCGTCAGCTGCGCGGCCCCTACCGGCTGTGGCATCACCTGCACGAGTTCACCGCCCGGGACGGGGGCACGCTCGTCCGGGACCGCGTCCACTACGCGCTACCCCTGGGCCCGCTCGGCGTCCTGGCGCACCGGCTGTTCGTACGGCGGGACCTCGAGCGCATCTTCGCGTTTCGCCATGAGGCGGTCGAGCGCCTGATCGGATGACGGAGCTGGTCTGGTTCCGGCGGGACCTTCGCGTCCACGACCATCCGGCGTTGCGGGCGGCGGCGGACGGCGGCGAGCCCGTGGTTCCGGTGTTCTGTCTCGACGAGCGCCTGCTCGGCGGTCCGCACGCATCCGGGCCGCGCACGCAGTTCATGCTCGAGTGCCTGGCCGATCTCGACGCGGCGCTGCGCGATCGCGGCTCCGGTCTGGTGATCCGCTCCGGCGACCCGGAGCAGGAGCTGGTGACGCTGGCTCGGGAGCTAGGAGCCGAGAAGGTCCACTTCAGCGCGGACGTGGGGTCCTTCGCCCGCGGCCGCGACAGCCGGATGGCCCGGGCGCTGGGGGCGGTTGGGAGCGAGGCGGTGCTCCACCCCGGGATCTTCGCGGTCGACGATCTGCACGCGATTCGCACCGACGCCGGCACTCCCTATACGGTCTTCACCCCGTTCTACCGCACGTGGCTCGCCCAGGACCGCAGGGAGCTCGCGCCGACTCCGCGATCGCTTCCCCCGCTCCCGTCGAAGCTCCGCAGGGGCCGTGTCCCGCGGCTGGAGGACCTCGGCCTGCGCCAGGAGGTGCCGGATCCGGCGCCGGGTGGCGAGCAGGCCGGCCGCACGGCGATGAGCGCGTTTCTGAATGGCCCGATCGCGGACTATGAGGACGGACGCGACGAGCTCCACGGCCGCCATGTCTCACGGCTGTCCCCGTATCTGCATTTCGGGTGTCTGTCAGCGCGCGAGCTCGAGCACCGGCTGCCAGCAGGATCGGGCGCCGAGGCCTACCGCCGCCAGCTCTGCTGGCGCGACTTCTATGGGCACGTGTTGCGGCATTTTCCCGGCAACGCCCGCACCGAGTACCAGGAGCGCTACCGGGGCAAGATCCGGTGGAGCGACGACCAGCCGCTGTTCGACGCCTGGTGCGAGGGACGCACCGGCTTTCCCCTGGTCGATGCCGCGATGCGGCAGCTGCGTCGCGAGGGCTGGATCCACAACCGGGCCCGGCTCGTCGTCGGCTCGTTCCTGACCAAGGACCTGGGGATCGATTGGCGCTGGGGGGAGCGGTGGTTCATGCGATGGCTGATCGACGGTGACCAGGCCAGCAACAACGGCAACTGGCAGTGGATCGCCTCGGTCGGCGTCGATCCGCAGCCGGTGTTCCGGCGGATCTTCAACCCGGCGCGCCAGCAGGCACGCTTCGATGCCGACGGCTCGTACGTCCGCCGCTACGTCCCGGAGCTGCGCGACGTGCCCGGCAAGTTCCTCGCCGAGCCATGGACCATGCCCTCCGACGTCCAGCGAGAGGTGGGCTGCGTGATCGGCCAGCACTACCCCGAGCCGGTGGTCGACCATGCGCTCGCGCGCCGCGAGGCGCTCGCGCGCTACGCCGCCGGGCGCTGAGCGGCGGCACCGGGGCTATGATCAGCTGGTGCCCCTGTACGACTTCAAATGCGCCGCCTGCGATGCTCGCTTTGAGGCGCAAGTGCCTTACGGCGAGCTGCCCCCGTGCCCGGAATGTGGCGCTGCCGAGTCCGACCGCCAGCTGACCCCGTTCGCGGGTCCGTTCACCGTCGGGATGCGCGGGTACGCCGGGCGCCAGTCGAACGCGCAGCGGGCCGCGCGGGAGGAGCAGCGCGCCGAGCGCAAGCACGCGCGTCGGGAGCAGCAGAGCAAGGGTTAGCCAGGCGGCCGGCCGGGCCGCCCGACGGCCTCAGCGGTCGGCTCAGGCGGCGCGGTAGGCCGCCAGCACCGCCGGCAGTGCGCGGCTGCGCACCAGGCGGGGAAGGCCCAGGCTGTGGAGCTTCGGCTGGAAGGTCGCGAGCTCGGCGAACGCCGCCTCGGTGGTGACGATCTGGCCGGCGGCCACGACGACGTTAGGGTCCAGTCGCGAGGCGGAATGGAGCTCGAGGGCGAGCAGTGCCTGGGTCTGTGGAAGCTGCGGGCCACCCGCCGCGGTCAAATCGCTCCAGGCCTGGGCGACGGCCAGCAGGCGGCTGGCGCGGGGGATCAGGCTGCCGCTGAAGCCGGCCGGGCCGCCGGCGCCATCCCAGCGCTCGGTGGCGTGCCACGCGGTGATCTGGGCCTCACGGGCGACGGGAACATCGACGTTGTACGGGATCGCGGTCGGATCGCTGAGCAGCTCGGCGGCCAGCAGCGCCACCCGGCGCTCGCGCCCGCGAATTCCGAGCTGAGTGGCCAGGGCGGCCACATAAACCCTGGTCGCGGCCGCGGGGTCCATCGCGGTGATGTCGCGCGAGCGGGCCAGCAACGGCAGTGCGACCTCGGGAATCAGGACGGCGGGACCGACGAGCAGCAGCACGAGGATCCCCAGCGGGGCGATCAGCAGCGCGCAGACGGTGGCGAACAGGAGCATCACGAGTTCCGCCCCGAGCACGCTGAGGAACTCGTCGCGCACCAGGGCGAGCAGCCGATAGCCCTGGTAGAGGGTCCCGTAGAGGCACCGGGCGATGGCGAAGTTGACGAGCTCGAGGGTCAGTCCGACGGCGAGAACACTGGGCGCGACCGAGGGTGAGATCGAGTCGGCGCCGGTCAGGGCGAGGACCCCGGCGGCCGCGAGCACGCACCATCCGTAGGAGGCGATGTTCGCGCCGAAGCCGGCGGTGAACATCCCGTGGGGACGATCCCGTAGGAGCCGGTCGGCCAGATCGGGCACCAGCCAGGCGATCAGGGCGGGAACCGGGCCGCCGACCAGCAGCACGAGCACACCGATCACGGCCAGCGCGTGGAATCGCACCGGAACCGACTGCTTCAGCGCGAGTTCGCCCAGGATCGTGCATCCGGCGAGCCCCCACAAGCCCAGGAGGAGCCCCCACTGGTCGAAGCGGGAGGGCGGGGCCAGCCAGATGAAGGCCGGTAAGAGGGCCACCACGGCAAAGGCGATCGCCGCGACGGCCAGTCTCCGTCGAATCGGCGTAGAACCGTGAACCGTCGCGACCGGAATTGCGACCGGTTCCGGAGAGATTGGCGCTCGTACTTCCATGCGTAAGCCGACCGGAGTCTAGTCCTTCTCCAGCCGTCCCCGCAAGCGGATTCGGCAAGGCTTCCTGCCCTCGAAATCCCTTATTCCAGCTAAACCAGCGGGGTCAGCCGTTTCTCCAGCTCATGCTGTGACTCCTTCTTGTCGATAGGTGGGATAGATGGGGCCTTGCGCGCCGTTCAGCCGTTGATGCACTGATCACGTACACCTTGTCCGTCCGAGCCGTGGGGGCAAATCGAGACTGTTTGTTGCCTAGCCGTGCTTTCCGCCCTTCGTGGGCATCCGCTTTGGCTGGGTAGCCAAAGCTGGCCAAACTTGCCCAAGCCTACTCTGCGATGGGCCCGAATCCAGTCCAAACGCCGAAGACTGGCCGAATGACCCTCGAGCGCTTCACCGACCTGCATCGGCGGGCCGATCGCCTGTCCATTAGCCCACGGCCGAGAATTAAACGAATGATCGATCCAGCCGGCCCGTGCGCGGGCCGCGGATGTCCCCGTCGCCGCTGGCTCGGATAGCCGTCGGCGGGGGCGACCCGCCGCCGTGAAGCCGGCTCTAGCCGGCTTCGGTCGAGACGATCAGCACGTTGCAGCGGGCCTTGTGCGAGATCTCGTTGGGCACGCTGCCCAGCAGCCGCTTGGCGCCGTGCATGCCGTGGTTTCCGACGACGATCAGATTGGCGCCGATCTCCGCCGCGACGCTGAGCAGCGCCTCCGCCGGGTCCTTCCTGACCGCGTGCGTGACGACCTCGAGGTTGCCCTGGAGTCGGGCAGACGCGGCCGTCTGGCTGAGGGTCGACTCGACGGTCGAATCGGGCAGCGGTGCCCATACAGCGGCCGCGCCCTCGGGAGCCCCAGTGATCTTGGCCCCGCGCAACGGTTCGTACGCCGATACCACGTGGAGCTCCGCGCCGAGCGCTTTGGCGAGACGGACCGCCTCGTCGACCGCGCGGTCGGCACGTTCTGAGCCGTCGGTTCCGACGACGATCGATTCGGCCATTCGGTGGTTCTCCTCGGTGAGACTCTTGGCGAAGCCTGGATCTTTTCACTCTTGGCCCGCTTGCGCCATCGCCGCCGAGGCACAGGCGGCACGGCGCGCGCGATCAGATCGAGTCGAGCCTGTCCCGTAAAGCCGCCGACGCTCGCCGCGCTTCGGCGATCAGCTCAGCAATCACGTCGGCCGCCGGGGCCTCCCGGGCCAGACTGTGAGCCTGGCCGGCGAACAGATTGATCGCCTCGGGATCGCCGGCGGCGCGCGCCGCCGCCCGGATCGGGGTGGTCAGGTGGTGCACGTCGGGGTAGGCGTGCGGGGCAGCCACCCCGTGCTCGCGCATGAAGCGGTTGACCACGCCCCTGGCCTGCCGTCCGCTGTAGGCACGGGTGAGGGCGGTCGGGTCCGACGAGCGCAGCGCCGCGCGATGGGCCGGCGCGGTACCGGCCTCGGGAGTCAGCATCAGCGCCGTACCGATCTGGGCGGCGGCGGCGCCTGCGGCCAGCACGGCGGCGATCGCCGCGCCGTCGGCGATCCCTCCGGCCGCCACCAGCGGAAGCGTCACCGCTCGCCTGACCAGCCGCAAGAGCGCCAGCAACCCGAGGTCCTCGTTCTCCTCGGCGTCGACGAAGTAGCCGCGATGACCGCCGGCCTCGAAGCCCTGGACGACCAGCGCGTCCGCACCCGCGCGTTCGGCTTGCAGCGCCTCCGCGGGGTGCGTGACCGTGACCCAGGCCTCGCAGCCGGCGGCGTGCAGGCGATCGAGCACCGCGCGAGCCGGGCAGCCGAAGGTGAACGACACCACGGCGACTCGCTCCCGGGTCATCAGCGCCAGTTTCGCCTCGAGCTCGTCGTCATCGTGCCGCGGTGCTCCGAGAGCGACTCCGAAGTGCTCCGCCTCGGCCTGAAGTCCCGCGGCGTATCCGGCCACCGCTTCGGGGTCGGCCGGCGGCGCTGGCGCGGCGAAGATGTTGACCCCGACGGGCCCGGCCGTGAGCGCCCGCACAGCCCCGAGATCCTCCTGCACCACCTCCGCGCGCTTGTAGCCTGCGGCCAGGAACCCGAGTCCGCCCGCCTCGGCGACGGCGCCCGCCAGCGCCGGCGTCGATGCACCACCGGCCAGCGGCGCCTGGACGATGGGGAGACGGAGCTGATCGAGCACCACAACTTCGACGATACCTCGCGCAGTCGGGCGCGGCGGTCAGGCGGCGCGCCTCAGCGGTACCTCCTCCAGCAGCAGCACGACGAGCAGGCCGATTCCGGCGATCGGTGCGGCGATCAGGAACACCGTCTGGACGGCGTCGATGATCTCGGCGCGGGCATGCCCGCGCAAGGCCCGCACCGCCATGCCGGCGCCAGTGCGTCCCACGCCGGCGGCGAACACGGCCCCCAGCACCGCTGCGCCGAGTGACCCGCCAAGGGCGCGGAAGAAGCTCGTGGTGGCCATGCCGATGCCGAGCTGCCGGCGATCGACGCTGTTCTGAACCGCGACGATCAGCACCTGCCCGACCATCCCGAAGCCGAGGCCGAATACGACCAGTGCGACCGCCACCGTGGTCCTCGAGGGCGTGCGGACGACCACGGCCAACAGGGCCAGCCCGGCGGCCATCAGGGCCAGCCCGGCCACCGGGAGTCGCTTGTAGCGCCCGGTGCGGGCGATTTCGCGCCCGGCCCAGGTCGTCGAGAGCGTGATCCCGAGCATCATCGGCACCAGCAGCAGGCCGGCTTGGGTCGGGGTCGCCCCGGTGACGCTCTGCAGGAACAGCGGCACGAACACGGTGACGGCGAACAGCGCCGCGGTGGCCAGGAACAGGGCGGCGCTGGCCACGGCGACCGGGCGTGTGCGCAGCAGCCCCAGCGGGACGATCGGGTCGGCGGCCCGACGCTCGCGCACGACCAGCCCAGCCGCGCCGGCGACCGTCGCCAGGACCAGCCCGACGATCGTCGCCGAGCCCCAGCCATAGCGCTGGCCACCCCAGATGCAGGTGAGCATCAGGGCGCAGGTGGCGAGGGCGAGCAAGCCGGCGCCGGCAACGTCCAGCCGCGCGGTCGCTCGCTGAGCCGGTGCGGCGGGAAGCCTGCGCTGCAGCCCGTACAGGGCGACCGTGCCCAGTGGCAGGTTCACGTAGAACACCCAGCGCCAGCTCGCGTGCTCGACGAGCAGACCCCCGAGCAGGGGGCCGGCCACCGTGGCGATCGCAAAGGCGGCGGCGATGTAGCCCTGATAACGACCACGCTCGCGCGGGCTGACGAGGTCGCCGACCGCGGCCATGGCGAGCGTCATCAGCCCTCCGGCCGCGATCCCCTGAACCGCCCGCGCGAGCACCAGCAGCGTCAGGCTGCCGGCGGCGCCGCACAGCGAGGAGGAGGCGAGGAACAGCAGCAGCGAGGCCTCCAGCAGCCGTTTGCGCCCATAACGGTCGCCGAGCTTGCCCCACAACGGTGTCGCGGCGGCCGCCGCCACGACGTAGACGGTGACGATCCAGGACACGTCGGCGAGCCTGCCCAGATCCGAGGCGATCGTCGGGAGCGCGGTCGCCAGCATCGTCTGGTCGAGTACCGCCGGGAGCATCGCCACCACGATGGCCGCGAAGGCGGCCCGGATCGCCGGCGTTGCCGGGGGCGAGGAGACGTCGTGGACGGGAGCGGAGTGGGCGTTCATCGAGAAGCTCCTTTCAGGCGGGGCGGCCGGCTCCTAATGAAGGATAGACATCTAAGGGTTAGATATCAAATTATTGCTAGGATGTAGCCATGCCCGGTCCGCCCAGTCGTCCGCCGATCGGTTTGCTCTTGTCGCGGACAGCGCATGCCGCCACCCAGGCGTTCGAGCGGGCGATGGCGGAGGCCGGCGGATCGGTCTCGACCTGGCAGGTGCTCGTGCTGATCCGCTCGCAGCGCTGGGGTACGCAGGCGGAGATGGCCGAGGCGATGGGTCTCACCGGCGCGACCCTGACTCATCACCTCACAGCCCTGGAAGCGCAGGGGCTGGTGCGCCGCTGGCGGGACCCGAGCAACCGGCGCGTGCAGCAGACGGAGCTGACCGACTCCGGCATCGCGATGTTCAACCGGCTCCGGACGGTCGCCACGCGACACGACGAACTGCTCCGCTCGCGGCTCAGCGGGGAAGAGGCCGCGTTGCTGGAGGATCTGCTCGCCAAGCTCCGGACGGCCGTCGCCGACGGCCGGTAGAACCAACTCCCACAGGAACCGCTCGATGCCCGATCCCCCGTCTGCCCGGCCGGACCCGGGCGACGAACTGCGCGTCTCGACGCTTGAGCTGTTTTTCGATCTCGTCTTCGTCTTCACCATCACGCAGCTGACCTCGGTGCTCGCACACCGCCCGGATGCGGGCGGCCTCGTGCGGGTCGTGCTCCTGCTGGTGGTGATCTGGTGGATGTACGGCGGCTACGCCTGGCTGACCAACCTGGTCGCGCCCGATCGCTTCAGCTACCAGCTTCTGCTTCTGGGGGGGATGGCGTCGTTCTTCGTGCTCTCGCTGGCCGTGCCCAGCGCCTTCGCCGGCGCTGGGAGCGCTTTCGGGGCGGCGTATCTGGTGGTGGTGCTGATCCACGCCGGGCTGTTCACCCGCAGTCAGCGCGGAGCGTCGGCCACCGCGATGCTGCGCGTAGCCCCGCTGAACCTCGTCGCGGCGATCGCCATCCTGGCGGCGGGCGTGGTGGGCGGCTCGGCGCGCTGGGTGCTGTGGGGCGCCGCGGCGGCCGTGATCCTGCTGCCGTCGCTCCGGCCACCGGACCCACGGTTCGAGCTGGCGCCTGGGCATTTCGTCGAGCGGCACGGCCTGGTGGTGATCGTCGCGCTGGGCGAGTCGGTTGTCGCGGCCGGGATCGGGGCCCGTGGGCACCAGCTGACCGTGGGGTTGACCGTCGCCGCGTTGCTCGGGCTGGCCTTGAGCGCATGCCTCTGGTGGACCACCTTTGGAGCAGACGAGGATTCTCGAGCGCTGGGCGCGATGACCCGCGCCTCGCGTGCCGATCGCGCCCGACTGGCCCTGCGCGCGTTCTATCACTGGTATCTGCTGATGCTCCTGGGCATCGTGGCCGCGGCTTCGAGTCTCCAGCGCGCGATCGGGGGGCCGTTCGCGGCCCTCTCTAGCGCACACGCGCTGGCCCTCGGCGGGGGCGTCGCCTGCTTCATGGCCGGCAACGCGCTGTTCCGACGCACGCTGCGGATCGGCTCCCAGCGCTGGCGGGTCCTGGCCGGCTTGGTCGCGCTGGCCAGCGTGCCGATCGGCCACGCCGCCTCGGCCGTGGCGCAGCTCGCCACCATCGTGGTGGCGTTGGTGTTCTCGCTGATCGCCGAGACGCGGGTCGGCCGCGAACTCGAAGGCCACGGCCGACCTGCCGTCAGTGCCGACGCCATGCTCGACTAGTCGAGCATGCCCTTGTCGCGGAGCTCGGCGAGCGCTGCGCCGGTCTTCTCGAGGCCGTCGAGCTGCATGGCCCGCAGCACTGCGGGAGCCTTGGTGAACTGGATCTGGCGGTAGTCGACGACCTGGAGATGATTTCCCCAGGGGTCGCTGAAGTCGAGCGAGCCCGTGTCCTGGACCGGCACCCCGGTCCGCTTGAGGGCGGCGCGGACGGCCTCCTTGTCCTCGACGACGAGGCCAAAGTGTCGGGCGTCGTCGGCCGGCTGCGTTCGTCCCGCCGCCAGCGCGATGAACTGATCCCCCAGGTCGATGAAGGCCATGCTCCGGCCGGCTCGCCCGCGCAGCTGGAACTCGAACAGGTCTCCGTACCAGGCGAGGGCCTCGTCGATATCTCCAACCTCGAGCGCCACGTGATTGATGCCGATGATGCGAGTCATCGGACAAGGCTACGCCCGAGGCGACCGTCCGAGGTCAAAGCTGTGCTTTGACCTGCTGAAGGACATCAAGGGCTGGCAAAGATCAGCGCCCGCGGTTAGCGTCGCGCGCATGGAAACCACCGCGCCCTCGGCGCCCACCGCGCCCGCCCAGGGCATGAAGACGGAACTGAAGGTCGTCGACGCCGCCGCGTTCTCGGTCGGCCTGATCGGCCCGGTAGGCGCGATCGCACTGCTGGGCACCGGCGCCGCGGCGATCATCGGCCGCGGGGTGACCTTGTCGTTCGTCTTCGCCAGTCTCGGCGTGGCGCTGGTGGCTTACTGCTTCATCAAGCTCTCGCAGCACATCGCCCACACCGGCTCGGTCTATGCCCTGGTGGGGGTCACCCTCGGGCCGCGGGCCGGGTTCTTCGCCGGTTGGGCGTTGATGGGCGGCTATATCGCGATCGGCTGCGGCTCGACCATCGAGATCGGCCTGTTCGGCGGCCAGTTCTTGGAGAAGACCGGGATCCTCACCACCCACCAGTGGTGGTGGATCGCGTTGATCGGGCTGGCCGGCGTGTGCTCGCTCGCCTTCACCGAGATCCGCATCATCACCCGTTCGCTGCTCGCCTCCGAGGTGGTGGGCGCGCTCCTGGTCACGCTCCTCAGCGTGGTCATCCTCGCCCGGCTGATCTTCAGCCACGGTCCCACCGGCCAGACCTTCAACGCCCACTTCCTCCAGCTTCCCAAGGGCGGTGGGATCGGGACGGTGGCCAAGGCGGCGGTATACGGGTTCCTGGCCTTCGCCGGATTCGAGGGCGCGGCCGCGCTCGGCGAGGAGACCTCGAGCCCCAAGACCGAGATCCCGCGCGCGATCAAGACCGCGGTGATCGTGGTCGGCGCGTTCTACCTGCTCACCGCCGCCGCGCAGTCGCTCGGCTACGGGACGGACGCCAAGGGCGTGGCGGCCTACACCAACGGTCTGCCGTTCGGGGATCTGGGCAAGGCATATCTGGGCTCGGTGTACGCCGACATCCTCAACCTGATGGCCACGATCAGCCTGTTCGCGATCTCGCTCGGGGTGGCCAGCGGCGCCGCGCGGATCATGTTCGCGCAGGCTCGCGACGCGACCGGCAAGCGGACCGGGCTGGCCGGCCTGTCCAAGCACGGCGCGCCGGCGCTGGCCCTGGTCGTCGTGCTGATAATCATCGGCGTCGACCTGATCGGGCAGCAACTGGCGGGCACTAACGTGCTCAACGCGACGTTCTACGCACTCCAGGTCGGGACCGTGTTGCTGCTGGTGGCCTACGTGATGGCCACCGTGGGCGCGATCCGCTTCCTGTTCTTCAAGGGCGAGGCGAAGGCGCCGATGTGGCAGGTGGTGATCCCCGTCCTGGGCGGCGCGTTCGTGCTCTACACGATCTATCGCAACGTCTTCGTCGGGCAGGTCGGAGCCTTTGCCCACCTTCCGTGGATCGAGCTCGTCTACCTGGTCGTGGGGCTGGCCGTGGTGATGGTGGCCCCGGGTCTGGCTGGTCGTGTGCGCGTCGGGATGGCCACGACCTCCGAAGCGTGACGCGCCTCGCCTGCCAGCAGCTGGCTCCGACGATCGGTGACCTGGAGGCCAACCGGACGCTGGCCCTGGCCGCGATCCGGGACGCCGTCTCGGCCGGCGCGGACGTGGTCGTGCTGCCCGAGCTGATCACCTCGGGATACATGTTCGGGTCGACCGAGGAGGCGGCCGCCGTGGCCATCGGCCCCGACCACGAGATCCTCCGCGAGTGGGCGGCCGAGGCCGCGGCCGCCGACATCGTGCTGGTGGGTGGGTTCTGCGAGCTCGGCCAGGACGGCGGGGTGTACAACAGCGCCGCCGTGCTCGACGCCACCGGGCTGCGCGCCGTCTACCGGAAGCTGCACCTGTGGGACGGTGAGAAGCTGATCTTCACGCCCGGCACCGAGTCGCCGCCGGTGATCGACACGCGGGTCGGCCGGATCGCGGTGATCGTCTGTTACGACCTGGAGTTTCCCGAGCTCACGCGCTCGGTCGCCCTGGCCGGGGCACAGCTTCTGGCCGTGCCGACGAACTGGCCGCTGGTGCCGCGCCCCGCCGGGGAGCGCCCGCCGGAGGTATTGATCGCGATGGCCGCCGCCCGGGTCAACCGGATGGCGGTGATGTGCGCCGACCGAGTCGGCCCGGAGCGCGGCATGGAGTGGACGGGCGGGGCGACGATCGTCGGGGTCGATGGCTGGGTGGCCGCCGAGTCCCGCGCGCCGGGACTGCTGAGTGCGGACGTGGACCTGGCGCCGGCCCTGGACAAGCGACTCACCGACCTCGCCGATGCGTTCGGTGATCGCCGGCCCGAGCTGTACGGCGGCGTCACTCGGTAGCGAGTCGCCGGGCGACGCTCTGGGCCCATTCGTCGACCAGGCCGATCAGGGCCAGCGTCCCGGGGGAGACCTGCGCGCCGCGACGGGTGATGAGGGCGAAGAAGTCGTAGAACGGGTCGGCGAATCCGACGCTCGAGATCTGGGCCGGGATACGGGAGGCTTGAAGCACCGCCCGCGCCACGATCGTGTCGCCGAGGCCGCGGGTGACGAGCTGCAGCGCGGTCTCGACGTGCTCGACCTCGATCTTGGCCTCGACCAGGATCCCGGCCTCCTGGGCACGGGCGGCCAACTGGCGGCGGGTCGGGTCTTCGAAGCCGTGGCTGGTGTCGTAGAGGATCAGCGGCGCTTGCGCGAGCGCGGCGATGGTGGTCGGCACGCGCGTGCGCTCCGGGTCGGCGCTGACCAGCAGCACCTCGTCGCGAAACAGCGGCTGCACCTCGAGCAGGGCATCGTCGACGGGCAGCACGACGACCCCCGCCTCGAGCTCTCCGTCCCGGACGGCCAGCGCGACCGCCGCCGAGTTCTGTCCCGGCAGACGCAGTCGACTCTCGGGGTCGGCGGCGCGGAATCGCGCGGCCAGGTCGGCGATGTCGTAGTAAGGGGCGTTGCGGAACGTCCCCACGGTGATGACCCGGTCGCGGGTGGCGTGGCGGCGCCCGACCGAGGCCAGCGCGTCCTCCGCCGCCCCCGTGACTCGTTCGGCGTGGCTCAGAAACACCCGCCCCGGCGCGGTGAGCGTCAGGCCGCGGCCCGCCCGCGCGAACAGCGAGACGCCGAGTTCGCGCTCGAGCCGCCGAACCTGGTCGGAGACGGCGGGCTGCGTGCAGTGCAGAGTCCGAGCGGCGGCGTTGAACGAGCCGAGCTCGGCGGCGGTCCGGAAGTAGATGAGCTGCTGGAGCGTCAAGGCAGAGCTTTGAGCAGGTGAAAGAAGTCTAAGCGTAGTTTTCTGCTTGGGGGCGATCTAGGCTCAGGCGGTGCACGAGCCGGTGTTCCTCAAGTCGCCAACCTCGACTGTCTCCACGGGGCCGGATCGGGCCGTCTCGGAGCGCGTCTCGGAGATGCTGCTGCGCATCGAGCGCGACGGCGCCGACGCGCTGCGAGCCTATTCGCGCGAGCTCGACGGCTGGGATCCGCCCAGCTTCGAGGTCGGGGCGGACCAGGTCCGCGCCGCGGCCGCTTCCCTGCCCGATGCGCTCAAGCACAGCATCGCGTTCGCCCAGTCGCAGATTCGCGGGTTCGCGGAGCTGCAACGCGCGACGCTGACCGACTTCGAGGCCGAGACCCTGCCCGGAGTCTTCCTGGGTCAGCGTCAGGTCCCGGTGGCCTCGGTCGGCTCCTATTGCCCGTCGGGCCGCGTGCCCATGCTGGCCTGCGCATTCATGACCGTGCTGGTGCCGAAGGTGGCCGGCGTCGCCTCGGTGAGCGTGTGCTCGCCACCGCGGGACGGCACGATTCACGCGCCGACCCTGCACGCGATCGCCACCTCCGGCGCCGACCGGATCTTCGCGCTCGGCGGCGTGCAGGCCCTCGCGGCGATGGCATTCGGAATCGAGGGCATCGGCCCGGTCGACATGATCGTCGGACCAGGCAACGCGTTCGTGGCCGAAGCCAAGCGCCAGCTCTTCGGCCGGGTCGGGATCGACCTCCTCGCCGGCCCCTCGGAGGTCGCGGTGATCGCCGACGACACAGCCGATCCCGAGCTGGTGGCGGCGGACCTGCTCGCCCAAGCCGAGCACGGGCCCTCGTCGCCCGCGGTCCTGATCACGACCTCAGAGCCGCTCGGCCTCGCGGCGATCGACGAGATCGCCCGCCAGCTCGATGCGCTGCAGCGGGCCGGCGGAGACGACACCGCCCGCCGGGCCTGGACCGATCACGGTGTGGTGATGGTGGCCCGCGACCGCGAGCACGCCGCCGATCTCGCCGACGAGGTGGCCACCGAGCACCTTGAGGTCCACACCGCGCAGGACGCCTGGTACTTCGAGCGCCTGCGCAATTACGGATCGATCTTCCTGGGCAGCCGCGCCACTGTCGCCTTCTCCGACAAGGCGATCGGCACCAACCACACGCTGCCCACGGGCCGCGCCGCCCGCTACACCGGCGGCCTGTCGGTGGCCAAGTTCCTCAAGACCCTGACCTACCAGCGCATCGACAGCGACGAGGGCGTCCGCGCCGTCGCGCCGCACGTCGCCGAGATCTCGCGCGCGGACCTGATGCCCGCCCACGAGGCGAGCGCATTGAAGCGCCTGGCCCGCGTGACCTGAGACCAGAATCCGGGCGCACAAGTTCGTGCGAGGATGAGCGCTGTGACGCGCATGACCGACGACATCGATGTCGAGGCCGCCCAGGCCCGTCTGAAGGGGGTCGCTCATCGCACGCCGGTGTTTGCGGCGCGCGCCCTTGACGAGCGATTGGGTGCCCGAGTCTTCCTCAAGGCGGAGAACCTGCAGCGGGTGGGAGCGTTCAAGTTCCGAGGCGCCTACAACCATGTTTCGGCACTCAGCCGGGAGAGCCTGGGTCGTGGCGTGGTTGCGTCCTCGTCGGGAAATCACGCGCAGGCGCTCGCGCTGGCCGCCCTACTTCATAGCAGCCGCGCGACGATCCTGATGCCGTCCGACGCGCCGGAGTCCAAGCGCGCCGCGACGATCGGCTACGGCGCGGAGGTGGTCTCCTTCGACCGCTACGGCGACGATCGTGACGCGCTCACCGCCGAGCTGGCTCGGCAACGTGGACTGGCGATCGTCCCTGCTTACGATGACCCGCACATCATCGCCGGCGCCGCCACCGTTGCCGCCGAGCTGCTCGAAGACAGGGGGGAGCTGGATCTGCTCGTTGTCTGCACCGGCGGCGGCGGGCTGCTGGCCGGATGTGCGGTGGCGGCGAAGGCTCGCTTCCCCGACATGCGCATCATCGGCGTGGAGCCCGAGGCATCCGATGACTGGCAGCGCTCGATTCGTGCGGGCAAGCGCGTGTCGGTCACCGTCGGCAAGACCATCGCCGACGGTCAGCAGCTCTCGTGCCCGGGCGAGCTGAACTTCCGGGTCGCTCAGCCGTTGGTCGAGGACGTCGTGACGGTATCGGACGCGGAGATCATCGCCGCGATGACATTCCTGTTCGAGCGCTGCAAGCTCGTCTGTGAGCCGAGCGGCGCGAGCGCCCTGGCCGCGCTCCTCGCCGGGCGGATCGACGTTCGCGGTCTTCGGGTGGGGGTCACGCTGTCGGGTGGGAACATCGACGCGGCGCGGTTCGCGAAGCTGATGGGCGCACCGATCAGGAATCGAGAAGCGCCGGCTGCGAGCCGCGATTAGCCTGCTCGCCATGGACGTCACCCTTCAGTTGACGTTCCTCCCGCACCACGACCCGAGAGGACGCGAGACTCATGAAAACGATGACTTGTAGGCAACTGGGTGGACCATGCGATTTCCAGCTTCACGGAAAGACCGCCAACGAGGTGATCAAGGCGGAAGATCAGCATCTGAAGGACATGGTCGCGAGCGGTGATCAAACGCACGAAAGTGCCTTGAAGGAGATGCAGGGTAGATGGAAGAATCCCCTCTCAGGGATGTCGTGGTACAGGAAAGCCAAGCGCGATTTTGCCGCTCTCCCGGAAGACTGATGAGCTCGCCGCTGAATGCCTTCGCCGCGCGGCTCGAGTCAATCGAGGCGCTTGACGGTCCCGGGCGGACGGTCGGCCGCGCGGTCCGAGCGCTGATCCCGGATGGCCCTCCCAAGGACCTGCTGGGCGGCGCCTGGCTCGGTCACGCTCTACACCCTCTCATCACCGATCTCCCGATCGGAGCGTGGACGAGCTCCGTGCTGCTGGACTGGACGGGCGGTAAAGCCAGCCGGTCCGCCGCTGATCGGCTCGTCCTGACCGGCGTGCTCGCTGCGGGGGCCACCGTCGCCACCGGCTGGTCGGACTGGGCCGATGCGGAGCAGGGTAATGCTGCGATCCGCCGCTCGGGCCTCGTCCACGCTGCCGCCAATGCGACGGCGACTGCGCTGATGATCGGCTCGTACCTCGCGCGCAAGCGAGGCGCGCGGGGGCGCGGCAAGCTGCTCTCGCTCGCCGGCTCGGCCGCGCTCGGGGCGGGCGGCTGGCTGGGCGGACACCTGAGCTACACGCTCGGCGCCGGGGTGACGGCCGACGCGCCGGCGGCCGGGATGCAGGCGACGGCGACCCCAGTGCCGTAGGGCTAGCGCCGATGAGTTTCTAACGCGGACGAGGTCAACACTGACATGACCTCCACGCACGTGCTCAACATCGACGAGGCGGAGATCGCCTACGACGTCCACGGGCCTTTGCCCACCGCGGACGGACGCCCGCCACTGCTCATGATCGGGCAACCCATGACCGCCAACGGGTTCGGCACGCTGGCGTCGCACTTCGGCGACCGCACGGTGGTCACCTATGATCCGCGCGGCCTCGGGCGCAGCACCCGCCGCGACGGCCGCGTCGACCACTCGCCCACGGTCCAAGCGGAGGACGTCCATGCCCTGATCCAGGCGCTGGGCGCCGGGCCGGTCGAGATGTTTGCCAGCAGCGGCGGCGCAGTGACGGCGCTGGCACTCGTTGCCGCCTACCCGCGGGACGTTGTCACCCTGGTGGCACACGAGCCGCCCATGATCCCGGTGCTCCCTGACTCCGCGGCGGCAGAGCGCGCCCGCGCCGGCTTCCGCGACGCCTACGACGCGAAGGGGTCGAATGCCGGCATGGCCGCCTTCATGGCGATGACGTCGTGGCCGGGCGAGTTCACCGACGAGTATTTCGCTCAGCCCGCCCCGGATCCCGCCGCGTTCGGGATGCCGACCGAGGATGACGGTTCCCGCGACAGCCCGCTGCTCTCGGACCGGTCCTGGGCGGTCAGCGGCTATCGCCCTGACGTCGATTCGCTGACCGCGTCGCCGACCCGCATCGTGATCGCGGTGGGGGAGGAGTCCGGCACCACGTTCACCGGACGCACATCGGTGGCGACCGCCGAGCTACTCGGTCAGCAGGCGACGGTGTTCCCCAGCCATCACGGCGGCTTCCTCGGCGGCGAGTTCGGACATGCCGGTCAGCCCGAGGCGTTCGCGCGCAAACTTCGCGCGGTCCTCGAGGGCGGTCAGACGCGCTGAACGCGTCGCGCCGTTACCAGGCAGGCGACGGTGCTGGAGCGGATCGGCCGGCCGAGCCTTTGCTGGACGCCGTGGCTCTCGCCGCACAGAGCGTCGCGCTGCCGGGGAGAGAGCCGCGCCCAGAACGACATCGTGCCGAGCAGGGCGTTGAGCTCGTCGGCCGAGTGCTCCAGGCGCGTCGGCACCGCGGCGACTTGCGTGCCTTCGAACAGGTCGGCGGCATACCCCCGCGCGAGCTCATAGCCCCCCAGCCACGCCCATACCTCCGACACGTTGCCGCAGCGCTGATCGACGCCCGCGAGTGTGCCATCCAGGTCGCGGTAGGTCGGCCAATCGGCGGCCAGCCCCGGTGCCACCCTGGCCAGCGCGGCGCGGAGAGCCTGCTGATCGCCGGCGCTCCGCGCCTCATCCAACCCGAAGTAGGAGACGAGCGCGAGGGTTCCGCCATCCACCAGCGCGTCGGCCGTCTTGCGCCAGCTGACCTCCGGATCAACCCAGTGAATCGCCGATCCCGAAAACGCGGCCGAGTAATGCGCGGGCGGCAGTGCCGCATCCTCAAGGCGCTGACTGACGAACTCCACCTCCCCGGCATTGCCGAATCTGGTCACGGGCCCGCGCGATCAGCCGTTCGCCGGGCTCGATCGCGGTCACCCGCAGGCCGCGAGCGACCAGGCTGCGTGTCAGCTGGCCGGTTCCGCAGCCGATCTCGAGCACCGACGCGCCGGGACCGAGACCGCCCATCTCGCAGGCCCGGTCGATCAGCGCGTCCGGGTAGGTCGGCCGGTGACGCTCGTACTCCTCGGCGACCTCGTTGAAGACCTCGCCGTAGCGACCGGCCTCGGCTGCGCGCGACATGCCCGGAAGGTAGATCACGACCAGGACGAGCCGACCGCCTCGGCGCCGGGCGGAGCCCGACGCTCGATCAGAGGCCGGGCACGCTGGCGGGTCGGTACCGTCGAAGCCATGCAGCGGGACTCGCGGGTCGTTTACTCAGGAGGCTGATGCGCGTCGATAAGTGGCTGTGGACGGCGCGGCTGTTCAAGACTCGCGCGCTGGCGGCGGGCGCCGTCAAGGGCGGGCGTGTTCACATCGGCGGCGTCGCCGTCAAGCCGAGCCGCGAGGTCGCGCCCGGTGACGAGCTGGAGATCACCAGCGGCGCCGTGCGGCGGACGGTGATCGTGCGCGGCGCGGCCGGGCGACGGGTGTCGGCCGCAGAGGCGGCGAAGCTCTACGAGGAGACCGCCAAAAGCGTCGCCGAGCGCGAGCGCCAGGCCGAGTTGCGCCGGCTCGCCGGGCCAGCCGACCTCGGCGGGCGCCCGACCAAGCGCGACCGGCGCCGGTACGACGCCGGACGCCGTTAGCGTCACCTTCTGGCGCGAGGCCGTGGTCAGGGGGCGCGGGGGGTTTGGTAAGAAAGTTTCCCCTGGGGCAACCAGCATCCCCAGGCCCTACGGGGACCCGATCCGCCGCCGAGGCACCGACCCGCCCTCCTTCACCGCGGTGGCTGGCGCCCCACTCTCGGCTCGCCCGACGCAGCGGCGCAGCGCGTGGCGGTGATATCGACCCTTCCCGTACTTGATCCGGAAGGCCATGCGCCCGATCGTCGCGCGCTCGGCCAGGCAACTGATCCGCGCCTGCTGCCGCACGAAGGCCACGCACTGCCGGTGGTTCGTGAACTGCGAGAAGTTCCGCCAGCCACCGCTCTGGCACTGAGCCTTCGAGGTGGGCACCACCGGCGCATCAAACACCACCGCCCGGCCGTTGGTGAACTGACCGGTCACGTCGAGGTACTCGCCGCCGATATTGGTCGTGCAAACGGGGTTGGGCGCGGGCCACATGCAGATCATGTCGAGGCCGTTGCCGCCGTTGTCCACGAGCTTGAGCAGCAAGGGGCCGAACTGAGCCGTCTGCACGCCGATCGTGGCCACCGTCGGCGACGTGGGCGTGCCCCCGCCCGAATCGGCTCCCGCGACGCTCAGGGAGGTCACAGCTCCCGTGATGGCAAACGCGTTGGCGAAGGTGAACGACACCGTCCCGCTTGGGTTCTGACCCGTGGGACCGCTCTGTGCGGTGATGTCGACGTTGGAGTAGAAGCGCGACGCGGTACCGGTCGCCGTCACCGTGTCTTGCTGCGCGCCGCTTGCCATGGCCGGCACGAGCACCAGCGCGCCGACTGCCAGGCCCAGCGTCCTCCTCGACAGCCGGTTGAGCGCAGCACGGAGCAGTCCAGACATTTCGGTCGTTCTCCGGGTGACGGGCGTCATTGCGCTGCGGTAAACGAGTAGGTCGTTCTCGCTGAGAAGTAGCGCCCCTGCGTGGCGAGGTGGTCGAGGTCCTGGAGGAACCACTCGGCTTCTGCGCTGGTAAACCCCCCAACGCGCACGAAATGCGACATCGACGGCCTGAGAAACCAATCATGGAACGCGTCCGGCTGCCAACTAACCGCTACCTCTGGACGGATCTGAATCTCCCGGAAGCCGAGCTCGCGCAACATCGACGGCAGCTTGCGTACGATCAGTCCATTGCGCAGCCCGTCAGACGCCAGTGCGGTGAAGCGACGAGCCATCTCGCGATCCGTGCTCTCGATGGTGATGCTGTTCCAGTCGACCTCGGTGATCGCCAACAGGCCTCCCCCGGCCAAGACTCGGGTCATCTCACCCAGCGCCACCGCCGGCTCCGGTACGTGCAGAAGGACCTGGGCCGCGAACACTCGATCGAAGCTGCCACGCTCGAACGGCATCGCCTGCACGTCGCCGATCTGAAATGCGAGGTTGGCAGCGGTGGGCCCCGAGGCGGATCGCTCACGAGCCTCCGCGATCATCGTTTCGCTCAGGTCGATGCCGACCGCGTCACCAGGTGACACCAGCGGCGCAAGCAATCCGAGGAAGTCGCCCGTGCCGCACCCGACATCCAGCACC
Organism: uncultured Solirubrobacterales bacterium; assembly: GCA_963808605.1. Classification (GTDB taxonomy): domain Bacteria; phylum Actinomycetota; class Thermoleophilia; order Solirubrobacterales; family Solirubrobacteraceae; genus Palsa-465. The sequence continues at coordinate 108,409 of CAWEGQ010000004.1, forward strand.
CGGTGCCCAGGCCGGAGGGCCCACGGAGCGAAGAACTCGGCCGGTGAGCGACGAGCACGTTCCAGCATTCCCGCTCGGGTCGCGTCGAGCACACCGATGAAGAACTCCGGATCGTCGGTTCGATCGACCTGAATCCATGCGTCGGCGAACGCCGTGGCGCGGACTGGGTCATCACTCATGGCCACACGCGCCCACGCGCCGCTCCACATCCGCCACCACCACGCGATGTGCCAGTCGACATGCTCGACAACCTACTGCAGCTGACGCGCGCCTTGGGGAGGATCAGCGCTCCCGACCAGGAGGGAGCGTCTCGTACACGTTCACGCAGCCGAACCGCTTGACTAGCCTGGCGACCGGGGCGATTTCAGTCGCGAGCGTCGGGGGACTGCCGCAGTCCGCGATGATGAACGTGGCTTTCGCCTGTTTGAGAAGTGACTGGCGCAAAGCACCGCCAGGATCCTTCAGGGCCGGATTGAAGAAGCTGTCGGTGATAGCAAGGTGGGACGGCGGCTGCCAATTCGCATGACCAGCGTAGACCTCGCGTCCGGTGAAGGCTGGAACCGACATCGAGAGCAGCCATGGCGCTAGCACACCGCCGCGACGCGGCGAACGATCGATGTAGGCAACTGCAGCTGCCTGGCTGGGATTCAGCACCAGGAGCTGCCTATTGAGGTCTCCCGCCAGGTCGTTCGAGAAGTCTCTGCGAACTAGCTGCGCGTCGTAAACCGCTGCCGGGACGGTGACAGCCAGCACGGCCGCGACAGCAACCAGCGCCGCTAGGCGACGGGGTAAGTGCTCACGCAAACGGGCGCGCTGCCAACCGCGGACCGCGAGCACCGCCAGCGGCAGCGACAAGCCGTTCAGGGCGTGCGGTGGGTACTCGGGAACGAGAAAGTAGACGCCAGCGCCTACGAAGACCCACAGCACGAGCATCCACTCGCGATCCTCCGCCGAGCGCCGCACCCCGAGCACGGCAAAGGCCACGAGCGGACCGACGGCCGCGAGTAGAGCCCACCACGGCGCGGTTCCGAATACGAGGCTCTGCTGCTGAAAGAGCCGCCAAGACGGGTCAGCGCGCGAGAGCAGCAGTCCGTAGATCAGCGGCAGCAGTGTGGCCACCACTGGAGTGGCCACAGCCAGATAGCGCCTACGCGGCGGCCTGAAGACAAACAGTCCCCCGATGATCCCGAGCAGAGTAAGCCCCTGCCAGGGATGCAACCAGGAGACGAGCAGGCCGGCGAGGCTTGCCAGCGCTGTCCAATGCCGCCGCGCCCGCCTGGTGGCGGGTGAGGAGAGCAACCTCTCCGTGGCAATCAGAAAGACCGGCATGAGGCCGATCGCGATCGCGGTGTGTTCGAAGCTCCACAGGTTCAGCGCGGAATCGGCGTCGTTCGTCACCAACCTCAGTGCAAGCCGATGACCCTCCGACAAGTGCCCAGTCCAGTTCGCAAGCGCGAACACCGGGCTCGCATAGAAGAGGGTGAGGAGAAGCGCGGCCGCGCGCTGCCAATGGCTCTCAACGAGCAAGTGCCGGACGTAGGCAGCGCATCCCAGGAACAACACCAGCACCGCCGTCGGCTTCCACACCAGATAGGCGAGCTGGACACTCACGCCGAGACGCCAGAGCAGCCCCGAGATTGCGAACATCGGCTGGAGGTAGTCATGCGGCGTGTGCCCGATCACCCACAGGTTCGACCCGAGCAAGTGCCTGCCCTCATCGCGGACCCACGCCAGATACTGAAACTGATCCAAGGGATCCCAGCCGTTTGCGCCGGTCCACACGCCGCCGTGTTGCCCGATATAGACGAGGAGCGCGACAAGCGGCGCGAACGTCCACACCACGACTAGACCAAGGATCACCGGGTGGGACCGAATCAGTTCGCCGCTGCGTGTGAACAGGAGGCGGACGAGCCGGCCCCGGCGACTCGGAGCGTCAGGCTCGCACAGCAAATCGACGAAGAGCAACGCGGCCATGCTACCGGCGTCGTGGCGGTCTGCTGACCGATCCTAGGCGGTGGCGTTTCCGCGGAGACGCCGATTCCATAGCGCGGGTGACCGGGGTTGCTCGCGAATGATTCCAACCCAAAGCGATCGTCCCGAGAAGTAATAACCCCCTCCCCTCACCCGTGGGCTGTACGGTCGGGCGAACATCTACCGGGGAGGTCAATGCAGATGTTCGTACGCGTTGTTCGATTCACAGAAGTCGACAGCGAGCGGGTCGCCTCGCTGCTCGCACAGATCGAGGCGGCGGACGGGCCGCCACCCGGCGTGCCGACGACCGGTCTGAAGATCATGCTCGACCAGGCGCAGGGAACGGCGGTCGTTCTTCAATACTTCGCGACGGCCGACGACATGCGCGTCGGAGCCGCGGCGTTCGACGCGATGGACCCGGGCGAGACCCCGGGCACGCGCGTGTCGGTCGACATGTGCGAGATCAAGCTCGAGCTCGAGGCGTGAGGCGGTAGTCGAGAATCGCGACGGTGATGACGGCGCAGCTGCATGCGAATGGCATGCAGCGAAGCCGACGTTCCAGCCGGGGGTCTTGTGGAACCCGAAGCCCAGCAGCACGACACCGTGGCTGACGACCCAGAGGACACCGATTAGGCCCTGTCTCCTCCCGACCAGCACGCCGATCACGAGAGCGAGCGCCGAGAAACCGTACGCGCCCGTGAGCGACGCGAATGCGACTGACCCGTTGACGAGCCCGACCACCGCCCATCCGAACATCGATAGCGCGATGAGCGTGAGGCCAGCGAGTACGACCAGGAGCACGTCTGTAAGAAAGCCGATCATCAGCACCGTCCAGCTGCTCACCGGAGCCAGGACCAGGAACGCGGACCTGATCGAGCCGTGGGCCAGGAGCGTGATCACCACGACGTAGCCGACGACCTGGCCGCCGACGATCGAGAACACGGCCTTCGGGTCGTCGAGCAGCTCCGCACGCATGTTCACGTCGCCCGGCTTTGCCGGCTTGCCTCGGCGCCGCTCGTTCAACTCCGCGAGCGGTGCCTTGAGCGTCAGCCGGAGCCCGTCGGCTAAAGCGTCTCATGCCCCCCCGCCGGCCGGAACCATTGCTCACTCGGCCGCTAGGTGAGCGCGCTTACCGCGTGGAACTCGATCCGATAGACGAGAGTGTCCTCGTCGATCGGCCCCGCGTGCGCGGCGCGGCGGCGCAGGGTCTCGCGGTCGCGCTCCCCAGAGCTTCGGACGTCATCCTCGGTGATCGCGGCGAACGGAAGAAGTTCGATCGCGTCGATCTCGATCTCCCCGGGGCCGACCCGGTAGCGGCCGCCCTCCTTGACTTGCAGTCGCTGCCATAGGCGGACCGAGACCGTGATGTCGCCAGCCAGAACATCGTTGCGCAACTCGCGGCTGAACTGCACACCCGGGGACGCTAGCCGGTCCACGCGAACGACGAGGTGCGGCTAGTGCAGCGACGACTACGGGAGCCCAAGCGCTTGTCGCACGGCGGCGACAAGCACCGTGCGCGGCCAGGAAATCACGGAGTCAGCGCGGCCCGGAGTAGCGGGCCGAACTCGGCGAGTGCCTCGTCAAGCGACAGCTCCCGAGCGTCGATGAGATCCCCGAGCCCGAAGAGCGATTGGAGCAGAGCCCACACGCGCGCGCGGGCGCCTCGGCTCTCGCCGATCGCGAGCGCGGTCGTCCATCGCTTGATCATGCGGCCCCGCAACCGTGCTGCCGGCCCGCTCAGCTCATGATCGGCCAGACTTGCGTGGGCGACGAGCGAGCGTACGAGATGGCGGTGCTCGCGCGGCAAGGACAGCAGCACTCGCGCCCCGAGCAGCGCCACCTCGGTTGGGTCCGCCCGGGGTTCCCCGAGGGCTGAGGCGATCGTCGTTTCGGCGGCGCCGAACCGATCCACCACGAGCGCCCAGACGAGTGTCCCAAGATCGGCGAAATGCTCGTAGACGAGCTGGCGGCTGACCCGCGCCTCGGCCGCGACGCCGACCATCGTCAGACGGCCGAGTCCCTCACGGCCGGCGATGCGTGCGGCCGCATCGAGCAGGTGGCGGCGCCGCTCGGAGGCGCGCATGTACGGGCGTCGTTTCGGGGTCGTTTCGAGGTGGTCAGCTTGCGTCGACAACTTGACGCAGTGTACAGTTTAGAAATGAGGAGACTGAGGCGTGCATCGTGTGGCGGGCTGCTGGCGCTCGGGTTGACGGCTCTCCCGCTTGGGAGTGCGGCTTCCGCCCGGATCGGCACGCACGCAAAGCGGCAGCTCGTCGTCGCGTCGAAGGTGTTCGGTCGGCGCTACTGCGAGCTGTTTCTCATCCGTAAGCAGGCCAGTGGCTTCCGGGCGGAGGTGTTCAACACCTACGGGCTCAACCCGTGCCCGGCAGCGAAGTGGGCCAGGATCGACACCGGCGTCGTCGCCAAGGCGAACGGCGCGCTCGTCGTTGTGCGCAACGGACCGCGGTACTGGGCGATGGACCGAATCGAGAAGTACCGAGCCCGACGCGAGGTGATCAAGAACCTCGACGGACTGCGGATGATCGAAGAGGCCGTGCTGCCGCTGCCGTCTTTGAGCGCGGCGCCGTACACGATCCATAAGGTCAACCGCACGACGATCTTCATCTGGAACAAGGGCCGACGCGTCTACGAGCTGCACGGTCCCGATGGCTCAACCTGGGTCATGCAGTCATGGAGCCATCAAATCGACCCAAAGCTGGGGCTCAAGGATCTCCCCGGCCTCGGCAAGCGCCTGAAGCTCCCGACCGGCTGGCGCTACAGCAGCCTCCGGCTCAAGAAGACGCTGAACGTGGTGACGGTCAACACCGCCGCGCAAGTGATGCAAGACGATTTGGGCGACACCTACTCGCGGGATTAGCGCCAGCCGAGCGGCGGCGCGACGTGGGTCAGGATGTCCTCGATGACGTGAGCGTTGTATCCGACGCCGAGCTGGTTGGGCACGGTCAGCAGCAGCGTGTCCGCCTCCTGGATCGCCTCGTCCTGACGGAGCTGCTCGACGAGCACGTCGGGTTCGGCCGCGTACGAGCGGCCGAAGATCGCGCGCGTGTTCTCGTCGATCATGCCGATCTGGTCTTGAGAATCTCGATTGCCGCCGAAGTACGCGCGGTCGGTGTCGGTGGTGAGCGCAAAGATGCTGCGGCTGACCGATACCCGTGGCTGCCGATCATGCCCGGCCTCGTTCCACGCCTCGCGGTAGGCCTCGATCTGCTTGCGCTGCTGGACGTGCAGCGGCTCGCCGGTTTCGTCGTCCTTCAGCGTCGAGCTCTGCAGATTGAGCCCGAGCCGCGCCGCCCAGGCACTGGTTGCGTTTGAGCCCGACCCCCACCAGATCCGCTCTCGCAACCCAGCCGAGTGCGGCTCGATCCGCAACAGGCCCGGCGGATTGGCGAACATCGGCCGGGGATTGGGCTCCGCGAACCCCCTGCCCTCCAGAACCTCCAGAGCAACCTCTGTGTGCCGGCGCGCCATGTCGGCATCGCTGTCACCGTCGGCGGGCGCGTAGCCGAAGTATCGCCAGCCATCGATCACCTGCTCGGGCGACCCGCGGCTGATCCCGAGCTGAAGCCGACCACCAGCAATCAGATCAGCCGCCCCGGCCTCCTCGGCGAAGTACAGCGGGTTCTCGTAGCGCATATCGATCACGGCGGTACCGATCTCGATCCGCGACGTCCTAGCGCCGACTGCCGCCAGCAGCGGGAACGGCGAGGCGAGCTGACGAGCGAAATGGTGAACCCGGAAGTACGCCCCGTCGGCGCCCAACTCCTCCGCCGCGACCGCGAGCTCGATCGACTGCTGCAGCGCATCCGCGCCCGAGCGCGTCCGCGATTGGGGGCCAGGGCTCCAATGGCCGAAAGAAAGGAATCCGATCTTCTTCACGCGTTGTCGAATCGGTCGCCACAACGAGAAAGCGGCACGACCACTCCAGGCTATCGACGCGGCGTAGCCAGTCACGCCGGCGCACGGGAACTCGCGACCATCCGGCACGAACGTGTGTGGGGTCAACGGCGGCAATGAGGAGCAGGTAGGCGCGGGCCGTGGTCGGGCGGGCGCGGGGGAGACCGCTTCTCGCTCTGATCTCGCTCCGCTCGATGAGGTCGACGCGACGGAGGTGCTGAGCCGGCATCGTCTCCGCGGAAACGCCGACGCCCACGGCGATCATGGCCAGCAGCAACTATGCAGATCGGCTTTGCCACACGCTGACCGGCACCGGACCCGGTGATCGCTATCGCGTAAATCCGATTCATTCACGCCGCTGTTGCTTGGACCACCGGGAGTAGGTCAGCGGGCTCGGGGAAAGCAAGAGCGGTCGACCAGTGAGCGCCCGTGCCGGTCCTTTGGCCTCAGATCTCGACGATCATCAGTGTTGCGCCGCCAGTGGCGAAGGTCGCGACATCCGCGGCAGCAGCTTGCCCCTCCTCGCTGCTCCTCCCGGCCTGTAGCTCCTCCGCCGTAGGCGACCACAAGCTTGACCATTTTCTTTCTCCTGTCTGGGTCCACCAGAGCCTATAAGCCCAAGAACACTCAGCTCAGGACCAGGTCCCCGGTGGTGGCGCTGCCGTTGCCGCGTCCGTGTGCACCGAGCTCGCTACCGCTCCCGGACAACACGCGGTAGGCCGCAGCCATGAGCCAGCTCACGAGCGCTTGTCGTGCATAGCGATCGTCCGGCAGGGCAAGCGGCGGCGAGCGCGTTCGTGGCAAAGCGGTCGCCGCCAGAAAGCTGACCAACGATAGAAGGCGCACTTCGCCAACCCGTACGCCGCCGCCCAGCGAGGCCACATCTACGACGTGATCATCCCCCGCGAGACGCGGCCGAAGATCGTCACGGCGCTCGAGACGCTGCAGTCAAGCGCCAGCGCGGCCCTAAACGCAAGCACGTGACGTTCCGTGTAGGCGGCAGGCGGTTGACCCGCGACTCATCGTGCGGATAGGCTACTGCCGTCCAAGGAAGGCCTGTGCTTGCCGGGGCAGCCGGATGGGGGCTCTAAAACGGTGTGCAGGCGTACAAGATCGACCCGAGGAGGGTCCTATGAAGAAGCTTCTCCTGCGGCGACCGAGTCCTGCGCTCGCCGTGTCATTCGTTGCGCTGCTGGTTGCTCTCGGGGGCACGAGCTACGCCGCTTTCAGTGTGCCGAAGAACAGCGTCGGAACCACGCAGCTGAAGAAGAACGCGGTGACGGCGACGAAGATCAAGAACGGGGCGGTGACCCGATCGAAGATGAATTTCAGCGGCGTGACCGTTCCGAAGGCCACACACGCAAACACCGCGGACAATGCAACCCACGCAAACACCGCGGACAATGCCACCACGATCGGCGGCGCCAGTCTCGATTCGCTGTCGCTGGGACGCAGCACGGCGAGCAACTGCGATCCCTCATCGGCGGCATTCATCGCCTGCGCAACCGTGTCGCTCAACCTTCCGCGCGCGGGGCGAGTGCTGATCCTGGCGAACGTGGGATACGACGGCGCCAACAGCAATTCGTACTCCGGCGCATGCCGGCTCGAGACTGATGCGACCACGGTTGTTTCATCCGGCCAATTCGGCCAGGCCACCTATGCCCCCGCTACCGTCGGCGGCCCCGGCTACAACGCAAATACCCAGCAGGGCGGCGGCCTGACCGCCGTCACCGGGTCGCTGCCAGCCGGAACGCACGATTTCTCGTTGAACTGCAACCAGGCCGGCGGGAGCATCGAGTTCTCGTCGACGATGGTTTCTGCGGTGATGCTAGGCAACGGCTAGCGGCACATTTGCCGGGGGAACCCGGAACCTGGAGTCCCGCGGACTAATCACACGAGTCTTGGAGCGAGCCGGCCCGGCGCCGGCTCGCTTCGCGGACGATTCTGCCGGCGCTTTGCCACGGAAGCGAGCGCCGGTACTTGTGACGCCGGACGATCGGGTTCGCGTGGATCCGCTCGTGCAGCATGGTCGCGAGCGGCGGCGCGAGGTGGGCCCGCCGTGCGGTCGCTTTCACCGTAGTGCGGCCGCGACAACTCACCGAGCATCCGGTCTGCGCGGTGGCGCGTTCGTCCTCTCCGACGTCGAGATGCTCGTGCCGCGGGAAACAGGTCTCGTGCTCGGCCGTGTCTTCGCGATGGTCGACACATGCGGGCGTCTCACTTCACGGGGCTACTAGCCGCCGGCGCGATGCTCGAGGTAGCGCAGCATCCGCGTGCGCGCCTCTGGGTCACGCAGTGCCGCGAGCAGCGCGTCGGCGTCGCGGAAGGACTGGGCGGTCGAGCCTGCCTCCTCGGCGATGGCGTTCACATGACGCTTGGTGGCCTGCAGGATCGAGGCCGGCTGGGAGGCGAGCTTGGCGGCCAGCGCCTGCACGGTAGCGGTCAGCTCCTCTTCGGGCACGACGGCGTTGAGGAAACGCAGCTGCTGTGCTTCGGCCGCGTCGAAGGGCCGGCAGGTAAGCACCAGCTCCTTGGTGATCGCGGGGCCGAGCTCGCGGGTGAGGCGAGGGATACCGCCCCACGCCAGCGGGATCCCAAGGTCGACCTCGGGGATCGAGAAGCGCGCGCCGCGCGCGGCGACCCGTACGTCGCAAGCCGCCGCTAGCACGAGGCCACCCCCGACGCAGTGTCCGTGGATACCGGCCACAGTGAGAGCACGCATACCGCCGATCGCTTCGGCCATGCAACGCCCCAGCTCGACGCCCTCGCGCGCGCCTGCCTCGTCCTCCTCGCCAAGTTCGCCCATGCCCGCGAGATCGAAGCCGGCGCAGAACGCGCGGCCCTCGCCGGCGACCATGACCGCCTTCACGTCCGGTTGGGCGTCAAACCACGCCCCCGCGCCGACCAACTCGCGCAGAGTCTGAGGAGCAAGCGCATTGAGCTTGCGCGGCCGCGCGAGGGTCAGGCGCCCAATCGCGCCGTCGGCCTCGACGCGCACGTGCTCGAAGCCGGTCACAGCCCGGAGGCTATCGACCGACCCGCCGACGTGCCCGGGCACCGCGGCTAACCAGCCCGCTGAACCGACGTAATTTCCAGTGCGTCTTCCGCAGCGTCGACCACTTGAAGGTCGCAGGGGCCAGACGACCTGCCGCACAGGGAGCGCTCGTTATCCGATCCCAGTCGGCGAGCAGGCTCATAGCGACCCGGCAACCCCATGTTGTCGGTCATCGGTGCGAACATCGGCGTATGGCGGCATGGCAGGACGTCGAAGAGGCAGAGCCGGAGTTCGCGCAGCGCGTGCGGGCGTCGTTCGACGCTCACAAACACAAGACAATTGCCACCTTGCGAGCTGACGGGTCGCCGCGGATCTCCGGGATCGAGGCGGTCTTCGAGGACGGCGAACTAGTTTTTGGCTCGATGCCGAACGCTCGAAAGGGCGTGGATCTCCGTCGGGATCCGCGGTTCGCCCTGCACAGCGGCACGGTCGACCCGGTCGAGGGGTTGGAGGCGCAATGGCCGGGCGAGGCTAAGGTCTCCGGTCGGGCGATCGCTGCCGGACCGATCAACGAAGGAGCGGACGGCGACCGCTTCCGCGCCGACATCGCCGAGGTAGTGCACACCCACCTCAACGGTGAGGCCACCTTGCTCATCGTCGAGTGGTGGACGGCGACGCACGGGCTACAAAGGATCGAGCGCGAGTGACCCTGAATCGCGGCGAGATTGGCCCGGGCAGCGGACCACGTCGCCGGGGTTCCGGGGGCGCCTGCGCGAGCTGGTACGCTGGCGCCCGAGTGGCGTAGTTATGCGGCCTGAGGCCGCATCACGAGGTCACCGTCGGACCGGCGCCGATCGGCTGGCGAGCTTGATCCAAATTCGCGCCCGGAAGACGCGAGAAGGGGCACCGAAATGAATAGTTCGAGAATCGCTTGGCGCTCGGCTGCCGCAGCACTGGCGCTGACCGCGTCGCTGCCTGGTATGGCCGCCGCGTCCAAACGCCTGTGCGTGAGCCACGCGGCGATCGTTAGCCGCAGCAAGACCCTGATCATCACTGACTACTCGCGCCAGCACCAAGCTGGCGTGCCGCTGAGGGGCGACACGCTCCAGGCGAATCACTTCTACGACATCGAGCACGGCAAGCTGTCGATCCGCTACGGCGCGAACAGCTACCGGCTGGGTTCTGCCGAGTCGGTGATCGCGCTCAGCTGTTATGGCCAGTCCCGCAGCCAGCCGGCGGACCTGCCGGATCTGATGCTGCTCGAAGGGTCGGTCAAGGTAACTGTCTCGCGCGATCGCCCGGGAGCGGTGGACACCGCCGAAGGCTTGTACGGGCCGATTCCCGGTGGCCAGCTGTCGACGGGGTACACGTTCACCGTCACCCGCAAGCTCGCCCACAACCCCAACCTTGTCGAAGCGCTCAAGTGGTTTAGCGGTCAGGCCTTCGCCCCGACCGGCAAGACTGTGGTCTCCGCGAGCGGCACCTCGCTGGTGAACATCACCCCGTATATGGGTCCCCATCCTGGAGTATGCGTCCACGTCAAGCGGGGCTGGCTCGATTCGACGGGCTGGCACAAGGTCAGTGGCGGCTACCAGCCAAGCGGGACCGTGCGGTACAACCCGGCGCAATGACGCCCCGCGTAGGATCTGAATGGCATGCCTGATGTCACTCACAAGCGAATCGACGAGCTCGACGCGATCCAGGGTTTCTTGGAGGGGTTCACGTTTCGCCGCGCAGGAATCGAGCTAGGCGTGACGCCGTTCGGGATGTCGATCGTCGACATGCCGCCGGAAACGACCGCATACCCGGCGCACGACCACTCTTCGGAGGGACCCGGGAATCCGCCTGCCCATCAGCTCGGGCAAGAAGAGGTCTACATCGCGCTGCGAGGTTCGGCCGAAGTAGAAGTCGATGGCCACCGGTACCCCTTGGACGATGGTCACATCATCAGGGTCGGGCCGACGGCTCGGCGCAAGATCCTGCCGGGGCCTGATGGGGTACGGCTCCTGGCGATCGGCGGAATTCCCGGTCAAGCGTACGACCCCGCCTCCACCGTCTGAGGTGAGGTTGGCGGGCAGACCGTAGCCGGCGGCTGGTGTGACCGGCCGGTGCCGTCGTAACTTCGTCAGCGCGCGGATACGAGGTCCATGTGTTCGGCCAGGTGGTCCGCGTCGCTGCCAACGCCGGACAGAAGGCCGGATTTGAACGTGTGCATCCAGTGCAGTCCAAGAAAGTAAAGCCCGGGTACTGTCCGGCCTGGCCACCTCCGATGACAATGGTGTCGTGCTGCTCTCGCAAACGCGGCTCAATCTCTAGGCGCGCTCGGGTGTTGTCACGCCCACAGGCAGGCGCCACGCAGGCTGAGGCCTGGTGAACGCCACGAGCCAAGATGGATGCACCGGGCACACGCTCAACCCGGGCCAAGTTTGCACGCTGCGGGTGACATTCTCTCCATCCCAGATCGGAGCAAGGTCGGCGAGCGTCGCTTTCATCGACAGCGCGATGAGTGGTCTGCAGACCGTTCCACTGTCCGGCACCGGCAAACGAGCGTGACGGTGTAGCCGCGCTGAGCACCACCCGCGCTGGTCCTCCGCTACGCGGAGTGGCTCGAGTCCCCTAAGCGAGGTCGGCTTGGCCCAGCGGCCGGTGGTCCGTACGCCGATCCGGGGACATATTCGGAACACATCCCCGGTCCGACGGAATCGTCCGATCCGCGAAACCAGCGAATTACCAGCATCTTCCGGATGGCCCGGCTGGGGCTCGAACCCAGGACCGACGGATTATGAGTCCGCTGCTCTGACCAACTGAGCTACCGGGCCGCGGCGTCGGCGACGCTAGCACCGCGGGAGGCGAATGTATCGGGCGACTGTGGGGCCGCCCGCCCGGGTCTTGAGGTAATCTGAGCGGTGATGCTGATTCCCGGATTCCTCAGCCTGGGTCTGTCGCCGAGCGCGTTCGGCCAGACGCTGGCGCTGCTGATCACGTTTCTGGGTATCGGCGTGCTCGTCAACCTGCTGGTCGTGTACATCGTGGCCCAGGTGATGGCTGAGCACAGGCAGAACCAAGAGCGCCAGAGCGGTCTCGAGGGGTAGCCAGCCGAGGGGATCGCCCTGAGGGGCGACCTTCGTTGAAGGAACGATGGCAGGGGGCGTCGAAACAGACGCTGCCTATGAAGCAACCTTCGATCTCGACCGCCCCGCCCCAATCCCCGAACGGGCACCAAGCGCTGTCCGCCTATATTCGCGCCCGTTTCGACGAGTTCTCGCGCTCACAGAAGGACGTCGCCCAGTACATCGTCGACCATCTCGACGAGGCCGCGTTCCAGACCGCCGAGGAGCTCGCCCGCCGCGCCAGCACTTCCTCCAGCACCGTCGTCCGCTTCTCGCAGGCGCTCGGCTTCGAGGGCTTCCCGGAGCTCCAGCAGGCCGCCCGCGACGAGTACCGTCGCCGGCCGCCCGGCGTCAACGACGTCCTGGCCGGTGCCGCGCCGCTGTTCTCGCTGGACCACACGGAATTCGAGGCGGCGCTCGCGGCCGACCATGTCAACGTCGAGGACACCGCGCACAAGCTCTCGCGCTCGGACGTCGAAGCGGCGATCGACGCGATCGTCTCGGCCGAGAAGGTGCTGATCGCCGGAACCGACCAGATGGCCTTCTTCGCCAGCTACCTGCGGCACCTGCTGATGCTGCTCGACATGCGCGCCGAGATCGTCGCCAGTCCCTCCCAGGAGGCGCTCGGCCGTCTCAGCCGGATCGACGAGCAGACGCTGGTGATCGGGCTCTCCGCCGGGCGTCCGCACCCGCTGATCACGCGCACGATGAAGCTGGCGCGCCACCGCAAGGCGCGGACCCTGGCGATCACCGACGCCACCCTCTCTGAGGTCGCCCGCCTGGCCCGGATCCGCCTCTACTACTCGTCGAACACGCCGGCTTTCGTGCGCTCGCACACTGCCCTGCTGTCGGTGATCCAGGCCCTGGCCTACGGGGTCTACTCGCGCGACGCCCAGCAGTACGACGTCCGGATCAAGGCCTTCCGCCTCAAATAGGGGCCACACTGCTGAGTTACTCGCCGCTCAGAGCGGCGTGATCAGCAGCGCCTGAAGCGAGCGGCCGACGCGTCCTTCGACGTCGTAGAGAACGGCTTCCGCGAAGCCGATGCCGTGCTTGCGCACGCGCGTCTGGGCCCGAAGGCAGATCCACTCGCCGACCGGCTCGCGCTCGACGTAGAGGGTCAGATCGGGGTTGATGAACGCGTACTCGCCCCAGGGCACGATCGCGCTGATCCCGTTGGGGAAGTCGGCGGCCGCGGCCAGTCGCTGCAGGGGCGAGGGGGGCTCGCCGGCCACCAGCTCGGGGCGGAGACGAAACCACGCTGTCGCCGGGCCCAGGTCGTAGAAGGACCCCTCGATGAACCGGATCTCCATCGCGTCGGTGGCGAACATCGCCCTTCCCTGCGAGTCGAAGTCGCTGGGCGCGCCCTCCTCGGGGGGCGGGGGGCGGTCCGGGTCGGGATCGGCGCGCTCGAGTTCGGCGCGACGGACCTTGAGAGCCCGAGCCCGCAGCACCTCGGTGCCGTCTGGCGCGAACAGCGAGCCTTCGAGTAGCTGCACGCGCCGCCCAGGCCGGATCAGCTCGGTCCGCAGCTCGAGCTCGCCGAGCGGGACCGGCCTCAGGAGCTCGTAGGTGATCCGGGCGATGGTGAGCTCGGGACCGCCGTCGTGCTGTTCGAACGCGCGCGCCAGCAGCGCCGCCGGCGGGCCTCCGTGCTGGGCGTCGGGGTTCCACGGGCCGCGGGCCAGCTCGGTGGCCACGTAGCGATCCCGGTGGGGGATGAAGACGGCCTTCTCCATTGCGGCCACACGCTATTGCATCGTTCGCCGAACGGGCACGGGCGCGCGGGTACACTCAAAGACGATGACCGACCAGCCACAGACCCCCCGCGACGAGGCGACCTTCACCGTCAAGGCCGGCCTTGCCGAGATGCTCAAAGGCGGCGTGATCATGGACGTGGTCACCCCGGATCAGGCGAAGATCGCCGAGGACGCCGGTGCCGTCGCCGTGATGGCCCTCGAGCGCGTGCCGGCCGACATCCGCCGCGACGGTGGTGTCGCGCGCATGTCCGACCCCTCGATGATTCGCGGGATCCAGGAGGCGGTCTCGATCCCGGTGATGGCCAAGGCCAGGATCGGCCACTTCGCGGAGGCCCAGGTGCTCGAGGCACTCGACGTCGACTACATCGACGAGTCGGAAGTGCTCACTCCGGCCGACGAGGCCAATCACATCGACAAGTGGGACTTCCGGGTGCCGTTCGTGTGCGGAGCCACCAATCTCGGCGAGGCGCTACGCCGGATCGGCGAGGGCGCGGCGATGATCCGCTCCAAGGGCGAGGCCGGCACGGGCGACATCGTCGAGGCGGTCCGGCACCTGCGCAAGATTCGCGGAGAGATCAGGCGGCTGACGCTGCTCGACGCCAGCGAGCTGCCGACCGCGGCCAAGGAGCTCGGCGCCCCGCTCGAGCTGGTCCGCCAGGTCGCCGCCGACGGCCGGCTCCCCGTCGTCGTGTTCTGCGCCGGCGGAATCGCCACCCCGGCCGACGCCTCGCTGGTGATGCAGCTCGGCGCCGAGGGTGTGTTCGTCGGGTCTGGCATCTTCAAATCCGAGGACCCGGAGCGCCGCGCACAGGCGATCGTCGAGGCGACCACGCATTTCCACGACCCGGCCCGCGTGGCGATCGCCTCGACCGGCCTCGGTCAGCCGATGGTCAGCGTCGAGACCTCCAAGCTCGAGACCGAGCAGCTGCTCTCGCCGCGCGGTTGGTAGATCCACCGCCGCTGGTCGGGGTCCTCGCGCTGCAGGGCAGCTTCGAGGCGCACGCGAAGATCCTGGCCAAGCTCGGCGCGAGCGTCCGCGAGGTCCGCGTGCCCGCCGATCTCGAGGGGCTCGACGCGTTGATCATGCCCGGGGGCGAGTCGACGGTGATGACGCTGGGAATCGAGCGCGAGGGGCTCGCCGAACCGCTGCGCGAGCTGGTCAGAGCCGGGACGCCGGTACTCGGCACCTGCGCGGGGATGATCATGCTCGACCGCGAGCACCTCGGCCTGCTGGACCTGCGAACGCGTCGCAACGCATTCGGCCGCCAGCTGCGATCGTTCGAGGCCGATGTCGAGCTGGACGGGGTCGAAGGAGGGCCGATCCGTGCGGTGTTCATCCGGGCGCCGTGGGTCGAGGAGCACGGCGATGGCGTCGAGGTCCTGGCCCGGGTCGACGGCCACCCGGTCGCGGTCCGGCAGGGAAACCTGCTGGCCGTCGCGTTCCATCCCGAGCTCTCTGGAGAGACGCGCCTGCACGCGCTCCTGCTGGGGATGAACGGCTCGGAGCTCGGCTAGTCCGAGTGCGCGCCGGCGCGAGTGCGATCTGAGTACTCGCGGAACTGCTGCTCGAACGCCGCCCAGTCGAACGTCGGCACCCCGTCGGGCTCCGGCGGAGGCTGCTCGTCGACCGGTTCGTCGTGGTCGTCCGGGGGATCCTCGGGGTCGGTTCCCCGCGACAGCCAGACGGCCAGCGCGCAGACGACGATTCCGGCAGCGTAGACCAGCCCCGCCAGCTCGCCGTGATGGGTGAGCGACGCCAGCAGGCCGACGCCATAGAGGCCGACCGCCGAGAGCACCAGCCGCCGCAGCTCCGACTTGGCGATCGCCTGCCGGGGCGCGTGTGCGTAGGCACTTAGGAAGATCGCCACGAGCAGCCCTACAGCCAGCACCAGCTTCCACGCTTGTTGTGGTGCTATGACCATCTCCTTACGATCATCGACCGAAAGGGAAGTTAAATCAAGACCCCCGACGGGGAATCTGGACGATTCTCAGATCACCAGTCCATGCCGGATCGTGTTCTCGGTGATCGCCTGTGATTCGACGAACTGCAGCAGGTAATCGGGGCCGCCGGCTTTGGTTCCGGTGCCGGACAGGCGGTTGCCACCGAACGGCTGGCGGCCGACCATCGCCCCCGTGATTCCGCGGTTGACGTAGAGGTTTCCCACCGGGGTCCGCTCGCGCACATAGCGCACCGTCGAGGGATCCCGGGCGAACAATCCGCCGGTGAGCGCGAACGGCAGGGCATCGACGACATCGCAGGCATGGGCGACGTCGCGGACCCGCTCGATCGCCAGCAACGGTCCGAAGATCTCCTGGTCCAGCACGGGCGAGCCGGCGCGCAGGTCGGCGACCACGGTGGGGGCACAGAACCAGCCTCGTTCCGGGCCTGCCGCTCCCTGGGCCACGACGCGCCCGTCGCTCGCCGCGAGCTCGCCGAAGCGCCGCACACGGTCCTGCGCCTCGCGCTCGATCAGCGGGGGCACCTCCGTGCCGAGCTGCTCGGCCTGCCCGACCTGCAGCACCCGCACGGCTCCGGCCACTCGCTCGATCAACAGGTCGGCGATCGCCTCGTGCACCAGCACCCGTGAGGCCGCCGAGCACTTCTGGCCCCCGAAGGCGAACGCCGAGTCGACGATCGCCGGAACTGCCTCGTCGAGATCCGCATCCGCGTCGACGATCACGCAGTTCTTCCCGCCGAGCTCGGCGTTGACCCGCTTCAGATGGCGCTGACCCGGGACCACCTCCGACGCGGAGCGGATGATCTCGAGCCCCACCGGGAGCGAGCCGGTGAAGGCGATCGTATGCACCTGGGGGCTGCTCACGAGCTGGGCGCCGACCTCGCCCTCGCCCGGCAGCAGCGAGATCGCTGCCGGGGGCACGCCGCCCGCGCGGAGCGCCTGCACCAGTCGCAGCGCGCATCCGGGCGACTGCTCGGCCGGCTTCAGCACGACGGCGTTCCCGGTGGCCAGCGCGGCCGCGGTCATCCCGCAGGGAATGGCGATCGGGAAGTTCCAGGGGGAAATGACGGCGGCCACGCCACGCGGCACATAGCGGAGCTCGTTCTGCTCTCCCCTGACCTGGAGCAACGGACGCCCCTGCGCCAGCTCCACGGCGGCCAGCGCGTAGTACTCGAGAAAGTCGATCGCCTCGCACACGTCGGCGTCGGCCTCAGGCCACGGCTTGGCGCACTCCCGCACCTCGAGCGCCGCGAGCTCGAGCCGGCGCTCGCGCATCCAGGCGGCCGCCGCGCGCAGCGCGCGGGCTCGCGCTTCTGTGCCGACGCGGCTCCACGCCTGAGCGCCCTGCGTCGCGGCTGCCACCGCGGCCCGCACGTCATCGGCGCCGGCGGCGGCCGAGCGGGCCACGAGCCGCTCGGGCTGGCCCGGATCGGTCGAGTCCAGCGCCTCCCCGCCCGCCCGCCGCTCCTCGTCGCCGGCCATCACCGGAACCTGCAGCGGCAGCTCGCGGTCGACCCGCTCCAGCGCGTCGGCCAGCTGGGCCCGCACCGGGGCGCGCCTGAGCTCGAGGACTGGCTCGTTGCGAAATGGGGGAGAGGTGGACATCGACTCCGACCCTAACATTGCCGCGATGTTCGCCCCCGAGCCCTGTGCCGTCTGCGGGCGCCTGGCGATGCGACCGCATCTTGCCGTGTCCGGCCAGGTTGGGCCCGACGGGCTGATCCCCAGCACGGATCGATTCGGGGCCGCGCTCGGCGACATCGTGCGCTGCTCGAGCTGCGGCCACGGGCAGGTGCACCCGATGCCGGACGAGTCACGGCTGGCGCAGGCTTACGCGGTGGCGGCGTCGGAGGCATACGTCGAGGAGGAGGCCGGGCAGCGGGAGACCGCGCGCCGCGTGCTGGACCGGATCGAGCGCTACGTGCCGGCCCGCGGAGCGCTGCTGGACCTGGGGTGCTGGGTCGGCTTCCTGCTGGCCGAAGCGCAGGACCGCGGCTGGCGGTCGACCGGCGTCGAGCCGAGCGCGTTCGCCTCCGCCTATGCCCGCGAGCGGCTGGGACTGGACGTGCGCAGCGCGGATCTGTTCGCCGCCGATCTGCCCTCCGGGGCCTTTGCGGCGGTGACCATGGGAGATGTGATCGAGCACCTGACCGTTCCCGCGGATGCCCTGCAGCGGATCCGGGAGTTGCTCGTCCCCGGCGGCATCGTGTGGCTCGCGCTCCCGGATGCCGGGAGCCCGCTGGCCCGAGCGCTGGGCCGGCGTTGGTGGTCGGTGCTGCCCACCCACCTTCAGTACTTCACCCGGGGCTCGATCTCCGAGCTGCTCTCGCGCGGCGGATTCGACGTGCTCGAGCTGAGCACCGCGCCGAAGGCCTTCACCGTTCGGTACTACCTCGAGCGGATCGGTGGATACTCGGCGGCCGCCGCCGGGGCGCTGGTGCGGGCGGCCGACGGCGCCGGGTTGTCCGACCGGGTCTGGGCGCCCGACTTTCGCGACCGGATGGCCGTGATCGCCCGCGCTCGGAACTGAGACCGGCCAGGGGAGCGCGGGCCTCAGAGCCCGCGACGGGCCGCGCAGTGCATGAGCGTCCGCAACAGGATCTTGATGTCGGTCCACAGCGACCAGTTCGCCGCGTAGAGATAGTCGGTCTTGACCATCTCGCTGAGCGGCGGCCGGCTCGGGCCCAGCACCTGCCAGGGGCCGGTCATCCCCGGTAGGAACTCGAGGCGCACGCGGTGGTGGCCGGCCACCAGGCGATCCTCGTCGAGCACCAGCGGCCGCGGCCCGACCAGGCTCATGTCGCCTCGGAGCACGTTGAGGAGCTGGGGGACCTCGTCGAGAGATGAGCTACGCAGAAACCGTCCGACCCGGGTTACGCGCGGGTCGGACTGCAGCTTGAAGTTGCCTGAGCTCTCGTTCAGAGCCTCGAGCGCCGCGCGCTGCGCCTCGGCCCCGGCGACCATGCTGCGGAACTTGACCATCCGGAACACCCGGCTGTCTCGTCCGACGCGCGTCTGGCGGAATAACACCGGACCTGGCGAATCGAGCTTGATCGCGACCGCGATCACCAGCGCGAACGGCGCGAGCAGGACGAGTCCGATGCTCGCCCCGACGAGGTCCATCGCGCGCTTGATGGCGATCGACGAGCGGCTCAGCCCGGCGCGGCGGACGCCGAGGATCGTGACGCCGCCGACCGAATCGAACTCGACCGCCGAGCCGACCACCTCGAGCAGACCGGGCACGATCGAGAGCTTGACCCCCGTCGCCGTCGTGCGGCTGACCGCGTCGAGCATGGTTTCGTTGTCCGCGCTGGTCGGGACCAGGAAGACCCGGTCGACCTCGAGGTTCTCGATCACGGCGGCGATGTCCTCGAAGGTGGGATCCGAAGCGCGCCGCGAGCACTGATCGTGGACGTGGTCGACCACCTCCTGGCTCTCCAACGGCAGGAATCCGACCACATCGATCCGCGCCCAGGGATCGGACGCCAGTGAGTGAGCCAGCCGTGCGCGCGCCTTCGGAGCACCGACGATCAGCACGCGCTCGCGCGGCGCCGAGGCGCGAGCGAGCGAACGCGCCGTGGCCCTGGCGACGATCAACAACGCGGACGTGGCCGCCCACACCGCTCCGGCTCCCGTCTGCTGGTGAAAGTGCAGCCCCGCCAGACTGGCGAGGATCGTCCACGTGAGCGCGAAAGCGGCCGCGAACCCCAGCAGGGCCGGGATCTCCTCCAGCGTCGACTTGCGCAACACGACCTCGTCGTGGTCGTAGCGCCCCATCATCTTTCCGATCAACACGATCAGCAGGATCGAGGCGACGGCCGGCCACTGCACGCCGTGATGGCTGAGCGCACCGACCACCGCCAGTGCGCCGGTGGCGGCGGCGAGGTCGGCTACGGCCAGCGAGCGACGGAAGACCGCGTCGCGGCGGGCCGGCGTCGTCGTGAAATCGGAGATCGGCGCGGCGAGCTTGCCCAAGCCGTTACGCGCCTGTTCGGCCCGCACTCGCTCGGACCGCCTGTCGGTGAGCGGCGTCACGCCCGCGACTGCTGACCGGCGCTCCTCTGTGGCGGTCCGGGTCGCGACATTCGTATCAGTAACCCCTGAATCATTCACCCCGGAACTCACTTCCGAACGTGGGTCTCCGCCGGGCGAGATGTCCGTCGACTCGTCCATGCACCGTCGCCTCGGCGAGAAAAGTATCGCCTGACGCGGCAATGCGCAAGTTCGAAGACAGACAGCGCGCCGGATTTCAGGGTGGGGAAAAACCAGTGCGGGCGCTAAGGCGCGGCGAGGAGCTGCTCGAGCGGCAACCCGGATGCCTGCGCATGGAGGAACGAATCGTTGCTGGTGTTCTCCAGCAGCCTCCGCACGAGGTAGGCCATCCCGGCGACCAGCTCGCCCACCGGACAATAGGTCCTGACCCGGAATCCGCGGGTCGCCAGCGCATCCTGGAGCTCATCGCCGAGGCCGCGCAGCACCTGAAGCTCGAGGTCGCGATCCTGGCCACCGGTCAGGTGGTTGACCGCAATCGCATAGGCGACGGAGCGGAGGTTGTGCGAGGCGATCGCCACGCGCACCAGCGGACGGGCCCGCAGCAGCCGGCCGGTGAGGAACTCGAAGTTCCGGTCGCAGTCCGCCTTGGCTTCGAACACCGGCGTGGGCCACCCGTGCTGGAGCGCTTGAACCAGTTCGTGATCCCAGTAGGCGCCCTTGACCAGCCGCACCTGGAGCGGGTTGGCGCGGCCGCTCGCCTGCGCCCACTCGAGCACGCGGTCGAGTTGCGCCGGAGAGTCGCGTAGGTAGGCCTGGAGCACGATCCCGGTGGACGGTCCCTGGCGAAATTCCTCCTCCCCGAGCAGCTCGAGCACCAGGTCGAGCACCGCCTCGCGCGAGTCCAGGGACTCCATGTCGATGTGCACGTGAGCACCGACCGCCGCGGCTCGGCGCAACAGCGGCCGCAGCCTCCGGGCCGCGTCGCGGATGCCCAGCTCTGGGGCGTCCGGCCGTAACAGCGGCGTCAGCGCCGAGACCTTGACCGAGACGTTGGCGCGCGGCAGCGCCCCGACGCTGTCGCGCTCGAGCCGCTCCCGAGCCGGCCAGCGCTCCGCGCCGGTGGCGAGCTGCTCCAGCGCATCGGCGCACCGGGCGGCGTACGCGTCGGCCTCCGGCTCGGTGACCGTCGCCTCCCCGAGCAGATCGACCGAGCTGGCCACACCTCGCTCCCAAAGTCCGCGCAGCGTCCCCAGGGCGGACCGGAGGTCCTCGCCGACGATGAACCGGTGCGCCATGTGCTTGACCCCGCCGGCGGCCGCGGCGCCGAGGGCCGCCCGGCCCGCCTTGGTGTGGGCGATCCGCATCGCGGCGGAGATCGGGGGCGGGGCGTCGTCGATCTCCTCCAGGAACGCGGTCAGGTGCCTGGCGAGATCGTCCAGCGAGCGGCAGGCCGGGACGACGTCGACGAAGCGGAACAGCGCGGCCCGGAGCTCATCGTCGGCCGCGGCGAGCTCCATCGCCCGGGAGTCCAGCGCGCGCATCGGGTGGCGGGCGGCTGAGGGGAACGCCCCGGCCAGCTCGGAGCCGATCCTCTTGACCTCGAGCTCGATCGATTCGCCGTCGAGGCTCATGCCGCGTCCGCGACCGGCGGGGTGAGGAGGCCCGGCGGGGTGGCTCGCTCGATCGCGTCCCAGCCGGCCTCCAGGGCGCGTTCGGCCTCTTCGGCGGCACCGCCTCCGCGCAGGCCGAACAGGCGCTTGTCGTAGAGCAGGAAGACGACGATGGCCAGGTTGATCAGGAAGCCGATCACCTTCAGCGGCGTGGCCTTGTGGGCCAGCTCGTAGATCTCCAGGGGCAGGAGGACCGTGGTGGACAGGAAGGTCAGGTATTCGGCCCACCGCTTGGCAAACCAGAGCCCGACGGCCTCGGCCCCCTCGAGCACTCCGTAGGCGATCAGCGCGGCCCCGACCTCCTTCAGCTTGCCGGAGCGGAGCGAGAAGAGCCTGTCCAGGTCGTGCAGGATCCCAACGTGGCCCGCGTTCTGAACCGGGCCGCCGGCGACCCCGCCCTGGAGGTCGGTGACGATCCGGTAGAAGCTCGCGCGCAGGCTGTGCTCGTTGGCGGCGAACAGCAGGACGGCGACGCCGAGCAGCGTCAGGATCAGGAAGTGCAGCACGCGATCGACGGCGATCAGCCGCAGCACGACCTTGTCGCGCAGCGCCTTGCCCCGCAGCGGGACGGTGATCTCGTCGCGATCGGGCGGGTATGGCCGCACCGCAGATTCCGGCGGCGGCAGCGCCACCCAGCTGTCGCAGCGCAGGCACCGGTGCCAGCGGACGGGCGGCACCTCGATCGCGACCAGGCGGTCCTGGGGGCGCAATTCGGCGGCGTCGGTCCCCACCAGCGCGTGGCCCCTGAATCCGCAGGCGACCAGCTCCCAGTCGATCTTTCGCCGCGGTCGCGGCGGCGGATGGGTCCCGGGCGGCCGATGCATGGCGTTACCGTACCGACTGCGTTAGCAGGATCTGGGCATGCCCTAGCCGAAATAACCGAAGATGACTCTGCGTCGCCTCACGTCCCTTGCCGCTGTGCTGCTCGCCGCGTCCGCGCTGGCCGCCTGCGGCTCCAAGACCACCGCCGGGACCGATACCGGTGGCGGCTCGACCTCCACCGGCGCGGGCACCGGCGCCGCCCAGTCCTCGACCAGCGACGCAGGGACGACTACCACGGCGGATGCGACGACCAGCACGGCAGCCGGGACGACCACGACCGGCGGGATGCCAGCCTGCACCGCGGCGATGCTGAAGCTGGCCTACCTCGGTGGGCAGGGTGCCACCGGGCATGGCGAGCTCGGCTTCTCCCTGACCAACACCAGCGGCCACAGCTGCCACACCTACGGGTATCCGGGCATCCTCTTCCTCGACGCGAGCGGACAGCCGCTGCCCACCGTGCCTACCCGGACCACGCAGGACTTCTTCGGCAAGGCGCCGGCGGTGGACCTGAACGTCGCCCCCGGTGCGACGGTGTCATTCCGGCTCGGGGTGACCCACGGGGCGAGCTCGACCACCGGCTGCACGACGGCCCACGGCTTGCAGGTGATCCCGCCCGACGACACTGCGACGCTGCGGAGCGAGATCGGCAACGGCGGCGCCTACGAATGCCGGACGGCCACCGTCTCGCCGCTGCGGCCCGGCACCTCCGCCTATCCCTGATCAGCCGGGCGTACCCGCCTGGGTCATCCGCGGATCAGGGCCAGAACCTCGTCCCGATGGTGCTCCATGTCCTCGCGCGAGCGCATCGATTCGAGGCACAGTCGCAGCAGCGGCTCGGTGTTCGACGCTCGCACGTTGAAATGCCAATCGTCGTAGTCGACCGAAACGCCGTCGAGGCGAAGCTGGCGCCCGTCGGCGTAGCGCTCGGCCAGCTCCTCCATCTTGGCTTCGGGGTCGGAGACCTCGGAGTTGATCTCACCTGAGATGAAGTACCGCGAGTGGTAGGGCTCCAGCAGCTGCGACAGGCTCTCCCCGCGCTGGGACAGAAGCTCGAGCAGCAACAGCGCCGGGAGCGTGCCGGAGTCGGCGAAGTAAAAATCGCGGAAGTAGTAGTGGCCCGACACCTCTCCCCCGAATACGCCGCCGTCGCTGCGCATCCGGGCCTTGAAGAAGGCGTGGCCGACGCGGTTCATCAGCGACTTCCCGCCGGCCCGCTCGACGGTGTCGGCGACCGCGCGGCTGGCCCGGACGTCGTAGAGGATCGTCTCGCCCGGGTATTTGCGGAGCATCGACTCGGCGAGCAGGGCGGTGAGGAAATCACCGTCGACGAAAGCCCCGGTGTCGTCGATGAAGAAGCAGCGGTCGGCGTCGCCGTCCCAGGCGATCCCGAGATCGGCGCCGAGGCGCTTGACCTCGCCCATGATGAACTCGCGGTTCTCGGGCAGCAGCGGATTCGGTTCGTGGTCGGGGAAGTTGCCGTCGGGCTTCCAGTACGCGGTGACGAGGTCGAGACCGAGCTTCTCCAGGAGCGGGCCGACCATCGGGCCGGCCATGCCGTTGCCGCCGTCGACCACCACCCGCAGCGGCTTGATCGCCTTGGCGTCGATGAAGCCGAGGGCGGCCTCGTGGAACTCGTCGTAGATCTCCACCTCCTCCACGCCGCCGCCGCCGGGCGCCTCGCCGAGGCCGTCCTCGATCCGCTGGCGCACGTCGCCGATCCCGGCGTCGCCGGACAGGGCGAGGGCGCCGCGGCCGACCAGCTTGACGCCGGTGTAGGCCTTGGGGTTGTGCGAGGCGGTGCACATCAGCCCGCCGTCCAGGTCGCGCGAGCCAACCAGGAAATACAGCATCTCGGTGCCGACCATCCCGGCGTCGAGGACCGTCGCGCCCTCGGCGCACATGCCCTCGCGGTAGGCGGCGGCCATCTCGGGCGCGGTCAGTCGCATGTCGCGGCCGAGCCCGAGTCGCAGCTCGCTGGTCGGCTTGTCCTCGAGCGCGGCGATCACCCGGGCGAACGAACGCCCGATCTGCCGGGCGCCGTCCGGCCCGAGCTGCTCGCCGTACAGACCGCGGATGTCGTAGGCCTTGAAAATGTCGGGGTTGAGAATCTCGCTCATCGGCGCCGCATGCTACTCATGCTCGGTGCGCGTCCTGGCCGTGGGGAACATGTACCCGCCGCACCACCTGGGCGGTTACGAGTTGGTCTGGCGCTCGGCGATCCGCAACCTCCGCCAGCAGGGCCATGAGGTGCGGGTGCTGAGCTCGGACGTCCGGATGGCCACCGCCGAGCCCGACGAGCCCGGCACCTACCGCGAACTGCGCTGGTACTGGCGCGATCACGACTGGCCGCGGATCGGCTGGCGGGGAACGGTGGCGCTGGAGCGCCACAACGCGGCGGTGCTCGATCGGCATCTCGCCGAGTTCGCGCCGGACGTCATCAGCTGGTGGTCGATGGGGGGGATGTCGCTGGCGCTGATCGAGCGGGTGCGGCGAGCCGGCCGCCCGGCCGTCGCCTTCGTGGCCGACGACTGGCTGCTCTACGCGCCCCGAGTCGACCGCTGGACGCGCCGGTTCCGTCGGCGCCCGCGGCTGGCGCGGCTGGCCGAGGCGGTCACCGGGCTGCCGGCGTCCGTCGACCTCGACGCGGCGGCCCGCTATGTGCTGATCTCGGAGACGGTCCGCCGGCGCGCGCGGGAGTCGGGTCTGCGCCTGCCGGACAGCTCGATCGCCCATCTCGGCGTCGACCCCGAATTCCTGGGGCGAGCCCAGCCGGAGCGCCCGTGGGGCTGGCGGCTGCTCTACGTCGGCCGGCTCGACGAGCGCAAGGGCGTGCACGACGCGATCTCCGCGCTGTCCGGACTGCCGCCGCAGGCCACCCTGACCATCGCCGGCGACGGCGATCCGCGGGAGCGCGAGCGTTTGCGGGGTCACGCCAGGACGCTCGGTCTGACCCAGCGCGTCGAGCTGATCGGGATGCGCACTCACGCCGAGTTGCCCGAGGTCTACGGCGCGGCCGATGTCGTGCTGTTCCCCGTCCGCTGGCAGGAGCCGTGGGGGATCGTGCCGCTCGAGGCGATGGCGCTCGGCCGCCCCGTGGTAGCGACCGGCGTGGGCGGCTCCGGCGAGTATCTCCGCGACGGCGAGAACTGCCTGCTGGTCCCGGCCGGGGACCCGAGCGCGCTGGCAGGGGCGGTCCGCCGGCTGCAGGCAGATCCGGCGCTGCGCGAGCGACTGCGCTCCGGCGGCATGCAGACCGCCGCCACGCACACCGAGACGATCTTCAACCAAGCCGTCCTGGCCGCCCTGAGCGAGGCGATAATCGCCGCGTGAACGGGTCATCCACGTCCGCACCGGCCATCTCGGTGGTCGTGCCCACCCGCGATCGCCCGCTGCACCTGCGCTGGCTGCTGAACGCGCTCGTCGAGCAGACGCTCGACCCCGGGAGCTTCGAGGTGATCGTCTGCCACGACTCGCGCGGCCCCGACACCGAAGAGCTGCTGCGCACGCACCAACTCGCGGCGGCGGGAACGCTGCGCTGGATGAGTCTTCCGGCCGGCACGCTGCGAGCCGGGGCGAAGCGCAACCTCGGCTGGCGAGCCGCCCGGGCGCCGGTGATCGCCTTCACCGACGACGACTGCCGGCCGCCGCCGGAGTGGCTGGAGCGCGCCCTGGCGGCGGCGCACGCCGACCCCGACGCGATCGTTCAGGGTGCCACCAAGCCTGATCCGGACGAGCTGCAGATCGCGCTGCGGGCGCCCCGGGCGCGGACCCAGGACATCGACCCCCCGTCGGTGTGGGCGCAGACCTGCAACATCCTCTATCCCCGCGAGCTGCTCGAGCGGCTCGGCGGGTTCGCCGAGCTCGTCGACTCGGGGGAGGACACCGATCTGGCGCAGCGCGGAATCGAGGCGGGCGTCCGTTACTTGGCGGCGCCGGGCGTCCTGACCTACCACGCCGTGCACACGGGCGGTCTGCCGGCGATGCTGCGCGCCGCGCCGCGCTGGGAACCGATCCCCTGGCTGGTGCGGCGACACCCGCGCCTGCGCCGCGAATGCACGGCCGGGCTGTTCTGGCGCGAGAGCCACGGCTGGATGCTGGTCGCGCTGGCCGGCGTCACGCTCGGCCGCCGGGGCCCGATCCGCGGGCTGCTGGCGCTGCCGTGGGCGGTGCGAGCGGCACACGACTACGGGGCGGGGCCGCGCGGGCGGGCGCGGGCCGCGCTCGAGCTGCCCGGCCAGGCGTTGATCGACCTCGTCGAGATCGGGGTGCTCCTGCGCGGCAGCCTCCGCTACCGGGCGCTCGTCCTGTAGGCCGATCTAGACTCGAGAGGTATGTCCGGTCACTCGAAATGGCATTCGATCAAGCACAAGAAGGCGATCGTCGACGCCCGGCGGGGCCAGCACTTCACCAAGCTGGCCCGGGCCATCACCGTCGCGGCGCGCGAGGGCGGCGGTGATCCCGACGGCAACCCGTCCCTCGGGCTGGCGATCCAGAAGGCCCGCGATGCCTCGATGCCCAAGGACAACATCGAGCGCGCGATCGCCAAGGGCACCGGCGAGGGCGTCGACGCCGATCAGTTCGAGAACGTGCTCTACGAGGGTTACGGTCCCGGCGGCGTGGCTCTGCTGATCGAGGCGCTGACCGACAACCGCAATCGGACCGGCGCCGACGTGCGCCACATGCTCTCCAAGCACGGCGGCAACCTCGGCGAGCCCGGCTCGGTCTCCTACTTGTTCGACAAGCGCGGAGTGATCGTGGTCGACGCCTCGCGTTACGACGAGGACGATCTGATCGCTGCGATCGACGCCGGCGCGGAGGACATCGCGCTCGACGAGGACGTCTTCGAGATCATCACCGAACCTGGCGAGCTCGGGCGGGTACGAGCCGCCGTGACGGAGTCCGGGGTGGAGATCGAGAGCGCCGACGTGACCCAGCGTCCGAAGTCACGGGTGCCGGTCCAAGAGGCCGACGCAGCCCGCCTGATGAAGCTGATCGACGCCCTCGAGGAGTCCGACGACGTCGGCGCGGTCCACGCCAACTACGACGTCAGCGCCGAGATCCTGGAAAGGATCGCGGGCTGAATCCGCAGCCCGGGTCAGGACCTCGGAGCCAGGTCCTCGAGCGAATCGCCGGTTGAGCCGCGGCGGCACGTCGCGGGCTCCGGCTCGCTACCCTCCGGCGTCGCGATGACCAAGCGAGCCCTTCTAACCGCCCTGCTCGTGCTGCTCTGCGCCGGCCTGACCGCGTGCGGCAGCTCGTCGAAGGCGCCCGGCATCGTGCTGGCTCCCTCCACGGGGGCCACGGTCGGCACGGCCGCCGTGGTGCCCACCACGCCGACCACGACCACCACCCCGACGCCGACCGCGACGACGCCAAAGCCGCCCTCGCCGCTGGCCAAGAAGCCGGTGATCAACGTCCCCTCTGGGCCGCCCCCGAAGTCACTGGTGGTCAAGGATCTGGTCAAGGGGAGCGGTGCCACCGCCAAGGCCGGCAGCAGCATCACGGTCAACTACGTGGGCGTGCTCTACAAGGGCGGCAAGGAGTTCGACTCCTCGTGGAAGACCGGCGCGCCGTTCGCGCCGTTCACGCTCGGTCAGGGCGCCGTGATCCCCGGGTGGGACCAGGGCCTGGTCGGGATGCGGGTGGGCGGACGCCGGGAGCTGATCATCCCGCCGAGTCTCGCCTACGGCGCGAAGGGCAGCGCTCCGGCGATTCCGGGGAACGCCACGCTCATTTTCGTGGTCGATCTGCTCGCCGCCTCTTAGCCTTCCGCTCGCTGCCATCCTCGGCCGCCCCGAGCCGGTGGGCCCGGAAGAGCGGCACCGGCCCGGCCACTCCCTTGAGCTTGTGGCGCCCGGCGTTTGACCAGTCGAACCCGTCCGGTGCCGCGTCGCGGACCTCGGCCGTGGCCAGCACGCTGCCCGGCCTGGCGATTCCGGTCACGCGGCTGGCCAGGTTGACCGAATGACCGAAGAAGTCGCCGGCGCGCTGGAGCGCGGGACCCGTGGCGATGCCCGCGCGGAGGCTCGGGAGCTCGGCTCGCTCGACCGCCTCGACCAGCGACAGCGCCGCCTCGACCAGCGGCGCCGGCTCGGGGCTGACGAACATCGCGGCGTCGCCGATCGTCTTGACCAGACGCACCTGAGGCGTGGTCACATCCGCCGCGAGCTCGGCCAGTCGCCCCGCCACGGTCCCGAGCTCCTGTACCTCGATCTCGCCGCCCAGGCGGGTGAAGCCAACGAGGTCGGCAAAACAGATCGCCATCTCTTGTGCGCCGGCGAGTTGACCGGTGGCGAGCTCGCCCCGGCCGAGCATCCCGCGGCTCACGCTCTCGCGCAGATGGGCGCTGAACGCGGCGATCAGGACGGGCGAGAGCGCCGGGGTCAATTCCTCGGCCAGCGTGGCGAAGCGCATCGCGACGGCGTCCTCGCTGTCGCCTGGCTTCAGGAACGACTCGGCGAACGCCGCGGCGGCGGTGGCCGCCAGCCGGGCCATCGCCTCGCCGAGCACCCGGGTGACCTCGACCAGCGCATCCTGCTCGAGGCCGGCGTCGAGGAACATCTTGGTCGAGCGCGCCGCGTCAAAGTCGGCGGCTCCGAACACGCGATCGTCCTCGCCGGCCCGCGGAAGCCCCAGCAGGCGGCGCATCCACAGCATCAGCGCCGCGGGCGCGCCCGTCTCCGCCTCGATCTCCCGTGCGGTGAAGCGCCCCCCGAGCACCTGCTCGACCGGCAGCAGGGCCAGCCGGTTCTCCGCGACGGCCGAGCGCAGGTCCTCCAGGGCGAACCCGTCGTCCAGCAGGCGCTGGAGCAACTGCTCGCGGGCCCGGCGCTCGTCACCCTGCAGGCCGTCGAGCAGCCCGGCCTCAGCGAAGTCCATCCGACCATCCTCCCGGAAATCCGTACCGTCCGCTAGCATCGCCGCCCTCGCGGGGCCCCATGCCGTCTCGGTGCCCGCCCAAGCCGACCCGAGTTCACTGACGCCATGCTTTCGATCCTGATGCCTGTCTACAACGAGCGCGAACGCGTAGAGCGAGCGATCGCCGAGGTGCTCGCCACCGAGCTGCCCACCGACTTCGAGCTGATCGTCGTCGACGACGGGTCGACCGACGGCACGGCCGAGATCCTCGACAACGGCGACTGGAGCGAGCGAGTTCGCCTGTTCCGCCACGACCACAATCAGGGCAAGGGGGCCGCCGTCCGAACCGCGCTGGCTCAGGCCCGCGGCGAATTCGCGGCGATCTTCGACGCCGATCTCGAATACGACCCGGCCGACCTCGCCCTGCTGATGCCGCCGCTGATGGACGGGCGGGCCAACGTCTGCTTCGGGGTCCGCGCGTTCGACGGCTACACCAGCCACTCGTTCCTGTTCGTGCTGGGGAACAAGGGCGTCACGCTGGCCTGCAACATTCTTTTCAACGTGTACCTGCACGACATCATGACCTGCCACAAGATGGTCCGGACGGACCTGTTCCGCAGCCTCACGCTGACCTCGCCGGGGTTCGCGATCGAGCCCGAGATCACCGCGCGCCTGGTCCAGCGGGGCGAGCGGATCTTCGAGGTGCCGGTCCACTACTTCGCGCGGGCCACGGATGAGGGCAAGAAGCTGACCGCGCTCGACGGATTCCGGGTGATCGGGACTCTCATGCGCTGCCGCTTCTCGGCAGCCTGAGGCCGGATCGTGCGCATCTGGCGGCGGCTGCGCGGCTCGCCGTTCCTGTTCTCGCTGCTGGTCTGCATCGGGCTCGGCGCGCTGTCGGCGGCGGTGCTCCCGACGGTGCCGAGCTACGACCCGTGGTCGTGGATCGTCTGGGGTCGCGAGGTCTCCGACCCGCATCTCAGCTTCATCGTCAACGGTGGGCCATCCTGGAAGCCGCTCCCGGTGATGTTCACCTCCGTCTACGGGCTGTTCGGCGGCGCCGCCCCGACCCTGTGGGTGATCACGGCGCGGATCGGTGGCCTGATGGCCTTTGTGGCCGCCTATCGCCTGGCGGCGATGCTGGTCACCCGGGTCGGCTACGGTCGGGCGGCGCCGGTCGCCGGGGTGATCGCCGGCGCTTCCCTGGTCCTGACCCAGGACTGGGCCTATTACTGGTTCCGGGGAGCCTCCGAGCCGCTGCTGGTCGGAACCGCGTTGTGGGCCGTCGATCGATTGATCGCCGGTAAGCACCGGCAGGCGTTCATCCTAGGCGTCGCCCTCGGGCTGATGCGCCCCGAGGTGTGGCCGTTCATGATCGTCTATGCCGGCTGGCTTGCCTTCAGGCATGAGCCGACGCTCCGGGTCCGGGTGGGCGTCCTGGCCGGGCTGGTGCTGATGCCGGTGCTGTGGTTCGCCCCGCCGGGGATCAGCACCGGGCAGCCGTTCCTGGCCGCCACGCACGCCTCCGACTACAACGGGCATCTCGGCGCCCATCCGCTGCTCGAGGTTCTACGCCGCGGCGTCGATGACCAGAGCGTCCCGATCCTGGTGCTCGCGCTGATCGCGCTGGCCATCACGTTCTTCCGGGAGCGCGACCGCCTGATCCTGTGGATCGCCGCGGGGGCCGCCGCCTGGTGGATCGTGGTGGCCGGAATGACCGTCGACGGCTATCCCGGGCTGGAGCGGTTCTACCTGCCCGCCGCGGCGCTGGCCTGCGTGATGGCCGGGGTGGGGGTGGTCCGGATCGGGGCGCTGGCCGGCGAGCTGGTGGCCCGGCTCGGGCGTGCGGCGGTCGTGCGGCCGGTGGCCGTGGCCACCGCGGTCGTCGCGCTGGTCATCTCCTACGCTTTCGTGACCGGCCGCGTCGACTACGCGCGGGCGCAGGAGCCGCTGGCCCGTAAAGCGGTCACCCGCCTGAACCAGCTGAGCGCCGCGGTCGCCGCGGTCGGCGGCCATCGCGCGGTCTACCCCTGCCATTCGAGCTTCGCCGCGGTCAACCACTCGGCTCAGACCGCGCTGGCCTGGAAGCTGCACGTGACGCTCGAACGCGTCGGCACCTCGATGCGCTACCCCGGGTTGCTGTTCGTCGGCCCGCACGATTCGATCGATGGCGGTCGCGCGGCGATCAACCACTACTTCAACCGGATGCAGCTGATCAAGACCGTTGGCCCCTGGCAGATCTACCGGGTCTACCGGTTCGGCCACTCGACCGCCTGCGTCGGGCGTTAGCGGACGATCGTGCCGCCGCCCTGGCGCCGGCCGTAGAGGTGCCCGATCAGGGCGGCGGTGACCTGCGGGTCGAACTGCGTGCCGGCGCACCGGCTCAGTTCCTCCACCGCGTCGGCGTGCGAGGCGGCCGCCCGGTAAGGGCGGTCGGAGGTGATCGCGTGGTAGGTGTCGGCGGCGATGATGATCCGGCTGCCCAGCGGGATCTGATCGCCGACCAGCCCGTCCGGGTAACCGGCGCCGTCCCAGCGCTCGTGCTCGTGGCGCACGATCCGGGCGACGTTGCCGAGCCCAGGGAGCACGCGGAGAATCCGCTCGCCGATCACGGGATGCTCCTTCATCAGCTTCCACTCGTCGTCGGTCAGGGGCCCCGGCTTGTGCAGGATCTCGTCGGGGATCGCCACCTTGCCGATGTCGTGCAGCAGCGCGGCGGATTTGACCCGCTCGACCTCATGGCTGCTGCAGCCGAGATTTCTGGCCACGGCCCCCGACATGTCGATCACGGCCTCGGAGTGCTCGCCGGTGTAGCGGTCGCGCTCGAGCAGCGCCACGGCGAGCGCCTCGATCGCGTCCTGCTGAGGCGCATGCGAGCCCTCTTCGTCCCCGGAGCCGGCTTCCGCCGCGGCGTGCACGGCCCGGCCGCCGCCCATGCCCTGGGCGTGAGCGCAGGCCACCCGCGCGCTGGCCAGCAGTCCCTCGGGGCTCATGCCGCGGAGTAGGTTGGCGAGCCCCATCGAGGCGCCCGCGGCGCGGATGGCGCCTTCGCCGGCCACCTCGAGTTCGACCAGCAGGCGCTCGAGCGCGGGCTGCGCGGTCTCGGCGTCGGTGTCGGGGAGCAGCAATCCGAACTCGGCCTGGCCGGTGCGGCCGACCAGGTCATGGGCGCGCACCGCCTTGGCCAGCCTCGAGGCGGCCCCGACCAGCAGCTCGTCGCCGGCCTTGAAGCCGTGCTTGATCTCGAGCTCGGCGAAGTCGTCCACGGTCACCACGGCGACCGCGAGGCGGCGCTGGTACCGGCGCGCGCGCTCGACCTCCTCGGCCAGGCGGCCGCGGAAGGCCCGCGCGCTGAGTAGGCCGGTGACGCCGTCGAGCCGAAGCGCGCGGATACGGTCGGCCTCGAGCTCCGCGACCCGCGCGCGGAGCGTCGTCAGCTCGAGCAGGAGCTCGTCGTTCTGTCCCTTCCCGAACATTGCATGCCCCCTATCGGCAGCTCGATCCGATCCCTGGATGGCCTGTTCGTCGAGTTTGCGTCCAGTTCGCTCCAGTTTGTGGCCAGTTCGACGAGTTCGCGCGGCCCGGGAGGCGTCCGGGGGCGCACGGAGAATGTCAGGGCGATGATCGTTCTCGGAATCGACCCGGGCACCGCGAGCACGGGCTACGGCGTGGTCTACGGCGCCGGCTCCAAGCTACGCGCGCTCGAGGACGGCGTGATCAGGACTCGCGCCGGAATCCCGCTCGAGCGTCGCCTGGCCGACATCCACGCCCGCGTCGTCGAGCTGATCGACCGGCATCGGCCTGACGCGGTGGCGATCGAGGAGCTGTACTTCGGCGCCAACGCGCGGACGGCGTTCGCGGTGGGTCAGGCTCGCGGCGTCCTGCTGCTGGCGGCCGGGCAACGCGGGATCCCGTCGCGGTCCTACACCCCGCAACAGGTCAAGGGCGCGGTCTGCGGGCACGGCCGCGCCGGGAAGGACCAGGTCGGGCGGATGGTGGCCACGCTGCTGGGGCTGGCCGAGGTGCCGACTCCAGATCATGCGACCGACGCGCTCGCCGTGGCGATCTGCGACCTCAACCGCGCCCCCCTGGCGCAGGCGTTGGCCGTCGGATGAGCTGGGGGCCGGCATGATCGCGCTGATCTCCGGCACGGTGGCCGTCCGGCGCTCCGACCACGTGGTGATCGACTGTGGGGGGGTGGGATACCGGCTGGCGGTCTCGACCGAGACGCTCAGGCGGGTGCCCGCGCTCGACCACGAGGTGCGGCTGCACACGCATCTGGTGGTCCGCGACGATGCGCTCGCCCTGTACGGATTCGCCACCGAGGAGGAGCGCGAGCTGTTCCTGATGCTGCTCGGCGTGCAGTCGGTCGGGCCGAAGGTCGCGCTGGCCGTGCTCTCCGGCGGGCCTCCGCGCGAGCTGCTCGGGGCGCTGGCCGCCGGCGACTCGGCCCGGTTTCAGGCCGTTCCCGGGATCGGCAAGCGGACGGCCGAGCGGATCATCGTCGAGCTGCGTGAGAAGGTCGGGGCGACCCTGCCGGAGAACGTCATCTCGATCACCCGCTCCGACAACCCGTTCGCGATCGCCCGCGAGGGCCTGCTCGGCCTGGGCTACACGCCCCAGGAAGCGGAGGCGATGCTCGATGGCGCCTCGGGTGAGCAGCCTGAGGAGCTGATCGCCCACGCGCTCAGGACGGCGCGGCCGTGAGCGACGACGGGGTGGTGCGGGTGCAGTCGCCCGTGACGCTGCCCGAGGATGATCTCGAGCGTTCGCTGCGGCCGCGGCGGCTGATCGACTTCGTCGGCCAGGAGACCCTCAAGGACCAGCTCTCGGTCTCGATCGCCGCCGCGGCGAGCCGGGGCGAAGCGCTCGACCATGTCCTGTTCGCCGGGCCGCCGGGGCTGGGTAAGACCTCGCTGGCCCAGATCGTCGCCGCCGAGCTCGAGGTGCCGTTCATTCAGACCGCCGGGCCGGCGCTGGAGCGCAAGGGCGACATCGCGGCGTACCTGACCGCGCTCGAACCGCGCTCGGTGTTCTTCGTCGACGAGATCCACCGTCTGCCCCGCGCGCTGGAGGAGACCTTCTACCCGGCGATGGAGGACGGGCATCTGCCGATCACGGTCGGCCAGGGCGCCGGCGCCCGCGTGTTCACCATCGACCTGCCGCCGTTCACGCTGATCGGGGCGACGACGCGCACCGGCCTGCTCACCACACCGCTGCGGGATCGGTTCGGGATCCAGCACCGGCTCGAGCACTACGCCGAAGAGGACCTGGCGATGATCGTGCGCCGCTCGGCTCGGCTGCTGCAGGTGTCGATCGAGGACAGCGGCGCGGTGGCGATCGCTCGCCGCAGCCGCGGCACCCCGCGGGTGGCCAACCGGCTGCTCAAGCGCGTCCGCGATTACGCGGAGGTCCGCGACGACGGCATCATCACCGCCACGGTGGCGGCGGCCGCGCTCGATCTGCTCGAGGTCGATCACGTGGGCCTCGACCGGCTGGACCGGGAGATCCTCAGCACGATCTGCGAGAAGTTCTCCGGCGGCCCGGTCGGGCTCTCGACCCTGGCCGCCTCGGTGGGGGAGGAACAGGACACGATCGAGGACGTCTACGAGCCCTACCTGCTGCAGCGCGGCCTGATCGAGCGGACGCCCCGCGGGCGGGCGGCAACCCGGCGGGCCTACGAGCACCTCGGGCTGGAGGCCCCGGGGCCGCTTTCGCTTTTGTAAAGGTCGCTCCGTCTATCCTCCGGCCCGGGAATGTCAGTTGAGCACTACTTCATCTGCCCGCATTGTGGTAACCGATCGATGGGAACCGATCGCAACGCCGGCTTCCGCCGCGAGGCCCGCGGCTGCGACAAATGCGGCTTCGCCTACCTGTTCGAGCTGCTCGACGACTACTACCCGGCGCCCAACGCGGCGTTCTTCGCCTGCGACGCCGAGGGCCGGATCGTCGACTGCGGACGCGGGTCCTTCGAGCTGACCGGCCTGAAGATCGAGCAGGCGATCGGCCGCCCCGTGCGGGAGGTCCTCGGCCTGAAGTTCGCCGACGGCACCGACCATGTCGGCACGGCGCTCGAGTGGGAGGTCCGCGTACAGGGAAAACCCGTGGAGGTCAACGCCGAATACGACCTCCCCGCCCACGCGGTGGCGGACATCTTCCCCGCCTACGACGACGCCGAGGGCGGCATCCTCGTCGTGCTGACCCCGGTTAACCATCATTAAACGCGCGGCCCCGCTCGCGCCGCCGAGAACTTCTACCACTAGCATCAACACGTAGTCCATGTCTGACCGCCAGCGCAACGGCTTCGTCCTGCT
Organism: uncultured Solirubrobacterales bacterium; assembly: GCA_963808605.1. Classification (GTDB taxonomy): domain Bacteria; phylum Actinomycetota; class Thermoleophilia; order Solirubrobacterales; family Solirubrobacteraceae; genus Palsa-465. The sequence continues at coordinate 143,775 of CAWEGQ010000004.1, forward strand.
CCTTGTCGCCGGGCTGATCGCAGCCTCGTTCGTCGTCCTCGCGACCAAGAAGACCTTCCTCGGGCTCGACCTGAAGGGCGGCGTCGAGCTCGTCTACCAGGGGGAGCCCACGCCGCAGACCCCGGTGGTGACCGCCGACGCGCTGAATCGCGCCGTCGACATCATGCGACAGCGAGTCGACCAGCTCGGCGTATCGGAGCCGTCGATCCAGACCACCGGCGGCAACCAGATCACCGTCGGCCTCCCCGACGTCAAGGACACCGCCCGGGCCGAGGCGCAGGTCGGCGCGACCGCGCGGCTGCTGTTCTACGACTGGGAGGCCAATGCGCTGACGCCGAGCGGCAAGCCGGTCAGCAGCCTGCTCCTGGCCAAGGATCCGACGGCGTCGACGATCAGCCAGGGAACGCAGGCGGCCGCCCCAGGATCCCCCGGCGTGGGCAGCATGCCGCTGTACCAGGCGGTCAAGCTCGCCTCTCAGCAGAAGAATCCACCGGTCGGCACGTTCAATGCCCGCAAGGGCCCGGCCTACTACATGTTCGGGGCGCCGGGCTCGGCCGCGTGCCAGGCCGCCGGTCGCTTCTACGGATTCGTCCCGGCCGCGGGCCAGCGGTGCCTGCTCTCGGGCCCGGACACCTCGCTGTCGGACCTGACTTCAGGGCTGCCGCCCGGGGTCACCGCCTCGCAGGGTCAGGTGCTGACCGTGCCGCAGGGGATCGTGGTGCTCCAGGCGGTTCCGGCCAGCTTCGCCCATCCGCCCAAGCTGACCGATCCCACCTCGCAGTTCTACGTGCTTCTGGACCGGGTGGCGCTGCTGGGCAGCGACATCACCAACCCGCAGCAGAGCACCGATTCCGCGGGCTCGCCGGACGTCTCGTTCGGGTTCACCTCAAAGGGCAACAACGAATTCCAGAACGTCACCGGGGCGATCGCCCGCCGCGGCGCGGCCGATTCCGGTCTCGGCCAGCAGCTCAACCAGCACTTCGCCGTGTCGCTGGACACCCAGCTGGTCACCGTCCCGTCGATCGACTACAAGCAATATCCGGACGGGATCGTCGGCGGCGGCGGCGCGGACATCACCGGCAGCTTCTCGATCACCTCGGCCCAGGACCTGGCCACCGAGCTGCGCCTCGGCGCGCTGCCGATCACGCTCAAGCCGATCTCCCAGAAGCAGGTTTCGGCCACGCTCGGCAAGCAGGCGCTGCACCAGGGTCTGATCGCCGGCATCGCCGGGCTGCTGGTGGTGGTCCTGTTCCTGCTCACCTACTACCGGATCCTCGGCCTGATCGCCACCGCGGGACTGGCCGTCTACTCGATCTACCTGTTCGCCCTGATCAAGTTGATCCCGATCACGATGACGCTGGCCGGGATAGCCGGCTTGATCCTGACTATTGGGGTGGCGGCCGACGCCAACATCGTGATCTTCGAGCGGGTCAAGGAGGAGATCCGCGCCGGGCGGTCGATCCGCCAGGGAATCAGCATCGGCTACCGCAAGGGCCTGACCGCGATCATCGACGCCAACGTGGTCACGATCATGACCGCGTTCATCCTGTTCGTGCTGGCCACCTCCGACGTCAAGGGCTTCGCCTTCACGCTGGGCATCGGCACGATCGTCTCGCTGTTCACCGCGGTCCTGGCCACGCAGGCGATCCTGATGACCATGGGCAACTCCCGCGCGATCGGGCGGCCCTCGGCACTCGGCGCCGGCGGCAAGAAGCACGTCTGGCGCTACGACTTCATGGGGGCCTCGCGGTATTTCTTCTCGATGTCCGGGGTGATCCTGCTGATCGGCGCCCTGGCCATCGGCGGCCGGGGCCTGAACCTGGGGATTGACTTCACCTCCGGCACCCGGATCTCGGTGGGTCTGGAGCACAACGTGACCGCCCAGCAGGTCAGCTCGGTGGTCTCCGGCGCCGGAGCGGTGACCCCGACGGTGCAGAAGGTCACCGGCGACAAGACGCTCGGCGCCAACGGTTTCCAGATCTCGGCCAAGCAACTGCCGGTGGCCAAGGTGCAGGCGGTCAAGACCGCGCTCAACACCAAATTCGGGGTCAGCAACGGCGGCAACGACTTCAACAGCACATCGGTCGGGCCGACCTTCGGCAAGACCGTGGCCAACAGCGCGGTGGTGGCGATCATCGCCTCGCTGATCGTGATCTCCCTCTATGTCGCGCTCCGGTTCGAGTGGAAGTTCGCCGTGCCGGTGCTGATTGCGCTGATGCACGACCTGCTGATCACCAGCGGCGTGTACGCGCTGACGGGAAGGGAGGTGACGACCGACACCGTCGCGGCGCTGCTCACCATCTTGGGCTATTCGCTCTACGACACCATCATCGTCTTCGACCGCGTGCGCGAGAACGTGCCGCGGATGCCTCGCGCGGCGTTCTCGCAGATCGTCAACCGCTCGATGTCCGAGGTGCTGACGCGGTCGATCGCCACCACCTCGTGCACCCTGCTGCCGGTGATCGCGTTGCTGCTGTTCGGCGGATCGACGCTCAAGGACTTCGCGTTCGCGCTGCTGATCGGCGTCGCCTCCGGAGCCTACTCGTCGATCTTCATCGCCTCGCCCGTGCTGACGCACTGGAAGGAGCGCGAGCCCGGCTACCGCCACCGCCGCCAGCGCATCCAGGAGGAATTCGGGCTGGTCCCGGCCTACGCGACCGGCGCCACCGACATCGAGCCCACGACCAAGAAGACGGGCCGGACCGGCCGGCTGACCACGCCAGAGGGCGACACCGTGTCGGCGGCCGAGTTCGAGGCGATGAAGCGCGACCTCGCGCTCGAGGACGTCGGGGGATCCCGGCACACCTCGGCGCTGACCAAGCGCCTGGCCCACACCGCCGAGGAGGACGAGCGCCGGACCCGCCCCAAGTCGAAGCCGAAGCCGAAGGCCAAGCCGCCGGCCCGCAAGCCGGTGCAGCGCGTGCCCGAGGCCGCACCGCCGGCCGCGCCAGAACCCGCGGCGCCTGAGGACTCCGAAGAGCTCGTGGACGGCGACATCAACGGGTCCGAGCACATCTCGGCCCCCGACGTCGCCGAGAACGAGGGCATGATGCCGGTCCAGAAGCCCAGCGGCCCCCCGAAATCGAAAGCCCGCAAGGGCCGGCACGGGAGGCGTCGCTAATGGGACTGCTGGCATGGGTGATGATGGGCCTCGCGCTCTGGCATTTCACGATCTGGCTTCCCGATCGCTACTGGGGCGGGATCGTCGGCGCGTTCGTCGGTGCGCTGGTCGGCGCCGCCGCCATCGGCTTCGTCCTGGCGGGCTTCCACATCCCCGGCCGCCACGCCACGCACCTGGTGACGGCGCTCGAGGGTGTCCCAGGCGCGCTGATCGGGATGGCGCTCGTGTACTTCGAGGGCGCCCGCCGCGAGCGCGCGGGCGAAGCCGGCAGCATCGGCCTGAACTAGTGCCCTAGCCGGCTCCCGCCGGGACCGAACCCGCGGGCGGCCGATTCCGCCGGGACGGGACCTAGGCTCCGAGACGTGTCCGACTCCGCCGCCCTGGCCCAGACGCTGCTTGTCGTCCCCACGCCCGACCCGCCGGCGGCATCCCTGCGGGCGATTCCCGGTGGGGCCGCCGCCGAACCGGTGCCCGCCGCGCCGCTCCGGCGGCTCGAGCTGCCCCCTTACGACCTCGCGGCCGCCGTCGCGCTCGAGCGCGAGCTCGGGATCAGTCACGTGCTCGGACAGGTCCTGGTCCGCCGCGGATTCCGCGAGCCCGACGCCGCGCGGGCCTTTCTGGCCCCCCGCGAGGCGCACGATCCGTTCGCGTTTGCGGGAATCGAAGGCGCGATCGAGACGATCCGGCGCCACATCGCCGCCGGGACCAGGATCACCGTCCACGGCGACTACGACGTGGACGGCATCTGCGCCACCGCGATCCTGATCCGCGCCCTTCGCTCGCTGGGCGCCAACACCAATTGGTTTTTGCCCAACCGGATCCGGGACGGCTACGGTCTCGCGCCGGCCACGATCGCGCGCCTGGCCGAGCGAGGCACCGGTCTGCTGGTCACCGTCGATTGCGGCATCACAGCGGTCGACGAGGTGGCCGCCGCGATCGCGGCCGGACTCGAGGTGATCGTGACCGATCACCATTCCCCGCGAGCGGATGGGCAGCTGCCGGCGTGCGCGATCGTCCATCCGTCGGTAGGTGGCTATCCGTGCCCGGACCTGTGCGGCTCGGGCGTCGCCTTCAAGCTCGCCCAGGCCCTCGGCGCCCCGAGCGCCGAGCAGGACCTCGAGCTGGTCGCGCTCGCCACGGTCGCCGACCTGGTTCCACTCCGCGGCGAGAACCGGCGCCTGGTCCGCGAGGGGATCGCCCAGCTCGCGGGCACCGCCAAGCCGGGTCTGCGCGCGTTGCTCGAGGTCTCGGGCACCGATCCCAGCGCGCTCGACACCCAGGCGATCGGGTTCCGGCTCGCCCCCAGGATCAACGCCGCCGGGCGGGTCCGCAGCCCCGAGGCCGGCCTCGAGCTGCTGCTGACCGACTCGGAGGAGCGCGCCGCCGAGATCGCCGCCGAGCTCGACTCGCTCAATCACGAACGCCGGGCCATCGAGGAGCGGATCGGCTGGGAGGCCGAGGCGCAGGTGGCGGAGCTCGGCGAGCGCTACGCCTATGTCCTGGCCGGCGAGGGCTGGCATCCGGGGGTGATCGGGATCGTCGCCTCGCGCGTGGTCGAACGCCACCACCGCCCGACCATCCTGCTGGCGCTCGACGGCGAGCGACCGGCCCAGGGCTCGGGCCGCAGCATCTCCGGCTTCGACCTCCTGACCGCGCTGCACGGCGCCGCCGCGGAGATGATCCGCTACGGCGGACACCGGGCCGCCGCCGGGCTGACGGTCTCGCCGGAGCGGATCCCGGCGCTGCGAGCGGCGATCGAGGTGCATGCTCAGCGGGTGCTCACCCCGGAACTGCTGACGCCCGTCGAGCACGTCGACGCGATCGCCTCCGGCGCCGAGCTCGGCCTCGGCGTGGCGGAGGAGCTGTTGCAGCTCGAGCCGTGCGGGATGGGAAATCCCCGCCCGCGCCTGCTGGTTCCGGGAGCGCGCTTCACCGATGTCCGGCCGATGGGTGAGGGGGGGCGCCACGCCCGGTTCTCGGTCGGCTCGGGGGGTGCAAGGGCCCGCGCCGTCGCCTTTGGCTGCGACGGGCGCCCGGCCGAGGGCGCCGAGGGTCCGCTCGACGCCGCCTTCCGGCTCGAACGCAGCGTCTGGAAGGGGACGATCGAGCCCCGCCTCATCCTCTCGCACGCCACGCCATGCTCGCCGGAGCCGATCGAGGTGCTCGACGAACCCGAGGACTTTCTGATCGCCGCGTTCGAGGAGCTCGACGCCGACCTCGACCCCGAAGGTCACGCCCTCAATTCGGAGCGCGCCCCCGAGAATTCGCGCCAGCGAATTCTCGCTAGTGAGGCCGAAGGCCTCACCTTGGACCGGCGGGGCGAGAGTCCGCTCGCCGTTCTCGCCGATGCCTGCTCCGCGGGTCCGACGCTGGCCGTCTGCGCGGACGTTCCCCGTCGCCTGCCCGGGCTCGCCGCCCGCGCCGGCGGATTTGCCCTGATCTCCGCGTCCGCGCTCGAGCGCCAGCCGCACTTGGCGCACCGGTTCACCCAGCTCGTCCTGCTCGATCCACCCACCAGCGACGCCGCCGGCTTCACCGCTCGGACGGGATTCGGGTTCACCCATTGGGCTTGGGGAGAGGCTGAGCTACGCTTTGCTGAGCAGATGCACGAGCTGGAGTACGGATTGCGGACTTCGCTCGTCTCCCTCTACCGGGCCCTCAGGCTCCGGCAGCGGGTGGCCGGCGGGGAGCTCGAGCGCCTGCTTCGCGGCGACGGTCCGCATGGCCGCCCGGCTCGACTGGCCGGCCGATTGGTCAGGGTCCTCGCGGAGCTGGAGCTCGTCAGCCTCGACCGGGCGCTGCCGGCCCTCGCCATCGCGGGGCTCGAGCCGACTAAGCTCGAGCGTTCGCCGGCATACCGGGTCTATGGACAGCGATACGAGGACGGACGACGATTTCTGAGCAGCGCAAACCGACGGCCAAGCGCGTAGACGGCGACAACGGGACGCCGGCGCGTGTCGCCGTCCCGGATACCGCCGGGGCGGAGCACGAGGCCACGGGCAACGGTTCGGGTGGTGCGGCGGCGATCGACACGTCGCGCCCGCCGGTCGACCGCCTGCGCCATCCCGACGCCTACGAGGCGATCCAGCGCCCGGAGCTGACGCCGAAGGAGCGCCGCCTGCTCGGTGATCTGTTCGCGATCGTCGAGGAGCACGCCGACCAGGCCGCGGCGGTGATCGATCGCTCGCGGGTCGAGGAGGCGTTCGTCTACGCCTGCGAGCATCACGCCGATCAGCTCCGCCGCTCCGGCGAGCAGTTCATCATCCATCCGGTCGGCGTCGCCAAGATCTGTGCCGGCATGCGGCTCGACACCGAGACGCTGTGCGCCGCGCTGTTGCACGACACCGTCGAGGACACCAGCGCCTCGCTGGAGGAGGTCTCGGCCGCGTTCGGCGAGGAGATCGCCGGCCTGGTCGACGGCGTGACCAAGCTCACCGGCCTGACCTTCCAGTCGCGCGACGAGGCCCAGGCCGAGAACTACCGCAAGATGATGGTCGCGATGGCCTCGGACATCCGGGTGATCCTGATCAAGCTCGCCGATCGCCTCCACAACATGCGGACGATCGGCGCGATGCCGAAGCAGAAGCAGATGGAGAAGGCCCGCGAGACGCTCGACATCTTCGCGCCGATCGCCCATCGTCTCGGTATCCACGCGATCAAGTGGGAGCTCGAGGATCTGGCCTTCCAGACCCTCCACCCGCGCAAGTACAACGAGATCAAGGGGCTGGTCGCCCAGCAGCGCGAGGAGCGCGAGCGCTACGTCAACCAGGCCGGCGCCTATTTGAGCAAGGAGCTCGACGAGCTGGCGATCGAGGCCGAGATATCCGGCCGCGCCAAGCACTTCTACTCGATCTACTCGAAGATGACCAAGAAGGGCCGCGAGTTCAACGAGATCTACGACCTCACGGCCATGCGGGTGATCGTCGACGGGGTCAAGGACTGCTACGGCGCCGTGGGCGTGATCCATTCGCTCTGGAAGCCGCTGCCGGGGCGCTTCAAGGACTTCATCGCGATGCCGAAGTTCAACCTGTACCAGTCTTTGCACACGACGGTGATCGGTCCCGAGGGCCGGCCGCTGGAGATCCAGATCCGGACCCGAGAGATGCACGATCTGGCCGAGTACGGGATCGCGGCGCACTGGATGTACAAGGAGACCCGGCTGGGCAAGGTGCCCGCCGACCCCTCCGCGCTGCGCGATTCCGATGGCAAGCTGAAGTGGCTGCGCTCGCTGCTGGACTGGCAGAAGGACATGGCCGACCCACGCGAGTTCATGGAGACGCTGAAGGTCGACCTGTTCGAGGACGAGGTGTTCGTGTTCACGCCGAAGGGCGAGGTCAAGTCGCTCGCCGCCGGCGCCACCCCGCTGGACTTCGCCTACGAGATCCACACCGACGTGGGCCACCGCTGCGTCGGGTCCAAGGTCAACGGCAAGATCGTGCCGCTCTCCTACCAGCTGCGCTCCGGCGACATCGTCGAGGTTCTCACCTCCAAGCGCGAGCGCGGCCCTTCGCGCGACTGGCTGGCGCTGGTCAAGACCACCCGCGCTCGCAACAAGATCAAGGCCTGGTTCAAGGCCGAGTCCCGCAAGGACCACGAGCACTCGGGCCGCGAGATCCTCCAAGAGCACCTCAAGAAGCAGGGCCTGCCCGCCCAGAAGATGGTCTCCTCGCCGCTGCTCGCCGACGTCATCCGCGAGATGGGCTTCCGCAAGGCCGAGGACTTCTACATCGCCCTGGGCGGGGCGAAGATCTCGCCCAAGGTCGTCGTCAACAAGGTGATGCAGCTGCTCAAGCAGGGCGAGGCGGCCGATTCCGAGCCCACCGCGGCCGACGACCTGCTCCAGACCCGCCGGCGCCGCTCGCGCCCGACCGCCTCCTCCGCCCGCTACGGCATCTCCGTCGAGGGCATCGACGAGGTGATGCTCCGGATCGCCAAGTGCTGCCGTCCCGTGCCCGGCGACCCGATCGTCGGCTACATCTCGCTCGGCCGGGGGATCACCATCCACCGCGAGGACTGCCCGAACGTCGCCGTCCTCAAGAAGGACCCGGACCGCTTCACCGCCGTCGCCTGGGAAGGCGACGCGGAGACCTCCTTCCGCGTCGAGATCGAGATCCACGGCTGGGACCGCCACCGGCTGCTCGAGGACATGTCACGCACCTTCGCCGAGGCCGGCATCAACATCCTCGAGGCGCGTTGCACCGTCAACCATCCGATGATCCGCAACCAGTTCGTGGTCGAGGTCGGCGACACCCGCGCGCTCGACCAGGCGATCAGCCGCCTGCGCCACATCGACGCCGTCTTCGACGCCTACCGCGTCACGCCGGGCGGCGGCTAGTCGCCCAGACGGGTGGGAGTGGCCTCGAGGTTTGGCGCTGTCCGCGCGCTGGGCGCGCGCTTCGCGCCAAGGTTCGGCTCCATTCGAGGTTTGGCGCTGTCCGCGCGCTGGGCGCGCGTTTCGCGCCAAGGTTCGGACCCAGAGCCGAGGCTCGGCGGCAGTCAGCGCTCGGGCCCGCCGCGCTGCGGTGGGGTCACGTGGATCTTGCGGGCGCGGGCCACCGGGGTCTTGGTGATCATGATCCCCTCGCCGGTGCGCAAACGCTTGACCTCGTTCGGGTGGACCACGAACTGCTCGACCTGCCGGCGGGTGCCCCGGCTGCGATCGTGGCCGCCGAGCGGTCCTGGCCCGATCCGGTAGCTCTGCTCCCAGACCTTCTCCGTGCCGACCATCTCCGCCACCATCGCCGCCGAGCTGGGCACGTCCTGCCGGTGGGCGATCTTGAACGCGGTGTTGCCCATCACCTGGTCGCGGAGGCCGCGAGCGGCGCGGTCGAGGTCGGCGAGCTCCTGGGTCGCCAGGATCACGCTGACCCCGGACTCCCGCCCGCGGGCCATCAGGCTGATCACGTTGTCGGCGCCGAGCGCCGAGAACTCGTCGATCCCGATCAGCGCCTGCGCCTGCGCCCGCGCCTGCCCGGGCTCGGTGAGCCGGTGACCGACCGCGGCCACCAGATCCTGGATCGCGATCGTCCCGATCTGGGCCGAGAGGCTCCCGTATCGGCTCGAGTTGAGGCTGAACAGGACCACGTCTCCGCCCTCGAGCGCCGCTCGGAGGTCGATCGTCCCGGTGTCGTCCGGCATCAGGTACGGACCAACGTGTGACTCGCTGATGATCGCCAGGCGGGTTCCCAGTCCCCGGATCGCGCTGAGCTGATCGCGGGTCAGCGTCTCGAGGTAGTCGTTGGTCGCCTCGGCCAGGCGTCCCGGGGACCGGCGCACCAGTCCGGCCAGGCGCGCGGGCTCCATCAGGTCGACCACCTCCTCGAGCGTCGGCGCCCGCTGGGGATGGGCCTCCAGCAGCACCTTCAGCGCGGTCTGCACGTAGCGTTCCGCCGCGCGCTGGTAGTGCGGTTCGGTGAACCGCTCGGTGGCGATCAGCTTGTCCTTGAGCTCGGTGGCGTTGCCGTGCTGGAGCGGATTCCAGTGATCGGGTCCGTCCGGCGACCACACCCGCAGCCGTCGTCCGGACTGCGCCGCCGCGTCCGCCAGCTCCCGGGCGAACGACGGCGATCCCTTCAGGTCGATGGCGATCACCGGCAGGCCCCGGCGCACGTTGGCCGTGAGGATCGAGAGCAGGGTCGTCGTCTTCCCGGCGCCGCTGGCGCCGAGGATCAGCCCGTGGGCCGACATCTGCCGGTCGCTCAGGGTCACCGGCCGGCCGTCGGCATCGGTCCCGATCAGCATCGCCGCCGACCCGTCTCGCGCGGCCGATAGCGCTCGCCGCTTCCGCAGCCCGCGGGCGGCGCCTAGCGCGACGCTGGCCGCCACGGTGGCGAGCACCCCCGCGATCCGCAGATGAGCCGGCAGGATCATCAGCCCGAACAGCAGGGCGATCAGCGCGTAGCGGCTGGCCATCGAGTCCGCTCACGGCTGCGCCCGGCCGCCCGTCCGCGCCCAGAGAACCCCGCGGGCTCGGTGAAACGAACCCGCTGCACGTGGACGAGGTCCTCGACGCCGAACTTCCGGGCGGACGCCCGCACGTTTCTGAGGATCCGTTCGTCCTCGACCAGGTACAGGATCGCGTCGATTCGACGGTCCCCCGCGTAGGCGCCGATCACCTTGTCGAGTCGCTTCCGGCCCTTGTCGGACAGCTCGAGCTCGACCGCGACGCGGCGACCCGTCGCGGTCTTCAGCAGCAGATCGGGATAGTGCAGGCGCTCGCCTCCGCGACTGCCCCCGCCGGGGATCCGGACGCCGAGACGCTCCACCGGCGTCGCCGGCGACTCGCCGATTCGGGCGCGGGCGTCGTGCGAGCGCAGCTGTCGCTCGGAGATCAGGTCGCTGAGCGGCCCAAACGCCCCGTCCCGCGCGGCCAGCCACACCCAGGCCAGGCCCATGTCGTGCGCGTAGGTGGTCAGGTCATCGCGCGGGACGCCCAGCCGGCTCCCCACGGCCGCCAGACCCTGACGGGTGATCTGGTAGTGCTCCGGCTGTTCGTGGTAAGGCCGAGCTCCAGCGAGGTAACCGGCCAGCTCGAGCCGTTTCAGCCGGTCGCTGGCGGTCCTGGCGCCGACCTCGAGCAGCCTGGCCGCGTGGCTGGGGCGCGCGAACCGATGCTCGGCCAGGAACTCGAGCAATCGGACGTCGCGCTCGGTGAGCTGGACCCGCCGCGGGGGCGGCCGGCCGGCGGGCGAGCGAGCTGCCATGCCCTACAGAGCCGGCAGCCGTCACGATCCTCCCCCGGCACCCCTCGATTCTCCCCAGGTAGCCGAGCCCGAGCCCGTCGGTCACCGTCCAGGGTGGGGCAGAGAGCTCGTATTCACGACCTGGAAGTCGCGTCCGGTGAGCTCATCGAGCAGGTGCAGCGCGCCGTTGTTCCAATGGCGGTCGGGGGCGCCCGAGATGTACCAGGGCGATCCGTTGTCGGCCAGGATCAGCCCGTAGCGCTTCAGTGCCTGGGCCACGATCCGGGCCTGATAGGGGAGACCGGAGATCTTCACCGAAGCCTTGAGCCGGACCCGCAACCCCATCGGGGGCAGGTTCGCGCCGCTGCACGTGGACGCGAAGTGGCGAGCCGGATACACGTAGGCGGCGGCCGTGCAGGGCGCCGTGAACCGCAGCGCGTGGTCGATCGAGCCCCGCTTGACCTCCTCGTAGCGGGCCAGGCCGGGCAGGATCGGCAGCCCGGCGGCGTCGGCCGAGGTCCAGCCGGCCGGCCGCAGGTGATCCGAGCGCAGATCGAAGATCGCTCCCGAGCCCGCGTGCCAGGACTGCCCACCATGCGACGGATACGCGGCGTAGAGCTCGTAGTCGGTGCAGGTGTCGCGGTTCACCACGATCACATGGCGGTCGCCGGTCGAACCGGACCCGCCCTCGATCGGGACCCCACGGGGCAGCGGGTAGGGCCCCTGGTCGGACTCGGCCGCGTAGTCGAAGCCGACGTGAACGCGGCGGGTGTGCTTGGACACGACGGCGTAGGGGATGCCGATCGGGGCGCCGTTGTAGAGCCCGGAGCCGAAGTCGGGATGGACCGGAGCGCCGAGCCCGATGCGACCGATCAGCGCCGACGAGTTATCGGCCACCGGGAGCCGGTCGACCCGCTGGTTCCAGGCGTTGTCGGTCGGGAAGATCTGGCATTTGGGAGCAGCCGGGAGCGGGTGCGCGGTCACCAGCGCCGGGATCAGCACCAGTCCGGCGCAGGCGAGAACGATGGCCAGCTGTCGCATCGGGGCCAGCTTAGGGCCCAGTCGGCGGTCAACGTGGCCGCCTGGACGAACGTCGTGATCAGGCCACGACGCAGAGCCCGCCGGGAACCACGCCGAACGAGGCCTCGGTGGCCTCGCCGATGTAGTCCCCGTCGACCTGCAGCGGCAGCGGCCGGTCGTCGACCGAGCGCACGGTCAGACCGGTCAGGCCCGAGAACGGGTGGATCCGGCGGTGGCGGACCACGCGTGCGCGTCCCGACAGCGCCCGCCAGGTGATGGTCGGCATGTCGACCGGGTTGGCCCGGGTGAGCACGACGCCGCCTAGGTCGCCACCGTCGAGCGCGACGTCCTCGCCCATGTGGACCGGTCGGTCGCCGAAGTACGTGTAGGGCATGGCGTTCTGGACGATCGCCGTGACGCCCTCCACCCGCTCGCCCCCGAGGTCGGCTTCGAACCGGGGTGGCCGGAACAGGTAGCGGCGGTTGAACGTGTTGGTCGCCACCCAGGCGTAGTACCACTCCCCGAGCCGGGCCTTCAGGCGGGGATGAGCGTCCACCCGCTCCACGACGCTGGCGTCGAGCCCGACCCCGGCCGAGAACACGAAGTAGCGGTCGTTGATCCGGCCCAGGTCGACCTTGCGCGGATGCCAATCGTCGGCGAGCGCGAGCAGGTGCTCGGTCGCGTCGACCACGTCGGTCGGGATCCCCAGGATCCGGCAGTAGACGTTGGTGCGGCCGCCGGGCAGGCAGCTCAGCGGCGTGTTCGACCCCGCCAGCCCGTTCGCCGCCTCGTTGACGGTGCCGTCCCCCCCGAAGGCCACGACCACGTCGTAGCCCTCGGCGGCCGCCTCGCGACAAAGCTCGGTGGCATGGTCGCGCCGCTCGGTGTCGATCGCATCGACCTGATAGCTGCCCCGGAGCGCGTAGACGACGAGGTTCTTGAGCCGGTCGGAGACCGTCGTCGCGTAGGGGTTGACGATGATCAGCAGGCGCTTGCTCGGGGTGCCCGTGCCCACGCCGAGCCGTGCCTCGAGGCGCTCGGCGGGGTCGGTGGACGTGGCGGCCATGCCGGTGTCCTCAACACCGACAGGGTCGAGTCGTTACGCGACCTGATCCGATCGGTCGGTGGGGCTGCATCGCTCGCGGTCGGCCGAGGCTCTGTCTATACTGGCCGCACATAGCAGTACGCATCCAGAGGGGTGGAGGGTAATGGCCCTACGAAACCCCGGCAACCTCCCGCAAGGGAACGGTGCCAATTCCATCAGGCTCCAACAACTAGCCTGGGAGATGTGGGTAGGGCGGCTTCGACCTCCGACCACAAACCCCGGCGGAGGATTTACAAGATGCCGCCAGAGTCCCTTCGTTGCAAAGAATGCAAGACCCCGTATCCGCTTGATGCGAGGTACGTCTGCGAGCAGTGCTTCGGTCCGCTCGAAGTCGCCTACGCCTCGCGTGCCGACGCCGATCCCGACGCTCTGCGGCGGCGGATCCAGGCCGGTCCCCACTCGATCTGGCGCTACGCCGACTTCCTCCCCGTCGCGCCTCCGCGCAACGGGCTGCCCGTCGGCTGGACGCCGCTGCTGAGGGCCGAGCGCCTCGCGGAGAAGCTCGGCCTCGGCGAGCTGTGGATCAAGAACGATGCCGCCAACCCGACCCACTCGTTCAAGGACCGCGTCGTCTCGGTGGCGCTGACGCGAGCCCGCGAGCTCGGTTTCCAGACGATCGCCTGCGCGTCCACGGGGAACCTGGCCAACTCCGTCGCCGCCCATGCGGCCGCCGTCGGGCTCGAGTCGTATGTGTTCATCCCGTCCGACCTGGAGGAGCAGAAGATTCTGGCCACCGGGGTCTACGGAACGAACCTGGTGGCGGTGCGAGGCAACTACGACGACGTCAATCGACTCTGCACCGAGCTCTCCGGCGAACACGAATGGGCCTTCGTGAACATCAACATGCGCCCCTACTACGCCGAGGGGTCCAAGACGCTCGCGTTCGAGACCGCCGAGCAGCTCGGGTTCGAGCTGCCTGACCGGGTGATCTGCCCGATCGCCTCCGGGTCGCTGTTCACCAAGGTCGCACGCGGATTCGAAGAGTGGCTCGAGGTCGGGCTGCTGACCGGGAAGCTACCCACCTTCAACGGAGCTCAGGCGACCGGATGCTCGCCCGTCGCCTCCGCGTTCGAGGCCGGACACGACTTCTGCCGGCCGGTCAAGCCGAACACCATCGCCAAGTCGCTGGCCATCGGCAACCCGGCCGACGGCCCCTACGCGCTGGACCTGGCGCGGCGGACCGGCGGATCGATCGATTCGGTCACCGACGACGAGATCCGCGAGGGGATCCGTCTGCTCGCGCAGACCACGGGCATCTTCACCGAGACCGCCGGCGGGGTAACCGTGGCCACACTGGCCAAGCTCGCCGCCCGCGGCGACATCGACCGCTCCGAGCGCGTCGTGGTCTACATCACCGGCGAGGGCCTGAAGACACTCGACTGCGCGCGCGGCACGTTCGAGACCTGGGAAATCGACGCGTCGCTGGACTCGTTCGAAGCGGCCAGGGAACGCTTCGTCGTCGCGGCTTGAGATGATGCAGCCGATGGCCGTCCGAGTGAAGATCCCCACGCAGCTCCGCGAGGCGACCGGAGGCGAATCGATCGCCAATGTCGACGGGTCGACCGTCGGCGAGGTGCTCGACTCGCTCTACGCCCGCTATGGCGAGCTGCGCAGCCGTATCGCCGAAGACGGCGGGCTGCGCCGTTTCGTCAACGTTTACGTCGCCGGCGAGGACATCCGTTTCCTGGATGGGCTCGAGACGCCGGTCAACGACGGAGACGAAGTAACGATCCTGCCGGCGGTGGCGGGCGGCTGAGGCCGCCCGCTACCCCAGGCTAGAAGTTCGCAGCAGCCCAACGGCGTCCGCCGCCGGGATATGGTCACCCGCGGATGGCGAGCTTCGGTCAGCTGACGGTGATCATCCTCGCGGGGCTGTGCGGCCCGCTGGTCTCGTCTTCGCGCCGCGTATTGGTTCCCGTCGTCGTCGGCGAGCTGCTGGCGGGGATCGCTCTCGGCCAGACCGGCACCGGGACGATCAAGGCCGGAGATCCGACGATCGCCTTCCTGGGGAACATCGGCTTCGCGGTGCTGATGATGGTCGCGGGCATGCACGTGCCGTTGCGCAACCGGGCGCTGCTCGGCTCGTTGCGCCGCGGCCTGGTCGCCGTCCTGGCCGCCGCCGCCCTCGGCGTGGCCGGCGGCCTGGCCATCGCGCACGGTCTGAACATCGGGCATCCGGCGATCTGGGCGATCCTGTTGGCCACAGGCTCGGCGGCGATCGTGCTTCCGGCGCTCGAGGAGGCCGGCCTCGGCGCCGACCGCGCCCTGCTGGCGATCGCCTGGGCGACGATCGCCGACGTGGCCACGATCGTGCCGGTGCCGCTGGTCCTGAATCCGAGCAAGGCGGTGCGGGCCGGGCTGGGCGCCCTCGCGGTGATCCTCGGCGGAGTGGTCGTGCTGATGGGCAGCCGGCTGCTGCAGAGGCAGCCGCGCGTGCGGGCACTCCGGGAACAATCCGCCGAGAAGGTCTGGGCGCTCGATCTGCGGGTGGCACTGGTCGCCTTGTTCGCGTTGTGCGCGCTGGCCGAGTGGGTCGGCACCAGCATCATGATCGCCGGCTTCACCGCGGGTCTGGTGGTGGCATTCGAGGGCGGGCCAAAGCGGCTGTCGGACCAGGTCACCGGAGTCGCCGCCGGGTTCCTGGTCCCGGTGTTCTTCGTGGTTCTGGGCGCCAGCCTCAACGTCCAGGCGCTCGTACGGACCCCGAAGGAGCTGGAGCTGGCCGGCGCGCTGATCGTGGGCATGCTGCTGGCGCACGTGTTGGCGGGTCGCCTGATCCGGGCTCCGCTCTGGACCGCGCTGATCGTCACCGCCCAGCTCGGCGTGCCCGCCGCGGTGGTCAAGCTCGGGCTGGCCGAGCACGTCCTCAGCCCCGGTCAGGGCGCGGCGATCATCCTCGCCGCGCTGGTCAGCCTCGGAATCTGCGCCGCCGGCACCGCGCTGGCCAGGCGCTCCGCGCCGGACTCGCCGAGCGCGCCCCGACCCGCCGGCCCGCCGGCTCCGGCCCCTGCGCCGGCCTCGTCATGAGTTAGCCCGATCGGCGCGCTTCGGGCCGGCGACGACGCGGAGGTGCTGGAACGGGCGGCCGTCGCGCAGCTCGCGGACGACGGCCTCGACCAGCCCGTCGGCGTGCAGCACCCGCCCGTCGGTGACCGCCGCGACCACCGCGCGCTTGCTCTGGATCAGCCGCGCCATCGTCTCGTCGATCGTCTCGGCGGCCAGCAGGTACCACGCGGTGACCGCGTCGCGCTGCCCGATGCGGTGACAGCGATCCTCGGCCTGATCGTGCATCGCCGGGGTCCACTCGAGTTCGAGAAACGCGACGTTCGATGCCCGCGTGAGCGTGATTCCCTGGGCGGCCACCCGGGTGGCGCCGACGATCAGCGGCGGACCGGCGGGATCCTGAAACGCCGCGATCGAGGCTTCCCGCTGCGCCAGCGAATCGGAGCCGAGCAGGTGCAGCGCGTCGGGGAACCGGTCGATCACGGCGCGTTGCACCTCGACGTGCCGGGCGAACACGACCAGCGCCTCGCCGGAGGCCAGGAAGTCCGCGATCCAGGCCAGGGCCGCCGCGAGCTTGCCCCGCGCGGCGAGACGCTGGAGCGTCCCGAGCTGCGCCAGACGCTCGGCCCGCAGCGTCGCGGCGATCCGCGCGTTCAGCTCGGAGAGGTCGAGCGGTTGCGAGCGCAGCCACTCGATCACGTCCTTCTCGGCCAGCCGGTACTCGGCCTCGTTGGTCAGGCTCACCGGCACCACGACCTGCCGCTTGGCCGGCAGCTGCGGAAGCACCTCGGACTTCAGCCGGCGCACGAAGCAACGGCGGCGCAGATGCCAGTGCAGCCGCTCCTCCAGTAGCGGTCCCCGGAACTGCCGCGAGAAGCTGGCGCCCGAGCCGAAGTCCTCCAGTCGCCCGATCACCCGCAGTTGCGAGATCAGCTCCTCGGCGTGGTTGAGCACCGGGGTTCCGGTCAGTGCGAGGCGCAGGCCGTCGGGACTCACCGCCGCGGCCAGCCGGCGAACGGCCTGGGTGCGTTTGGCGCTCGGGTTCTTGCAGTAGTGGGACTCGTCGACGACCAGCGCGCGCGGACGCCGTCGAGCCAGCGCCTCCCGGTGGGCGGCGACGATCTCGTAGTTGAGGATCGTGATTTCTCCCTGGGGCGGGACGGCCGAGCGCCCTTCGACCACTGCGACCGAGCGGTGGGGCAGCCAGCGCTCGGCCTCGCGCTGCCAGCCGAGCTTCATCGATGCCGGACAGACGACCAGCGCCGGATAGGCGTCGTCCGACTCGAGTGCCGCCAGCGCCTCGACCGTCTTACCCAGACCCTGCTCGTCGGCCAGGAACGCGCGGCGCGCCTCCAGGACGTAGCGCACGCCGGCCCACTGAAAGGGCGCGAGCTCACCCCCGAGGACCGCGGCGGTGGCCGCGATCGGCTCCGCCCGGTCCGCCCGTGACCGGCGGATCGCCTCGCTGGCCGCTCGTCGCTCGGCGCGCAGAACCTCGAGTGCCTCGAGGGCGGGGCCCGTGACCTCGACGTCATGGCGGACGATGAACTCGTCGAGCTGCTCGACCACCCACGCGTCCAGCGGCAGGGTTCGTCCGCCCTGGGCGCCGGGCAGGCCGCCGAACGCCGGGCCGACGGCGGGATCCCAGACCACTTCCAGGCGAAGTTCCTCGCCCTCGACGCCACGGCGATGGGTGAGCCGAGCCGGCGGCGGGATCTCCCCGAGCTCGACGATCGACAGACAGCGTTCCGCGGCGACGTCGAGGCGCGCCGAGGGCTGCTCGCGCAGCACGGCGGCGGCCGCCCCGCTCAACGGTACGAGCAGCCTGCCGTCCCGCTCCACGGAGCCAGCGCGGAGCTCGTCGGGCACCGGCCCGGCCAGGGTGTCCAGGACCCACCAGCCGCGTCCGTCGTGGCGGGTGGTGGTCACGTAGCCGATCCAGCGCCGCCGCACGCCCGCGAGCCAGGCCAGCACCTCCTGGCTGGCGCTGAGCTCCGGGTAGCGCTCGAGCGCCTCGGCCACCTTGATCGCCGCCCAGTCCTCGGCCGGCGCCGACCATTCGCGCGAGTCCCAGTCGAAACGCCGGCGCGGGATCGTGCGCACCAGCTCGACCAGCTCGCGGTGGTAGGGAAACGCCAGCACCACCTCGTGTTCGCCGATGCGGTTGTGCCGAAGCTCCACGTTCGGGCGGTCCGGAGCGAGCTCCACCGCAGTCTGTCGCGTCGAGCTCATGCTCTGATGGTGACACAGGGCCGGGCGGCCTCAGGTCTCCCGGCGCGCAAGCTGCCATGCTTGGAACAGATGCTCGACAGCGCGCCACTCGACGACCGGACCGCCGCCGCTCCGGAGCCGCTGGCGCTCACCGTCGGTTGCGAGTTCACCGTCGAGACGCTGGCCCCGCTGTCCGCCATCCTCCAGGTTGCTCCCCGCCCGCAGCCCGCCGTGCAGATCCGGCGCGAGCAGTGGAGCACCGTCTACGACCATCACGGCTACCTCGACCTCTACGAGAACCGCTGCGAGCGCTTCTCGGTCGACGCGGGGGCCTCGGTGATCGCCTACGAGGCCGAGCTCCTCCTGAGCGACCCCGCCGACGTGATCCTGCCCGAGCTAGGGGAGGTGCCGGTCGCCGCGTTGCCCGACGAGGTGCTGAGCTTCGTGCTGCCGAGTCGGTTCTGTCTACCCGACGAGCTCGGCAGCGAGGCCTGGGAGCGCTTCGGTCACCTGGCGCCCGGCTGGGCCCGGGTGCAGGCGGTCGTCGATTTCGTCCACGGCCACCTCGAGTGGGTGGCCGGCGCGTCGAACCCGTGGACCACGGCCGTCGACGCGTTTCGGGCCCGGCAGGGCGTGTGCCGCGACTTCGCCCACCTGGCCATCACGCTGTGCCGCGCCCTGAACATCCCGTCGCGCTACGTGTTCGGGTATCTGCCGGCGATCGGCGTCGTGCTCGAGGAGCCGATGGATTTCGCCGCTTGGTTCGAGGTGTATCTCGACGGCGGCTGGCACACGTTCGACGCCCGCAACAACGAGCCCCGGATCGGCCGGGTGGTCGTCGGCCGAGGCCGCGACGCGGTCGACGTCGCGCTGATCACCTCGTTCGGCGCCTTGACCCTGACCGGGTTTCAGGTCACGGCCGAGCCCACGGCCGCCGCGTAACTGGCAATACTCCCCACATGCCCGATCGCAACGTGCTGGGCGCCGAGCTCGAGCCGTGCTCGCAGGATCCCCTGACCGGGTTCTACCGCGACGGTTGCTGTCGCACCGGCTCGGAGGATCTCGGCAGCCACACGATCTGCGCTGTGGTCACGGCCGAGTTCCTCGAGCATCAACGCAGCATCGGCAACGATCTGGTCACGCCGATGCCGGCGCACCGGTTTCCCGGCCTGGTGCCCGGCGACCGCTGGTGCGTCACCGCGGTCAACTGGCTGCGGGCCCACGAGGACGGGGCCGCGGCCTACGTGATGCTGGCCTCAACGCATGAGCGCGCCCTCGACATCGTGCCGATCGAGGTGTTGCGCGAGCACGCGGTGGACGTCCCGGCCGATCCCGGGTGGTTGATCGAAGATCAGTGAAAGACGGTGTCGAAGCCGGGGCTACGCGCGACCTTGAGTCCGCCGCCCTGCAGCGAGCCCTCAGGAACGCAGTTTGCGCGATGCGGGCGCCGGCAGCGGGCCGGCAGCGACGAGGCGCCCGAGGTCAGCGGCTGGCAGGCGCCGTTGGTGGCCACAACCTGGCCGATCGCGCACGGACCGAGCTTGGTGACCAGCGCCTTCTGCGCGGCCGGGCTGTAACAGAGGCCCGTGGCCGTCCGCTTCTGGCCTGCCGGGCATGTCGTCGAGGTGCCGGAGGCCGGCTTTGTCGCCGTCGACGAGGTGCTTCCGGTCGACCCGGACCTGTGAACCCGCGCGACGCGGGGGCGAGGCTTGTGAGCGGGAGCCGGAGCCGAGGCCAGCGGCTGCGAGGCGGTCGCCGCCGGCTGGCCCGCCCGCGTCTTGGTCGGGGAGCCGGATCCGCAGCCGGTGAGCACGACCGCGCAGACCGCCGCGAGCAGGCCGGCCAGGCGGGCGCGGCGTAGTGCCACGAGCGTGCAGGCGTAGCGGTTCTGACTCATTGGATGAATGCTACGGGAGCCGCCTTGCCGCTCGGGAGGGCTGGCGCTCCCGTGCGGCGGGGCGGCGGACGTTGCGGATGGCGTTTCGCCCTCACTACGTGGAAAGCACATCGACGTCACACGCACCAAGGACTGGTCGGGGGAGTGGGTCTTTGTCGAATCCCTTCGGTGAAGGGCTGAGCCCCGGGGCGACCGGCACGCCGTGGGGCGGCAATGGAGGTGCTGCTCTGGGCTCCCAGGCGACGCCGAGCTGCCATTTTCGGCGTTTTGTTCCCGGGGTGAGACCAAATACTCGACCTTTGGCGCTGCGTGCACGCCACAGGTGCATAACGCGCCGAAGTTCGAACTCCGGGACAGTTTTCCCCCGGCCCTGACAAAGCGATCCCACGCACGGCACGAAAACCCTGCGCTCGATCTCTACGAGAACCGCTGCGAGCGCTTCTCGATCGATGCCGGGCGTCGTTGCGGCTAACCGGTCGTGGTGGTCGGGATGGTCGTGGTGTTCGCGAGCTGGCAGAACAGGTTGCCCAGCGCCCCTCCGCCCTGAGTCGCGGTGACGGTCAGATGAACCTGATTGAGGTTCACCACGAGCCCGAGGAGCTGCAGGTTGAGTGGACCGACGATCAGGTCGAGCACTGGGCAGGTGGCGTTCGCTGCGGTCGTGGCCATCGGATTGATGACTGCGCTGAACCGGAGCACATGGCCCGGGTGCCGGCGCACGGCGGCAGTGAGCGCGCGGGCGTCGCCGGCGCGAGCGGCCGTGGCGATCTTCGCCTTGGTCAGCTTGCAGAACAGCGATCCGAGCACTCCGCCGTGCGCGTTGCCGGTGATGTCGAGCACGACCTTGGCCAGATGGGCGTTCAGGCCGAGCAGGTTCAAGTTCAGCTGCTGCAGGTAGAGGTGCAGGACCTTGCAGCTACCGCCAGCCGAGGCAGTCAGCGCCACCTGGCTCTTGACCGTCTGCACGTGACCGCTGTTGTCGGTCAGCTTGGCGGTGACCAGCCCGTTGGCGTGCACCGCGCGCCCGGCGGTGGTGAACTTCAAGACCTCGACGCCGACGGACAGGCGCGCGGGCTTGGCCTTCGTGACGACAGTTGGGCTGGCGGCGACGGCACCCGCCACCACCAGTCCAGCCACCGCAACCAGCGGCAGCATGGCCAGACGAAATCGTTTGAGCACGACAGCTTCCTCTCGGATGGGACGTCAGCGAAGGCGGGCATCGTACTCACGCGCGAGCGCGGTTAGCCCCCCCTGTCAGACGTCGGACAGGTCTGCATGCCCGACGGCCTAGTGCTGAGCCCGACTGGCAGGCTGCTGACAGTACGCCCGGCAGGATTTGAACCTGCGACCTCTCGCTCCGGAGGCGAGCGCTCTATCCACTGAGCTACGGGCGCGCGGGACGCCGGCGTGGGGCCGACGGAATCTGTGAGCTTACCGTTGTGATCGCGATCATTTCCGACACGCACATGCCCCGGGGCGGGCGGCGGCTGCCGGAGGCGTGCCTGGCGCGGCTGCGGGCGGCGGAGCTGATCCTGCACGCGGGCGACCTGATGCGGCTGTCGGTGCTGCGCGAGCTGCAGTCCTGCGGCGAGGTGATCGCGGTGGCGGGGAACGTCGATGACGCCGATGTCCGGGCGGTGCTGCCCGCGCGGCGGGAGGTCGAGGTCGGGGGCGTGCGGCTCGGCCTGGTTCACGATGCCGGCCCGGCCGCGGGCCGGATCGCGCGGCTGCGCCGGCAGTTTCCGACCGAGGATGCGGTCATCTTCGGCCATTCGCACCTCCCGCTGCACGAGCAGGCGCCGGATGGCTTTCAGATCTTCAATCCCGGCAGCCCGACCGAGCGCCGGCGCGCCCCCGCGCACACCATGGGGGTGGCGACGGTGCGGGCGGGCAGGGTGAGCTTCGAGCTCGTCGAGCTGGGCTGACACACTGGCCCCGATGGACCTGTCCGTGTTCTTCGCCGGCACCGCCGGATCGATTCCGACCGCCCGACGTGGGCTGCCGGCGGTGCTCGTGCGCCGCGGCGCCGACCGGATCCTGGTCGACTGCGGCGAGGGCACCCAGCGTCAGCTGGTCGGCTCGGTCGGCCTGATGGACCTGACCGAGATCTTCGTCACGCATTTCCATGCCGACCATTGGCTGGGGCTGCCAGGATTGTTGAAGACGTTCGACCTCCGGGGTCGCGAGCGGCCGCTGGCGGTGCATGGACCGCGCGGGCTGAGGGAGCTGCTGACCCTGGCCCTGCGGGCGGCGGGGCGGGTCAGGTTCGAGCTCGAGCTGGTCGAGCTGGAGCCGGGCCAGGTGCTCGACCGTGACGGCTACCGGATCGGCGTCGTCCCGGTGTCCCACCGCGGTCCGGCGTTCGCCTACGTGTTCTTCGAGGAGCCGCGGCCGGGGGTGTTCGATCCGGAGGCGGCGAGGCGACTTGGGTTGACCCCGGGCCCGGACTT
This sequence comes from uncultured Solirubrobacterales bacterium, assembly GCA_963808605.1. Classification (GTDB taxonomy): domain Bacteria; phylum Actinomycetota; class Thermoleophilia; order Solirubrobacterales; family Solirubrobacteraceae; genus Palsa-465. The sequence goes on from CAWEGQ010000004.1 coordinate 166,264, forward strand.
CGGTCGGGTGCAGCGAGGCGAAACCGTCAACGGGGTCAGCGCCGAGCAGGTCATGGGCGCGCCGCGAGCCGGACGCAAGCTGGTCCTCTCCGGCGACACGCGACCGTGCGAGGCGCTGCGGGTGGCGGCGCACGGCGCCGACGTGCTGGTGCACGAGTCGACATTCGCGCTGGAGGAGACCGAGCGGGCGGCGGAGACCGGGCATTCCACCGCGACTCAGGCGGCCACGCTGGCCCGCGAGGCGGAGGTGCGGATGCTCGCGCTGACGCACTTCTCGACGCGCTACCCGGTGCACCAGCTGCGCGACGAGGCGCGGGCGATATTCCCCCGGACCGTGCTGCCGCGGGACTTCGACACGATCGACATCCCGTTCCCCGAGCGGGGCGAACCCGAGCTGGTCCGGTGGGAGGCGCGCGAGGTCGATTCCGTCCGCGGCATTGCTAGCCTCCCTTGAGTCGGCCCCTTTAACCCGGTCCCGAGAGGCCAGGAAGGAGCACGTTGTCCGCCCACACGGTCGTCCTCGACCGCAACGATATTCGCCGCACGCTCGTGCGGATCGCACACGAGATCGTCGAGAAGAATCCCGACGGCACGATCGCTTTGGTGGGCATCCATCGCCGCGGCGCGGTGCTGGCCCAGCGCATGCACGCGATCACCAGCGAGCTGCTGGACTCGGCGGTGCCGCTCGGATTCGTGGACATCTCGTTCTACCGCGACGACCTGGCGATCCGCCCCAGCGCGCCGATCGTCCGCTCGACCCAGCTCGACTTCCCGGTCGAGGGCCGCACCATCGTGATCATCGACGACGTGCTCTACACCGGGCGGACTGTGCGCGCGGCGGTCGACGAGGTCTTCGACTACGGTCGCCCCGCCCGGGTGCAGCTCGCGGCGCTGGTCGACCGGGGCCACCGGGAGCTGCCGATTCGCCCCGATTACGTAGGGAAGAACCTGCCCACCTCGCAGGACCAGCGCGTGAACGTCCGCGTCGACGAGATCGACGGCTACGACGAGGTCGCCATCGGCCCGGCTAAAGAGTCCAGGAGCAAAGCCGCATGAGCGCTGCCGCCAGACGTCACTTGATCTCGATCGACGATCTCGACCGCGAGGGGATCGAGCGGATCCTCGATCGCGCCGAGTCCTTCGCCGAGGTCTCGGGCCGCGAGATCAAGAAGGTGCCCGCGCTGCGCGGTCGCACGATCGTCAACCTGTTCTACGAATCCTCCACCCGGACGAGCTCGTCGTTCGAGCTGGCCGCCAAGCGGCTCAGCGCCGACGTGGTCAGCGTCCGCTCGGTCGGCTCGAGTGTCGACAAGGGCGAATCGCTGAAGGACACGATCCAGACCCTCTCCGCCTATGACCCGGCGGCGATCGTGATCCGCAGCCCGCACGCCGGCGCCGCCCAGTTGGTGGCCGGATGGACCGAGGCGTCCGTGATCAATGCCGGGGACGGCAAGCACGAGCACCCGACCCAGGCCCTGCTCGACGTCTTCACCCTGCGGCGGCGGCTCGGCTCGCTCGACGGCCTCAACATCTGGATCGTGGGCGACGTGCTCCACTCCCGCGTCGCGCGCTCGAACATCCTCGCGCTCCAGCGGATGGGCGCGCGGGTGACCGTGTGCGGGCCGCCCACGCTGATCCCGCGGGAGATCGAGGCGCTGGGGTGCCGGGCCAGCACGACGCTCGACCGGCTCGGCGAGGCCGACGTGGTCTACGTGCTGCGGATGCAGAACGAGCGGATGCACGAGTCGTTCGTGCCCTCGCTGCGCGAGTACGCCCGGTGCTATCAGGTCAGCGCGGCGCGACTGCGCCCCGGCCAGCTGTTGATGCACCCCGGCCCGGTCAATCGCGGCGTCGAGCTCTCGGCCGACGCGATCGACTCTCCCCAGGCGTTGATCGGGGAGCAGGTCAAGTCCGGCGTCTCGGTGCGGATGGCGGTCCTGTTCGAGCTGCTGGTCGGCTCGCCGATGCTGGCGGCGGTCGCATAGAAATGGACACGAACGACATGGAGATAACCCGGATGTTCCACCGCCAGCGCCCCGCCGCCGAGCTGCTGCTCCGCGGGGCCCAGGTGCTCGACCCGCGCGAGGAGATCGACGGGCCGTTCGACGTCCTGATCCGGGATGGCCGGATCGCCGAGCTCGGCGCTCCCGGCTCGCTGCCCGCGCCCGGGGACGGGGAGACCCTCGACGCCACCGGCAAGCACGCCTTCCCCGGCTTCGTCGACCCGCACGTGCATCTCCGCACCCCGGGTCAGGAGTACAAAGAGAACCTCGACACCGGCACCGCGGCGGCCGCGGCCGGCGGCTTCTGCGCCGTGATCGCGATGCCGAACACCGACCCGGTGATCGACGACCCCGCCGTGCTGCGCTCGCTGGTCGACGGCGCACGACGGGAGGCGCGAGTTCCGGTCGGTTTCCTGGCCTCGATCACCCGCGGGCTCAAAGGTGAGGAGCTGACCGAGATGGCCGCGCTGCGCGAGGCCGGCGCCCTCGGCTTCACCGACGACGGCAAGCCGGTGGTCTCCGCCGGGATGCTGCGCAAGGCGCTCCAGTACCAGCGGCTGTGCGGCGGGGTGATCGCCCTGCACGAGGAGGACCCGGCGCTCTCCGGCGACGGCGTGATGCACGAGGGGGCCGTCTCCGCCCGTCTGGGTCTGGCCGGGATACCGTCCCTGTCGGAGTCGACGATGGTCGCCCGCGACGGCGCGCTGGCCATGTACGAAGACGCCCGGGTGCACTTCCAGCACCTCTCCTGCGTGGAGTCGGTACGGGCGCTCAGCGACGCCAAGGACCGGGGCGCCCGGGTGTCCGGCGAGGCCACCCCGCATCACCTCACGCTCACCGACGACATCGTCCGAACGCTCGACAGCCGCTTCAAGATGAATCCCCCGCTCAGGACCGAGTCCGATCGCCAAGCGCTGATCGAGGCGCTGCGCAGTGGCCTGATCGATTGCGTCGCCACCGATCACGCTCCGCACGCCACGCACGAGAAGGAGGTCCCGTTCGAGCAGGCGCCGATGGGGACCACTGGCCTGGAGACGGCGTTCGCGGCGCTCTACACCGAGCTGGTGCTGCCCGGCGCGCTCGATCTCGAGACGGTGATCGAGCGGCTCACCTCCGGCGGCGCCCTTTACGAGCTCCCGATCCCGCGGATCGCGGTCGGCGAGGTCGCCAACCTCTGCATCGTGGACCTGGGCGCGCAGTTCGAGGTCGGCGTCCACGGCTACGCGAGCCAGTCGGCCAACTGCTGCTTCCACGGGCGGACCTTCCATGGCCGGGTCGAGCTGACCATGGCCGCCGGGTCGATCGCCTTCCGCGCGCCGATGCTCACGGGCGCCGGAGCGCTCTCAAACCGATGAACGCAGGCACAGCCTACGTCCTGCTCGAGGACGGCACGCGTTTCGACGGGCTGGCCTGCGGCGCCGAGGTGCCGGCCGTCGGCGAGATCGTCTTCACGACCTCGATGTCCGGCTACCAGGAGGCGATGACCGACCCCAGCTACGCCGGCCAGCTGATCACCTTCACCTACCCCCAGATCGGCAACTACGGCGTCTCCGCGGAGGCGATGGAGTCCGACCGGGTCCACGCCCGCGCGGCGATCATGCGGGCCGGGATGGATTTCAAGCGCGAGCGTGCGAGCGCCCCCGGCGCCGAGGGCGGCTGGCTGCGCTGGTTGACCGACTGCGGGATCCCCGCGATCACCGACCTCGACACCCGCGCGCTGGTGCGCCACATCCGCGACGCCGGGGCGATGCGCGGCGGGGTGTTCCCGGCCCGGATCGGCGAAGCCGAGGCTTACGAGCTGATCGCCGCCGAACCGGCCATGACCGGCCGCGACCTGGCCCGCGACGTGACCCCACCGGCGAAGCTCACCCTCGAAGGCAGCGGGGACGGGCCGCGCATAGCCATGATCGACACCGGCGTCAAGCTCTCGATCATCCGCAACCTGAGGACCCGCGGGGCCACGGTCGAGCTTCATCCCTGCACGGCGAGCCCGGGGGAGCTCCTGGAGAGCGGGCCCGACGCGATCTTCCTGGCCAACGGACCGGGGGACCCCGCTGCGCTCGACTACGTCGTGCAGACGGTCCGCGAGCTGGTCGGCAAGCTCCCCGTCTACGGGATCTGCCTCGGTCACCAGCTGCTGTGCCGCGCCGTCGGCCTGGACACCTACAAGCTGCCCTTCGGGCACCACGGGGCCAACCACCCGGTCAAGGACCTGAGCACCGGCCGGACCGAGATCACCAGCCAGAACCACGGCTTCGCCGTGCTCGGTCCCGGGGGCGCGCGCACGATCGACGACGACCGGCCAGTCCGCTGGGACACCGATTTCGGCGCCGCCGAGCTGACCCACATCAATCTGTACGACCGGACCGTCGAAGGGCTCACATTGCGAGACGTGCAGGGCGCCACAGTCCAATACCACCCCGAGGCCGGCCCCGGCCCGCACGACTCGCTGTATCTGTTCGACCGCTTCGTCGACGCCATCAAGGCGGCGGCATAAAGCATGCCCCGCCGCGACGACATCCAGAAGATCCTGCTGATCGGATCCGGGCCGATCGTGATCGGCCAGGCGGCCGAGTTCGACTACTCGGGCACCCAGGCCTGCCGCGTGCTGATGGACGAGGGCTACGAGGTGGTCCTGGTCAACTCGAATCCGGCCACGATCATGACCGATCCCGAGGTGGCCACCACCACCTACATCGAGCCGCTGTTGCCGGGTCCGCTGGCCAAGGTGATCGAGCGCGAGCAGCCCGACGCGCTCCTGCCCACGCTGGGCGGGCAGACCGCCCTGAACCTGGCCAAGGCGCTGCACGAGAACGGGACGCTCGCGCGCCACGGGGTCGAGCTGATCGGCGCCAACTACGAGGCGATCAACCGCGCCGAGGACCGCGAGCTGTTCCGGGACACGATGGACCGGGCGGGCCTGCGGGTGCCGCGCAGCGTGATCGCCCACACGATCGCCGACGCGCATGCCGCCGCGGACGACATCGGCCTCCCCATGATCGTCCGCCCGGCGTTCACGCTGGGCGGGACCGGGGGAGGGGTGATCCGCCACCGGGGCGAGATCGAGAGGATGGTCGGACGCGGCCTCGAGGCCTCGCCGATCGGCCAGGTGCTGCTGGAGGAGTCGGTTCTGGGCTGGGGCGAGTTCGAGCTCGAGGTGATGCGCGATCACACCGACAACGTGGTGATCGTGTGCTCGATCGAGAACCTCGATCCGATGGGCGTCCACACCGGCGACAGCGTCTGCGTGGCTCCTCAGCAGACGCTGACCGACAAGCAGTTCCAGGCCCTGCGTGACCAGGCCATCGCGGTGATCCGCGCGGTCGGGGTCGAGACCGGGGGCTCCAACGTGCAGTTCGCCGTGAACCGCGAGACCGACGAGATCGTGGTGATCGAGATGAACCCCCGGGTCTCGCGCTCGAGCGCGCTGGCCAGCAAGGCCACCGGTTTTCCGATCGCCAAGATCGCCGCTCGGCTGGCGGTCGGCTACACGCTGCAGGAGATCCCCAACGACATCACCCGGGCGACCCCGGCCAGCTTCGAGCCCGCGATCGACTACTGCGTGGTCAAGTGGCCGCGGTTCGCGTTCGAGAAGTTCCCCGGCGCCGAGGCCGGGCTGACCACCCACATGAAGTCGGTGGGCGAGGCGATGGCCATCGGCCGCACGTTCAAGCAGGCGTTCGCCAAGGCGCTGCGCTCGCGCGAGCTCGACTCCCCGGCGATCATGCCCGACGACGACGACACGCTGCTGGAGCTGCTCCAGTCGCCGGGAGCCGAGCGCTTCGATTACCTGCTCGAGGCGCTCCGCCGCGGGGCCGGCGTGACCGAGATCCAGGCCCGCACCAGCATCGACCCCTGGTTCCTGCACGAGCTGGCCGAGTTGGTCGCGGATCCGGAGGCCCCGTTCGCCGGCGAGCGGACCTTCAAGTCGGTCGACACCTGCGCGGCCGAGTTCGCGGCCAGCACGCCCTACTACTACTCGGCCTGGGAACGGGCCCCGGCCATCTCCGAGATCGAGCGCGGGGATCGACCGAGCGTGGTGATCCTCGGCTCCGGGCCGAACCGGATCGGGCAGGGGATCGAGTTCGACTACTGCTGCGTGCACGCCGCCCAGACGGTCCGCGAGCAGGGCCGCGACGCGGTCATGATCAACTGCAACCCGGAGACGGTCTCGACCGACTACGACACCTCCGACCGGCTGTACTTCGAGCCGCTGACGCTCGAGGACGTGCTCGCGGTGTGCCGGGCCGAAGCGACCGGGGCTCCTCTGGATGGGGTGATCGTGCAGTTCGGCGGCCAGACGCCGCTGAAGCTGGCCGCCGGCTTGGCGGAGGCGGGGATCCCCATCCTGGGCACGGGAATCGAGGCGATCGACCTGGCCGAGGACCGCGCCCGGTTCGGCGCCCTGCTGGACCGGCTCGGCTACAAGGCCCCGCCGTACGCGACGGCGTCGTGTGCCGAGGAGGCGCTCGAGCGCGCCCCTGGGGTCGGGTTTCCGCTGCTGGTCCGCCCGAGCTACGTGCTGGGTGGCCGCGCGATGGAGATCGTCTACAGCGTCGCCGGCCTCCGCGACTACCTGCAGCGTGTCGGCGTGAAGCCCGGCACGGCGATCTACCTGGACCGCTTCCTGGAGGACTCGATCGAGGTCGACGTCGACGCGCTTTGCGATGGGGGCACCGACGCCGAAGGCGGTGGTCAGGTGTGGATCGGGGGGATCATGCAGCACGTCGAGGAGGCCGGGATCCACTCCGGCGACTCGGCCTGCGTGCTCCCGCCGCACGCCCTCGGGGAGGAGATGCTGGCTCAGATCCGGGAGCAGACGACCGGGATCGCTCGCGCGCTGGGGGTGGTCGGGCTGCTCAACGTGCAGTTCGCGATCCATAAGGAGAAGGGCCTGCACGTGATCGAGGCCAACCCGCGCGCGTCGCGGACCGTGCCGTTCGTGTCCAAGGCGATCGGGCTGCCGCTGGCCAAGCTGGCCTGCCGGCTGGTCCTCGGCGAGCGGATCGCCGATCTGGACCTGCCGGTGGATTCCTCGCGCGATGAAGGAGGCGGGCACGTGTGCGTCAAGGAGGTGGTGCTCCCGTTTGACCGCTTCGCCGGCGCCGACTCGCTGCTCGGACCGGAGATGCGCTCGACCGGCGAGGTGATGGGGATCGCCCGCGACTTCCCCACCGCGTTCGCCAAGGCCCAGGCGGCCGCGGGCTCCAAGCTGCCGAGCGGTGGCACGGTGTTCATCACCGTGGCCGACGGCGACAAGCCGGCCGCCACCGGGATCGCCACCCAGCTGCACGACCTGGGCTTCGAGATCATCGCCACCCGCGGCACCGCGCAGGCACTGAGTCGCATGGGGATCCCGGCCAAGGCGATCAACAAGATCGGCGAGGGCTCGCCCCATGTGGTCGACTGGATCGAGCGCGGCGAGGTCGCGCTGGTGATCAACACCCCCGTGGGCACCGGAGCGCGGACCGACGGCTACGAGATCCGCGCCGCGGCGGTGGCTCGCGGAATCCCCTGCATCACCACGATGGCCGGCGGCATGGCCGCCGCGCGGGCGATCTTCGCCGCGGCCAGACACGGCGAGCCAGACGTGATCTCGCTCCAGGAGATCTACGCCAGGGGCACGAAGGTCCCTTGAGCGAAGGCCGGGTTCAGGCTCCGTTCGGGCGCCGCGCCGTGCCGGTGACCGCCCGCGTGCGCCTCGGCCCGTACGTCCTGCTGAGCTGCGAGGACCCCGAGGGACCCCGTCCCGAGGCCGGGCAGTTCTACATGCTGACCGCGGCAACGCGATGGGGAGGAGGGGACGACGAGCGGCCGTTCCTGCCGCGCGCGTTCAGCGTGCTCCGAGCCCCGTCCCAGCTCACGCGACTCGACTTCATGCTCGAGGACGTCGGCCCGGGGACCAACCGGCTGTGCGAGCTCGACGCCGGGGACGAGCTGCTGCTGGTTGGCCCGCTCGGCGCCGGCTTCGCCGCACCACGCGACGACCGCCGCCCTCTGCTGGTCGGCGGCGGCGTGGGAATCGCCCCGCTGGCCATCTGGCACGATGCCCTGGGCGCCGAGACCCGCGCTCTGCTTGGCTTTCGCGACGAGGCGCACGCACACGGTGCCGCGCTCGTGGCCAGTGCGCTCGTGGCCACCGACGACGGCAGCGTCGGGCACCACGGCCTGGTCACCGACCTGCTGGAGTCCGAGCTCGACGCGAGTCCTCACAGCGAGGTCTACGCCTGCGGTCCGCCGCCGATGCTCGAGGCCGTGCGCGTGATCTGCGCCGACCGGGGCATCCCCGCGCAGCTCGCGCTCGAGTCGGGCATGGCCTGCGGCTTCGGCGCCTGCTTCGGCTGTGTCGTGCCGACCCGGGGTGGGTATGTGCGCCTGTGCGTTGACGGGCCGGTGATCGATGCCGAGTCGCTGGACACGGTGCTCGTCGGGGCGGGACATTGACCATCCAGTTCTGCGGCATCGAGCTGGAGCACCCGGTGATCAACGCCTCGGGGACGTTCGACGCGATCGCCGCCGCGCGCGTGTTCGGGCCGGCCCTGCGCGAGCGGTTTCCGTTCGCGGCTTTCGTTTCTAAGACGGTCACGCTCGAGCCGCGGGAGGGCAATCCTCCACCGCGGCTGTGGGAGGTCGCCGGCGGCTTGATCAACTCGATCGGGCTGCCGAACAAGGGGCTCGCCGGATACCTCGCCGAGGATCTGCCGAGGCTGGCGGCGCTGCCGGTTCCGCTGATCGTCAACGTGATGGGTTTCACCCGCGATCAGGTGGCGGAGCTGGTCGAGGCGTTCGCGGCGGCGGACGAGGTCGCGGCGCTCGAGCTCAACGTCAGTTGTCCGAACGTGAAGACGGGGCTGATCATGGGGGCCGACCCCGACGAGATCGCGGCGCTGCTCGAGCGCGTGCGGCCGCTGACCGAGAAGCCGCTGGTGGTGAAGCTGACGCCCAATGCCTCCGACGTTCCGGCCGTCGCCCGGGCGGCCGAGGCCGCGGGGGCGAGCGCGCTCTCATTGATCAACACGGTTCGTGGGATGGCTCTGGATCCGCGCTCGGGCGAGCCGTGGCTCGGCGGCGTCACCGGGGGAGTGTCTGGTCCGGCGGTGCGCGCGGCCGCGCTGGCCCAGGTCTACGCCGTGGCCGAATCCGTCACCATCCCGATCGTGGGGATGGGAGGAGTCAGCAGTGGCCCGGACGCACTCGATCTGCTCCGGGCCGGCGCAACCCTGGTGGCCGTCGGGACCGAAAGCTTTCGCGACCCGGCCGCCGGGAATAGGGTCGCCTCGGAGCTGCGCGAACTGCGGGCCGGCACCGAAACCGCAGCGGTATCCGCCCGGGTTCCGGCAAACAACGGGCCGATTGCTCACTAGTTGCTAACAGCACATAAAATACCCTGCAAACTCAGGGTATTCCCGTAACCATGCTCGACGATCCTCTACCTCAGCTTGAGGTCTAGTCGAATTACCGCGATTAGCTTTGATCGCCCCTCGCCAGGATGTATAGTCGCCGCCCATGCCGCCGGTCAGCGAATCGCCCACAAAGCCCATAGCTGCGCCGGAACGTTCTCTAGTGCAACGCATGGAGGCGCTTCAGCGCGCGAACGATATCCGAAGTCGCCGCGCGCAATTGAAGCGCGATCTGAAGGCGGGCCGCCAGCCGATCCACGAGCTGCTCCTGCGTCCCCCGGAATATCTCGAGACCGCGAAGGTCTTCGACCTGCTTCTCGCGGTGCCGAAGTACGGCCGCGTGAAGGTCAACAAGATCCTCTCCCAGTGCCGGATCTCGCCGAGCAAGACGATCGGCGGGCTCTCAGAACGGCAACGCTCGGAGCTGGTCGACTTGATGCGCCGCCGCTAAGACCGGTCAGGCCGGTCTCGCGGTGGCGAAGGTGTTCGTGATCACCGGCCCCTCGGGGGTCGGCAAGGGAACGCTGATCCGGGGACTGCTGGAGCGCGTCCCTGAGCTCGAGCTCTCGGTTTCGGCGACCACCCGCGCCCCGCGGCCCGGCGAGGCCGACGCGGTCGATTACCACTTCCTGACCCCGGTCGAGTTCGAGCGTCGCGCCGCCGGCGGGGACTTCGTCGAGCACGCCGCCTACTCCGGTAACCGTTACGGGACGCTCCGCTCAGAGCTCGAGCGACGCACCCGCGCCGGCGTGCCGCTGGTCCTGGAGATTGAGGTTCAGGGCGCGCGACAGGTTCGGGCCGCGATGCCCGAGGCGGTCGCCGTGTTCATCGCCCCGCCCTCGAGCGAGGCCCTGCGCGCTCGCCTGGTCGGCCGCGGTACCGACCCGCCCGAGCAGGTCGACGAGCGGATGCGAACCGCCGAGCGCGAGCTCGAGGCACAGCCCGAGTTCGCACACGTCGTCGTCAACGACCGACTCGAGCAGGCAACCGCCGAGCTGGCGGAGATCGTGCAGCGGTCGCTGTCGGCCAAATAGATCGTCCGCCCCGCTAACCTAAAGACTTCCTCTACCACCGAAGGACGACCGACCCTTGATCTCACCACGCATCGACAAGCTGCTCGACCACGTCGACTCCGACTACGCGAGCGTGATCGTGGCGGCCAAGCGCGCCCGTCAGATCAACTCCTACTACCACAACCTGGGCGAGGGAACCTTCGACGAGTTTCCGCCGCCAATGGTCGATACGCGCTCGAAGAACTACCTGACGATCGCGCTGGAAGAGGTCGCTCAGGGCAAGATCAAGTACCACTATCGCTAGGTTCCCGCGAGGCTAGGTCCCAGCGAGGAGCGCCAACGCCGTGTCCCGGTTGCTCCTCGGTGTGAGCGGCGGGATCGCGGCGTACAAGGCGCTCGAGACCGCGCGGCTGGCGATCAAGGCCGGCCACGCCGTGCGGGTGATCCAGACCGCGACGAGCGAGCGGTTCGTCGGTCGGGCGTCGTTTGAGGCGATCACCGGCGCGCCGGTGCTGACCAGCGAGTTCGAGCCCGACCCGGCGCGTGGCGCCTACCCGGGCGAGCCGCTGCCCGACCACGCCCCGATCAGCCATCTCGCGCTGGTGGAGCGGGCCGATCTCTATCTGATCGCCCCGGCCAGCGCCAACACGATCGCCAAACTCGCGCACGGCGTCGCCGACAACCTCCTGAGCACCGCGGCGCTGGCCGCGCGGTGCCCGATCGCCGTCGCCCCGGCGATGAACAACCACATGTACGCCAATCCGGCGACCCAGATGAACCTGGAGCTGATCCAGGCTCGCGGCATCACCGTGATCGGGCCGGACGCCGGCGAGCTGGCATCCCACGGAGAGCACGGGATCGGCCGCCTGGTCGAGCCGGCGGCGCTGCTGGATGCCTGCGAGGCGCTGCTGGCGCCGTCCGACCTCGCCGGCATGAGGGTGCTGGTGACCGCGGGCGGCACGCGCGAGCCGATCGACAGCGTCCGGTTCATCGGCAACCGCTCGTCGGGGCGGATGGGCGTGGAGCTGGCCGCCGCGGCGGCGCGCCGAGGGGCGGAGGTCACCTTGATCGCGGCCAACGTCTCGCTGCCCGTACCGCCGCGCCTCCGCGTGGTGTGCGTCCAGACCGCGGCCGAGCTCGGACGGGCCTGCGAGCAGTTCTTCGACACCTGCGATGTGCTGCTGATGTCCGCGGCCGTGGCCGACTTCCGCCCGGCCCGCCCGGCCGGGCACAAGCTCAAGAAGGCCGATGGAACCCCGACGATCGAGATCGAGCCGACCGTCGACGTGCTCAGCGGTCTCGCTGCCCGGCGGCGCCCCGACCAGGTGCTGATCGGCTTTGCGGCCGAGCACGGAGAGCGCGCCGTCGAGTACGGACGCGGCAAGCTCGAGCGCAAAGGCCTCGACGCCGTGGTGGTCAACGACATCTCGCGGCCGGAGATCGGGTTCGACTCATCCGAGAACGAAGTGACGATTCTCGGGAAGGACGGGCGCGAGCAGCGCGTCCCACAGACCAGTAAGCGGCTCGTCGCTGAGGCGGTGCTCGACGAGGTGCTGCGGGTATACCCCAACGTAACTAGGGAGGGCAATGGAACCCGGAGAGCAGACCCCCGTAGCACCGCACGAATCTGAGGCCGTTGCCGCGCTGGCCCGGCGGCTGGCGGAGAACGTCTCCAAGGCCGTCCAGGTCCGCCGCGAGATCCTCGATCACCTGCTGGTCGCCCTGCTGGCCGAGGGCCACGTGCTGGTTGAGGATTACCCCGGCGTGGGCAAGACCGCGCTGGCCCGCGCTCTCGCGCGGTCGGTCGATTGCCAGTTCGCCCGCGTGCAGTGCACTTCGGACCTGCTGCCCGCCGACGTCGTCGGCACCAACGTGTACGACCAGCGTGAACAGCGCTTCGAGTTCCGGCCCGGGCCGGTTTTCGCCAACATCGTGATCGTCGACGAGATCAACCGTGCCTCGCCGAAGACGCAGTCGGGCCTGCTCGAGTGCATGCAGGAACGGCGGGTCACCGTTGATGTGCACTCGCACGAGCTGGCACGGCCGTTCATGGTGCTGGCCACCCAGAACCCGATCGAATATGAGGGCACCTACCCCCTCCCCGAGGCGCAGGTCGATCGCTTCATGGTGCGGATCTCGCTGGGTTACCCGGAGCACGGGGCCGAGGCCGGGATGCTCGCCGACCACGAGGCCGGCGACAAGGTGCAGTCGCTGGGCGCGGTCACCACCGCCGCCGAGCTGCTCGCGGCGCAGGACGCGGCCAAGCGCGTGCGCGCGTCCGAGCCGCTGCGCGATTACATCGTCCGGTTGCTGTGGCGCACCCGCGAGGATCCGCGCACCGAACTCGGGGCCAGTCCCCGCGCAGGGCTGATGCTGCTGCGCGCGGCCAAGGCGCACGCGATGATGCAGGGCCGCGACCATGCGCTCCCGGACGACGTCCAAGCGCTGGCGCAGCCGGTGCTCGCCCACCGCCTGGTGATGGCGCCCGAGTCGCTCGGCGCGTCGGCCCGCGACGTGATCGCCGACGCGGTCAGTGCGGTGAGGGCCTTGTGAGCCGGAGCCTCGGCGGATGAGGCGAGCGGCCGCGGTCGCACTCGCGGGCGTGGCCCTCACCTTGGCGGCGTTCGTATTCGACGCCGCTCCGCTGTTCGTCGCCGGCGCGGGGTTCATCTTCGTCGGGGTGGGCTCCCCGGCCTGGGTCTCGTTGACGGCGCGCAGCGCCACCGTGCGTCGTCGGTTGCTTGCGGAGCGCGTGATCGAGGACGAGCCGGTGGAGGCGATGATCCAGGTGCGCCGCGGGCCGCTCGGGCTCCCGGGCGCCGAAGTGCGGGACCCGCTGGCCCGCGATCCGGTGCTGCTGAACGGCCCGCTGGCGCTGCTCACCGGCGACTCGCAGGCCGATATCCGCGTGGTCGCGCGGTTCGAGCGCCGAGGCATGCGACGGTTGGCGCCGCCGCGCCTGATCGTGCGCGATGCCCTGTCCCTGGCCAGCGTGGTGCGAGTCGGCGGCGGACCCGTCCAGGAGGTGCTGGTGCTGCCGCGCACCGAACGGGTCCGCTGGACCGGCGAGCAACTCGGACACCGGGTCGAGGGCGCCGACCTTGGCACCACCGACGAACCGCTGGCGGCCGTCGACATGGACGGACTGCGTCCCTACCGGGTCGGCACACCGGCGTCGCGGATTCACTGGGCCGCGCTGGCTCGCGGCGCCGGACTGCTCGAGCGCCGGCTCCGGGCCGACGGCGAGGCCAGACCGCTGGTGGTGCTCGACGCCAGGCAGGCCGGAGGCTCAGGCCCGCTCGAGGACCTCGACGCCGCCGTCCGGGCGACGGCGTCGCTGACGCTCGAGCTCGCCCGCCGCGGAGGCTGCCGTTTGCTGCTGCCCGGAGATCGCCGCCCGGTGACCGTCGAGTCCGACCTGCGCGGCTGGGAAGCGCTGCACACCCGGCTGGCGCTGCTGCCGGGAGGCGAGGGGACGCCCCCGCCCGCGCTGGGCGAGGGGGTTGCGTGGGGCCCGCTGTTCTACGTCGCGGCGCAGAGCCTGGCCCGCCTGCCGGCGACGCTGACCAGGTCACGCGGAGGGCTGCGTGTGCTGATCCTCCCGGCGTCCGTGTCCTCGCCGCTGGAGCGAGCGCCGAGCTTTGAGGTGAGCGGTTGTCACGGCTTCGTCGTGCGTCGGGCAGCCGCGACGCGCAGTCGCCGTCCGGGACCGGCGGTGGGCGGAGCCCGCGTATGAGCGTCACCGTCCTCGACCACCCGGCGCTGCGGCACTCGCCGCGGAAGGCGGAGACCGACGCCTCGAGCCGGTCCGTAGTCCAGCTCGGCGCGTTTGCCGCCCTTGGGCTGTACGGCGTGTTGCGCTGGGGGACGATGCTGAAGCCGGTGCCGGACTGGCGTCTGCTCGGGCTCTGGGCGCTGGCCGTGTCGATCGTCGCGGTCGGCCAGATCCCGGCGGTCCGCCGCCGGCCGGTGGCGACGGCGATCGGAGTGGTGGGGGCCGTGGCGATCCTCCCGATCTCCGGCATCGCCATGCCCTGGATCACCCACGTCCGGATTGCCGTGACCGCCCAGGCGATCGGCGACGGGCTCTCGGGATTGCCGCGGGTGCTGGTCCCCTACGACGGCATCAACTACCCGATCCGCGAGGTGATCGTGATGGGCGCCGGCGTGCTGCTGCTCGACGCCGCGATGATCCTGGCCTTCGCGCCACGCTCGCTGGGCGAGGTGCGCAGTGCGGTGGCGGCGCTACCGCTGATCGTGCTGGCGATCGTGCCGTCCGCGCTCACTCGGCCGCCGTTCCCGTACCTGCACGGGATGATCCTGTTCGCGCTGCTGGCCGCCCTGATGTGGGGGGAGCGCGTGCGCCGGCTGGGCTCGGTCGCCGCGGTCGGAGTGGTCATAACGGCCGGGCTGGCGGGAATGCTCGCCGCGCCGGGACTCGACCCCCGGAGCCCCTGGCTCAACTTCCAGGCCCTGGCCGGATCGCTGGCTCCCGGGCACGGCGAGAGCTTCGACTGGTCCCAGCACTACGGGCCGCTGAAATGGCCTCGCACCGGCCACGAGGTGCTCGACGTGCAGGCGCGCCAGCCCGACTATTGGAAGGCCGAGGATCTCGACGCGTTCGACGGCACCGGCTGGGTGGCAGGTGCCTCGGGGGACGCCGGTCCCAGCCTGGGCGTCGATCGGAGCGCGTTCGCGCGCTGGACCCAGACCATCCACGTGACGCTGCGAGCGATGAGCACCAACGACGTGATCGCCGCCGGGGCGGCCTCCCAGCCCGCGCATGTCAGCGGCGTGGTGCTCCCCGGGGGGAGCCCCGGGACCTGGATGGCCGCGTCCACGCTCGGTCCGGGCGACAGCTACCTGGTGAAGGTCTACACGCCGCATCCGACCCCGAACGAGCTCGCGTCCGCAGGCGACGGATATGGCGACCCGGCGCTGGGCAGCTACCTCTCGGTCACCCTGCCGGCGTTCAACATCGTGGACCGGGGTTCGCGGTTTCCGGTGCAACAGGCGCTGGTGACGTTCGCCGGGTTCGGCTCGCCGGGAGCGCTGCCGAGCAGTCCGACGTTCACCGGTACCCAGACCCGGGCGCTGCTGGCGGCGTCGCCCTACCGGCGGGCCTACGCGCTCGCGCAGCGGCTGGCCGCCGGGGCAGCCAACCCGTACGAATACGTGCAGGCGGTGCTGAAGTACCTGGGGCACGGCTACAGCTACAACGAGTTCCCGCTGCCGAGCCGGTATCCGCTGCTGAACTTCCTGTTCAACACCAAGAACGGTTACTGCCAGCAGTTCGCCGGGACGATGGCGCTGCTGCTGCGGATGGGCGGAATCCCGGCGCGGGTCGCGGCGGGCTTCACCACCGGCAATTACGACGCTCCGCGCAAGCAGTACGTGGTCAGCGACATCGACGCTCACGCCTGGGTCGAGGCGTGGTTCCCCCGCTACGGCTGGGTCAGGTTCGACCCGACGCCCGGGGCGGCTCCGGCGCGCGGCGGTCACATACCCCTTCCCTCGCTGACGCAGGGCCGGATCACCAAGCCGGTCAAGACGCAGATCAACAAGAAGGCCGAGCCGCTCGCGCAGACTTCCGGCGCGAAGCACGGGGCTCACGGAACCGGGAGCCCAGCCGGACTGGTCATCGGGCTGATCGCGCTGGCGGTGATCCTGGGTGCCGTGGTGGCCGCCGCGCTGAGAATCCGCCGAGCCCGCCGCGAGGATCAACTGCTCGAGCTGGAACTGGCGTTCTCGCGCTGCGGCAGACCGCTCGGCGGTGGCGTCACCCTGGCCGAGCTCGAGCAGCGGTTCCGCTACTCGCCCGATGCCGCGGCGTATGTTCGCGCCCTCCGGGTCGAACGCTTCGCCGGCGGCGGCCCGCCGCCGACGTTCCTGCAGCGACGGGCGGTTCGCGAACAGCTCGCCGCCGGCCTCGGGGCGCTCGGCCGCTTGCGCGCATGGTGGGCGTTACCCCCGCTGCCCGGCTCGGAATGGAGTTTCCGGCGCCGCCCGCGCGCGTCATAAAATTCGCTGCGTGGACGACGTGTACGACCTCTACCGGCGCGGGATGGAACTGCTGGAGGCGGGCCACCATCACCAGGCGGTGATCCCGCTCTCCCGCGTGCGGGACGTGGCCCCGGACAAGACCTCGATCCGCGAAGCGCTCGGCCGGGCGCTGTTTCACGCCCAGCGCTACGAGGCGGCCGCGGCGGAGTTCCAAGCGGTCATCGACCGAGCGCCGACCAACGACTTCGCGCTGTTCTGCCTCGGTCGCAGCCTGCAGATGCTCGGACGCCACGCCGAGGCGCGCCAGCCGCTCGCGCTCGCCGCGTTCATGCAGCCCTCGCGCAAGGACTACCGGCGCTACCGCGATCAGGCGAGGGCGCGAGCCGCCTCGGCGCACGGCGGCTGAGCCCGCTGAATGTCGCCGACCACGGTCGGCGTGTCCTCAGATCCGGTGCTAACCTGAGGGAACAGCTTTCGCGTCGGGCGATCCCGGCGGCAGTACCGAAAGTGGGCGCTCGCCCGCTTTTTTTTATGAGTTTTACGACGGAGGAGAACGTGAGTAGTGCACTCCAGACAGAGATCGAAGCCCGGCTCGCCACCAGCGAACCGGACGTCGAAGTGCTGCTCGCGGAGGTCGTCTCCGGCGGCACGCTACGACTGTTCATCGATCACCCCGAAGGCGTGACGCTGGCGCTCTGCGAACGGGTCACGTTGTCGCTGGGCGACTACCGTGACCGTTATAGCCTCGAGGTGTCCTCGCCCGGGCAGGACCGCCCGCTGACCAAGCCGCAGCACTACACGCGGTTTCTGGGACGGCAAGCTCGGGTGCGACTGCGTGGAGACGGAGCGCGACCGCAGGGAGGCGGACATCGAAGTCTGACCGGAGAGCTGGTCGGCGCCTCCGAGGAGGAAGTGACGCTGGCCGCTGGAGGCGGCCTCGTCTCGATCCCCTATGCCCAGATCATCCGCTCAAACCTAGTTCCCGGAGACTGAACTATGTCGCGTGAAATCGTAGAGGCCGTCCGCGGCCTCGCAGCGGAAAAGAACATCTCACATGAGAAGCTGATGGAGGCGCTCGAAGACGCGCTCCTGTCGGCCTACAAGAAGACGCCGGGCTCGGCTCCGTACGCCAAGGTCGAGATGGACCGCGAGAGCGGCGACTTCAAGGTCTGGGAGCTGAAGATTCCACCGGAGCTCGAGGAGCAGCTGCTGGTGGAGGCGACCACGGACCAGACGCCGACCGTCGACCCCGAGACGGGCG
The DNA here is from genome assembly GCA_963808605.1 of uncultured Solirubrobacterales bacterium. Lineage (GTDB taxonomy): Bacteria > Actinomycetota > Thermoleophilia > Solirubrobacterales > Solirubrobacteraceae > Palsa-465. The sequence continues at coordinate 183,944 of CAWEGQ010000004.1, forward strand.
AGATGCGCGAGCCGCCGGAGCCCGAGATCGACCTCGAGAAGCTCAAGGAGTACGAAGACCAGATCGAGACCGCCGATGTCACCCCGGACGACTTCGGGCGGATCGCCGCCCAGACGGCCAAGCAGGTGATCCTCCAGCGGATCCGCGAGGCCGAACGCGACATGATGTTCGAGGAATACCGCGACCGCGTCGGCGAGCTGATCACCGGGATCGTCCAGCAGTCCGACTCGCGCTACACGCTCGTGCAGCTGCGCGAGCGGGTCGAGGCGCTGCTGCCGAAGTCCGAGCAGGTCGACGGCGAGCGCTACGACCATTCGCAGCGGATCAAGGCCGTGATCAAGGATGTCTCCAACTCCACCAAGGGGCCGAGCATCATCGTCTCGCGTCGTGATCCCGAGCTGATCAAGTCGCTGTTCGAGCTCGAGGTGCCGGAGATCGCCGACGGCCTCGTCGAGATCACCGGCGTGGCTCGTGAGCCCGGCTACCGGTCGAAGATCGCGGTCGTCTCCCACGTCGACGGCGTCGACCCGGTCGGCGCCTGCGTCGGCCCGCGCGGTTCCCGCGTGCGCATGGTGGTATCGGAATTGCGCGGCGAGAAGATCGACATCATCCCCTACAACGACGAACCCGCCCGGTTCGTCGCCAAGGCGCTATCGCCGGCCCGCGTGCGCGAGGTCCTGGTCGACGACGACAACAAGCAGGCCACCGTGATCGTCCCGGACGATCAGCTTTCGCTGGCCATCGGCCGGGAGGGACAGAACGCCAGGCTGGCCGCCCGTCTGACCGGCTGGCGGATCGACATCCGCTCGGAGACCGAGTTCGCGGCCGAAGAGGCTGAGCACGGTTACGAGCAGGACGACCAGCTCCAGGGCCGCTGCGCCGCAATCCTGACCAACGGGCGCCGCTGCCCGAATGCTGCCCTGCCCGGTTCACGTTACTGCGGGATCGACGCGCATCAGGCCCTTGCGGGCACCGACTCCGACCTGGTTGGTGCCACCGACGGCAGCGGTCCGGGGTCGGAGGACGCGGACGAGCGCGCTCCCGAGAGCGCAGCCGGCTAAGCGCAATACACTGCCAGTAGATGACCAAGCGCGCAGACGACAGCGGCAACGCCGAACGCCCAGCCGGTACGGCCGCCAAGCCGGCCAGGCAGCCAGCGGGCAAAGCCGCGGCGGCCAAGGCCAGCCCTGCCAAGGCCGCGCAGGCGGCCAAGGCGAGCGCTGCCAAGGCTGCCCCGGCGGCCAAGGCGAGCGCTGCCAAGGCTGCCCGGCGGCCAAGGCTGCGCCCGCGGCCAAGGCGAGCGCTGCCAAGACTGCGCCCGCGGCCAAGGCGAGCGCTGCCAAGACTGCGCCCGCGGCCAAGGCGAGCGCGGACACTGCGGCTGCGCCGGCCCGCGACGGCGCTGTCTCACCGCCGGCCCCAGCGGCCCCGGCAGCTGCTGCTCCGCCTAACGCGCAGAGCCCGGCCAACGGCGGCACGGCCCAGCCTCCCGCTGCTCCTAGCGCCAACGCCGAGCCCGGCGGCGCCGTGACCGGCGACGGCAAGGCCGGCGGCGACGGCGCGCACAAGCGACCGACCCGTGACTCGCTCCAGGGCGAGCGCGCCCCCGGCACCGCGAGCGGCCGCCGCCGCGTGGTGATCGACTCTCAAGCTTCGCGCCGCGCCCCTGGCGGTGGACCCGGACCGTCCAACCAGCCGCCGCGACGTCAGCGCCGCGGCCGCCGCCGGCGCGGTGTCTACGACGAGGAAGCCGAATCGCGTCCCTCGCGGACCGCTCTGGCCGAGCCGGACACCATCAGGATCAACTCGGGTTCGACCGTCAAGGACGTCGCCGAGTACCTGGGTGTTCAGGTGTCGGACATCATGAAGCAGCTGATGGCGCTCGGCGAGATGAAGACGATCACGCAGACGCTGTCCGACGAGTCGATCACGGTGCTCGCCGCCGAGCTCGGCAAGCAGGTCGAGATCGTCCACACCGAGGACGAGGCGGTCGCCGAGCCGGTGTTCGACGACGCCGAGGATGAGCTGGTCGAGCGCTCGCCGGTGGTGACGATCATGGGCCACGTCGACCACGGCAAGACCTCCCTGCTCGACGCGATCCGGGAGACCGAGGTGGCCGCCGGTGAGGCCGGCGGGATCACCCAGCACATCGGCGCCTACCAGGTCCATCATGGCGACCGGCTGGTGACGTTCCTGGACACGCCAGGTCACGAGGCATTCACGGCGATGCGCGCCCGCGGCGCCAACGTCACCGATATCGCGGTGATCGTGGTGGCCGCCGATGACGGCGTCAAGCCGCAGACCCAGGAGGCCGTCGATCACGCCAAGGAGGCCGGCGTCCCGATGCTGGTCGCGGTCAACAAGATCGACAAGGAGGGCGCGCAGCTCGATCGCGTCCGCAACGAGATGTCCCAGCTCGGCCTGCAACCGGTCGAGTGGGGTGGCGACACAGAGTTCGTGAACGTCTCGGCGAAGACCAGGGAAGGTCTCGACGACCTGCTCGACACGATCGTCACGATGGCCGAGCTCCAGGAGCTGAAGGCCAACCCGGACGCTCCGGCCTCCGGCACGGTGATCGAATCCAAGCTCGATCCGGGCCGTGGCCCCGTCGTGACGATCCTGATCGTTCGCGGCACGCTCGAGGTGGGCGACGCCCTGGTCGCCGGTGCGCACTGGGGTCGAGTCCGCGCCATGCACGACTTTCTCGGCAACCGGATCGCCCAGGCGCTGCCCGGCGAGCCGGTCGAGGTCCTCGGCTTCGACGGCGTGCCGGAGGCGGGAGAGCGCGTGCGCGTGGTCGAGCACGAGCGCCGCGCCCGGCAACTGGCCGGCGAGCGCGCCACCCGCCTGAAGACCGAGTCGCTGGCCCGGCGCAGCGGCAAGCGGATCTCGCTCGAGGACATCTTCCGCAGCGACCTCCAGGAGCTCAACCTGGTGCTCAAGTCCGACGTCGCGGGCTCGCTGGAGGCGATCGAGGACGAGATCGCCAAGCTGCCCCAGGACGAGATCTCGGTCAACGTGATCCGCCGCGCTGTCGGCGCCGTGACCGAGTCCGACGTGATGCTGGCCGCCGCGTCCGACGCGGTGATCCTGGCCTTCAACGTCCGGCCGGTCGGCGACGCTCGCGCGCTGGCCGAGCGCGAGGGCGTAGAGATCCGCCATTACTCGGTGATCTACCGGGCGATCGAGGAGCTCCGCAACGCGATGGAGGGCATGCTCGTGCCCGAGGAGGTCGAGGAGACCCTGGGTTCGGCCGAGGTCCGACAGATCTTCCGCGCCTCGCGCGTCGGCACGATCGCCGGCTCGCACGTCACCGACGGCAAGATCACCCGTGGGTCCAAGGTCCGCCTGATCCGTGACGGAACGGTCGTCTGGGACGGCGAGATCCAGAGCCTCCGGCGGTTCAACGACGACGCGCGGGAAGTCGCCGCAGGCTTCGACTGCGGAATCGTGCTGAGGGACTTCGCCGACATCAAAGAGGGCGATGTGGTGGAGGCGTACGCGACGCGCCAGGTCGAGCGCGAGCTCGCCTGACCGGGATTCCGATGTCCGAGAGCGGCTTTGTCGCCGTGCTCGTTGTCGAGTTGCACTTCCCTGAGTCGCACAGTCTCAAGGCCAAGCGCAAGGACCTCGCCTCGGTCAAGGCGCAACTGCGTGGCCGGCTCGGTGCGGCCGTGGCGGAGACCGGCTACCACGACCTCTGGCAACGCTCGCAGTTGACCCTGGCGCTGACCGGCGGATCGCTCGCGACCCTCTCCGCGGCGGTCGACAACGTCGAGCGCTGGCTGCACTCGCGTTGCCCGGACGGAGTCTCGGTCGAGCGGCTGTTCGCCTCGGTGGAGGATCTGCGCGGCGTTTATCCAATATCCGGCGTGGAGGGATAGGATGGCGACGGGACGGATGCGACGCGTAAACGAGGCGATCCGCGTCATCCTGAGTGACGCGATCGCGCGGGGGTTGAAGGACCCGCGCGTGGGATTCGTAACGGTGACCGGTGTCAAGACCAGCTCAGATCTCCGCCATGCCCGGGTATACGTGAGCGTGTTCGGCGATCAGGCCGAGCGCGCCGAGAGCCTGGCGGGACTGCACTCGGCCCACGGGTTCCTGCAGCGCCGGGTGGCCGGCGAGCTGTCGCTCAAGCACACGCCGCTGCTGTCCTTCGAGTACGACGAGTCGATCGACCACGGGATGCGGATCTCCGAGCTGATCAACGAAACCGAGCGCGCCGCGTTGACCGATTCCGAGCGGCCAGCGCGCGTCGAGTCCGAGCGAGACGGCGATGCCTGAGAACGCCAACCCCCCGAGAACTCGCCCGAGCGAATTCTCGCCAGCGCCGCAGGCGCCCGCCTCGGACCGTGACCAGGTGCTGGCCGAGCTCCGCGGCGCCGGGCGACTGATCGTGGTCACGCACGAGAACCCCGACGGCGATGCGCTCGGGTCGCTGATCGCGATGCAGCAGATGCTCTCGGCGCTCGGCAAGGAGTCCGTGATGTTCGTCGACGCCGGCGAGTTTCCGCTGCCGCACGAATACCGCTTCCTCCCGCTCACCGGCCTGGTGAACGAGCCGCCTGAGGATCTCGACGAGCACACGATCGTGTTCCTGGACTGCGGCAATCTCGAGCGCAATCCCGCCACGGCGTTCCAGCGTCCGGGCATGCACATCCTCAACATCGACCATCACCACGACAACACCCGCTTCGGGACCGTCAACCTCGTCGTGCCGGAAGCGTCGTGCACCGCCGAGATCGTCTGGGACCTGATGCACGGCCTCGGCGTCGAGCCGACGCCGACGATCGCCGAGGCGCTCTACGTCGGGTTGATCACCGACACCGGCCGGTTCATGTACGAGAACACCGGGCCGCAGGCCCACCGGATGGCCGCCGAGCTGATCGAGGCCGGTGTCGACGTCCACGAGATCTACCGGCGCGTCTATGAGGGCGTGCCCTACGGGAAGCTGGCGCTGCTGGCCCGGGGGCTATCGAAGGTCGAGCGCTACGACGACGGCCGGCTCACGGTGACGGCGCTCAGCGCCGCCGACTACGCCGAGTCGGGCGCCGAGGAGAGCTACTCGGAAGGCGTGATCGACCATCTGCGTTCCGTCCAGGGCACCGCCGTGGCCGCCCTGGTCCGCGACCGGCTCGGCGACGGCGACGGCGACGGGGACACCCAGCAGCGCAAGGTGTCGTTGCGCGCCAGCGACGGCCGCGTCGACGTCTCGCTGATCGCCCGCGCGCAGGGTGGCGGCGGCCACCGGCAGGCCGCCGGCTTCACCACGACGCTCGACACTGACGCGCTGGTCGAGTTCCTCCGCGCGCAGGTCGCCGAACAGCTCTCCTGACATGTCCGCACCGGGTGACGGATTGCCCCCGGACGGCGTGATCCTCTACGACAAGCCGGCCGGGATCACCTCGCACGACGTGGTCGCGCGCGTCCGGCGCGAGTTCCCGCGCGGGGTCAAGGTGGGCCACGCGGGCACGCTGGACCCGTTCGCCACCGGCCTCCTGCTCGTGCTCGTCGGTCGCGCCACCCGGGTGCAGCGGTTCATGATGGCCCTCCCCAAGGTCTACGAGGTGACCGCGCGTTTCGGAGCGACCTCCAGCACCGGCGATCCCGAGGGCGAGATCACCGAGACCGGCGTGGTTCCCGACGGAGAGCTGTCGCTGCCGGTGGGCACCGTTCGCCAGCGGCCCCCGGCCTACTCGGCGATCAAGATCGGCGGCCGACGGGCCTACGCGCTGGCCCGGGCCGGCGTCGCGGTCGAGATCCCCGAGCGCGAGGTCGAGATCTATCGCTTCGAGGAGCTCGCGCGCAGGGGGGAGGTCCGCGATTTCACGATCGAGTGCTCCTCGGGCACCTACGTGCGCAGCCTGATCGCCGACCTTGGCGACGCCTATTGCGAGCAGCTGCGCCGCACCCGGATCGGCGAGTTCTCCGTCGCGGACGCCGACCCCGGCCGGATCGTCGAGCTGACCGACGCGGTCTCGTTCCTGCCCGAGCTGCGCCTCGACGAGGAGCAGGCTATCCGCGCCGCCCACGGCGTCGCGATCAGCGCCGAGGTCACCGGCGTCGTGCGGCTGACCGGGCCCGAGGGACTGATCGCGCTGGCCGAGCCCGACCCGGACGCCGCCGGTCGCCTCAAGCCGCTCGTCGTGCTCCGACCGCAGGACGGGAAAAGATCAGGGGGCCGGCCCTGATGCAACCGTCCCGTGTCGGTGTCAGGCTGTCGTCCGGCAAGCCGATCCAGGGAGGTCCTGAAAATGCAATTCGTTCCCCGCATCCCGCGCGGAGTCGCGGTCTGCGTGTCGATGCTGATCCTTGCGCTGGCGCTGAGCGCCTGCGGGTCGTTTGATTCCGCCGCCTCGGGCAACAGCCTGATCAAGGACTACGTCAAGAAGTTCGGTCAGGGCAAGGTCAGCGTCAAGTCCGTGAGCTGCCCGTCGGGGGTCAAGCAGAAGGTGGGCAACAGCTTCGATTGCCCCGTGAAGCTGCACGACACGACCTCGAACAGCGACGCCACCGGGACGATCACGGTCCACATGGCGTCCGGGAACAAAGTCGTGATCGAGGGCAAGCAGGACCTCCACCTGCAGTAGGCCCGACAAATCACGACCCGGGCGCTCGGGCTCGCCGGCCGGAGGCCGCTAGGCTTCCGCGCCGATGCGGGTCACCGAGCTCTCAGCTGTCCAGCCGCGGCCGAGGCGGGTCGCCGTCGGCGAGTTCGACGGGGTCCACCTCGGTCACCGCGAGGTGATTCGAGGCAGCGACACGGTGCTGACGTTCGAGCCTCACCCGCTGCGGGTGGTCAGGCCGGAGGCCGCGCCGAAGCTGCTGACCAGCCTCGACGTCAAGGCCGAGTTGATCGCCGAACTGGGGGTCGAGGAGCTTGTGGTGGTCCCGTTCGACCAGGGCTTCGCCCAGCAGAGCGCCCAGGAGTTCATCGATTCCGTGCTCGTGCAGCGGCTCGCCGCGACGCACGTCGCGGTGGGCGAGAACTTCCGCTTCGGTCATCGCGCGGCCGGCGACGCCGCGCTGCTGGCCGCCGACGGCCGGTTCCGGACGCGGGTCGTGCCGCTGGTCGAGGTCGACGGCGAGATCGTCTCCTCGAGCCACGTCCGAGCGCTCGTGTCGGCGGGCGAGGTCGACCTTGCGGCGCGCTTCCTGGGCGCGCCGTTCAAGCTCCGCGGGATGGTCGTGACCGGCGATCGGCGGGGACGCGAGCTCGGTTTCCCCACCGCCAACATCGTCCCCGACGAGGCGCTCGTCTGCCCGGGTCATGGCGTCTACGCCGCGCGGAGCGACGGCTCCTGCGCGGCGGTCAACGTCGGCGTCCGGCCGACCTTCGGCACCGGGCGGGCGGTCCTGGTCGAGGCGTACCTGCTCGACCGCGATGAGGACCTCTACGGGCGCACGCTGACCGTCGACTTCATCTCCCGTCTCCGCGGCGAGCGGCGCTTCGCCTCGGCCGAGGCGTTGATCGACCAGATGCGCCTCGACGTCGAGCGCACCCGCGAGTTGTGCTCCCAGTAGCCCCCCGGGCGACCCGCCTGCTAGCCTCGCGCTTCGCATGACTGTTACCCAAGAACGCAAGCAGGAGCTGATCGAGAAGTTCGGCGATGGCCCTGCCGACACCGGTAAGGCCGAGGTCCAGGTCGCTCTGCTGACCGAGCGGATCAACGGCCTCACCGAGCACCTCCGTGACCATCGCAAGGATCACCATTCGCGCCGCGGGCTGCTGATGCTCGTCGGACGCCGACGTCGGTTCCTGAACTACCTTCAGCGCACCGACCTAGAGCGCTACCGCGCGCTCGTCCGCGAGCTCGGTCTCCGCAGGTGACGCCAGTCGCGGCGGGGGCGCCCGCGCCCGAGTTCAGGCTCGGACGTGAGGACGGCACGGATTTCACGCGGGCCGACCTGGAGGGGCAGACCACCGTGCTGGTGTTCTACCCCTTCGCGTTCAGCCCGGTCTGCACGGACCAGCTCAACCTCTACGAGGAGATCCTCGGCGAGCTCTCATCCCGCGGCGCGACCATGTACGGGGTCTCGTGCGATGCCAGCTGGTCGCAGAAGGCGTTCAGAGAACAGCTCGGGGTGAGCATCGAGCAGCTGTCGGATTTCGAGCCCAAGGGAGCAGCCTGTCGCGCCTTCGGCGTCTACCACGACGGCGGGTTCCCGCAACGGGCGTTGGTCATCATCGGACCCGACGGCAACGTCAAGTGGAGCTACCAGGCCCCTTCGCCCGGCGATCTTCCCGGGGCGAACCTGATCTTCGACGGCCTGGGGGAGTAGCCCAGGCCGGCCGAGTCGTGACCCGGCTCAGCTCAGCCCCGGTTCCGCCGCCGGGACCAACTGACCATCTTCGCGGCCCGGACGACGCGCCGCTGGTGATCGAGTACGCAGACTTTGAGTGCCCGTACTGCGCGACGGTCGGCCTCCAGCTGGCCGGTCGAGAGCTGAGACGCGTATTCCGGCATTTTCCGGTCCGCTCGAGCCATCCCCGAGCCTGGCCGGCGGCGTGCGCGGCCGAGGCGGCGTCGCTGCAGGGCCGCTTCTGGGAGATGCACGACTCGCTGTTCGCCGACCAGGCCCGCCTCGAGGATCCCCATCTATGGGACCGCGCTCGCGCGCTCGGGCTCGACCTCGATCGGTTCGATCTCGATCGCCGCAGCGACGCGGTGCTGGCCCGTGTACGCGGAGACTTCGAATCCGGCGTCCGCGCCGGGGTGGTGACCACCCCCACCCTGTTCGCCGGGGGCGAGATGCACTCCGGACGGCTCGCCGCCGAAGCGCTCGCGGGATTGACCGCCTAGCCGCAGCAGCGGGGGCCCGCCTAGCGCGGCAGCCCGACCGCCTCCGCCACCGGTGGGGCGAACCCGGGCAGGTGCAACGCGAAGATCGAGCCGAGAGATGTGCTGGTCACGGTGCAATGGCCGCCATGGCCCTTGGCGATCGCGTCGACGATCGCCAATCCGAGCCCGACGCCGCCGGCCGAACGGGTACGCGCGGCATCGACGCGGGCGAACCGGTCAAAGATCCTCCGCAGCGCCTCCTCGGGCACGCCACAGCCCTCATCCTGCACCTCGACCACGACCCCGCCGAAGCCATCGGCGCGAGCCCGCAGCTCGATCGTCGCGTTGCGCTGGGAGTACTTCACGGCGTTTTCGAGCAGCGCATCGAGCGCGGCCCGCAGACGTCCGGCGTCCACACTCAGCTGGCCCGCGGCGAGCGGGCCGAGCCGCCAGGCGCGCGGGGCCACCTCCGACCAGCGCATGAAGACGTCCTCGAGGAACGGCTCGAGCTCGATCTCGGCGGTCAGGACGAAGTCGGGCTGATCGGCCGTCGCGAGCACGAGCAGACGCTCGACGATCGCGTCGATGCGGCCCAGCTCGTCGAGTGCGACGTCGAGCTCGGGGCTGCCCTGGTCGTGTCCGCGCAACAGCTCTAGGTGGCCGCGGGCGATCGTCACCGGGGTGCGCAGCTCGTGCGAAGCATCATGGATGAAGTGTTCCTGTCGCTCGAGCATCGAGCGCCGCTGCTCGGCGCGTTCCTCCGCGATCCGCTGTGCCTCCACGCGCCGGCGGGCGTGCCACACCATGGCCAGGAACATCGCCGCCATCAGCGGGACCTCGAACAGCTCGCCCCACTCCTGCGCGCCGCTGAAAGCATCGAGCCCGATCGAGATGCCGGTCAGCGCCATCACGCCGGCCAGCACGACCAGCGTGGGGGTCATCGGCCAGACGCGGAAGCCGTAGACCAGCGTCAGGCTGATCCAGACGAAGTGAAACGGGATCGTCTCCCAGCTCGGCCAGGCGATCATCGCACCGTAGTTGGCGGCGGCAAATGCCAGCCACAGCAGTTCGACGCGGAAGCGCCTGAGCAGCCGAGCCGGCGTCACGCCGCGGCGCGGTAGCCGGCGTTGCGCACGGTCTCGATCGGTGCCTCCGGCCCGAGCGACCGGCGCAGCCGGCGGATGCAGACGTCGACGACATTTGAGCGCGGATCGAAGTCAAAGCCCCAGACCTCCGATAGCAGCCGCTCGCGGCTGATCACCTCGCCGACGTGCAAGACCAGGAAATGCAGCAGGCGAAACTCGCGGTCCGCCAGATCGGCCACCCGGTCACCGACTCGCGCCTGGCGGCTGGCCAGGTCAAGCTCAAGGCTTCCAACCCGTATTACGGTCCCGTCATCGGCCGAGCGAGAGCGGCGCAGCTGCACGCGGGCCCGGGCCAGCAGCTCGTCCAACGAGAACGGCTTGGCCAGATAGTCGACCGCGCCGAGCTCGAACCCGCGGAGCTTGGTGGTCAGGTCGTTGCGGGCGGACAGGATCAGCACCGGGAGCGCCGGCCGATGGCGATGCAGCTCCCGCAGCACATCGAGGCCGTCCCGGCCGGGCAACATCAGATCCAGGATCACGAACTCGTAGTTGCCGGCGAGCGCCCGCTCGAAGCCATGCTCGCCGTTCTCCACGACATCCACGGCGAAGCCTTCAGCCTCGAACGCCTTGGCCAGGAACGCTCGGATCCGAGCCTCGTCCTCGACTATAAGAATGCGCATCAATCAGTCCGCCATCTAGGCGGACAAGATATCCGGCGGCAGATGACGTGTAAATGACCACAAGATGACATCTACGTCATCTTGGCTCCCTGGGGCTCGCGAAACGGTATTGATCCGCTCCGAGATGAGCTCGAACGCAAAGCGGCTCGTCGGCGTGATCGCCGGCATTGTCGTCGCCGGGGTGCTGATCGGCCTGTTCGTCGGGCTCTACCTGACGAATTCCTCGGGCGCCGTGGCCGCCGCGCAGTCGCCCGGCGGCGCGCAGCTGTACCTGGGCACGGTCGCCGCCGCGAAGGGGAACGACGTACATCCTTCGTGGGTCTCCTACTACGCGGTCGACTCCCAGTCCGGCCATTGGCGCCACGACACGACCTACGTGCTGCCCGCGCACACGCTGGTGCACGTGACGGTCTACCAGTACGACGGACAGTCGGGTCTGCGCAATCCCTTCATCAGCCAGGCCACGGGGACCGTGGGCGGCAACTTCGTGCTCGACGGCAAGCCAACCCAGGCGATCGACCCCGACGCCGCCTCGCACGTCTTCGCGATCCCCCAGCTGGGCGTCTCGGTCCCGCTGGAGGGCATCGCCGACGACGCCAAGAACCCGTGCGACAACGCGCCGTGCTCGCTCAGCCAGGACCACCACACGATCTCGTTCACCTTCCGCACGGGTGCGCGAGGCCTGTACCGCTGGCAGTGCTTCGTCCCCTGCGCGGCCGGCTTCATCGATGGCTGGGGCGGACCGATGCAGACGGTCGGCTATATGGACGGCTACATCAAGGTCGTATGAGGCGCCGGGAGCCGTGAACGAGGCCAGCCACTTTCGCCGGCTGACGCTGATCTGGCTGGTGGCCAGCGTGATCGCCACCCCGCTGGTGGTCCTCGTGGCGGCGCCTGGCCTGCCGCCCGGCAACGGTTCCGTGCAGTCCTCCGGCCAGGTGGTTGACAACACCGTGCTGCTCGGGATCTCCACGCCGATAGCCCTGGCGGTGCTCGTGTACTTCGCCTACGTGCTGATCGCCTTCCGTGAGCGCGAGCCCGGCTCGGTGCTCGAGGGTCCACCGGTGCTGGGCCATCCGGGCGTCCAGACCACCTGGCTCGTCGTCACCACCGGGATCGTGCTGTTCCTGGCCGCCTACGGCTCGATCCGGCTGCTCGACGACGGCTCCGGAGGCGGCCAGGGCCCGAATCCGATCTCCAAGCCCGCTAATGCGGGCCAGGCGCTGCAGGTCCAGGTGATCGCCCAGCAGTGGAAGTTCACCTACCGCTACCCGTCCTTCGGCGGGGTCGAGACCCCGACCCTCGAGCTCCCGGCCGACCGGCTGATCGAGCTCCACGTCACCTCGCTCGACGTGATCCACTCGTTCTGGGCCTACCAGCTCGGCGTCAAGGCGGACGCCAACCCGGGCTCGGACAACATCGCCTACGTCCAGACCAAGGCGCCGCTGAACTTCAACATCCACTGCGCCGAGCTGTGCGGTGTCTGGCACGGCTACATGTTCGAGTCCGGTCGCGTCGTCAACGCGAGCCAGTTCGCGACCTGGATCCAGCAGCAACAGCAGCAATTTGCGCCGGTGCAGAAGTCTTTGCCGCCGTACGCCAAGCAGTACTTCCCGGACCCACAGAGGAGAGGCGGATGAGCGCCATCGCAGTCAAGGCCGGCCAGGCCCCGGTATGGCGACGCCTGTTGGGCTTCAACCTGCTTACCGGGATCGTGCTCGGGATCGTGGGCTGGCTGATCGGGGATGCGATCGGTAACGCGATTCATTCGCCGAGCCTCGCGTACGTGGCTGACACCGGGGCCCCGCGCGACGTCTCCGTGCTGCTCGGCTATCTGTTCGGTGTGATCGGATTCCTGATCGGTCTCGGCTTCGCCAACTACCCGATTCGGCGGCTGCTGGGCCACCCGCCGACGCTGGCCGAGCGCGAGAGCGAGCGGGAAGGGTGGACCCGATACTTCAGTCTCTGCACCGACCACAAGGTCGTGGCGATCCAGTACATCATCGGGATCGGCGTCTTCTTCCTGGTCGGCGGCATCAACGCGATGCTGATCAGGACCGAGTTGCTGCAGCCGAACAACCACGTCTTCGGCGCCAACCAGTACCTGACCCTGGTCGGGATGCACGGCACGATGATGATGGGGATGATGACCTCGGTCATCCTCGGCCCGTTCGCCAACTGGCTCGTGCCGCTGATGATCGGCACGCGGCGGATGGCCTACCCGCGGATCGAGTCCTTCACCTTCTGGCTGCTGATGGCCGCCGGAGTGATCCTGGTCACCACGATCTTCTTCGGGGGCTTCCAGACCGGGTGGACGGGATACGCCCCGCTCAGCAGCCAGGGCACCGCGGGCTACGACGCCTACATCGGCTTCTTCGCGCTGGTCGGAGTGTCGATGTGCCTCCTCGGTTTCAACCTGCTGGCCACGATCATCACGATGCGCTCGCCGGGCATGACCTGGTCCAGGCTGCCGATCTTCGTGTGGAGTGTGCTCGCCACCTCCGTCTTGATGCTGCTGGCCGCCCCGCTGTTGATCGCCACGCTGTTGATGGCCGCACTCGACCGCACCGCGCAGACGAACTTCTTCGTCGCCAGCCTCGGCGGCAGCTCCTACCTGTATCAGAACCTGTTCTGGGTGTTCGGCCATCCCGAGGTCTACATCGTGGCGCTCCCCGGGTTCGGGATCGTGCTGGAGCTTCTGCCGGTGTTCTCACGTAAGCCCCTATGGGGCTATCGCCTCGCCGTGGCCGGAATGCTCGGCGTGGCGCTGCTGAGCTTCTTCGTCTGGCAGCACCATCTGTTCGTCAGCGGCATCAACGCCGATCTGAGGCCGTTCTACATGCTCTCGACCGAGATCATCTCGCTGCCCACCGGATTCATCTTCCTGTGCGCGATGGGCACGCTCTGGCGTGGGCGAATACGGTTCACCGTGCCGATGTTGTTCTGCCTCGGCTGGGTGTTCAACTTCCTGATCGGTGGCATCTCGGGGGTGTTCCTGTCCGACGTCCCGAGTGATGTGACCACCCACGGGACGTTCTTCACGATGGCCCACTTCCACTACACGATCATGGGCGGCCTGGTATTCACGCTGTTCGCCGCGGTCTACTACTGGGGCCCGAAGATGACGGGCGTGCGCTTCAACGAGCGTCTGGCCAAGATCCACTTCTGGTCGCTGTTCATCGCGTTCAATGCGACCTTCGCGCCGCTGTTCGCACTGGGCATCCTCGGGATGCCTCGGCGCGTGGTCACCTACCCGACCCACCTCCAGGCCCTGAACGACTGGGTCTCGGTATCCGCCTTCGTGATCGGGCTGTCGATGCTGGTCTTCCTGGTCAACCTGGTGTGGTCGCTCGCGTTCAAGCGCGAGCCGGCCGAGCCGAACCCGTGGCAGTCGCGATCGATCGAGTGGCAGCTGCCCACACCTGTCCCACTCCACGACTTCGACCGGTTCCCGGTGTTCGATGAGGAGCCGTATCCGTACGGGATGGACCGCCCGCCGATCCCGGCGTACGTCCCCGCGGGTGGGGGGGGTTAGACGATGGAAGCCTCCACGGGCGCTTCTGCTCCCGCCGCCCGGCACATCGAGCCCGAGCCGCGGGAATGGCAGCTGCGGGCAAACTGGGTCGGGGCCCGGCTGCTGTGCGGCGCCGCCGCGTTCTTCTTCCTGGCCTTCGTGTTCGCGTACTTCTACCTGCGCTCGCTCGATACGGACAAGCACTGGAAGATCGGCCCGGCCAATCCCTCGATCGGGCTTGGGGTGGCGATCGTGGTGACGCTCGTGCTCAGCGCACTCCTGCTGCGGCTGGCGGCCAGCCGTCCGGATGACACGGTTCGATTCGGACTGGTCGCTGCGTTGCTCGCGTTGTTGGCGGTTGTGCTCCAGGTCGTCGAGTGGACGACGCTGAGGTTCGGGCCGATCAGCGGCGGCTACGCCAGCGTGTTCATCGGCTGGACCGCGTGCTACGCGGTATTCACGCTGGTCAGCGCGTACTGGATCGAGACGCAGGTGGCCACCGCGTGGCGCCACCAGCGCGAGGGGGTCCGGCGACTGCGGCACGAGGGCGTGGTCGGAGACGACCGCGAGCTGCTCAGCGCCGGCCTGGAGGCCTGCTCCTTCTTCTGGGCGTTCTACGTCGGCGCCGGCGTGCTGGCCTTCGTCATCCTCTACGTGGTCTGAGCATGAGCTGGTCGGGCTGGTCGATCGAGCCGCCGCTGGCCTACGTCGCGCTCGCCGGGCTGCTCTACTGGCTCGGTGGCCGGGATTACCGGCGCGCCGATCGGCAGACGCTGCACACCGCGGCGTTCGTGGCCGGCCTGGTGACGATCGTGCTGGCGCTCGACTCGCCGATCGACGGCTACGCGGACCAGCTGTTCTGGGTCCACATGGTTCAGCACGTGCTGCTGCTCACGGTGGCGCCGCCGCTGATCCTGCTCGGACGGCCCTGGCCGCGGATGTGGCGGGGTCTGCCGATCGAGATGCGCACCGCTGTCGGCCGGGGGATGGCCCGCGCCCGCTGGAGCGCGCCGCTGCGCCGGCTGGCCCGCCCCAAACCCGCCTGGGTGCTGTTCAACGCGGCGATTGTGCTCTGGCACATCCCGGGGGCCTACGACGCGACCCTGCGCTCGGCCACGATCCATCAGCTCGAGCACGCCACGTTCTTCTTCACCGGGCTGCTGTTCTGGGCTCGGGTGATCGATCCAGGACCGCTGCGCCCGCGTCTGGTCTGGCCGGTCCGGATCGCCTACGTGGTCGGCGCGATGGTCGTCGGCTGGGCTCTGGCCATCGCGCTCGTGCTCGCCCCGCACCCGCTCTACAGTCACTACGCGGCGCTCGAGCATCGGCCGGGCGGTATCTCGGCGCTGACCGACCAGCAGCTCGCCGGCGGGATCATGTGGGTCCCGGGTTCGCTCGCCTACGGGGTCGCGATGCTGATCGGCTTCTATCGCTGGCTCGAGCCGGAGCGCGCGGGCCGCCCGCGGCGGCCGGCGCTCACCACCTGAGGAGGACCGACAACCCAATGCCCCAGATCCCGTTCGCAGACAACTTCCTGGCCGGATCGCTGCTCTCGCTGCTACTGCCGGTGGGGGTGCTGATCGTGCTAGCGGTCTGGTACGTGCTGGCGATCAAGCGGGTTCCCCAGGGCACGGTGAAGCCCCTGCCGCCCCCGCTCCCCGCTTCGGATCTGCCCCCCGCCGAGGCTGCCCCGCCGGCCGATCCTCCCGGTCCGGGAAGCTGATGGAGGCCGGCGCCGGCACCCGTCCCGATCGCCGCCCGAGCCGAATCGGCCTCCGCCGGTACATGGCGGTAGTGACCGGGGCGGCCCTGGCCGGCCTCTGCATCGGACTTGGGGTAGGAATCCATTACCTCTTCTCCACATCGGCCGCGGCGCCGATCGCGCCCCCGGCCACCGTCGGGCTCGACGGACAGGCCACCTGGGCGGCCGGCGCCCGGCCGGCCCCGCCGATCACCACGCTGCGCGATCAGACCGGCGCGCGGTTCGCGCTCAGCTCCCTTCGCGGCCACCCGGTCGCGATGGTCTTCTTCGACTCCTACTGCCAGCAGGCGTGCCCGCTGGAGGGCCGCGCGCTGGCCGCCGCCGAGCGAGCGCTGCCGGCCGCCCAGCGGCCGGTGGTCGTGGTGGTCAGCGTCAACCCGCTCGATACGCCGGCCAGCACACGCAGCGCCGTGCGCAAATGGGGCCTGGCGTCGGCCGGCGCCTGGCACTGGCTGCGCGGCGACCGTGCCGCGCTGGCCCGCGTGTGGCGGGCCTACCGGATCTTCGTCGCGCCCCCGCGGGACGGCGACATCAGCCATACCGAGGCGCTCTACCTGATCGACCGCCACGGCGACGAGCGCTCCGGCTACCTGTATCCGTTCCTGCCCGGCTTCGTGACCCACGATATGCGCACGCTCGCGCTGGCCGGCCCGGGGAAGCGGGCATGACGGACGTGGCCGAGATGCTGCCCGGAGCGCTGCCGGTGAGGGCGGTGATGCCCTCCCGCGCGACGGCGAGCTGGGCCGACTACCTGACCCTGACCAAGCCGCGGATCATGTCCCTGCTGGTGCTGACCGCCGTCTGCGCGATGGTGGCGGCGGCCGGTGGCGCGCCGGCCCCCCTGCCTCTGGCCGCACTCGTGCTGGGCGGCGCGCTGGCCTGCGGCGGCGCGAGCGCGCTCAACCATGTCCTGGACCGCGACATCGACCGCCTGATGGGGCCACGGACGGCCAAGCGCCCGGTGGCGGCGGGACGCATCACCCCGGCCCGGGCGACCGTCTTCGGACTGACCCTGCTGGCGCTCTCCTTCCTGGTGCTGGCGGCCTTCGCCAACCTGCTGTCCGCCTCGCTGTCGCTGAGCGGTGGAGCGTTCTACGTCCTCGTCTACACGCTCTGGCTGAAGCGGACCACCCCGCAGAACATCGTCATCGGGGGAGCGGCCGGGGCAATTCCGCCGCTCGCCGGCTGGGCCGCCGCCCACGGCCGGCTGGGGCTGGGAGCGGCATTCCTGTTCGTCATCGTGCTGCTCTGGACCCCGCCGCACTTCTGGGCCCTCGCGCTGCTCCTCGCCCCGCAATACCGCGCCGCGCGAGTACCGATGCTGCCCGTGGTCCGCGGCACGCGCGTGACGGCCCGTCAGATCCTGCGCTATTCCTTCGCGCTGGTCCTCGTCACGCTCCTGCCCGGCGTGCTCGGAACCTTCGGCGTCGTCTACCTCGGCGCGGCGGGGGTGCTCGGAGGGGTGTTCTGCGCGCTGGCCTACCGGTTACAGCGCGAAAGCACCCCGGCTCGAGCCGGAGTGCTGTTCCACTACTCGCTGCTGTACCTGGCGCTGTTGTTCGTGGCCGTAGCGGCCGACGCGGCTCTGGCCCTCTAATCCTGCTTCGTTGGCGTCGCCCGGGCGGGGGGCGCTAGGTGGAACGAATACGCCGAGGTTTGGCGCTCGATGCACGCCACAGGTGCACAGCGCGCCAACGTTCGGTCTCGGAGGCCCGCTCGACCGAGTTTGCTTCCGGCTCGACTGGCCCGCGGCCTCTCCGTCGAACCAAGCGCTAAGCGCGCGATTCCTACGACGTCATTACTTTTTGCCGGAACCCTCTACGGGGGATGAAGGCCCTCAGCGCAGCCAGAGCAGGTCCAACCGCCGCGGGGCCGTCCGCGTCACCGAGCGGGCAGTGCCGGGGCTGGGGCGCCGGCTGGGCCGCCGCCGATAGGCGTGATCCCAGCGATCCTGCGGACCCGGGCCAAGGTGCCGAGCAATCATCAGGCCAGCCGCCACGGCGCCGAAGGCCAGCAGGGACAGGGCCACATTGAGCACTATGAGAAGAGTCATTGACATGGTTTATCTATTGCCCGGGCTCGGTAAAGGGAAGGCAATGGCAAGGCAAGGGGAAGGCAAGCCATGAGCGCGGCGGGCGCTCGGGTTCTCGTGGTCGATGATGAGCGGGCCGTGCGCGAGCTGGTCCGTACCCAGCTGCGCCGCGAGCACTTTCAGGTGATCGAGGCCGACAATGGACTCGACGCGCTGTCCCTGCTGCGCCGAGGCGGCGTCGACCTCGCCGTGATCGACCTGATGCTTCCGGAGCTCGACGGCCTCGAGCTCGTGCGCCGCGTGCGGCGCGAATCGACGGTCCCGATCATCCTGCTCAGCGCGCGGGCCGACGAGAGCAGCCGCGTGGCGGGGCTGGAGGTCGGCGCCGACGACTACATCGTCAAGCCGTTCTCGTTGCGGGAGCTGACCTCGCGAGTGCGGGCGAATCTCCGGCGGGTGAACGGCTTTGACGCCGATCAGCCGGTGCTCAGCACAGGTCAGGTGGAGCTTGATCTCCGAGCTCGCCACTGCCGCGCCAACGGGACCGAGGTTGAGTTGACCCGGCGCGAATTCGACCTCCTGACCGCGCTGCTGCGCTACCCGGGCCGCATCCATACGCGCCCGCAGCTGCTGCAGCTGGTGTGGGACACCGAGCACATTTCCGCCAAGACGGTCGACGTCCACATCGCCTCGTTGCGGGCCAAACTCGGCCAGGCGATCAGCATCGCCACGCTGCGCGGCGTCGGCTACCGGCTCGATGCCGCTACCATCCCTGAAGTTCGGAATTAACGAGAGAAACGAAGCACTCCGCCGACCGAAGGGCGGAGAAGAAGAAGAGGAAAACATATGTCTGACGCCGTTACGCGCGTCTCCGTGGAAATCGCCGGTAAGGAGATTTCATTCGAGACCGGCAAGCTGGCCAAACAGGCCTCCGGCGCAGTGGTCGTCCGATCGGGCGACACGATGGTTCTATGTACAGCGACCGCGGGCAACCTGCGGGACGTCGACTTCCTGCCCCTGACGGTAGATGTCGAGGAGCGCATGTACGCCGCCGGGAAGATCCCCGGCTCGTTCTTCAAGCGTGAGGGTCGCGCCGGCGAGAAGGCGACGCTGACCGCGCGCCTGATCGATCGTCCGATCCGGCCGCTGTTCCCCAAGGGCTGGCGGTATGAGACCCAGCTGGTGGCCCTGCCGATGTCGGTGGATCATGAGAATCCCTACGACATGCTGGCCATGAACGGAGCCTCGGCGGCTCTGATGGTCTCGCACATTCCGTTCCCGACTCCGGTCGGCGCGGTGCGGATCGGCAAGATCGACGGCAACTTCGTCATCAACCCCGACGAGCAGGACCTGCTCGACAACACCGACCTCGATCTGATCGTGGCCGGCACCGACGACGCGATCCTGATGGTCGAGGCGGGCGCCAACGAGATCCCGGAGGCGGAGATCCTCGACGCGCTGGACATCGCCCACGACGCGATCAAGAAGATCATCGGCGCCCAGCGTGAGCTGGCCGAGAAGGCCGGCAAGGAGAAGATCGAGGTCGCGATCCCACAGGTCGACGACGATCTCTTCGAGCAGGTCAAGGCCTCCCACGGCGAGGCGCTGTCGCAGGCCACGCAGGTGGAGGACAAGCTGGCCCGCCAGGACGCCACCAAGGCGGTCGAGGAGCAGATCCTCGAGCACTACGCCGGTGATCCCGAGTCCGATGAGCACGCCGAGCGCCGCGCCGCGGCCCAGCGCGCCTTCGACAAGCTGGAGAAGACGCTGATTCGTCAGCGGATCGCCGTCGAGAAGAAGCGCCCGGACGGCCGTAGCTCCGAGGAGATCCGGCCGATCTCGATCGAGGTCTCGGTCGCGCCGCGCACGCACGGTTCGGCGCTGTTCACCCGCGGACAGACGCAGGCGTTCAGCGTGGCCGCGCTCGGCACCACGCGTGAGGAGATGCGCCTGGACACGCTCGGACTCGAGACGACCAAGCGCTATTTCCATCACTACAACTTCCCGCCGTTCTCGGTCGGGGAGGCCGGCTTCATGCGCGGTCCCAAGCGCCGCGACATCGGCCACGGAGCGCTCGCCGAGCGGGCGCTGGTGCCGATGATCCCCAGCCAGGAGGACTTCCCGTACACGATCCGCGTCGTCTCGGACATCCTCGAGTCCAACGGCTCGAGCTCGATGGCCTCGGTGTGCGGCTCGACGCTGTCCCTGATGGACGCCGGCGTGCCGATCAAGGCGCCGGTCGCCGGGATCGCCATGGGGCTGATCAAGGAGGGCGATGACTACATCATCCTCACCGACATCGCCGGCGTAGAGGACCACCTCGGTGACATGGACTTCAAGGTCGCCGGCACCGAGAGCGGGATCACCGCGCTGCAGATGGACATCAAGATCACGGGCGTCACGTTCGAGATCATGCGCGACGCGCTCACGCAGGCGAAGGTCGCCCGCGAGTTCATCCTCGGTGAAATGAACAAGGTCATCGACGCCCCGCGCGCCGAGCTGTCCAAGCATGCGCCGGGGATCTCCTCGGTCAAGATCGACCCCGAGAAGATCGGGCTGCTGATCGGCAAGGGCGGCGAGACGATCCGCGCGCTCCAGGAGGAGTTCGAGTCGCAGATCGACGTCAACGACGAAGGCCAGGTCCTCGTCTACGCCTCCAACCGGGAGCTGGGCGATGCCCTGGTGGACCGGATCCGCTCGATGACCAAGGAGGTCGAGGTCGGTGACGAGTTCACCGGCAAGGTCGTCAAGACGACGAACTTCGGCGCTTTCGTCGAGCTCTCCAAGGGCACCGACGGTCTGCTGCACATCTCCAACGTGGCGCCCGGACGCCGGATCGACACGGTCGAGGAGGTCATCAACAAGGGTGACGAGATCGCCGTGCGCGTGGTCGAGGTCGATCGCGAGCGCGGCCGGATCGGCCTGCGCATGGCCGACGACCCCGACGTCGCCGGCAAGACGGTCGAGGAGCTCGCCTCGGTCGGCAGCGGCGACGGTGGTCCGCCCCGGCGTGACCGCGGCGGCGACCGCGGTGGACGCGACGGGCGTGACCGCGGCGGCCGTGACCGTGACCGCGGCCCCCGCGACCGTGACCGCGGTCCGCGCGACGGCGGCGGCGGCGACCGCGGTGGCCGGGTCCGCGATCGCGACCCGGATCGTCCGCGGTCCTAGCAGTCCCGGTGAAGGACCTTCACCGTTTAACCACGCTCGGCTCGGGCGTGCGGATCGTGACGGAGGCAATGCCCTCCGTCCGGTCCGTCTCGCTCGGGTTCTGGGTGGGCACTGGCTCCCGCGGTGAGGCTGAGACCGAGGCGGGCCTCTCCCACCTGCTGGAGCATCTGCTGTTCAAGGGCTCGGCCAAGTACGGCTCGCTCGAGATCGACCAGATCTTCGACGGGATGGGGGCCGAGTTGAACGCGGGCACCGGCAAGGAGACGACCTCCGTCTATGCGCGCGTGATCGATGATCACGTGCCCAAGGCGTTCGACGTGATGGCCGACATGGTGTTCCGCCCCTCGCTGGACGACATCGACTCCGAGCGTGCGGTGATCCTCGAAGAGATCGCCATGTACGAGGACGACCCCCAGGAGAAGGTGTTCGACGTGCTCGGGGAGGCGGTCTTTCCCGACCATCCCCTGGGTCGCGCGATCATCGGCCGGGCTCCGGTGATCGCCGACACCCCGGTCCCGGAGATCGCCCGTTTTCATGCCTCGCGCTACACGCCGGGCAACATCGTGATCGCGGCCGCTGGGGCCGTCGACCACGACGCGTTCGTCGAGTTGGCCGCTGCCCATATCCCCGAGCTGGGCGGCTCCGATCCCCCGGCCGTGCCGGCGGCGCCGATCGCCACGCTGCCCCGGCGTCGCTTCGAGCGCAAGGACACCGAGCAGTACCACATCTGCGTCGGCGGCCACGGGCTCTCCCGCCACGACGAGCGGCGCTTTGCCCTGCGTCTGCTCGACACGATCTTCGGTGGCACGACGTCCTCGCGGCTGTTCCAGGAGATCCGCGAGCGCCGCGGCCTGGCCTACGCCGTGTACTCGTTCACCAGCGCCTATCAGGACAGTGGCCAGGTGGGCCTGTACGTCGGCACCCGCGCCGAGAACGTCGCCGAGGCGATGACCGTGGTGGCCACCGAGCTCCGGCGCCTGCGCGAGGAGCCCGCCACCGCCGAGGAGCTGGCGCGGGCCAAGGAGAACCTCAAGGGACGGGTCCTGCTGGCGCTCGAATCGACCGGTGCCCGGATGAGCCGCCTCGGTTCCGAGGTGCTCGCGGGCGCCGACCTGATGTCGCTCGATGAGGTCGTGGAACGGATCGACGCCGTCTCGCTCGAGGACATCTACGCGCTGGTGGCCGAGCTCTGGGCCCCCGAGGGCCTGTCGTTCGCCGGGATCGGTCCCGACGAGGCGGCCCTCGAGGCCGCGCTCGATCCGATCGTCGCCGCGGACGTGGCGTGAGCCCGTCGATCCGGGTGGCGGTCGCCGGCGCCGCCGGCCGGATGGGGGAGACGGTCTGCCGGGCTGTGGAAGGGGCGCCGGACATGGAACTGGTGGCCCGCGCCGATCCGGCGCTCGGCACGTCGCTGGCGGACGCGCTCGGGCAGCGCCCCGACGTGCTCGTCGACTTCACCGTGCCCAGCACAGCCGTGGCGAATGCCAAACAGGCGATCGCCGCCGGAGTTCACACCGTGATCGGCACGACGGGCTTTGACCCGGACGAGTTCCGCGGCCTCACCGGCGCCAACGTGTTCATCGCCCCCAA
Organism: uncultured Solirubrobacterales bacterium; assembly: GCA_963808605.1. GTDB lineage: Bacteria > Actinomycetota > Thermoleophilia > Solirubrobacterales > Solirubrobacteraceae > Palsa-465. The sequence continues at coordinate 206,564 of CAWEGQ010000004.1, forward strand.
CTTCGCGATCGGCGCCGTGCTGATGATGGAGTTCGCCGCGAAGGCGGCTCAGCACATGGCGCGGGCCGAGATCATCGAGCTGCACCACGATCGCAAGGTCGACAAGCCGAGCGGAACCGCGGCTCGCACGGCGGGGCTGATGCGGGAGGCGGCCGGCGCGGGATACGACGTGCCGATCCACTCCGTGCGCCTGCCGGGCCTGGTGGCCCACCAGGAAGTGATCCTCGGCGACGTCGGGCAGACCCTGACGATCCGTCACGACTCGATCGACCGCGAGTCGTTCATGCCCGGTGTGCTGCTGGCGGTCCGCAAGGTCGCCTCGCTGACCGAATCTCCGACGGTCGGACTCGAGCACCTGCTCGCGTAGTCGCGTTAGCGTTCTCGCTGCTGAGCACTTGGGTTGGGGCCTCGGGCTGAATTATTCAGCCCACGGCCCCAAGCTCCACCCGGCCCCACGCCACATCCACGAGGTTTGGCGTTGTGTGCACGCCCCAGGTGCATCACGCGCCGAAGTTCGGTCCCGGGGACCCGCTCAACCGGGTTTGTTTCGGGCTCGGGTGAGCCACTTTGCGCCGCCGCCCGCGCCGCTCGGCTAGTGGAGCCGCCCGGCCGCTGACTGGACCATGCCGACGTACCAGTCGGTGACCGCGTCGCGAGGCACATCGGGGTGGGCCAGCCACCAGTTCGCGAGCGACTCGCCGGCGCCGACGATCGCGTGAGCGATCCCGTCCGCGGCCTGGCCATCGGCGCATTCGCCGCCGGCGGGCTGGAGCATCCGGCAGACCGCGCCGGCGACCTGGCCGCGCAGCTGGGCGACCTCCTCGGCCAGCGGCTGGCTCGCGGTCAGTTCGTGAAACAGGACGGTCCAGCCGGCGCGGTGCTCCTCGACGAAGGCGAGGAATTCGCTGATCGGCGCCCGCAGGCGCGCGCTGCCCCGCTCGGCCCGGACCGCCGCGCCGATCAGGCGGTCGACCAGTTCGCGCCCGGTTCGATCGATGTAGGCGAGGTAGAGCCCTTCCTTGGAGGCGAAGTACGCGTAGAGCATCGGCTTGGACACGTCCGCGGTGGCGGCGATCTCGTCCATCGAGGCCGAGTGGTATCCGTCCCGGGCGAACACAGTGCCGGCGACATCGAGGATCAGCCGCTCGCGGTCGGCCCGGGGCATGCCGCGGGTGCCCGCCCGTCGGGGCCGGCGTGTCCTAGTCTGCGGCTGCGGGGCCGCTGCGGGACGCTCCGACATAAGTGATTAGAATGCTACCGGCGGGGATATTACTCCAGAGTAGATGGAGCGAGGAGCTGTCTGAATGCCGGAACGAGGCGCGCCGCCGAACGTACATCCGATCCTGCGGAGGATCCTTCACGGGCTTCGCGCCCTGAGCTCCCCGCTGCTGATCGACGACTACCTCGAGCTGATCAACCCGCTGTGGTCGACGCGGGAGCTGCGGGGGCGGATCGCCGACATCCGGCCCGAGACCCCGGACGCGGCCACCGTGTTGGTCAAGCCCGGGTACCGCTGGTCGGGGCACAAGCCGGGCCAGTATCTCCGCATCGGCCTCGACATCGAGGGGGTCCGTCACTGGCGCGCCTACTCGCTGACCTCGGATCCATGGCGCGAGGACGGGCTGATCAGCATCACCATCAAGAATGTCGATGAAGGCAAGGTCTCGCCCTACCTGGTGCGCCGTGGACGACCCGGGGTGATCGTCTCCCTGGGCGGCGTCGAGGGCGATTTCGTGCTGCCCGAGAGCCCGCCCGAGAAGCTGCTGTTCATCAGCGCCGGCAGCGGCATCACCCCGATCATGAGCATGCTCCGCCATCTCGATCACTGCCACGAGATGAACGACGTGGTGCTGCTGCACTCGGCACGCCACACCGACGACGTCATCTTCGGAGACGAGCTTCGCTCGTTGGCCAAGCGCAACGAGGGATTCAAGCTGCATGAGCAGCTGACCAAGGAGAACGGTCGCATGGGTCCGTCCGATCTCGAGGAGCTGTGTCCCGACTGGAAGGACCGCGAGGCGTACATCTCCGGGCCTGCCGACATGCTCGATGCCTTCGACGAGTATTGGGATCAGCACGGCGACTGCGAACGCCTGCACATGGAGCGATTCCAGCCCAAGCTCGGGCTCGGCGAAGGGGGAGAGGGCGAAGGCGGGACGATCAAGTTCCTGAAGTCAGACTGCGAGACCGAGTCCGACGGCAAGATGCCGATCCTGGTCGCCGGTGAGGAGGCCGGCCTGGATCTGCCCTACGGCTGTCGCGAGGGGATCTGCCACACGTGCGTGGGCGAGTTGCGCTCCGGGCGGGTGCGAGACCTCCGCAACGGCGAGGTCTACGGAAATGACGGGGAGATGGTCCGGACGTGCATCAGCGCGCCCGAGGGCCCGGTCGAGATCGAGCTGTAGTCCCGGAAACAAAGAGGAGATTCAATGGAGACCGCCACCCAGAACGGCAACCGCACCAACGGCCGCGTCGCCGCCGATAGCTCGGAGAACCCGCTGCACCGGCTCACGCCGGAGCAGATCGAGGCGATCGGACGCGAGCTGGACGAGCTGCACGAGCAGGTCAAGGCCGACCTCGGCGACCGCGACGCCAAATACATCCGCTCGATGATCAGCATGCAGCGCACGCTGGCCCTGCTCGGTCGCTTCGAGCTGTTCGCCTCGCGCTGGCGCCTGCCCTGGACGCTCGGGACGGCCACGCTCGGGCTGGCCAAGATCCTGGAGAACATGGAGATCGGGCACAACGTCCTGCACGGGCAGTGGGACTGGATGAACGACCCGGTGATCAACTCCCGCGCCTGGGACTGGGACACCGCCTCCACCGCCGAGTCCTGGCGCCATTCCCACAACTTCATTCACCACACCTACACGAACATCCTCGGCAAGGACCGCGATCTCGGCTACGAGATCATGCGGATCGACCCGAGCCAGAAGTGGCACCCGGCCTACCTGCTCCAGCCGATCTACAACGTCCTGCTGGCGCTGATGTTCGAGTGGGGGGTGGCGCTGCACGACCTCGACCTCGAGGCGATCCGCGCCGGCGAGAAGTCCCACAAGGAGCTGCGCAAGGACCTGAAGGGGATCGCCGGCAAGGCCCGCACGCAGATCGTCAAGGATTACGTCGCCTGGCCGCTGATCAGCGGCCTGGTCATGACCGGCGTCGAGGTCGGCGCGATCGCGGTCAAGGGCCAGGTCGAGGGGCGGCGCAGCGGGCTCTCGCGCACCGCCCGTCGTGCGGCGCGGAAGGTCACGCGCAAGTCGGAGGGAAACCTGCTCTCCCAGCTGATCGAGCGCCGTTCGTTCCGTGAGCCGTTCAAGCGCACGGTGCAGGCCAACGTGGTGGCCAACCTGATCCGCAACGTGTGGTCCTACGCGATCATCTTCTGCGGTCATTTCCCCGATCAGACCTACACCTTCACCCAGGAGGAGACGGCCGAGGAGACGCGTGGCGGCTGGTACGTGCGCCAGCTGCTCGGCGCCGCCAACATCGATGGCGGCCCGGTGTTCCACGTGATCAGCGGCAACCTCGGCTACCAGGTCGAGCACCATTTGTTCCCCGATATGCCCAGCACGCGCTACGGGGAAATCGCCCCCAAGGTCCGGGAGCTGTGCGAGCGCTACGAGCTTCCCTACAACTCCGGACCGTTCAGCCAGCAGCTGGGCATGGTGCAGCGCACGATCCTCCGGCTGGCCTTCCCGGGCGGTCATCAGCGGGCCAAGCCCGGTCCCTATCACGGGCCGCTGGTCCGGGGCAGCGGGGAGCCCGAAGAGGCCGCGCAGTCGCAACATCCCTGACGCTTGCGATAATCAGCCGATGCCACCGAGCTTCGGCGCGATACTGACTGCCATGGTGACCCCGTTCGGCGCGGATGGCCGCGTCGACGAGGATGCCGCCGTCCGGTTGATGCACCATCTCGTGGACCACGGATCGGACGGTCTGGTGGTCTGCGGGACGACCGGCGAGGCGGCCACCCTCGACGATGAGGAGCATCTCGGGGTGATCCGGCTCGCCGTGGAGGAGATGGGCGGCCGCTGCACCGTGATCGCGGGCGTCGGCTCCAACGACACGCGGCATGCCGTCAAGCTGACCGAGCGGGCCACCGAGCTCGGGCCGGACGCGCTGCTGTCGGTCAACCCCTACTACAACCGTCCGAACCGGCGCGGGATCGTTCGCCACTACCAGGAGGTCGTGCGGGCCACCGACCTGCCGGTCCTGCTCTACAACATCCCTCAGCGCACCGGATCGGACATGTCCAACGATCTGTTGGCCGAGCTGGGCCAGCTCGATCACATCTTCGGCGTCAAGCAGGCCAACCCGGACAACCTGGCCAAGATCGACGGCATGCAGATCTACGCCGGCAACGACGACATGCTGGCCGACGTCCTGGATCTCGGCGAGCCGGGGGGGATCCTCACCTCGAGTCACGTGTTCGGCGAGGAGATGCGCAAGATGGTCGACGAGCCCGAGCGCCGCCGCGAGGTCCACCAGCAGCTGGCCGACGTGTTCCGCGACATGGCAGTCGCTCCGGCGGCTTGCACGAACAAAGCGGCCCTGAACATGATCGGCGTGCCCGTCGGCCCGCCCCGTCTGCCGTACGTCTCGCTCGACGCTCGCGAAGCGGCGATCGTGCGCGGCGTGCTCGAGCGCCACGGCGTGCTCCAGACAGTCCGCACGTGAGCAGCAAGCTACGAGTCCTGCCGCTCGGTGGTCTGGGCGAGATCGGCAAGAACATGACGATCGTCGAGTACGAGGGACGGATCGTCGTGGTCGACACCGGGTTGCGGTTCCCGACCGCCGACATGCTCGGGATCGACCTCGTCCTGCCGGACTTCGCGTATCTGCGTGACCGCGTGGAGGACATCGAGGCGATCGTGATCACGCACGGCCACGAGGACCATCTCGGGGCGCTCCCCTGGATGCTGCGCGAGCTTGGTGCCGATCGCGCCCCGACCGTCTACGGCGGTCGCCTGACCATGGCGATGGCCCGCTCCAAGCTCGACGAGCACAAGCTGCGCGACGTCCGGCTCGAGGACCTGCCGCCGGAGGAGGAGGTCTCGCTCGGCCCGTTCAACCTCGAGCTCGTGCACATGACCCACTCGATCCCCGACTCGTGCGCGGTCGCCCTGACCACCGACCTGGGCACGGTGCTGATCACCGGCGACTACAAATTCGACCAGACCCCAGTCGATGGCAAGCCGGCCGATGTCTCGCGGCTGGCCGAGCTCGGCCGCGACGGCGTGCTCCTGCTCTGCGGCGATTCGACCAACGCCGACCGGCCCGGCTTCTCGCCGTCCGAGCGCGTTGTCGGCCCGCACCTCGAGGAGGTATTCGCGCGGGCCGAGGGCCGGATCGTGGTGACCAGCTTCGCCTCCAACATTCATCGGGTCCAGCAGGTGATCGACGCCGCGCAGGCGCTGAACCGCAAGGTCGCGCTGGTCGGCCGCTCGATGCGCAAGAACGTCAACATCGGGCGCTCGCTGGGGCACATCGAGGTGCCCGAGGGAATGCTGATCCAACCCCAGGAGGTCGAGGACTGGCCCGACCACAAGGTCGTGGTGATCTCCACCGGCTCCCAGGGCGAACCGCTGTCGGCCCTGCGCCGCATGGCCTACAACGACCACCGGCAGATCAAGCTCCACAACGGAGACACGGTGGTGTTCTCGGCCACCCCGATCCCCGGCAACGAGCGCGCCGTCAACGACACCGTCGACCGGCTCTACCACATCGGCTGCGACGTGGTCACCACCCGCGAGGCGCCCATCCACGCCTCCGGCCACGGGTACGCCGAGGAGCTCAAGCTGATGCTCAACCTGGTCAAGCCCACCTACGTCCTGCCGATGCACGGCGACCACAAGCGGATCCACCTCCATGCCGAGCTGGCCGAGGCGGTGGGGATCGATCCCGACCGCGTGTTCAAGGGCGAGAACGGGCTACCGCTCGAGCTCGACGGGCGGGGGGCGCGGTTCGGTGAGCCCGAGCAGTCCGGGATGATCTTCGTGGACGGCGTGGACATCGGCGATCCGGCCGACGTCGCCCTGCGCGACCGCCGGATGCTCTCGGCCGACGGCATCTTCATCGTGGTGGCGACGATCTCCGAGCAGAACGGCGAGACGGTCGCTCCGACCGAGGTGATCTTCCGCGGGGTCCCGTTCGCCGAGCAGGCCGACGACCTCGTGCAGGAGATCCGCGACGAGGTCGACCGCTCGCTGGCCCGCGCGGCCGGCGAGGGCATCCGGGAGATCGACCTGCTCCAGCAGGAGCTGCACGACGATCTCGCGACGTTCGTCTACGACCGGCTGCGGCGCCGCCCGATGGTGCTCCCGGTCGTCGTCGAGGTCTGACCCGCCAGCGGCGCGTCGGCCGCAGGCTCGCGCGCGACGGGGATCCGGATGACCAGGCGGGTACCCGATCGTGGGGTGCCGTTCTCGTCACCGGCGCCGGTGGGCGGCTCGAGCGTGACCGTGCCGCCATGGGACTCCGCCACCGCCCGGACGATCGCCAGACCGAGGCCCGATCCGCGGCCGCCGTCGCCGCCGCCGCGGACGAAGCGCTCGAACACGCGCTGCGCCAGCAGCGGATCGATCCCGGGACCGTCGTCTTCGACGACCAGGGTGGCGAGCCCGCCGTCGGTGCTTGTGCCGGCGTGGATTCGCGTGCCCGGAGGCGTGTGCCGGATCGCGTTCTCGAGCAGGTTCAGCGCCATCCGATGGAGGTCGTCGCGCGTACCGGGGACGACCGCGGGCTCGGCCTCGATCGTCACCTCGTGGTCCTCGGCCACCGGGCCGAGCTCGGCGGCGGCCTCGGCCAGCACCTCGCCCATGTCGGTGGGCCGGGTCGGCTGCTCGCGCTTGGCGTCGGCGCGGGCCAGCAGCAGCAGGTCCCCGACCAGCCGGCGCATCCGCCGCGTCGAGCGCAGCGCGGCCTTGGCCGATTCGGCCTGGTCGTCGGACAGCTCATCCGCCAGCAGCTCGAGGTTGGCCAGCACGCTGGTCAGCGGGGTACGCAGCTCATGGGAGGCATCGGCGACGAACTCGCGCTGGCGGTCGAGCATCGTCTCGGTCTCCGCCCGGGCGGCGTCGAGCGCCTGAAGCATCCCCTCGAGCGTCCGTGCGAGCTCGGCCACCTCGTCGTCGGCCTCGGGTTTGGGCAGCTGGCGGCTCGGATCGCGGGTGCGCTCGATTTCCCGCGCGGCGTCGCTGAGCTCGGCGATCGGCCGCATCGCGCGTGAGGCGGTGGCCAGTCCGGCCAGCAGGGCCAGGATCGTCCCGCCCAGCACACCCAGGATCAGGAAGAAGCGGACCTTGGCCAGCGTATGGTCGACGTCGGAGTAGGGCCGCGCGTAGAGGAGGGCGAAATCGCCGGCGGGCTCGACCCGGAGATGGAGCACGTCGACGCGGTAGCCGAGCTCGTCGAAGGTTCCCGTCGAGGTCGGCGCCGGGAAGCTCGGCTTGACCTGGGGGAGCTTCGTGCCCTTGGCCACGACCTTCAGGTCGTTGGTGCAGGCGAGCGCGCCGTCGCCGATGTCGAAGATCCGGATCTGGGCGTGCTCGGCGCTTCCGTAGTCGCTGAGGTGCACGGTGCGGTCGCAATCGAGGGCGTAGCTCGGCGGAGCCAGGTGCATGCTGCCGAGCTGGCGCTGAAGCTGCTGGGTGGCCGCGCTGACCTCGTCGTTGAACTGCCCCCGCACCTGGCGGGACGTGAGCACGCCGACGATCGCCGCGAACCCGGCCAGGATCACGAAGGTCAGCGCCGCGGATCCGCCGGCCAACCGCCAGCGGATCGGGACCGACCTATACGCGGAGAACGTAGCCCGCGCCGCGGATCGTGTGAAGGAGCCGAGGCTCGCCGTCCGCTTCAAGCTTTCTCCGTAGGTTCGAGACGAACACCTCGATCGTGTTGGTCATCGAGAATGGGTCATACCCCCAGACCTCATCGAGCAGACGCTGACGGGAGACCACGATCCGCTCGTTGCGCATCAGGTACTCGAGCAGCTCAAATTCCCTCTGGGTCAGCTCCAGCGCCCGCTCTCCGCGCGTGACCTCGTGCGTGTCGGGGTTCAGCTTCAGGTCACTGACGGTGAGCGTGGCCTGGCCCCGGGGCGGCCGGCGCCGCAGCAGCGCCCGCAGCCGCGCGAGCAGCTCCTGGCGCTCGAACGGCTTGACCAGGTAGTCGTCGGCGCCGGAGTCAAGCCCGGCCACCCGGGACTCCACGGCGTCCCGCGCGGTCAGCACCAGGATCGGGACGTCGTCGGTCTCGCGCAGCGTCTTGGCCACCTCGATCCCGTCGAGCTTCGGCAGGCCGAGATCGAGGATCACCAGGTCGGGCAGGAAGGCGTGAGCCTGGTCGAGCGCGCTGATCCCGTCGCCGGCGATCCGCACGTCGTAGCCCTCCATCCGCAGCGAGCGCTGCAGCACCTGGGCGATCGCATCGTCGTCCTCGACGACGAGAACGCGCGGTGGACGTTCGTAATCAGACATCGTCTTTAGGATGGTAGGGGTCCGACCGCCCGAATCGCGGCTAATTTAGTGCGCGTTGATACGGGCTCCCGCGGCAGGAGCCGGGGCATCGCCGTCGAAGCCATCCCATCGGACATGGCTGCCGCCCGCCCACAGCAGAAACGCAAGAAGCCGGCCCCGCGTAAGCGGGCCAAACGCTCGCTGCTGGCCAGCCGTCCGTCGCTGTCGCCGCCGGCCCTGGCGCCGCATCAGATCGACATCCTCGGCCTGGCCCTGATCGCGGTGGGGATCTTCCTGGCCGGCGTCGCTTACCTGCATTGGGCGGGGGGTACCCTCGGCGACGGCGCGGTCAGAGCCACGAAGTTCGCGCTGGGCGAGCTCGGCTACACGATCCCGGCCGGCTTGGTCGCCGGAGGGGCCCTGATCCTGATCCGCGAGCTGCGCCCGCCCGGGCGGCCGCTGCGCACCGGCACGCTCTGCCTGACCGCCGCATTGACGCTGGCGCTGGCGTCGGGAACGCTGGGGATAGGCCCGGGCCGCCTCCCCGATCCCCAGTTCTGGCGCGCGGCCGGATTCGAATCCCGCGGAGGGATCATCGGCCAGGCCGAGCTCTGGGTCGCCTCACACCTGCTGTCCTTCACCGGCGCCGACATCCTGGCCGGTTTCCTGCTGGTCGCCGGGCTGATCCTGGTCACCGGCGCCACGATCGCCTCGGCCGTGCGAGTCACGGGAATGCGGGTGGCCGACACCGGGCGCGTGCTGCGACGCTCGACCGGCGACATCGCCGCGACCATGACGCGACGCCACGCCCTGGACGAGGGCTCCGAGCCGAATCAGCCGGATCCGTTCTACGCTACCGCCGACGGGGGGCCCGCCACCGCGGCCGCGCGCGCCGTGGCGGGCGACGAGGACCTGCTGGTCACCCCGCCCGAGCTGCTGCTCCCGCCCGAGCCGGACACCGCCGAGCTGATCGTCCGCGCCACGCACGTCGAGGCCCCCCCGAACGGGGAGTACGAGCCGGCGGAGGGATCCGGCGAGCCCGAGGACCCCGACGAGGATCTCCCCGACGATCCGCCGGGTGCCCAACGCGTCGCCGTCGACCCGGACGATCTGACGCCGAAGGGTCGCTACCGGGCCTCGGTCACCGACGACCCGGATTTCGTCTGGCGCGTCCCCGGCGCCCGATTCCTCACCCGCTCGACCGGCGAGGCGGCCAAGCCGGACACCGCCGGTCAGGAGGTGGTGGCCAAGACCCTGCTCGAGACGCTCGGTCACTTCGGGATCGACGCGAAGGTGGTAGGCCGGGTCACCGGGCCCCACATCACCCGCTACGAGCTCAGACTCGCCCCCGGCACCAAGGTGGCGAAGGTGGCGCAGCTGAAGGACGACCTGGCCTACGCGCTGGCCGCCACCGACATCCGGATTCTGGCTCCGATCCCTGGCAAGACCGCGGTCGGCGTCGAGGTTCCGAATGCGCGCAGGCGGATCGTCCACCTCGGTGACGTCTTCCAGGAACCTCCGGAGGACTGGTCGCCACTAACGGTCTGGCTGGGCAAGGACATCGGCGGACGGGCGATCGGCGCAGACCTGGCGAAGATGCCGCACCTGCTGGTCGCCGGGACCACCGGCGCCGGGAAGTCGGCGTGCGTGAACGCGATGCTGACCAGCATCCTGCTGCGCGCTACGCCGCATGAGGCGCGGCTGGTGCTGGTCGATCCCAAGCAGGTCGAGCTCAACCACTATGAGTCGATCCCGCACCTGCTCACTCCGGTGATCACCAGCCCGCGGATGGCGGCGAACGCACTCCAGAACCTGGTCAAGGAGATGGAGCAGCGCTACGGGATCATGTCGCTGGCCAGAACCCGCAACCTGCCCGAGCTCAACCGCTACCGGGACAAGCGCGGCGAGCCGCATCTCCCGTACATCCTCTGCGTGATCGACGAGCTGGCGGACCTGATGATGGTGGCCCCGGCCGATGTCGAGGATTCGATCATCCGGCTGGCCCAGAAGGCCCGGGCGGTGGGGATCCACCTGGTGCTGGCCACCCAGTCCCCCCGGGTCGACGTGATCACCGGGATGATCAAGGCCAACGTGCCGTCTCGGATCGCCTTCGCGGTCTCGAGCCAGACCGACTCGCGGGTGATCCTTGACCAGAACGGTGCCGAGTCGCTGCTCGGCCAGGGCGACATGCTGTTCTCGCCCGTCGGGTCGAACAAGCTTCAGCGGATCCAGGGCGCGTACGTCGACGAGGAGCAGATCGCCGAGCTGACCGACGCCTGGCGCCGGCAAGGCGAGCCCGAGTTCCGCGAGGAGCTGCTCGAGGAGGTTCCCGGCGAGGATCCAGGGACCGCCGAGGAGACCGAGTTCCCTCCAGACGAGGACGCCCTGCTCGAGGACGCGATCGCCCTGGTGGCGCAGATGGGGACGGCCTCGACCTCGATGCTGCAGCGCCGGCTGAGGCTCGGTTACACCCGGGCCGGACGGCTGATCGACATGCTCGAACGGCGCGGGATCATCTCCGGGTACGAGGGCTCGAAGCCGCGGCAGGTGCTGATCGCCGAGGGCGACGTGCCCCGGATCCTGGCCCACCTGTCCGAGGGCGCGGGGGGTACCCCGGCCGGCGCACCCGCCGGGAGCCCGGCTGACCTCGAGGAGTTCTAAGCCGCCCTACGGCCCTTGGGGCGGCGTTCCGAGCAGCGGTGCGTTAGCCCACGCTGCTCAGCCGTGCACCGCGGCTCTCGCGGCTGAGCACGACCCGATCGCCGCCGGCCCGTTTGGCAGCGTACATCGCCTGATCGGCGCGTTCGAGCGCCGCCTGCAGCGAGGGGTCGGAGCTGCCGGCCGGAGCCACACCGACCGAGACGGTCACCCAGCACTGGTCGGCGGGCCGGCGAGCGACCGCCGCGCGGATCCGCTCGGCCACCACGCCACCCCGCCCACCGGCACCGGGCAGCACCACGACGAACTCGTCCCCGCCCAGCCGGTAGATGGCGTCCGGGTCCCGGGTGCTGGCCTTGACCGCGGCCACCACATCTCGTAACACGGTGTCGCCGCATTCGTGGCCGAAGCGGTCGTTGACCGCCTTGAAGTGGTCGATGTCCAGGGCCACCACCGTGACCGCAGCCCCCGTCGCCGCGACGTACTCCAGGCGCCAGTCGAGGGCCCGGCGGTTCAGCGCGCCGGTCAACGGGTCGAGGGAGGACTCGCTGAAGTGGTCGACGTCGGCGCCGAACAGCGAGCCGACGTAGGCCACCAGGCCCGGCAGCATCGCCACGGTGGTCAACCCGTAGAACCATTGCGGGAACTTGTCGGCCGAGTGGGGCAGCAGCGCCATCGCCAGCACGAACGTCGCCGTGTAGGCGACGCTCGCGGCGCCGTGCCTGAGGCCGATGCGCGTGGTCACACCGATCGGCTGAAGCGTCAGCCAGACCAGCGCCGGACTGGCGATCCCGCCGGTCAGCATGATTCCGGTGGCCAGCAGCAGCTGGGCGACGATCGCCTCGTAGTGAATCAGCGCGACGTAGCCGGGGTGGGTGGCGATCGCACGGCGCAGGATCAGCGCCACCAGGGTCTCGGCGGCGATCACCGCGATCGGCCAGATGCCCACCCAGAAGGTCCCCAGCGCCACCGGGACGGCCAGCGCGATGTAGCCGACCACCTCCGCCGAGCGCAGACGCCGGTCGATTTCGCGCACCCGCGCGATGTCCGAGATTCCGCGCAGATCGGCTGACGCCTGAGGTGGCATTTGTTCCTCGAGAAGGAGAACGGTCCGGAGTGTTATCGGCGGCAAATCGGAAACCTTTAGCCCTCGAGAATCGCCGCCGCCGGAGGGCGGTTCGCCGCCCGCGGCACCCGCCGCGGCAGGGTGGGGGGAATCCTGCCGGGCGTGGGGCCCCTCGTCGGTAGCCTTCGCCGCGATGGCGGACATCGGCACGACCCTGCGGGAAGCGCGGATGCGCGCCAAGATCGATATCAGCGAGGTCGAGACGCGGACCAAGATCCGGGCCAAGTACCTGCGCGCGCTCGAGAACGAGGAGTGGGACCTGCTCCCGGGGCCGGTCTACGTCAAGAGCTTCCTCAGAACCTACGGCGATTACCTGGGGCTCGACAGCCGCGCCCTGATCGACGATTACAAGCGCCGCTACGAGCGCCCCTCCGACCAGGAGCTGCGACCGATCGCCACGCTCAGCCGCGAGCGTGAGCGCGCGGCCCGCGGGCCGCTGCTGCCGCCCTGGGCGATCATCGCCGGCGTGCTCCTCGCCGTACTCGCTGTGCTCTTCGTGGTCGGCACCCTGCTGGGCAGCAAGACCAAGACTCCCAAGACGACGGGGCTGCACCCCGTCACCCATAAGCCGCGCCCCCGCCGGCACCGCCGGACTAAAGCCAAATCGACGACCACCGTCCGCACCACCGCCAAGCTCCAGCTCGTGCCGACCGGGACGGTCTATGTCTGCGTCGTCGACGGAACCGGCAAGAAGCTCGTGCCCGGCCAGATCTTCAGCACGGGCCAGACCGTGCCCACCGAGACCGCGCCGAAGCTGCTGGTGACGCTCGGCAACGCGCTGGTCCAGATGAAGGTCAACGGCAAGACGGTGCCGATCACGGCGTCCTCCGGCTCGATCGGCTTCTCGCTGACCTCGAAGGGCGCGCGCCCGCTTCCACTGTCCAAGCAGCCGACGTGCAAATGAGCGATCCGAGCCCGCAGCGAAAGCCCGCCCCGGTCCGAGCCGGGATTCTGGTCACCGGCACGGAGGTGCTGACCGGGATCATCACCGACCGTAACGGGCCCTGGCTGTCCGAGCGGCTGCGGGAGATCGGGGTCGACGCCGCGATGATCCAGATCGTCGGCGACCGTCCGGAGGACCTGCTGGCCAGCCTGCGGTTCATGGCCGCTGAAGGGATGTCCCTGATCGTCACCAGCGGGGGGCTCGGCCCGACGGCCGACGATCTCACGGCGGAGATCGTCGGTCGCTTCTCGGGCCGTGAAATGGTGCTCGACCCCGAGCTGGAGGAGCGGATCGCCGAGATCCTGCGCCCGATGATGAAACGCTGGCCCGGCCTCGACCTCGAGGCGATCCGCGTGTCCAACCGCAAGCAGGCCGTCATTCCCGAGGGCTCGACCGTGCTCGAGCCGGTCGGCACCGCGCCCGGCCTCGTCGTCCCCCCGTTGCAGAAAACCACCCCACCCACCCCGACCGTGGTGGTGCTGCCGGGACCGCCGCGCGAGCTGCAGCCGATGTGGGAGACGGCGCGCGAGACCGAGGCCTTCCGCGCCGCCGTCGCCGGCTCGACGACCTACGTCAGCCGGATCGTGCGGCTGTTCGGGATTCCGGAGTCGGAGATCGCCAACACGCTCCGCGCCGCCGCGGAAGCTGGGCTGTCGCTCGACACGCTGGAGATCACCACCTGTCTGCGCCGCAGCGAGATCGAGATCGCCACCCGCTACGAGCCGGCCGCCGAGCCCGACTACGACGCGCTGATCGACTTCATCGCCGGCCGGCATGCCGACACCCTGTTCTCGCTCGACGGCTCGACCATCGACGAGCAGGTGATCGGCCTGCTCGGCGGACGCCGGATCGCGGTCGGCGAGTCGTGCACCGGCGGGCTGATGTCCGCGCGGCTGACCGAGCGACCCGGCTCCTCGGCCTACTTCGCCGGCGGAGCGGTGGTCTACACCAACGAGGCCAAGTCCGAGATCCTGGGCGTCGACCCGGACCTGATCGAGCGCTTCGGGGCGGTCTCGACCGAGGTCGCCGAGGCGCTGGCCGACGGCGCCACCGCGCGACTCCACGCCGACATCGGGATCGGCATCACCGGGATCGCCGGGCCCGACGGCGGCACCGAGGAGAAGCCGGTCGGGCTCGTCTGCTTCTCGGTAGCGCTGCGGGAGGGCGAGCGGATCACGCGGAGCGCCCGGCTGCCCGGCGGACGCTCCGACGTCCGCGATCGCTCGACCACCGTCGCGCTGCATCTGCTCCGGCGCCTGCTCCGCGGCGAGGCCGACGACCTGCCGCTGCCGGGACGGGCCGGTGGCGCGGGCCGGTCCGGTGGCGCGCGTCTCTGAGCCGGGCGAGGGGCCGGCGAGCGCCGGGGCCGTACGGCTGTTCGTGGCGCTCGACCTGCCCGCAGCGGCTCGGACCGCGCTCGCGGATTGGGGTGCGCGGATCGCCGCCGGGCAGCCGGGCGTGCGGGCCGTGGCGGCGGACTCGCTGCACGTGACGCTGTGCTTCATCGGGGCGCGCCCGGCCGGCGTGCTCGAGCTCGACCGGCTCGGCGCCGCCTGCGAGATCGTGGCCGGCGCGGGCGCGGTCGAGCTCTCGGTGGAGGGGGCGCTCGTTCTCCCGCCGCGACGGCCGCGAGTGCTGGCCGTGGAGTTGCGCGATTCCGGCGGCGCCCTCGGCCCGATCCAGACGGCCCTGTCCGGACGCCTCGCCTCGCTCGGGGCCTACCGGCCGGAGCGGCGCCCTTTCCTGCCTCACGTGACCGTCGCCCGCGTGCGAGCCGGGGGGCCGAGGCTCTCGGTCGCCGATCTGCCGGAACCACCCGCGCTGAGCCTGATCGGCACGACCGTCACGCTGTACGAGTCACGGCTCGGCTCGGGGCCGGCGCGCTACGAGCCGTGGCGGACGGTCCAGCTCGCCGCCGACGCGACCATCGGCGGCCCCGCTCGCCCGCCACCGCCATAATCCCCTCCGTGAAGCGCGAGATCCCGACCGCCCCGATCGCCGCCGCCGGACTGATCGCCGGCTACGGAGTGGCGGTGGCCAGCGACTCTCGGCCGTTGGGCGGCGCCGTCCTCGCCGGGTTCGGGCTCACCTGTATCGCGATCTGGCTGGAGCGCGACGGGCGCCGGACCGCCGGCCAGCTGACCGCGATCGGCCTCGGCGCGTTCGCCCTCTCCCACGTGCTCGCCCTGGCCATCGGCGCCTGGCCCGCCGTGCTGGTGGCCGCCGCCGGTACCGCCGCGGCCTGCGTCCGGCTCTCCGACGCGCCTCACCGCCGCAGGCGGGGACTGGGCCTCACCGGCCCCTAGCCGCGCCTCCGCGGGACCTCCGCTGCGCCTCCGCTGCGCCTCAGCCGTGCCTCCGCCGCGACCCGGAATTTCCTTCATTGACGCCTTTCCCCGCTCCCGACGCGAGCTTTGGCGCCAGGCGCGCGTATAGCGCGCGTTTCACGCCAAGGTTCGCCCGGTGGAGAGGGATCGTTCCTGGCGATTCCCCCGGTTCGGGCAGAGTCGGCACAGAATTGGCGCGGTATTGACGCGAACGCGTCTTGTTCGGTCACCGGCCTGGATCTAGCTTCTCGGTTCCGTCCGCTCCGCCTCCTACCGTGGAGCGTCCAAAGGCATGACACAAGGAGTCGAAGCGAGATGAGCGAGCAGGACAAGGCCAGCGTGAAGTCAGGCGGTGACAGCAAGTCGGAAGCCAAGCGGCAGGCTGCCCTCCAAGGCGCCCTCACTCAGATCGAGCGGCAATTCGGCAAAGGCACGGTCATGCGGATGGGCGACCCCGGCGCGCGGGTCGCCGTCGACGCGATCCCCACGGGAGCGTTGTCGCTCGATATCGCGCTCGGAATCGGTGGCGTCCCACGGGGCCGCATCATCGAGATCTTCGGCCCGGAGTCATCCGGTAAGACGACGCTGGTCTACCACATCCTGGCCGAGGCGCAGAAGCTCGGCGGGGTCTGCGCGTTCGTCGATGCCGAGCATGCGATGGACCCGCTGTACGCGGCCAGGATCGGCGTCGACATCGACGAGTTGCTGGTCTCCCAGCCCGACTACGGCGAGCAGGCGCTGGAGATCGTGGACATGCTGATCCGCTCGGGCGCGGTGGATGTGATCGCCGTCGACTCGGTCGCTGCCCTGACGCCGCGCGCCGAGCTCGAGGGACAGATGGGCGATCAGACGGTCGGCGTGCAGGCCCGGATGATGTCCCAGGCGATGCGCAAGCTGACCAGCAACCTCAACCGCACGCAGACGCTGTGCGTGTTCACCAACCAGATCCGCGAGAAGATCGGGGTGATGTTCGGCTCTCCCGAGACCCAGCCCGGCGGTCGGGCGCTCAAGTTCTATGCCTCGCAGCGGCTGGACATCCGGCGGATCGAGACGCTCAAGGACGGCACCGAGGCGGTCGGCAACCGCGTCCGGGTGAAGGTGGTCAAGAACAAGGTCGCGGCGCCGTTCAAGCAGGCCGAGTTCGACATCGAGTTCGGCCAGGGGATCTCGACGTCCGGCTGCCTGCTCGACTTCGGCATCGAGCACAACATCATCACCAAGTCCGGGTCGTTCTTCTCCTACGGCGAGGAGCGCCTGGGGCAGGGTCGCGGCAATTCCAAGACGTTCCTCGACGAGCATCCCGAGATGGCGGATGAGATCGAGGGCAAGATCTATGCGGTGCTGGGGATCGGCCGGGATCTCGTCAAGCCGATCGAGCCGCGCGAAGAGGCGCTCCAGTCGATCGAGGTCGAACCGGTGGTCGCCTCCGCCGCCTAGGAGCCGAGGAACAGAGGAGCCGAGGCCAACCGCCTCACGACGTTGCCCCCGGAGACCACAGGGGCCGAGGCCGCCCGCCAGCTCCAGCGGGCGCTCGAGTTGGCCTACCGCCATCTCAACCGCCGTGACCGCACCGAAGCCGAGATGCGAGGTCATCTCGAGCGTCGGGAGGTGCAGCCGGCGGCGATCGAGCTGGCCATCGGCGAGCTGCTCGAGAACGGCTATCTCGACGACGCTCGCTACGCCCGGCTGTTCGCCCAGGACAAACGTGCCCTCGACCAATGGGGTGCGGAGCGGATCCGGCGCGAGCTGCTCCAGCGCGGGATCGACCGTGAGCTGATCGCCTCGGCGCTGGCCGCCGGCGAGGCCGAGAGCGAGCTCGAACGCGCACTGGCGCTGCTGCGACAGCGGTTCCCGGCGCCATGCTCGGACCGGCGTGAGCGCGACCGCGCCCTGGGGATGATGTTGCGCAAGGGCTACGACAGCGAGGTCGCCCTCGACGCCCTCGCCGCCCACGCCCGCCCAGACTGATCCTCCGAGCTCGGCGCCGACGGGCCCCGAGAATTCGCTTTAGCGAATTCTCGCTAGCCCCGAAGGGGCCATTCTCGCCAGCCCCGAAGGGGCCGTTTGCGCCGCCTCCTTTCCGGCATTACGATGGTGGTAGCGAACGAACGGCCCACGAGGCCGCAAAACACCAGCAAATCTTGCAGATATTGGATACCGGACTAAACGTTGACGGCAACTTCACCCAGGTCGCTCGACCTACTTCAACCAGACAGAGAAACCGCCAGCTAGTCGTCGCCTAAGCGCGACGACACTTCTCACCAACCGGCGTCCGTTCGTGCGTCTTGCTCGGGCCGCTCGGTCGCTCCCCAAAACCAAAGCAAGGCAGTGCACCGGCCCCGGCAATCACCAGGGCCGTCAGGAGAGGAACGACCATGGACATCATCGCCGCAGCAGCGCTGATCGCGGTGGGCATCGTGGGCGCGGCCGCCGTCTACGCGAAGCACGGCGGCCGTACGCACAAGGCTCCGCCGGCGACCATCGCCCCGCAGGCCGCGAGCGTCACTGTCCTCGACGGAGACCTTCCCGAGCGTCTGGCCGCGATGGGCAAGCGCGAGGAGGCGTTGGCTCGGCGTGAAGCCGAGCTCGAGGGCAACCGCGAGGCGCTGGCCACCGACCGCCAGGAGCTCACCCGTGAGCTCGAGCGGGTCGCCGGGCTGTCCGCTTCTCGGGCGAAGCAGCTGCTGCTCAAGGACGTGGAGGATCAGGCCAGGCACGACGCCGCCCGCCGCATCCGGCAGATCGAGGAGGAGACCAAGCGCGAGGCAAACCGACGCGTGCGCAACATCCTCTCGGTCTGCATGCAGCGGCTGGCGGCCGGGCACGCCACGGAGACCACGGTCTCGGTGGTTCAGCTCTCCGCCGACGACATGAAGGGCCGGATCATCGGCCGGGAGGGACGCAACATCCGCGCGCTGGAGAACCTGACCGGAGTCGACTTCATCATCGACGACACTCCCGGCGCCGTGGTGCTCTCCGGCTTCGACGGCGTCCGGCGGGAGATCGCTCGGATCACGCTCGAGAAGCTGCTCCAGGACGGGCGCATCCATCCCGCTCGGATCGAGGAGATGTACTACCAGGCCAAGTCGGAGCTCGAGGCCCATATCGTCGAGATCGGCGAGCAGGGCGTGTTCGAGGCCGGGGTCCAGGGACTGCATCCGGAACTGATCAAGGTGCTCGGCAAGCTGCGGTTCCGCACCAGCTACGGCCAGAACGTGCTGGCTCACTCGATCGAGGTCTCGCAGCTGGCCGCGATGATGGCCGAGGAGCTCGGCGCCAGCCCCAAGACGGCCCGCCGGGCAGCGCTGCTGCACGACATCGGGAAGGCGGTGACGCATGAGATCGAGGGGCCCCATGCGCTCGTCGGCGGCAACCTGGCCCGCAAGTACGGCGAACCGGAAGCCGTCGCCCACGCGATGGAGGCCCACCACAACGAGGTCGAGCCGCAGACGATCGAGGCGGTGATCGTGCAGGCCGCGGACGCACTGTCCGGCGCCCGCCCGGGAGCTCGCGGCGAGTCGCTCGAGCAATACGTCAAGCGGCTGCGAGACCTCGAGCAGATCGCCACGCGGCACGAAGGCGTCGACAAGGTCTACGCGATGCAGGCCGGCCGGGAGATCAGGGTCATGGTCGCCCCCAAGGCGATCGACGATGACGCCGCCACGCTGCTTTCCTACGAGATCGCCCGCGAGATCGAGAAGGAGCTGGAGTACCCCGGCCAGATCAAGGTGACCGTGATCCGGGAATCCCGCGCCACGGAGTACGCGCGTTGACCGCCACAGCCCCCGCCATCTCCGGATCCATCCTGGTGATCGAAGACGAGCCGGGGATCGTCGACTTCCTCGAGCGCGGCCTGAGCGCCTACGGGTTCCGGGTCTCGACCGCGCTCGACGGGATCAGCGGCACCGAGAAGGCGCTGGCCGACGACGTCGATCTGGTCGTGCTCGACATCATGCTCCCCGGCCGCGGCGGCCTCGAGGTGCTGGCGATGATCCGCCAGAGCAAGCCGACCCTGCCGGTGATCGCGCTGACCGCTCGCGGAGCGGTCGAGGACCGTGTCGCCGGATTGGACGCCGGCGCCGTGGACTATCTGATCAAGCCGTTTTCGTTGACCGAGCTGGCCGCGCGCGTACGGGCCCAGCTGCGCGTGGCCTCGCACGCGCAGTCCACCACCCTCAAGGGGGGCGACGTGGAGCTCGACCTGCTGACCCGCGAGGTCAGCCGCGGCGGCGAGGCGGTCCGCCTCTCGACCACCGAGTTCGAACTGCTCTCCTACCTGATGCGCCATCGCGGCAGCGTCCTCTCGCGCGAGCAGATCCTGCGCG
This sequence comes from uncultured Solirubrobacterales bacterium, assembly GCA_963808605.1. Lineage (GTDB taxonomy): Bacteria > Actinomycetota > Thermoleophilia > Solirubrobacterales > Solirubrobacteraceae > Palsa-465. The sequence goes on from CAWEGQ010000004.1 coordinate 226,402, forward strand.
CGGTGTGGGGCTACGAGTACGACCCGGGCACCAACGTCGTCGACGTCTACGTCGGCTATCTGCGCCGCAAGCTGCGTCGCGGGGACAGGAAGGTCCCGATCTTCACCGTGAGGTCGGTCGGGTACCGCTTCGATGCTGACGACTAGCACTAGTGACCCTTAGCCGAAGGCGCTGGCGGCCGCGGAGCCTCAGATGGCGGCTGACGGCGTGGGTCGCGGGCGTGATGGTGGTCTCCGCGGTGGCGGTCTTCGTCGTCGTCTACATCAACACGGGCACCCAGCTGCAACGCGAGATCGACCGCGACCTCGCCGACGACACCGCCCAGCTTGCGCATGACCTGAGGCCCCTCGCCGGCGCTTCGGTGAATCAGCTGGCCGCCGGCGCCCAGCGCTTCATCCGCGGGCAGCCGTACAGCGCGACCTCGACGCTGTTCTTCGTGTTGATCCCGGGCCGACCTAGCGCCAGCAATCACCCCGACGTGTTCGGTGGTGGCACCGACTCCCCGCAGGAGGCCTCCGGCGAGCAGACGGCCGAGCAACGCGAGGGGGCAGAGCTGCGCCGGCCCCGCCTCGGCTATTCGATCGTGCCGGTGCCCGATGTCGGCAAGGTCCGGGTTCTCGAGAGGCCGGCTCGGCTCGGTGGGCTCGATGTGGTGCTCGGCGCCGGCGAGCCGCTGGACACGGTGGCGCGCGCTCAGCGGGGGGTCGCCCGGGCGTTCGTGCTGGCCGGCGCGCTCTCGCTCGCGCTGGCGCTGATCGCGTCGTACTTTGCCGGCGCCAGGGTCACCGCGCCATTGCGCCGGATGGCCTCGGTGGCGGCGCGCGTCGACGGCGGTGACCTCGAGCCGAGGATGGAGATGTCGCCAGGGACCGGGGAGGAGGTGCGCGTCCTCGCCGACGCCTTCAACCGGATGCTCGACCGGCTCGCCGAGGCGTTCGCCGGACAGCGAGCCTTCGTGGCCGACGCGTCGCACGAGCTCCGCACTCCGCTGACGGTGATCCGCGGCCAACTCGAGCTGCTGGCCTCCGACCACGCTCCCTCCGGCGATGACGTTCAGCGCGTGGAACGGCTCGTCCAGGAGGAGGTAGCCCGGGTCAGCCGGCTGGTCGATGACCTGTTGCTGCTGACCCAGGCCGAACAGCTGGACTTTCTGCGGCCTGAGGCGATCGAGGTCGACTCGTTCGTCTCCGACCTATGGGACGGGCTCAGCCTCACCGCGAACCGTCGCTTCGAGCTCGGCCCGGTCCCCGCGGGGCAGCTGCGCGCCGACCCCGATCGGCTCGCCCAAGCGCTGCGCAACCTTGGGCGCAACGCGATCGAGCACACGGCGCCGGACAGCGGGCTGGTCCGGCTCGAGGTCACCCGTCTGGGCAGCGGCTCGCTCCGCTTCGCGGTGATCGACGACGGGCCTGGGATCGACGAGGAGGAACGCGAGCGGGTGTTCGAGCGCTTCCATCGGACCGATCCGGGACGCTCGCGCGCCGCCGGGGGAGCCGGGCTCGGCCTGGCCATCGTCCGCGCGATCGCCGAGGCCCATGGGGGAACCGTCCGGGCGGTCAGCGTCAACGGCCGCGGGGGCGCTCAGGTCGAGCTGGTGATGCCCGGATACTCTTGAGCCCTGAGATGAAGCGCTATCACCTCACCACCTTCGGCTGCCAGATGAACGAGCACGACTCCGAGCGGATGAAGGGCATGCTCGACTCGCTCGGCTACTCCGAGGCCGGGTCGCGCGATCAGGCCGACCTGATCCTGTTCAACACGTGCTCGATCCGCGAGAACGCTGATAACCGCCTGCTGGCCCATCTCGGCGACGCCAAGCGGCTCAAGCGCGAGCGGCCCGATCGGGTGGTCGGGGTGGGGGGCTGCTGGGCCCAGTCGGTCAAGGAGGAGGTGTTCGCGCGCTTCCCGTTCGTGGATGTCGCGTTTGGGCCGGGCCAGGTGCACAAGCTCGCCGAGTTCCTGACCAGCGACTCGCTCACCGCTCAGGGCTTCTTCGAGTTCGAGGGCTTCACCGGGCGGCTTCCGGCCAAGCGCGCTCGCGAGTTCCACGGCTGGGTCCAGATCAGCGTGGGCTGCAACAGCGTCTGCTCTTACTGCATCGTCCCGTCGACCCGCGGCCGCGAGGTTTCCCGCGGTCCCGATGAACTGGTGCAGGAGGTCGCGCGGTTGGCCAATGACGGGGTCATCGAGGTGACGCTGCTCGGCCAGAACGTCAACTCCTACGGTCGCGACCTGCCTCGCGAGCAGCGAATCTCCTTCGCCGAGCTGCTGGCCAGAATCGACGCCATCGAGGGCGTCCAGCGGATCCGCTACACCAGCCCCCACCCGAAGGACATGCGCGAGGACGTGATCCGCGCTCACGCCGAGCTGCCGGCGCTGTGCGAGCACATCCATCTGCCGCTGCAGTCGGGCTCGAGCGCGGTGCTCAAGCGAATGCGGCGGACCTATACCCGCGAGCGCTATCTCGATCGCGTCGCGCTGATCCGGGAGCACGTGCCCGACTGTGCCCTCAGCACCGACATCATCGTCGGTTTTCCCGGCGAGACGGAGGCCGACTTCGAGCAGACGCTCGAGGTCGCCGAGGCGGTCGGCTACGACAGCGCCTTCACCTTCATCTACTCCCCGCGGCGGGGGACCGAGGCGGCCGGGCTGCCGGATCAGATCCCGCACCCGGTCAAGGTCCAGCGGCTCGAGCGGCTGCTCGAGGTGATCCAGCGCCGCGCGGCGGAGCGCGCCCAGCGATTCGTCGGACGCAGGCTCGAGGTCTTGGTCGAGGGGCCCTCGCGCACCGATCCGAGCCGCCTGCGCGGGCGTTCGCGCCACAACAAGGTGGTGAACTTCTCCGGGCTGGGATCTCCGGGAGAGCTGGTCGAAGTCGAGATCGCCAGCGCCACCAGCCAGACGCTGGCCGGTCACGAGTCGATCGCCAGTCGCGCGATCGTCTGACCAGCCGCCGCGCCCGCAGCTTCACCGCGGATCCTCTCGCCCGCGCGTAGCGCGCCAGCCCCTTTTCTCGGCTAGGGGAGTCGTCCGCCGCGTGTGCGAACATACGTTCGTGCGCTGGAGCAACCTCAGCATGGACACCGACGAGCGAGCGCGACTACCCGGCTACCGCGATGGAGCGGTGGTCCGCCATTTCGAGGCGCCCGGTTCGATTAAGACCCGCTTCTACGAAGTCCGCGCGAAGTCGATCCTCAACGCCGTGCCACCGGCGTCTCAGATGCCGTTCCGTTGGACGATCAACCCGTACAGGGGCTGCAGCCATGCGTGCGTCTACTGCATAGCGGGTGACTCGCGGATCCTGATGGCCGACGCTCGCACCAAGCCGCTGCGCGACGTGGAGATCGGGGAGGAGATCTACGGAACCAGGCCGGACGGAAGCTACCGCAGGTTTGTGACCACGCGGGTTCTAGATAAGTGGTCGAGCATCAAGCCCGCATTCGCGATCGAACTCGAGGACGGAACGGAATTGATCGCCAGCGAGGAGCATCGATTCCTGACGCGTAGGGGATGGAAGCACGTCATCGGCGCAGAGCACGGTCGCTTCCGCCGTCCGCATCTGACGGTCGGGACTCGGTTGCTGGGGCCGGGCGGGTCAGTGGCACCGCCGGACGTCGACGGCGACTACCGTCGCGGTTACCTGTGCGGGATGATCAGAGGCGACGGAAATCTGGCTTCGTACGAGTACGAGCGAGCCGGCAGGGCGAAGGAGAGGGTCTTTCGGTTTCGGCTCGCCCTGGCGGACGGGGAGGCGCTCGACCGGGCCCAGGACTTCCTTCGCCTCGAGTCCGTCGAGACCAGCGAGTTCGCCTTCCAGGCCGCTCTGGGCAGCCATCGAGCGGTGATGGCGATCAGAACCCAGTCACGAACCAACTACGAGCGCATCGGAGAACTGATCGCGTGGCCGATCCTGCCGACGCTTTCCTGGATCAAAGGCTTCCTCGCCGGCATCTTCGACGCGGAGGGTGGCTGCAGCGGGGGGATTCTGAGGATCTCGAACCAGAGCCAGGAGATCATCGACTGGGTCGTTTGCTGTCTGCGGCGGCTGGGATTCGACTGCGTAGTGGAGCGTCGCCCAAGCGGCGTGATGACCGTCCGCGTCCGGGGCGGTCTCCCCGAGCACATGCGTTTCTTCCTCTCCACGGATCCGGCGATCACGCGGAAACGGTTGATCGAAGGGTCCGCGCTGAAGGCCGACGCGCCCCTGAAGGTGGTTGCGGTGAAACCGCTCGGGATGGTGATGCGGATGTACGACATCACCACCGGTACGGGAGACTTCATCGCCGACGGCGTGATCAGCCACAACTGCTTCGCCCGTCCGACGCACACTTATCTCGACTTCGACGCGGGCCGGGATTTCGAGCGCGAGATCGTGGTCAAGGTGAACGCGCCGGAGCTGCTCCGGGTCGAGTTGGCGCGGCCCTCGTGGTCGGGTGAGCACATCGCGCTGGGCACCAACACCGACCCGTACCAGTGGGCCGAGGGTCGCTACCGGCTGATGCCCGGCATCTGGGAGGCCATGCGGGACGCCGCCAACCCTTGCTCGGTGCTGACCAAGTCACCGCTGCTGCTGCGTGACCTGCCGCTGATGAAGGAGATCGCCACGCGGACCGAGTTCAGCGCGGCGTTGTCGGTGCCGACGCTGGACGAGCGGGCATGGCGGGCGACCGAGCCCCACACGCCCAATCCGCGCGCCAGATTGGAGGCGGTGGCCGAGCTGACCCGGGCGGGGATTCCGACCGGCGTCCTGATCGCGCCGCTGATGCCGGGGATCAATGACGCTCCGGAGCAGATCGAGCCGATTCTCGAGCTGGCGGCGGAGGCCGGCGCCGCCTACGTGACCGGGATTGCGCTGCATCTGCGGCGCGGCGTCCGCGAGGTGTTCTTCGAATGGCTGAGGGAGGAGCGGCCGGAGCTGGTGGAGCGTTACGAGAAGCTCTACCGGCGCGGAGCCTACGCGCCGACCGAGGAGCGAAGGCGCCTGTCGCGGCTGATCAAAGGGCCGGACCGCAGCCCCTACGAGCGGATGCGCGGGCGTGCGACCGAACGCACGAGCACGGAACCGGCGTCGCGGGAATCGACTCAGGAGCGATTATTCTGACCGGCGGGCCGTGACCGGACTGACCGGCCTCTTTAGCTCGAGACAGTTTTCCGCGTTTATGCTGCCGCGTGGCAGGTGAAACCGAACCGCGCCGCCGGTGGTAGCTATACCGAGCGGTGCCACGAGCCGGAACCCGCTAATGAAACCAATGCGACGATTCTTTCAGCAAGACCACGATCGACGCCTGGACCGAATGTTCGAAACCCGCAGCGATGCGTGGGAAGCGGTCGGTCTGGCGTTCGAAAGCAATCAGAGGACGGTGAGCCGGGCCCGGAGAGAGGCCGCGGTCCTGGTGCCCGTGCTGGTCGGGGTGCTCCTCGTCTGGGCCAATCGCCACCACCTGCTCGGCGAGACCCACCATCACAACGGCTCGTGGAGCCATAGCCAGTGGGAGACCCCGCTGCAGATCGCCACGGTGGTCGCGCTGGTCGCGCTCGGCTGGGCGCTGGCCCGCGATGTGGGTCGCTCCGCCGGTCCGACCTTCATGCGGCGAATGGATCCCGGCACGGCCGGAACCGTCGGCTTCCTGATTCGCCTGGCCACGATCGTGATCACGTTGCTGGTGGCGCTCGCCGTCGCGGGGATTCCCACCCAGAGCCTCGCCGTGGGCGGCGCATTCACCGCGGTGATCGTCGGTCTCGCGGCGCAGCAGACCCTGGGCAACGTGATCGCCGGCATGGTGCTGCTGAGCGCGCGGCCGTTCCGGGTCGGCGAGCGCGTCAGGCTGCAGGCCGGCGCCGTCGGCGGCTCGGTGGAGGGAATCGTCAGCTCACTCGGCCTCCTCTACACGACACTCGCCCGCGGCGACGATCGGATCATGATCCCCAACAACGTCGTGCTCGCGGCGGCCGTGGTGCCGATCCGCGAGCCCAATCCGGTCGACGTCAAGGTGCGGCTCGGATCGCCCATGCGAATGAGCCAGCTGCAGGAGATCCTCGACCGCGAGATCACCACCCCGACCCGTGGCTCGCAGGCCACCGTCCTGCTCGAGGAGATTGACGGCGAGGACGTCGTGGTGCGGGTCAAGGCCACGCCAGAGCGCGCCGCCGACGGCGCCAAGCTGACCGACGAGATCATCGCCGTGCTGGCCAGCGTGACCGGCAAGCACGCGCTGAGCTCCGAGTAGGGGGCTGGCCGCCCAGACGGCGATCAGCCTTAGATGATCGCCCTGCGGCGATCATCTGGGCGGGTTGGCGGGCTAGAGTCCGGATGGTGCTCCCGCACCACCTGGCCGCGTTCTTCCTCACCGTCTACGTCCTGATCCTGATCCCGGGACCGAGTGTCCTGTTCGTGGTCAGTCGCGGCGTCGCGCTAGGGCGGCGGGCGGCGCTGGCCACGGTCGGCGGCAACGCCTGCGGGTTCACGTTTCAGCTCGCGCTGGTGTCGATCGGACTCGGCTCGATCGTGGCCCGGTCCGACGCCGTGTTCACCGTCCTGAAGCTGATCGGGGCCGCTTATCTGGTGCTGCTCGGCGTGCGCAACATCCGCGAGCGAGGGCAGCTCGCCGAAGCGCTGGGCGGCGAATCGATCACGCCCAAGCCGATCGGCACAATCGTCCGCGAGGGCTTCTTCGTCGGGGCCACCAACCCCAAGGGCATCCTGATCTTCACGGCAGTGCTGCCCCAGTTCATCGACCGCTCGCGCGGCCATGTGACGCTGCAACTCGCCCTGCTGGGCGCAATCTGCATCGGCATCGCGATCCTGTCGGACGGCGCCTGGGCGATCGCCTCGGGCACCGCGCGTGCCTGGCTGGGGAGCTCGCCGCGGCGGCTGCGCTGGCTGAGCGCCGGCGGCGGCGCGACGCTCGTCTGCCTCGGCGTCGGGCTTGCCGTCACCGGCCGCAAGAACTAGGGCTAATCGCCCAGGGGGCGATCAGCCTTGGATGATTGCCCTGGGGGCAATCATCCGGGTCGTCAAAGCCGTTAGGGCCGTTTGTCGGTCTGCCCGGCGGCCAGGTTGGTGGCGATCTGGTCGCTGCCCATCCGCCGGCTGAAGGTCGCCGCGATCCCCGGGGCCAGACCGGCGACGCTGGCCCCCAGGCGCAGGCTGGCCGGCGCGACCGCGACCTCGGCCCGGTTCTGCTCGATCGCGCGGATCACCGCGGCGGCCACATCCTCCGGCGACCGGGTCCCGACGCCCCGCGGCAGCGAGATCGCCGCGTCGGCGAACATCCCGGCGTCGCGGATGAAGCCGGGCAGGACCACCGACACGCCCACGCCGGCCGTGCGTAGATCCTCGCGCAGCCCGAGCGCGAAGCCGCGCAGGCCGAACTTGGTGGCCGAGTAGATCGAGGAGGCGGGGGAGGCGGCGATGCCGGATAGCGAGGAGATGAAGACCAGGTGCCCGCTACCACGCTCGGTCATCGCCGGCACCAGCGCGCGCGCCAGGGCGATCGGCGCCCGCAGATTGACCTCGAGCATCTTGTCGATCTGCTCCTGCGTGAGCTCGGTGAGCAGCCCGCTGGCCGGGAGCGCGGCGTTGGCCACCAGGACGTCGATGTCGGCGGCCTCCGCCGCGAGCCGCTCAACCTCCGTCCGCTGGGCGAGATCGCAGGTCAGGGCCCGGCCGCCCACCTCGGTGGCCAGCGGTTCGAGCACGTCGCCGCGGCGCCCGCTCAGCAGCAGGTCGGCTCCGCGGGCCCGCAGCGCACGGGCGATCGCCTGACCGATACCACCGGTCGCGCCGGTTATCAGGACCTTCCCGCCGGTGAGCGTCATCCCGGCGGCAGTGTATCCGCCGGATCATGGCTCCTGCCGGATCACGGCTCCTTGATACTTCGGCGGTGCAGCCCGATGCGGTGATCGCGATGTTCGGTCCGACCGGCGTCGGCAAGACGGCCGTGGCGATCGCGCTCTCACAGCGGCTGCGCGACCTCGGTGAGCGCCCCGTGGCGGTCTCCGCCGATGCGCTGCAGGTGTACGCCGGGCTCGAGCTCCTGACCGGTGCCGCCGGCCCGCGGGAGCGGGCCCAGCTCGAGCACCGGCTGATCTCCTTCCTCCCGGTCGACGCCCAGTTCAGCGCGGGGCAATACGCCGAGCTCGCGCACGCGGAGATCGACGGACTGCTGGGCGACGGGGCCCGCCCGATCGTGGTCGGGGGCACCGGCCTGTACCTGCGCGCCGCCCTGACGGAGCTCAGCCTGCGCCCGCCGCCCGCCGCGGGGGTGCGCGAGCGCTGGACGGCCGAGCTCGAGCGGCGCGGCCCGGCCGCGCTCCACACCCGTCTGGCCCAGGACGCGCCCTGGGCAGCCGCCGGGATCGACCCCGCCGATCGTCAGCGGATCGTCCGCGCGCTCGAACTCCTCGACGCGGGCGAGCTCGAGCCGCCGTCGGAGCAATCCGAGCTGTGGACCGACACGGTCCGCCACCCGACGCTCCTGGTCGGCCTCGAATGCGAGCGCGAGCAGCTCTACGCCCTGATCGACGCCCGCGTCGATCAGATGATCGCCTCCGGGGCCGAGGAGGAGGTCAGGCGAGCCCACGCCGCCGGCGCCTCGATCACCGCGCGCAAGGCGCTCGGCTTCGAGGAGTTGCTCACCGGCGACATCGAGGGGATGAAGCGCCGGACCCGCAACTACGCCCGGCGCCAGCTCACCTGGATGCGCAAGCTCCCGGCCGTCCACCACATCGACGTCACCGGACGCACGGCCGGCGAGGTCGCCGACGAGATCGTGTCGCTCTGGCGCCGCGGTGAGACCGCGGCAGACACTCGAGCGTGACCCGCGGGACGCTTGGGGAGGCATTCGGAGCGTGAGCGGGGACGCATTGGGAGCGAAACTTCTGGTGTTCGGTGGTGAGCTCAGGCGTGGCAGCGCTCCGGGTTCCGGACGGGTTGGGCGCGGTCTGCGCGCCCGGGTCGAACGACATCGGTGACGGGGTCGATCGCGGCGAGCGTGAAGGGAGTTGGTAGGAAACGTCCGCATAGCGGCCATAGCATCCCGACCCCTCCCGCCGACCCCGACCGCACCGCGGGCTTTGGTAAGAAAGTTTCACATGGGGGAACCAACGTCCCGAGACCCCCGGACTGGACCGCGGTTCGGGAGTGCAACCACGTTCCGGCTGCGGCCGAGCTCGTTCCCTTCACCGATGTAGTTCGTCACGTCCAACGCACCCCGCCGTGGGATCCCGCCGCTGGGTGGTCGCCGACCGGCGGCGAGACCCTCAGAGCAACGGCATGAACGGGTACATGATCACGGCGGCGAGCAGTACGGACAGCGCCCAGGCGCCGACGATCCACCGGTGGTGGCGCAGCCGCAGCGCCAGGTGGGCCACCACCAGGTAGATCCCGGGCATCACGATCACCATGTAGTACAGGTAGCTCGTCCGCTGCCAGAACGCGCTCAGGGCGGCGAACGGGATCAGCGTCCCCAGCGCCCAGGCCAGCCCCAGGAGCGGAGCCTGTCCGGAGCGGAAAGCCGACGCCGGCTCGCCGCCGAGCACCGACGCCGGCTCGCCGCCGAGCACCGAGGCCAGTCGCCGCGGGCGGCGGGCCGCTGCGGCCGCCACCAGCACCAGCGCCGGCAGCGCGAGCAGCATCAGGGTCGGGCTGATCATTCCGATGAAGAGCACCGCCGGGTGCACGTGCTCGAGCCCAGGGCTCGGGCGGGACGGGTTGATGTTGAGATAGGTGATCGGCTTGAGATCGACCAGCCACTCCCACGGATAGGAGGCGATCCCGGTGGGTCCCCGCGGGCTGGTCTGAGCGGCCGCGTAGCTGATCATGTGCCCGAGGTGGTGGAACACGCCGCCGGCCAGCGGACGCCCGGCGACCGGGTCGTACGGCGGGGCCAGACGATCCATGACGGCCAGCAGGGCGAAGAAGGTGGCCACCCCGGAGGCCGCGGCTGCGCCGACCCGGGCCCCGATGCCGCGCCAAGTGACGAGGCCGCGCCGGCCGGCCAGGCTGCGCCAGCCGCCGACGCCACCCAGCTCGCGCAGCAGCTCGAAGAGAAGCAACACCAGCACCGCGTAGGGCGCGACCAGCTTGCAGGCGGCGCCGACGCCGAGCACGGCGCCCCCGATCCAGCGCCGGCCGCGCAGGTACAGCACGACGCCCCAGATCATCGCGGTCAGCGCGTAGATGTCGAGCGTCCCGATCCGACTGTGGACCAGCAGTAGGTTGTCGCTGGCCATCAACCCGGCAGCGCCGAGCGCGAGCCATTCCCCGGCACCGGCCGCGCGGGCCAGCGCGAACATGCCGAGGATGGCGAGCGAGCCGAGCAGGATGCTGCCGATTCGCCAGGCGAACGGGCCGTCGCCGAACAGCTCGATCGCCCCGGCGATCTCGAGCTTGGCCAGTTGCGGGTGCTCGGCATTGGGGTCATCGCCCGGAGGGGCCCCAACGTAGTGCTCGCCGGCGGGCGGCGGGACGGAGGCGATCACCCGGGCGGCGTTGACGTAATAGGCCTCGTCGAAGATCAGCAGGTGGTCGGCGGCGGTCCGGCACGGCGAGCGGCACGGCTCGCCGATCCAGGCGATCCGGGCGGCAAAGGAGAGGATCGAGATGACGGCCAGCAGGAGCACCGGCAGGGAACTCGCGCGCAAGCGGTAGGCCATCGCTCCGCGACGGTACCTAGACTGCGCTCGCGTGGACTTCGAGAAGTGGCAGGCGCTCGGCAACGACTATCTGATCTTCGAGGCGCGCGAGCTGCCGTTCGAGCTGACGCCGGCCCGGGTCCGGGCGATCTGCGCTGCTCACACGGGCGTGTTCGGCGATGGGATCCTGTTGCTCTCCGAGCCCGATCAGCCGGGCTTTCTCGCCCGCCTGCGGATCTTCAACCCGGACGGCTCCGAGGCCGAGCTGTCCGGCAACGGCGCGCGCGAGGCGATCCTCTACCTGCGCCGCCACGGCTGGACCGACGCGGACACCTTCTCGCTGCAGACCGCGGCCGGCGAGATCCGCCCGACGATCACCTCGCCGACCACCTGCCGGGTCGACATGGGGAGGGCACGGCTGAGCAGTCCTGACTACCCGTCCGGCGACGCCGAGGGGAAAGGCGAGCTCACCGCGGGACACCGCCGGTGGCGCTTTCAGCACGCCCAGGTCGGCAACCCGCAGTGCGCGATCCGCGTCGCCGATGAGGCCGAGCTCGCCTCGCTCACCCTCACCGACTTCGGCCCCGAGATCGAGCATCACGAGCTGTTCCCCAACCGGACGAACGTCTCGTGGTTCACCGAGACGGCTCCCGGTGCGATCCGCGCGCGGATCTTCGAGCGCGGAGTCGGGGAAACCTCGGCCAGCGGCACGGGCGCCATCGGCGCCGCCGTCGCCTACGTTCTGGCCGGCGGTGACTCGCCGGTGACCGTCACACTCGACGGCGGCGAGCTCGAGGTCGAAGTGGAGGAGGACCTGCACATCAATCTGACCGGTTGGGCGGTGCCCGTGTTCACTGGGCGCCTGGCCGACGAGTTCATAAAGGAGCTGCATGCAATCGAGTAGGCGCCTGGAGAAGATCCCCCCGTACCTGTTTGCCGAGCTCGAGCGCAAGATCGCGGCCAAGCGCAAGGCGGGGATCGACGTGATCAGCCTCGGAATCGGCGATCCGGACACCCCGACCTACGAGCCGATCGTCGCTGCCGCCCAGGCCGCGGTAGCCGATCCGAGCACGCACACCTACCCGTCGAACCGCGGCCTTCCCGCCTTCCGCGAGGCGGTGGCCGGGTTCTATCAGCGCCGCTTCGGGGTGCAACTGGATCCGGAGACCGAGGTCATGCCGGCGATCGGCGCCAAGGAGTGCATCTTCAACTTGAATCTGGCGTTCCTGGACCCCGGCGACGTCGCGCTGGCCGCCGACCCCGGCTACCCGGTCTACACCGGCGGCCCGGTCCTGGCCGGCGCCGAAGCCGTCCTGATGCCGCTGCAGCGCGAGCTCGGCTTCGGTTTCGATCTGACCAAGATCCCGGGGCCCGCCCGCGAGCGCGCCCGGTTGATGTTCTTCAACTACCCCAACAACCCGACCGGCGCGATCGTGCCCGACGGGCTGTTCGAGGACGTCATCCAGTTCGCCGCCAAGCACGAGATCCTGGCCGTCCACGACAACGCCTACAGCGAGACGACCTTCGACGGCTACACGGCTCCGTCGTTCCTGGCCACCGAGGGGGCCAAGGACGTGGGGGTCGAGGTCTTCTCGCTCTCCAAGGGCTACAACATGACCGGCTGGCGCTGCGCGGCGATCGTCGGCAACGCCGAGGCGATCTCCCATTACTGGCGCCTGAAGTCCAACGTCGACTCGGGCCTGTTCGAGGCGGTGCAGCTCGCCGGGGTGGCCGCGCTGGCCCCCGAGCTCGATGAGTACGTGCGGGCGATGAACGTCGTCTACCAGCGCCGTCGGGACCTCGTCTGCGACGCCCTGGTGCAAGCCGGCGTCGAGGTCGACCAGCCCAAGGGCACGATCTACATCTGGGCGCCGATCCCGCCGGGCTTCGCGTCCTCGGCGGCCTACTGCGAGCACGTGCTCGAGCACGCGGCCGTCGTGATCTCCCCGGGCGGGGCCTACGGACGCAGCGGGGAGGGCTTCTTCCGGATCTCCCTGACCACTCCGGACGATCGGCTGCTCGAGGCCGTCGAGCGCATTCGGCGGCTCTGACCCGGGCGACTGCGCCGCGACTACCATGAGAGTGGTGAGTCAGAGCAACGGTAAGCGCACCAAGCGATCTTCGGCCACTTCGGCCACGCCCGGCGGCCAGCCGGTAGCCGGTCGCGCGCGGCAGCGCGCATTCATGGTCGCCGCGCTGCCCGACGGCCAGGACGCCGAGCTCTCCGAGCTGCGCGAGCTGCTCCGCACCGCGGGCGTCGCCGACGTCGGCGAGCTCTTCCAGCGTCGCGAGAAACCCCATCCGAACAGCTATCTCGGGGCCGGCAAGCTGGTCGAGCTCAAGGAGGAGCTCGGCCGCTCGGACGCGAACCTGGTCGCGGTCGACGATGAGCTCTCGCCCCGGCAGGAGCGCAATCTCGAGCAGGCGCTCGGGGTGCCGGTGATCGACCGCACGGCGATCATCCTCGACATCTTCGCCGCCCACGCCCACAGCGCCGAGGGCAAGCTCCAGGTCGAGCTGGCCCAGCTCGAGTACAACCTCGCGCGAATGCGCGGGCTGTGGTCCCACCTCGAGCGCCTCGGCGGCGGGATCGGCACCCGGGGACCGGGCGAGACCCAGATCGAGACCGACCGCCGGCTGGCGCGAGACCGGATCTCCGCGCTCAAGCGCAAGCTCGCGCAGGTCCGGTCAACGCGATCGGTGATGCGGGCCGAGCGCGAGCGGGCGCAGCTGCCCTCGGTGGCGCTGGCCGGATACACGAACGCCGGCAAGTCGACGTTGCTCAATGCTCTTACGGGGGCGGACGCCGGCGTGCGCGATCGACTGTTCCACACCCTCGATCCCACCACCCGCGTGCTGCGAGCCGGGGGCCGCGACTATCTGCTGACCGACACCGTCGGGTTCATCCGCAAGCTCCCGCATCAGCTCGTCGAGGCGTTCGGAGCCACGCTCGAGGAGACTCGGCTGGCCGACCTGATCCTCCACGTGGTCGATGCCTCGGCCGGCGAAGAGGACCTGGTGGAGATGACCAAGGCGGTCGAGGACGTGCTGCTCGGGATCGGCGCCGACGAGGCGCCCCGCGTGCTCGTGCTGGGCAAGGCCGACCTGATCGACGATGACCGGCGCGCTGAACTGGCCAACCGCCATCCCGACGCGGTGCTGGTCTCCGCGGTCACCGGGGAGGGCCTCGAGGCGCTGGTCGAGCGGATCGAGCTCGAGTTCACCAACACGCTGCGCGAGGTGGAGCTGCTGATCCCCTATCAGGAGGGCGGCCGGCTCGCCGAGCTGCACGAGCTGGCGGGCGATCTGGTCCGCGAGGAGACCGCCGACGGTGTCCGCGTGACCGCGCGGCTGTCGCCGACCGTCGCGGCTCGTTACCGGCCGTTCGCGCTGAGCACGAGCATCCGGGGATGACCGCGCTGAGGATCGCGCGCCTGGACCCGGGCGCGATCCTGCCGACCCGTGCCTACTCGGGCGACGCCGGTCTCGATCTCTACGCGCTGGAGCCGTGCGAGCTCGGGCCGGGCGAGCGCGCGGCGATCAGGACCGGGATCGCGGTGGAGATTCCGGACGGGCAGGCCGGGCTGGTGCTGCCGCGGTCCGGCCTCGCCGCGCGGCACGGGATCGCGCTGGTCAACGCCCCCGGCCTGATCGACGCCGGCTACAGAGGGGAAATCAAGGTGCTGGTGCTGAACACCGACCCCCACCAGCCCCACGCCTTTGCCGCGGGTGACCGGATCGCCCAGCTCGTGCTGATCAGGATCGAGACTCCGGCGGTGCATGAGGTTCCGGACCTGGCGGTGACCGAGCGCGGGACCGGCGGGTTCGGCTCGAGCGGCTGACCGGGCGGTCAGGACGGGCTGGCCGGGACGAGCCCGTTGGCCTGCAGGAACTGCTTGGCCGCGACGGCCGGGTCCTGGTTGTAGACGTCGACGTCGGAGTTCAGGCTGCGGATCTCGCGCATGGTCAGCAGGGCGCTGACGGCGTCGATCGTGTGCTGGAAGGCGGGCCCTTCGGCAGCCAGGACCGTCTGGGAGACGACCGGGACGACATTGCCGATGCCGAACACGCCCCGCGGGTCCTGCAGCAGCCGATAACCGCGGTTGTAGAGCTGGCCGTCGGTCGTGGTCACGTACGCGGCTTGGACGGTGCCCTGGTCGAGGGCCTGATACTGCGCGCCGATGTCCAGCGACTTAACTGCCGCCGGGGTGAAGCCGTAGGCCTGCTCGATTGCGCTCAGGCCGGTGGGGCTCTTCTGAAACTCCGGCGGCGCCCCGAGCGTCAAGGTCGGTGCGACGCGGCGGAGGTCCTCGAGCGTCCGGAGATGGTTGGCGTTGGCGTAGGCCCCGGTTACGGCGATCGCCTCGGTGTCGCTGAACGGAGTGGGGGGGAGCAGTTCGAGGCCATGGGCTTGCGCGTAGACCTCGGCATTGGCATAGGCACGCCGGGGATTGGCGGTCGGGGGCCGGTAGCCGGCCACCGACTGGTTCCAGACGTCGAGGTACTCGGGG
The DNA here is from genome assembly GCA_963808605.1 of uncultured Solirubrobacterales bacterium. Classification (GTDB taxonomy): domain Bacteria; phylum Actinomycetota; class Thermoleophilia; order Solirubrobacterales; family Solirubrobacteraceae; genus Palsa-465. Next base: position 241,548 of record CAWEGQ010000004.1, read on the forward strand.
TACATGCTGATGTTCCCTTTGGCCACCGCCTGGATCGAGACTTCGGTCGGGCCGATGTTCCGGTCCAGCGAAACGTCAAACCCCTGCGCCTGTAGAGCCTGCAGGTAGAGCTCGCCGAGCACGAACTGTTCGGTGAAGTTCTTGTCCCCGATCGTCACCGGGGGGCGGCCGGTGCCCGGCAGCACGGTGCCGGTGGCCGCCCGCGTAGCGGTGGTGGACGTGGCGGTCCTGGCGGGCTTGCCGGCGCCACAGGCGCCGACCGTGACCGCGGTGACGATCAGCGCGGCCACAACCCCGATCCTCGCCACGGTGGCGTGGGTGGGCATGAACATCCTCAAGAGTAGACGCCGGCCATCGTAGTGCCCCGGCGCGGGGGAACCCTAAACTCCGGCGGCGCGCCGGGCATCCGCGTGGGCGGCGGCCTCGAGCTCGTCCTCCAGCGGCGCCAGCGGCGAATCGAGCGCCAGCGCCGTGCGGATCAGCCAATCGGCGAACCAGGCGTTCTTGGGCAGCAGCGGGCCGTGCAGGTAGGTGCCGATCACGTTCCCGGCCCGGACGCCCTCCAGGCCGTCGCGTCCATTGTTCCCGTGCCCCTTCAAGACGCGGCCCAGAGGCCGGGCTTGCGGGCCGAGGTGGGTCCGGCCGCCGTGATTCTCAAAGCCGGCCAGCACGCGCGGGAAACCCGCCTCGAGCTCCACCTCGATCGCCACGTTGCCGATCAGCCGGGGGCCGTCGGCCCGCACCGTGTGGAGGTCGACCAGGCCCGCTCCCGGGAGCGTCTCCTCGCCGAGCTGGTAGCTGTGACCGAGCAGCTGATAACCGCCGCACACCGCCAGGATGACCCCGCCGCGGGCCGCGATCGCGTGCAGCGCGTCGCGCTTGACTTCGGCGAGATCGAGCGCGCACAGGCGCTGGTCGCGGTCCTGGCCACCGCCGATGTAGTACAGGTCGGCCTCGTCCGGATCGAGCGCGTCGTCGAGTCCGCTGGCGCTCAGCGAGAAGTCGATCCCGCGCCAGCGACAACGCCGCTCCAGTAGGAGCAGATTGCCCCGGTCGGCGTAGATGTTCATCAGATCGGGATAGAGGGCACAGACCCGCAGGGCGGACGAAGCCTCAGCCACGGAGGATCACCACCTCGCTGCCGACGTAGTCCTCGGTGGCGGCGATCTCGGCCCGCCCGCCGCGGCGCAGGCCCGCCCGGACCGCCTCGGCCTCGAGCTCGCCGGGCCCGAGCCGGTCGAGATGGATCAGGTCGATCGCCGCCGAGCGCGAGCCTTGCACGGTCACCGTCTCGCGTCGCCGCTCGAGCACGAACCCGTCGGGCTGCTCCCGGATCGCCGTCGGCTGGCTGCTGTAGAGCACGCCATCGAGCTCACAGATGTCGGGGAGCGGGGCCATCGCCCCGTCCTCCAGCTCGAACGGCTCGAGCGTGTCGGCGATCGCCACCGCGATCGCGCCGTCGGGCAACAGGTGACCGCGCGCGCAACGGAGGAAGGCGAGCCGGCCCTCACCGCCCCCGAGGAGCTGGATCGTCTGCATCGGCACGACGATCAGCGCGAAGCGCCGGTTCAGCGAGAAGTCCCGGGCGTCGGCCAGCACGGTGTCGAGCTCGAGCCGGAGGCCGGACGCCCGGCGGGACAGCTCCGCGAGCAGGTCGGGATCGCGGTCGAGCGCGGTGACCTCGTGCCCGGCGCGGGCCAGGTCGAGGGCGATCCGGCCGGTCCCGGCTCCCACGTCGAGCACGGGTTCGCCGTGCCGGGCGGCCAGCGAGCGCCATAGCGCCAGGTCCTCGCGGTAACCGCCGCACTCCAGGTCGTGCCAGACCACGCTCACGGCCGCGTCGCCCGGGCCGGTTCCCAGAATTGAGTCACGTGACCGCGCCGCGCGAGCTCCTCGCGTAGCTCCAGCATCGCGGTGTAGGTGGGCAGCGCGAAGAGCCGACCGGTGTCGGCACCGGAGAGCGCGACGTCGAGGGCGGCCGGAAGGCTGGGCAGTAGTCGCAGCCGGTCCGCCGGCACGCCGGCGTACTTGAGCCGCAGCGCCAGCTCGGCCGCCCGGGTTCCGGAGCAGACCGCGCTGCGTACGCTGGGCGCGAGCAGCTCGAAGTCGGCGTCCCACACCCACGAGACATCCCGGCCGTCGGCGGTCCGGTCGTTGAGGACGGCCAGCAGGTCGAGCTCGCCGCCCTCGAGCGCGAGCGTGCGCAGTATCTCGTTGGCGCCGGCCGGGTTCTTGATCAGCAACAGCGAGAGCTCGACGTCGCCGATCGAGATCGTTTCGGCCCGACCGAACGCGGCAGTCACCGTGCGCAGGCCGGCCGCGACGTCGGCCAGCGGGATCCCCAGCTCGAGGCACAGCGCGGCCGCCCCGAGCGCGTTGTAGACGTTGTAGAGCCCCGGCAGCGGCAGCTCGATGCCGACGCTGCCGGCGGGGGTGCGCAGGGTGAACGACGAGGACCGGATCCCATCCAGCGTGATCTCCTCGGCGGCGACGCTCGGCTCCGGGCGTCGCCGGCCGCAGGAAGGACAGCTGTAGCGGCCGAGGTGGCCGAGATAGATCGCCTCGTAGGCGTAGGCGTGCCCGCAGTTGCGACAGTGCTTCGAGTCGGAGGCGTGCTGCATCTCGGGTATCGCCACCGCCGGGTCCTCGACCCCGAAGTAGGTGACCGCGGCCGATTGCCGGCCGAGGTCGGCGATCAGCGGGTCGTCGGCGTTCAGCACCAGACGCGCCGGAGGGGAGAGGGTGCTCACGATCGCCGCCCAGCGATCGGCGATCGTTTCGAGCTCGCCGTAGCGGTCGAGCTGGTCCCGGAACAGGTTTCCCAGCAGCAGCGCGGTCGGTCTGATCTCGGTGGCCAACCGATCGAGCCAGAATTCGTCGACCTCGAACAGGCCGAGCTCGCCGTCGATCGCGCCGTGCGGCCGAGCCGCCGCCAGCAACGTCGAGGCGATCCCCCCGGCCATGTTCGCTCCGGCCCGGTTGTGCACGAGCCCGATTCCCACCCGCTCCAGCACGGCGGCGGTCATCGCCGCGGTCGTCGTCTTGCCGTTGGTGGCGGAGATGATCACCGAGCCCCGTCGCAGCCGGGCCGACAGCGCCGCGATCGCCCGGGGCTCCAGCCGGATCAGCACACGACCGGGAAGGCTCGTCCCGCCGCCCCGGCCGGCGCGTCGAGCGAGCCGGCCGACCGCGCGGGAGGCGGCGATCTTCGCGTCGAGCCGAGTCATCGGGACGGCACCATCACGCGGACGGCGCCCGGCAGCGCGCGCACGGTCACCGGCAGCTCGGCGATCGGATCGCCGTCCGCGTACAGGGTGAATGGGCGGTCGGCCCCGATCTCCACCGCGCGGGCGCGGAACACCTGGACGGCCGCCTGGCGGACGTGGGTGCCCTTGAACAGCGTCGGCATCAAGCTGAGGAAGCGCAGCTTGGAGACCTGGGCGACCAGCACGATCTCGAGCAGCCCGTCCTCGAGCGAGGCATCGGGGGCGAGCAGCATCCCGCCTCCGTATGCGCCCGAGTTCGCCGCCGCGACCGTGTACCCGGTCAGCGAGATCGGATCGCCGCCGTCGAGACGGACGGTGAACGTCGCCGGCCTCCAAGCCCAAAGAGCCCGCAGGGCCCCATACACGTAGACCAGAGGTCCGCTCACGATCCGGGTCTCGTTGGCGATCCGGTTGGCATCGGAGTCGAACCCGCAGCTGGCGATCCCGATGAAGGTCTGCTCGCCGACCTGGCCCAGGTCTAGCTCGCGCACGATGCCGCTGCGCAGCACCGCGCAGGCGGCGGGTGGATCCAGGGGAATCCCCAGCATCCGCGCGAAGTCGTTCCCGCGTCCCCCCGGAAGCACGCCGACAGTCCCGCCCGAGCTCGCGGCCGCCCCCGCGACCGCGCCGACCAGCCCATCGCCGCCGAAGGCCACGGCCAGCTCTCCGGCCGCGGCGGCGGAGATCGCGAGCTCACGCGCGTGGTCGAGGCTCCGGGTCAGCTCGAGATGGTGGTCGAGGCCGTGCTGACTCAGCGCCGCCTGAACCTGTGGCAGTCCGCGCCCGGCGCGTCCGCCGCCGGCGGACGGGTTGACGATCAGCGAGAGCATCAGCGCCCCAGCAACAGCGCGTGCAGGTCCTCGGCGACCGCGACGGGCGCCGGATCCTTGGCCGCCTCGGCCTCGGCGCGCGAGGTGACGCCACTCAGCACGATTGCGCCGTCGAGTCCGGCCGCGGCCGCCCCGGCCAGATCCGAGTCGAGTCGGTCGCCGACCACGAGCGTCGCGCCCGGACCGAGGCGGTCGAGCGCCGCCTCGAACATCTGTGCGTCCGGCTTGCCCACGATCGTCGCCGTCTGGCCGGTGGCGTACTCGAGCGCCGCCACGATCGCCCCGGTTCCCGGCGAGATGCCATCGTCGGTGGGGAATGTCCGGTCCCGATTGGCGGCGATCATCTCCGCGCCGGCCAGTACCGCCCGGGTCGCCGTGCGCAGCTCGTCGAAGCGCAGATCGTCGTGGCCGGCCACCACCACCACGTCGGCCTCGACGGCTCGCACGGTGCCGTTGAGGATCCGCTGCCCCGACTCGTCCACGTGCCGGAACATCGCCGGCGAGCCGATCACGTACGCGCCGGTGCCCTCGGGCCGGCCCGCGAGCGCGTACTGGATCGCCGCGCCGACCGTCACCACCTCCTCGAGTGAGGCCTGGACGCCGAGCCCCCACAACTTGCGCACGTATTCCTCCGGCGAGTGCCGGGCGTCGTTGGTCAGGAAGGCCAGCGTCTTGCCGCCCGAGCGGATCGCCGCGATCGCCTCGGGGGCGCCGCGCGTACATTCCTGGCCGACCCAGACGCAGCCGTCGAGATCGAGGATCACATGGTCGTAGGCCTGAAGGAGGGGGGAGAGGTTCATCCGGCCAGCGGATTATCGCGACGTGTGTGATTTCCTTGCCTGCGGTGAGACGCGCGATGATCCTGCTGACCTGTGTGATCGGGCTGTCCGGCTGCGGCAGCTCGAGCTCGTCGAGCCACAGCACCGGCGCCGCGGCCGCCACCACGACCGCGCCGAGCACGCCGAGCACGGCCGCGGCGAGCCCCGGCCGATGCCGGACGGTCCCGACTCCGGCCCCCAAGCCCTCCGAGGAGCATCTGCCCGCGCCGAAGTTGAAGCTCGACCCCGCCAAGACCTACACCGTCACGGTTACGACCAACTGTGGTGACTTCGCCTTCCGGCTCGACGTCAAGGACTCGCCCAAGACCTCGGCCTCGGTCTACGCACTGGTCAAGCGTGGCTTCTATGACGGCCTGAGCTTCCAGCGGGTCGCTGCCGGGTTCGTGATTCAAGGCGGAGACCCGGCGGGCGACGGCTCCGGGGGGCCGGGCTACACGGTGGTCGAGCCGCCGCCGGCGAGCACCCAGTACGTGCGTGGCGATGTGGCCATGGCCAAGACCCAGGTCCAGCCCTCCGGCGCCTCCGGCAGCCAGTTCTTCGTCGTCACCGCGTCCAACGTCACCCAGTCGGCCGGGCTCACGCCGGACTACGCGCTGGTCGGGAAGGTGGTCTCCGGCCAGAGCGTGGTGGACGCGATCGGGGCGTTGCCGACCAACCCCCAGGGTGACGGGGTACCCACGCCGCCGGTGGTGATGTCGCGGGTCACCGTGGCCACGTCGTAGGCGGAGCTAGAACAGGGCGCCCTGGCCGCTCTCCTGCGGAGCGGCGAGACACTCGGGACCGTCATAGCGAGCGTCGTTGACGGCCGGACCGACAGCCTGCAGGGCGGTGTCGGCCGGGTCGAGGCCAGTCAGGAGATCACTCAGGCTCGAGGCCGGGTTGGCCGTGTCCAGCCACGCCTCCTCGGCTCCGCGCGGGAGGATCACGGGCATCCGATCGTGCAGCGAGGCGATCGCCGAGTTCGCCGCGGTGGTCAGGATCGTGCAGGTGCGGAGCTTGCCGTCGGCGCCGGCCTCGGCGACCTCGGTGCGGGGGTGCCAGATCGACCAGAGCCCCGCGAACGCGAACGGCTGGCCATCCTCGCGGGTGATCCAGAACGCCTGCTTCGGCCCGACCGAGGCGCGTCGCCACTCGTAGAACCCGTCGGCGATGATCAGGCAGCGGAAACGCTGCATCGCGGTCCGGAAGGCGGGCTTCTCGGCGGCGGTCTCGATCCGGGCGTTGATCATCTTCAGTCCCGTATCCGGCCGCTGCGCCCAGCTCGGGACCAGTCCCCAACGGAGCAGGTCGCCGCGGCGGGCGCCCTCGCGGTCGGTGGTAACGGCCAGCACCTCGTCGCCGGGGGCGACGTTATAGCGCCGCCTGATCTCGAGCGACTCGGAGATCTGAAAGCGCGCCCGCAAATTCGCGGGGTCCGGCGTGGCCAGCGTGTAACGACCGCACACCGGCGCTACCCCGCTCAGCGCGAGCGCGCGGCGATCTGCTCGGCCCGCTCGGACTGGGCGCGGCGTTGCCGTCGGCGGCCATAGAACGCGAGCACGCCGAGCGCGATCAGCACCACCAGGAACCCGTAGAAGATGCCGAGATCGAGTGACAGCCCGCCGAACGGAAGCGCGATCAGGTTCACGATCCCGAAGCCGATCACCAGGACCGCCAGGATCAACGCGATCACCAGCACGATCCCGCGCACCCGAGCCAGCGTCCCCGCGCTCTTCGGCGGCGCTACCAGACCCATCAACTTCAGGCCGCGCAGCTGCCGGCTGGACGGCGCCTCGACGCCGAGCCGCTCGGCGGCGCGCTTGAGATCGTCGGCTCGGCGCTCGGCCAGCGCCAGCGATGCGTCCGCCATCCGGCGCAGCTGAAGCCGCTCCTGCGGACGCGCCGCCGCGAGCGCGCGCTGGAAGTGGGCCCGCGCCGCTTTGGCGTCGTAGCGTTCGGCGGCGCGCGCCCCGAGGATCGCCTGGGCCGCCGCCTTGAACTTGGTCTCGGCCTCGAGCTCCTCGTCCGACCGTCCCTCCATCTGCTGCATCGCAGCGAGTTGACTGCGCTGCTCGATCCGCACCGGACGCTGCTGTTTGGCCATGCCCGAAGTCTAGTAGGGGTCAGTGCCGCTGCGGCTTGATCACGTAGATGCGCTGCCCGGTCAGATCCTGACCCGATCCGGTCGAGCTCGAGGGAGGCCGGCGATAGACGTCGACGTGATGGCCGTTGATCGCTCCGCCGGTGTCCTGGGCGATGAACCAACCGCCGTAGCCGTCGGCGCGGTAGGCGGGTATGTAGACCCGGCTGCCCAACGGGATCACGCTCGGGTCGACGGCGACCGACTGCAGGAACTTCAGCGGCAGTGACGCGCCGGTGGCGAAGCTGACGCCGGACAGCGAGACGTACTTGCGCCCGGTGCCGGCCGACCAGCCGCCGGCCTGCAGGGGATAGGTGACGCCACCGCTGCGGTTGCGCCAGTAGCCGCCGTCGCGCCAGAAGGGCGAACCGGCCGACCAGCCGTCCGACGGAGAAGTCGACTGCCCGCCGACGGTGACCCAGCCGCCGTTTCCGAGCGCGTTGATGTGGTACATGCGACCGTCGAGACCGAGACCCTCGCCTTCCATCGAGACGCCGGTGGCGGAATACAGCCAGTCGATCCGGTGCTCGCCGCTGAGGCCGGGGGCGCTGACCAGCTTCCCGGTGAACCAGGCCTCGGGGGCCGGCCAGTATTCGGTGACGGTGGTGCCGCCGAGCCAGCGGCCGCGCGAATGCTTGCTCGGCGGGGCCGGTAGCTTCGGCGCGTGCGTGCTGACCGGGGCTAGCCCGCCGATCGCCGCGCCGCCACTGGTGCGCGCCTTGCTCGGCGCATTCGTGAGGCCGGCGCCGCCACTCGACGCCTGCGCCGTCGCCGCTGGGACCAGCATCGCGATCCCGATCGCCGCGGCGGTGAGAATACGCTGGGCGGCGGGGTGTGTCGGCGACGGACGCGGCATCTCGGTCAGCCTATCGGCAGCCGCGGGGAGGAGTTAAGGCGTGAGCGGTGAATGCCTGGCCTAGGGCTGCTTGGAAGATCGGAACGCAGGGTAAAGGACGCGATAATGCATTTTGCAGGCAAACTTGCCGGAACCGAGGGGAATCAGGCAACGGGCGGCCAGCCTCAGGACTCGACTCCGCGGCTGCACGCCGCCGGATCCGCACCACTGCTGCCGCCGGGTGTGGCCGAGCCCGAGCGCCAGCCCTCGCTTTGGCCTGACCGCTTCCGCGCCGTCGGCGAATTCGTCGGCCGCCGGCTGAGCCGGCCGCGCGTACGCCTGTGCGTGATCGGCCTGTTCCTGCTGGCCCTGGGCGGCCTCGCCTTCACCAGCTCGGTGTGGACGCTGCCGCTGGTCATTGTCGGCGCGGCGATGGTGCTGATCGCCTGGATCGGGTCGCGCCTTGACGGTCGCTTCGCCGTCGAGTGGGGCGAGGCCGGCACTCAACTCGAGCTCCGCGCCCAGATCAAGGCCCCCAAGCCGCAGCGCACCGAATTGGCCAGGACGGTTCCCGTGGCGGCGGGATTCGAGCCCGAGCCCGAGGACGCCGATGTCGTCGACGGCGAGGCTCACACGGTCGAGATCGACGTGGCCGAGCTCAAGGCGCTGATCGCTGCCGCGGAGACCGCGGAAGCCGAGCTCGCTCGCGCCCAGCAGCGCCCCGCCGCCTAGCGGCACAAGCGGCCGGCTAGCGGCACGACTGGCCGCCTAGCGGCACGAGCGGCCTAGTAATGGGCGCGCTCGGACAGGCCGAGCGCGTACGGCAGCCACCAAGAGCCGGCGGGGCCGCCGCCCTGGCAGAGCCCGTCCGAGTAGCCGGGGTGAAGGATCCACTCGAATCCGTCGGCCAGCCGGTTGTGGGTGTTGGTGGTCGGAGCGGAGCCGAGCGCCCGGTTGGGCGTGTTGCACCACAGCTCCTGCTTGCCCTGGGTGTCCTGGCTCAGCGGCAGCGTGCCGTTGCCGTTGCGCGAGGTGTTGACGATGAAGTGCTTGTTCCCGAGCGCGCGGCCGATCTGATCGCCGTAGCGGAGTTCGTTGGCCGTCGAGTCGTAGCCGGTCGTGTCGAGAGCGAACCCGCGGGTGTACCGGACTCCGGCGCGCCGCAGCAGCGAGGTGGTCTCGCCGGCGGGCAGCGCTCCCGAGCGGCCGGCGTCGATGTACACGCTGGTGTGCGGAAGGGCGGAGAGGGTCTTGGCCGCCGAGCTGAGCAGCTGTAGCCGCTGGTTCTCGAGCGCCCCGAGGCACGGTGCACCCATGACTCCGTCCGGCTCCAGCACCACGATCGTTGGGTAGCTGCCGATCGCCCGGGCCATGTTGCCGATCCAGGCCCGGTAGGCGGCGGGACTCTTGGCGCCACCGGCCGAGAATGTGGCCCCGCAATCGCGATGAGGAAGGTTGTACAGCGCGACGAACGCCGTGGCGTTGTTCGGCGCGTACCAGGAGCGGACGCGTCCGGCGAACATCGCTCCGGGATCGGTCAGCCAGTCGCCGTACCACTCGGCCCACGGCTGCTCGGCGATCTTGCTCAGCGCGGATGACTCCCGGGCATGCGCCGGCGAGCCCGACCAGGCCTGGATCTGGTTCGCGGCGTCGGCGCCGGCGTCTCCGGCCTTCAACACGTACAGATGCCCGCTGGCGAACGGGTTGCCGGTCTGGGCGGCCGAACCGGTCGCGACCATCCCGGGCGCGAACATCGCCGCCAGCGTGACCAACAAGAGCAGAAAGCGTTTCATCTCGCCGGGGATATCGGCGCAACGCGGGAGTACTGGACACAATCGGGCGGCGAGTGGACGGATCGTGGACGCTGCGGAACCCGGCTCGGATAACTGTGTGCTAACGTGTGGCCATGCGTTTGCACATAAGCCTCGACGACGAAACCGTGCGCGCTCTCGACGGCCGGGTGGGACGGCGTCAACGCAGCACGTTCATCGCCGCGGCGGTTCGGCGCGCGCTCGACGACGAGCGTCGCTGGCAGGACATCGAAGCCGCCGTAGGCGCGCTGGCCGACTCCGAGCATGATTGGGACCGCGACTCGGCCGGGTGGGTGCGTGAACAGCGCGCGTCCGATCCCCGGCGCGTCGGCTAGCCGCACTAGATGTGAGCGTCCTGCTCGATACCACCGTCCTGATCGATGTGCTGCGCGGGCGCCCAAGAACTGTCGAGCGGCTCACGGCGCTTCGTCAACGCGGAGACGTGCCATACACGACGCCGATCAGCGTCGAGGAGATCCACCGGGGTATGCGCGACACCGAACGCGCCACGGCAACTCGACTCTTCGATGGGCTCCGGATCGCGTCGATCGGTCGTCCCGAGGGCGCCAGGGCCGGCGACTGGCGACGCGATCACGCGTCGGCGGGGATCACGCTCGCGCAGGCGGACTGTCTGATCGCCGCGGCGGCCGTGACTCTCGGCCTGCCGCTGGCGACCGGCAACCCGAAGGACTTCCCGATGCCCGGGCTGGAAGTTCAGCACTGGCCCGTCGGCGAATGACCAGCCCGCCGCGACGGCGGGCGCTCCCGGTTCCCTTTTTCGCTTATAGGTCTACATAAGCCCGATTATCGAGCGTTGATCTGCAGCCGGTGGGGCCCTGTGCGGTGAAATGTGCGGTGAGTGGACCACCGCCCCACGAGGTGCGGGGTCAGTCGAGGCCTAGTACAACGGCCAGTGCCTGCTCGACCGCGCGCAGCGTGTCCATGGGCACGCCGCCGATCTGTCGCAGCATCCGTGCGCGGGATACGGCGCGCACGGCGGCCGGCAAGGCGATGCTGGGCCGGTCCACGCCAGCGTCAGCGGGTGCGACAGCCGGGCGCATCTGAGATCCCGGCTCGGTGGCACTGATCGGGACCACGACGAACAGATCGCGCTCGCTGCCGGTCCGCAGCGAATCGATCGAAACGATGATCGCGGGACGGTTCTTGCCCGGCTCGCCCAGCTCGCTCGCTCCGAACCGGACAAGCCATACCTGCCCGCGCGATGGTTCAGGCGATTCCGTCGCCAACGGTGCTGTCCCAGTCGTCCTGTTCCGCCCGGACGCCTGGACTCTGGTCGGCCTGCGCGCGGGCTGCGCGCTCGGATTCGATCATCTGCTCACGCGCGTAGCGCCGGAGCAGGCCTGCGAGCGAGATCCCGTTCTGTTCGGCGACCCTGGCCAGTTGGTCTCGTACATCTCTGTCGACCCGGATGGTGGCGGTTTCAGCCATGTGGCGACGTAGTCTAGCGCTTAGATTTGGCGCTTTGCGACAAGCGCTGGCCGATGCGCGTGACCGGGATTTCCCGCAACTTAGTGCTCCTGACCGGTATACAAAGGGCGACCGAACTTCTTGGGAGGATGGGAATGAATCGCAAGCTGACCCTGGCCGTCACGGCGTTGGTGGCCACCGGTGCGCTCGGCACCGGCATTGCCCTCGCCGCGGGCTCGCCGACCGTCTCGTCGGTGTCCGCAGGCTCGATCAACAACAGCTCGGCCGTGCTCAAGGCCACGGTCAACCCGAACGGCTCCGCCGCGACGTACTTCTTCCAGTACGGGCTGAACAACGCCTATGGCGTGAACAGCAAGGCGCACTCGGCCGGCAAGGGCACCAAGGGCGTGGCCGTCCACGTGACCGCCTCCGGTCTGCTTCCGGGCACGACCTACCACTTCCACGTCGTGGCGCTGAACAAGAACGGCGTGACGCTCGGGACCGACCACACCTTCAAGACGACCGGGCCGGCGCCGGCCGACGTGGCCACGGGTCCGGCCACACTGCTGGGACCGTTCGGCGCGACGGTCACCGGGGTCATCACGCCGCACGGCGCGACCACCAGCTACTACTTCCAATACGGACTCTCGATCTTCTATTCCAGCCTGACCGGAACCGGCACGGTTCCCGCCGGCAGCGCTCCGGTGAGCGTGGCCTCGGCGCTGAGCGGGCTGCAGCCCGGGTCGACGTTCCACTACCGGCTCGTCGCCGTGCACAGCGGCAACGTCAAGACGTACGGCAACGATCAGGCGTTCACGACGGAGCCCTTCCCGCGGCCGGTGCCGAAGGTCACGGCCAACACGCTGCCGGGCCGGGCGAAGAAGTCGCCGTACCGGTTCAGCACCTTCGGCCACGTCAACGGCCCGTCCGCGACGAAGGCGCTGGCCTGCAACGGAACCGTCTCGATCCGCTACTTCAACGGCTCGAAGAAGGTGTCCTCCAGCAACGCTCCGGTCCAGCCGAACTGCACCTTCAGCGCCGGGGCGTCGTTCAGGCGCCTGCCCGGTCACGGCAGCAGCCATCGGATCGTCAAGCTCAAGATCCTGATCCGCTTCGAGGGCAACGGCTATCTCGCCCCCAGCAGCGCCAGGACGGAGTTCGTCAAGCTCGGCAAGGGCTAAGGCACCCCCCCGCTGGTTCGAGGGCCTGCGGTCAGCGTCTGTCGCGCAAGCGGTAGACGAACCGCAGGCCCGACCAGGTCGCGTCGATCGCGCAGACCTTGTTGTCCACCAGCCCGGCGGCCAGCCCGAGCTCCCGGACGACGCCGTCACCGAGGTCGGTCGCCAAGCCGGACGCCCGCTTCGGCCAGGCGATCCACAGTCCGCCCGCCTGGTCGAGCGCCTTGATCAGCGCCGGCAGGCGGCGCTCGAGCTCGGCCCGCTCACTGAAGAACGCCACGATCACGTCGAGCGGCCCCCGGGCGCTCCGGCGCACCGACACCCCCGGCGGCATCTCGCCGAGCGTCGCGTCGAAGTCCTCGGGCGCGCCGAGCAGGGCCAGCCGGGATTCCGGCTTGATCCCGAGCTTGCGCGGGAGCGGAGTACCGGAGTAACCGGCCGGCTCCGCGCTCACGCCCGGGCCTGATCGGCGATCTCCGCGATCACCTTCGAGAGCTGGCTCCCCTGCCAGGCCACCGGCGAGCGTCCCGGCTCATCGTTGACCAGGTGGGCGCCAGGGATCGCGGCCGCGTAGGCCTCGCCCACCGCCCGCGGATGACCCGGATCCGCCTCGTCATCGCTGGCCACCACGGCGGTGGGCGCGGCGATCGCCGAAAGCTCGGCCACGTCGGCAAACGGCGCGGACCGAGGCACCGCCTGCAGCGCGTCGGCCAGGGCCTCTGGGTGCTCGTGCGCCGAGAGCCGCTGCCGGATGACCCGGAGCACGTTCTCCCGCCATTGATCGCTCACCCCCGGGTCCCCGTAAGCGGCCACGAACCCGTCGACCCCACCGCTGCGCAGCCCCTCGGCCAGCGCGTCCCAGCGCTGCAGCCGCTTCGGGTTCGTGAACTCATCTCCCCCGTCGTAGGAAGGCGTTATGACAACCAGTCCCGCCACCCTCTCCGGCGACCGGAGCGCGAACGAGAGCAGCGTGTGGGCCCCCATCGAGGCGCCGGCCAGAACCGCCCGCTCGACCTCGAGCTGATCGAGCACCGCCTCGAGGTCCCCAGCCAAATCGGTGTAGGTGTACGCGTCCGGGCTCGGGGCCGGCGAGGAGCGCCCGTGCCCGCGTGCGTCGTAGGCGATCACCCGGTGGCCGCTGCGCTCCAGCGACCTGGAGCCCATCACCACATAGCGGCGCGTGGCGGTCAGGCCGTGGAGCAGGACGACGGGGAATCCCTCCCCCGCCGACTCGGCCGACAGCTGCACGCCGGCGCGCTCGATCGTGGTCTCGATGTTCGCGGAAGTTGACGTGGGCGTGAGGTTAGCGTCGGTCGGTGGCCTTGTACCATCATCGTCATGGACGTAACCGAGGCAACTTTCGCGACTGACGTCCTTGAGCGATCGAAGACCGTACCGGTCGTGGTCGACTTCTGGGCCGAGTGGTGTGGTCCGTGTCGGCAGCTGGGCCCGGTGATCGAGCGGGGCGTGGCCGCGAGGGCCGGCAAGGTCGAGCTGGCCAAGGTCGACACCGACGCCAATCCCGAGCTTTCGCGCACGTATCGGATCCAGAGCATCCCGGCGGTCAAGGCGTTCAAGGACGGGGCCGTGGTGGCCGAGTTCGTCGGCGCCCAACCCCCGGCCGCGGTCGAACGGTTCCTCGACGGGCTGGTCCCCTCCGAGGCCGACGGCCTGATCGCCGCCGGCGACGAGGAGTCGTTGCGCCGAGCCGTCGAGCTGGAGCCGACCCGCCCCGATGCCGCCGTCCCGCTCGCCCGGATCCTCTATGACCGCGGCGAGATCGACGACGCCCTGGCGGTGCTCTCGCGCGTCCCCGGCAGCTTCGCCGCCGACGGCCTGACCGCGCGGATCGGACTCGAGCGGGCCGCCGAGGCCGGTGGTCAGCCCGAGATTCCGGGTCTGACCGAGGCCTTCACCGCGCTCGACGCCGGCGATCAGGAGCACGCGCTCGACCTGCTGCTGGCGGCGCTGGCCTCGGCCGACGGCGCCCGGGACGACGTCCGGCGAGTCATCGTCGGGGTCCTCGACGACCTCGGCGTCGAGCACCCGCTGGCGCGCGAATCCCGCCGCCGCCTCGCCTCCGCCCTGTACTAGCGGCGCGCCGGCGGCGCGCCTCAAACGCCTTCAACGGGCCGAAGAAAGTCAACGGCATCGATGAGGGCGAGCCGGGCGGCCTGCCCACGTCTTGAACCGTCGTCTTGGCGGTGGGTCTCGGGACGTTATGACCCCTATGTGTAAGTTTCTTACCGAGGCCCTCTCCGGAGACCGCCGAACGTCACGCAGCGGATCGACCCTCTCTTCATCGATGTAGTTCGCACCCGACCTGCGTGTCGTCCTGAGCCGCACCGCACACATCCGGGCTGCCACGCCTGAGCCAGCCACCGACGCAGCCAGTCAGACGGTCAGGCTCAGCTGCTGCTGCTCGGCGGCGGCGTCCGTGAGCTCGAGCCCGGCTACCCGGACGCCCAGCAGGCGCACGGGCCGTGGCGGCGCGAAGCGCCGGAGCAGATCGAGCGCGACCGGGCCGATGCGGTCGGCGGAGCTCACCGGGGCGGCCAGCGTGCGCGCGCGGGTGTGGGTGGAGAAGTCGTCCAGGCGGATCTTGATGCCGATCGTGCGGCCGCCGCGGCGCTGCTCGACCAGCGCGGCGCAGAGCCGCTGCACCAGCCCGTCGAGGATCGGCTCGAGCAGCGCGGGGTCGGCGATATCGCGATCGAACGTGGTCTCGCGTGACTCGGAGACCACCTTGCGTTCCTGGGTCACCGGCGCGTCGTCCTCGAAGCGCGCCCGGCGCTGGAGCTCGCCCGCCATCCGCGACCCGAAGCGGGCGGCGAGCTGCTCGGCCGGCGCGCCGGCCAGCTCCCCCAGGGTGGTGATCCTCAGCTCGCGCAGCCGCTGGACCGTCTTCGGGCCGATTCCCGGGACGAGTCCGCAGGGCGCCGAGGCGAACCTCAATCGGGCCTGCTCGCGGCTGAGGATCACGAAGCCGTGCGGCTTCTCCGCGTCGGAGGCCACCTTGGCGACGAGCTTGCTGGGTCCGATTCCGACCGAGCAGCCGAGCCCGGTGGTCCGTTCGATCTCGGCCCGCACCCGGCGCATCGAAGAATGAGGAGCCGGCAGGCCGGTCAGCTCGAGGTAGGCCTCGTCGAGCCCGATCACCTCGACCGTCTCCACGTGCCCGCGGACGATCGACATCACTTCGCTCGAGGCAGCCCGGTAGTAGGGAAAGTCAGGCGGCAGGACGATCGCCTGGGGACAGAGCCGGCGCGCGCGGGATGCCGGCATGGCCGAGCCGACCCCGAACTTCCGCGCCTCGTAGGAGGCCGTGGTGACCACCGCCCTCGGCCCGCTGCCGGCGACGATCAGGGGTTGGCCCCTCAGCTCCGGGCGGCGCCGCAACTCGACGGACACGTAGAACGCATCCATGTCGAGATGGGCCACGCAGCGTTCATCCATCGCCCGGAGGCTAGGCGACCGGCCAGACGCCGCGTTGGCGCCGCCTGGCCGGTCTGAGGCTGCCTCAGTAGGACGCCCAGACGGTGCCGACGCCGCCGAAGCCGAGCGCCGCTGCCGTGTTCTGGTTGAGGTCCCACTCGCGGCCGCCGACGTAGGGTCCGCGGTCATCGACCGTGGCCGTGACGGTGCGCCCGCCGTAGCTGAACGTCACATGCGTGCCGCACGGAACGCTCTTGTTGGCCACGCCGTACTGGGCGTGGAAGCCGCAGCCGGTCGCGCCGCCGTCGCTGTACCACGACGCGACGCTGGGGGTGAACACCAGCAGGTGGCCGGCGCTCTTCGACGTCCGGCCGTTCAAGCGATCGCCGGCGAACTGGACTCGCAGCGGCTGGGAGCCGGCAGCGCCGGCGCCGATCCGCAGGTCGAAGCGGCCGCGGCCGCCGGTGCGGGCGCCGGCCAGCTTGTGCCACCGGCCGTGCGAGCGACCCAACAGCGTCACCCGGCGTCCACCGACCGCGGGAAGCAGCGTGCCCCGCACATCCGCGGGGCGGCCACCGAGCACGCCCACGGCCCGAGCCGGGACACGCAACTTGGCGGCCACGAACACCGGCTCGGAGATGCTCGGGGCGAGCACGGTGGGCGTGGTTGTCGTCACGTTGGCCGCCTGGGCCGGCAGGCCGGCCGCGGGGACAACCCGGACCTGGCCGGAGGTGCGCAGTGGCGCCACCAGCTTGAAACTGCCGTCAGCGCGAAGCGCGGAGCTGGCCAGCACGCGCCAGTTGGCCGCGCCCCCGCGCTGAAGCTCGAGCTCCACCCGCTGGGGGGAGGCACCCGGACCGGCGGTGCCGGTCACGGTCAGGTTCGACCCGTAGGTGACGTGATCATGCTGCAGGGCGATCTTCAGCGCCGTGCCTGACGGTGCGCTCTGGGTATCGGTTGGCTTGGCGGCGAGCGCGTACGCCGAGCCTGGTACTGCCAGTATCAAGGCGCCCGCGGCCATGTGGACCGGGCGCGATTTGCGCAGGATACGACTGGGCCTCATCGTCGAGGATCTCCTTCTGAGTCTTCGACCGGGCGCCTACGGGGTTAGCTGACGGGCTCGCGGCCATCCCCGGGCCCGTGGTGCAGGCTCGAGAGGTGGTCGCTACGGTCGTATCGGGGCTAGAGGCCCGGTCAACCGATTCGCCCCGGTCCGCGCGAAAAACGTCTCACGGACATTGGGTCCCCCGTTCGACCCCGCACCGGGCAGGGTCGACTCGGCAGGTCGAAATCGACCGTGAGAGGGTGGCAGGCCGGACACCGAACTTGTGTGACGGTGCGCACACTGCTCCCCCCCTGCAAGAATCCTTGACATGGCGAATCCCGACCGGCTCACCGGCCTCGACAGTTCCTTCCTCCATCTGGAGCGCGACGCGGCGCACATGCACGTGGCCGCCTGCGTGATCTTCGAGGGCCGGGCACCCGCCTACGAGGAGCTCGTCGAGGAGCTGCGATCGCGGCTGCATCTGGTTCCGCGCTACCGCCAGCGGCTCGCGTTCGTGCCGCTGCAGCAGGGACGCCCGGTCTGGGTCGATGACCCCCACTTCAACGCGACCTTCCACGTCCGCCATACCGCGCTGCCCCGCCCCGGGGGCGACGAGGAGCTCAAGCGCCTCGCCGGTCGCGTCTTCTCCCAGGCGCTCGACCGCTCCCGCCCGTTGTGGGAGCTGTGGCTGGTGGAAGGACTCGCCGACGATCGCTTCGCGCTGCTCTCCAAGACCCATCACGCCCTGGTGGACGGGGTGTCGGGCGTGGACATCATCTCCGTGCTGTTCGACACCTCGCCGGATCCGATGCCGGTCGCACCTCCCGAGCACCCCTGGATCCCGCGGCCCCTACCGGCGCCGAGTCAGCTGCTGGCCGATGCGCTGCTCGAGCGCGCCACCGTGCCGGCCGAGATCGCCCGCGGCCTGAGGGCCGTCGTGCGCGGCCCGCGGCAGGTCGCGGCCAAGGCCGGAGAGGCGCTGGCCGGGCTCGGCGCGATGACCTGGGCCGGCCTGCAGTCGGCGCCGCCCAGCCCGTTCAACGTGCGGATCGGGCCCCACCGGCGATTCACCTGGGTCGACGGCGATCTGGCCGAGTTCAAGGCGATCAAGAACGCCCTGGGCGGCACGGTCAACGATGTGGTGCTGACCGTGGTCGCCGGCGCCCTGGGGCGTTTCATGCGGATCCACGGCCATCCGACCGAGGACGTGGTGCTGAAGGCGATGGTCCCGGTCTCGGTCCGCGCCGACATCGATCGCGGCGCGCTGGGCAACCAGGTCGCCGCGATGTGGGCGCCGTTGCCGGTGGGAATCACCGATCCCGTCGAGCGGTTGCGCCGGATCAGTCACGAGATGGAGGGGATCAAGGAGTCCGGCCAGGCGGTCGGCGCCCAGGTGCTGACCACGCTGACCGGTTTCGCCCCGCCGACGATCATGGCCCAGGCGGCGCGCCTGCAGGCCCGCCAGCGACTGTTCAACGTGGTCGTCACCAACGTCCCCGGGCCGCAGATCCCGCTGTACATGCTGGGCCGCGAGCTCGAGGCGCTCTACCCGATGGTGCCGCTCGCCGAGAACACCGCGCTGGGCATCGCGATCATGAGCTACAACGGCCAGCTCAACTTCGGGCTGACCGCCGACTACGACGCGCTCGCCGACGTCGACGTGCTCGCGGAGGAGCTGCGTTCGGCGATCGAGGAGCTCTCCGGCGCGGCCGCCGCGCCGGAACCGGACGCGCCGGCCCCCGCTCCGCAGGTCCCACGGCTTCGCGCCGTCCGCGCGGTCGAGTGAAATCGGTCTGGCTCGAGCGCGCCCTGATCATGGTGGCGTCGCTCGTCCTGTCGGTCGGGCTGATCATCCTGCTCTCCGGGTACTTCACCAGCCGTGATCAGGCCGGCGTGACCGGATCGCAGAGCCGGATCGGACTGCAATTCCCCGATCTCGGTCACCGCCATCTGACCCCGGGCGAACCGCATCCGCTCTACAACTCGATCCCCCCCACCAGCGGCGCCCATCTCGACGTGCCGGTCACGCGTGACGAGTCGAGGCTGAGCGACGATCAGCTGCTCCAGGCGCTGGAGGAGGGCAACATCGTCGTCGTCTACGGCGGCCGGTTGCCGCCCCCCGGCCTGACCGCGCTGGCGCGCGCGATCGCCGGACCGTTCACCCCCGCGCTGGCGCGAGCCGGGCAGGCGGTGATCCTGGACCGCCGGCCCGGCACCATCGGGCTGATCGGGCTGGCCTGGACCCGGGTGGTCCATGTGAGCGCCCCCGACGACTCGCTGCTGCGCCAGTTCGCCGAGGTCTTCCTCGGCCGCGGCGCCGCCGCCGCCTAGGAGTTGCCCGCCGGCGGCGGGTCCATCCGGAAGCTGAACATCCGGTCGGCCTCGATCCGCCAGTACTGCGGCGCGCCACCCAGGTCCGGACCGTCGGGATCGCCATCCAGGAACCTGACCCACTCAGGTCCGTAGCGCGGCACGTAGACCTCGAGCAGCGTGGCCCGGAGACCGGCGCCCTCGGGCGCGCGGACGTCGACCGGCACCGCCCGGCCGTGCACTGTGACGGCGAACTCCTCGCCCGGCAGGTGCGTCGCGCTCAGTGCCGGGCGCGCCCGCAGGTGGCGGGCGCGGACCGAGTCCGGCGCGGAGCCGAAGTGAAACGCGCCGCGATGAAACACGCTGTCCACCGCCCCGACGACCGGTCGCCCGTCGGCGGTGCTGGTGGCCAGTGCCAGCAGGCACATGCCGCTCAGGCGCGAGGCCAGATCGACCGCCGTGACCCGGCGCTCGGGCGTGGTGATGCGGCGCAGATGACGCCCGGCCGCGTCGTAGCTGCGGTCCAGCAGGTCCTGCAGCGAGCCGATGTCCTCGTCGGTCTCGTGCATGTCCAAGCGCTCAGGCCGCCGCTCTCAAAGGCCGCAGTCCGCTCAAGCCGCCGCCGGGGCGTCCCGCACCGCCACCGTCATCCGGGTCAGCACGCACAACCGGCCGAGATCGTCGCTCATCTCGACCTCCCACACCCAGGTGCTCCGCCCTCGGTGCTTGCGGATCCCGACGGCGTGGATCGTGCCCTCGGTGATCGGCCGCAGGAAGCTGGTCTGATTGGACAACCCCATCGCCAGCTTGTGCTCGGCCCCCACCACGATCGCCGTGGCGATCGAGGCCAGGCTCTCGGCGATCGCCGCGTAGACGCCGCCGTGGACGAGTCCGGCCGGCTGCTTGAGCTCGTCGCGCACGATCACGGACCCGGCGACGCGCTCCGGCGAGAGCTCGGTGACCTCGAGACCGTAGAGCCCGTCGAAGCCGTGGGCGTGCTTGAAGGGAAGCTCGAACTCCATCGAAGAAGACCATAATGATTTTTCGGTGCGCGGCATTTCGTCGGCCGCTTCTCTACGCTACGACGCTTCATGGCTTCCCTCGACAGCCTGCCCCCCGATCAGCGGGCGGTCCTGCAGCTTGTGCTCCAACGCGGGCGCAGCTACGACCAGATCGCCCAGATGCTCTCGATCGACCGGGCGGCGGTTCGGGAGCGCGCGCTATCGGCCTTCGACGCGCTCGGCCCGCAGACGCGCGTGGCGCCCGAGCGACGGGCGCTGATCACCGACTACCTGCTGGGTCAGCTGCCGCCACGCGTCGCCGACGACACTCGCGATCGCCTCGGCGAGTCGCCCACCGAGCGCGCGTGGGCGCGGGTCCTGTCGTCCGAGCTCGCCCCCCTGGCCAAGGAGCCGTTGCCGGAGATTCCGGTTGACGCCTCCCGGCGCAGCCAGCCCAGCGCTCCCGAGGCTCCCGAGGCACAGGAGTCGGTGGCCGAGCCGGTCAGGACACGGTCCGCCCCCGAGGCCGCGACCCAGCCGCCCCCGGCCTACGTGCCGGGCGGACCGAGCGACCCTGGACGGCCCGGGGCGCGGAGCTCACGGCGCGGCGGCGCGATCCTACTGGGCCTCGGCGTCCTGGTGGTCATCGTCGTGCTGATCGTGATCGTCGCCAGCAGCGGCTCCAGCAAGCACAAGAACAACACTTCCGGGTCGACGAACGCGGCCTCGACCCCGGCGACCACCAGCACCACGACTCCGTCGACCACGCCGACCACCGGCACCGCAACCACCGCCGCCAAGGTGATCGGGCAGGTCAACCTCAGCTCGCCCACCAGCGCGAAGGGCACCACCGGCGTGGCGCAGGTGATCCAGCAGGGAAACCAGGTGGGCGTGGTTATCGTCGCCCAGGGCATCCCGGCCAACACCAAGCACGACGCCTACGCGGTCTGGCTCTACAGCTCACCCACGAGCACCAAGTTCCTCGGATTCGTCAATCCGGGCGTGAAGACCGACGGCAAGCTCCAGACCGCCGGTGTGCTCCCGGCCAACGCCTCGAGCTACAAGGAGCTGCTGGTCACCAAGGAGACGCAGCCCAAGCCCGCGGCGCCGGGCAAGATCGTGCTCCAGGGCGCGCTCAGCATCTCCTAGCCCGCGCGGCTCGGCGGTCCATGCACAGCTCGACGCGCGCTAGCCGGCGCAGCGCTCCAACCCGTCCAGGGCCTCGTCGAGCTTCGACGAAGTCGCGCGGCGCATCATGAACCCTCCCGTGCGCGAGTACCCGCGCAGCTTCTGGCGCTGCTCGATCGTGATCAGCGTGCCGCGCTCGTGGGGCTCGAGCAGGATCTCGGTGACCGATTCGTCCAGCACCCGCTCAAACGGCGTACCCGGGATCTCCTGCTCCCACATCCGCCGGCCCTGGGATCCACCGATCGGCGGCTCGGAGGCCAGCAGGTGAAAGTCGACGCGGACCGGCTTGCCCTTCTTGGTGACGAACACCTGCGTCCAGCGGTCCGGCTCGACCGCCTCCATCCGGGTCACCCCGGGCCACCAGCGCGGCTGGTGGTGTGGATCCTCGATCAGCTCCCAGACGGCCTGCGGGGGGGCGGCGACGGTGCGGCTGCGTCGTGTGCTGGCCATCGGGACGACTAGGAGTCGTAGGTGATCAGCGAGTGGACGTGGTAGGGCGCCAGCCGCTCGCGGCCGTGGAGGAAGCTGAGCTCGACCAGGAACACGCAGGCGATGATCTCCCCGCCGAGGTGGCGGACCAGGTCGCAGACCGCGCCGGCGGTGCCACCGGTGGCCAGCAGGTCATCGTGGATCAGCACCCGGGCCCCGCCGGCCAGGGCGTCGGCGTGCACCTCCAGCGCGTCGATGCCGTACTCGAGCGCATACTCGGCGCTGACCGTCTCGTGCGGAAGCTTGCCCGGCTTGCGGGCGGGCACGAAGCCGGCCCCCAGCTGGCGGGCCAGCGCGCCGCCGAGGATGAAGCCGCGAGCCTCGGCGGCCACGACGTAATCGACGTCGAGCTTGCGGGCGAATTGGGTCAGCCGCGAGACGGCGGCGTCGAGCGCCCGCGGGTTCAGGAGGAGCGGCGTGATGTCCTTGAAGACGATGCCGGGCCGCGGGAAATCCGGGATGTCGCGCACGAACGCCCGCAGGTTGACTCCGGAGCTCTCGGCAGCGTCGACACTCATGGCTGGGCCACCTAGGTGGCGATCTTGCGCAGATCGCGGATCAGCAGCAGATGCTTGAGATGGGTGGTCACCGAGGCGAGGTTCTCCAGCGCCTCGATCGCCTCCTTGCGGCGCTCGGGGTTGCGCGAGCGCAGTGCCGGGGCGAGGATGCTCTGAAGCAGCTGGGCCTCACGGTCCGCGGAGGAGCGGAAGACGCGGAGGTTGCGGCCGCCGACGCCGTAGCGAGCCAGCTCCGACACGGCCCGGGCGATCTCGCGCTCGGTCTCGTCGAAATACCGCATGCCGCCGCGGACCTCGCCCTTGATCACCCCGAACTCCACCAGCTCGCTGACCAGCTTGGCGCTGGCGCCCGTCTCCTCGACCACATCGTCGAGCGAGTACAGGGAGGCCGGGTCGCGTCCGGTCACGCTGGCCCGCCGCATCGGGCGGGCGTCGGTGGGCGGGGTGACCTCGCGCTCGGCCCGGCCGCCGGCCAGCTCCTGGCGGATCACCCGCAACGGGAGAAACTCGTCGCGCTGGAGGCGCAGGATCGTGCGCAGCCGCTGGATGTCGGTCTGCGTGTAGAGGCGATAGCCGCCCTGCGTGCGGCGCGGCGTCAGCAGCTTCTGATCCTCGAGGTAGCGGATCTTCGAGATCGAGATGTCCGGGAACTCCTGGACCAGCGCCTTGCAGACCGAGCCGATCGTGACCGCCTTCTGACGCGGCCGGCCGGCCGCTTTGGCCTCGGACAGCTCTACCTCGGGGTTACCGATCTCAGGTGTGGTCATCAGCGACTCAGGAAAGCCAGCTTGTACTTGCCGATCTGAAGCTCGTCGCCGTCGCTGAGCCGATGCGACTCGATCCGGCGGCGGTTGACGTAGGTGCCGTTGAGCGAGCCCAGGTCGTCGAGGAAGTGCTCCTCACCCCGGGCGACGATCACCGCGTGATCGCGGGAGACCGTGACGTCGTCGAGGAAGATGTCGCAATCGGGTCGCCGGCCGACGGTCATCCGCTCCCCCTCCAGCGGGAACGTCTCGCCGGCCCGGCCCCCGCCCGCGCGGATCACCAGCGTCGCGCCGCGAGCCACGACCTCCTCCAGCGCCAGCTCCTCGATCTCGCCCGTCTCGCCGACCCGGTAGGTGGCTGTCGTGGCTCCGGGTGGAGGCTCAGAGATGGTTAGGAAGGCACCGCAGCGTTGGCAGTAGTTGGCGCCGTCCGCGTTAGCGAAACCGCACTCGGGACAGTGCTGAGCCACCGCGAGGAATCGCCACCTAACGCGTCAGTTGGTGTCCGCGCCCGGCACCCGACCGGCGAGGATGTCGGTCAGCTGCTGCACGTCCGCGCCGGAAATGACCAGCTCGCCGCCCTCCTCCTTCTTCCTCAGCCGGTTGACGAGCTCCGCGCGCAGGATGTCGATCTTCCCGTGCAGGATTCGCCGCTTGTAGGAGACCTCCATCTCCTCCTCGGTCAACTGCTTGATCAAGTCCTTTAGCTCTTGGTCCGTCAATGAGCCGAGGTCCGGAAACGTTTCCATGCGGTGAACTACCCCCGTGCTGCGTGTCGTGGATCGGGCGAGGTGCCGAGTATACCTAGGCTTCTCAGAGGGTCAATCTGAGCTTGAGAGTTTGCGTGCAGAAGCCGCGCGGGTCTGCTCGACGCCAGACCGAACGTACAGCGCGGTGGCCAGCAATGCCAGGGCCATGCCCAGATACAGCATGATCAGCGCCAGCCAATGCACGCCGGCCATGGCCAGGAACGGCGCCGACATGGTCGGCCCGACGCCGATCCGGCCGGCCCAGTTGATCTTGAGGTCGACACCCCGGCGTAGCCCGTAGCGACTGAGACCCAGCATGAACACCTCGCGCCCGATCACGACCGCCAGCGCCCAGCGTGGTAGGAGCTGGAAGCGCCAGGCGACCGCCATCCCGGAGATCACCAGCAGGCGGTCGACGATCGGATCGAGCAGCGCGCCGAGCCGGCTGTACTGACCGGTCAGGCGGGCGGTGAACCCGTCGAGATAGTCCGCCCAGCCGATCACGGCGAACAGGATCGCGGCCAGCGCGTCCTGGCCGCCGCGGCTCGAGAGCGCGATCACCAGGAACACCGGGATCAGCGCCAGCCGCACGAACCCGATTCCGTTCGGGATCGTCCACGGGTTCAGCGGTTGACCGGCCAGGGTCTGCTGGGGCGGCGGTCCGGAGCGGTCGACGCCGAACAGCCGGCGCCGGCTCGGCGGTTTCAGGGGAGGCCGCGCCATAGATCGGCCACCGCCTCGGCGGCTCCCGTCAACGGGACGGTCCGGCTTTCGCGACCGCGACGGATCTGGACCTCGAGCTCGCCGGCCGCCAGCGTGCGCCGGCCGACCGTCACCCGCACCGGGCAGCCGAGCAGCTCGGCGTCGGCGAACTTGTCCCCCGGTCCGGCGTCGCGGTCGTCGTAGATCACCTGCAGCCCGAGCTCCTTGAGGTTCTCATAGAGGCCGTCGGCCAGCGTCCGCTCCTCGCTGCCGGCCTTGCCCAGCACGACCACGTGCACGTCGAACGGGGCCATCGCCCGAGGCCAGGAGATGCCCTTCTCGTCGGCGAACTGCTCCACCGCCGCGGCCGCCGCGCGGGCGGGTCCGAACCCGTAGGAACCCATCCACACGAGCTGCGCCTGCCCGGACTCGTCCAAATAGGTCGCGCCCAGCGGCTCCGAGTAGCGCGTGCCCAGCTTGAACAGGTTGCCGACCTCGATCGCCGGCTCGATCCGAATCGCCGCGCCGCCGACGGTGTCGCCGGCCACGACGCTGCGCACGTCGGCGGGCTCGAATTCGAAGTCGCGCCCCGGCACCACGCCGCGCAGGTGCGCATCGGGTCGGTTGGCGCCCGTGATGTAGGAACCGGACCCGTCGACGGCCACCGCGGCGTCGAGCAGGATCGGCATCTGCGCCCCCACCGGACCGATGAAGCCGGGCGGTCCCAGCCGCTCGGCGACCTCGTCCGCCCGGGCGGCCCGGAAGTCGGCCCCGAGGGCGTTGCGGAGCTTGATCTCGTTGACCCGATGGTCGCCGCGCACGATCACCAGCCGCATGGCGTCCTCGTCCACGATCACCGGAAACGCCTTCAGCAGCGCTCCGGCTGGCACTCCCAGCGCCCCGGCGACCTGATCGACCGTGGTCATCCCCGGGGTGTGGACCTCCTCGGGCGCGCTCAGCCCGGTCGGCAGCGGCACCGGCTGGGCCTCGGCGCTGGCCACCTCGACGTTGGCGGCGTAGCCGGGGGCCAGCGCCACGTCGTTCTCGCCCGCCAGGCATGGCGCCATGTACTCGTGCGCGCCGATGCCCCCCATCATCCCCACGTCGGACTCGACCCGGTACCACTCGAGCCCGAGCCGATCGAGGATCCGGTCGTAGGCTCCAACGTGCTTCCGGTAGCCCGCCTCCAGCCCTTCGGCGTCGCGGTCGAAGGTGTAGGCATCCTTCATGATGAACTCACGGGTGCGCAGCACTCCGGCCCTGGGCCGCGGCTCGTCGCGCTCCTTGATCTGGAAGTGGTAGAGGATCAGCGGGAGGTCACGATAGGAGCGCACCGCGGAGGCGACGTGCCCGGTGACGATCTCCTCGTGGGTCATGGCCAGCACCATCTCGGCGCCGCGCCGGTCCTGCAGCTTGAACAGCTCGTCGATCGCGTAGCGGCCGGTGCGCTTCCACGGCTCGGCCGGATGCAGCACCGGCATCAGCATCTCCAGGCCGCCGATCGCGTTCATCTCCTCGCGGACGACCTGCACGACGTTCTGGTGCACCCGCCAGCCCGCCGGAAGCCACGACCACAGGCCGGAGCCGATCTGGCGGATCAGGCCGGCGCGCACCATCAGCTGGTGCGAGATGGCCTCTGCGTCGGCCGGCGGCTCGCGCTCGGTCGGCAGGAAGTAATTCGAGAGTCGGGTCATCGGTCCGGAAGCCTACCCGGGCGCCTGCCCAACGCCGCCTGTCGCGGGTCACGGTTTGAACCCGTTGGGGCCCGGGGAGGTCTGATAGAAGTGACATTCAAGTTCGAATAGCCCGTCTGCAAGGAGCCACCGCCCCATGGCCTACTCAGTTCCCGACCTACCCTACGGTTACGACGCGCTCGAGCCTCACATCGACGAGGCGACGATGAAGGTGCACCACGACAAGCACCATCAGGCGTATGTCGACAAGGTCAATGCCGCCCTCGAGGGAACCGACCTCGCCGACAAGCCGATCGAGGACGTCCTCAAGGACCTCTCGGCCGTTCCCGAGGCCAAGCGCACCGCCGTCCGCAACAACGGCGGTGGGCATTACAACCACTCGCTGTTCTGGGAGTGGATGTCGCCCGACGGGGGTGGCGAGCCCGACGGCGATCTGGCCGCGGCGATCGATTCGGCCTTCGGCTCCTTCAACGACTTCAAGGCCAAGTTCAAGGACGCCGGCGTGAACCGCTTCGGTTCCGGCTGGTCGTGGCTGATCCACGACGGCTCCGGGCTCGCCGTGGTCTCGAGCGCCAACCAGGACAACCCGGTCAGCGACGGGCAGACCCCGCTGCTCGGCATCGACGTCTGGGAGCACGCCTACTACCTCAAGTACCAGAACAAGCGCCCTGACTACATCGACGCCTGGTGGAACGTGGTCAACTGGGCGAAGGTCTCTGACGGCTTCTCGAAGGTCGGCTAGACCGTCCGCGGAACGGCGCGCTTCGATAATTCGGAGCGTGCCGGTCCGGGAGGCTGGTCGAATTTCCTCCCGTATCCGGAGGAATTTCGACCAGGCTCGCGATTCGTCTCAGGCCCGGGTGAAGCGGCGCCCGGAAACCGGCGAGGCTTCCTCGTCGAGGCGCGCCGGCTGAGGGGCGATCACCGAGAGCATCGCGTCATCCGCCGCCTCGTCATCGGCCGCGGCTGCCTCCATCGCGGCCAGACGCTCGGGCGTCATCGCGGTCTCGTCCTCGTTCTCCGCCAGCCAGGCCCGGGCCTCGGCGGCGGCGTGCTCGTCGCGGCGGACGGTCTTGCCCGCGGCGTAATAGCGGTCGATCTCCCGGAACAGCTCGTCCACCAGCTGCTCGGTGGGCACCTTCTTCAGCGGCTCGCCCTTGGAGTAGATCATCCCCATGTCCTTGGCGCCGGTGATCCCGAAGTCGGCGTGGCGTGCCTCGCCGATGCCGTTGACGGCGCAGCCCAGCACAGAGACCTCGATCGGGTCGGCGTAGGCCTCGAGGCGCGCCTCGACCTCGGCCACCACGGTGTCCATGTCGAACTGCAGCCGACCACAGGTCGGGCAGGCGATCAGGACCGGGCCGCGCTCGCGCAGCTTCAGCGCCTTGAGGATCTCCCAGGCGACCTTGACCTCCTCCTCGGCGTGAAAGGTCGAGAGCGAGATCCGGATCGTGTCGCCGATCCCGTCCGCCAGCAGCGTCCCGAGGCCGACGGCCGACTTCAGCGAGCCCGACCACTTGGTCCCCGCCTCGGTGACGCCGAGGTGCAGCGGGTAGGGGATCCGCTCGGACAGCAGCCGGTTGGCGGCGATCGTGTTGGGCACCGATGTCGACTTCATCGACACCTTGAAGTTCTGGAAGTTCAGGCGCTCCATCAGCTCGACCGTCTCGACCGCCGCCGTGACCAGCGCCTCGACCGGGTTGTCGTATTCGAGCTGGCGCAGATGCGCGGGCAGCGAGCCCGAGTTGACCCCGACGCGCAGTGGGGTGCCGAGCTCGGCGGCGCGCGCGGTCACCTGGGCCACCTTGTCCGGCCCGCCGATGTTGCCCGGGTTCAGCCGCACGCAATGCGCGCCCACGTCGAGGGCCTTCAGGGCCAGCGTGTGGTTGAAGTGAATGTCGGCGATCACGGGGATCGGCGACTCCCGGACGATCGTCTTGAGCGCCTCGACATCTTGGTCGCGCGGCACCGCGACCCGCACGATGTCGGCGCCGGCCTCCGCCACACGGCGGATCTGATCCATCGTCGCCTTCAGGTCGGCGGTCTCGGTCTTGGTCATCGTCTGCACGGCCACCGGCGCACCGCCGCCGATCGCCACACCGCCGACATGAATCTGGCGCTGGGAGGACATGAGGACCAGTGTAGAGCGACCGGCCCACCCGCAACTTAGGCCGCGCCTGCCGGTTGGAGGTCTTCATGCCCCGAATCAGAGCACTCCTCCCCATCCTTCCGATGCTGGGCCTGCTGACCGCTGTACAGGCGCCGCCGGCCGCCGCGTCGAGCACGCAAGAGGCAATCTTCCAGGACGACGGATTCCTGTCCCAGAACCCGGCCGGAGGCCTGGCCACGCTGCGTGGCCTGGGCGTCACTCGCGTGCGGGTAGCGGTGGCCTGGTCGCGGATCGCTCCGCAGCCGACCGCCAAGTCGGCGCCCAAGGGCTTCAAAGCCGCCGATCCGGCCGCCTACAGCGCATCGAATTGGAGCTTCCTGGATCAGGTGGCCGAGCACGCCAAGGCCGACGGAATCTCGCTTGACTTCCTCATCACCGGGCCGTCTCCGCGGTGGGCGGAGGGGCGTGGCGCGCCGGCCGGGAATGCCTTCGCGTCCTGGAAGCCCTCGGCCGCGGACTTCGGGTCGTTCGTCAAGGCCGTGGGAACCCGCTACAGCGGGACCTACACGCCCCGCGGCGCCTCGGCCCCGTTGCCGGCCGTGACCTTCTGGGGGATCTGGAACGAGCCCAACTACGGTCCCGATCTGTCGCCCCAGACCGCGGACGGTGGCCGCGTCCAGCTCGCCGCGGCCTCCTACCGCGGTCTGCTCGGCCACGCCTGGAGCGCGCTCCGGGCCAGCGGCCACCAGCGCGACACCATCGTCTTCGGGGAGACCGCCCCGCATGGGTACGCCTCCGGCGGGAACTTCAGCGGGACCGCGCCGCTGGAATTCCTGCGGGGCCTGTACTGCGTGAACTCCCGTTTCCAGGAACTGCGGGGCACGCTGGCCGGCCAGAGTGGCTGCCCGACCACGGCGGCCGCATCCCGTAGGTTCCGCTCGCAGAATCCGGCCCTGTTCTCCTCCAGCGCATTCGCCGCCCATCCCTACGCCGAGGCGACACCCCCGAACAAATCCCTGTTCGCCAAGGGCCAGGATCATGCCGATGTGGGCGACCTGGGCGCCATCTCCAAGCTCGAACGGACGCTCGACAGCCTGAACCGGGCCTACGGCTCGCACAAGCAGTTCCCGATCTACTCCACCGAGTACGGGTACCAGACCAACCCACCCAAGCAGTCCTCGAAGCAGGGCATCAATCCGGTGACCGCGGCCTACTACCTCAACTGGGCGGAGTACCTCAGCTACAAGCAGTCACGGATCAAGAGCTTCATGCAGTACCTGTTCACCGATCCGCCGGCCGGCAACTTCGCCAGCGGCCTCGAGTTCTCGAACGGCACTCCCAAGCCCGGGCTCGCCGCCTACCGGCTGCCGCTGTACCTGCCTAAGACCTCGATCAAGCACCCGGGTGCATTGGAGGTCTGGGGTGGGGTGCGGCCGGCGCACGTCGCCAGCCTCGACACCGGCCAACCGCAGACCGCGCAGATCCAGTTCCAAACCGGCTCCGCCGGGGCATTCACCACGCTGACCACGGTTCCCATCACCAACATCCGCGGCTACTTCGACCTCCACCTGAAGTTCTCGCACAGCGGCACCGTACGGGTGGCCTGGGCCGATGAATCCGGCCAGACGGACTACAGCCGCTCGGTCACCGTCAAGGTCGGCTAGCCGGCGTCCCCGCCGCCACCGCGGTCGTCCCCGTCGCCCCGGCGGCGGGCGGCGACCGTGGCTCCGGCGCCGCCGAGGATCACGATGACCAGCAGGACGATCACCCAAGTGGGCAGGAACGAGCCCCCGGATCCGCCGCCGGAGCCCGAGCCGGAGGACTTCGCGCCGCTGACCTGGGCCAGCAGCTGCTTGCGGATCACGTCGGCGCAGTCGGTGTACTCGGCGACGTCGGCCGGGAGCGTGGCCAGCGCGGTGCGCAGCGTGGAGTCGGAGTAATGCTGGACGAGCCGGCCGTGGGCGTTGCAGTCGGCGACCACCTGGCTGGTGGTGACCGCGAGCGCGTGGCTCGGCATCAGGGTGACCGCGGAGAGCGCGACCAGCAGGGCTAGGGACCGTCTCATCGGGGCGCTAGCTTAGAGCCCCGCGACCGGGGCGGCTAGCCACCCCGCGACCGGGGCGGCTAGCTCAGAGCCCGCGGCCGGGCGCGCCCTGCAGCAGAACCGCGGGGACTCCGGACGGCGGCCCGAGCAGGGACCCGGCCCGAGCGCCGATGGCGGCGGGAGTCGCCGTCCAGGCTGGATCGAGCGCGAAGCGGTCGACCAGGAAACCGTCGACCGTGCGGCTGGAGATCCGCCGGGCCCCGCTCGGCAGGACGCGCGGCGAGGCCTGGTAGACGTTGCCGATGACGTCGACCTCGGAGACCGTGACCGGTGTACCGCTCCTCGTCCCGGAGAATGACCACGGCACCCGCGGCAGGTAGATGGCCAACGGCTGGGCGGCGAAGCCGCCGTCGTAGGCGACCACCGCGCGCGAGCCGGGAGCCGAGCCGAGGGCGGCGGCGACACCCCGCCAGTTCGGACGCTGGTAGGCGCTGTCGTGGTCGATCCGGACGCCGGCGTAGACGAAGCCGCCCAGTACGAGCGCGGCCAGTGCGGCTCCGGCGAGGCGGGCCCGCGGGAGCGTGCAAGCGGCGCCCAGCACGATCGCCAAGGGAATCCAGGCCGGGGTCAGATTGCGCGGCACCAGGTAGTCGCGACCCGCCACGGCGAGCAGCAGCGGCACGAGGATCACCGCGGCGGCGAGCGCCGCCGCCACGCCGGCCCCCCGCCGCGCCGCCCGGTTGCCGCCGCCGAGCATGAACAGCGCGATCACGATCGCGCCGAGCAGCGCGGCGCCGAGCAGCCCGCTGGTGACGATCGAGCTCTGGTAGAGGCTGCTCAACCCGAAGTCGACCGGCACCTGCTTGATCCGAATCGAGAGAGGGAAGGCGTTGATCCAGTTCAGCGGGTGGTTGGTGTCGCCGGCCGCGAGCGGGACCAGGCTGGCCTGGACAACCGCCACCGCGCCCACGGCGATCAAGGTGATTCGCCGACGGTGGAGCGCCAGCAGCCACAGCGCCTCCGGCGCGACCAGGAAACCGGCGAAGAAGTGGGTCAGCACCGCGAGGGCCGAGAACAGCGCCCAGAGCGCCAGGTTGCGGCGGCTCGGATCGGTGCGCGCCCGCGCCCAGTACAGCAGCGACGCACCACAGAGCAATGCGAACAGCATGTAGGCCCGGGCCTCCTGCGAGTACCAGATCATGAACGGGCTGACGGCCGCGAACGCGGCGGCCAGCAGCCCGGCCCGCCGCGAGACGAGCTCCCGCCCGCACAGATACGTGAGCGGGACCACCCCGACCCCCAGAACCGCCGAGAGCGAGCGCAGTCCGGCCTCGCCCGTCCCGAACAGCTTGCTCCACAGCCAGGCCACGATGAAGTACAGCGGCGGAGTCGTCTCGTTGAGATGCACCGAATGCAGCATCGCTCCCAACGAGAGGCGCATCTCATGGGCCGTGGTCGCCTCGTCGACCCAGAAGCTCTGGTCGGTGAGGGTGGCGAACCGCAGGACCGCGGCGAGCGTCGTCAGGCCGGCGAGAGCCCACACCTCGATCGGAACCTGGCGGAGGGCCTCGGCCGGCGAGCTTCGGGCCGCTGCGGTCCCGTCCGTACGGATCGGGATCAGCATTCGGCTAAGTCTAAAGCCGTATTCTCCCGCGCTTGCCCGCCGGTCGGCTACCGCTGAAAGTCGCTGTTTTGCGCGCTCATCTCCTCCGCGCGGTTGTGGCGATCTCGGCGCTCTGGCTGCTCTCAGGCTGCGGATCCTCGAGCAAACCACGTCCGCTGCCGGTGCGCTCGCACAGCGATCTGGAGTCGATCTTCGAGGACGAGGGGCTCCTGCATCAGAACCCGGCCTTGGCGCTGGCCCAGTTCAAAGCGCTCGGGGTGGACCGGGTGCGGGTGTACGTGCCGTGGGACACGATCGCCCCCGCTCCGGAAAGTCGCGTTGCCCCCCGATTCCAGGCCGCCGACCCGGCCGCCTACCCCCCGGCCGGCTGGTCGCTGTATGACCAGGTCGTGCAGGCGGCCCGGACGCAGGGGATCGGCCTCGACCTCACCCTCGGGGGCCCGGGGCCGGTGTGGGCGGACGGCCCGGGCCGACCGAAGCACGGCGGCGTCGGGGTTTGGAAGCCGAACGCGGCGGACTACGGTGCGTTCGTGAAGGCGGTGGGGACGCGATACAGCGGCACATACCGACCCCCCGGCGCTGCCGCGCCGCTGCCGCGGATCGACTTCTGGTCGATCTGGAACGAGCCCAACTACGGTGTAGACCTCGCCCCCCAGACGATCGACGATTCCACCGTGGAGGTCGCCCCGCAGCTCTATCGCGATCTCCTGGACGCAGCCTGGAGCGCGCTCAGCGCGACCGGTCATGCCCACGACACGATTCTCTTCGGCGAGACCGCGCCGCGGGGAATCACGACCGGAAACGGCCCCAGCACCTTTGCCGGGACCGTTCCGCTGCGCTTCCTCCGGGCGCTGTACTGCGTCGGCTCGAGCTTCGCTGAGCTTCGGGGTGCCGCGGCCAGCTCGCGAGGGTGCCCGCCGGACCCTGCGGGCTCGGCCCAGTTCGCCCGCCGGCATCCCGCACTGTTCCTGGCCTCCGGGTTTGCCGACCACCCATACCCCCAGGGCGAGCTGGCGCCCGACATCGTCACCCCGGGCGAGCCCGACTACGCGGACCTGGCCACGCTGGGCAACCTGGAGCGAGCGCTCGACCGACTCCAGTCGACCTACGGCTCGCACAAGCAGCTCCCGATCTACTCCACCGAGTTCGGGTATCACACCGATCCGCCGGAGCCGCTCCGCCCCAGCCCGGCGCTGGCCGCCGCGTACTTGAACTGGGCGGAGTACATCTCCTGGCGGGACCCGCGGGTGCGTTCCTATGACCAGTACCTGATGCTCGACTCCCCGAGTGGCCACTTCGCGACCGGACTGAAGTTCAGCGATGGCAAGCCCAAGCCCGCGTTCGCCGCGTTCCGTCTGCCGCTTTACCTGCCGGTCGTCCGGACCGCCGCCGGGCAACCGATCGAGGTGTGGGGCTGTGCGCGTCCGGCGCCGGTGGCGCGAGAACGGAGCGGTCGACCACAGAGCGTGCGGATCGAGTTCGCCCCGGGCTCGAGCTCGAGCTTCACGACGGTCAGGACGGTCCCGATCACCGACCCCCACGGCTACTTCGATGTCGCGCAGCGGTTCGCACACAGCGGCCGGGTGAGGCTGGCCTGGAGCTATCCGGGCGGCCCTGAGATCCGCAGCCGCATCGTGACCGTAACCGTTCACTGATCAAGGCTCCCGCAACTACCGGCCGAGAGGCCGGTTCTAGCTACGGTGAGCGCTTCGCTAGCCTGCGGTCGCTCTGCCGCGGTCTGCGCGGGGCCAGCCCGTATCCAAGTTTTCGTACTCCTCCGGAGGTCAGTCCTTGATGCATCGCCCAGCAGTTCCCACGTGGTTGCGCCGGTCCGGCGCGGCCTGCGCGCCGCTGGCCCTGATCTCGGCGCTGGCCATGATCGTCCCGGCCGGAGCGGCGGCGTCCAGCACGCAGCACGCGATGATTCAGGATGACGGCGCGCTGATCGCCAACCCCGTGGGAACGCTCCAGCGTATGCGCCTGCTCGGAGCCGACCAGATTCGCGTCGCCGTCCGGTGGGCGACGATCGCTCCCAAGTCCAGCTCGCGGACCCGACCGGCCGGCTTCAAGGCGTCCAACCCGGCGGCTTATCCCAAGGCCAGCTGGGGCCAGCTCGACACGATCGTCCGCGATGCCACGCAGGCCGGCTTTGGCATCAACTTCAACGTGGTCGGCAACATACCCCGCTGGGCCGAGGGCCCGGGTACGCCGAAGAACCAACCCTATCCGTCGGGATGGAAGCCCTCGCCGAGCGAGTACAAAGCGTTCGTGCAGGCGCTGGGCACGCGCTACAGCGGCAACTACGATCCGGTCACGGGCAAGACCGTGCCGGGCGACCCGAGCGATCTGCCGCGGATCAGCATGTGGTCGGTTTGGAACGAGCCCGACTACGGCCCGAGCCTCTCCCCCCAGGGTCTGCCCGGCAATCTGAAGGTGGAGCACGCCCCTGAGATGTACCGCGGCCTGGTCGACGCGGCCTGGAGCGCATTGCACCAGACCGGACACGGCGGGGACACGTTCCTGTTCGGCGAGCTGGCCCCGCGCGGCGAGCCCAACCCGGAACAGCCCAAGCTGAGCTGGGGCATTTTCTCCGGCATGAAGCCGCTCACCTTCCTCCGCGCGCTGTACTGCGTCGACGTTCACTACAAGCCGCTGCGCGGAACCGCCGCCCGGCTGCGGGATTGCCCGACCAATGCTGCCGGCTCGGCCCGGTTCCCCGCGCAGAACCCGGCCTTGTTCTCGGCTTCGGGCTTCTCGGACCACCCGTATTCACGCTGGTATCCGCCCAACGTGGAGGCCCACCCCGACCCCGATTACACGGTGCTGGCCCAGATCGGCAACCTGACTCGCGCGCTGGACAAGGTCACCCACGCATACCACTCGTCCAAGCGCTTCCCGGTCTGGAGCACCGAATACGGGTACATCACCAGTCCGCCCAAGCACAGCCCGGACGGGAAGCCGAAGCACATCTACGTCTCCCAGGCCACCGCGGCCTACTACCTCAACTGGGCCGAATACATCTCCTACCGGAACCCGCGGATCCAATCCTTCGAGCAGTACCTGCTCAGGGATCCGCTGCCGGCGCTGAAGACCAACGACTACGGAGGCTACGCCAGCGGCCTTCTGACCTACAACGATGCGCAGAAGCCGACCTACAGCGCTTGGAGGATGCCGATCTTCCTGCCCGTGACCACGACCCACCCGGGCCACGCGGTCGAGGTGTGGGGCGCTGCCCGCCCCGTGCACTTCGCCCTGTCCGATGTGCCAGGCGAGGCCCAGACGGTCCAGATCCAGTTCGCGCCGGGCTCGAGCTCGACGTACACGACGGTCAGGACGGTGACGGTCACCGATCCTCACGGCTACTTCGACGCCCATGTGGTGTTCCCCGGCAGCGGCACGGTCCGGACGACCTGGACCTATCCCGTCGACGATCCGCTGCTGGCGCCGGGGTACACCACGTTCAGCCGCCACGTCAAGATCACCGTTTCCTGACCGCGGAGCTTCGTTCGGGACTGCTTCACCAGGCCCGGCTGGGTAGGATCGGGCAATGGCGGTTCGGGAGTGAGCGGTGGGCCACTGATCTCTCGGCTGCAGGGCATCTGCGGCGCGGAGCATGTGCTCACGCACCCCGATGCCCTGGCCACCTACCGTTCCGATGGGCTGGCCCAGTATCGCCAGACCCCGCTGGCCGCGGTGCTCCCGGGGACCGGCGACGAGGTCCGGCACGTCGTGCGGGCCTGCTTCGACGCCGGGGTGCCATGGGTCGCGCGGGGGGCCGGGACGGGGCTGTCGGGCGGCGCGCTGCCGGTGGCTGAGGGCGTGCTGATCGTGCTCGCCCGCCTACGCCGCATTCTCTCGATCGAGCTGGACGATTCACGCGTGGTGGTCGAGCCCGGGGTGACCAACCTGGCCATCTCCCGTGCGGTGGCGCCGAGTCACTTCTATCCGCCCGACCCCTCCAGCCAGATCGTCTGCTCGATCGGCGGCAACGTGGCCGAGAACTCCGGCGGGGCGCACTGCTTCAAGTACGGCTTCACCACCAACTACGTGACCGGGCTCGAGGTGGTGCTCAGCGACGGCTCGGTCGTGCAACTGGATCGCGACGAGCCCGGTTACGACCTGCTCGGCGCGTTCGTGGGGTCGGAGGGCACGCTGGGAGTGGCCACCCGGATCGAGCTGCGCGTGATGCCCGCCCCGGAGGCCGTACGGACGCTGGTGGCCTTCTTCGAGGACACCTCGGCGGCCGGCGACGCGGTCACCGAGATCGTCAGCGCGGGCATCGTTCCCGGGGCGATCGAGATGATGGACCGCCTCTCGATCGAGGCCGCCGAAGCCGCCACCGGCGCGGGCTACCGGCTCGACGCCGGAGCGGCGCTGCTGGTCGAGCTCGACGGGCCGAAGGTCGAATGCACGGCCCGCTTCGAGCATCTGATGTCGCTCTGCGCCAAGGCCGGCGCGCGTGACGTGCGGGTGGCGCTGACCGAGCAGGAACGCGCGCTGATCTGGCAGACCCGCCGGGCCGCGTTCGCCGCGATGGGCCGGATCGCGCCGGCCTACTACGTCCAGGACGGTGTCATCCCGCGGACCCGCCTGTCCGAGGTACTGCGCAAGATCGAGGAATTGTCGGCCGAGTACGACCTGCGCGTGGCCAATGTGTTCCACGCCGGTGACGGCAACCTGCACCCGCTCGTCTGCTACGACTCCGGCCGGCCCGGCGAGGCCGAGCGCGCCGAGGAGCTGGCCAGCCTGATCGTGAAGGCCTGCGTCGACGCCGACGGTTCGATCACCGGCGAGCACGGCGTGGGAGTCGACAAGAAGGCCTACATGCCGTCGATGTTCTCCGAGGCCGACCTCGATGCCTTCCAGCGGCTCCGCTGTGCGTTCGATCCGCGCGGGCTGGCCAATCCGGGCAAGGTGATGCCCACCCCGCGGCTGTGCGGCGAGGTCCCTGGGCCGTACCGCGAGCATCCGCTCGAGCGCGACGGCGTGGCGATGCGGTTCTAGCCCGCGTGGACGGCGTCCTCACCCCCAGCACCTCGGAGGGCGCGGCGGCGGGTCTCGCCGCCGCCGCGGCGGCCGGCAGCCCCGTGCGCTTCCGCGGCGGTGGCTCGAAGATCAGCTGGGGGGCGGCGACCGCGACGCCGGCGGTCGAGTTGTCCCTCGAGCGGCTCGACCGGACGCTCGAGCACAACGTCGGCGATCTCACCGCGATCTTCGAGGCGGGCGCGCCGCTGGGGCGGATCCAGGAGGAGCTCGCCGGCGCCGGCCAGATGCTGGCGCTCGACCCGCCGCTCGGGGCCGGATCGGAGCAGAGCGCGACGATCGGCGGCGTGATCGCCACCGCCGACTCGGGCCCCCTGCGTCACCGCTACGGCGCCCCGCGTGACCTGATCCTGGGGATCACCGTGGGGCTCAGCGACGGCACGATCGCCCGCGCCGGGAGCAAGGTGATCAAGAACGTGGCCGGCTATGACCTGGCCAAGCTGTTCACCGGGTCGTTCGGGACGCTCGGGGTGATCCTCTCGGTCAGCGTTCGCCTGCACCCGTTGCCGGGGGCCACGGCGACTGCGCTGGGCGCCTGCGAGGACGCCGCGCAGCTGGGCGCCGCGGCCCGGGCGCTGGCCGCGGCTCCCCTCGAGCTCGATTCGCTCGACCTCGCCTGGCGCGGCGGGCGCGGAGGAATCCTCGCGCGCTCGGCCGGGGCGGAGGCCGAGCGCCGGTCCGAGACGGTCGCCGCCGTGATGCGGAAGGCCGGGCTCGAGCACGTCGACATCAGCGCCGACGACGACGCCTTGTGGGCTCGCCAGCGCGCCGGCCAGCGCTCGGCCACCCGGGCGCTGGTGCGGATCGCCGCGCGGCCGAGCCAGCTCGAGGCGGTGCTCGGCGCGGTCGATTCGGCCGCGGGCACGCTGGTCGGCCGGGCGGCGCTCGGCATCAGCTACGTCGAGGTCGACCCCGAGGCGGTGGGGCCACTGCGCGAGGCGCTTCCCCCCGCTGCCGTCGTGGTGCTGCTCGACGGACCGCCGGAGCTGCGCAGGCAACCGGATCCCTGGGGCACGCCCGAGGGTCCGCTGCTCGAGTTGATGCGGAGGGTGAAGCAGCGCTTCGATCCGGCACGCGCCTGCAACCCCGGCGTGTTCGTGGGAGGAATCTGAGATGAGCGGGTTCGACGCCCAGCGGCCGCCCGATCCGGCGATCGTCGAGGACTGCGTCCACTGCGGCTTTTGTTTGGACTCCTGCCCGAGCTACGTCCTCTGGGCCCAGGAGGCGGACTCGCCCCGCGGACGGATCGTGCTGATCGACGATGCGCTCGGTGCCGGCGGTCAGATCTCTGACGAGTTCGTCTCCCATTTCGATACCTGCCTGGGCTGCATGGCCTGCGTGACCGCCTGTCCCTCCGGGGTGCGTTACGACCGCCTGATCGAGCGCGTGCGACCGCAGATCGAGCGCCAGCACCAGCGCAGCGGCGCCGAGCGCGCCCTGCGCCTGCTGCTGTTCGAGACGCTGCCCTATCCGCGGCGGTTGCGACGGCTGGTGCCGACGCTGGTGGCCGCCCGCAAGCTCGGGGCCGAGCGGCTGCCGGCGCGCCTCGGTGTGCTGACCAAGATCGCGCCGCGGGTCACCGTCAAGGAGTCGCGCATCCAGTTGCCCGAGCGAACGCCTGCCGTCGGAGCGACGCGGGGCCGCGTCGCACTGCTGCAGGGCTGTGTGCAGCGGGTGTTCTACCCCGGCGTGCATCAGGCGACGATCGGCGTCCTGGCCGCCGAGGGCTTCGAGGTGCTGGCGCCGAAGTTGCCCGATTGCTGCGGCGCGCTCGAGCTCCACGCCGGCGAGGAGGAGTCGGCCCTGGCCCGGGCGGCGGCGACGATCGCGAGCTTCAACGCCCTCGGACCGGTCGACCACATCATCGTCAACGCGGCCGGCTGCGGGGCCGCGATGAAGGAATACGGCGAGCTGCTCGGCACCCCGGAGGCCCACGAGTTCGCCGCCCGGGTCTGCGACATCACCGAGCTGCTGGCCTCCGTCGCCCCGCAGGCGCCCCGCGGCCCGGTGCCGCTGCGGGTCGCCTACCACGACGCCTGCCATCTCGCCCACGCCCAGCGGATCCGCGAGCAGCCCCGGTCCCTGCTCGGCGCGATCCCGGAGCTCGAGCTGCTCGAGGTGGGCTCCGAGCGCGACGTGTGTTGCGGCTCGGCCGGGATCTTCAACTTGGTCCAGCCGGAGGCCGCCGCCGAGCTGGGCGTGCGCAAGGCTCGTCACCTGCTCGACACCGGCGCCGAGGCGATCGCCGCCGGCAACCCCGGCTGCACGGCCCAGCTCGACCTGCACCTGCGCGAGCTGGGCCACCCCCTCCCGATCTACCACCCGATCGAGCTGCTCTGGCGCTCGATCTCCGCGGCCCGGTAGCGGGCGCGCTCGCCGGCTCTACTTGGCGTACATCGCCTCGATCTCGCTGTTGTACTTGCCGGCGATCGGCTTGCGCTTGAGCTTCATCGTGGGCGTCAGCTCGTCCCCCCCGGGCAGCCAGTCGCCCGGGACGATGGTGAACTTCTTGATCCCCTCCACCCGGGCCAGGTGCGTGTTGGCCTCGTCCACGCCGGCCTGGACCGCCTCGATCACCGCCGGCTCGGTCGCCAGCTCGTCGAGCGACTTGCCCTCGAGCCCGTGCTTGGCCGCCCACTGCGGCGCGTAGTCGGCGTCGAGCACGATCAGAGCGGTGTTGTAAGGGCGGGCATCACCGATGGTCACGGCCTGGCCGATCAGCGGGCTGCCGGATTTGACCGCCGCCTCGATGTTGGCGGGCGACATGTTCTTGCCCGCCGCGTTGATGATCAGCTCCTTCTTGCGATCGACGATCTTCAGGTAGCCCTCGGAGTCGATCTCGCCGATGTCGCCGGTGTGCATCCAGCCGTCGGCGTCGATCGCCTCGGCGGTCTTCTCCGGCGCGTTGCGGTAGCCCAGCATCAGAAACTCTCCTCTGCAGAGCACCTCTCCGTCCTCGGCGATCTTCAGCTCGACCCCGGGCGACGCCGGGCCGACCGTGCCGATCTTGACCGCCCCGGGCCGGTTGGCGCTGCCGATCCCGCAGGTCTCGGACATGCCCCAGATCTCCGCCAGCTCGATCCCCAGCGCGTGGAAGAACTCGAGCACATCGACCGGGGTCGGCGCCGCGCCCACGTTGACCGCCCGCACCTGGTCGAGCCCCAGCATCACCCGGAAGTTGGCGAACATCGCGGCGTCGGCCTGGGCCACGCGCTCGGCCAGCTCGGCCGGCACCGGCTCGCGGCGCTGCTCCAGCCGGACCTTCTCGATCGAGGCGGCGATCGCCGACTGGACCGGCTCGCGCTGCTCGTCGGGCATGCCGGCCAGCATCCCCTCGAGCCCGGCCTTGAGCTTCTCCCAGATCCGGGGTACCGCGAAGAACCACGTCGGGCGCACCTGCGGGAGGAAGGACACGACCTCGCGCGGGTTCGGGCAGCAGGTCGTGGTGCCGCCATAGATGACCGGGACGTAGTGGTGGGCCATCCGCTCGGCGATGTGGGCCGAGGGCAGCCAGGAGATCACCTTCGAGCCCGGCTCCAGCTTCATGATGTCCTCGATCGAGCGCCCGGTCACCATGATCGCGTGGTGCGAGAGCTGGACGCCCTTGGGGTGCCCGGTCGTGCCCGAGGTGTAGATCAGGGTCAGGACGTCGTTGGGCTCGACCTTGGCCGCCGCCGCAGCCACGTCGAAGTCGGGATTGGAGCCCTCGACGTCGGACAGCGCGATCGTGCCTTCTGGCGCCTCGCCGTCGACCACGATCACGTGCTCGAGCGCGGGCAGCGACGCGCGGGCCTCGAGCACCACCGGCAGGAACTCCTGCTCGACGATCGCCACCTTGGTCGCCGCGTCGGTGCAGAGATACTCGATCTCCCCCGCCGGATAGGTGTTGTAGATCGAGAACGGGGTCGCGCCGATCATCACCACGGCCAGGTCGACGATGTGGAACTCGGGCCGGTTGGTCAGCATGATCGCCACGGTGTCGCCCGGGGCGACGCCCAGCTTGGCCAGCCCGCCGGCCACCGCGTCGACGCGCGCCAGCAGCTGCGACCAGGTGATCGACACCGAATCGTCCGGCAGACGCACCGCGACGATGTCGGGGTGGTTGGCTGCCGTCCTCCGTAGCGCCTCGGTCAAGGTCCCCGCGTCGACCGCGCGCCCTGCCGGCGTGATCGTGCTGCTCTCCATGGTCTCCTCCACATTGCGGGCTTGGCTGCCGAGAAAGCTACAACAGCGCAGCGTGGACGACGCCCGTCGCGCCTAGCGGACCCCGAAGCCCTTGCCCGACAGGGTCGAGATGTCGTTGCTGAGGCCGACCACGAACAGCATGATGATCAGCACGAAGCCGACGACGCCGGCCCGCTCCATCCATTCGAAGGGGATGCGCCGGCCCCTGACCTTCTCGGCCACCGCCCAGAAGACGTGACCGCCGTCGAGGGGCAGGAACGGGAACAGGTTCACCACCGCCAGCGACAGCGAGATCAGCGCCAGCGTGTAGAACGCCTCCGTGGAGTCGAAGGCGAAGCGCTCCTGGGTGACGGTGAAGCCGCCGACGATGCCGTGCACCTGGTTGCGCACCTTCGGCTCGAACAGCCGGGCGATCGTCGAGACGGTGCTGCTGGTCACCGTCCACATCTGATCGATGCTCTGGTGCCCGGCCGAGACGATGCCGAGGTTCCGGGTGAGCGCATCGAATCCGAAGCCGACCCGGACCCGCTTGACCGCTGTGTCGTAGCGGGGATATATGGAGAACGTCAGCAGGCGGCTGTCCCGGCGTACGGTCAGCTTCACCGGGGTGGCCGCCCGACAGCCTTCGGTCTGAGCCCCGGCGCAGTGGTGGACACCGATCGCCGTCGTGATCTGCTGAACCGACAGCCCGCGCCGCCCGTCCACGGCGACGATCTTGTCCCCGGCGCGCAGGTAGGTGGCCGCGGGCTGCTCCAGGGTCCCGGCGGCCACAGTGCTCGTCGCCACGTCCTGACCGTGGCGCTCCACAGCGACCGGGTTGCTGGCGAAGATCACCAGCAGGATCACGAAAGCCACCACCAGGTTCACGAACGGCCCGGCCAGGATCACCACGATCCGCTTCCAGACCTTCTGGTTGTAGTAGGCGCGCGGCTCGATCTCGGGCGGGAGCTCCTCGCGCGGGCTCATCCCGGTGATCTTCACGTAGCCCCCGGCCGGCAGCCAGCCGATCCCGTATTCGGTCTCCCCCCGGCGGAACGAGACCAGCAGCTTGCCGAAGAACAGCGAGAAGCGCTCCACCCGCATCCCCACGGCCTTGGCCGCCAGGAAATGGCCCGCCTCGTGCAGGATGATCAGCGCGGCGAAGCCGAGAAACGCGAGAAGGTAGGACAAGCTCCGAGTGAGTGTGCCACGGCCGACCCCCGGGTTCGGGCCGCGGCGCGAACCCTTATCTGGCTCTTAGTAGCGCGTCGCTCGGTGTGGAGCGGTCGTAGAGCGGTGCGCACGATGGCGATTTACTCCCACTGGGTGGTGGTCGACCGCCATCGATCGAGGTTTGGCTCGTACTGTGGTCCCAGACGCGCGTATCGCGCCAAGGTTCGCGCTGTTACGCGGCCGTCCGGGTCGCGATCAGCTCCTTCGCCACGGCTCGGGCCTCGGCATCGGCCCGGATCAGCGAGTCGAACGAATGGACCTGCCCGGCCGGCACCCGTTCCAGCGACTCCTCGATCACCTCGGCGATCTGCAGGAACCTCAGGCCGCCGCCCAGGAACGCGTGGACGGCCACCTCGTTGGCGGCATTCAGGATGCAGGGCGCCGTGCCGCCGGCCCGCCCGGCCGCGCGCGCCAGGCGCAGGCAGGCGAAGGTCTTCTCGTCCGGAGCCTCGAAGGTCAGCGCGCCGAGCTCGGCCAGATCCAGCGGCTTCAGCGGCACGTCGGCCCGCTCCGGGAAGTTCAGCGCGTAGGAGATCGGCACCCGCATGTCCGGATAGCCGAGGTGCGCCAGCGTCGCGCCGTCACACAACTGGATCAGGCTGTGGATGATCGATTGCGGGTGGACCACCACTTCGATCTGGTCATATGGCGTGCCGAACAGGTAGTGCGCCTCGATCAACTCGAGTCCCTTGTTCATCAGCGTCGCCGAGTCGATCGTGATCTTGCCGCCCATCGCCCAGGTCGGGTGGGCCAGCGCCTGCTCCACCGTCACCTCGCGCAGGTCCTCGGCCGCCTTCCCGCGGAACGGCCCCCCGGAGGCGGTCAGGACCAGTTTGTCGACCGTGCCCGGGCGCTCGGAGGCCAGCAGCTGATGCAGCGC
Source organism: uncultured Solirubrobacterales bacterium (assembly GCA_963808605.1). Classification (GTDB taxonomy): domain Bacteria; phylum Actinomycetota; class Thermoleophilia; order Solirubrobacterales; family Solirubrobacteraceae; genus Palsa-465. The sequence continues at coordinate 284,847 of CAWEGQ010000004.1, forward strand.
CGAGTGCTCCGAGTCGACCGGGATGATCGACGCTCCGGTCGCCTCGGCCAGCTGCGTGACCAGTTCGCCACCGACCACCAGCGACTCCTTGTTGGCCAGGGCGAGATCGACTCCCTCGCCCAGGGTGGCCACGGTCGGCAACAGCCCGGCCGAGCCGACGATCCCGTTCAGCACCATGTCGCACTCGCCCTCGGTGATCAGCCGGGCGAGACCGTCCTGCCCGGCCAACACTTCGCCATCGGTCCAGGCCTCGGCCGCCAGCGCCGCGGCGTCGGGATCGGCCAGCGCGATCCGCCGCACGCCGTGAGCGCGCGCCTGCTCGACCAGCGGCTTCCAGGCGGTACCGGCGCTGATCGCCACGACCTCCAGCTCTCCCGCGCTGCGCTTCACGACGTCGAGCGCCTGCACGCCGATCGAGCCCGTCGAGCCGAGAATGACCAGTCGGCGAGGCACGGTCCGATTGTAGGCGGACGCTGGCCGTCAACCGCCCGGCTGCCGCATTCAATGGACGATCGTCGCCCAGATGTAGTAGCCGGCGACGACGGTGAAGATCACGCCGTCGAGCCGGTCCAGCGCGCCGCCGTGTGGGCCGAACATGTTGCCCGCGTCCTTGGCCCCGGCGTCGCGCTTGACCAGCGATTCGAACAGGTCGCCGATCGGTCCGAGGACGGCGATCGCCAGGCCGAGCAGCAGCGCATCGCCCTGGGTGAGCCAGGTCTGGTAGAGGCCGGCGAAGAACACCGCGAGGACGGCGATCAGCATGCCGCAGAACAGACCCTCGACCGTCTTGTTGGGGGAGATGCCGGGCGCCAGCGGTCGCCGGCCGAACAGGCGCCCCCCGAGATACGCCGCGGTATCGCCGAGGAACGTTCCCACCGCCACGTCGATCAGGATGCCGTTGCCGTGGGGTAGCTGCCGGAGCAGGACGGCGTGCCCGAACGCCAGGCCGACCCAGTAGATGCCGAGCAGCGTGCCGGCGATCGAGACGGTCGCGCCCGTGGCCTGTCCCCGGGTCAGCACGGCCAGGAACAGCACCGGAACCGCCGCGACAGCCACCTCGACGAGGTCGCGCAGGCCGCCGTAGCGGGCCGCCAGAGTCATCCCCACCAGCGCCGCAAAACCGACGATCGGTACCGGCTTCCAGCGGTCGAGCATCCGGTAGAGCTCCTGCAGGCAGGCGCAGCCCATCACCGCCATGAACAGCGCCCAGGCGATCCCGCCCACGTCGATCAGCACGATCGCCACGATCGCGGCCGGGACCGCCACGGCGATCCGGGCCAGCAGGTCCGATCCCTGGCGCGGGGCCGCGGCGCGCCCTGGCGGCGGCCGTCGAGCCTCCGGGCGCCGCGCCGGGGGCATCAGCGACCCCCGAAGCGCCGCTTACGTGCCGCGTACTCCTGCAGGCTCTGGGCGAACACATCGCGGGTGAAGTCGGGCCACAACTCGTCCCGGAAGACCAGCTCGGAGTACGCGGATTGCCACAGAAGGTAATTCGAGGTGCGAACTTCGCCGCTGGTTCGGATGATCAGATCGGGATCGTGCATGTCGGGCGCGTACAGATGGGCGCGGAACTCGTCTTCGGTGCTCCCGGTAAAGGTTCGCGCTGCGTCGACGATCTCCGCCCTACCGCCGTAGTTGAATGCGACGCAGAAGGTCATCCGGGTGTTCTTCCGGGTCAGCTCCTCGGCCCACTCCATCTTCTCCACCAGCGCCGGATCCACCGGTGGCGTGCGCCGGCCGATGAAGCGGATCCGCACGTTCTGCTCGTGCAGCTCGGGCACCTCGCTCTGCACGCGGATCATGAACATCCCCATCAGCGCCGAGACCTCAGCCGGCGACCGGTTCCAGTTCTCGGTCGAGAACGAGTACACGGTCAGCTCCTCGATCCCGAAGTCCGGAGCGTCCCTGACCCGTTGCGTGACCCGGTCGGCCCCCGCCTCGTGGCCGGCGATCACCGGCAGGCCGCGCTGCTGCGCCCAGCGGCCGTTGCCGTCCGTGATGATCGCGACGTAGCGGGGTCCTTCTTTATCGTCGTCCGGCTCGCTGCCCACCGGGCTAGACCTCGAGGATGTCGGCTTCCTTGTGCTCGAGGATCTCGTCGAGCTCGTGGATCCGGGCGTCGGTGCGCTTCTGCAATTCGACCTCGGCGCGGTGCTCGTCGTCGGAGCCGGTCTCGCCGGCCTCCTTCAACTCGCGCAGATCGTGCATCACGTCGCGTCGGATGTTGCGGATCGCCACCCGGCCCTCCTCGGCGATGTGGCGAACCACCTTCACCAGCTGCTTGCGCCGTTCCTCGGTCAGCTCCGGCACCACCAGCCGGATCACGTTGCCGTCATTGGACGGCGTCAGTCCCACGTCGGACTCGAGTATCGCCCGCTCGATTGTCTTGATCGAGCTCTTGTCGTACGGCTGGATCAACAACATCCGCGCCTCGGGGGCGCTGATCGTGGCGAGCTGCTTCAGCGGCGTGAGCGCGCCGTAATAGTCGACGTTGATCCGGTCCAGCAGCGCCGGGCTGGCCCGACCGGTGCGGACAGAACCGAACTCGTGCCGGATCGCGTCGACCGACTTGGCCATCCGCTCCTGCGCATCTTCGAGCAAAAGGTCGATCGTCTCGTCACTCATGTCTTAACCAAGGTTCCGACGCGTTGCCCGGACACTATCTTGTCGATGTTGCTGCTGTCGTCCATGTTGAAGACGACGATCGGCAGGTTGTTGTCCATGCACAGGGCGAAGGCGGTGGAGTCCATCACCTGCAGGCCGCGGGTCAGCGCTTCCTTGTGGGTGATCTCCGGAATGAACTCGGCGGTCGGTTCCTTGGCCGGGTCGGCCGTGTAGACGCCCTCGACGCCGTTCTTGGCCATCAGCACCACCTCGGCGTGGATCTCCGCCGCCCGCAGCGCCGCCGCGGTGTCGGTGGTGAAGAACGGATTGCCGGTCCCGGCGGCGAAGATCACGATCCTCCCCTTCTCCAGGTGGCGCATCGCCCGCCGCCGGATGTACGGCTCGGCGACCTCGGAGATGGTGATCGCCGACTGCACCCGGGTGACGATGTCCTCCTTCTCCAGCGCGTCCTGGAGAGCCAGCGCATTCAACACCGTGGCCAGCATGCCCATGTAGTCGCCGGTCGCGCGGTCCATCCCCCGCGCTGCCGCTGCGAGGCCCCGGTAGATGTTGCCGCCGCCGACCACGATCGCCACCTCGACGCCGCGACGGTGCACCGCCGCGACCTCGGCGGCGATCGCGTGCACCCGCTCCGGGTCGGTCCCGTAGTCCCGCCCGCCCATCAGCGCCTCGCCCGAGAGCTTCAGCAGCACCCGGGTGTAGACGGGCGGCGAGCTCGAGCCTGCCGGCGAGCTCTCCTCGCTCGTTGCCACCGCGTCAGCCGCCGACTGCGTACCGGACGAAGCGCCGGACGACCACGTTCTCGCGCGTCTCGGCCGAGAGCGCGGCGCGCAGCTCCTCGATCGTCTTGCCGCCGTGCTTGTCCTCGTTGACGTGCTTCTGGCGCAGCAGCACGACCTCGTCGAGCCACTTGTCGACCTTGCCCTTGACGATCCGCTCTCGCACGTTCTCGGGACGGTCGGCGGCCTGCTCGACGGCGATCCGCTCCTCACGCTCGCGGTCCTCGGCCGGCACGTCCTCCTCGCTGATCGCCAGCGGCGCGGCCGCGGCGATGTGCAGCGCGAGGTCCCGCGCGAACTCGATGAACTTTTCGTTGCGGGCGACGAAATCGGTCTGGCAATCGACCTCGACGATCACGCCGATCTTGTTGCCGGCGTGGATGTAGCTCTGGATCACGCCCTCGCCGACCTCGGCGCCAGACCGCTTGGCCGCCTGTGCCTGGTTCTTGGCGCGGAGGATCTCCACCGCGCGCTCGATTTCGCCGTCCGCCTCGCTGAGCGCCTCGCGGCAGGCGAGCACGCCCGCGCCCGTCCGGTCCCGCAGCGCCTTCACGTCCTTCGCGCTGATCGCGCTCATGCCGATTCCTCCGCGGGCTCGGCCTCAACCGGCGGGGTGGGTTGCGCCTCCACCACCGCAGCGGGCTCGCTGACCGCGGGCTCGGCCGCCGCCTCGTCGCTCGTGGGCTGTGGGGCGTTGCCGGTTTCAACTTCCGGCGGGGTCTCTGGCTCGGCCGCCTGCACGGGGGCCTCGGGGGCTTCCGGGGCTTCCGGGGCCTCCTGGGCGGCCTCGGGCGCCGCCGGAGGGGCCACGGGCGCCTCCGAAGGGGCCGCGGGCGCCTCAGGCGGGGCCTGGGGCTCCGACGGTGCCGCTGTCTGCGCGGGCTCCGCGGGAGCCGGTGCTGCGGCTGCCTGCGCGGGCTGCGCGGGAGCCGGCGCTGAGGCTGCGGGGGTGGCTGCTGATGCCGCCGGAGCCGGGGCCTGCGCCGGTGCCGGTGCCGCAGGAGCCTGCGCCGGTGCGGCGGCCGCTTCGGCCTCCAGCCGGGCGCGCTCCTCGGCCTCCACCCGGGCGCGTTCCTCTGCCTCCAGCCGGGCCTGCTCCTCTGCCTCCTGCCGCGCGCGCTCCTCGGCTTCGCGGCGCTCGCGCTCTTCGGTCTCGCGGCGCTCGCGCTCCAGGCGCGCCCGTTCCTCCTCGGCCCGGAACACGCCATGCCCCTCGGCCACGACATCGCCGATCGCGCTGGTGATCGCCGCGCATGACCGGATCGCGTCGTCGTTGCCGGGGATCACGTAGTCGATCCCCTCCGGGTCGCAGTTGGTGTCGACCAGGCCGATGATCGGGATCCGGAGCCGCTGCGCCTCGCGCACGGCGATCACCTCGGTCTTGAGGTCGATCACGAACACCGCATCGGGCACCCGCTGCATGTTCTTGACTCCCCCGAGGTTGGCGCGCAGCTTGGCCAGGTCGGCCTGCGCCGCCATCCGCTCGCGGGTGGGCAGCAGCTGCAGCTGTCCCTCGGTCTCGTAATGCTCGAGATCGTGCAGCCGCTTGATCCGCTGCGAGATCGTCTGGAAATTTGTCAGCAGCCCGCCCAGCCAGCGATGGTTGACGTAGGGCATGTCCGCCGCCTCGGCGACGTCCTTGACGGCGTCACGGGCCTGCTTCTTCGTGCCCACGAACAGCACGGTGCCGCCGCGCCGCGCGACCTGCTCGGCGAACTGGCGCGCGTTCTCCAGCAGCGCCTCGGTCTGCAGCAGATCGATGATGTAGATGCCGTCGCGCTCACCGAAGATGAAGCGCCGCATCTTGGGGTTCCAACGTCGCGTCTGATGGCCGAAATGGACACCGGCCTCCAGAAGCTCTTTGATTCCGACTCGAGCCACTTGGTCCTGCTCCCTTTTGGTTGTGTCACGGCTCCCGCCGGCCGTATCTCACGAGCCCCGGAGACACCGGGGCAGGGCCGCGAGCGGCACCGACGGGGTAGGAAAATTGATTTGCGCAAAGTCTACGCAAGTTTCAATATAGCCCGGCGTTTCAACCAGAGCAGGACTTCACCCTTCCCCTACCTTCGGTGAGGACCTGCAAAGCGGGCCGAACCTCCCTTCCCCTACCTCCGGTGGCTCGGTTCGCACGGTGGCGGGGCGGCTTTGGACGGGCCGCCCCGCCACACCTTTAATCCGACCCGCGGGACGCCAACTCGAGCGCCGCGGCGAGATCGTCCGGCAGTTCGGAGCGGATGTCGATCGGCTCGCCGCTCACCGGATGCGGGAAGGCCAACCGGGCCGCATGCAGGAACTGCCGGCTCAGCCCGAAGCTCATCGGTCCGCCGTACTGCTTGTCGCCCACCACCGGATGACCGATCGCCGCCATGTGGACGCGGATCTGGTGCGTGCGGCCGGTGTCGAGCACGACCTGCAGCAGCGCACTGGTGGGCAGCACGCGCTGCACCTCGAAGTGGGTGCGGGCCTCCCGTGGCTCCTCGGAATCGATCGACATCAGCACCCGCTCGCGCCGGTGGCGCCCGATCGGTGCGTCGATCGTGCCCGACCGGGCCTCGGGCAGACCGTCGACCAGCGCCAGGTATTCCCGCCGCAGGTGACGATCGGCCAGCAGTGCCTTGAGCGCGCGCTGGACGGGATCGCTCTTGGCCACCACGAGCAGACCCGAGGTATTGCGGTCGAGCCGGTGGACGATCCCGGCGCGCCAGGGCTCGTCGCCGCCCGCCGCTCGCCCGGCCAGCGCCTGGGCCAGGGTCCCCGTTCGGTGGCCGCGGGCCGGATGCACGACCACTCCGGCGGGTTTGTCCACGACCATCAGATGCTCGTCCTCGTAGGCCACGCCGAAGGGCACGTCGACCGCATCCGCCTCGGGGACGTCTTCGTGGTCGTCGATCTCGATCCGCTCGCCGCCTCCGACCAGGTACTTCTTCGCCCGCACGGTGTCGTCGACTCGCACGCGGCCGGCATCGATCAGGGCCTGCGCCCGGGAGCGCGAGCCCAGCGGTTCGGCCAGGAAACGATCCAGGCGCGTGCCGGCGGCCTCGTCGGGCACCAGCAGCGGCGGCAGCGCTTCAGCGGTCACCGCGCGTCCCGCGCTCGATCACCAGCACCAGCGAGATCACGCCGAAGGTGATCGCCATGTCGGCGACGTTGAACGCCGGCCAGTGCGGCAGCTTGATGAAGTCGGTGACCGCGCCGTTGGCCACGCGATCGATCAGGTTGCCCAGCGCGCCGCCGATCAGCAGACCGGTCGGGAGCCACAGCCACGCGCGTTCGGGTCGCCTGGCCAGGTACCAGACCAGCGCACCCAGCGCGGCGAACGTGAAGATGAAGAGCAGCGCCCCGCCGCCGGACAGGAAACCGAAGGCGACGCCGTTGTTGCGCACGTGGACGAACTTGACTCCGGGCACGAACCGTCGCTGTTGGCCCACGGCGATGCCGCTGGCGATCGTGTGCTTGGTCAGCTGGTCCAGCGCCACCACGACCACGAGCACGATCCCGCTGCGCGTGAACGCCGCGGCTCGAGCCCTCGGCGATCCGACCGCCGGCAGCGCCATCGTGCCAACCGGCCGCGTTTAGCGGCCGCGGCCGGGGATGTGAGAACAGCGAGTCATCCGCTGATCGCGTTGACGATGATCTGCCTGGCGATGATCAGCAGGAAGATCCCGATCATCGGGCTGAGATCGAACATGCCGATCGGCGGGATGAACTTGCGGAACAGCCCGAGGTACGGCTCGCTGACGTCGCGCAGAAAGCTGAGGATCGCATCCGACCACCGCGTGTACGGCGGTCGCGCGCCGAACGAGAACAGCAGGTTGAGCAGGATGTAGACGAAGATCAGGATGATGTAGACGCTGAATAGCGCGTCGACATAGTTGGCCACGTCGCCCCGGGTGATCGCGTAAGCGAGCATCACTGCCCGGTCTCGGTCCGGCCGGCGATCACGCTGTCCATCGCATCCGAGAACGCGCTGCGCACCCCGCCGCGCTCGAGCGCCGCCAGCCCTCGCGCCGTCGACCCGCCGGGGGATGTCACCTCGCGCCTGACCGTGAGCGTGTCGTAGGCGCGGCGTTCCAGAAGCGCCGCCGTGCCCGCCATCGTCTCGGCCACCAGCCGTCCGGCCAGGGGCGCTCCGAGTCCGTAGCGGACCGCCGCGTCGACCTGGGCCTCGGCCACCAGCGCGTGGTAGGCCGGGGCGACTCCCATCACGGCGGTGGCAGTCCCGAGCTGGCGCTCCGGGATCCGCACGACCGTGCCCAGGCGCTCGAACAGCGCCACCACCTCGGCCTCGACTTCTGGGTCGACGCCGTCTGCCGGGGAGTAGCAGACCACCCCCCGCCTGACCTCGACCGGTGTGTTGGGCATCATGCGAAACACGGGCACGCCGGGGTAGGCGCCCTGCAGTGCCGTCGTCGACACTCCGCCGAGAACGGACGCGACCGTCTTGGCCCGGCCCGAGATCTCGGCCGCGACCTCGTGAAGCTGGGCGGGCTTGTGGCACAGCACCACCAGATCGGCTCGTTCGGCCACCGCCGCGTTCTCCGAGAAGGCCTCACCGCCGAGCTCGTCGGCCAGCGCCCGTGCGCGCCCTGACCCGGTGTCCGAGCACAGCACCGGATCGCCCCAGCCGCGTGCCATGGCACGCGCCATATTCCCAGCTCCGATCAGGCCGACTCGCATTACCTGCAATCTACCGCGCGGTCGACCGCGGCCCACGTGATCGCCCCGCTGTCTGACGCGAGAGCGATCAGCTCTGGTTGAAGAAGCCCTTCTCGATCAGCCGCGCGCGCTCCTCGGCGGAGACCTCGACGTTGCGCGGGGTCAGCAGGAACACCTTGTCGGCGATCCGCTGCATGCCGCCGTCGAGCGCGTAGGTAAGGCCGCTGGAGAAGTCGATCAGGCGTTTCGATAAATCGGTATCGGTGCCCTGCAGGTTGATGATCACCGGGATCTCGTCCTTGAACTTGTCCGCGACGTCCTGGACGTCGTTGAAGCTCTTGGGGGCCACGAAGTGCACGCGGACATCACCTCCACCACGACCGTTGCCGCGCGCTCCGCCCACCGGTCGCAGCGTGGTCGTGCGCCGGTCGGGGGCGTCGTCGTCGGCAAAGATGTCGTCGAACTCGTCACGGCGTCGGCGCGAGCTCAGTCGCTTTACGTTAGGGCGCTCGCGATAGCTGTCCTGAAGCTCGACCTCGGGCTCCGCGTACGGCTCGATCTCCTCTTCATAGGCTTCATCTTCGGCGAGGCCGAAGTAGACCAGCGTGCGGTGCCAGGTATCGCGAAAAGCCATATTCCGAGTGGGTGGTTCGCGCCGAAGTGGCGTTTCCCTGCCGTGATTATGCCGCTCCCGGCCCGTAAAGGCTTGTGCCGAGACGTACTATCGTAGCCCCTTCCTGCAGGGCCACCGCGTAATCCTGGCTCGTCCCCATCGACAGATGGCGCAGTCCGTGCCGCTCGGCGAGCCCGCGCAGCGCCGCGAAATAGGCCCGGCTGTCCTCGCTGTTAGTGGTCAGCGGCGGCATCGTCATCAGGCCGACGACGGTCACCGGGCAGCGATCGATGAACCGTGGAAGTTCCTCGGGCGGCACGCCGTCCTTGCCGTGCTCTCCGGCGACGTTGACCTCGATCAGCACCTCGGTGGCCGGATCGGCGTGTCGCTCCAGCTGGTCCAGGACCGAGTCCGAGGCCACCGAGTGGATGTAGCGAGCGTGCGCCAGCACCGATCGCACCTTGCGGCTCTGTAGATGCCCGATGAAATCCCAGGTGAACTGGTCGGGGTAGGCCTCTGCCTTGGTGACCAGGTCTTGCGCGCGGTTCTCGCCGACCAGCGTGACTCCGGCCTCGGCCAGCGCACCGAGCTCCTCCACCGGCACGTACTTGACCGCGGCCAGCACCTCGACCTCCCCCGGGCTGCGGCCCGCGGCCGAGATCGCGCCGCTCACGTGGTCGAGATTGGCGCGGATGGTCGCGGCGTCCAGGCCGCGGATCAGGTCAACCATGCGATCCCGGCCTGGCGCCCGGTGACCCCGCGGTCCCGGCGGTGGGAGAAGAACAGCGATTCGTCCGCGCAGATCGTGCACAGCCCGGCATCGTGGATCTCGCCGACGCCTGCGCGTTCGAGCTCACGCCGCGCAATCGCCTTCAGGTCGAGGTTCCGGCCCCGCCGGACCCCGGGCCCGTGGGCGGCGAACCGCTCATGGACCTCCTCTCCGACCTCATAGCAACACGGTCCGGCGCCGGGTCCGATCGCGGCGGACAGCGGCCCGCGGGCGCCCAGCTCGCGCACGGCGGCGACTCCCTCACCGAGCACGCCGCCGGCCAGGCCGCGCCAGCCGGCGTGGACCATGGCCACCGCCCCGTCTCCCGCGATCGCCACCGCCAGGCAGTCGGCGGTCAGCACCAGCGGGGCGATTCCGGGCACCGCGGTGGCCTGCCCGTCGGCCTCGACGAGCTCGCCGGCTTGAGCGGCTGCCACTCGCTGTACGCGGGTCCCGTGAACCTGGCGCCCGTAGGCGAAGCGAACGCCCAGCTGCGACTCGAGTCCCCGGCGATTGCGGGCCACCGAGTCGGGATCGTCGTCGGTCAGGCGCCCCAGGTTGAGGCTGGCGTAGGGACCGCTCGAGCTGCCGCCGCGCCGGGTCGTGAACAGCACCTGGGCGGGGCCGAGCTCGATCGCCAGATGCTCGCCGGCGGCGAGGAACGGCTCCGGCGCTCGCACCGGCTCGGCTGCTCCGGGAAGGTCGGCGAGCATCGGGTCAGGCTACCGGCTGGTGCTCGCCGCCCTGATCGCTTCGGCCAGCTCCTGCTCGCGCCCGGACAGGCGGCCGTCCAGCTTGGCTGCCAACGCGGCCCGCAGCCCCACCCCGATCTTGGGGCCCTGCGGGACGCCGGCCCTGAGAAGGTCCTGCCCACCGATCTCGAGCCCGACGTGGCGCAAGCGCCTGAGCCACTCGTCCGCCTGCGTCTCGGCGCCGAGCGCCCCCGCGAACGCGACCGTCTCGGCCCGTGCGCCGGCCGCGGCCGCGGCGATCTCCGACGGGCTCTGGGCCCTGCTGAGCGCCTCGGCCAGTCGCGGCGCGCCGGTGGCCGCCTCCAGGATCGTCTCCCGGTCGCCGGACTCGAACGCCAGCCGGTCCAGCGCGGGAGCCAGCGCTTCCGCCGGGCAGGCGGAGGTGGCAAGTGCGATCACCAGCAGGTCGCGCCGTCCATCGGCTGGAAGCAGGGCCAGCGCCCGGTCGGCCGGCGCAGGCTCGACCCGCCTCATGCCGGGGATGACGGACGCCGCGAGGCCCAGCTCGTCGAGCGCGGCGAAGGCCTCGATCGGCCGATCCTCACGAGCCAGCAGCCGCAGCTCGTTGCCGATCCGGGTTCCGCTGACCAGGTCGGGCATCCCGCCGGTGATCGCCTCCTGCGCCAGTTCCAGCGTGTGCGCCTGGACGCCGAACCCCAGCCTCGCGGCGTACCGGGCCATCCGCAGCAGCCGGGTCGGGTCGTCCTGAAAGCTTCGATCGTGCAGCACGCTGAGGGTCCCGTTGTCTAGGTCTTCCCGCGAGCCAGGGGCGCCCGTCAGGACGCCGGCCACCGCCTCGCTCAGCCCGATCGCCATCGCGTTCACGGTGAAATCCCGGCGGCGCAGGTCCTCGCTGAGCGTCGCCGGAGTGACGGTCGGCAGCGCACCCGGGCGCTCGTACGTCTCGCTGCGCGCCTGCGCGATGTCGTAGCGGTAGACCGTCGAGCCTGACCGTGGAGGTGCCGAAGCGGTCGTGGCTGCGCTGCGCCCCGCCCAGCCGCGCTGCCAGCGGCGCCGGATCTCCCTCCACCAGCAGGTCGAGCTCGCGCGGAGTTCGCTGCAGCAGCAGATCGCGGACCGCCCCGCCGACGAGATACACGCCGGGCTCGCCCGCCAGCCGCTCCAGCAGCTGGGGGGCGCCGGGCAGCGCGCGAACCTGATCGATCAGCTCGGGTGGTGCGGGGATCTCCACGTCGGCATCTTCGCGCCTGCTGTCGTCCGACGGGTGTCTGCGGCCGGTGCGAGCCGACGGCCACTACCATGCGCGCATGCCGAGTCCCGGTTCGCGGCGCAAGCTGCGGTGGGTGCTCGCCGCCGTGGTGATCGTCGTGATCGCGCTGGGGGGAACGGTGGCCTTCCTGAGCTTGCACTCACCCGGCAACGTGTCACACCCGAGCCTGTCCTTCACGCAGCCCACGACGACGCAGGCCATCACGCCCGCGCCGCCGCGCAAGGTTGCCGTGAACAACTTCGAGTGGCCGCGCTACGGCTACGACGCGGCGCGAACCCGATTCTTCGCGGCCCCCTCGCGCCTCGCGCCTCCCTTCCGGATCGGCTGGCGGTTCAACGACGGGGCGCTGCTCGAGTTCCCCCCGGTGATCTACCAGAACACCCTCTACCTGCTGGACGACAACGGCTGGGCGAAGGCGATCGACAAGCGCACCGGCCATCAGATCTGGCGCCATCGGGTCGGCATGCTGGCCGCCGCCTCGCCCGCGATCGACATCAAGGACCACCTGGTGTTCTTCCCGCTGCTCTCGGTCACCGGCCATCAACCCGGCAACGGCCGGATCGTCGCGCTGGCTATGCGCAACGGCGGGACCGCCTGGTCGCGGCCGGTGCCGGCGGGGACCGAGTCCTCCCCCCTGGTCTGGCAGACCACGCTGTACTTCGGCGATCAGGGAGGGACGGTCTACTCGCTCCGCGGGCGCGACGGCCACGTCTTCTGGACCTACCACGCGAGCGCGGCGGTCAAGGGTGGCCCGTCGCTGTCCGGCGGCGATCTCTACTTCGGCGACTACGCCGGGCGCGCCTATGCGGTGAATGCCGCCACCGGGCACCAGGTCTGGGCGGTCAGCACCAGCGGGACGCGCTTCGGCTTCGGCTCGGGCAACTTCTACTCGACGCCGGCCATCGCCTTCGGCCGCGTCTACATGGGCAATACCGACGGCCGGGTGTACTCGTTCGCCGCACGCACGGGTCAGCTCGCCTGGGCCACCGGGACCGGGGCCTACGTCTATGCCTCGCCCGCCGTGGCCGACATTCCGGGGTTGGGACCCTCGGTTCTGCTCGGCTCCTACGACGGGAAGTTCTATGCCTTCAACGCCCAGTCGGGCGCGGTGCGCTGGGCGCACCCCTCCGGTGGCCGGATCTCCGGCTCGGCCACGATCGTCGGCAAGGTCGTCTATTACTCCGACCTCGGCTCGAAGTCGACGATCGGGCTCGATGCGACCTCGGGCCGGCAGGTCTTCTCATTTTCTGACGGGGCGTTCAACCCGGTGATCGCCGATGACAGCGCGCTCTACATGAGCGGCTACGGCGAGATCTACCAAATGCTGCCCAAGGTTCCGGTCGCGCATGCGGCTGCACCGAAACGGAAACCGGTGCCTCGGCACCGCGCCAAGCCGAAGCCCAAGCCGAAGCACAAACGGACCCCCAAGCACTCCACCAAGCGACATCGCCCTCGCACCTGACGCGCTCGCGCGGTACTCTCCCCGATTACGGGCCTCGCGCGCCTTCGAAACCGCGCAAGATTCAGCCCAAAATGCGACAAAAAAGCGGTGCGGCTGCGCAAGAAGCCGTCCATGGAACGTGCGTTCGGCCGTCCATGATATGATGCGCGTCTATGCGTTGTCGTAGTGGAAGCCACTGTCAGCAGCCGGCCATCAAGGGTCGTCGGTTCTGCGCGGATCATGCCGCTGAGCTCGATCGCATGCGCGAGGAGCTCAAGGATGCCGCGGCCGCCCGTATCGGGCGAGGCCGACCCAAGCGGTCGTCTACCTGCTGCCGTCCGGGTTGCTACGAGCCCCGCGTACCCCCCGCCGCTTATTGCGATACCTGCTCTGCGGCAGGGTACGTGGAAGAGGCCGCTTAACCGCGGCGCTCTGACCCAGCCCCGACTCAAATAACTGCATTACTGCCGGAAGGCGCCGGGATTTTCGCGGCGCGTGCCCAGACGCCTTCACCGGCGCCAAAGCACGCGACCGCGCCCGCGTCGCCCGTCTACACGGCTGGGCGAATGGCCAGCCCGCTGCGCGCCAGGTAATCCTTGACCGCGCCGACGGTGTGATGGCCGTAGTGGAAGATCGAGGCGCACAAGACCGCGTCCGCGCCCGCCCCCAGAGCGTCGGCCAGGTGCTCGAGCTCTCCCGCGCCGCCTGAGGCGATCACCGGCACGCTCACCGCTGCGGCCACCGCCGAGGTCAGACCGAGGTCGTAGCCCGCGTTCGTGCCGTCCCGGTCCATGCTGGTGAGCAGGATCTCCCCCGCCCCGCGCTCTACGCCCTCACGCGCCCAGCTGACCGCATCCCGTCCCGTCGGCGTGCGCCCGCCGGCCACATACGCCTCCCAGCTCCCGTCCGGGCCGGCCTTCGCGTCGATGGCCAGCACCACGCACTGCGCGCCCAGGGTCGCCGCGAGCTCGTCGATCAGCTCCGGCCGAGCCAGCGCCGCCGAGTTGATCGAGATCTTGTCCGCCCCGGCGTCGAGCACGGCCTGCGCATCCGCCACCGAACGGATCCCCCCGCCGATCGTGAACGGAACGAAGACGTCGTCAGCCGTGCGGCGGGCCAGCTCGACCACCGTGTCGCGCTTGTCGGAGGTGGCGGTGATGTCGAGGAACACGAGCTCGTCTGCCCCGGCCGCGTCATAGCGGCAGGCCAGCTCGACCGGGTCCCCGGCGTCGCGCAGATCGAGGAAGCCGACCCCCTTGACCACCCGTCCGGCATCGACATCCAGGCACGGGATCACCCTCTTGTAGTGCATCAGTTGGTTTTCTCCAGCGCCAGCTGAGCCTCACTGACGTCGAAGCGGCCCTCGTAGAGCGCCTTGCCGACGATCACCCCGACCAGGTTGACCTGGCGCAGGGCGGCCAGCGCGCGGAGATCGTCGAGCGAGCCGATGCCGCCCGAATACACGAAGCTCCCGCGCACGGCAGCGGCGACGCGAGTGGCGGCCTCGAGGTCGGGTCCGCTCAGCATCCCGTCGCGCTCGATGCTCGAGAACACGAACCGGCGCACGCCACGTGCGCCCAGCCGTTCGATCACCGGCTCGACCGGGATATCGGTCTGCTCGGTCCAGCCGGCCGCGGCCAGCTTTCCCTCCCGGGCGTCGACCGATACGACGACGCAATCCCCGTGCTCGGCCAGTACGTCGTCGAGGAAGTCGACGTCGCGGTAGGCGGCGGTCCCGAGTACCACCCGCCCGACGCCGGCGCCGAACGCCTCGGCGACCGCGGAGACCGTGCGGAGCCCGCCCCCGAGTTGGATCGGAACGTCGAGCGCTTCGGCGATCCGGGCGACGTGCGCGAGGTTGGCCGGCTGGCCGGTGCGCGCCCCGTCGAGGTCGACCACGTGCAGCGAGCGGGCCCCGCCGTCGACCCAGCGCTTGGCCGCATCGAGCGGATCGGCGTCGTAGACCGTCTTCGCGTCGAATTCGCCGCGGGTCAGGCGCACCGCCTTGCCGTCGAGGATGTCGATCGCCGGAAGGAGGATCATGCCCCGGCCCCGGCGGCGGCCGCCGCCGCGGCCGAGGTCGCGGCCTCCGGCAGAAGGCAGAGTCGCGCGAAGTTCTCGAGCATCTTCAGGCCGGGCGTGGATGACTTCTCCGGGTGGAACTGAACCCCGAATACGTTCTCGTGGGCGACGATCGTCGCGAAGCGCTCGCCGTACTCCGTGCGCCCGGCCACGTCGGCCGGATCGCTCGGCCGAGCCGCCAGCGAGTGCACGTGGTAGAACGCGCAGCCGCCGGCCGGAAGGCCCTCGGTCAGCGCGCAGGGGCGGACGAACGAGACCTCGTTCCAGCCGATGTGCGGGATCCGCAGGCCGCCGGTCCGCAGGCGCGAGACTTCTCCCCGGATCAGGCCCAGGCCGCGGGTCGCGGTGAGTTCGTCGGAGGCTTCGAACAGCAGCTGCATCCCCAGGCAGATTCCCAGTACCGGGACGCGGGCCGCCGCCTGCTCGCGGATCAACTCGTCGAGACCTAGCTCCCCCAGGTTGTGCATGGCCCGAGGAAATGCGCCGACCCCCGGCACCACCAGGCCATCGGCGGCGCGGAGGCGATCGTGGTCGCGGGTGATCGCCGCTTCGGCCCCGACGCGCTGGAGCGCTTTCTGGACCGATCGCCGGTTCCCCATGCCGTAATCGAGGACGGCGATCGTCGGCGTCCGCGGCGCGCTCATACCAGTGTCCCCTTGGTGCTGGGGACGCCGCGCTCGGTCGGGTCGAGCGTGACCGCGCCGCGCAGCGCCCGCGCCAGCGCCTTGAACGCCGCCTCGATCACGTGATGCATGTTCGTGCCGGCTTCAATTGACAGATGGAGCGTGAGCCTGGCGTTGGTGGCCAGCGCCCGGAAGAACTCCTCGGTCAGCTCGTGATCGAAGTTGCCGATCGAGCCCGGGGGAAGCTTGGCCTCGAACGCGCACAGCCCTCGCCCCGAGATGTCGATCGCGCAAGCGGCTCGCGCCTCATCCATCGGTACGGTCGCCTGGCCGTAGCGAACGATCCCGGCCCGGTCGCCGAGCGCCTGATCGAGCGCCTGGCCGATGCAGATGCCGACGTCCTCGACCGTGTGATGAGCGCCCGTGGCGAGATCACCCTGCGCTTGGATGGTCAGGTCGAGGTGGCCGTGGCGGGCCAGCAGATCGAGCATGTGGTCGAGGAAGCCGACGCCGGTGCTGCGCTCCCCCAGGCCCGACCCGTCCAGCGTGAGGCTCACGCGCACGTCTGTCTCCGCGGTCCGGCGCTGGATCTCAGCGGTTCGTGTCATCTCGATCATTCTGGCGAATGCGCGCCTCCATCGAGCGGGCGTGGAGTTCGAACCCCTCCGCGCGGGCCACCGGCGCCGCCGCCCGGGCGAGCTCGGAGCCGTCGTCGATCCGCACCTCGGTGAACCCGCGGCGGAAATGGCTGGTCGACAGCGACGACGCGAACCGCGCCGCCCCGTTGGTCGGCAGCACGTGGTTGGAACCGGCGATGTAGTCGCCGAACGCGGTCGCCCCTTCGGGGCCGACGAACACACAGCCGGCGTGCGTGATGCTCGGAGCCAGGGCCTCGGCCTGCGCGCCGATCAGCTCCAGGTGCTCGGGCGCGAAGGCCTGGGCCAGCGCCAGCGCGTCCTCGTCGTCGGCCAGCCTCACCAGCCGGCACACGGCCCCGGTCTCCGCGGCTGCCTCCAGCCGGCCGGCGATCTCCTGCAGCAGCGCTTCCGAGCTCGAGGCGGCGAGCACCAGCGTGCCGGGCCCGTGCTCGGCCTGAGCCAGCAGGTCCAGCGCGATCGGCTCGGCGCGCGGCGCCGGCGTCGGCGATCACCAGCAGATCGCTCGGTCCGGCGAAGCCGTCGATCCCGACATGCCCGGAGACCTGCCGCTTGGCCTCCTGGACCCACAGGTTGCCGGGGCCGACGATCACGTCGACGGCCGGCACCGACTCGGTCCCGAACGCGAGCGCGGCGATCGCCTGGGCACCGCCCATCCGGTAGACCGGAGCCGCCCCGGTCAGGTGGCAGGCGGCCAGCACCACCTCGTCGATCTCGCCGTCGGGGCCCGGAGGCGAGCAGACCACCACCTCCTGCACCCCGGCGGCGTAGGCGGTCACCACCCCCATCACGACCGTGCTGGGGTACGGAGCGCGGCCTCCTGGGACGTAGACCGCGGCTCGCTCCAGCGGCGCCTCGCGGAGCACCACCTGATGCGCGCCGAAGCTCACTGTCCGGTCCGCTCGCAGGCTCGTCCCGGCGACCTTGCCGACGTGGGCGATCGCCAGCCGCAGGCCTTCGCGGATGTCGTCCGCCAGCGCGTCACCGGCGCGCTCGAGCGCCCCCTCGGGTATCTGAAGCGGCTGCGGCGGCTCGCCCCGAGTATCGAACCGCTGCGTGTACTCGAGCACCGCCGCATCTCCGCGATCGCGAACCGCGGCGATGATCTCGGCGACGCTCTCGGTTATCGACTCCGGGGCCGGCACCAGTCCGCGAAGCTCCCGGACGAGCTGCGGCGCCCCGCCCGGGCTCAGCGCGACCGTCTCACACCGCATCAAGGCGCTCCAGCAGCGAGTCGATCGCCCGCGCCTTGAGCTTGTGCGCCACCGGGTTGGCGATCAGCCGAGCCGTGCAGACCACGATCTCCTCGCGCACCACCAAGCCGTTCTCGCGCAGGGTCGTGCCGGTCGCCGTGAGGTCGACGATCGCCTCGGCCAGACCGGTCAGCGGCGCCAGCTCGACCGAGCCCTTGACCTCGACGATCTCGGCCTGGCGGCCGGTCTCGAGGAAGTAGCCGGCGGCGATCCGCGGATATTTGGTGGCGATCCGCACGACTCCGAGCCGGCGCAGCGCCTCGGCGCCGCGATCCTCTCCGGCCACGCCGGCCAGCACCATCGTGCACCGTCCGTAGGCGAGATCGACCAGCTCGTAGACCTCGCGCTCGGGCTGCTCCAGCAGAACGTCCTTGCCGGTGATCCCGATGTCGGCGGCGCCGGCCGAGACGTAGGTGGGCACGTCGGACGGCCGCATCGTCACGATTCCGGCCTCTTCGAACAGCAGCTTGCGGTCGTTGTCGCGCACCTCGCCGGTGTCGACGCCGAGGCGATCGAGCAGGTCCAGTGTGTCGTTGAACAGCGCGCCACGGGGCACCGCGATCCGCAGCCCGGTCATCCCAGTCCCCGTTCTTCCCCGGTCAGGGCGATGTGCAGGCGCTCGACGTCGAGCGCGAAACCGACCGCCGGCAGCGGCCGCCCGAATGTCCCCAGCAGCTCGTCGTAGCGGCCGCCGCTGCCGATCGGAACGCCATAGGCCGGGTCGTAGACCTGGAATACGCCGCCGGTGTAGTAGGCCAGGTTCTTCACCAGCCCGAAGTCGAAGATGATCCGCTCGGCCACGTTCGGGGCCAGCCGCGCCTGGACCTCGCGCATCCCGGTGCCGGCGTCCTGCAACAGGCCCGACAGGCCTTCCAGGACCTCGGGTCCGCCACGGATGTGGGGCACGCGCAGGAGCAGATCGGCGGCGTCGTCGCTCAGCCCGATCTCATGCAGCTCACGCTCCACCCCCACGAAGTCGCCCCTGACCAGCTCGCCGAGGATCCGCTCGCGACGGTCGGCCTGCACTCCGACGGCCTCCAGCAGCATCGGATACAGCGAGACGTCGCCGAGCCCGATCCGGTAGGTCTGCAGGCCGGCCGCGTCGAGTGCGCCGCACAGCACGGTCAAGACCTCGGCCGTCCCCTCCGGGCCCGGGGCTCCGATCAGCTCGACCCCGGCCTGCAGGAACTCCCTGGCCTGCCCGCGTTGCGGCCGGACGCCGCGATAGGAGTGGGCGAAGTAGGAGAAGCGCATCGGCGGCTTGACCCCGGTGTAGCGGGTGGCCACCACCCGGGCGATCGGCACGGTCATGTCCGAACGCAGCACCAGCACGTTGCCCTGCTCGTCGAACATCCGGTAAGCCGGACGGCTGGCGGTCAGCTGGGCGCGCTGGAAGGTGCCCTCGTATTCGAGCGCGGGGGTGTAGACCTCGCCATACCCGGCGAGCTCGAACACCCCGCGGATCCGGTCGGTCATCGCGCGCAGCTCGCCCATCTCGTCGGGCAGCACGTCGCGGGTTCCGCTGGGGATGCGATCGACCATGGCTGGTAGGGAACCAGACGCGGACGGGTTGGCGATTCCCGGGGCGGGCGCCGCCGCGCTCAGGCGGGCGTCGGCACGTCGTCGAGACGCGTGATCCGGGCGCCCAGCTCGCGCAGGCGCTCGTCGATTCGCTCGTAGCCGCGGTCGATCTGACGCACGTTGCCGATCTCCGTGGTGCCCTCGGCGCTGAGCGCCGCGATCAGCATCGCCATTCCCGCGCGGATGTCCGGCGAGTCGACCCGTTCGCCGCGCAGCCGCCGCGGCCCGATCACGATCGCCCGGTGCGGGTCGCAGATCGTGATCTCGGCGCCCATCATGACCAGCTTGTCGGTGAAGAACAGGCGGTTCTCGAACATCTTCTCGTGGATCATCACCGACCCATGAGCCTGCGTGGCCAGCGCCAGCGCGATGCTGGTCAGGTCAGCCGGGAACGCCGGCCAGGGACCATCCTCGACCTTCGGCATCCGGTCGCCGGCGTCGTTGCGGATGTGCAGCTCCTGGCCGCCGGGCACGATGATGTCGGCGCCGTGCTGCTCGGTGCGGAGGCCGAGGCGATCGAACACCATGCAGATCATGCGCAGGTCCTGCGGCACCGTGTCCTTGACGATCAGCTCGCCGCCGGTCACCCCCGCGAGGGCCATGAACGATCCGATCTCGATGTGATCGGGGGCGATCGCGTGCGTGCAGCCGCGGAGGCTGCTGGTCCCGTGGACGGTCATCACGTTCGACCCGATCCCGTCGATCGCCGCGCCCATCTCCATCAGCATGCGGGCCAGGTCCTGGACGTGCGGCTCGGAGGCGGCATTGCGGATCACGCTGGTTCCGCGGGTCAGCGCGGCGGCCAGCAACGCATTCTCGGTGGCCATCACGGACGGCTCGTCCATCAGGAAGTCACACGGCTTCAGGCCGAGCGCGGGCGCCTCGATCGCGATGTCGCGGCCGTGCTTGACCGTCGCGCCGAGCGCCCGGAAGGCATCGAGATGCGGATCGAGCCGGCGACGGCCGATCACATCGCCGCCCGGCGGGGGCATGTCCGCGCGCCCGAAGCGGGCCAGCAGCGGTCCAGCGAGCAGGAACGACGCGCGGATCCGTTCGGCCAGCGTGCGATCGACCTCGGTGCTCTGGACCCCCGAGGTGTCGACCGAGACCTCGCCGGGCCCGAGCCAGGTGACCTGCGCGCCCAGCGACCGCAGCAGCGAGATCATCGCCTCGACGTCGTTGATCCGCGGCACGTTGCGGAGGATCACCTCATCGTCCGTAAGCAGGCAGGCGGCCAGGATCGGGAGAGCCCCGTTCTTGTTACCCGCGGGGACGATCGTGCCTGACAAGGGCACGCCGCCTTCGATTACGAACTTCTCCATAACTGGTGGCGAAGGGTGCGAAACGTCCGGTACGGACGGCACCGGACCGCTTGGGGACGTGGTGTGGCCCAAGCGCTGAGCTAGGGTAACAGCCATGCGCTCGGAGAATTCGCGTCAGGATGCCTGGGACCTTCTCTGCCAGTGGACGAAATCGTCTTCGCTGCGTCGCCACATGCTCGCCGTGGAGGCCGCGATGCGCGCCTACGCCCCGCGTTTCGGGGGCGATGTCGAGCTCTGGGGCCTCACCGGCCTGCTCCACGATCTCGACTACGAGCGCTATCCGAACCTCGACGACGGACATCCTCGCTACGCGCTGAAGGAGCTCGAGCGGCTCGATTACCCACCCGAGCTGGTCCGCGCGGTGGCCTCCCACGCCGACTTCATGGGCGTTCCCCGCGAGTCGCCAATGGAGAAGGCCCTGTACGCCTGCGACGAGCTCTGCGGGTTCGTCCTGGCCTGCGCCTACGTGCGGCCCCAGGGTTTCGAGGGCCTCGGCCCGAAGTCGGTCAAGAAGAAGCTCAAGCAGCCGAGCTTTGCCGCGGCGGTGGGGCGCGAGGAGATGCTCGAGGGGGCCCGGGAGCTCGGCGTCGACTTCGACGAGCACCTCCAGATCGTGATCACCGCGCTGGCCGAGCACGGCGAGGAACTGCTGCCCGCCGAGGCCGAAAGCCGCGAGTAGTCGGATATCTTGGGTCCGTGTCCCAGGCGATCAAGATCGTGGTCCTGGAGGGGGACGAGACCGGGCAGGAGCTGCTCGAGCAGTCGGTGCGCCTGCTGGATCCGTCGCTGCTCGAGCTCGAGCTCGAGCTGATCCGGTTCGATTTGTCCCTGGAGAACCGCCGCGAGACCTCCAACCAGGTGGTCTCCGACGCCGCGGACGCGATGCGCGAGGCCGGCCTCGGACTGAAGGCGGCGACGATCACCCCAGAGGGCGCCGACGACGTCGGCTCCCCCAACCGGATCCTCCGCGAGGAGGTCGACGGCAAGGTGATCGTCCGCACCGGCCGCCGGCTGCCCGGCGTGGCCCCGATCGCCGGCGTCCACTACCCGATCTCGGTGGTCCGGATGGCCGTCGAGGACGCCTACGGCGCCGAGCAGTGGCGCGAGGGGGACGCCGGGAGCCCTGACGAAGTCGCCTACCGCAAGGAGCGCGTGACCAGGTCGACCTGCCGAGCCGTGGCCGAGTACGCATTCCGGACCGCCGACAAGATGCAGGCCCGCGTCTACGGAGGCCCCAAGTGGACCGTGTCCCCGGTCTACGAGGGCATGCTCAAGGAGGAGATGGACGACGCCGCCGCGCGCCACCCCGAGGTGGCCTACCAGCCCGTCCTGATCGACGCCACCTACGCGGGTCTGCTCTCGGGCGCGACCGACGCGCCGCTGGTGATCCCCGCGCTGAACCGCGACGGCGACTGCCTCTCGGACCTGGTCTTGCCGATGTTCGGCTCGATCGCCGGCGCGGAGTCGGTCCTCCTGGCCTTCGACGACGACTACGACACCAAGGTCGCGATGGCCGAGGCGCCGCACGGCACCGCCCCCGCCCTGCTGGGCAAGGACCTGGCCAACCCCCTGGCGATGCTCCTGGCCTGCGGGGCGATCCTCCGCCACGCCGCCGACCAGCACGGCCCGGCCGCCGAGCGAGCCTCCCGGGCGATCTACGAGGGCACCCTCGAGACGATCGCCTCCGGCACCAAGACCCCGGACCTCGGCGGCCACGCCGGCACCACCGAGTTCACCGACGCCGTGATCGAGCGGATCCGGACCAAGCTCGAGGTCTGGTCCTCCCTCGGCTCGCCGTCGTAGCTCGGCCCGCTCGCGACGCGTTCGCCGGCTATCTCGCCCGCGCCTCGCTCGAGCTCCTGCCTCGCACGCGCCTCGACCCGCCGAACCTCGGGGGTAAGCTTGAGATGTTCGACACATAACTCTGTCGCCCTTCCTCCGCCCCAAAGTTCCGTCCGAGCCCCTCCGTACTCTCACGAACATATGTTCCATTCACCTGCAAATCGCTTGCGCGCCTGGCTCAACGGAGCCGGGGACATTCTCGGGGATCCGGACGAGGCTCTCGACCAGAGCCACCAAGACTTCCTGACGCACCCGCACCGGCGCGAACTGCGCTGGGAGCGGCCACGTCGCCCCGGCGCGGTCCCAGCCCGTCCGGCGCACTGCATCTCGCCGGTCAGGTCCGTCCCGGACCACAGCGACCGCGACCCCGCCGCTTTCTAGCCGCCACCCTCGAGTGGTCTCCAAGCGGCGGGCCGGCTGGCCGGTCAGCCGGTCGAGGACGAACCTCTTTCGATGAATAGCGATTGGGTGCGGGAGTGAGCCGAACGACTGCCCGCCGGACCGGCGCCACTCGCCACTCGCGACATCCGCTCCGAGCCAAAACCCAAATGGCGTGAGGCGGAGGCTGGTCTGATTACCGGCCTATATGGCAGGAAATCAGACCAGCCTCCGGCTAGCCGGCGATGCCCCCGGATCGACCTTGCGCAACGGCCTGTTCAGAGCTGCAGCGAGGCCACGGCCGTATGCAGCAGCCCGAGTGAGCCGCTGGGGTCGCCGGTCGTCTGATCCGAGCCGGCGCTCACGATGCCGAAGATGACCGCCAGGAAGGTCCCGATGCCCAGGACCAGGCAGATCACCAGCAGGACCAGCACCTGCGGGTTCGCGCGGAGGAATCGACGGACCTCATCCATCCAGGTGATCGTCGCACGCGAGCCCGATCCTCGTAGCCGCACCGCCCAGTCGCCGCCGGGGATCTACTCCGCGCGCCGGGCGATCAGCAGCAAGGTGTGGCCGAACGGCGCCGCCCGCGGGCGCGATCCGAGCTTGTCGAGGGGCTGGAGGGCGCGCTGCACCCCGCCGGGCAACCTCCGCCACGTGTAGGTGACCGCGTGGAGCTCGGGGAGCAGGCCGGCCGCGCGCGCCTCGGCGACCAGCCGACGGGGTGACAGGGGAATGTCATCCGGCGTGCCGTGAACGGCAGTGGCGACCCCAGCCCGGTTGGCCACCGCCAGAGCCGCGCCAACGGGGTGCCACAGCCCGGGCTCGATCGCCACCAGCGCTCCCCCGGGCCGCAGCAGGCGAGCGGCCTCGGCAAAGCAGGGCCCGAGGGGGCCCTGGTAGACGAGGTGGTGCAGGACGAGCCGGTACAGGACGGCGTCGAACGACTCAGAGGCGAACGGGAGCGAGCCGGCGTGGCCGACCTGTGCCGCGTCGGCCCGACCCGCCTCGAGCACTCCGGCCACCCGATCGGGATCGGAATCCACGCCGGTCAGCCGGAACGACGGCGTGGGGAACATGTGCCGGCCCGGGTGCCAGCCACATCCGACCGACAGCACGTCGCCGCGGGTGATCCCCAGGTGACGGGCGAGCAGCTCCTGCTCGCGTCGCATCATCTGCTCGTAGTGCACCTCGAGCGTGGCCGGCTGGCTCAGACGGCTGAGGAGGTTTCCCTCGCGGTAGGGCTCACACCCCGCCGCCGGCGATGGGCTGACGTGCACGATGACCGGGCAGGTTAGAGCCACCGAGCACGACCGCGTCTGGACGGCCGACCCGCAGCGGACAGCAGTCAACCCGGCGCCTCCGAACAAAGGCGACCGGGCTGAGATATCTGCGATAAGAACCGGCGGCGACCTACTCTCCCAGGCTCTTGCGAGCCAAGTACCATCGGCGCTGAGGGGCTTAACGGCTCTGTTCGGAATGGGAAGAGGTGTTTCCCCCTCGCCATAGCCACCGGAAACCGGCAGAGACGCCCTTCGCGGGCCTTCAAAACTACACAGCGCCAATGCAACGGATATCAAAATATCCGTCAAGCCCTCGACCCATTAGTACCGGTCTCCTACGGGTGTTACCACCCTTCCAGATCCGGCCTATCAACCTGGTGGTCTACCAGGGGTCTTACTCCCTCTAGGGGATGGGAGAACTCATCTCAAGGCCGGCTTCCCGCTTAGATGCTTTCAGCGGTTATCCGATCCGCACGTAGCTAACCTGCGGTGCCCTTGGCAGGACAACAGATACACCAGAGGTGCGTTCATCCCGGTCCTCTCGTACTAGGGACGAATCCTTTCAATTCTCCAACGCCCACGGCAGATAGGGACCGAACTGTCTCACGACGTTCTGAACCCAGCTCGCGTACCGCTTTAATGGGCGAACAGCCCAACCCTTGGGACCTACTACAGCCCCAGGATGCGACGAGCCGACATCGAGGTGCCAAACCGGGCCGTCGATGTGGACTCTTGGGCCCGATAAGCCTGTTATCCCCGGAGTACCTTTTGTCCGTTGAGCGACGGCGCTTCCACTTGCTACCGCCGGATCACTAAGGCCTACTTTCGTACCTGCTCGACCTGTCGGTCTCGCAGTCAAGCTCCCTTACTGCCTTTACACTCTACGCACGATTTCCGACCGTGCTGAGGGAACCTTTGCGCGCCTCCGTTACATTTTGGGAGGCGACCGCCCCAGTCAAACTACCCACCTGTCACTGTCCGGCGCCCGGATTCACGGCGCACCGTTAGAGATCCAATACATCAAGGGTGGTATCTCAAGGTTGGCTCCACGCCAGCCGCAGCCAGCGCTTCCAAGCCTCCCACCTATCCTGAGCGAAATGCATCGAACCCCAATACCAAGTTGTAGTAAAGGTTCACGGGGTCTTTCCGTCTAGCCGCGGGTACTCGGCATCTTCACCGAGACTGCAATTTCACCGAGCCCCTCGTTGAGACAGCGTTCAAGTCGTTACGCCATTCGTGCAGGTCGGAACTTACCCGACAAGGAATTTCGCTACCTTAGGACCGTTATAGTTACGGCCGCCGTTTACCGGGGCTTAGTTTCAGTGCTTCGAGCCGAAGCCCTAACACCTCCACGTAACCTTCCGGCACCGGGCAGGCGTCAGCCCCTATACGTCGTCTTACGACTTAGCAGAGACCTGTGTTTTTGGTAAACAGTCGCTTGAACCTATTCACTGCGGCCCTCTCGGGCTCCACTCGCGAGGAGTTTCACCCTACTGGGGCGCCCCTTATCCCGAAGTTACGGGGCGATTTTGCCGAGTTCCTTAACGAGGGTTATCTCGATCACCTTAGTGTTCTCCACTTGCCCACCTGTGTCGGTTTTGGTACAGGCACGCGCTTCCTCCCTAGAGGCTTTTCTCGGAGGTATGGCATTCGGGACTCGCCGGCTTAGAGCCAGCTGGCATCGCACCTCAGGTTATGCGGCTCCGGATTTGCCTAGAGCCACCCCTACATGCTTACCCCAGGACGACCATCGCCTGGGATCCCATAGCCTTCCTCGTCCCCCCATCGGTCAAACGGAAGCAACGTGGTACGGGAATATCAACCCGTTGGCCATCGACTACGCCTTTCGGCCTCGCCTTAGGTCCTGACTAACCCTGAGCAGACGAACTTTACTCAGGAATCCTTGGGCAATCGGTGGAGGGGATTCTCACCCCTCTTTCGTTACTCATGCCGGCATTCTCACTTCCGGCGCCTCCACGGCTGGCTTACGCCGCCGCTTCACTGGCACCGGAACGCTCTCCTACCGCGCGATCGGTCCGAAGACCTCACGCACCCGCAGCTTCGGTGATTAGCTTGAGCCCCGTTACATTGTCCGCGCTCGAACACTTGACCAGTGAGCTGTTACGCACTCTTTCAAGGGTGGCTGCCTCTAAGCCAACCTCCTGGTTGTCTGTGCATTCGAACATCGTTTTCCACTTAGCTAATACTTGGGGACCTTAGCTGGCGGTCTGGGCTGTTTCCCTTTTGACGCTGAAGTTTATCCCCCAGCAACTGACTCCCGGAGTAGCCGTGACGGTCTTCGGAGTTTGCCTGAAGTCGGTAACCTGGTAGGGCCCCTAGTCCAAACAGTGCTCTACGGCCGCCACGGAATTTATCCGAGGCTATACCTAAATATATTTCGGAGAGAACCAGATATCACTGAGCTTGATTAGCCTTTCACTCCGACCCACAGGTCATCCGCCCAGTTTTCAACCTAGGTCGGTTCGGTCCTCCACGAGGTCTTACCCCCGCTTCAACCTGCCCATGGGTAGCTCGCTCAGCTTCGGGTCTACCGCCTACGACTGTGTCGCCCTATTCGGACTCGCTTTCGCTTCGGCTCCGCTCATCGCTTAACCTTGCCGCAGACGAGTAACTCGCCGGCTCGTTATGCAAAAAGCACGCGGTCACAGAACAAGTCTGCTCCCACCGCTTGTAGGCACGCGGTTTCAGGTACTATTTCACTCCCCTTCCGGGGTACTTTTCACCTTTCCCTCACGGTACTAGTCCGCTATCGGTCACCAAGGAGTACTTAGCCTTGGAGGGTGGTCCCCCCAGGTTCAGTCCGCGTTTCACGGGTGCGGACTTACTCAGGAACACCTGCGGAAGATCGTGAGATTTCGTCTACGGGACGATTGCCCTCTTTGGTGCGCGGTTCCACGCGCTTCGACTATCACACGATTTTGTAACTTCCGCCGGATCGGTCACGACCCGGACCAGGTGCCCTACAACCCTCGACGCGCAACGCGTGACCGCTTACACGCGCCGAGTTTGGGCTATTCCCTTTTCGCTCGCCACTACTCAGGGAGTCTCAATTGATTTACTTTCCTCGGGGTACTGAGATGTTTCACTTCCCCCGCTTGTCTTCGCCACGTCTATGTGTTCAACGTGGGATAACGCCGCATTACCGGCGTTGGGTTTCCCCATTCGGGCATCCGCGGGTCACTGGCTATTCAGCGCCTCACCGCGGCTTATCGCAGCCGTTCACGCCCTTCATCGACTCTTGGTGCCAAGGCATCCACCATGTGCCCTTACTATCTTGACGGTGATCATTTCGAAGAAATTGAATTTCTTCAGGTGAGCGTGATAAACGCTCACCCGATACCCGTTTACATTGGCTAACTGTGCAGTTTTCAAGGTCCGCGAAGAGGCAACAACCCTCCGCTCAGCGGCCCGGGAACTTGTCCTCGAGCCACCGGCGTCGAGCCGGTCTCTCAAAACTCAACAGCATGCAGCCGCCTGGGACAGAGCGCTGGGCTCAGCAGGACGGCGTTTCCAGGTTCGGTCGACATGTCTAGTCCCGATCGCTACTGGTTAGTGGTGCCGAGGCCCGAAGGCTCCGGCGAGCAGTAAGCCACGAGCTCTTGCTCATGGCCGGCGATCGGTCGCCCTCCGTAGAGGGCTCCCTAGAAAGGAGGTGATCCAGCCGCAGCTTCCGCTACGGCTACCTTGTTACGACTTCACCCCAGTCACGAGCCCCACCTTCGACGGCTCCCTCCCTTGCGGGTTAGG
>CAWEGQ010000004.1:315000-637135 GCA_963808605.1 uncultured Solirubrobacterales bacterium
CGCCGCCGGCCCATCTGGATCACCTTGCCGTCGACCTCGGCCTGGGGAAGGTCCAGCGAGCCGGACTCGACCGTCTTACCGTCGAGCTTGACTCCGCCCTGGGCGATCGCCCGGCGGGCCTCGGAGGTCGAGACCCCAAACGCCCGAGCCAGCAGGGCGGGCAGATGCACGACGGCGCCATTTCCGGGGCTCCCGTCGGCGTCCGCGGGCCACTGGACCTCCGGCACGTCGTCGGGGATCTCGTGCCTGACGTGCACCTGGTTGAACGCCGCCTCGGCGGCCGCCGCCGCATCGGGTCCGTGGAAGCGCTGCACCAGCGCCCGGGCCAGGGCGCGCTTGGCCTCCATCGGGGCGAGGTCGGCCGGCGGATCGGCGCCCAGCAGGAGCGAGTACCAGGCCGGCAGCGAGGAGTCGGGGATGCTCATCGTCTTCCCGTACATGTCCGCGGGCGGCTCGGCCACGCCGATGTAGTTGTCGAACGACTTCGACATCTTGCGCTCGCCGTCGGTCCCGGTCAGCAGCGGGACGGTGAGGATCGCCTGCTCCGGCTGGCCGTAGGCCCGCTGGATATCGCGCCCGAGCAGAAGGTTGAACTTCTGGTCGGTGCCGCCGAGCTCGACGTCGGCCCGCACCGCCACCGAGTCGTAGCCCTGGAGCAGCGGGTAGAGCAGCTCGAGCATCGAGATCGGCTGGCGCGCGGCGAAGCGCTTGGCGAAATCGTCGCGCTCGAGCACCTGCGCGACGGTGGTCGTCCGCAGCAGGGCGAACAGCTCGACCATCTTCATCTCGAGCCATTCGCTGTTGAAGCGGACCTCGAGGCGCTCGGAGTCGAGCACCTTGAGCGCCTGCTCCTGGAATGTGCGGGCGTTGGCGTCGATCGCCGCCGGCTCGAGCACGGGCCGTGTCGAGGAGCGGCCGCTCGGGTCGCCGACCCGCGCGGTGTAGTCGCCGATGATCAGGACGACGAGGTGGCCGAGGTCCTGGAACTCGCGCAGCTTCTGGAGGACCACGGTGAAGCCGAGATGGATGTCCGGCGCGGTGGGATCGATGCCCAGCTTCACCCGGAGCGGCCGGCCGGCCGCGAGCTTGCTGGCCAGCGCGCCGTCGGGCAGCGAGTCGACCGTGTTGCGGGCCAACCACGCAGCGATGTCGGCGGGCCCTGTCGGCTCGGATTCCATCCGGGCCAATGCTAGACTCTCGCCCTCCTTCGGAACCCGCTGCCCGTTGCCGTCCGGGCCCCGGTTTCACGAGCTCAGTCTGGCCCCTCAGGCCATGCGGCTGCGCAGATTGCATCAGTTCGCGAGCCCCGATTGCATGAGCGATGACGACTACATCCTGACCCAGGACGAGGCCGCGCAACCGCCGCCGCCGATCCCCTTCGCGCCGCAACGGCCGCGGCGCTGGCGCCGGGGCTTCCGCCCGCAGCGGCCCCGGGTCCGGAAGCTCAGGCTGCTGCTGATCCTGATCGGATTCGGGACGCTGGCCGGGATCTCGACGATCTTCGGGATGATGATGGCGGTTGCCTCCGATCTGCCCCAGCTCGAGAACCGGGCGCAGTTCCGGCAGGAGGCCAACTCCTACCTGTTCGACGACCAGGGCCGGCCGATCGGGCTGTTCGCGCCGCCGAACAACGTGGTGATCGACAACTTCGGCGACATCTCGCCGTGGATGAGGCGGGCGATCGTGTCGGTCGAGGACAAGCGCTTCTGGAGCGAGCCGGGGGTCGACATCCGGGGAATCGCCCGAGCGTTCCTGTCCGACGTGGGCGGCGGCGCGCGCCAGGGCGCATCGACGATCGCCCAGCAGTTCGTCAAGAACACGTTGCGCCAGCAGAACAACCGGACGGTGTTCGAGAAGCTGCGCGAGGCGGCGCTGGCCTACCACCTCACCCGCAAATGGTCCAAGCAGAAGATCCTCAGGGAGTACCTGAACTCGATCTACTTCGGCAACGGGGCCTACGGGGTCGAATCAGCCGCCCGGGTGTACTTCGGCAAGCAGCACGGGTTCGACTCCACCGTCTCCCCCGACCAGGCGAGCGCGACCTCGTCGAGCAACTGCGGCGACTCGACCCCGACGGTCACCCGGCCGAAGTGCGCGTCGGTCCTCGACCCCTGGGAGGCGGCGCTGCTGGCGGGCATGGTCGCCTCGCCGACCGCCTTCGATCCGATCCAGCACCCACAGGCGGCGACCGATCGGCGCAACCTCGTCCTGCTGGACATGTACCAGCAGCACGCCATCACGCGGGCCCAGTACCGGCTGTGGCGGACCGAGCCGCTGCCGAAGGAAACCGATATCCAGCAGCCCACCGAGCCGAGCGCGGCGCCCTACTTCGTCAGCTGGCTGCGCCCGCAGATCCTGGCCGCGGCCGGACTCGGACACCACGTTCCCACCAGCGTGGCCGATTACCGCGCCTACTACGGCGGGCTGAAGATCAAGACGACGCTGGATCTGCAGATGCAGCGCGCCGCCGACCAGGCCGTCTCACAGAATCTGCCGGCCGGTCAGAACCTGCCTTCGGCGTCGCTGGTGGCCATCGACAACAAGACCGGACAGGTGCGCGCGATGGTCGGCGGCCCCGTAGTCGGTGGCCAGGAGGACTACAGCCGCTTCCCGTTCAACATCGCCACCGAGGGTCACCGCCAGCCGGGATCGGCGTTCAAGCCGTTCACCCTGGTCGAGGCGCTGGAGAGCGGGAAATACGGCCCGGACTCGATCATCGACTCCGCTCCGCAGAACTTCATCGTGCCCAACAGCGCGGGCAAAGAGCACTTCATCGTCCACAACTTCGGCAACACCTACTCGGGTCCGATCACCCTGGCCGAGGCGACCGCGATCTCCGACAACACCGTGTTCTCGCAGGTGGGAATCAACACCGGCCCATCGAAGATCGCCAAGCTGGCTCAGCGCATGGGCATCCGTTCGCCGGTGTCGCACAACTACGCGATGATCCTCGGCGGTCTGAAGATCGGGGTCACGCCGCTTGACCTGGCCCACGCCTACGAGACGTTCGCCACCGGCGGCAGCCGCGTCTACGACCCCGCCCTCGGGGCCCCGCACCAGGGGCCGACCGGGATCGAGCAGATCCAGTGCCCGTCCAAGGTGTGCGGCGGTGGCAAGACGATCAACGACCACCCCCATTACAAGCGGGTGGTCCCCGCCAGCGTCGTGGCCACCGTGCACAGCCTGCTGGAGGGCGTCACCCACTCCGGCGGCACCGGCACCGCGGCCGCGATCCCCGGCGTCGACGTCGTGGGTAAGACCGGCACCACGAGCAACTACGGCGATGCCTGGTTCGTGGGCTGGACGCCGCAGATGACGGTGGCGGTCTGGGTCGGGTTCCCGAACGGTCTCGTCTCGATGGCCACTGACTTCAACGGCCAACCGGTCGAAGGCGGTACCTACCCGGCCATCATCTGGCACGACTTCATGGTCCAGGCCCTCGCGATCATCCAGCAGGAGCAGGCGGCCAAGGCGGCCAAGGGTAAGCACGGCACCACCACGAGCACCACCGGCACCGGCACCGGACCCACCGGCACCGGGACCGGGACCGGGCCTGGTCCCGTCTCTCCGACCGGGACCAGCACCGGGGCGACCGGCGGCGGCACCGGGACCACCAACGCCGGGGGCACCGGCGGTGGGACGACCGGCGGCGGTGGCGGTACGACCGGTGGCGGTGGCGGTGGCGGCGGCACGACGGGTGGTGGCGGCGGGACGACCGGCGGCGGTGGCGGCGGTGGGACGACCGGCGGCGGTGGCGGCGGCACGACGGGTGGCGGCGGCGGTACGACCGGCGGCGGTGGCGGTACGACCGGGGGCGGAGGAGGCACGACCGGCAACGGCACCGGGGGCGCCGGGATCGGCGGCCACTAACCCGCCGGCCGCGCGCGCACGGGTTCCGGGCGCCGCGCAGTCCGCATCCCGGGACGAGGACCTCAGCGCACCTGCACCGGTCGCGACAGGAACGGGCTGTCGGTCAAGCAGAAGCGCCAAGGCAACTCGACGGCCTTGGTGATCCCGATCCGCCGGTCTACCGAGATCGCCGGGTCGCGCCAGCCGGCCGGGCGCGGCGAGAACCGGATCGGCCCGCGGGCTAGGTCTGTCCCGTTGTGGGTCAGCTCGATATCCAGGGCCTGGGTGAGCTTGCCCGGCCCCGAGCACAGGGCGGTGACGTCGTCGAGCCCGCGCCGGCGCCGCATCAGCTCGATCCCGTCGATCGGCTGCAGCGCGCGGATCAGCACCGCAGCGCCGACCCCCTCTGGCTCGCAGACGGCGTTGAGCATCGCGTGGATCCCGTAGGAGCGGTACACGTAGGCGCGCCCCGGGGGTCCGAATAGAACCTCGGTGCGCGCGGTCAGCCCCACGAAGGCGTGGCAGGCCGGCTCGGAGTCGTGGTAGGCCTCGGTCTCGACGATCACCCCGGCACAGCCTTCATGCCTGACCACGCACCCGATCAGATCCCGCGCCACCTCGACGACGGGCTGCGCGTAGAACGCGGCTCGGTCGGAGACCACATTCACGGAGACAAGGCGGAGCGGGCGTGCTCCAGCTGCTCCCGCACGCGCGCAAGGCTGGTGCCGCCGCGGGAGACCTTGGACTCGAGCCAGGCGCCGTCACCGAGGACCGCATAGAAGCCCTCGTCCAGGAGCGGGGACTGGGCCTGGATCTGCTCCAGGCTGAGCTCCGACAGCGTCTTGCCCTCGGAGATGGCGGTCCGGACGAGGCCGGCCACCACCCCGTGCGCCTCGCGGAACGGCATCCCCCGCTTGACCAGCAGATCGGCGATGTCGGTCGCGGCCAGGAACTCGTCGGCCGCCGCCTCGGCCAGGCGCTGGCGGCGGAAGCTGATCGATTCCATCATCCCGGCCGCCGCCGACAGGGACAGCTCGAGCGTGTCGACCGCGTCGAACAGGTGCTCCTTGTCCTCCTGCATGTCCTTGTTGTAGGTCAGCGGCAGTCCGTGCATCACGCCGTGCAGGCCGACCAGGTGGGCGGCCACCCGGGGGGACTTGGCCCGCAGCAACTCGGCGGCGTCGGGGTTCTTCTTCTGGGGCATGATCGACGAGCCCGACGCCCAGGCGTCGGAGACCTCGCAGAAGCCGAACTCCTCGCTGGACCACAGCACCACCTCGGCGCCGAGGCGGGACAGATGGGTCGCGCAGGTGGCGGCGGCGGCGAGGTAGTCGAGCACGAAGTCGCGGTTGGAGACGGCGTCGATCGAGTTCTCGGCCACGCCGGAGAAACCCAGCTCGTTCGCCACCAATGACCGGTCGGTCTCGAAGTTGACCCCGGCCAGGGCCCCGGCGCCGAGCGGCAGCGGACCCGTCTCCCCCACGACGGCGGCGAAGCGCCGTCGGTCGCGGAGCAGCATCCACACGTAGGCGAGCAGGTGATGGCTGAGGTACACCGGTTGCGCGCGCTGCAGGTGCGTGTACCCCGGCATCGGCCAGTCGAGATGACGCTCGGCGAGATCGATCAGGGTGCCCGCCAGCTCGCCGATCGCCGCGGCCGCCTCGTGGGCGTGTGCGCGGACGAACATCGCCATGTCGGTGGCCACCTGGTCGTTGCGCGAGCGGGCGGTGTGGAGGCGGCCCCCGACCGCCCCGACGATCTCGGTGACCCGCCGCTCGATCGCCATGTGGATGTCCTCGTCGCCCTCGGCGAACGGGAACGAGCCGTCGGCGAGCTCGGCGCGGACCTGCTCCAGCCCGCGCAGCAGCTCGTCGCGGTCGCCTTCGCTGATGATGCCCTGGGCGGCCAGCATGGTGGCGTGCGCCCGGGACTGCTCGACGTCGTAGGGACCGAGCCGCCAGTCGAAGCCGATCGAGTCGTTCAGCCGCCGGAACGCGGCGTGTGGAGGCTCGGCGAAGCGGGACATGATGATCAGGACGGTCGCAGGCCGCGCAGGACGTCGGCGAGCTCGAGCCCGACGCGCTCCACTTGCCCTTCGGTCATCTGCGGAAAGAACGGGAGCGCGATCGACCGGGCCGCCACGTCCTCGC
This sequence comes from uncultured Solirubrobacterales bacterium, assembly GCA_963808605.1. GTDB lineage: Bacteria > Actinomycetota > Thermoleophilia > Solirubrobacterales > Solirubrobacteraceae > Palsa-465. The sequence goes on from CAWEGQ010000004.1 coordinate 321,000, forward strand.
AGACCGGAAATTCTCCTTCGCGGTGCCCGAACTGCTCGCGGTAGTAGGTCATCAGGTGGACGGCCGGAAAGTAGGGCTTGCTGGGGATCGACCGTTCGCCGAGGGCGCGAACCACGCCGTCACGATCCACCCCACGCGGTAGCTGAACCACGAACACGAACCAGCCGCGGCGCCGGCCGCCGGCGTCCGGGCACGGCAGCTCGAGCCCCTCGATCCCAGCCAGCGCCTCCCGATAGCGGTCCGCCACCCGTGCGCGCTCGGCCAGCATCTCCTCGAGCCGCTGCAGCTGGGCCAGCCCGAGGGCGCAGGCGATGTCCGACAGGCGGTAGTTGAAGCCCAGCCGGTCGTGGTCCAGCCAGTCCATGTTGGGGGCGCGGCCCTGGTTGCGCTCGGAGTCGATCCGCTCCTTCATCGCGGCGTCGGCGATCGTGATCATCCCGCCCTCGCCGGTGGTCAGCTGCTTGTTGGCATAGAAGGCGAACACCGCCGGGTGGCCGCTGGCGCCTACCGGTGTCCCGTCGGCGTGCACCGCCCCGAGCGCCTCGCAGGCGTCTTCGACGATCGGCAGGCCGAGCCGCTCGAACGCCGGGATGTCGGCCGGGTAGCCGAACACGTGCACGGGCAGCAGCGCCGCGGTCCGCTCGGTCACCTTCGCCGCGGCGGCCTCGGGATCGAGGTTGAGCGTCACCGGGTCGATGTCGGCGAACACCGGGCGGGCCCGTTCGTAGACGGCCACGTTGGCGCTGGCCACGAACGAGAACGGGCTGGTGATCACCTCGGCGCCGTCGCCCACCCCGACGGCCCGCAGGGCCAGGTGCAGCCCGGACGTGCCGCTCGAGACGGCGCTGGCCAGCGGAGCCCTGACGAACGCGGCGAACGCCCGCTCAAATTCCTCGAGCCGCGGGCCCAGCGAAAGCCGCCCGGAGCGCAGCACCTCGAGCACGGCTCGCTCCTCCGCCTCGCCGATCACCGGGCGGGCCATCGGGATCACGGCCTCCGCGGAGGCAGGCTCGGCGGCGGCGCCGGCTGGTCCGCGACCGCTCACGCGCCCGGCATGTGGGCGGTCTTGGCGGCCGGACGGTCCGCCTGGACCCCGTACTCGAGCGAGTCGACCAGCGCCTGCCACGACGCCTCGATCACATTCTCCGAGACTCCGATCGAACCCCACACCCGCTCCCCGTCGGAGGCGTCGAGCAGCACCCGCGTGACCGATGCGGTCCCGGCATGCTCGTCGATCAGCCGGACCTTGAAGTTCTCGAGCTCGATCGCCGCCAGGTGGGGGTAGATGTCGCCGATCGCGTCGCGCAGCGCCCGGTCCAGCGCGTGCACCGGCCCGTTGCCCTCGGCGGTGCGGACGTAGCGTTCGCCGTCGACCCAGATCTTGATCGTGGCCTCGGTCTCGACGTGGCCCTTGTGGCCCATCTCGACGATCACCCGCCAGTGCTCGAGGGTGAACAGCGGCTCGTAGTCACCCGACTCCTTGCGCAGCAGCAGCTCGAACGATCCGTCCGCGGCCTCGAAGTGAAAGCCCCGATGCTCGAGCGCCTTGACCCGTTCGATCACCCGCGCGGCGGCGGCGTCATCGAGCGCGATGCCGGCGTCGTGGGCTCGCGCGTGCACGGTGCCCTTCCCGGACAGCTCCGAGATCAGCACGGCCCGGGTGTTGCCGATGACGGCCGGGTCGAGATGCTCGAAGGTGGACGGGTCGGCGCTGACCCCGGCCACGTGCATGCCGCCCTTGTGGGCAAAGGCGTTGCGCCCCACATAGGGCTGGTCGGGATCCGGGGTGAAGTTGAGGAGCTCGTCGAAGTAGTGGGCCGCCGGCGTGAGCAAGGCGAGCTGTGCCTCGGTGATGCACTCGTAGCCAAGCTTGAGCTGAAGATTGGGGACGATCGAGACGAGATTGGCGTTGCCGCAGCGCTCCCCGTAGCCGTTCATCGTGCCCTGAACCTGGGTCGCGCCCTGCTGCACGGCCGCCAGCGAGTTGGCCACCGCGCAGCCGGCGTCGTCGTGGGTGTGGATCCCCACGGCAGTGCCCGAGCCCGTCAGCGCGCCCACCACGCCGGCCATCGTCGCGGCGACCCGGTCGGGCAGCGTGCCGCCGTTGGTATCGCAGCAGGTGACCGTCTCGGCGCCCGCGTCGGCGGCCGCCCGCAGGCAGCGCAGGGCGTACTCCGGATCGTCGGCGTAGCCGTCGAAGAAGTGCTCGGCGTCGTAGATCACCCGCTTGCCGGCGGCGGCCAGGAAGGCCACCGACTCGGAGATCATCCGCAGGTTCTCCTCGCGGTCGACCTTGACCACCTTCTCCAGGTGCAGCCCCCAGCTCTTGCCTACGAGCGTGCACACCGGGGCGAAGCAATCGGCCAGCACCCGCAGAGCGGGATCGTTCTCGGCCCGCGTGTCGCGGCGGCGGGTCATCCCGAACGCGGCGATCTCGGCGTGGGCGAAGGTCTCGCCGGCCAGCAACCCGAACAGCTCGAGCTCCTTGGGGTTGGAGCTCGGGAACCCGGCCTCGATCAGGTCGATCCCGAACTCGTCGAGACGGTGGGCGACGAGCACCTTCTCGGGCGCGGACAGGGACATCCCCTCCCCCTGCATCCCATCCCGGAGGGTCGTGTCGTAGAGCTCGATCTTGGTCATGCCGTCTTCGACGGCACCTTGACGACGTCGAGCCAGTGCGCGTAGCGCGGGTCGCGGCCGTACAGGGCGTCTTCGTACACCTTCTGGATCTGCTGCGTGACCGGGCCGGGACGCCCGGCGCCGATCTTGTGGTCGTCGATCTCGCGCACCGGCACCAGCTCGGCGGCGGTGCCGGACATGAACACCTCGTCGGCCAGGTACATCTCGGCCCGCGCGATATCGCGCTCGACCACGTCGATCCCGAGGTCCCGGGCGATCGTGATGATCGAGTCGCGGCTGATCCCGTCCAGGATGCTGGCGCTCTGCGGCGGCGTGAGGATCCGGTCGCGCGCGACCACGAAGATGTTCTCGCCCGAGCCCTCGCAGACGAAGCCGTGCGAATCGAGCAGGACCGCCTCGTCGTAGCCGGCCTTGGACGCCTCGATCTTGGCCAGCACACTGTTGAGGTACTGCCCGGAGGCCTTGGCGTGGGGAATCAGCGCGTCGTGGGGGATCCGCCGCCAGCTCGAGACCTTGGCCCGGATGCCCTCGCGCTTGCTGCCCTCGCCGAGGTAGGCGCCCCACGGCCAGGCGGCGATCGAGACGTCGACCGGGGCGTCGAGGGGGTAGAGCCCCATCTGGCCGTAGCCCCGGAAGGCGATCGGCCGGATGTAGCACTGGCGCAGGTCGTTGGCGGCGATCAGCTCGTGGGTGGCGGTCCGCAGCTCCTCGAGCGTGTAGGGCAGCGGCATGTAGTACAGCTCGGCTGACTTGAGCAGCCGGGCGAGGTGGTCGCGATGGCGGAACACCGCCGTCCCGTGGACCGTCTCATAGGCTCGCTCGCCCTCGAACACCCCGGTCCCGTAGTGCAGACCGTGCGTGAGTACATGAACCTTCGCGTCCTCCCAGGCCACCAGCTCTCCGTTGTGCCAGATGAGGTCCGCTTGTTCCACGAATACTCCCTTAGAGGTGATTGAGGACTGACCGGGTGGCCTCCGCGGTGCTCGCGCTACCCCCTAGATCCTTGGTGCGGAGTCCCTCGGCGAGCGCCCGGTCGACCGCCGATTCTATCGCCGCCGCCTGATCTTCCCAAGCGAATCCGTGGCGGAGCATCAGCGCCGCCGACAGGAACATGGCCAGCGGGTTGGCCGATCCGGTGCCGGCGATGTCCGGCGCCGAGCCGTGAACCGGCTCGAACACGCCCGGGGTATCACCACCAGCGGTGCCCTCCTGAGCTCCCAGCGACGCGCTCGGCAGCATCCCGATCGAGCCGGTCAGCATCGCCGCCTCGTCGCTGAGGATGTCGCCGAACATGTTCTCGGTGAGGATCACCTCGAACTGGCTCGGCGCCGAGACCAGCCGCATCGCGGCGTTGTCGACCAGCAGGTGCTCGAGCTCGATCTCGGGGAACTCGGCAGCGTGCAGCGCCGATACCACCTCGCGCCACAGGCGGCTGGTCTCGAGCACGTTGGCCTTGTCGACGCTGGTCACCCGGGCGCGGGCGGCGCCGAAGGCAACCCGGGCGATCCGCTCGATCTCCGCCCGCGTGTACACGCACAGGTCCGAGGCGGAATCGGCGGTCCGCGTCTTCTCGCCGAAGTAGATGCCGCCGGTGAGCTCGCGCACCACCAGCAGATCGGTGCCCTCGATCAGCTCGCGCTTGAGCGGGCTGGCGTCGTAGAGCGCCGGCAACGGCTTGACCGGGCGCAGGTTGGCGAACAGCTCGAGGCCCTTGCGCAGGCCGAGCAGCCCCTGCTCGGGGCGGGGCTGGTCGGGGTCGGTGGTGTCCCACTTCGGGCCGCCGACGGCGGCGAGCAGCACCGCATCGGCGGCCCGGCAGGCGGCCAGCGTTTCGTCGGTCAGCGCGACCCGGTGGGCGTCGATCGACGCCCCGCCGAAGACGTGCTCCTCGTAGTCGAGCTCGGCGCCGACGGCGTCGAGAACCTCGACGGCGGGGCCCAGGATCTCGGGGCCGATCCCGTCACCGGGCAGCAGGATTACGCGCTTGGGCATCAGTTCGCGGCCACGGTAGCCGATTCAGTCTGCGCGCCGGGCGGTCATGTTCAGGCGGACGTAGTCGAGCACCACCGGTTCGCCGCCGCGGGCGATCACACGCTCCATCACGGTGTCGAGGAAGTCGTCGTGCAGCTCGGCGGGCAGCACGTCGAGGTGGCGGACCAGGCAGACCGTCTGGGCGAACGTGCGCGGCTCGGGCGGGGTCGTCGGCTTCAGCTCGAGCCAGCAGCGGACGTCGGTGAACCCCGCCCGCTTCAGCCGGGCTTCGGTCTCCTCTGCGCCCGCGTAGTGCCATGGCTGCGTCCAGCCCTCGAAGTAGGGGGCAAACGGCGGTTCGGCGGCCACCGCGTTCGACTCCTGCCGGAAGCTGTCGATGTTCCCGCGCCCGCCGCACTGGGCGACGAGCTGCCCTGCAGGCTTGAGCGTCCGGTGGATCGCGGCGAACAGCGCGTCGTGGTCGGGCACCCAGTGAAAGGTGGCGTTGGAGAACACGGCATCGACCGGCTCGGGCAGGTCGAGCTCGACCAGGTCCTGGCAGAAGATCGTCGCCCGCTCGCCCAGCGCCTGCTGAGCGTGGGCGGCCATCGAGGGAGCCACGTCGACTCCATAGACCCGGCCACGGGGGACCAGATCCGCGAGCAGTGCGGTGACCCGACCCGAGCCACAGCCGGCATCGAGCACCACCTCGTCGCCGGCCAGGGCCAGCCGCGAGAGCTGCTCCCGCGCCCACCGCAGCTGCGGCTCGGAGATGCGGTCGTAGGTGGCCGCATCCCAATCCCGTGAGTCCGCGGGCGTCATATCTCCGTGGTGACGGGCCCCGGGCGCGAGTGCGAGCTCTCGTAGGCGTCGATCGCCTCGCCCTGCTCGAGCGTCATCGCGATGTCGTCGAGGCCGTTCAGCAACCGGTGCTTGATCTCCGGGTCGATCTCGAACTGCGCGGTACCTCCGGGCCACCTCACTTCCTGGCCGGCCAGGTCGACCTGAGCCTCGCCGGCCTCGGCCACCGAGGCGCATTCCTCGGCGCTCAGCTGGATCGGGAGCAACCCGATCTTGCCGCAGTTGGAGCGGAAGATGTCGGCGAAGCTCGGGGCCAGGATCGCTTGGAAGCCGTAGTCCTCCAGGGCCCAGGGGGCGTGCTCGCGGCTGGAGCCGCAGCCGAAGTTACGGCCGGCGACCAGGATCGGGTTCTTCGGCAGGTCCCACCCGGGCTCCTTGGCCCAGTCGTAGAACAGGTACTGGCCGAAGCCCGTCCGCTCGACGCGCTTGAGGAACTGCTTGGGAATGATCTGGTCGGTGTCCACGTCGTCGCGGTTCAGCACCGATACCGGCCCGGTGATCGTCTCTATGGCTCTCATCAGTTCCAGCTCCTGATATCGACAAAACGTCCCTCGATCGCGGCGGCGGCGGCCATCTGCGGCGATACCAGATGTGACCGGGCGCCGCGCCCCTGGCGCCCCTCGAAGTTGCGGTTCGAGGTCGAGGCCACGCGCTCCCCGGGCTCGGCGATGTCGGGATTCATGCCCAGGCACATCGAGCAGCCGGCGCCGCGCCAGTCGAATCCGGCCTGCGTGAACACGTCATCCAGACCCTCTCGCTCGGCCTGGGCCTTGACCTGAGCCGAGCCGGGAACCACCATCGCGTAGACCGAGTCGGCCACCCGGCGGCCCTTGACCACGTCGGCCGCCGCGCGCAGGTCGCCGATCCGCGCGTTCGTGCACGACCCGATGAACACGCGGTCGAGCCTGATCTCCTCGATCGGCGTGCCGGCCTGAAGCCCCATGTACTCGAGCGCGCGCTCATCCTGCTCTGAGCTCGGGTCGGGCACGGCATCGGTGACCTGGACGACCATGCCGGGGTTCGTCCCCCAGGTGACCATCGGGCTGAGCGCGGAGGCGTCGACGACGACCTCCCGATCGAACTCGGCTCCCTCCTCGCTCCGCAGTTCCCGCCACGAGTCGGGGACCTCGGAAGGGGCGCCGGGCCGCCCGACCACGAACTCGAACGTGGTCTCGTCCGGGGCGATCATGCCGGCGCGCCCGCCGGCCTCGATCGTCATGTTGCAGACGGTCATCCGGCCCTCCATCGAGAGCGCCCCGATCGCCGGCCCGGCGAACTCGACGACGTGACCGACCGCGCCGTCGACGCCGATCTGGCCGATCGTGGCCAGGATCAGGTCCTTGGCGGTGACGCCGAAACCGAGGTCACCCTCATAACGGATTCGCATCGAGCGCGGCTTGGACTGCACCAGGCATTGGGTTGCGAGGACATGCTCGACCTCGCTCGTGCCGATCCCGAACGCCAGCGCGCCGAAGGCGCCGTGCGTGGCGGTGTGGCTGTCGCCGCAGACGATCGTCATCCCGGGCTGGGTGACGCCCAGTTCCGGGCCGATGATGTGGACGATTCCCTGGCGCTCGGAGCCGAGCGAGTAGATCGGGATCCCGAACTCCTGGCAGTTGCGCTCGAGCGTCTCCACCTGGACCCGGGACAGCTCGTCCTTGATCCTGGCCGCCGTCGGCGTCCCGTCGGTCGGCACGTTGTGGTCGGCGGTGGCCAGCGTCCGGTCGGGACGACGGACCCTCCGCTCGGCCAAACGCAACCCGTCGAACGCCTGCGGGCTGGTCACCTCGTGGACGAGGTGCAGGTCGATGTACAGCAGGCCGGGAGCGACCTCGTGGGTCTCCCAGATCTTGTCGAACAGCGATTTGGTCACTGGCGGCTTCCTAGCTCCTTCGCAGGCCGGCGCTCACGATCGCGAGCAGGACGGCCTCCTCCGGTCCGGGGTTCTCGAAATGGTGGGGAAGATCGGCGTCGAAGGTCACGCAGTCGCCGGCGGACAGCTCGACGGTGCTCCCGTCGCAGACCAGCCTGACCGTGCCCGACTGCACCAGCGCGGTCTCACGGCTGCCTGGTTCGTGCATCGGGGGGTCCCCCGGGCCGCCGGTGACCGCGCCCGCGGCCAGCGTGTGGCTGGACAGCTCGGCGCGCTGGCCCGGCAGCGGCGGCGTGAGAATCTCGTAGCGGTGCCCCTTGGCCCGACCCGGTCCCTTACGGCGATCGCCCCGCCGCACGACGGTCACGGCGCCGCCCTCGTCGAGACGCAGCAACTGGGAAAGCCGCAGCTCGAGGCCGGCCGCGATCCGTCCGGCGATCTGCAACGTCGGGCTGGTCTCGCCGCGCTCCACCTGCGAGAGCATCGGCGCGCTCACCCCCGAGCGCTCGGCCAGGTCCCGCAGCGACAGGCTCATCGCCTCCCGCAGCGCCTTGACCCGCGGCCCAACCGGTTCGACGATCGACGCCATTCGGCGTACGCTATCACGTACGTTCGTACGCAGTGAGCTGGCCGACTTCACCGTTGTAGCCTCATCTTGATGCTCTACCGGCCGGACATACTGGTGCTCGGCGCCGGCGGCGTGCTCGGCCAGTCCTGGATGATGGGCGTGCTCGCCGGGATCGAGGACGGGACCGGATTCGATCTGCGCCGCTGCGAGTATTTCGTCGGCACCTCGGCCGGCTCGATCGTCAGCGCCCACCTGGTGGCGGGACGTTCGCCGGATCGGCCGCCCGCCTCCGGCCCGGCGCTCGAGCTCTCGCACACGGCCAAGGCCGAGGGGTTTGCCGCCGGTGCGGCCGACGCCGCCCGCCGCGCGGGTGAATGGGCGATGGCCGCCGGTTCACCGCTCGCCCCCGCCGCGCTCGGCCTGGCCGCCCCCGGTGGCGCGCTGCTACGGGCGGCGATGCTGCGAGCCCTGCCCCCGCCCCGCGGTCGCCTGGGAGATCTGCGCGCGGCGGTCGACGCCTCAGGGGCGCGGTTCGACGGCCGTCTGCGGGTGGTGGCGGTCGAGCGCCGGTCCGGGCGCCGGACCGTCTTCGGCCGGCCGGGCGCACCGCCCGCCACGGTGGGCGAGGCGGTCGAAGCCTCGTGCACGGTCCCCTGGCTGTTCGCCCCGGTCCGGATCGCCGGCAAGGACTACGTCGACGGCGGCGTCTGGAGCCCGACCAACCTCGACGTCGCCCCGGCCGGCCGAGGCACGTTCGTGCTGTGTTTGAACCCGCTGGCCTCGATCACCGGCAGCACGTCACTGATCTCCCTGGCCCGCAACGCCGCGCGGTCCTCGGTCGCGCTCGAGGTGCTCGCGCTGCGCAGCCGGGGGGCCGACGTGCAGACGGTGATGCCCGATTTCGACAGCGCGGCGGCGATGGGCTCGAACCTGATGGCCCGATCCCCTCGCGGCCGGGTCCTGGCGGCCGGGTTCCGCCAGGGGCTGGCGCTGGCCGACGGCTCCCACGGTTCCCGCGAGCCCTGAGGACCTCTAAGGCGCGCTGACCGAGGCCGTCGCGGCGTCCGCGGTCGCCGCTTCGGCCTCGTCGGCGACGCTGCGGCGCCGGACTGCGTTGGACAGGGCCCGCACGTAGGCCCGGCCGCCGGCCTCGAGGATGTCGGTGGAGACGCCCTGTCCGGATCCGGTGACCCCGCCGACCTCGAGCACCACGGAGGTCTCGCCGAGCGCATCCTGACCGGCGGTCACCGCATCGACGCGGAACTCCCTCAGGCGCGCGTCGACGCCGGTGGCGGCGTTGATGGCCCGGAAGATCGCGTCGACCGGACCGTCGCCGGTGAACGACCCGGTCACCTCCTCGCCCTCGGGCGTGCGGATACCCACGGTCGCATGCGGGGGCCGCCGCGAGGAGGCCTCCACGTCGAACCACTCGAGCGAGTAGGCGGCGATCTCCTCGCGCAGCTCATCGGTGACCAGCGCCTCGAGGTCCATCGCGGTGACCTGCTTCTTCTTGTCGGCGATCGCCTTGAAGCGCTTGAAGGCCGTGTTCAGCGTCTGCCCGGACAGCTCGAAGCCGAGTTCGGCCAGGGCCTCTCGGAGGGCGTGGCGACCGGAGTGCTTGCCCAGCACGATCGAGTTGGCGTCGAGCCCCACGCTGGTGGCGTCCATGATCTCGTAGGTCGTGCGCTCCTTCAGCACGCCGTCCTGGTGAATCCCGGATTCGTGGGCGAACGCGTTACGCCCGACGATCGCCTTGTTGGGCTGTACCGAATAGCCGGTCAGTCGCGAGACCATCCGCGAGGTCCGCGCGATCTCGCGCGTCACCGCCCCGGTGTGCAGGCCGACGTCCTCCTGGCGGGTGTGCAGGAGCATCACGATCTCCTCCAGCGAGGCGTTACCGGCCCGTTCGCCGATCCCGTTGATCGAGCATTCGACCTGGCGGGCGCCGGCCAGCAGTCCCGCGAACGAGTTGGCCACGGCCAGCCCCAGGTCGTCGTGGCAATGGACGGAGAGCACGAGACGCCGCAGGTCGGGTACCAGCTCGTAGAGCTTCTCCAGATACGCCGTGTACTCGTGCGGCATCGTATAGCCGACGGTGTCCGGGATGTTGATCGTCGTGGCGCCTTCGTCGATCGCGATCTGGCACACCTCGGCGGTGAACTCCAGGTCGGCGCGAGTCGCGTCCATCGGCGAGAACTCGACGTCGTCGAGGTACTGCTTGGCGTGCGAGACGGCGGCCCGCGCCTGGCCCTTGACGTCCTCGCGCGTGGTCTGCAGCTGATGGATGATGTGGATGTCCGACGTGGAGATGAAGGTGTGGATCCTCGGCCTGGCGGCGTCCTTGACCGCGTTCCAGGCGGCATCGATGTCGGCCACGTGGGTCCGGGCCAGGCCGGTGATCACCGGGCCGTCGACGGTCCGCGCGATCTCCTGGACGGCCTCGAAGTCACCCGGCGAGGTGATCGGGAAGCCCGCCTCGATCACGTCGACCCCCAGGCGGGCCAGTTGCTGGGCGATTTCGAGCTTCTCCTGCGTGTTCAGCGAGATACCCGGCGATTGCTCGCCGTCGCGCAGCGTGGTATCGAAGATCAGTACTCGGCTGGGGTCCTCGGGCTGGGTCATGTCACTCCTCGTGGTCTCTCGAACTTGCGTCTTCTCGGTGCTGGTTCGCGGCTACGTGCGGCCGCCGGCGCGCTATTCCCCCCGAGGGGGGAGGAGAAGAAGTCGCAGATCGAGGCGAAGTGCCATCACGAGCCAGGGTAGCGCGCGATTCGCGCCCGAGTCAACGGACCTGGCGAAAACCCTATTGACCGCCGCTCGCGAGTCGGTAACTTGGAGGCCTGGTGACAATCGCCCTGTTCATGCTGGTCGGGATCCTGGCGGTGGTCGGCGGGAGGCTGCTCTCGCTCCTGGTGGCTCACGGCCGGCGTCGCCGGCGCGCCTGGGTGGGCCGGCGCCGGCGCCTGCACGCGGCCGCCAACGCCGAGTCTCGGGCGCGGGCGCTGATGAGCGAGCTGTGTCCGCAGGGCTGGCGCGCCCAGATCACCCTGTTCGGCCCCTCCGACGAGCTCCCGCCCGATGCACCCGACCCCGACCGCGCGCGCGTCGCGCTCGACTGGGCCGAGCTCGAGGACGATCACGGCCGGGTCGCGGTGATCCGCCGCGTGTGGGCGCGGTCGATCGACGAAGCGCTGGAGGCGATGGTTGCCGACCGCCGCACCGACGAGACGCTCGAGCAGATCGAGCGCGGGGCAGTCGCCGAAGACACGCCTTGGCCGGACCTCTGACCGCGGTCAGGCGGCGGTGGGCGCTCAGCTCGTCCGTCAGAGCGAGACGGTGCGGCCGGCCACGAACCCTTCGCAGCCCAAGATCTCGTCGATAACCTCGCGCGGGACGGCGGTGTCGGTCGTGATGGCCATTGCGGCCAGGCGCTCGCTCCCGGCCTGCGTGCCGTCCGGCTGACGCCCGACGGCCGCCGAGACGATGTTGATCCCGTGGGCGCCGAAGATCGTCCCCGCCTGTCCGATCATGCCCGGCAGGTCGCGGTAGCGCAGGAGCGTCACGTGGTCCTCGAGCTGAACATCGAACCGCTGTCCCCACGCCTCGAGCAGGTGCGGCCGGTCGCGGCGGCCGATCACCGTGCCGACGACGCGGACCGTGAGCCCGCCGCCGGTGACCGCGACCCGGATCAGGTCGGTGTAGTCGCGGGCGCTCGAGCGCTTGGTCTCGACCAGCTCGATCCCGCGCTCCTCAGCGATGGATGGCGCGTTGACCACGCCGACCGGCTCCTCGGTGTGCCCTCGCAGCACGCCGCGGAGGACCTCGATCGACAGTAGGCGGGTGTCGCGCTCGGCGATCCGGCCCAAGAACTCGGCGTCGACGCGATCGACCGACGAGCCCTCGGAGATCGCGATCGCGATCGCGCCGAGTGAGCGGCAGAGCGGCAGAAACGGCCCGAGCACCTCCATGTCCTCCGGGCTGATCGCGGGCACGTTGACCGCGCTCGTGACCACCCCACCCGTCAGCGCGGCCACCACCTGCTCGGCGGCCTGGAAGCCCGCGCGATCGGTCGCCTCGGCGGTTGAGGCCCCCAGGTGCGGGGTGACGATCACGTTCGGGTAGGCGAACAGCGGGTGCTCGGTGATCGGCTCGGACTGGAACACGTCGAGCGCCGCCCCGGCGACCTTGCCCGAGTCGAGCGCCGCCTGCAGGTCCTCGTCGACGACCAGCGGCCCGCGGGCGACGTTGAGGATGCGGACGCCGTCCCGACATTTGGCCAGCGCCTCGGCGTCGAGCCAACCCTCGGTCTCGGGCGTCTTGGGCAGATGCAGGGTGAGGAAATCGGCCACCGCGTAGACGTCGTCGGAGGTTTCCGCCTTCTCGACGCCCAGCTCGCGGTAGCGCTCGGCGCCGACGAACGGGTCGAACGCGATCACCCGCATGCCGAAGGCGCGCGCGCGCTGAGCCACCAGCTGGCCGATCCGACCGAACCCGAGGATCCCCAGCGTCTTCTCGTACAGCTCGATCCCGGAGAACTTCGAGCGCTCCCACTTGCCGCTGGTCAGCGAGCCGTGCGCCTGCGGGACGTTGCGGGCGAGCGCGAGCAGCAGCGCCATCGTGTGCTCGGCGGCGGTGATCACGTTCGATTGCGGGGCGTTGGCCACGACGATCCCGCGCTTGGTCGCCGCCGGAACGTCGACATTGTCGACGCCGACCCCGGCCCGGCCGATCGCTCGCAGGCGCGTGGCGTGGCCGAGCAGGTCATCGTCGAGCTTGGTCGCGGAGCGGATCAGGATCCCGTCGTATTCGCCGATCCGCTCGGTCAGCTGCTCGCGGCTCCAGCCGGCGCCGAGATCCACGTCGAAGTGCTGCTCGAGCAATTCGATCCCGGACGCACCGATCTTCTCGGCCACCAGGACGCGCGGGCGGCCAGTCGCGGCGCTCATGAGGACTGCTCCAGCACGTAGTCGATGCAGGAGGTGAGCGCCTGAACGTCTTCCGGCGGGGTGGCCGGGAACATCGCCACCCGCAGCTGGTTGCGACCCAGCTTGCGATACGGCTCGACGTCGACGATGCCGTTGGCGCGCAGCGTCGCCGCCACCACGGCGGCGTCGACGCTGTCGTCGAAGTCGATCGTGCCGACGACCAGCGAGCGCTTGGCCGGGTCGGCCACGAACGGTGACGCGTGCGGGTGGGCGTCCGCCCACCCATAGAGGTGAGTCGATGCGGCGCTCGTGCGAGCGACCATCGCATCCAGACCGCCGAGCTCGAGCATCCAATCGAGCTGATCGGCCAGCAGGAACAGGGTGGCCAGGGCCGGGGTGTTGTAGGTCTGGTCCTTGACCGAATTCTCGAGCGCGACGCTGAGCGAGAGGAACTCGGGGATCCAGCGCTCGGGCCCGACCGTGGGTCGGTCCGCGGCGATCCGGCCGATCCGCTCGATCGCCGCCGGGCTGAGCAGCGCCAGCCACAGCCCGCCTTCGGAGGCGAATCCCTTCTGGGGCGCGAAGTAATAGACGTCGGCGTCGGCGACGTTGACCGGGAGACCGGCCGCGCCGGAGGTCGCGTCGATCAGGATCAGGGCCTGCTCGGAGCCCGACGGCCGGCAGACCGGCACCATCACGCCGGTCGACGTCTCGTTGTGGGCCCAGGCGATCACGTCGGCGGCGGCATCGGCGGCCGGCTCGGGGGCGTCACCGGAGGACGCCTCTGTCAGGATCGGGTCGCCCAGGAACGGCGCGTCGCGCGTGCAGGCGGCGAACTTCGAGGTGAACTCCCCGTAGACGAGATGGAGCGCGCGCTCGGCCACCAGACAGCAGGTGGCCGCGTCCCAGAACGCCGTCGTGCCGCCGTTGCCGAGCGCCACCTCGTAGCCGTCGGGCAGCGCGAACAGCTCGCGCAGACCATCGCGCACTCGCCCGACCAGGGCCCTGACGGGCTTTTGCCGGTGCGAAGTGCCAAGCAGAGCGGCGCCGGCGCCGACGAGGTGCTCCAGCTGGGCCGGCCGGATCCGGGACGGGCCGGAGCCGAAGCGGCCGTCACCGGGCTTCAGCTGTTCAGGGATCTGCACGAGGGACTGGGCCATGCGGGGCTCCTAGGAGTTGCAGGATCTACATGCCCAGGCGCGCGGCTTCACTTTGCCGTCGCTCCCCGGTGGTAGCTCCACCCGATCGCGCCAGTCACGACGGCTGGCTTCGCAGTGTATCCACGTCGCGGCTCGGGCCGCGACGTGGATACGGCGTTTCGCGGCGCTACTTGGCGCAGATCACGTAAACGGTTCCGGTGCTCAGCGCACCGGTGCTGCGGCTGCGGAAGACGCCAAGCCACCCGGTCGGCACGGACCCGGCCGGGGTCAGATTCGGCTGGCTGATCGTGTAGGTGTTCGTGCCGCCGTCGTCGGGGTATGCGCTGCCCCCAGTGGCCACTTCGCCGGCGTTGCAGTTCGCGGTCGCTTGGAGAGCATGGGCAGAAGATGTGACGTTTGTCACCAGAAATTGCCGCCTGGGCGGCCCCACCTACTCGTGGAACTCGGTGTCGATCCAGTCCATCTGGGCGCGGAGCTCCTGGCCGACGGTCTCGACCTGATGGCCGGCCTGCTCTTCGCGCATGCGCTTGAAGTTCTCCTGGCCGGCGCGGTTCTCGGCGATCCACTCGCGGGCGAAGTCGCCGGACTGGATCTCGCCGAGCAGCTGCTTCATCGCCGCGCGGGACTCCTCGCCGATCACGCGCTTGCCGCGGGTCAGATCGCCGTACTCGGCCGTGTTGGAGATCGAGTAGCGCATCCCGGCGATCCCCTTCTCGTACATCAGGTCGACGATCAGCTTGAGCTCGTGCATGCACTCGAAGTAGGCCAAGCGCGGGTCATAGCCCCCCTCGACGAGCGTCTCGTAGCCCGCGCGGACCAACTCGGTGACCCCGCCGCAGAGGACGGCCTGCTCGCCGAACAGGTCGGTCTCGGTCTCATCCTTGAACGAGGTCTCGATCACCCCGCCGCGGGTGCCGCCGATGCCCTTGGCGTAGGCCAGGGCCAGTTCCAGAGCGTCGCCGCTGGCATCCTGGTGGACCGCCACCAGGCAGGGGACGCCCGAGCCTTCGAGGTACTGGCGGCGGACGAGGTGGCCCGGGCCCTTGGGCGCGATCAGGGCGACGTTGACGTCGGGCGGCGGCACGATCTGCTCGTAGTGGATCGAGAAGCCGTGTCCGAACAGCAGCGTGTTGCCGGAGGCGATCCCGTCCTTGACGCCGTCTTCCCAGATCTGGCCGTGCAGCTCGTCGGGGACGAGCATCATCACCAGGTCGCCCTGGCTCGCCGCGTCGGCCGGCTCGAGCACCTCGAGGCCGTGCTCCTTGGCCTTGGCCACTGCCGAGGACGAGGACCGGAGCCCTACGACGACGGAGACGCCGGAGTCTTTGAGGTTGAGCGCGTGGGCGTGGCCCTGGGAGCCGTAGCCGATGATCGCGACGGTCTTGCCGTCGAGCTTGTGAAGGTCTGCGTCGTCGTCATAGAACATATGCGCCGCAGGCTACAACGCCATGGCGCCGGGCGATCACCCGCCCCCGAACCTCGAGGCGAGCGACAGCACGCTATTCACGTAGTTCTGGGTCTCCGGGAACATGCCGTTGGCCTGGACCGAGGAGAGTCCCTGGTAGTAGCTCGCGGCGGCCAGGCTGGGGCTACCTCCGGTCGAGCTCAGCAGCGAGTGCAGGTAGAGCGACCCGGCGCGGACGTTGTCGGCTGCCGAGGAGGGATTCAGGGGACTGCCGGCGGTCAGGGTGCGCTGGATCCAATCCCACGTGCCCGGCTCGATCTGCATCACGCCGACGGCCCCGGTGCTCGAGGTCAGGTCGTTGTTGAAGCCGCTCTCCTGCCAGCCGACCGCGTCGGCCAGCGACGAGGGGACCCCGTTGGCGGAACCGATCGAGCCGACCTCCGAGGCGCTCACTCGCTCCGGCGTCGGATACGGCCCGCCGGAGGCGACGGTGCTGCTGACCACGGCGGGCGCGGTCGAGCTCGCCGTGGTGCTGACCATCGTCGCGCCGGAGCTGGACCCGCTGGGGATCGAGATCGACGAACCCGAGAGCAGGTAGCCGTTGGGGTCAAGGCCGTTGGCCGCCGCCAGTTCGTCGACGGTGACGCCGGCCCGCGTGGCGATCGCCCACAGCGAGTCTCCGGGCTGGACGAGGTAGCCGCCGGTGCTGGTGGAACTGCTGGTCGTGACGGCGGGAGTGGTCGTCGCGACGGCGGGGGTGCTCGACACTCCCACCCCGCTGCCGGCGATGGCGGAGCTCTGCGGCGGGATCAGCAGCGTGGAACCGGAGATGAGCTGACTGTCGGCGGAGATGCCGTTCTCGGCGGCCAGCTGATCGACGCTCAGGCCGTCGGCTGCGGCCACCGAATAGAGCGACTCACCGGGAGCCACAACATGGGGGAAGGCGGCGGAGGCGGCGGCGGGTGCGAACAGGGCGAGGGCGCCGATGGCGCCGAGGATTCGGAATCTCATATTCCAGAGTGTCGTTCACCTCAGCGTCGGGGAAAACCTCTGCAATCCTCCCTTCACTATGCAAGATGGCGTTCAGGCCTGGGCCAGCGCCACGAGCGAGCTCCCGGGGAGCCGCAGCGAGCCGTCGGCGGCCGTATACGGGGCCAGCCGCGCCTCGAGCTCACCCATCAGTTCCGCCTGTTGCTGGTCGGACAACCGGGCCCAGGCCGAGCCGAACATGAGCGAGAGGTCGAGCGTCTCGTCGAGGTACTCCTCAAAGTCTTCGTAGTCGTGGTCGACGGCGACCGCCTCGACCAGCGGCTCGACGAACCCGGCCTCGGCCAGCATCTCCGCAAGGCGCCCCGGCGCCGACAGCGCGAACTGCCCCGGCCCCCCGGAGTCCGGCGGCGGGACATGACCGAGATCGACCAGGGTGCCGCCGGGGATCGTCGCCCACGGATTGCGCTGCCTTTCGTCCCAGACGGCGAGCGCCAGGCGTCCTCCGGGCCGCAGGACCCGGCGGCATTCCTGCAGCGCGGCGCCCGGGTCGACGCTGAGCATCATGCCCCAGCGGCAGAGGATCGCATCGACGCTGGCCGTCTCCAGGTCGATCCACTCCAGTTGCAACTGAGCGAACTCGACGTTCTCGATCCCCTGCGCCTTGGCCCGGGTGCGGGCGATCGCCAGCATCTTCTCCGAGGCATCGCTCGAGACCAGCGTGCCCGAGGGGCGGATCAGCTCGGCGGCCATGAAGCCCGTGTCACCCGGTCCGGCCGCCAGCTCGAGCACCCGCTCGCCGGGCTGCAGCTCGAGGTGGTCGATCAGCCAGACGGAGACCGGCATCCCGACATCGCGCACGCCGTCGGCCCGCCGGGCCCACCCGGTCGAGGCGAGCTCCCAATGATCGAGCATCGCGGCTCTCTGTTCGTTGGGGTCCTGGGCGGCCATCGATTACGCCCGTCCGTCTCGACAATCGTTCGGTGATCTCGCCGAATGCGTCCTCGACCTGGGCGGTCATCCGCTCCTCGAACACGGCCAGCAGCGCCTGCGCGGCGATCGGCCGCAGCTTGCCGATAAGCGACTCCATCTCCGGCCAGCGATCCGCCGGCATGTCGGCCCGCTGGAAGGGCTCCCAGACCTCGCGCAGGAACAGCTGAACGAACGCCCGCGAGATCGCCTCGCAGTGGTTGTCGATCTCTTCGAGGATGGCCAGCCCCTCGCGCAACGAGATCCCGCTCTGGACGACGTCCTGGGCGGCGGCCAGGAGCGATGGGCTGGGCACCTCGAACTGGTCCTCGCTGACCGGCACCAGGATCCCGAGCTTCTGGGCCGCGGCCAGCACCGCCGGCGCCTCTTCGGCGCTCACCCGGAAGCGCTGGGCGAGCTCGCCGATCGACAGTGTCTCGGCGCGCTCGTTGTTTGGGGTTGTGGACAACGTGCGCTTGAAGCGGAGGAGGCGCTCGGCCGTCCCGTGGGTGTCGTCAAGCAGCCGTTTGATCCCGCCCAGGTTGAAGCCGTCCTCTTGCAGCTCGCGGATCAGCCGTAGCTGGGCCAGATGCTCGGGCCCGTAGTACCCGACCCGCATGCGCACCTCGGGCGGCGCCAGCAGCCCGCGAGCCTGGTGGGCGCGAATATTGCGGACGGACATGCCCGACTCGGCCGCGAGCTGCTCGATCGTCAGCTGGTTGGGCGAATCCGAAGGGTCGATTCGGCGCAGGGAGGACACGCCGCCGGATCATAATTAGTTGAGCTGGCGGCGCAGCAGTTTGCCCGACGCCGTGCGCGGCAGCTCGGGCGCGAACTCGATCGACTTGGGGACCTTGAACCGCGCCACCCGTCCGGCGCAGAATTCCCGCAGCTCCTCGGGCGCGGGTTGCGCGCCGTCGCGTAGCACGATCGTGGCGATCACCGCCTCCCCCCACTCCGGGTCCGGGCGCGGGTGAACGGCGGCGTCGGCCACGTCCGGGTGCTCGAGCAGCACCGCCTCGACCTCGGCCGGGGCCACGTTCTCGCCCCCGGTGACGATCGTGTCGGACTTGCGCCCGATGATCTCCAGCCGCGAGCGATCGTCGAATCGTCCGAGATCGCCGGTGTGCAGCCAGCCGTCGGCGGCGATTGCCCCCTCCGAGACGATCGGACCGCGCACCACGATCTCCCGCTCGGTTCCCTGCAGCGTGAGCTCGACGCCGGGCAGCGGCCAACCGAACGTGGCGATCTGCGAGCACGCCTCGGTCATCCCGTAGCTCGGCGCAACTCGGACACCGGCGGCCTCGGCGCGGGCCAGCAGCGCGGGGGCGATCGGCCCGCCGCCCAACAGCGCCCAGCGGAGGGTCGGCGGCCGCTCAAGTCCGGCGTCGAGGAGCCGGGCCAGCATCGTGGGCACCAGCGAGACGAGCGTGATCCGCCGGTCCGGGTCCATCAGATCGTTCAGCACCGCCTCGGTATCGAAGCGTCCGTGAAGGACGGCGGTGGTGGCGTAGATCGCGCTGCGGATCGGGATCGAGAGACCGCCGACGTGCGTGAGTGGCATCGGGCAGAGCCAGCGCTCGTCCGGATCGAGCCCGAGCGCGACGGCGGAGCCAAGCGCGCTGGCCTGGAAATTGCCATAGCTGAGCTCGACCGGCTTGGGCGCAGCAGTCGTGCCGGAGGTGTGCATTACCGCGAGCACCGGGTCACCGCCGGACAGCATGGGCATGCCAAACCAGTCCCCGTGGAGGGGCTCGGTGATCACCGCGCCGGCACCGGCGTGGCGTTTCGCGCGCTCGGCGGCGCTCAGGCGGAGGTCGATTGGCACGGCCGGGTGGCCGGCCAGCAGACAACCGTGCAGAGCGATGACGAACTCGACGGGGTCGGCCAGCTCCAGGGCCACGCGCGCACCACTCGCGAGTCCCAGCTGGTTGAGCCCGCCGACGGCATCCTTCGCCGCCGCGCTGAGCTCCGCGTAGGTGAGGCTCCGCCCCGGACCCTCGATCGCGATCCGATCAGGGTGACGTGCGGTGGCGAGGTGGACCCAGAACGCCATGGCCGCAAACGGTAGTCTCAGCGCGCGTGAGCGTCACCTGGCAAGCGGCCGCGGACTACGTGGACATTCGCTATGAGGTCTCGACCGGCGAGGACGCCGGCATCGCCAAGATCACCATCAACCGCCCGGAGGTCCGCAACGCGTTCCGCCCGGAGACCGTCGTCGAGCTGATCGACGCGTTCGAGCGCGCCCGCGAGGACGACTCCGTGGGCGTGGTGATCCTCACCGGCGAGGGCCCGGACGCGTTCTGCTCGGGCGGCGATCAGCGGGTGCGCGGCGATCGCGGCGGCTATGTCAGCGGCGCCGACCCGGCGCAAGCCGGATCACAGCATGCCGTTGGCCGCTTCCACGTGACCGACCTGCACGTACAGATCCGGCGCCTGCCCAAGCCGGTGGTGGCGATGGTGGCCGGGTACGCGATCGGCGGCGGCCATGTCCTGCACGTCGTCTGCGACCTGACCGTCGCCGCGGACAACGCGCGCTTTGGCCAGACCGGGCCGAAGGTCGGCTCGTTCGACGGTGGCTTCGGCGCGAGCGTGCTCTCGCGGCTGGTCGGTCCGAAGAAGGCCAAGGAGATCTGGTTCCTCTGCCGCCAGTACGACGCCGACCAGGCGCTCGACATGGGGCTGATCAACGCCGTCGTGCCGCTCGAGCGGCTGGAGGACGAGACGGTCCAGTGGTGCCGCGAGATGCTGGCCCTCTCCCCCTTCGCCCTGCGGCTGCTGAAGTCGAGCTTCAACGCCGACGAGGACGGCCTGGCCGGGATCCAGCAGCTCGCCCACGACGCCAACCTGCTCTTCTACATGAGCGAAGAGGCGGCGGAGGGCCGCACGGCGTATCTCGAGAAGCGCAAGCCGGACTTCTCGCAGTTCCCGCGGCGAGCCTGATGCGCATCTGGCTGATGGCGGCGCGTCCTCGGACGCTGCCGGCGGCCGTCGCCCCCGTGCTGGTCGGCACCGCGTTGGCCGGCTTCCTCCACGTCTTTCATCCGCTGCGATTCCTGGCCGCGCTGCTCAGCGCGATCTTCATCCAGGTCGGCACGAATTTGTCCAACGACTACTCCGACGCACGCCGCGGCGCCGACACCGAGGACCGGCTCGGCCCCGTGCGGGTGACCGCCGGCGGCCTGGTCCCGCCCAAGCAGGTGCTGGTCGCCACCTACCTCACCTTCGGTCTGGCCGTCCTGGCCGGCGTCTACCTGATCGTCGTGGCCGGCTGGCAGCTCCTGCTGGTCGGGGCCGCCTCGATCCTGGCCGGAGTGCTCTACACCGGTGGCCCAAAGCCCTACGGCTACGAGGGCCTGGGGGAACTCTTCGTATTCCTGTTCTTCGGGATCGTGGCCGTCGCTGGGTCGTATTTCGTCCAGGTCAAGCACCTGAGCTGGGAGGCGTTCGCGCTCGCGGTGCCCGTCGGCCTGCTGGCGGCGGCGATCCTCGTGGTCAACAACTTCCGCGACATCGACACCGATCGGCGCGCCGGCAAGCGCACGCTGGCGGTCCGGCTCGGCCGTGAACGCACGCGCGCGCTGTACGCGGCGATGGTCTACCTGGCCTTCGTGCTGGCGCCGGTGACCTGGCTGTTCGGTCCGTTGAAGCCGTGGGTGCTGCTCCCCTGGCTGACGCTTCCGCTGGCAGCGCCGGTCGTGCGGCTCGTGCGCAACCGCACCGACGGGCCTTCCCTGAACCAGGCCCTGGCCAAGACCGGAATGCTGCAGCTGGCGTTCTGCGTGCTGCTCTCGGCGGGCCTGCTGCTCAGCCGCTGAGGGCCGGCATGGAGCTCCAGCTCACCCGCACCGAGGTCGCGATGCGGGCGCCGTTCGTATCCGGCACCGGCTCGGTGCAGGCGCGCGAGCTCCTGCTGGTGCGGCTGGTGGACGCGGACGGGATCATCGGCCACGGCGAGGCCGCGCCACTGCCCAGCTATGACGGGGTCACGCTGCCGGACGTCACGGCGGCGATCGAGGACTGCCGGGACGTGCTCGCGGCGGCCGACGCCACCGACGAGGCGCAGCGGGCGACGCTGCTGGCCGAGTGCCGGCGGCGGGCGGTGCTGCCGCAGGCGGTCGCGGCGATCGACCTTGCGCTCTGGGATCTGGCCGGCCGGCGCGCCGGGCTGCCGGTCTGGCGTCTGCTCGGTTCCGAGACCGCCGAGCCGGAGCCGGTGGTGGTCAACTGGACGATCGCGTCGCCCGATCGGGCCGGCGCGGCCCGCGAGGCCGCCGCGGCGCGGGCGGCGGGATTCGGCTGCGTCAAGGTCAAGGTGGGCAGCGGCGACGACGCCGGACGGATCGCCGCGGTGCGGGCGGCCGCCGGCCCGGCGATGTCGATCCGGCTGGACGCCAACGGCGTCTGGTCGGTGCCCGAGGCGATCCGTTGGCTCGAGGTGCTCGAGCCGGCCGGGATCGAGTTGTGCGAGGAACCGGTCTCGGGGCTCGATGCGATCGAGGCGGTGGCGTCCGCCGCCGCGGTGCCGATCGCCGTCGACGAGAGCGCCGCCGCCCCGGGGGCGCTGGAGCGACGGCGCTGCCGGGCGATCTGCCTGAAGATCGCCCGCTGCGGGGGGATCAGCGGCCTGCTCGACGACGCCCGCCGGGCCCGCGCGGCCGGCTACGAGATCTATCTCGCCTCCACGCTCGACGGCCCGCTGGGCATCGCCGCCGCCCTGCACGCGGCGGCCGCGCAAGCCCCCGACCGCCCCTGCGGGCTGGCCACGCTGCCGCTGTTCGACGGCCGGCCGGACCCGATGCCGGCCCAGGGCGGCCGGATCGCCGTGCCCGCAGGCCCCGGTCTCGGCGCTGCGCTGGCCGACTGGTACTGACCGATGCGGCGACCGCGGCCGGAGCCTCGAGGTGAAGGGCGTGCCCGCTACCGGCCACGACCTCGACGGGCCGTGGGAGATTAGCCGCGACTATCGCGGGTAATCGCCCACCTCCTCAGGGTCAGGCCGCCCGGGTGAGAGCTGCGGCGACCGCGGCCGGGGCCTCGAGATGAACGGCGTGGCCGCTGTCGGGCACGACCTCCACTTCGGCGCCCGGGATCGCGCCGGCCATCCGCTCGGCCACGGCCCGGAACTTGAGATCGCGGGCACCGACCAGCAGCCGGGCCGGGATCGCCAGCTCGCCCAGGCGGTCCCACAGCGACGGCAGGGCGCCGGTGCCCAGACCGCGCAGCGCCGCGGCAAGTCCGGCCGGTGTGTTGCGCAGGCGATCGGCCTGCACCGCGGCGGCCACATCCTCCGGCAGGCCGGCCAGCACCGGAGTCCGCGCCCATCGCTCGGCGAACGCCTCGATGCTCGAGGCCTCGATCTCGTCGGCGAGTCGCTCGTCCTCGGCGCGGCGCTGGGCGCGCTCGCCGGGATCGTCGAGTCCGGGGCTCGCCCCGATCAGGATCAGGCGCTCCACCCGGTCGCCGAGCGCGAGCGCCGCGTGCAGCGCGATCCGGCCCCCCATCGAATAGCCGATCAGGGCGAAAGGCGGCTCGGCGGCGGAGGCGATGTCGTCGATCACGGCCGGGAGCGACACCGGACGGCGGGCCGAGGCGCTGCCGTGCCCACGGATGTCGAGCGCGAGCGGCCGGTAGCGTTCAGGCAGCGCGGCGATCACGCCCTCCCAGCTGGCTCCCGTGTGGGTGAAGCCGTGGAGCAGGACGAGCGGTTGCGCCATCGGACAGCATCATGACCGCCAACGACAGCCATCTGCTCCTGCGCGCGTTCTGCGACGAGCTCGCGCGCTGTGGCGTGCAGCACGCGTGCACGTCACCCGGCTCGCGCTCGGCGCCGATCGTGCTCGCGCTGGCCCGCGAACCGAGGATCCGCTGCTGGTCGCACATCGACGAGCGCTGCTCCGGCTTCTTCGCCGTCGGCGCGGCCAAGGCGTCGGGCCAACCCGTGGCCGTCACCTGCACCTCGGGGACGGCGGGGGCGAATCTGGCCCCGGCGGTGATCGAGGCGTTCCAGGCGCGCGTCCCGATGATCGTCCTGACCGCGGATCGCCCCCCCGAGCTGCGCGAGAACGGCGCCGGCCAGACGATCGACCAGCTGAACCTGTACGGCAGCGCGGCGAAGTGGTTCTTCGAGGTGGGGATGAGCGACGCGAGCCCGGCCGGGCTGCGCTGGATCCGCACCCTGGCCTGCCGGGCCTACCTGACCGCCGTGCAGGGCCACCCCGGGCCCGTGCACCTGAACTTCCCGTTGCGCGAGCCGCTCGTCCCCGAGGGACCGCTCGACGTCGACGCCGCCGGCGGCCGCCCCGACGGCGGGCCCTGGGTCAGATCGCGGGCCGCGTCGCCGTCGGGGTTCGCGCTGCTGGAGCTCCCGGAGCGCGGCGTGGTGGTCGCGGGGCGACACGAGCGCGGAGCAGCGCTCACCGACGCCATCGTCCGCTTCGCCGAGCGTGCCGGCTATCCGCTGCTGGCCGACCCGCTCTCCGGGGCACGGCGCGGGAGCGCGGCGATCGCCACCTACGACCTGCTCCTGCGGGACGCCGGGTTTGCCGCGGGCCGCTCGCCGGAGCTGATCATCAGGATCGGCGACCTGCCCACATCGAAACCGCTGCGCGCCTGGCTGGCCGAGCTCACGGACGTGAGGCAGGTGGCACTCGACCCCGAGGGTGCCTGGCAGGACCCGGCCTCGGTGGTCGGCGAGATCGAGTCCGGCGACCCGGCCGAGGTCCTGCGAGCTTGGACGCCGGCCGAGCCTTCGGTGTCGGCTTCGCCCGCGGGTTCGGCGGACACCTCGTGGCTCCCGGCCTGGCGGGCCGCTGACCAGGCCGCGCGCGCCGTGGTCGCCGAGACCCTCTCAGACGATCTCTCCGAGCCTCGGGTCGGCCGCCGAGCTCGGAGCCTGCCTGCCACCGGACGCCACCCTGTTCGTTGCGTCCTCGATGCCGGTCCGCGACGTGGAGGAGTTCTGGCCGATCCGCGAGCACCCCCCACGGGTTCTGTGCAACCGGGGTGCCAACGGCATCGACGGCACCGTCTCCTCCGCGTTCGGCGCCGCCGCCGCGGGCGACGGCCCGGTCGTGCTGCTGATCGGCGACGTCGCGCTGATCCACGACCTCGGCGGACTGCTCGGCGCGCGGCGCCTCGGTCTCCCTCTGACCATCGTGCTGCTCAATAACGACGGCGGCGGCATCTTCCACTTCCTGCCGATCGCCGGCCAGGCGGACGCCTTCGAGGAGCACGTCGCCACCCCGCACGGCCTGCGCTTCGAGGACGCCGCCCGGCTCTACGGCTGCGGCTACGAGCGCCCGGAGACCATCGCCGAGCTACGGGCCGCGGTAGGGGAATCGCTGCGGTCGCCGGGCGGCACCATGATCATCGAGGTCCGAACCGACCGCACGGCCAACCGAGCCCTCCACCGAACCGTCGAGGAGCGGGTAATAGCCGCTAACCGGCGAGCATCGGCAGCAGCGCCTGGAGCTTGACCTCGGTCTCGGCCAGCTCAGCCGCGGGGTCGGAGTCGCGGACGATGCCACCGCCGGCGTAACAGGTAGCCAGCGACCCGCGCAGCAGGGCACAGCGCAGCGCGACGCAGAATTCCCCATCGCCGGTGGCGTCGGTCCAGCCGACCGGGCCGGCGTACCAGCCGCGGTCGAGGCCCTCGAGGGCCGGGATCAGCCGCTCGGCCACGGCGGCCGGCTCGCCGCCCACGGCGGGCGTCGGGTGGAGCAGGCCGGCCAGTTCGATCGCGCTCACCGGCGAGGCCAGCTGAGCCCGGATCGGCGCCGCCAGGTGCTGGATGTTGGCCACCCGCACGATCACGGGCTCGGGCGCGGCGGTGACCCAAACGGAGTACGGCCGGAGCATGCGGACGATCCTGTGGGCCACGATCTCGTTCTCCTCGCGGTCCTTGTCGCTGCGCAGCAGCTGCTCGCCGAGGTGATCGTCGACGGCCGGATCGGCGCTGCGTCCGGTCGAGCCGGCCAGTGCCACGGTGCTGGCCCGCTGCCCCTCCCGCCGGATCAGCAGCTCCGGGCTGGCCGCGACGAACGTGGCATCGCCCCGGCCGACCGCGAACACGTAGCAGGATGGGAACGCCTCCCGCAGAACGCCGATCAGGGCAGCCGGATCGTGCGCGACGGGGGCGTGGACCTCGACTTCGCGGGCCAGTACCACCTTCGACAGCTCGCCGGCCACGATCCGCTGCACGGCTCGGGAAACCGCCTCCTCGTAGTGCGAGGGCGGCATCGGACTGAGCACCTCGTAATGGCCGGTCGGCGCGGGGTCGAGCAGCGGCAACGGCGCGGCGTCGTCCAGTTCATCGAAGCGGCGGTCGATGCGGGCGAGCAGGTCGGCGACGGTGTCGTCGGGCCTGACCTCGGAATTGACGGTGATCCAGGTCTCCCCCGCTCGCCGGGCGAACGAGCATTCCGGCACCACCAGGGAGGCCGGGGCAAAACCGTCCCAGCGGCGGGAACCGCCTCCATCGGGGGCGAAGGCAAATCCGCCCAGCGCCACCAGACCGGATCCGCCCGGGCCCTCTGCGGCGTCCGCGCTCGCGCCGCCGATCAGCTCTCGCCAGCGCCGGGCCAGCTGCGCAAAGCGTTCGGCGCCCGACGCCTCGAGCGCCCTGACGCAGCCCAGAGCGCCGAGCGCGGCGCCGTCGCGGTCCGGCTGCTCGAAGCAGAACCACGGCTCGCCGGGCCGGCGCGATGCGGCCACCAGCGCCGTCGGATCCCCGGCTCGCGGACACGGCGAGGTCACGCTGGCCAGCGCCCCCGCTCCCGTTGCCCGCGCGCGCCGCAGGGCCGACTCCAGGCGCCCGACCAGCCGCCGCCGGGCGGGCTCATCCAGCCAATCCGCTCCACGGGTCCGTGCCGCCAGCTCGGTCACCGGGTTAACGCTACTCCGGCGCGACGGCGATCCGTCCGTACAGGTTCAGCGCAGTGACCGAACCCACCGCTGCCCCCTCGGACGCGTCGCTGCGGCGGTGCAGCATGACGGAGCGCCAGTGGCCGGGCTCGACCGAGAACGCATCGTCGTCGGCGTCGAAGCCGGGCACGTTGACCCGCACGCCGTAAGCAAGTCTCCGACTCGCCAGCGTCAGCTCCGCCGTGTCATCGCCGACCTGCTGGAGACTGGCGCTGAGCCCCAGCTGCGAAGCCGATTCCCGGCGGGTCGGGCGCCCAACCGGAAAGCGAAACGACTGGGAGACAAGCCGGTCGCCCCCGGCCGCCGGAGCGAGAAGGCTGAGCACGACCACGTCCTGAGCCGGCGGCCCGAATCGGTAGGTCCAGCCGACATCGACAAACCGGCCCAGGAGCGCCTCGACGTTGTGCGCGCAGGCGCCGTGGGCGGGCAGAGCCACGTCGATCGAGGCCTCGCCGACCGGCACCTCGGAGTCGCGGTACAAGCCCACGCGAAGGGTCCCGCTCCACGGCTCGCCGCGGTCGTTGGCGATATGGGCGGCGATCCCACCCAGACCCTCGTCGGTTCCCCAGACGGCCACCGGCGCGAGCGCGCGGCGCAGGTGGTGATAGGCGGCCTTGGGCTCCCCACGATGGTCGAGCAACCCCCAGCCGGCCCCGGGCATCAGGTCGGTCAGCCACAGGACGAGGCCGCCCCCGCAGGGGGAGGCCTCCCGCCGCCACTCGCCGAACACCTCGGCCATCACCTCGCCGCTGACCGCGCGGGAGAGCTCCAGGTAGCGGTCGTGGTCGCTACTGCGCGTGGCCACCGGCTCCAGCCCGAACAGGAGCTGGAAGTAGTGGTCGCGGACGTCCTCGAAGTCCCAGCCCGCGCCGGCGTCGCGGGGCACGCCGGCCTTCCACGCGGGATGGTGGGCCACGAGCCCACCCGGCGCTCCCGTCGCGGCCAGCGCGGCGTCGTCGGGCACGTTCGAGAAGGCCAGGCACTCGGCCGCGAACTTGACCTCGGAGCGCCGGCAGTCCTCGAGCCCCCGCCGATAGGCCCCCACCCCGTAGTAGTTCGCCACCCCCCGGTCGGTGCGAAACGGCAACTCGCCGCCGAACGGCGCCGAGGGGATGTACGGCGCCTGCACCTCGGCTTCGGCCACCAGGCGGGGCAGCAGCTCGGCGTACAGCGGGCCGTTGGCCAGGCCGGGATCGAGCCCCAGCATCGCCACCTGCTGGGCCACCTCGCTGCCGCCACAGAGCACGGCCAGGCTCGGGCGACCGGCCAGCCGCCCCAGCACCTGGCGCGCCTCGCGCTCTACCTCGGCCATGAACTCGGGATCGGACTCGGGGTAGTCGAGGTTGGCGAACATGAAGTCCTGCCAGACGAGGATCCCCAGCTCGTCGCAGAGGTCGTAGAAGGCGTCGCTCTCGTAGCAGCCGATCCCCGGCACGCGGAGCATGTTCAGGCCGGCATCGACGACGGCGCCGAGCACGCGGCGCAACTCGGGTTCCGGGGCGTCGGGGGCCGCCAGATCCAGTGGGGTCCAGACGGCGCCGCGGGCGAACACGGAGACGCCGTTGATGTTCAGTGCCAGCCCCTCACGGTCGATGTCGTCGGGGGCGGCGAGCGTGCGGAAGCCGAACCGGCCGGCCTTGACGGTGTCGGACCCGAGCACCAGCCGGGCGTCGTAGAGGGTGGGTTGGCCGTGTGTGTGCGGCCACCAGAGCTCCGGCCGATCGATCGTGAGCTCTGCGCCTACGACGCCCCCGTCGCCCTCAGACCGCGCGCCACCGAGGTCCGCCGTGTGCCTCTCACCCGCCGGGCTCGTGACCTCCAGCCGGCCGTCGACAGCGGCGCCGAGGGTGTCGAGGACGGCCGACACAGTCACCACCCCCACGTCGCCGCGGAGCTCGGCGCGCAGGTCGATGCGAGG
Source organism: uncultured Solirubrobacterales bacterium (assembly GCA_963808605.1). Taxonomy (GTDB): domain Bacteria; phylum Actinomycetota; class Thermoleophilia; order Solirubrobacterales; family Solirubrobacteraceae; genus Palsa-465. The sequence continues at coordinate 349,202 of CAWEGQ010000004.1, forward strand.
CACGGCGCTTCCCCGCTCGAGCCGCACCGGCCGCCAAGGACCGACCACCGCCGGTCCCGGGGCGAAACCGGGCGTCCGGCCGAGCAGCATCGTGCGGAAGAAGCGCAGATTCCCGGAGGACACGAGCCGCGTCCGCCATCGCGCACGCGGCTTCCGGCGCTCGCCCAGCCGGGGCTGGAGCGCACGGAAGCAGATCGCCAACTCGTTGCCGGTGCTCAGGCGGTCGCCGATCTCGATCGCGAACGCCCGGAACATGGTCTCGCTGCGATGGACGAGCTCCCGATTCAGATACACCTCGGCGAGCGTGGCCAGACCGTCGAGGCAGAGCCGCACCTTCTCGCCGGGGTCGGCCGGCTCGTATTCGAACCTGGTGTGAAACCACCAGTCGCGACCGTCGAGCTCGCGCGTGCGCCAGTCCTCGTCACCCGCGGCGCGGAGGGCCCCGGCGACCGTACCCGGCACCGCCGCGTCGATGGCCTGAAGCGCGCCCAGCCCGTCCGGGCCCTCCAGCGCCCCGGGATCAGTCTCGGTGAGGCGCCAGTCGCTCGACACGATCGGTCACGCCGCGGCGGCGAGGAGCGCCTTGATCGCGCGCTCCCAGGCCCCCGCCATCGTCGCGATCAACGGCTCGGCATCGAACGAACGGCGCCGGGCCATCCGGAACGACATCGCCTTGCAGGCGTCGACGATCTCGGCCATCGCTTCCGCCGCCGGGGCCGCCTCGGGGCCGAGCAGCCACTGCGCGTAGCTCGCCGCCAACTCGAACGCCGACCCGGCCATCCGCACGGTGGCGAAGGCGTAGGCGTGGTAATCCTCGAGCCCGCGCTCCAGCAGCGCCGGAAGCTCGCGCCCGAGCGCCGCGCCGAAGCGCTCGAATGGATTAGCCGCCGGCGCAGCGGCGAGATGGCGCCGCAGGCTGCCCAGCGATGACCCGCGTAGCGCCTCGCCCACGAGCGCCGGCCCCGCGTCGAAGCGGACCAGCTCGGTGTAGGGCGGCAGCACGTCGGCGGAGAAGTTGCCGATCCGGAACGCGCCCCGGTAATCCTCTCCGCCGAGCTCGAACAGCCCCGTCCCGTGGAAGTAGCGCAGCGTCTGCGCCTCGAGGTCGATCGCGTCGGCGGCGATCGAGGTCTTCACGTGCTCGCGGCGGTAGCTGGTGGTGGCCAGATCCGGGAGATACCACGAGTCGAGCTCCACCACCAGGGTGCGGCCGAGCTCGATCTGCTCGGCGATCTGGATCGGCAGCGGACGGTAGGGCTGCATCTCGTGAATGTCGACGCCGAACATCGCCTCGAGATCCTCCGGCGGCGGTTTGAAGAACGTCCATTGATCGCCTTCGAAGTCCATCCTGACCAGATGGCCGAAGGCGGCCATCGGCTCGTATCCGCAGGCATGGAGCAGCTCGATGATGATGTCGGAGTAGCAGTTGGTCTCCGGGTAGGAGCGCCCGGCGGCGTGGAGCTGGTGTGGCTCGTAGCCCTCCGGATCCTTGCCGGAGAGGCTGGTCAGGCCGCGAACGGTGAAGGCGCCCATCAACCCCACAATTCGTCCCGGACGCCGTCCGGCCATGACTCGGGGTCCAGCCCGTGGGTCCGCAGCAGCCCCAGCACGATCCGCTCGTGCCCGAAGCCCAGGCACGCGGTGTGCGCGGTGGCCCCGTCGGCCAGCTCGATCCCGTAGGTGCTGCCGAAATGGTCGAGGTGGTGGTTGAACGACGCCATCGCGGTCGGCTCGGGGCCGGCGATCGGCACCAGCAGCTCGAGCTTCAGCGCCTGCTCGCGCTGGTTGGCCGCGAGCATCCGGCCGCGACGCCCGAAGAAGGGGTCGCTGGCGGTCTCCAGGCTGGCGTCGAGGCCGAAGCCGCGGAGCAGCTCGAGCCCCCGCTGGGCCCACTCCTCGCGCCAGGCCAGCACGTTCTCGGGCTCGCCGATTCTGACCAGCTCGTGCTGGTGGAAGATCTGACGCCGGGCCGGATCCTCGGACGGCTCGTTCCGGAACACCCAGGAACCGCCGGCGTCGACGAAGACGCCGCCGGGCTTCAGGCGTCCGCGAGCCGCGATCGCGGGGTAGACCGGGTAACACGCGGCGGGCATCAGGGTGACCTCGGTCATCTCCTGAAACTCGCTCCAGTCCTCATGGCGGCCCGCGCGCTCGCCCTGCTCGGCGGCGTCCGACTCGCTGCCCTGGAACGAGAAGATGCTTCCGGCCAGATGCGGAAACGAGACCAGATAGCCGCTGCGCTCGAGCTCGCGGCGAGGCAGCAGCGGCGGGAAACGGAGTCGCTCGGCCCCCCGCGCGGCGGCCTCGTCGGTCAGCCGGCGGTCGAGCGCGGTCCGGATCTCCTCGAACACCGCCCCGTGACCGTAGATCCCGGGCACGCCGGTGTCGATCAGCAGGCCGGCGCCGAACAGCTCACGCAGGAACTCGGCCTGTTCCGGGCTGGCCAGCCGTACCTCGGCCGCCATCAGATCTCCTTGGCGATCAGCAGCAGGCCCGCGTCGGTGGCGTGGATTCGTTCGTTGGCGACCATCAGCCGGGCCGACAGCGCGTCACGGAGGTGGCGGCCGACGCTGAACGGCGAGTCGTTCTTGTAGGCGGTGATCCCGATCACCTCGAGCACGCCCGCGCAGATCCGCGGTGCCTGCTCGGAGGCGGCCAGCTTGAGGTTGTTGAACCGGAGGACCGAGGCCAGCGTCGAGAGCCGCTCGCGCCCCGGCGAATCGCTCCAGCAGACGAAGTCCTCGAGCGCGCTGCGAACCTCGCCGCGCAGCATCGACAGCTCCGCCATCAGGCGGGAGAGGCTGCGCGCCGCCGGCACTGGCTCGCCCGGCTTCCGTCGCGCGGCCTGACGCACGAAACTGCGACCGCGCTCGAACGCGTCGGTGGCGATTCCCAGCCACACATGCGACCAGAGGATGTGTGAGAGCGGGACCATCGACTCGTTCATGACGGCCGAGAACGGCGCGCTCAGCACCTGCTCGCGGGTGAACCGCGCGCGCACGACAAAGCCGGGCGAGCACGTGCCCCGCATCCCCAGGGTGTCCCACGACCCGACGGGCTCGAGCTCGGTCTCGGCGGCGCGGTGCAGGACCAGCACCTGGTTCCCCGGCTCGGCCTCGGGCGAGCGGCGGACGGTGGTCAACAGGTCGTCCGCGTAGGCACCGTAGCTCACGGTCGGCGCCTGCTTCTCGAAGCACAGCATGCCCCGATCCTCGGCCGCCGTGACCGCGGCGATCGACCGGCCCATGTCTCCGCCGGTACCGAGCTCGGAGGTCACCGAGGCGATCAGTCGCTGCTCGACGCAGAGCTCGCGCAGATAGGACTCGAACCAGGGCGCGGCGTCGAGATGTCGGACGAGCGTGGCCACCTGGATCTGGTGCATGGCGAACACCATCGCGCTGGCCGCGCAGCGACGGCCGAGCTCGAAGCAGGCCTGGGCGATCGACTCGAGCGGAGCGCCGCCGCCGCCGAGCGCCTCGGGGACGAAGGCCGAGAGTGCACCCGCCTCCCGCAGTGCGGTGATCGTCTCGAGCGGAAAGCGGGCTTTGCGGTCGACGTCGTCGGCGTGGAGCGCGGCGACGGACGTGGCCGCCTCGCATACCTTCGCCATCAGGGCGAGATCTCGATCGGCCAGCACGCTCATCTGACCGGTGCTCCGAGCTCCGTGATCGCGGCGGCGATCCCGGCGACGCTCTCGAACACGCTGCGCCGCAGCATGCTGTCGGGAAACTCGATGTCGAAGGTGTCTTCGAGCGCCAGCATCACGTTGACGCTGGCGTGGGAGGTCATCCCGGCTTGGAACAGATCGGCGCCGTCCGGGACCGTCTCGACATCAACGGGGAGCCGCGCGTGATCGCGCAGGACCTGGCGGATCGCGAGGTTCAGCGAGTCGGTCATCCGGCGAGCTCGGCGAGTACCACCGCGGCCGCGAACGGCTCGTCGTGGGTCAGGCTGACATCCAGGCTGCGCATTCCCCGCCGCTGCGCAAGCTCGGCGGCCGCGCCGGTCAGCTCGATCGAAGGTCGCCCGGCCGCGTCGCTGCGCACGGCGATCGATTGCCAGCTGATCGCCTCGTCGGTTCTCCCCAGCACCTTGAACGTCGCCTCCTTGGCTGCGAAGCGCGCGGCGAGGCGCAGCGGGTCTCCCTCGCAATCCTCCAGCTCCTGACCGGTGTAGATCCGGTTCAGATAGCGGTCGCCGTGGACTCGCACGGACTCCCGTACGGCGTCCGAGCGAACCAGGTCGAGGCCCACGCGCATTGACATTGTGTGATCGTATCGGCGTCTAGGACGCACTCAGGACATCGGCATTGCACGGCCCGGGCTTGAGATGGCCCGAATTCAGACAGCGATCCTGCGGCCGGCCGGCCTACGTCTCCCCGCGCCCGCGGGCGATGGCAATCTCGCCGGTGCGAGCCATCTCGATCAGCCCGAACGGACGGATCAGCCGCTCGAACGCCTCGACCTTGTCGTTGGTGCCGGTGACCTCGACGATCAGCGATCGCTTGGTCACGTCGACGATCTTGGCCCGGAAGATCTCGCAGATCTGCATCGCCTCGCCGCGACTGGCTCCGTCGGCCGCGATCTTGAACAGCGCGAGCTCGCGGGCCAGCGTCTCCTGCGGCTCGAGATCGCGGATCTTGAGCACGTTGATCAACTTGTGCAACTGCTTGGTCACCTGGTCGATCGGGTGCACCGCACCGTCGAGGGTGAGCGTGATCCGGGAGATCGCGTCGTCGTCGGTCGGGCCGACGGCCAGCGTGTCGATATTGAACCCGCGCCGCGCGAACAGCCCGGAGATCCGGGTCAGGACGCCCGGCTTGTTCTGGACGAGGATCGAGAGGATGTGCTTGCGGCCCGACCGCAGGTTGCCCGCGGCCTCGAGCTGATCCAGCGAGAGGATCTCCTTGGTTCCTGGTTCACCCATTCGGATCACCGGCCCCTAACCCACCATGTCCCGGGCGGGCTGGCCGGCCGGGATCATCGGATAGGTGTTCTCCTCCCGGGTGACCCGGACGTCGACCAGCACCGGTCCCTCGGTGGCGATCGCCTCACGCATGTCGTTGACCAGCGTGTGCTTGTCCTGCAAGCGCATGCCGGTGGCGCCGTAGGCCTCGGCGACCTTGACGAAGTCGGGCCACTGGCCCATGTCGACCTGGCTGTAGCGCTTGTCCCAGAACAGCTCCTGCCACTGCCGGACCATGCCGAGGTAGCCGTTGTTCATGATGAACACCTTGATCGCGATGCCCTCCTGGGCGCAGGTCGCGAGCTCCTGCATGTTCATCTGAACCGACCCGTCGCCGGCGATGCAGACCACGGTGTCATCGGGGCAGCCCACCTTCGCGCCCATCGCGGCCGGGAGACCGAAGCCCATCGTCCCCAGGCCGCCCGAGTTGATCCAGCGTCGCGGCTTGGCGAAGTGATAGCGCTGGGCGGTCCACATCTGGTGCTGGCCGACGTCGCTGGTGACGATCGCGTCGCCACCGGTGGCCTCGTACAGCGCCTGCACCATGTACTGCGGCTTGATCTCGGCGTCCGTGGAGTCCTCATAGCTCAACGGATAGCGGGCGTTCCAGGCGCGGATCCGCGTCCACCACTCCTCGAGGCGCGCCGGATCGGCCTCCAGCGCGCGGTATTCCGCGGTCAGCCGCGGCAGGATGTTCTTCGCGTCACCGACGATCGGGATGTGCGCCGGGACGTTCTTGGAGATCTCGGCCGGGTCGACGTCGATGTGGATGAACTTCGCTCGCGGCGCGAACTCGGACAGCTTGCCGGTGATCCGGTCATCGAATCGCGCGCCGATCGCGATGATCAGGTCGGCCTCGTCCATCGCGTAGTTGGCACTGCGCGTTCCGTGCATGCCCAGCATGCCCAGCCACTGGTCGTGTGGCGCCGGGAAGCCACCCAGTCCCATCACCGTGCAGGTGACCGGGAAGCGGTCAGACAGCGCCAGCTCGGTCAACTCGGCCGAGGCGTTCCCGGAGATCACGCCCCCACCGGCGTAGATCACCGGTCGGTGGGAGTTGGCCAGCGCCTTGGCCGCCAGCCTGATCTGCTTCTGGTTGCCGTCGGTGGTCGGCTGGTAGCCGGGGAGATGGACATCGGTGACCGGCTCGTAGGGAATGTCCGCCCGGCTCAGATCCTGGGGAATGTCGACGACGACCGGACCGGGTCGCCCGGTCCGGGCGATGTGGAACGCCTCGTGGATCGAGCGCGGGATCTCCAGCGGGTGCTGGATCATGAAGCTGTGCTTGACGATCGGCATCGTGATCCCGATCGTGTCCGCCTCCTGGAAGCCGTCGGTGCCGAGCAGATCGGTCCGCACCTGGCCGGTCAGGAACACGACGGGCACCGAGTCCATCATCGCGTCGCAGATCGGCGTGACCAGATTGGTCGCTCCGGGGCCGCTGGTGCCCAGCGAGACCCCGACCTTCCCGGTGGCCTTGGCGTAGCCCTCGGCGGCGTGGCCGCCACCGGCCTCGTGGCGCACGAGTATGTGACGGATCCCGGCGTCGTAGAACGCGTCGTAGGTGGGAAGATTCGCGCCTCCGGGGAGGCCGAATACGACGTCCACACCTTCCGCCTTCAGGCACTCCATCAGGGCGTCGACTGCACGCATTGCGCTCGCCTCCTTTCCGGGGATCGGCTCCATGGGCGCGCGCGATCTTCTTCGCGCGCGGCGGGGCAGGCGAGTTTAGCGTCAGTAGGCGGTGCCCGCCGGCGTCCGGTCCGGGTGCGCGCGGCGCATCCCGGCCTCGCCGACGATCGCCACGTCGGGGAACTCGAGCTCGGTGCCGCACTTCATGCAGACGGCGTCATGGAGCTTGACGATCTTGCCGCACCCGGGGCACTGCCGCCGCAGCTCCTCGTTGTCCAGGCGCCAGAAGACGGCCGTGAGCAGGCCGATGAAGGGAACGATTCCCGAGATCAGGAACCAGGTGAAGAACGAGCTCCCCTTGAGGCGGCCGATGATTCCCCCGGCCAGCCCGAAGAAGAACATGATCACGACGAGGCCCATGCCACCCACGGGCAGTCCCCTTTACCAGACGAGTGTTTTGACGGCCCAGAGCGCCGCCAGCACGACGGCGATCACGAGGACGGTCACGAAGATCGCCTTGATGACGCCGATGACTACCCAGATCGCGACCGCGGCCACCGCCACGAGCACCACGCCGGCTACGGCCTTTTTGAGGACCGGCGACCGATCGGGGCGGCCCTCGAGTTGTTTTTGCATACCTGGAAGCGTACCGCGGCGAGCTACTCGGCTCGCCGAGCCGGCGCTGGCCTCGCCGGCTCGGTGCAGCGGTTCAGTCGTAGACGCGCTTGAGGTGCTCGAAGCGCATCGCGCTGTCGCCGGCGCGCCCGTCGAAGCGGAGACGGGCGAGCCGGAAGCGGCGCACCGGGGCGCTGCCTGGCTCGGAGGAGACATCGCGCCGGTCGGCGACGAGCAGGACCTTCGATGATCTGATTGGACGGGTCATGGCCAGCATGATGGACTCCGGACCCCGGTCTCGCATTGGCCGCGGGTATAAACATCGGAGCGCGCCATGCGCCGCGCGGCTTGCAGCGCGGCCCGTTGTTGCGGGGGCAGACGTCGGCGCAGGCGCCAGACCGCGCCGGAGAAGGCCAGGTTCGCCACGGTGGCGAAACCGCTCTCGTCGGTCCGGAGCGCGAGCAGCAGATGGGCGATCCGATCGCCGTAGGGCAGTCCGGCGTCGGTGGCCTTCACGCAGTAGCAGCACACCCGCCGCCCGCCGGGACGGATCAGCAGCGCGCCGGCCTCGCCGATCAGCCAGACGCCGAGCCGGCCGCGTTCGGTGGCCAGCCCGGTCGCCAGCTGTAGCTCCCGTGCGTCGCTATCCAGCAGGTCGCCGAGCAGGAGCAGCGAGCGCTGCTCGGATTGCGCCCCCGACCTCACGCCACTACGCAGGACGCCGGCGCCCCGGTTTGCGTAGAGCTCGGGGATGATCCAGGCGTGCGCCAGCAGGATCAGGGCCACGGGGGTGGTGATCGGCTTGAGCGCGACCAACAGTACGGCCGCCGCGATGAAGGGCACCGTGTGCGCGAACGTGCTGAGCGTCCAAACCCGGCCGGACCGGGTCAGCGAGCGGTGGCTCGCGCGCGGGCGCCAGTGGACGCCGGCCAGCTCCGGCAGCCCTCCGCCGGCCCCGGCTACCGCGGCCTCCCCGGAGGCCGGCACCGCGCTACCGGCCGGCAACCCTAGCCACCGGCGATCGGGCGCCGCAGGATCACCAGCGACGCGTCGAGGGGAAGCTCGTGAACCTGTTCGGCGTGTCCCTCGCCCTGCGTGATCACGGCGAAGTACCCCTGGTCCAGCTCGGCGCGGAAGGCCTGCACCGCCGCCTCCACGGCGGCCGGGTCCTCCGCCGTCCACTCGGCGAGGGTGGTGTGACCCGTTTGGTCCATCCGGATGAGTCGGGACATGTGGCCTCCTGGCGAAGTCGGGTCTCAAATCGTACGCCTGTAACGTGTAGGCAAGGGATCGGCGTTGCCAGCGCCTGGGATGGGCGCCGGCCACCGTGCTACCGGAAGGCAAGATGAAACGGATCGTGACGCTCCTGGTCGGCCTGGCCCTCCTGCTGCCGGCCGGGGCCATCGCCCAGGGCAGCTCTACGTGCCAGGCCTACAACCCGCAGCTCTGCGGGGTGAGCGGCGGCGCGGGCACGGGCCCCGGCGTCACTTCCGGGTCCGGCGCGACTGCCCCATATGCGGGGAGCGATGCCGGCGGCACCGATTGGCTGCCGTTCACCGGACTCGATCTGGCGTTGGTGATAGCGGTCGCCGGCGGACTCCTGGCCGCCGGTCTGCTGGTCCGTAGGCTCTCTTACCTGAACTGAGCGATGCTTCACCGGGGTTGTGTGGGCGGTCGAACGCCGGCCGGCGTCGTGGGCCGGGGTGCGCGATGCCGCGCGCGAGTCGGGGTCGTCGCTGAGTACGTTGGGGATCGTCCACCCGGCGCATGTGGCCGGTGGGTTCGTGGACTTCGTCGAGGCGGGCGTGGGCCTCGTCCTGCTCGCGCTGGTGGTCACCTACCTGCCGACGATCTACGGGGCGTTCTCGCGTCGCGAGCTCCTGGTGGCAAAGCTGGCGGTACGCTCGGGATCGCCGCCGACGCCGACTGCGTTGTTGCGCCGGACTTGGGAGCTGGAACGCTTTGATCGCCTGGAGGAGGTGTGGGATGGCTGGCAGGACTGGTTCATCGATCTCGGCGAGAGCCACACATCGTTTCCTCAGCTCGTGTTCTTCCGCTCGCCGCGGGCGGACGCCTCGTGGGTCACCGCGGCGGCGACGATCCTCGATACCGCCTTGCTGGGGCACCATGTTCGCCGAGCAACGCCGCCGCTACGGGAGCCTGGTGCTGACCATCGCCGGATTGGCCGACGCCGTGCCCACGCCCTGGCTGCCCGCCGAACGCTTCGGTACGCACCGCCCGCCGGTCCTCCGGCTGGCCGCAGAGACCGGTGAGGACGCCTAGGCATGGCCTCCACAGACGAGCAGATGCGCGAGGCGGCCGAGGCGGCCGCCCGCCTGGTCGAGCCGGGGATGCGGGTGGGTCTTGGCACCGGGCGCACGGTGGCCCACCTGTTGCGGGCGCTGGCCGACCGGCGCCTCACCGGCCTGCGCTGCGTGGCCACCTCACCCGAGACCGAGCGCGCGGCCAAGCTCCTCGGGCTCGCGGTCGAGTCGTTCGACAGCCTCGATCGCCTTGACATCGCGATCGACGGCGCCGACCAGGTGACCGAGCAGCGTTGGGCGATCAAGGGCGGCCACGGGGCTCATCTGCGCGAGAAGATCGTCGCGGTGGCGGCCGATCGCTTCGTGGTGATCGTCTCGGCGGAGAAGGCGGTGCAGGCGCTGCGCCCGCCGGTGCCGCTCGAGCTCAGGACCTTCGGACTGCGAGCGACCCTCAGCGCCGTGGGTGACGCGACGTTACGCGATGGCGCCCCGCTCAGTCCCGACGGCGGAGTGATCGCGGATTACCACGGGCCGACCTCCGATCCCGGCGCGCTGGCGTCGCGGCTCGACCAGCACCCGGGCGTGGCCGGCCACGGCCTCTTCCCCCCGACGCTGGTCGCCGAGGTGATCATCGGCGCCGTCGTCAGTGGTGCTTGACGATGCCGCTCGGGCGGCGGCGCTTGCCCTTTTCCTGATGGGGTATCGGCCCGGTGGTCGGGGTCACCGGCGCCCGCGACGGGCAGGACCCGGCCACGCCGGGGTTCGGCAGCGACGGGCGCGAGACGCGCGGCTTGGCCGCGAAGTTGAATGCGCTGGTCAGGTCGCCGGTCACGCTGCGCCGCCAGGAAGTCAGGTTCGGCACCTTCACCCGGAAGCGCGTCTCGATGAACCGCAGCGTGGAGGTGTGATCGAACACGTCAGAGCACACCAGGCCACCCCGCGAGAACGGCGAGACCACCAGCATCGGCACCCGGAAGCCGAGCCCGATCGGTCCGCGGTTGCCCGCGGCCGCGGATGGCAGCTTTGACACGGTCAGGAACTCGCCCTTGGTCCCCTTCGGCGGCGTCGGCGGAGCGACATGGTCGAAGAAGCCGCCGTTCTCGTCCCAGGTGATGAACAGCGCGGTGCGCGCCCAGGTCTTCGGGTGGGAGATCAGCGCCTCGATGATCTGCCGGGCCGCTATCTCCCCGGAGACCGCGCCCGAGAAACCGGGATGCTCGGTTTCGGCAATCCCGGTCAGCAGCCAGGACACCTGCGGCAGCTGACCCCGGCTGAGGTCGTTCATGAAGTCGCTCGGGAACGTCGGCACGAGGCCGCGGGCGGCCAGCTTCGAGCCGGTCTTGTAGGGCTTGAAGTAGGTGAGGACGTTGTCCAGGATTCCGGCCGCCGGCGATGTGTAGACCTTCCAGCTGACCCCGTGGGCCTGGAGCCGCTCGGGCATCGTGGTCCAGGTGAAATGACCGGCCATCGAGGCCCGCGTTCCCACCAGCGTCTCCACCAGCGGGCCACCGTGCGTCCCGGCCGGGTCGATGCTCGCGCTCATCGACATCAGTCGGTTGGGGTCGGTCGGGCCGATCACCGAGCAGTGATACCCGTCGCAGATCGTGAACGCGTCGGCCAGCCCGTAGTAGAAGGGCAGATCGGAGCGCTTGTAGTACCCCATCGTCTCCGGCCCGGTGCCGGCCGGCTCGCTCGGGGGGACATCGACCTGCTCGTGGGTGCGCAGGAATTTGTCCATACGGCCGTGGTTCCAGGCCTGGTGCTGGGGGCCCCACTCGTGGGTCAGGTCGGGCAGGCAGTCCTCGGGGAGATGGAACGGGTGGAGCTTCTTGCCGTTCAGGCCGACCTGGGTGAAGGCGGCGCGGCCCTTGCGGTCATCGAAGCCGCGGACGCCCGACAGCGTGCCGAAGTAGTGATCGAAGGACCGGTTCTCCTGGATCAGGATCACCACGTGGTCGATGTCCTTGAGTGAGCCGACCTTCGGGGCGGCCGCCGCCGCACCGGCCAGCCAGCCCTCGAGTCCGCTCCCCAGCACGCCCAATCCGAGTCCCGCGGCACCGAGGTTCCGCAACACCTGCCGCCGCGTCACGGCGCCCGTCAGCTTATGGCCATCGCCCATGTTCCACCCTCTCCTCGCTGCTTCGCCCTGGGAGACCTCCGCGGGGCCACTCCGGCCCGACCCTATCCGATCTGCTCGAGCAGCATCCGGGTGACCTCGGCGCCATCCGCCCGACCCTTGGTCTCGCGCTTGACGTAGCCCACCAGCGGGCCGATCGCCTTCTGGTTGCCCGCGCGGACCTTGGCCGCCGCATCGGGATTGGCGGCGATCGCCCGCGCCACGATCTCGGCCAGCCCGGCGTCGTCGGCGGCGATCGCGCCCAGCCCCTCGCGCTCGACGATCTGCGCCGGGTCGCCGCCCTGCTCGACCAGCTTGCTCAGCACGTCTCGAGCGGCGTCGCGGTTGACCTGTCGGTTTCCGACCATCGCCACCAGCGCGGCGAGGCTCGCGGGCTCCACCTTCGAGGTGGCCGGATCGATATCCGTGCCGATCCGCTCGACCAGCTGCGAGATCCAGTTCGCTACCGCAACCGGGTCGGCGGCGCTTTCGCCGCCCGCTTCGCCGCCGGTCGGCCAGGCCGCCAGCGCGGCCTCGAAGTAGTCGGCCCGCTCGGTGCGGAAGGCCAGCTCGCGGGCCCGGTCGGCGCTGAGGCCGAGGTCGCGCTCGAACCGCTCGGCTCGGGCCGACGGCAGCTCGGGCAGCGCGGCGCGGGCGGCGGCGACCATCTCCTCGGTGGCCACGACCGGGACCAGATCAGGCTCCGGGAAGTAGCGGTAATCGTGGGCCTCCTCCTTGGAGCGCAGCGAAGTTATCCGCCCGGAGCTCGGATCGAAATGGAGGGTCTCCTGCAGCACCGGCCGGCCGGACTCCAGCAGGTCGATCTGGCGCTCGATCTCGGCGCGCACGCCGCGTTCGAGATAGCGGAACGAGTTCATGTTCTTGAGCTCGGTCTTGGTCCCCAGCTCGGTCGATCCGACCGGTCGCACCGAAACGTTGGCGTCGCAGCGCAACGATCCCTCCTCCATGTTCACGTCCGAGACGCCCAGCGCCTTGAGCGTGGCCCGCAGCAGCGTCAGCCACTCCCGCGCCTGCTCGGGCGAGTGCACGTCGGGCTCGGTGACGATCTCCACCAGCGGCGTCCCCCCGCGGTTGAAGTCCACCACGCTCGAGCTCGAGCCGTGAATCCGCCCGCTCTGGCCGACATGGATCAGCTTGGCGGCGTCCTCCTCGAGATGCACCCGGTGGATGCGCACCTCCCCCAGGCGTCCACCCCGGCAGATCGGCACGTCGTACTGGGAGATCTGGTAGCCCTTGGGCAGATCGGGATAGAAGTAGTTCTTGCGGTGAAACAGGGAGCGCTCGGCGATTTCACATCCGAGGGCCAGGCCGATCATCAGGGCGAAGTCGATCGCCCGCGCGTTGATCACCGGCAGGCTTCCGGGCAGCCCCAGGCAAACCGGGCAGGTGTGCGTGTTCTCCGGGTCTCCGAAGGACAGCGCACAGCCGCAGAACATCTTCGTCCGGGTCTTGAGCTGGACGTGGATCTCCAAGCCGATCACGGGCTCGTAGTCCGTCATGCCCGCCTCGCCGGGCTGCCGTCGAATCCGATCGCCCGCTCGAGCGCGAACGCGGTGTCCAGCAGCGCGTTCTCGCTGAAGGCGGGTCCGGCCAGCTGGAAGCCGACCGGTAGCCCCTGACTGAGACCGGAGGGGATCGAGATCGCGGGGATGCCGGCCAGCGGCATCGGGACCGTGCAGAAGTCGTTGAGGTACATGGCCAGCGGATCGTCCGTCTTGGACCCGAGCTCGAACGCCGTCCAGGGACTGGTCGGCGTGACGACGAAATCGAACTTGGCGAAGGCCGTGCGGAAGTCTTCGGAGATCTTGGTGCGGACCTTCTGCGCGGTTCCGTAATAGGCGTCGTAGTAGCCGCTGGACAGCGCGTATGTCCCGAGCATGATCCGCCGTTTGACCTCCGGCCCGAATCCCGCCGCCCGGGTCCGGGCGTACATCCGGTCGAGGTCGCCGTCGCCGTCGACCCGCAGCCCGTAGCGGACCCCGTCGAAGCGAGCCAGGTTGGCCGAGGCCTCGGCCGGGGCGATCAGGTAGTAGGCCGACAGAGCATGCGGGGCATGCGGGAGCCGGCACGGCTCGACGATCGCGCCCAGGCGCTCGGCCAGGGCCAGCGTCGCCTCGAAGTTCTCCCGCACGCCGGGTTCGACGCCGCCGCCCGAGCCGGTCAGCTCCTCGGGGACGCCGAGCCTGATGCCCTTCAGGTCCTCGCGGCGGGGCAGGTCGATCGCCCCCGGAAACGCCAGCGAAGTCGAGTCGCACGGGTCCTGACCGACCATGTGCCTGAGCAGCAGCGCGGAGTCGGTCACGTCGCGGGTCAGCGGCCCGGCCTGATCGAGCGAGGAGGCAAAGGCGATCATTCCGTAGCGCGAGCACGCGCCGTAGGTGGGCTTCAGGCCGACGATCCCGCAGAGCGCGGCCGGCTGGCGGATCGAGCCGCCGGTATCGGTTCCGATCGCCCACGGAGCCAGTCCCGCCGCCACCGCGGCGGCGCTGCCGCCCGAGGAGCCGCCGGGGACGCGCGAGTGGTCCCAGGGGTTGAGCACTGGACCGTAGGCCGAGTTCTCGTTCGAGGAGCCCATGGCGAACTCGTCCTGGTTGGTCTTCCCGAGCAGCGGCGCGCCCGCCTGCGCAAGCTGCCGCACGACCGTGGCCGTGTACGGAGGCCGATAGCCCTCGAGGATCCGGGAGCCGGCCTGGCTGGGGACGCCCTCGGTGCAGAACAGGTCCTTGACCGCCAGCGGGACGCCGCCCAGCTCCTGATCGCCGCTCGCCCGCTCGCCCTCGGAATGCCGGTCGGGCGGACCGTCGGCCACCCAGGTGAACGCGTTCAGTTCGTCCTGCGCCGCCCGGAGGCGGTAGGCCTCGAACAGCTCGGTGCGGTCAATCTCCCCGGCGCGCACGGCCTTCGCCGCGGCGGCGGCCGACAAGTCGATCAGTTCGCTCATCCGCGAGATCGAGGCTTCATTCGGCTGCGGCGCCGGGGCTCGGGACGCCGAACCCGCCGTTCACCGGGTCCGGCGCGGAGGCGAGGGCTACATCGACCGGCAATGACGGCCGCGGCTCGTCGGGCCGCAGCGCGTTCACGACGTCGACCACGTGCGAGGTCGGCGGCACCCCGTCGAGGTCGAGTTCGCGGATCTTCTCGATGTGGTCGAGCACCTTGGACAGCTCGGCCGCCATCCGCTCGACCTCCTCGTCGTTCAGTTCGAGGCGGGCGAGGCGGGCGACATGGAGAACCTGGGCGCGATCGAGCATCCGGCGCTCGATTCTAGGACGCTCACCCGCCGGCGCCGAGCTTGACCGTCTCGATCTCGCCGGGGGCGTCGGCCGGAGCGATCCCATCCACGCGCAACGACCGGTATGAGCCGATCGTGATCGCGATCGCGCTGAACATCGCCGCGAACGCCCCGAACCGCAGCTGGATGTCGCTATAGCCCCCCGGCGGGTTGATGACGACCCGATAGATCAGCGCGATCGAGGTCAGGAACCCGAGCACGCTGACGATCACGGTCAGGCTGATCGGCAGCGCGGGCGCGCGGCGGCTGCCTTGCACGTAGACCAGGGCCAGCCCGACCAGGCCGGTCAGGACGATCAACCAGCGCAGGTTCGACAGCGCATCCCACCCGTTGATCGAGGTCGAGAGCCCGAGGAACTTGGATGCGGTCTGGACCAGCGGACCGCTGAGCGCGTACCACTTGAACAGAAATGTGGACGCCAGCAACACCAGCGAGCCGGCGCCCACGATCCATTCACCACCGCGCAGCCTCGACCGATCGAACTCCACGGCAGCTGCGCCCGACTCGTCGCTCAGGCCGGGGGTGGCGTCGACCCGCCCCGCGGCGTCGTGCCGCTTCTCGGCATCGTCGGGAAGGAGACTTTGCCGTCCCGTGCCTGCATTGCGAAATACACCAGCGCTGCGGTGATGATGATGATGACGTAGAAGCCCCAGCCGAAATCGCTGAAGTGGATCTGGAGCAGGAACTTCAGCACGATGAAACCGGCGGCTACGGCCGCCAGCACGAACCGAGTCCCGGCCCGGCTGCCACCGATCATCGGGAGTTGCGTCTGCGGTGAGAACTTCGATACTGCGAGATCGGCGATCAGGGCGATGACGACAAGCAGGGCGATTACGCCCGCCCAACCGTCTGGGGCGTCGGTCGCGCTCAGATCGATCGACGGAATCGAGATGCCGCCTACGGATCCGCCCCCGACCGAGAACCATGGCAGCGCGATCAAAGCGATGGCCAGGAGAATCGCCAGACCTCCGACGATCTGCTCCTCGCGCGTGACGTTATCCAGCTTCACTCGTCCTCCAAACGGTTGGACACGGAATCTTCCCACCGATTCGAGGAATTCGACCACGGTCCTGCAGGCCCAGTCCCCAGTCCGGTGCTTGCACCCTACCGCCCGGACCGGTCGATTGCCAGATTCGGCGGCCGCCGCGACCGCTGCGTAACCCGGATCCGGCGCTGGCGCAGCTCCCGCAGCGACTCGAGTCCTCCGAACGCGATTCCGATCGCCGCCAGCAACCCGAGAAACCCGCCCAGCTTGACGTCAACCACGGTGTGGGGCGACGGCAGGTCGATCAGCAGGCGGTAGAACAGCAGCAGCGCCGTCAGGCCTCCGAGCACCGTCACGGGCACGGTGGTGTTGGTCTGGCTGCCGTGCGAGCGCTGCGAGATGTGGATCACCACGGATCCGAGCGTCACCAGCACGGTGAGCAGCAGCAGCCAGCGCACGACCGAGAGCTCGGTCCAGGCCCCCGCCGCCGATTGCTTGCCGGAGTTGCCGCTGGCCCCTGGCCGCTGCACCACCCCGAACCACTTCAGCGCGAACATGCAGACGAGCAGCAGCAGCGCGCTGACGGTGCTCAGCAGCTCGCCGGCCGGGGCCCGCGCCGGCGCTCCGGCCCCCTTTGGCGCGGGAGCATCCGCCGGCTTCTGCGCCGGCGCGGTGCTCGGGGCGGTGGCCGCTGCCGCCGGAGCTTGCGGCGGCTCCGGCTCCCCTCCGCTCCTACGCCTACGCGCCGGCCAGCGAGTGGGCATGCTGCATCCGGGCGGCGGCGAGCGTGTTGCTCAGCAGCATCGCGATCGTCATCGGGCCGACGCCGCCGGGAACCGGGGTGATCGCCCAGGCCTGCTCGAGCACGGCATCGAAGTCGACATCACCACACAATCCGGACTCGGTGCGATTCATTCCGACGTCGATCACGGTGGCGCCCGGCTTCACGTGCTCGGCGCCGAGCAGCCGCGGCCGGCCGACGGCGGCCACGAGCACATCGGCACGGGAGCACACTGCGGCGAGGTCCCGGGTGCGCGAGTGGCAGATCGTCACCGTGGCGTTGCGGGCCAGTAGCAGGGCGGCCAGGGGCTTGCCGACCAGGTCTGAGCGGCCGACGACCACCGCTTCGGCCCCCTCCAGTTCGACCCGCTCGGAGTCGAGCAGCTCGATCACCCCCAGGGGGGTGCACGGGCGCAGGCCCGGCGTGCCCTGAGTCAGCCTCCCCGCGCTGATCGGGGTCAGGCCGTCCACGTCCTTGTCGGGCGAGATCAACCCGGTCAGTGCCGCCGCGTCCAAGCCCGGCGGGAGCGGCAGCTGCAGGAGGATCCCATTGACCGCGGGGTCGGCGTTGCCATCCTCGATCACCCCCGCGACCTCGGCCTGACTGCTATCGGCCGGCAGATGGCGGTGGTAGTCGGCGATCCCGGCCTCGTGGCAGGCCTTGCGCTTGTTGGCCACGTAGATCGCCGAGGCCGGATCGTCGCCGACCAGGATCGTGGCCAGGCCCGGCGTCCGACCGGTCCGCTCCACCTCGGCGCTCACCTCGTCGGCGACCCTGGCACGCACCTGCGCCGCAATCGCCCGGCCGTCGATGATCCTGGCCGCCATGTCAGGAGCCTCGGCTCTTGGAGATCGGGGCCAGCTCGGCCACCAGCTTGCGTTCGGAGCGGTCCTTGCTGAACCGGATCACCACGATCCCCCCCGGCTCGACCCCGGTCACGACTCCTTCCCCGAACGCGGCATGGACCACATCGTCGCCCATCCGGTAGGCGGTCGGCGCCGGTGTGTCCGACTCGATCGACGCCCAGGACATCGCCCGGGGCCGGATCAGGCCGCCGTGCCGGGGCGCGCGCTCGTCGCGGTCGGTCAGGTTCGCGGGGATCTCGGCCAGGAAGCGGCTCACCGCGCCGTAGCTGCGCGCCCCGAAGACGGTGCGGGTGCGAGCGAAGGTCAGATACAAGTCGCGCTGGGCGCGGGTGATCCCCACGTAGCAGAGGCGCCGCTCCTCCTCCAGCCCACCCTCGTCGAGCGCCCGCGAATGCGGGAAGACGCCCTCCTCGCACCCGATGATGAACACGATCGGATATTCGAGGCCCTTGGCGTTGTGGAGGGTCATCAGCGTGACCAGCCCGTCGTCGTCGGTGCGCTCGTCGGCGTCGGCGACCAGCGCGACCTGCTGCAGGAACTCGGCCAGCGAATGCTCCTCGGACGCGGAGGCGTCGTATTCGGCGGCCACGTTGACCAGCTCCTGGAGGTTCTCGATCCGGCCCTGGGCCTCGATCGTCCGCTCGGCCTCCAGCGACTCGAGGTAGCCCGTCTCCTGGAGCACGTCGTTCAGCAGTGAGGCGATCGGCGTATCGGCCTGTGCGCGCTCGCCGAGCACGTGCATCGTGCCCATGAAGCGACTCAGCGCCTTGACCGCGGCGGCGCCCAAGCCCGGGACCTGACCGGGGTCCGACGCCGCGTCCCAGATCGAAGCCCCCATCGTGTTGGCGAACGAGATCACCCGCGAGAGCGAGGTCGAGCCGATCCCGCGGCGCGGAGAATTTACGATCCGCGTGAACGCGCCGACGTCCTGCGGGTTGACCAGCGTGGTCAGGTAGGCGATCGCGTCCTTGATCTCCGCGCGCTCGTAGAACTTGGTCCCGCCGATCACCTGGTAGGGAATCTCGGCCCGGACCAGCGTGTCCTCGAGCACCCGCGACTGCGCGTTGGTTCGGTAGAAGACCGCGATCTCCGCGCGCGAGACGCCCTCGTCGACCAGCCGCTGCAGCTCGCCGGTGACGAACCGGGCCTCGGCGTGCTCGTCTTCGAGCTCGCGCACCTTGATCGGGTCGCCCTGGCCGAGGTCGGTCCACAGCAGCTTCGACTTGCGGCCCCGGTTGTTGGCGATCACCGCGTTGGCGGCGTCGAGGATCGTCTGGGTGGAGCGATAGTTCTGCTCGAGCTTGACCACGAACGCGTCCGGGAAGGTGTCCTCGAACTCCAGGATGTTGCGGATGTCGGCGCCGCGGAAGCCGTAGATCGACTGATCCGGGTCGCCGACCACAGCCAGGTTGCGATGACCACCGACTTCGTCGGCGGTGCCCGAGGTCAGCAGCTGCAGCCACCGGTACTGGACGTGGTTGGTGTCCTGATACTCGTCGACCATCACCTGCCTGAACGTGCTGGCGTACTGATCGCGGACCTCCTGGAAGAGCTCGAGCACGTTGACGGCGCGGACCAGCAGGTCGTCGAAGTCCATCGCGTTCATCCGATGCAGTTCGCGCTCGTAGCTGCGGTATGCGTCGGCCACCGTCTGCTCGAAGAACGACCCGACCATCTGTCCGTACGAGTCGGCGTCGCGGAGCTTGTTCTTGGCGTCGGAGATCTGGCTGTGAACCGACCCCGGCGTGAAGCGCTTGGTGTCGATCCCGTTCTCATCCAGGCAGCGCTTGACCAGCCGGCGAGAGTCGGCCTGGTCGTAGATCGTGAACTGCCGCGTGTACCCGAGCTTGTCGGCGTGAGCGCGCAGCATTCGCGCGCAGGCGGCGTGGAAGGTCATCACCCACATCGCCCGCACCCGCCGCCCGACCAGCAGCTCGACCCGGCTGCGCATCTCGTTGGCCGCCTTGTTGGTGAAGGTGATGGCCAGGATCTCGCCGGCCTTGGCCGCGTCGGTGGCCACCAGGTAGGCGATCCGGTGGCTGAGCACGCGAGTCTTGCCCGAGCCGGCCCCGGCCAGGATCAGCAACGGGCCCTCGCCGTGCGTGACGGCCTCCCGCTGCGGGTCGTTCAGGCCGGAGAGAAGTTGGTCGAGTTCCTCGGTGGTTTCGAGCATGGTCGCACTACAGACGGTAGCGAGCCGGGAGGTCGTCGCCGGGCTCCCGGACCGTCGCCGGACCGGCGGCCCGCTGCCATCATGCTCCTCGTTTGTGAGCGACCTGGTGAGCGACATTCGCGAGGCCTGTGCCCGGGTGGCCGCAGCGGGCGCGCCACGTGCAGGTGCTGCGCGACACGATCCCCGCCTACGCCGCCAATCTCCCCCGCCCGGCCGTGGAACCGGCCACCACGGGGGCGCCGGAGCCGGCCGGCGTCCAGCGCGAGGCGCTGTGCGCGTACTGGCTCACCCTCGACGCGATCAACTTCGGCTCCGGCTGGTTTCCGACCCTGCGCAAGCTCCCGGGACGCTCCGGCTACTTCACCATCGCGGGCGGCCTGAGCGCCCGCTTCGACCAGCGCGGTCCCTGGGCGGCGACCGCGCTGGCGCGGATCGAGCGCGGCGAGCTGGCCGGGGCGCTCGGACAGGATCCGGAGCACGAGCTGATCGGGCTGTTCGCGCGGTCGCTCCGGGATCTCGGCGCCCATGTCCGCGACGATCACGCCGGCTCGTTCGCCGCGCTGGTCGATTCGGCGGGCGGCTCCGCGGTTGGCCTGGCCCAGCGTCTCGGTGGCTGGGACAGCTTCGCCGACACCTCGAGCTACGACGGCTTCGCCGTGCCGTTCTTCAAGCGCGCCCAGATCGCCGCCGCCGACCTTGCGCGGGCCGGGGTAGCCGCCTTCGGGGACCTGGACCGGCTGACCATGTTCGCCGACAACCTCGTCCCCCACGTCCTCCGGCTCGACGGCGTCCTGACCTTCGACGCCGCGCTCACCGCCCGGATCGAAGCGGGTGAGCTGATCGAGCACGGCTCGCCCGAGGAGGTCGAGATCCGGGCCTGCGCGCTGCACGCGGTCGAGCTGATCGTGGCGGCCCGCCGCGGGAGCACCGCCGCCGAACTCGACCAGCAGCTCTGGCAGCGCGGCCAGCTACCCCATTACAAGGCCAGGCCGCGCCACCGCTCCCGCTGTACGGCCTATTAGCACGACCTCTCGCAATTACGTTCGCTCAGCCGTACTAAGCGTCGAGCGCTTCGGCCCGCGCGGCCGCGATCGCTTCGGCGCCCGCGTCGCCGACCAGCAGCTCGGGCCGGATCGTGCCGCTGCCGCCGAGCTCGATCGCCGGGAAGCGGCCGGTGCTGGTCAGGTCCGCATTCAGCGCGATCACCGTCGTCTCGCCACCGAGCGGCGCCGTAGCCGTGGCGATCACGGTCAGGGAGCCTCCGTCGACGATGTTCCGGGCCGCCGCGATCGCCTTGCGGGCCGAATGCGGATGCAATCCGTCGAGCGTGTCGATCAGCACCACCGCGTGAGCTCCGCGGGCGGCGATCCGGCGAGCCTGGTCGATCACCAGGTCGACCGCGTGATCCTGAGCGTCCGCGGAGCCGGCCAGGCTGACCGCCGCGGCGGGGGTGAGCTTCTCGCCCGACCACCCGGAGATCTCCTCCGGCCGGACGCCGGCCAGCACGACATGGAGCTGCAGCTCCTCGTCCCCGACCAGCGCGTCGGCCAGCCGGTGCAGCGCCTCGCTCTTGCCCGCGCGCGCAGCGCCGACGATCGTCACCCGCGAGCCACGGCCAAACGGCGTCAGGAACTCGATCGCCTTCACCGTCGGGTCCTCGGAACCCAGCCGGAAGCGCTCGGTCGGGAAGCCGGCGGGCAGGTCGTCGTAGCGCGCGCCGTCGGCCAGCTCCGACGCGGGACGCCCGTTGATCGTGTCGATCCTGACCAGCGACGCGAACCGCTCCGAGCGCCGCGGCGTCCGCCGCGGACCGCCCACGCGGTCTCCCGAGACCAGCTCGCAGCGCTTGACCTGCGCGGCCGAGATGTAGACGTCCTCATCGGAGGGATCCGGCGGGTCGACGCGCACGAATCCGGAGCCGTTGGGGAGCAGTTCCACCACGCCCTCGACGATCGGCTCGTCTTCGGAATCGGGGGCAGCGGACTCGTCGGCCGAGCCGTTGGTACGCCCCTCGCCCCTCGTCTCCGACCGTCCCCGCCCGCCGCGGCGTCCGCGCCGGCGGCGGGACTGATCCTCGCCGTCGCCCTCGTCGTCCTCGTCCTTGGCCGGCGCCCGCGGGGTGGGCTCGTCCTGGGCCGAGTCCTTCGCGGCCTTCTCGGTCTTGGCGCTCCGGTCGGCCCGCGGGCTGCGGGCCGGCTTCTCGGCCTTATCGTCCTTATCCGCCTTCTCAGCCCTGGCGCGGCGGGGCGGCTTGTCCGCCTTCTCCGCCGCTTCGGTCTTCTCGGCGGTCTCTGACGCCTCGGTCTTGGCCGCTGAGCGGCGCGCGGGCCGCCGGGCCGGCTTGGCCTCGCCACCCTGGCGCTCGATGATCGCGTCGATCAGGGCTTCCCGGCGGAGACGGCGGTAGCCGTCGATAGACAGCTCCGACGCGATCGAATGAATATCGGCGAGCGGGCTCTCTTCGAGCGCTCCACGATCGAGTACCGGCATGATGGTGACCTCCAGTGGCGTGTATCGGTGGGCTCCGGTCGCGTTGAGCCAGCGACCGGCGATCCTCAACCAGTCAATCTACAGCCCTCAGGGGTCGGACTGCGGTTCCCAGCGCAACGTGTCGGAGATCCGCAGCCCCGGATCGATCTCGGCCTGACCGCGCAGCACGCGCTGCACCGCGAGGAAATCGGCCGCGTGACCGACGTCGTGGATCCGCACGAGGTGCGCCCCGGCATCGACCCCGAACGCCATCGCCGCCAGCGTGCCCCCCAGCCGCTCGCGCGGCGCGCGGCGGGTGATGGCGCCGACGAAATCCTTGCGGGACACGGCGAGCAGCAACGGAAATCCGAGCTCGTGCAGGCCGGTCAGGGCGCGCAGCACCTCGACCGTCTGGGCGGGGGTCTTGGCGAAGTCGGGCCCCGGGTCGACCATGATCTGGTCGCGCTGCACCCCGCGCTCCAGCGCCACGGTGATCCGCTGCACCAGGAACTCGCTGACGTCCGAGACGATGCGCCCGTCGTAAGCGGGATCGTGCAGCCTCTGCTTGGGCGCCGCGCGGGTGTGCATCAGGATCAGCGCCGCGCCGGTCTGCGCGCACACGTCGGCCAGCTCCGGGTCGCGCAGCCCGCTCACGTCGTTGACGATCCCCGCGCCGGCCGCGATTGCCGCGCGGGCCACCGCCGGCTTGTAGGTATCGATCGAGACCAGGGCTCCGAGTTCACGGACCACGAGCTCGATCAGCGGCACGACCCGTTCGATCTCCTCGGCGGCATCGACCGCGGGGCGGTTGGTCACCCCGGATTCGCCGCCGATGTCGATCACGTCGGCTCCGGCGGCGAGCTGGACCCGGGCGAGCTCGACGCGCTCCTCCAGGGTCTGATGTCGCCCGCCGTCGGAGAAGGAGTCCGGCGTCGCGTTGACGATCCCCATCAGCCACGGGCGGCCGCCGAGCTCGAGCGTCCCGTGCGCGGTGCGGAGGCGGCGGGCGGGCGCGATCACGGGCCCGCCGGGGCGTGGGCCTCCGCCCGCCATCCCCGGTAGCAGACCGAAGCCTCGAGCATCGCCGCGTGGGCGCGCTCGCACGGCTCGCAGGTGCCGAGGTGCTCGATCAGCCAGACGTCGTCCTGTCTGGAGACCAGCTCTGAGTCCTGACGCCGTGCGAGCAGCCGGATCGCGCGGTCCTGTGGCGCACACCCCTCGGCGCTGGGCGGCAGCGGGCCGCGCAGCTCCGCCCTGAGGCGGAGCCGGGACCGCGCCAGCAACGGTGCCACGGCCGCCGTCTCGAGCCCCATCACCGCGGCGATCTCGTCGTAGGAGAGGCCCAGCAGCTCGCGCAACGCCATCGCCTCGCGGTGGCGCTCGGGCAGCCGGGCGTTGGCCGCCTCCAGCTCGAGTGCGACGGCAGCGGTCAGCCCGAGCGCCGGCCCCTGGGGATCCGGCGCCGATTCCGTGGCCGGCGCTCGGCCGGCCAGCTCGGCGCGTTCCCGGCACGCCCGTGAGGCGTGGGCCAGTTGGGCCAGCCGGTCAGCCGAGGAGTTGGCTCGGGCCTGCGCGGCCGCCGCCTGCGCCAGCTCTGGCGAGCCCAGCACCCGCCGGCAGAACTCCAACACCTCGTCCACGGCCATGAGCTTACGCGGCGGCGATCCCCTCGGCCTCGGCCTCGTCCCGGAAGCGCTCCACCTCGGTGGCGATCCGGATCTCGTCCCAGCCCAGCTCGGAGCCGAGGGCCCGGGCCACGCGCAGCGGCTCCGCGGCCGATGGCGCGCAGAGCGCCCGACCGGCCAGCAGGCCGAGCCGGGTGCGGCGCAGCAGCACGTCGCCGACGGTCCGTGCCTGCTCGTGGCGCGCCGCAAACGGCGCCTCGGCCAGCAGGTCGGGCAGCCCGGCCAGGATCGGCTGGGCCAGCTCGCCGCGCTCGGAGGCGGTCTGGAGGACGTTCTCCGCGGCATGACCGTAGCGGCCGCCCAGTGCCGCGTAGCTGTCATCCGGCACGCCCTCGACGCGGGGCAGGCGCGTGTGGTCGACCGGCTGGCCGAGGGGGATCTCGTGGGTCCGGCAGGCCGCCTGGCGCCCGTCGCGTTCGACCAGCCGGTCCACCGCCAGCTTGGCCATCCGCCGCCAGGTCGTCAGCTTGCCCCCGGTGATGGTGATCAGCCCGCTCGAGGTCTCATACAGCTCCGCCTTGCGCGAGATGTCGACCGACTTGCGGGTGTCGCCGGTCGAGATCAGCGGGCGGACCCCCGCGTAGGCGCCGCTCACGTGCTCCTGCCCCAGGCTGGTGCCGAAGAAGGCGTTGGTCGCCTCCAGCAGGTACTCGATATCCGATGCGGACGGGCGCACGTGGTCGATGTCGCCGTCGTAGTTGTTGTCCGTGGTGCCGATCAGACTGCGGCCGAGCCAGGGCAGCGCGAAGATCGACCGGCCCTCGCCGGCCGGCACGATCGCTCCCCCCACCAGCGGCAGGTCGGCCCGGGACAGGGTGATGTGAGTGCCTCGGCTGGGGACGATCGTCGGCACCTCCGCCTCCGAGTGGAGCTCGTCGGGCCGGATCCGGTCGGCCCACACGCCCGTGGCGTTGATCACGTTGTCGGCCCGGACGGTGAACTCGCTCCCGTCCACACCGTCGCGGACGGTGACCCCCAGGTAGGTGCCGTTCGACTGGGCGAGCTCGATCACCTCGAGCCGGTTGGCGCAGATCGCTCCGAAGCGCTCGGCCTCGCCGAGCACGGTCAGGACGAGCCGGGCGTCGTCGGTCTGGCAGTCGTAGAACAGGTACCCGCCGGTGGGGTTGCGCGGTCCCAGCGCGGGCAGCAGCTCGGTCACCTCCTCGCCAGAGATGACCCGGTGGCGCTCTGGGCTCCAATCGGACTCGGCGTCCTCCAGGGCGGAGGCCGCCTTGCGGGCGCTGCGCCGTCCGCGCAGGCGCGGGGTGGCCATCACGTCGTACATGTTCAGCCCGATCCCCACCAGCCGATCCGGCCTCGCCCCGTCGAAGGCGGGCACCACCAGCGGCAGGGGTCTGACCAGATGGGAGGCCAGCTTGACCATCAGCTGCCGTTCCAGCAGCGCTTCCCGAACCAGCCCGAGGTCGAAGTTCTGCAGATAGCGCAGCCCACCGTGGACCAGCTTCGAGGACCGGCCGCTGGTCCCGGCGGCGTAGTCGGCCTTCTCGACCAGCGCCACGCTATAGCCGCGCGAGGCGGCGTCCAGGGCCACCCCGGCGCCGGTGATGCCCCCGCCGATCACCACGAGGTCGAACACCTCGCCGGCCAGCGTCTCGATCGCGCGCTCGCGGCTGATCATGCCGCGGAGGGTAGGGCTAGCTGCCGCCGGCCTGCTTGTACAGCCCGAGCGTGACCTGATACCAGGCCGGCGAGGTCTCTTGATTGCCGGGGCAGCAGGGCGGGCCGCCGACGGCGCTGATGCCGAACTCGATGTGCGGGCCGCTGGAGATCCCGACGTCGCCGCAGCCGACCTCGGCGATCGGCTGACCGGCGGTCACGTGCGCCCCGACCGCGACCAGGGCCGGTTCGGCGTGTCCGTAGTAGATGTAGCGACCGCGGTAGGGGCCGCTCGAGACCTTGAGGATCGGGGCGTCGGGTCCAAACCCGGAGATCCCCTCCTGGACGATCGTGCCGTCGGCGGCGGCGACCTCGGTGGCCTTGCTGCCGCAGGCGTTGTTGACCGTGCCGATGTCGATCCCCTGGTCGAGCGTCCAGTCCTTCGGCGGGAGCACGCGCGAGAGCGGGCGCAACGGGAAGACCAGCGAGGCGGAGCTGCCCGACGGCGTGGAGACCAGGGCGGAGTCGGCCGCGCCTCTCTTGACCGCGGCCAGCAGCGTCGCGGCGGTCCGCCGTCCCACCGTGCCGGTCACCGGCGCGAGCTTGTACTTGCGCTGGAACCTGATCACCGACGACTTGGTCATCGAGCCGAAGAAGCCGGTCTCCGGCACCGAGTAGCCGATGTCGGTCAGCCAGGTCTGGAGCGTCTTGACGTCGGCGCCGCGGTTGCCGACCCGGAGCGCGCGGGAGAACACCGAATTGGCGGCGTGGGTGCTGACGATCCCGTGAGGATCGCTGCGGGCGATGGCCGCCCCACCCGAGCTCGCCGAAGCGGTCCCGCACCACGTCAGGGTGGCCACCAGCGCGACCAGCAACAGTCCGGACAGGCGTGTTCTCATGCCTGCAGAGTCGGCCTCGGCCCGCGCGCAGGGCATTGACGCGCTGGCGTTGCACACGATCTCGGCTTCGAACCTGCAGGAAACTGACACGAACAAGGACTCCGCGGGTGCCTGCTTGCAAATGGGCGCCTGATGCCTGCGGAGTTAGCTGACGGGCTGGCGACTGCGCAAGCAATCGCCTCTCACGGATCACCGCGAGACTCGCCCCAAGGAATTGGGTTCCCCGCTCCCCGAGGCGGCAAAGCCGGGGATTAGGCGCGGCAAACGTACCAGACCGGCGCCTGCGACGCTGGCGAGTATTCGCGAGCGCGAATACTCGGGGGAGTCGTTACTTCGGCGCTTTACTGGTTTGCGGGATCCGCGACGCCGGCCTGGCGGCGTTCGTTGATGATCTCCTTGATCCGGTTCAGCGTGTCCTCGGACATCCGCCGGATCTCCCAGTGGGTCAGCTTGATCACCCGCATCGGCGAGGTCGCGATCACGTCGGCGTTGCGCGGCTCCCGGGAGAGCAGGCCCATTTCGCCGATCAGGTCGCCGCTCTTCAGCGAGGCGATCTTCTTGTCGCCCTTGAGGACGTCGGCGGTGCCCTCCTCGATGGCGATCAGCTCGGTCGAGTAGTCGCCTTCCTTCATCAGGATCTGCCCGTCGGCCACGCTGGTCTCGGTGGCGAATGCGGCCAGCCGCTTCGCCTCGGTGTCCGAGAGCTGCGAAAAGAGGGGAATTGCCTTCAGCCGGTTGGGATCCATGTCGCTCCGTTCATCTTGTTAGGCCGCGACTCTATCCGCATCCGCACGCCGCCGGAGCGACATCGGTCACTGATCGGCGGGGGCTCGCCGAGCCCTACAGGACCTGAACTTCGGCGGTGATCTCGGCGACCGACGCCTTCGCGTCGCCGAACAGCAGCGAGGTCTTGGGGTCGTAGAAGAGAGGGTTGTCGATCCCCGCGAATCCCGAGGCCATCGACCGCTTGAGCACGACCACCGCTCCGGATTTGTCGACCTCGAGAATCGGCATGCCGTAGATCGGGGAGCCGGGCTCGTTCTTGGCGGCGGGGTTGGTGACGTCGTTGGCCCCGATCACCAGCGTCACGTCGGTGCGCGAGAACTCGGGGTTGATGTCGTCCATCTCCCTGAGCAGGTCGTACGGCACGTCGGCTTCGGCCAGCAGCACGTTCATGTGGCCCGGCATCCGCCCGGCCACGGGATGGATCGCGTACTTGACCTCGACGCCCTTGGCCTCCAAGGCGCGCTCGAGCTCGCGCACGGCGTGCTGAGCCTGGGCGACCGCCATCCCGTAGCCGGGGGCGATCACCACCTGGCGGGCATAGGAGAGCTGAATCGCCACGTCCTGGGCGCTGGTCGAGCGGACGGTTCCGCCGCCCTCCGGCCCACCTCCGGCCGGGGCGGCCACCGCGCCGCCGAATCCGCCGGCGATGATCGCGGGGACCGAGCGGTTCATCGCCTTGGCCATCAGGTTGGTCAGGATCGTGCCCGACGCGCCGACGATCATCCCCGCCACGATCAACGCCGTGTTCTGCAGCGCCAGGCCCGTCGCGGCCGCCGACAGGCCCGTGAACGCGTTCAGCAGCGAGATCACCACCGGCATGTCGGCCCCGCCGATCGGCAGGACGACCATGTTCCCCAGGATCCCGGCCGTGGCCAGGATGCCCAGGATGAACAGCGCCTGAGAGTGCGTGCCGGACGCCAGCACGACCGCCGAGACGACCGCGACGGCAAACAGCGCGGCGTTGATGATCGACTGGGCGGGCAGCTTGATCGGGCGTCCCGGCAGGAGCTCCTGAAGCTTGGCGAAGGCGATGTTCGAGCCCCAGAACGAGATCGAACCGACGATCGCGGCGAACAGCGAGGGGATCTCGACCCGCAGCGGGTAGTTGCCGCCGAAGTGGTGGCGGTACTCGACCCAGGCGATCAACGCGACCGCCCCGCCGCCGACCCCGTTGAACAGGGCGACCATCTGCGGCATCTGGGTCATCTTCACGCTGCGCGCCGCCGGGACTCCGACCGCCGTCCCGAGCACCACGCCGAGCACGATCAGCCACGGGGTGCTCGAGCCGCTCAGCGCGTGCTTGTGCAGCAGCGTGGCGATCACCGCGATGGCCATGCCGACCGCGGCGATCTTGTTGCCCCGGACCGCCGTCCGCGGGCCGGTCAGCCCGCTCAGTCCATAGATGAACATCGAGAAGGCGATGATGTAGAGAACGTCGATGAAGTTCTGGTACTGCAGGAAGATCGTGCCGAGACCGCTCATCACGAAGCCGCTCCCCCGGGACCCGCTCCGCCCGACGGAGAATCGCTCGACTCGGCCAGCGCGGCCTCGACTTCCTCGGCCTTCGGGGGGTCCTTCTTCTTGAACATCCCCAGCATGCGGTCGGTGACCAGGAAGCCGCCGACCACGTTGATCGTGCCGAACATCACCGCGATCACCAGCAGGATCTTCTCCAGCACCCCGCTGGACTCCGAGACCAGCAGCAGACCGCCGAGCACGACGATCCCGTGGATCGCGTTGGTGCCCGACATCAACGGCGTGTGCAACGTGTTGGGCACCTTCGAGATCACCGCGAAGCCGATGAACCCGGCGAGCACGAGCACAGCGATATCGATTACCAGCCTGTCCATTGCCTCTAGAGCCTCCTTGAGCTACGCCGCGGCCGCGGCCTTCGCGCCCTGGTGGACGATCTCGCCGCCGCGGGTGATGCAGGCCCCGGCGATCACCTCATCCTCGAAGTCCAGCTTCAGCTCGCCTTCGCTGATCATCAGCTCCAGCAGCGCCTGGATATTGCGCGCGTACAGCGCCGAGGCGTGCTCGGCCAACGTTGACGGAACGTTGAGCGGGGCCAGGATCTTCACGCCGTGCTTGATCACGGTCTCCCCCGGCTCGGACAGCTCGCAGTTGCCGCCCGCCTCGCCGGCCAGATCCACGATCACCGAACCCGGCTTCATCTTCTCCACCGCCTCCTTGGTGACCAGGATCGGCGCGCGGCGACCCGGCACCAGTGCCGTGGTGATCACCACGTCGACCTTCCCGATCGCCTCGGCCATCAACTCCTGCTGGCGGGCCTGCTGCTCGGGCGTCAGCTCCTTCGCGTACCCGCCGGCGCCCTCCAGATCGCCGCCCAGGTCGAACTCCAGGAACTTCGCCCCCAGCGACTCGACCTGCTCCTTCACCGCGGCGCGCACATCGAAGCCCTGGACCACCGCTCCGAGCCGCCGCGCCGTGGCGATCGCCTGCAGGCCGGCGACGCCGGCGCCGAGCACCAGGACGGTGGCCGGACGGATCGTCCCCGCCGCGGTCATCAGCATCGGATAGAAGCGGCCGAGCTCCTGGGCGCCGATCAGGGCCGAGCGGTAGCCGGAGATATTCGCCTGACTCGAGAGCGCGTCCATCGACTGCGCCCGGCTGATCCGCGGCACCGCCTCCAAGGCGAAACTGGTCGCCCCCGTCCCGGCGATCGCGCTGATCCCGGCCCCGTTGGTCAGGGGCTGCAGAAAGCCGATCAGGACGCTGTCCGATCCGAGCAGAGCGGTCTCTTCCGCGCTGGGCGGCGCGACCTTGACCACCACGTCAGCGGCGAACGCCTCGCGCGCGTCATCGACCAAGCGAGCGCCGGCCTCCTCGAAGGCGGAATCCGGAATCAGCGCGCCGTCACCGGCGCCACGCTGCACCAGGACCTGATGCTCGGCCGAGGTCAGCTTGCGCACCACCTCGGGCACCATCGCGACGCGGCGCTCCCCAGCGGCAGTCTCCTTCGGAACCCCAATCTTCATGCGGCGCGAGAGCGTACCGGTTAGCGGACGTTCGCGCCTATCAACATCGAACCAACGTCAAATCACGCGACCAGGTCGGTCAGGACCCGAGCGGGGCAAGGGCCAGGGCGGCCAGCAATCCGGCGCCGATAGGGAGCCAATCGGAGCTGCTGTCACTGGGCTTGCCGTCCGTACGCGAACGTCGTCGATTGACATGGCGTCGGTGGTTCGACTTGCGCTTGGTGACCGGCGTGGGCGACCGCGCGGAGGAGCGCTTCCGGGTCCGCTTCGCCGGCCGGCCGGCGCCGGCTCCCGCCGCGCGCGGCACGGCGGCGAGCGGCAGCGGCCGGCCGGCCAGTGCCATCGCCGCCTGCGCGGTCACCCAGACGGGGGTCTGGTCGGTGCCGGCCGCGTAGCGGACATGGCCGTCGGGCGCGATCAGCGAGCTGAGGTAGGCCAGCGGCGATCGCGCCCCGCCGCGATGTAGCCCGGCCGGGCTCACCCCGGCCGCGATCAGGCCCTGCACCGCGAACGCCGTCGATTGCGCGTTCGAGTTGCCGCCCAGCTGGGAGGGGAACCCGCCGTCGCGGTTCTGCTGAGTTCGCAGGAAGGCCACGGCGCGATCGATCGTATGCGCGGGTCCGATGCCGGCCAGCGCCTCCAGCACGGCGCCCGTGTCGTCGATGTCGCTGGAGCCAGGCGCGGTGGCGAAATTGAAGCCGCCATCGGAGTCCTGCTGGCGAGTGAGCCAGGAAATCGACCTCGAGATCGGCGCCGTCGAGGCCCCCCGGAGGGCCAGCACGGCGAACGCGGTCAGGTTGGTCTGTTCGGAGACCGATCCGTCGGCCCTGATGTCGTGCTCGAGGGCGGCGAGCAGATCTCGCCCGGCGAAGTCGGTCACGGGCAGGCCGGCGGCGCGCACGGCGAGGATCGTCCGCTCCAGCGAGCCCGGGTCCGACGCCGCGCCCTGCGTCGCCCCGAGATAGTCGATCAGCGTGTGCCCGCCACGGCTGACGTCGAGCGGATTGTGGCCCTCGGCGGCCAGGGCGAGCGCCGACCAGCCGGCGAACAACGGCGTCGAGGCGCTCCCCGGGGCCGATCCGAAGCCGCCGTCGGAGTTCTGCGCGGCGAGCAGGTAACCGACCGGCGTACCGGATGCCCGGGCCGCCGGCGGCGCGGTCGCACTGAACGCACCGCCCAGGATCAAGGCCGCGGCCAGGACCGGCACGACGGCGGTCTCGGCCCCCCGCCAGGAGACCTGCAGCCGCAGCCTGAACCGTTGCAGCGAACGCATCAGCGCCGGTCCGAACGCCAGCGCGAACACCAGGCAGCCGACCGCGTGGACGAGGTCGAAGCCGGCGCCCTTGCCGACGTACACCTCCAGCTGCGCGAGGCTGTGATCGCTGTAGGTGACCCAGTCGCCGAAGTCCTGCAGGGCGGTGAACGCGTAGCCGATCCCGAAGCAGGCGATCGCGAGCGGCCAGCGTCCGAGCGGACGCCCGCCCCGGCGGGGGATCATCGCGAGCGCCGCGCCGAGCAGGCCGACGATGCCCCAGCCGGCCATCTGCCAAGGCGTCCAGGGCCCCTGCCCGAAGAAGAAGTTCGAGGTCAGCGCCGCCACCGCCCCGACCACGAACCCGGGCGCTCCGCCCAGCGCATATCCCGAGATCAACACGATGTCGGTCGTCGGCTTGACGTTGGGCAGCGCCGCGAAGGCGATCCGCCCCAGCGCGGCGAACGCCGCCAGGGTGCCGACCAGCGCGACGATCCGCGCATCGGGCCGGCTCCGCTCGTACCAGCCGAACCCGCCGGCCAGGGCCAACCCGAGCAGGCCGAAGGCGCCGATCTGCCAGCTCATGCTGGAGCCGCCCCGGCCACCGCGGCCACCCCCGGCACGATCAGCACGAGCCCCTGCTCGGGGAGCAGAGCACCGCCGGCGCCGCCCAGGATCCGCGCCGTCTCGGTGGCGAAATAGGTTCCGCCGCACAGCACCTCGGCGACGGGCCCGTCGGCGATCGCCGCCCCGTCCGCCAGCAGCACGACGCGGTCGGCGACCGCCGCGACGAATTCCGGGTCGTGCGTGGCCACCACCACGGCGGTGCCGGTGAGCGAGCGCAGCAACCGCGCCAGTTCGTCCTTGACCCCCCGGTCCATCCCCCGCGTCGGCTCGTCCAGGCAGAGGACGGCCGGGCCCGGGTCCGCCTCGTCCCGGCCCATCACGACGGCCAGGGCCAGACGCTGCTTCTCGCCGCCGGAGAGGTCCCGCGGATGGCGGGCGGCGAGCGCCACCGGGTCGAGCCCGACCGCCTCGAGCGCGGCCGCCGGGGCCTCTTGGGCGACCGTGTCGTGCACGAGGTAGTCGGTCGGGTTCTGGAGCAGCAGGGCCACCCGGCCGGTGGCGCTGATTCGGCCGCGGGTGGCCTGCATCAAGCCGGCGGCGTGGCGCAGGAGCGTCGACTTGCCCGCGCCGTTGCGTCCCATCAGGGCGACCCGCTCCCCCGGCTCGATCCGCAGCGAAACGCCGCGCAGGATCACCGGACCCCGCGGCACCTCGTACCAGACGCGATCAAACTCGAGCGCCGGCGCCGGGCTCGGGCCCCCGCGCTGTCTCCAGCGCGTCACCGGACCCGGCCGATCGCGCCCGCGCTCGGCCTCAGGCTTGGCGCTGGCGTCCGGCAGGAGACCCCGATCGCGCAACCGGCTCCGCGCCTGCTTGACGCCCGGGGCCGGGGGCAGGCCCGCTCCGGCCAGCAGCCGCGCCCCGGGCGTCGACAGCGTCGGCGCCGCGGTCGCCGCCCACTCCAGGAACTCCTCCGGGCTGGCATCGCAGGCGACCCGGCCGCCGACCAGCGCCACCACGCGGTCAGCCGCCGCCAGGCAGCGCTCGAGCCGGTGCTCGGCCAGGATGATCGTCAGGTCGTTGTCCTCGTTCAGCCGGCGGAGCAGCCCGATCAGCTCGTCGCCGGCCACCGGGTCCAGCTGCGAGGTCGGCTCATCGAGCACCACGATCGACGGGCGGCCGGCCAGGGTCGCCCCCAGCGCCACGCGCTGCAGCTCGCCACCGGAGAGCTCGCCCGTGGACCGCTCCAGCAACTGCTCCACCGCCAGCGCCAGCGCCACCTCCTCCACCCCGCGGGCAATCGCCGCCGGAGACTGTCCCCGGTTCTCCAGCGGGAACGCGAGCTCGCCGCGCACCGTCCCCATCACCACCTGCGTTTCGGGATCCTGGAACAAGGTCCCCACATCGGCGGCCAGCTCGCCGGGGCGGCAGCTCCGGGTGTCCCGGCCGGCCACGGTCAGGCGGCCCGAGAACTCGCCGCCGTGGAAATGCGGCACGAGCCCGCTCACCGCACGCAGCAGGGTCGACTTGCCTGAGCCCGACGCGCCGGCCAGGACCACCAACTCCCCCGGCTCGATCCGCAGGTTGACCCCAGCCAGCGCCGGCGCCGCTGCGCCCGGGTAGCGGTAGCCGACCCCCTCGAACTCGACGATGCTCATCGCTCGATGCCCCGCCGGTCGGCGAATGGGGCCAGCGCGCAGAGCACCAGCGCCAGCGCCACCAGCAGCTCGCGCGGCCCGGCCGGGCAATTGAGCGTCGGATAGGCGCGGAACGGCACCAGGTTTCCGATGCGCGCCCCGATGGCGATCGCCAGCACGCCGATCGCCGAGGCGCCGAAGGCCAGGTCGTGCCGCGACACGGGCGGGCGCCGGCCTGATCCCCGGGCGGGGGCGCGGGCCACGCCGTACCCGCGCACCTCGAGCGCCGCCGCCACGTCGAGCGCGCGGTCGAGCACGCCGGACGTGGTGGCCCGCATCAACTGCAGTCGGCTGGGCGGGCGTCCGGGACGACAGCGCTGCGCGTCGGCCAGCCGGCGCGAATCGCGCAGCAGCACCGGCACCATCCGGGTGGCGATCGTCGCGGTCAGGGCCGAGCGGAAGGACACCCGGCGGAACAGGCGCAGGACCTCGTCGGGGTCGACTGCCACCGAATACAGCGCGGCACAGAAGATCAACGCCGCCGCGTGCAAGCCGAGCACCGCGCCGAACACGGTGGCCTCGAGCGTCACGTCGGTCACGCCGAGCACGGGCAGGTCCCCCAGGCGCGCGATCACGGTGAGGCCGTCGCGCGTGACCAGCGCGTTGATCACCGCGATGGTCACGGCCAGAACCAGGGCGAGCAGCGCGGCGCGTCGCATCTCGGCGGCCACTCCGGCCAGGATCGCGGCGCCCAGGATCGAGACGATCAGCGCGCCCAGGGCCAGTGGGTTGGACAGCAGGAGCGCCGCGCAGGCGAGGGCCAGACACCAGCCGATGCCGACGGCCGCGCGTGCCGCATGCAGCGGACTCGCCCGGCGCCGGTAGCTCATCGCCCCGGCAGCAGTGGCAGCGGCAGGTCCTGGTTCCCGGCGACGGCCAGCGCGAAGTGGTTGCGCAACCGCGCGGGGGTCAGCGCGGCGGCGGCCGCCGCGACGCCCGCCGGGTCGGTGCCGGTGATCAACCAGGTCGGCTCGGTCAGTGACGGCTGCTCGGTGGCGGCGACCAGACCGGCGTCGTGCTGCAAGGTCCGCAGCACGCGGCCGCTGGGGTCGAGCAGCTCCAGCGCCTGCCCCCCGGTGCCGACAAAGCGGGCGTAGACGCCGCTCTTAGTCGGGCCGGCGTCCAGCAATGCGGTGGCGATCACCCCGTGCAGGTCCTGCCAGGTACCGACCAGCAGGGCGAGCGAGTCGGTGCCCGAGCCGCCGCCGAGCTGCTGGCTGGCGACCGGCACGCCGGCCGTCTTCATCGCGGCGGCCACCCGGTTGCACGCCGTCTGGACATCGGGAGCGCAGTCGAGCACGGTCGGCAGCCGCTTACCCCCGGTCCCGTGCACGAAAGGCTCGGGGAACGAGCCCACCACCGCCGGGACCGTGTCGGTGACCTGCCAGTCGTGCAGGTCCCACCAGACCCGATCGCCCTTGTGCACGGCCGTGGTGGACGCGCCCTGACCCGCCTCGATCCCGTTCACGTAGTAGAACCAGTCGTGGCGGGGTGAGGTGCCGCTGAAGCTGTCGATCGATTGGACGAAGCCGCCGCCGTAGCGGGTGTCGACCTTGAACGACCGCTGCAGCATCTGCATGACGGTCTCCGCCCCGGGTACGCGCTTCTGGGTGAACTGGCCCACGCCAGCGCTGCCGAAGTCGCGCGTGACCGTGACGTTGGCGTCGCTGGTCCCCGGACCGGGTCCGAGCCCGCAGCCGGCGAGCGCCGCCGCAAGGGCAGCGGCGATCGCCGGCCGAGCTGCGCGAGCTAGCCGCACCGCCTAGGCGGAGCCCATGACGCGGACCCTGGCCTCGTCGCGGATGTAGCCGGTCTTACCGGCGGCGACCGTCACGCTCCCGGTGTGGGACGGGGTGAACGAGGCGACGCCGGCCGAGTTGGTGCGAGCGCTGCCGGATTCGAACTTGACGGTGGCGCCGGCCAGCGGCTTGGCCTTGCCCTTGGCGTTGTAGTAGACGGCCTTGACGGTGAACGGCTGGCCGACCACGGCGATCTTCGGCGCGGTCACCCGGATCGGCAGCGCCGCGGCGCCGGTGGACCCGACGACGGCGAACACGACCCGGTCGCCGCTGTGCAGCTTTGTCCCGCAGGCCCCGGTCTGGGACGGGACGTCGTTGACTAGGAGCTCCCAGAACGCCTTCGTGCCGTTCTCGGTGTCGCCGAGGATCTTGGTCACGAAGTACGACTTGAAGCTGGAGTCGAACTTGCCGCTCCAGCGGCCCTTGGTGGCCACGTTCAGGGCGCCCTGGGCGCTGCTGGCGGGGCAGGCGCCGCTCGGGGCTCCGCCCCGGGTGATCGAACCGCTGCGGGTCTGGACCGTGGTCGCGGCCAGCAGCGTCTTGCTCTTGCCTTCGATGCGAACCGTCACCTTCGGCGGGCCCGAGGCCGCCAGCGCGGACGTCGGCGCCAGGGCCAGCGCGGATACGAACAACGCAACCGCGCCGGAGAGTATGTGTCGATGATGCAAGTGAGCCACCCCTTTCCACGAGGGCTTGAGGCTTTTGGGTCGCGGGAGGTTTCCTGACTTACGGGCCTACCGGACGCGCCTTCCCGACGCCTCGTCGGCGCCAGTGGCTGGTTGCTTGCGTCCGGCGTCCCCGATCACAGTGGCGGGTCCGCGCCGGGTTCTCACCGGCTTCCCTTCACCAACGACCTTGAACGCCGACGATCCTACCGCGCGCCCGGTCACCGCGTAGACTTCGGGCCCAGCGATGACGGTCAATCTCACCCGGATCTACACCCGCCTCGGCGACAGCGGGGAGACCCATCTCGGCGATATGAGCCGAGTGCCCAAGACCCATCCGCGGATCGAGGCCTACGGCACAGTTGACGAGCTGAACGCCCAGATCGGGGTCACGCTCACGCTCGACGGGCTCGATCCGACCTACTCCGACTGGCTGGGCCGCATCCAGAACGACCTGTTCGACGTCGGCGCCGACATCTCGGTCCCCGCGGACGCCGAGCGCGAGCGTCTGCGGGTGATCCCGGAGCAGACCGAATGGCTCGAGCAGCGCTGCGACGAGGTCAACGGCACGCTCGCGCCCCTGAAGTCCTTCGTGCTGCCCGGCGGCACCCCCGTCGCCGCCCACCTGCATGTCTGCCGCACGGTCTGCCGCCGGGCCGAGCGTCTGGCCATCGCCTGCGGCGAGGAGGTCAGCGCCGAGGTGGTCCGCTACCTGAACCGCCTCTCCGACCTGCTGTTCATCCTCAGCCGCGGCGCAAATGCCAGCGCGGGGGTCGAGCCGCTCTGGGAGCCCGGCCGCTACCGCTAGCGGGGCCGATTTCGGTCGCTCGAGGTGCTGGTTGGCGGATTAAGCTGAATGATTCAGCCCAATCCGCCACCCCTACGCCTAGCGAGGGGTCTGCCGGACCAGCGCGAGCGCCAGCCCGGTGGCGATCATCAGCGCGACCACGCCGATGCCGACGGCGCCGATCACGAAGGTCTCGTGCGCGTTGGCGTAGGACACGATCGCCGCGGGCCGGGCGATGGTGACCGCGGCCGCGACTACGACCGCGCCGACCAACGTCAAAGCGGGAGGTCCCAGCGCGGCGCTGGTCGGCACCGGATCGCCCGAGACCAGCTCGGCGCCCCGCAGCCGCGCGTCGGCGACGTACAGGGCGGCGACGCCCAGGAGCGTCCAGGTCATGGCCACCAGGAACCCGCCGAGCACGTCGGACGGGTAATGCCAGCCGAGGGTCAGGAACGAGTAGCTGACGGCGACCGAGAACACGGCACCGAGCGTGGCCACCGCCGGGCGCAGCCGCGACGGGGAGGCCAGGATCAGGCAGAGCGCGAGCGACATCGCGGCGGTGGCGTGGCCGCTGGGCCAGGACGCCGCGTCCGGCGGCAGGATCGTGCCCAGCAGCGAGTGGGCGCGATGCTGGGCGAGCATCGGCTTGAGCAGCTGGGTGGTGACGTTGGCCCCGAGCAGGATCCCGCTGACCGTGACCGCCACCCGGATGCGGCGGCGGAGCAGCGCGAGCAGCACCGGCAGCGCGGCGAAGTAGACGTAGGGCTTCGGGTTGCAGAGGTGGGCGATGAAATTCGCCAGCGAGTTGACGTGGGGCCGGTGGCTGAGGCCGCCGAATCCGCTGAAGATCTTCTGGTCGACCCGTTCCACGAAGCCGATGTGGAACGCGGAGTACCAGGTCAGAACCAGCAGGAGGACGCCGATTCCGGCGCCGAATGTCGCCAGTTTCGCGCGGCGTTCCATCCGGCTGAGGGTAACTGACCCCCTAAAGCGCTCCCAAGGGATTGCCTTGGGAACAGCGAGAATCGGGTCAGTCGACCGGGGTGCGCGTGATCCGGATCTCGGGCGAGGATCCGGTCCGGCGAACGTGGTCGTAATGCTCGATGTCCTCGGGCGAGGCGACCTCGACGCTCAACTCCGCCGCGATCTCGAAGCGTCCGGCTTCGTAGAGCAGCTCCTGGTAGCGCGGAACGCCGGGCGGGCGCCCCTCGATGTCGACGTCGTGGGCGCCGCAGCGCAGCGTCCAGCGCTGGGCGCGAACCAGCTTCTCGGCGCTCATCTTCACCGGGATCGTGTCCGAGCCGGCGGTGGAGCCGTCCGGTGCCACGTCGACGCGCAGCCGCGCGCGAGCCGACCACAGGGCTCGGGCCAGCCGGTCCAGGTTACGCCCGTAGGGGGCGGGCACCAGCGATACCGGCCCGCGCGCGCCCGCATCGCCGCGGATT
Organism: uncultured Solirubrobacterales bacterium; assembly: GCA_963808605.1. Taxonomy (GTDB): domain Bacteria; phylum Actinomycetota; class Thermoleophilia; order Solirubrobacterales; family Solirubrobacteraceae; genus Palsa-465. The sequence goes on from CAWEGQ010000004.1 coordinate 387,579, forward strand.
GCTCGCGCTACGGGTCCGACCAGCACGAAATCGACGCGGTTGTCGGCCAGCCAGCGCAGGACGGCGACCGACCGTTCGTCGAGGTGCTTGAAGCTGGTCGTCGGGATCGGGGCTTGGCTGGCGATTCCCGGGGCACGGTGTCTGAGCAGCATGCCGGTCCGTTTCGCCTCCTCGGCCCGGACTCCTTCTCCGCCGCGCGAATGTACGCTCAACTCCCGGATGAGGCTCGAAGAGATTCAGGCTCGGAGATTGGCGGCCGCTCGCGCGCGGCGCCAGCACGTGCGCCGTCGCCGGGTGACCGCGCTCAGCGCCGTCGTCCTGGCGATCGCGGCGGTGGTCGTGATCGTGACCTCTTCCGGGGGCTCCAGCCGGGCTCCCACCAAGACGCACCCGAAGCAGAGCGCCCACAAGCCGGCTCCCTCGCGGTCGGCGGCTCGCACCGGCGGCTCGACGGTTACCGGTCAGCCCACCGGCAAGCTGGGGACGGAGCCGGTGCCGCTGTTGATGTATCACGTGATCGCGCCGCCTCCCCCCGGAGCCCCCTTCCCTGGCCTGTACGTGACCCAGGACGAATTCGCCGCCCAGATGCAGGCGCTGAAGGTGGCCGGCTGGCACCCCGTGACCCTGGATCAGCTCGAGGCGAACTGGACCCACGGTGTCCCGCTACCGCCGGGTAAGCCGATCGTGCTGACCTTCGACAACGGCTATCGCTCCCAGTACGTGAACGCCCTGCCCGTCCTCCAGCGCCTCGGCTGGGTCGGCGACGAGAACCTCCAGCTGGCCGGCCTGCCCCCGTCGCAGGGCGGCCTGACCGACGACCAGGTCCGGGGCCTGGTCAAGGCGGGCTGGGAGCTCGACACGCAGGGGATCAGCCACGCCGACCTGATCACGCTCAACCCCTCGGAGCTCAACTCCCAGGTCGCTGGCGCGAGGCAGACGCTTCGCCAGAAGTACCACGTTCCGGTCAACTGGTTCTGCTATCCGTCGGGCCATTACAACGCGGCGGTGATCGCCGCGGTCAAGGCGGCCGGGTTCGTCGGCTCCACCACGGTCATCCCCGGGTGGGCGAGCCCGTCGAGCGACCCGTATCGCCTGCCGCGGCTGCGGATCCTCGCCGGGACGAGCCCGCAGGCCCTCCTGGCCCAGATCGCCTCGACCCAGCAGGCGGCGCCGCCTCCGAGCGGCTACTCGGGCGCGTGACCGCCGGCGGCGTCTCGATCACCACACGGCACGGACGGTGGGCCAGCAAATAGCTCGCGGTCGGCCCGAGCGCCCGCTCGGACTGCGGCGCGTGCGCGGTCCCCAGGTAGATGATCTCGGCATGCGTGCGCTCGGCCTCCTCGACGATCGCCGCCCCCGGGTTGCGGGTCCTGACCAGCCGCGTGCGCACCTTCAGCCCGGCCTTCCGGCCGGCTAGCTTGGCGCTCTCCAGCACGCTCAGGCCGAGCCGCTCCTCCTCCTCGAGGCCGGCGTCGAGCGACAGCTGGTTGGGTACCCGGAGCACGTAGATCGCCTCCACCAGGGCGCCCTCGCCGACCAGCTTGGCGGCGGCCCTGAGCGCGGAGGCATCGACGTCGGTTCCGAAGATCGGTACCAGCGCCGAGCGGTACTCGAGCTCGATGAACGCTTCGGGGCGTACCCGCCGCGGCAGCCGGTGGCTCGAGCGCAGGTCGAGCCCCTGGCGGCGGCGGTAGATCACATAGCCGACCAGCCCGACCACCATCCAGCCCACGCCGACGGTGCGCGCCTCGACGTGCAGCACCAGCACCGATACCCAGGCCGCGAACGTGCCGATCCCGCCGATCACCGCGCTGATCGGGATGTTCCGGCCGCGGATCCGGAGGTTGAACGGGATCCGGTAGGGGCGTTCCGTGTCCGGTTGCTTGATCCGCAACGCGATCACCGACACGTGGGCGGTCGTGAACGACAGCATCGCGCCGAACGAGTAGAGATTGCCCAGGAAGTCGGTCTTGCCCGGGATCAGCAGGATCCCGGCGATCACCGAGAAGATCAAGATCGTGAACCACGGCGTCCGGTGCTTGGGATGCAGCCGGGCGAACAGGCCGGGCAACTGCCGGTGCTCGGCCAGCGACCAGGACAGCCGGGAGATCCCGATCAGCCCGGCGTTGGTGGCGATGAACAGGATCGTGGCGGCCAGGATGCCGACGTAGTAGCGCAGCACCTGCTCGACGGCGTGCGGGAGCCCGAGGTTGGCGATGATGCCCAGCACCGGGTCGTTCTGGAAGCCGCCCTGCTGGGGCGTCCGGCCCAGCAGCGTGTAGGCGTGGGCACCGGTGCCATGCACGGGCAGCGCCGACAGCGCCACCACCGTCATGCCGGCGTAGACGCCGAGCACGGCGACCAGGATCAGGTTGACCGCCTTGGGGACATCCCGCCCGGGGTCGCGCGCCTCCTCGGCCATGTTCGAGACCGTCTCGATCCCGGTATAGGCGAGCATCGCCAGCGACAGCGCGAAGATCACGTGGTTCCAGCTCGGCGCGCTGCCGAGGTGGACCTGGTGGATCAGCAACTTCGGCTTCAGCACCAGGAACGCGCCGACCAGGATGATCAGGCACTGGGTGATCAGGTCGGCGATGGCCAGGAAGAAGTTCAGCTTCGCCGACTCGCCGATCCCGCGGATGTTCAGCCAGGCCAGCGCGGCGATCACCAGCAGACCGCCGATCACGTCGCCGGGCGGATGGGTCAGCGCCGGCCAGAACGCGCCGAGGTAGTGCGGCACGAAGAACGCCGAGATGGCGATCGTGAGGATGTAATCGAGGCTCAGCGCCCAGCCGGCGAAGAACGACACCAGCTCGTTGAAGGCGTGGCGGGCGAAGCTCGAGGCGCCGCCCGCCTCCGGGAACATCGCCGCCCCCTCCGCGTACGTCTTGGCGGTCAGGGCGAACAGGCCACCGGCCAGCATGAACACCACGGGGGTGAACCCGAGCGCATACGCGGCGACCAGGCCGAGCGCGTAATAGATCGACGAACCGACGTTGCCGTAGGCGGTCGAGAACAGGCCACCGAGGCCGACGCTGCGGCGCAGTCCCTGGGTCTCGATCCTTGCCATTGGCCCGCCACCCAAGGTAGGTGCGGCCGTGTCAAGGACACGCTAAAGATGCGGCTCCCGGCGTAGAGAAAGCGCTAAGAAGCCGCGGCCCGACGAAGAGAATTAATCCTCGTGGTCGCGGAGCCGGTAGCCCACCCCCGGCTCGGTGATCACGTACTGCGGCCGCGAGGGGTCGACCTCCAGCTTCGCGCGGATGTGCGCGACGTGCACGCGCAGGTAGTGGGTCTCCCCGCCGTACTCCGGCCCCCAGACGTCGCGCAGCAACTGCCGGTGCGTGACCAGCCGGCCGCGGTGCTGAGCCAGCACGCGCAGCAGGTCGAACTCGATCGGCGTCAGGTGCACCTCGGTTCCCGCCCGCGTGATCCGGCGATCGGCCAGGTCGATCTTGAGGTCGCCGATCTCGACCAGCGGGCTGCCCCCGGCCTGCACCGAGCGGCGCATCACGGCGCGCAGCCGGGCGAGCAGCTCGTCGGATCCGAACGGCTTGGTGACGTAGTCGTCGGCGCCGGCGTCGAGCGCCTTGACCTTCTCGCGCTCGTCGCCGACCGCCGACAGCACCACGATCGGCAGCTGGCTCCAGCGCCTCACCTCGCGGCAGACCTCGACGCCCTCGCCGTCGGGCAGCACGAGGTCGAGGACGAGCGCGTCGGGCGGACGGGCGGCCAGCAGGGCCAGGGCCTCGGCCACCGTTTCGGCCGCCTCGACCGCGTAGCCGGCGCTGCGCAGGATGATCTTCAGCCCGCGGACGATCTGGGGTTCATCGTCGACCACCAGGACGCGCGGGGCGGCCGTGCTCATCGCCCGCCGGCCGTGCCCTGCGGGGGACGGGCGTGGCTCGCGTCATCCGCCGAGGGCGTCGGCTGGATGGCCACCGGGAAGCTGACCGCGAACGAGGTCTCCCGGTCCCGGCCCGTCTGCAGGACGATCTGACCGCCGTTGGCCTCGACGAACCCGCGACAGATCGCCAGCCCCAGACCAGACCCGCTCCCGCCGCTGCCCCGTACACGGAAGAACGGTTCGAACACCTTGGCGCGGTACTGGCTGGGAATGCCGCGGCCGCGATCGATCACCCTGACCGTCACCCGTCCGGCCCCCACACCGGCGGTGATCCTGACCGGAGCTTCAGGTGGCGAGAACTTGATCGCGTTCTCGATCAGGTTCGAGAACACGCGCTCGAGCTGGGCCGCGTCCGCGCGGACCAACGGCAGATCGGGGGGAATCGCGAATTCGATCCGCGGGCCGGAACGGACGTTGGCCGCCGCCGAGGCGACCACGTCCTGCAGGTCGCACCAGTCGGCCTGGGGAGTCACCGCCCCGGCCTGGATCTTCGACAGGTCGAGCAGGTCCGAGATCAGCTCGGCCAGCCGTGCCCCCTCGGTCTCGATCACCTCGATCAGCTCCGTCCGCTCCGCGTCGGTCAGCCGCGGGGCGCGGAGCGCGGATCCGGCGGTGGTGATCGCCGTCAACGGCGAGCGCAGGTCGTGCGAGATGGCGTGAAGGATCGCGGTCCGTGAGACCTCGGCCCGGCGCGCCGCCTCCGTCTCGGCGGCGGTCTCGGCCACCCGCTCGCGCTCGAGGGCGACGTCGATCAGGCGTCCCAGCGGCTCGGAGATGCGGTCGAGGTCCTCTCGCGTCCACCCGGTGTCGGTCGAGACGTACAGCCAGGCGGCGCGGGAAGCCCGCAGGGGCACCGCGAGCTCATCGGCGCGCGGCGACGGAACCCGGTCGAGCGCGACGCGAGCCCCGCGCGCGCCGGTCGCCCCGGCGACACGCTGGCCGATGCTCTCGAGTTGCGCGCCGACGCCCTGCCCGGCCAGGATCGCCGAGGCGGCGCCCGCCAGCAGCGTCGCCTCACGCTCGCGGGCGAACGCCTCGCGGGCCCGGCTCTCCGCCTCGGCGGCCCGCTGGCGAGCGGTCGCGGCGAGCCGGCCCACCACCACCGCGGCGATGATCAGGACCACGAGCTCGACGAGATCCTCGGAGTGGGCGATGGCCAGCCGGTGGCGGGGCGCGATGAAGAAGAAGTTGAGCGTGAGCGCGCTCAGGACGGCGGTCACCATCGCCGCCAGCTCGCCGCGCCGGATCGCCAGGGCGAGCACCGCGAGCAGGTACAGAACCTCCAGCCGCGCGGCGGGTGTCGTCCCGTCCAGGAGCGCGATCGCGGCCGTGGCCAGCGCAACCGACGCGATGATCTCCGCGGCCGTTGCGGCCAGTGCGCCGGCGCCCTCGGGCGCGATCAGCGCCTTCAACCGTGGTCCCGTGCCGAGCCGCATCGACTGGCCGCCCGGCTACACGGCGACCGGTGGTCGCTTGACCGGCCGCTCGGGTGTCGACTCGATGATCACCCGGCAGGGACGCTCGCGCAGAACCGTCTCCAGCGCGCGGCCAAACCCCGAACCCGAGCGCGCCATCGGCAGCACGATCGCCGCCGCCCGCATCGTCTTGGCCTGATCGACGATCCGGCGGCCGGTCTGCCCGGCCCGGACCTTCTCCCAATGCCCGGAGACGCGCCGGCCGGCCTGCACCTTCGCCTCCTCCAGGATCGACTGGGCCATGGCCTCCTGCTCGGGCAGGATGGCGTCGATCGGGCTTGAGGCCGGCACCGCGATCGTCACCAGCACATAGATGCCTCGCCGCCGGCGGGCGGCCAGCCGCGCCGCCGTGGCCATCAGGTCGGGCGAGAAGCCGCGTTCATCGAAGGCCACCAGCACCGACTCGTACTCGGCCTCGGAGTCGGCCGCCGGGCCCGCCACCACCACCTTAGTGGTGGTCACCAGGTCGAGGCCCTGATTGCGGCGATAGAGGATGAACACGCCGATTCCCACCGTCAGCCAGGCCACCCCGGCCAGCGCCACGGTGATGTGCAGCGCGGTCACGGTCACGAAGGCCAGGAACGTCCCCAGGCCCCCGACCAGCGCGAACAGCGGCAGTGACCGCCCGGCGATCCGGATCGAGCCGGGACCGCGGTAGGGCCGCGCGTGGTCGGGCTGGGTCAGGCGCAGGCGTATGACCGAGACGTGGGCGATGGTGAACGACAGCATCGCCCCGAACGCGTACATGTTCCCCAAAAACGTGGCCTGTCCGGGAATCAGGGTCAGGCAGGCGATCGCCCCGAACAGCAGGATCCCGATCCAGGGCGTGCGGAAACGCGGGTGCAGCCGTCGCAGGCCGTCGGGGACCTGGCGGTGCAGGCCCATCGAGTAGACCAGGCGGGAGACGCCGATGATCCCGGCGTTGGTGGCGATGAACAGGATCGTCGCCGCCAGCAGCCCGACGTAGATCTCGCCGGCGTGCTGGAACGCACCCAGGTGAAGCTGTTTGACGATCCCCAGCACGGGATCGCCGGCGTACCCCCCGTGAGCCTCGTCCACGCCCAGCAGGGTCTGGTAGTGGCCGTGCACCTTTACCACCGGCAGCGCGGAGAGCGCCACCGCGGGCAGCGCCGCATAGATCGCGAAGACGGCGATCACCACCCGGTTGATGGCGGCCGGAATCGTCTTGGCCTCGTCCTTGGCCTCCTCGGCCATGTTGGAGATCGTCTCGATCCCCGTGTAGGCGATCATCCCCACCGGGATCGCGATCAGGAAGTCCTTCCAGTGCGGCACCGTGCCGAGGTGAATGTTGTGGATCAGCGTGTGCGGCGAGAACACCAGCACGCCGCCGACGACCACCAGCAGCAGCTGAGTGCAGAAGTCCGTGATGGCCAGCGCGATGTTCAGCGCCGCCGCCTCGGTCACCCCGATGATGTTGATTCCGGACAGGAGGGCGACCACCCCCATCCCGAAGATGATGTCCCCCGGTGAGGTCTTCAGGAACGGGAAGAACAGACCACCGATGTAGTGGGGCACGAAGAACGCGGAGATCGCGATCGTGATCGTGTAGTTGAGCATCTGCGCCCACGCCGCGAAGAACGACCAGAACTCGTTGAAGGCGTGGCGGGCGAAGCTGGAGGAGCCGCCCGCCTCGGGGTACATCGCCGTGGCCTCGGCGTAGGTGGCGGCGGTCAGGTAGAAGATCACCCCGGTCAGGACGAACACGATCGGGGTCAGCCCGAGCGCGTAGGAGGCGACCAGCCCGAGCGCGTAGTAGATCGAGGAGCCGACGTTCCCGTAGGCGGTCGAGAACAGCGCGTTTACCCCGAGCACGCGTTGCAGCCCGGGCAGTCGCCGCTCGGCCATCAGCTCTTCCCTCCGCTGCCGTCCTGCTCGAACTTCTTGTGCCAGTCCGCCGGGGGCGCGGTCAGGATCACCCTGACCGGGGCCTTGCGGATCACGTACTTGGTGACCTCGCCGACGTAGTTGTCCAGCGGGCCGCCGGCGCCGCCGAGCAGGGAGCCGCCGCGGACCCGCGAGGGTTCCTCGGCGGCCAGCACGATCGCCTCCACCCCGCGCCGGCGGGCCTCCTGGACGATCGCCTGGCCCGCCCGCCGGGCGCGCACCGTCGCGGTGGCGACCTCGACACCCTCGTACTCCTCGCCGACCTTCTTGGCCCGCGAGAGCGCCTCCCGCGCGCGCTTGACCTGGGCGTCGGGCAGCGGCGCGTCGAGTGGGAGCGACAGCGGGATCTCGAATACCCAGATCGCCTCGATCACCGCCCCCTCCTCTTGGACGTCATCGTGTGTCTCACCGGCGAGCCGCCCCGCCGTCTGGATGATGTCGTCGTCCAGCGGCGTCCCGAAGATGGGAACCAGGATAGACCCGAAATCCGGTTCCAGCGCCTCGTGCCGGAGTGCGCGCTCGGGGATCGTCACTCGCCGCAGGAGCGGCTTCTGCTGGCTCTTGCGGTAGGTGATGTAGAGGGCCAGCCCGATCAGCAGCCAGCTGATGCCGACGTAGCGCGCCGGCGCGTGGTAGATCAGCAAGGTGATCAGACCGGCCGCCGACAGCAGCGCCCCGATGGCGGCCGGGATCGGGACCGTGGCGGTGCCGACCGGGATCGACAGGGGCATCCGGTAGCCGGGGCGGTCGCGCTCGCGGAACCGCAGCGCGATCACCGATAGGTGGGCGATGGTGAAGGCCACCAGCGCGCCGAAGGCGTAGATCCCGACCAGGCTCTCGAGATCGGCGGGCAGCACCAGCGCCGCGGCCCCGATCGCGGCGGCGCCGATCACCACGAACGGCGTGCCCCAGCGGGGGCTGAGCCGGCCGACCGCGCTGGGAATCTGGCGGTTGGTGGCCAGCGAGTAGCCGACGCGGGAGACCCCGAGCATGGCCGAGCCGGCGGCCGCGGCCAGCCCCAGCGCGCCGCCGATGGCGACCGCGTACTTGAGCACGTCGGCCAGCCACCTCGGATGGAAGGCCTCGACCACCCCCAACACCGGCGCGTTCAGGTGGTGCACCCCGAGGTCGCTGATCCCGTGGTGCACCGGCAGGGCGGCCACGCCGACGAGCGCGATGCCCACGTAGATCAGCACGATCAACGCGGCGCCGCCCCCGACCAGGCGCCTGATCTCGCTGACCGTGGCGGAGACCTCGCCGGCCAACGAGGCGGCGGCCTCGAGCCCGGTGAAGGCGATCACCGCGATCGGGAGGGCGAAGGCCAGGTTTGACGCCGTCGGCGCGCTGCCGAGGTGGATCGACTGCGTCAGCCGGTGCGGATGGAAGACCAGGATCAGCCCCAGGACGATGATCGCGGCCTGCAGCCCCAGGTCGGCCGCGGTGACCACGATCCGCCGCCGCAGTCGGCGCACGCTGACGCCGGTGAGGTTGTCGAGCGCCACGAATGCGATCACCGCCAGAGCCACCCCGATCCTCAGCCCTCCGCGTCCCAGCGGCGCCCAGAAGGCGGCCAGGTAGGACGGCACGGTCAGCGCGGTGACGGCGACCAGGATCGTGTAGTCCAGGACGATCGCCCAGCCGGCGACGAAGCTGATCAGCTCGTTGAACGCGTAGCGCGCGAACACGGCCGAGCCGCCCCGCTCGGGGTGCAGCGAAGCGCCCTCGGCGTAGGTCATCGCGGTCAGCTGGAAGAACACACCGGCGGCCAGGAACACGGCCGGCGTCAGGCCGCCGGCACGGTGCGCGACCACGCCCAGGGCGAAATAGACCGAGCTGACCGAGGTCGCGTAGACGACCGCGAACAGGGCGCGGTAGCTGATCGGACGTTCGCTCACTTGAGACCTGCGGAGCCCCCGTCAGCCGCGCAATTGCAGGTACAGGCGGCCAGCCCCGGCGGCCACGAAGAGTACGCCGAGGATCACTCCGGTGGCGGCCGCCCCGCCCCCGGCGACGAGGGTGCGCACGATGATGGCCAGCCCGATCACGATCATCAGCAGCGAGAACACGCGAGTCGACGTCGCGCGGAGCTGGGGAGGTTCGGCCATCTACGGGCGTAGCTTAGTCCGGGGGCGGCGGTCCGAGCCCGTGGCCCGGTCTCGGAGGTGACCGCGTGTAGCGTCTCGGACCGTGAGCTTCCTGCACGCCTTGGCCATCTTCGGGGCCGGCATCGCCGCCGGCACGATCAACACGGTGGTCGGCAGCGGGACTCTGATCACCTTCCCAGTGCTGCTGGGGTTCGGCTATGCGCCGGTCGTGGCCAATGTCTCGAACACGATCGGCCTGGTTCCGGGCTCCGCCGCCGGCGCGTTCGGGTACCGCCGCGAGCTCAGCGGCCAGGGCCGTCGCACCGCGTCGCTGGCGATGGCCTCGGTGAGCGGCGGGATCATCGGCGCGGTCCTGCTGCTCAGCCTGCCTGCGTCGGCATTCAAGGCGATCGTCCCGGTGTTCATCGCGATCGCGTTAATCCTGATCCTGGCCCAGCCCAGGCTGTCCCGGCTGCTGGTCGCCAGCGGGCGCGAGCCACGGGCTACGGTCGGGCCTCTGGCCAGCTTCGGCGTGTTCGCCGCCGGCGTCTACGGCGGCTACTTCGGGGCGGCCCAGGGAATCCTGCTGCTGTCGATCCTCGGACTCGCGCTCGACGAGGATCTGCAGCGCATCAACGCGCTGAAGGTGGTGCTGGCCGGCCTGGTCAACCTCGTCTCCGGGGTGATCTTCATCTTCGCCGCGCACGTGGCCTGGGGCCCGGCGGCGTTGATCGCGCTCGGCTCGGTCCTCGGCGGCGTGCTGGGCGCGCGCCAGGGCCGCCGGCTCCCACCGGCGGCCCTGAAGTTGGTGATCGTGATCGTCGGGGTTATCGCGATCGTTCACCTGCTGGTGTGAATGACACGCCGCGGTGTCAGTCGTGGATATGGAACGGCAGGATCGCGATCACCACATCGGTGCGCGCCTTGAGCACGGCTTCGAGCAGCCGGCCGCGCTGATTGTGGAGGATCTCGTGGCGGCGCTTGGCCGGGAGTATCTCGGGGATCAGCACCGTCACCGTGACCTTGTCGAAGTCGAGTGACTCGAGGTACTGCAGGACGGTGCGGACCAGCGAGCGATGCGGGTCGAGCAGGACCTCGATGGGTACGCCGGGCTCCCAATCGTCCCAGGCCCGCTTGATCGCGTCGCATTCCTCCTCGTCGCCGGCCACGGCCAGGGCGACCACCGTCTCCCCCAGCGACAGGGCGGCGCTGAGCGCGCGTTCCGTGAGCACGTTGACCGTGGTGGCCGGCACGATCACCACGCTCTCGCGCCTGCAGGGATGGGGTGGGGTGAGGCCGAGCTTGAGCTCGGCCGCGACGCGTTTGTAGTACCCCTCGGTCCGCGCGAACAGCACCATCATCAGCGGGATCATGATCGTCACCAGCCACGCTCCCTCCAGGAACTTCGAGCCCAGGAACACCACCACGGCGATCGCGGTCATCACCGCCCCGGCACCGTTGAGTGCGACCCGTCGCCGCCAATGCCGCGGTCGCTCCTGGTGCCAGTGGCGGACCAGTCCGACCTGGCTGAGCGTGAAGCCGATGAACACGCCGATCGCGTAGAGCGGAATCAGCTTGTCGGTCCGCGCGTCGACGGCGAGCAGCAGGAGCAGCGCCAGCACCGCCAGGGCGATCACCCCGTGGCGGTAGACCGGGCGTTCGGCACGCAGATAGAAGAGGTGGGGCAGCCGGTGATCCTTGGCCAGCAGGCTCAGCAGCACCGGCAGGCCCCCGAAGCTCGTGTTCGCGGCCAGCCCCAGCACCGCGACGACGGCGAGGTTGGAGACGTAGAAGAAGGCGCCCTTGCCGAACGCCCCGGCGGTCAGCTGCGAGAGCACGGTCACCCCGCCCCGGGGCAGGATGTGGTGCAGGCGGATCAGGATGGCCAGCCCGACCAGCATCACGCCCAGGATCACCCCCAGCGAGATCTCGGTTCGCTGCGCGGTCCGCGCCTTGGGTTTGCGGAAGGCCGGCACGCCATTCGCGATCGCCTCGATCCCGGTGAGCGCGGAGCACCCGGCGGCGAAGGCCTTCAGGAGCAAGATGATCCCCAGCGCGGTGGTGGCGTGGATCGGCAAGGGCGAACCGATCCTGGCCACCGGATGAGACCGCAGCAGGCCCAGCACCAGCACCCCCGCGATGCTGAGGATGAACACGGCGGCCGGCAGCATCAGGAACCGGGCCGACTCGCGGATCCCGAACATGTTGACGGTGGTCAGCAGCAGCAGCCCGATCACGCAGATCAGCAGCAGGTGGTGCGAGAGGGCGGGGAACACGCTGCCCAGGCCGGCGGCCCCGGCCGACAGGCTGACCGCGACCGTCAGCACGTAGTCGATGACCAGCGACGCCGCCGCCAGTAGGCTGGGCAGGCGCCCGAGATTAGCCTTGGACACCGCATACGCGCCCCCGCCATCGGGGTGGGCGGCGATCACCTGGGTGTAGGAGATCACCAGCAGCACCAGCATCCCGGTGATCACCAGCGTGAGCGGGACAGTGAAGCGCAGCGCCCCGGCGCCAGCCATGACCAGCACCAAGACCATCGCCTCGGGCCCGTAGGCGACGCTCGAGAGCGCGTCGAGGCTGAGCGCCGCCAGCCCCTCGATCACGCCGAGATCGTGGCCGGATTCCGTGTGCTTGCCCCGGCGGGGGCCAGGTCCCGGCGCCCCGGCCCGTTGCATTCGACGGACGCGTCGGCGTGAGACTACGTCCATCGAGGGGCTCTCCTCCTGGAGTTACGGCCCCCGGCTCGCGTCAGACGACGCGAGCCGGGGGCTCTACGTCGTGGCTATGCGAGCCCGTTCGCGGCCAGGAATTCGTGCGCGACCTTGCTGGCCGACTGCTGGTCGAGCTGGACCGCCGCATTCATCTTGATGATCGCCGGCAGCGTCAACAGCGCGCTGACCTTGTTGATGGTCTGAGCAAACGCCGGGCCCTCCGTCGTGAGCAGCGACTTCTTGAGCACCGGCGCGACGTTCTGGAAGCCGAACAGCTTCTTGGAGTCGGCCAGCACGGTGTACTTGCCGCCCAGCAGCTGCGGGTCGGTGGTGAAGATCGTCGCCACCTTGACCTGACCGGAGTCCAGCGCCTTGTAGTTGAGGCCCTCGGCCAGCGGCGTGAACGCCAGGTTGTGCAGCCCGTAGACCTTCTCGAGGCCGACCAACCCGTCGTAGCGGGTTCGGTTCTCGGCCGGGGCACCGTACGGGACCTTGGACAGCTTCTTGAGGTCCGCGATCGTGCTCAGCGAGTTCGCCTTGGCGTAGGCCTTGGTCGCGGCCAGGCCGTCGGCGTCGTAGAACGGGGTCTGATTGAGCAGCGTGAACCCGTGCTTCTGCACGTAGGCGTTGGCCAGCTGGTACGTCTGCGCGGCGCTGCTCGGCGGCTGGGTATCACCGGCGATCGCGGTCAGGAGCGTCCCCGTGTACTCGGGATACATCTGGATCTGGCCGCCCTGCAGTGCCTTGTAGATGATCTCCGAGCTGCCGATGTTGCCCTTCAAGGTCACCTTGTAGCCCTGCGCCTCCAACGCCTGCTGATACAGGGCGCCGAGCACATACTCCTCGTCGAAGTTCTTGTCCCCCATCACGATCGCCGGCTTGCCGGCGCCGGGCTTGCTGCTGCTCGAGGACGTGGAACTGCCCCCGCTCGAGCTCGAACCGCTGCTCGAGGTCGACGACGAGCTCGACGACGAGCTCCCGCAGGCCGCCAGTGCGACGCTCAGGACGGCGGCGGCGAGAACCGCCAGCGCGCGTCCGGATTGACTCCTCTTCATGTGATTTCTCCTCATGGTTTGCGACTCCTTTTCAAATCAGGCGACCGAGGTCTGAAGCTCCAGCGAGGACCGGCCGGCCAGGATCAGCCCTCGCGGAGTGACCCAGCGCTGTACTCCGGCCAAGAGCACCTCGATGCCCAGCGCCAGGCCGGCAATGCAGTACGCGGCCCCGATCACGCCAGCCAGGTGGTAGCTGGCCTCGTTGTTGATGATGTCGCCCAGCGTCCCGCTGTACCCGGTCAGGGAGGCGATCGTGGTGGTCGAGATCACGAACAGGGACGCGGTGCGAATCCCGGCGAAGATCAGCGGGATGCCCATCGGCAGCTCGACCTGGCGCAGGATCTGCCAGCCGGTCAGGCCCATCCCCCGGGCGGCGTCGACGATCTCGCGATCGACGCCGTCGACCGCCACGTAGGCGTTGGTGACCATCGGCGGGATGGCCAGCACGATCAGGGCCAGTTCGACGTTCCCGAGGCCGATGCCCAGGAACGCCGCGCCGATCGCCAACACGGCCAGGCTGGGCAGGGCGCGCCAGATGTTGCCGAGGTTGATGGCCAGGAACGAGAAGCGGTGGATGTGGCCGAGCCACACCCCGAGCGGGATCGCCACCGCCAGCGCGATGGCCATTCCGATCACGGCCACCTTGAGTGTCTCCAGCGTGAGGTGGACCAGCGTCGGCTGGCCGGGGATACCGGCGATCTGCCCGTTGTTGCCGACGAATTGAAAGGCCTGGACGAAGTTGTGCATCGCTACGCCCGCGTCCAGGGGGTGAGCAGCCGCTGCACCCCGACCAGCAGGGCGTCGGCGAGCAGGGCGAGCAGCACGGCCAGCACGCCGGCCGAGATCAGCTCGGTCTTGAACACGTTCTTGGAGATCGCGTCGAAGATCGGCACGCCGAGGCCCTCGTTGTCGATCAGCGAGGCCACGGTGGCCAGTGAGATCACCGTCACGGTGGCGATCCGCAGTCCGGCGATGATCGCCGGCAGCGCCAGCGGCAGCTCCACGCGAATCAGCGACGCGGTCGGTCCCATGCCCATGCCGGCTGCGGCGTCACGAACCTCGGGGGGCACGTCGCGCAGGCCGGTGAGGGTGTTGCGGAAGATGATCAGCAGGGTGTAGGAGACCAGCGCGACCTCCGCGGTGGTCCGGCTGAGGCCCAGCCCGGGAACGCCCTGGAGCACCTCGAACAGGGCCAGCGACGGGATCGTGTACAGGATTGAGGTGACGATGATCACCGGCCGCTCGACCCAGTGACGGCGGTAGGCCAGCAGGGCCAGCGTGGTGGCGATCGCGAAGCCGATGACCACCGCGATCACCGTCAGCAGGATGTGCTGACGCAGCGCGGGCCAGAGAATGCTGTTCCAGTTCTGGCTGAGCCAATCGGTGCAGAACAGCCGGTTGGCGCGCTCGCAGGCGAATGAGGAAGTGCTGCCGCCGAAGCTCGGAATCACCGGCCCGCCGGCCACGAACACCGTCACGCCTGGGGCTCCTTCGCCTCATTGGGGCCGTGGCCGGCGCCCTTGACCTCGAGCGCACCGTTCGACAGGAGGCCGCCCAGCAACTCCAGGGTCACGATCCCGGCCACCTGATCGTCGCCGTCGACGACGGTCAGCGGCGAGCCGCCGGCGGCCAGCAGCTGGGACAGCGCGTCGCGGACCGTGGCGCTGAGCGCAACTCGGTCCTTGCCCGGGCGGAGTCCGTTAGGGGCGAGCAGGGAGACCTCGGCCAAGGTGGAGAGACCGAGCCGCTTGAGCGCCCGATCCGCACCGACGAACTGGGCCACGAACTCGTCGGCCGGGTTGGTGAGGATCTCCGCCGGAGAGTCGAACTGCGCGAGTGTGCCGCCCTGGCGCAGGATCGCGATCTTGTCTCCCATCTTGATCGCCTCGTCGATGTCGTGGGTGACGAACACGATCGTCTTGCGCACGCGCTCCTGGAGGTGCAGAAACTCGTCCTGCAACCTCGAGCGGTTGATCGGGTCGATCGCCCCGAACGGCTCGTCCATCAGCATCAGCGGCGGGTCGGCGGCGAGCGCCCGGGCGACTCCCACCCGCTGGCGCTGGCCGCCGGAGAGCTGAGCCGGATACCGCGGGCCGATGTCGTCCGGGTCCATCCCGATCAACTCGAGCAGCTCGTGCACCCGAGTCTGGATCCGCTGCTTGTCCCAGCCGAGCAGGCGCGGCACGGTGGCGATGTTCTCGGCCACCGTCAGGTGCGGGAACAGCCCGATCTGCTGGATCACGTAGCCGATCTCCCGGCGCAGCTCGGTCGGATCGCGCTTCAGCACGCTCCGACCGCCGAGCAGGATGTCCCCGTCGGTCAGTGGGATCATCCGGTTGATCAGCCGCATCGCCGTGGTCTTCCCGGATCCGGAGGGGCCCACGAGCACGCAGACCTCGCCCGCCCCGACGTTCAGGCTGAGATCGGAGATGGCCGGCGCGCGCTGCCCCGGGTAGCGCTTGGTCACGCCACGGAGCTCCAGCGTCGCCGCCTGCGGGAACGCTGATTGCCCCTCGTCTTGGGCGGTGTGGTCGTTTGGCAAGAGAAAAACCGGACCGAGTGTCCCGCCGGAGGGTACCCGCTCCTCCGGAAGGTAAGCGCGGTACCGGAGCCGGAATGTCGAAATGCACCGCTGGATAGCATCGAACTGGTGAGCCCCACCGCCACCACCAGCGAGCCCACCGACCGCCGCCAACGACTGCTGGTGCTGGTGATCTGCTCGATGAGCCTGTTGATCGTCGGGCTCGACTCGACGATCGTCAATGTCGCGCTTCCCGCGATCCACCGCTCGTTTCACTCCTCGCTGGCCGGTCTGCAATGGACGATCGACGCCTACACACTGGTGATCGCCAGCCTGCTGATGCTCTCGGGGTCGACCGCCGACCGGATCGGGCGAAAGCGCGTGTTCCAGACCGGCCTGGCCATCTTCTCCCTCGGATCCCTGCTGTGCGCGCTGGCTCCGAGCCTGGACGCCCTGATCGCCGCACGCGTGCTCCAGGCGATTGGCGGTTCGATGCTCAATCCGGTGGCGATGTCGATCATCCGGAACGTGTTCGAGGACCCGCGCGAGCGGGCGCAGGCGATCGGCGTCTGGGGCGGGATGGTCGGCTTCAGCATCGCCCTGGGGCCGGTGCTGGGCGGCGCGCTGGTCGACTCCGTGGGCTGGCGGTCGGTTTTCCTGGTCAATCTCCCGGTCGGGGCCCTGGCGATCGTGCTGACCGCGCTGTTCGTACCCGAGTCGCGGGCCCCGCGCCCACGCCGGATCGATCCGGTGGGCCAGGTGCTGGTGATGGTGATGCTGGCGTCGTTGACCTACGCGATCATCGAGGGCCACTCGGCCGGCTGGTTCTCGGCCGAGATAATCGGCCTGTTCGGGGTGGCGCTGGCCTCCCTGATCGGGCTGATCGTCTACGAGCCGCGCCGGGAGGAACCACTGCTGGAGATCCGTTTCTTCGCCAGTGCGCCGTTCTCGGGAGCCAGTGGGATCGCGGTGTGCATGTTCGCGGCGTTCGGCGGATTCCTCTTCTTGAACACCCTCTACCTACAGAACGTTCGCGGGCTCTCCCCCTTCCACGCCGGCCTCTACCTGCTGCCGATGGCCGCGATGACAATCGTCTTCGCCCCCCTGTCAGGAGGGTTGGTGGGTAGCCGCGGGGCACGTCCTTCATTGCTGTTCGGCGGGGGGATCGCGACCATCAGCGCCCTGATGCTGACCCGGGTCGATCCGGCCACCTCGCCCGCCTACCTGCTGGTGTCCTATCTCCTGTTCGGGATCGGGTTCGGGCTGATCAACCCGCCGATCACCAACACGGCCGTGTCGGGAATGCCCCCGGCCCAGGCCGGCGTGGCCGCGGCCATAGCCTCCACCAGCCGCCAGGTCGGCGTGACGCTGGGCGTGGCGATCGTCGGCGCCGTCGCCGCCGGCGGCGTCACGGGCTCGCTCGGCCGCGGCTTCGCGACGGCCGCTCACCCAGCCTGGTGGTTCATCGTCGGGGTGAGCGTGATCGCGCTCGCGCTTGGGGTGATCACCACCACGCGGTGGGCCTACGGGACGGCCCGGCGGACGGCGGAGCGACTCCGGGTGCAGCCGCGCCCGGAACCACTGCCCGCCCGCGAGGCGACGACGGTATAAGTCCGGCCGTGCGATTCGTCGATCTCGAACCCGGGGATCCGCGCTTGATCGGTGAGGCGTTTCCGGTGCTGGCCGCGCTGCGGACCGAGCTGACCCCGCAGGAGCTGGAATCGGTCTACGCCGAAGGTCATCCCCAGGGCCTGCGGTTCACGGCGGCGTACGACGAGACCGGACGCTGCCTGGCGGTGGCCGGGTGGCGGATAATCGCGACCACCGTCGCGCTGCGCAAGCTCTACGTCGATGACCTCGTCACCGCCGCGGACGCGCGCAGCACCGGGGTAGGCGGGGCGCTGCTGGCCGAGCTGGGGCAGCGGGCGCAGGCCGCCGGCTGCAGGGTGCTCGATCTCGATTCGGCCGTCCATCGGGCGGAGGCGCACCGTTTCTACTTCCGCGAGCGGATGGCGATCACGGCCCTGCACTTCACTCGTGTCCTCGACTAGTGCCCATTAGGAGCCGGCCATCGCCACCCGCGAGCCCATGACCGAGCTGGTTTCACCGCCGGAGCAAGGCCGCGTCTACGGTCAGCCGATGCGGCCGGGACTGGCGGATTGCGCGCCGTCGGGCCGGATCCGGCTGGACGGCCTGGCCCGTTGGCTCCAGGAGATCGCCTATTCCGACGTGGAGGACGCCGGGCTGGCCACCAGCGCGGCCTGGGTCGTCCGGCGGACTCGGTTGCGGATCCGCCGGTTCCCGCGCTTTGCCGAGCACTTCGAGCTTCGGACGTTCTGCAGCGGCCTGGGCCGGATGTGGGGGGAGCGCCGCACCACGATCGCGCGCGTGGGCTCCGACGAGGGCGAGAACGACGTCGAGGCGGTGGCGCTGTGGGTGCATCTCGACCCGGTCAGCTGGCGGCCGATGCCATTCAGCGAACCTGAGCTGGCGGTCTTCGGCGATGCCGTGCCCGGGCGGCGGATCACCGCGCGCCTGCACCACCCGAGTCCCGACTCGGCCACCGAGCTCGCCCGCTTTCGCTTCCGGGCCAGCGAATGTGACCTGGCCGGGCACATCAACAACGCCGCCTATTGGCAGGCGGTCGAGGAGGAGCTGCTCGGCCAGCCGGACGGCCCCGAAGAACTCGACGGGCTCGACGCCGAGATCGAGTTCCGCGCTCCCGCTCAGCCCGGCGAGAAGTTGATTCTGGGCCGCGACGATCGCCGCTGGATCGCCGATCACACCGGCGAGGTCCACGCCTCGGTCCTGCTTCGCCGCGCCAAGCCTGGCCTGAACCGGGCCCACTGAACCCGGCGCGGCGGGTCCGGCTACTTGCGGGTCGGGTTCAGCGCTCCCTTGAGCGTCGCGCCCGCCGAGAACTTGGGTGCCTTGGAGGCCTTGATCTTCACGGGGGCCCCCGTCTGCGGATTACGACCGGTGCGGGCGGGGCGCTTGCTCACCGACCACTTGCCGAATCCGGTGATCGCCACCTCGTCGCCCTTCTTCAGGGTTTTCGTCACGGTCCCGACCAGCGCATCCAGCGCGCGCGACGAGTCGGCCTTGCTCAAGCCGCTGTCCTTCGCGATCGCTTCGACCAACTCAGCCTTGTTCATGCTTTGCATCCTCCGAAAAACTGGAGCGGTAACAGGATCGCGGCACCATAGACAATCCCGAGGTCGTTAGGGGAGATGATCTCCGAACGGATGTATTAGGCGCTCGCGGTAGCTGCCACCCGAGGTTGTTAGCGGACAGCCTGCGGCTTATCCTCGCCGCATGAGGACCGAGGACACGGGCGAAGCCTCGTTTTCCGGGGTCGGTGAGCTCCTGGATCGCCTTGCCCCCGACCGGGGCTGGCCGGATCTGGTCGTCCCCGACCAGCAGACCGAAGCGATCCGGACGATCTGCACCGCGTTTCGCGGTCGACGTCAGAGCCCGCCCGGCGGGGCTGCCGCCGAGGCCAACGGCCGCAGCACCGGGCTGATCGTCCTGTTTGTCGGCGAGCCGGGCACCGGCAAGACGACGGCGGCCCGGGTGGTTGGCTCCGAGCTCGGACTGGCGATCCTGCGCTTGGACCTCGGGCGCCTGTCCCTCGCCGAGGCCGACGACATCGAGGCGGCGCTCGATCAGGCCCTCGCCGCCACGCGCCAGTCCGGCGAGATCCTCTTCCTGGACGACGCCGACACCCTCTTCGGCAAGCGTCAGCCCGCCGTGCGCGAGCGATCCCGCCGCCGCACCCAAATTCCGGTCGACGCGCTGGTCCGCCGCCTCGACGGGCATCCGGGCCTGGTCGTGGTCGCGGCGCAGCTGAGGGCCCGCCTCGACGATCAACTGATCGAGCGCGTGGACCACGAAGTGGATTTCCCCTTCCCGCAGGCCGAGGCTCGAGAGCACATCTGGCGCCTGCGCCTCCCGGACAACGTTCGGATCGACGACGCCCAGTTCGAGTTCCTCGCGGCTTCGTTCAAGCTCTCGGGCGGGGCGATCGACCGGTGCACGACGTTCGCGGCGAGCGAAGCCGCCGCCGCGGGGGTCCCGGTGGACCTGCGGCACGTCGTGCTGGCCTTGGAGCGGGAATACGGCGACCGGCTCATGGGCGCGACAGACGCGCGCCGCAATCGCCGCGCGCGCGCGAGCTGATCGGCGCGGACGAAATCGACGCTGCCGCGCCAACGAGCTCAGCCCACGCCGGCAGTCGAAGCCGAGCGCAGAGTCGGTGCCCCAGCCCAGCGCCGAGCCCGACCCGAGAGCCGAGCCCAGGACGATCCGGTGGCCCGCCCCGAAACCGGAGCCGGTCCCGTCGCCCGAGCCGCGGCCGCAACCGGAGCCGGCCATGACCGTGAAGCCCGCGCCGCCGAGGCGACCGGCGAGGAAGCCCGCCCCGGCGGCGGCCGCCGCGAACCGGCGGCTGGCTCTGCTCGGCCTCGGCGCGGTGGTGGTCGCGGCTGTGCTCGGATTCCTCCTGGCCCGCGCCCTAGGGGGTTCTGCGTCCTCCCCGCCCGGCCTGAACCAGCGCGCCTCCGCGGGGTTGCTGACGGTCTCCTATCCCTCCGATTGGCGGCGCCAGACCCCGCCGGCGGCGCCCGCGCTGGGCCTCACCGACGAGCTGGCGCTCGCCCCGGCACGGCAGGTCGCCGGCCTGCTGGTGCTCGGCCGGGCGGCCACGGCCGGGCCCTCCGTGCTGCTGCCGCCGAGCCTGATCAGCGCGACCGGGCACCTGGGTCGCGCGCAGCTGATCACGCTGGACGGCGCCCACTACTACCGCTATCTGGATCAGGCGGTCCGCGGCCTGACCGGACCGGCCTCGCTCTACGTGCTGCCGGCCGGCGCCGGAACGATCTTCGGCTTGTGCGAGAAGCGGGGCTCTGCCCCGGCCTTCGCCGGCACCTGCGAGCGCATCGTCGGCACCGTGCGCCCGGTGTCCGGCGGGCTGCTGCGCGTCAGCCTCAGCCCGAGCTACGCCGCGGCCCTCACCGCCGCGATGGCCAAGTTCAGCGCGGCGCGGGCGACCGGCGGCACCTCCCTCGCCCGAGCGCGGACCCCCAAGACCCAGGCGGCGGCGGCGGCGGCGCTGGCGGCGGCCCACTTCCAGGCGGCGGCCGCGGTCACGAAGCTGAACGCCGGTGCAGCGCGCGCGGCGAACCTTGCGCTCGCCACGGCGCTGCGCCAGGCCGGTAGTGCCTACCAGTCGCTGGGCCGGGCCGCCGCGCGCAGCGACGCCCGCGGATACGCCGCCGCGCGTTCGACCGTGGCCAGCGCCGACGCGCGACTCGGCGCGGCCTTCACCCAGCTCGGCAGGGTTGGTTACGTCGCCGGCTGAGAGCGGCCGCGGAGTCTGCGGCGGTGCTGCGGCCCGGGTCGGTGGGTGGGTCTTGCCCGAACTTCTTCAATGAAGGGGTGAAGGTTTGTGCGCGTGGATGCACAGGCGACTTGGAGTCACTTTTCGCTCATATGCAGGGAAAAGTGACTCCAAGTTGCCGCGGGCCGGGCCACGCCCAACCCACCCCGCCCCACCGGACGGAGCACTACTACTGGCTAGCCGCTACCGCTGACGGTGCCGGTGCCGGACGTGGACTTCGTGCCCGTCGATCCGTTGCCCGTCGGATGAGTCGCGGGGGTCGTCGCCGGCGGCGTCACCGTGACGGCCGGAGGCGGCGTCGCCACGACCGGGGTCGCGGGGATCACGACCGGCGCGGCCACCACGGGCGCCACGACCGCGGCGCTGACCGCGGCGGCGGGCTTCGATTTGGGCTTGGCCTTGGCCTTGGCCTTGGTCTTCGGCGCCGGAACCAGAGTCGGCACCGAGACCGCCGGATTGACCGCGAGCTTCAGTGCGGCAGGCTGCGCCGAGCCGACAGCCGGAGCGAGCGCCGCCGGTGCCACCGCCTTGGTGTTCGTGGCGCTGCCCACGGCGAACGCGCCGCCGAATGCCGCGGCCACGGCGCCGCCGATCAGCGCCAGCCGCCAGCCGCGAACGCCCGCCGTCGCCCTCGTCCTCCCAGTCGTCCGCCCGGCGTTTCCCAACGCCCCGGCGGCTATATGCCCCGCTTCCATGGTCCGATGCCCTTTCGTCCCGTCGACGTGTAGGCGCGAATCATACGCCGCCGGCCAAGCTCTGAGAAGGGAACAACAACCAACACCCAACATAGTGGGTGTTCGATAGCCTAAGCTCGGCAACGGGGCAAGTTCAGCGGGCAATTATATGGGAGCTATTAGATACCGGCCGGGACTCAGGTGGCAAGCCCGCCGCGACGCCGATCGCCCCTCTCGCCGCCGGCTCGCCGTCGTCGCGCTGGTGCTGCTGAGCATCCTCGGCTCCTCACTGATCGCGACGGCGTCCTCGCAAGCCGCGCCGCGCCGGTCGCGGATACCGGCTATCCCGACCGTGACGCTGTCGCCCTCCTTCATCAAACCCGACGGTATTTCCAGCAGCATCGCGACCGCCACCATCCCTGGCAGCGCTATTGCGGGCGACGGACGTCGTCACCTTTAGCTCGAGCGACCCCGGGCAGCTCGTCGGCAACCCACCCTCTTTCAACTTCTTTACGCAGACCTACAGCGCGACGATCACCAGCTCCCTCACCGCAGGTTCGGCGGTTATTACGGTCACCGACTCCACTATCGGGGCAAGCGGACAGGCCACTCTGATCCAGTACGGACCCGCGACCACTGTCTCGTCCGTCGTGCTAGCGCCCGCTTTCGTCTCCGCCAACGGCCCGTCCACCACGACGGCAATCGCGACGGTGCACGACGCCAACGGCAACGGGGTGCCCGGCGAGACGGTGACCTTCTCGCCTACCCCCACCGGGCCGGTCATCGACAACGGCGACGGGACCTACACCGCCACGATCCCCAGCTCGACAACCCCCGGCCCGGTGACGGTCACCGCCACCGACGGGACGCTGTCTAACCAGGCCACCCTGGTCCAATACGGGACGGCGACCCAGCTATCGTCGCTCACGCTTTCGCCTAACCCGATCGTCGCCGACGGCATCTCGACCACGACGGCCACAGCCACGGTCCAGGACGCCCAGGGGGACGGGGTGCCGGGCGAGACGCGTCACGTTCTCGACCGACTCCGCCATCGGGTCCGTCATCGACCACGGCGACGGGACCTACACCGCCACCATACCAGAGCACGACGGTGGCCGGCCCTGTGACGATCACCGCGACCGACGCCGCACTCCCCTCCGCCCACGCGGCGGCCCAGGCCACCCTGAATCAGATCGCCGGGCCCGCCACCAACGTCGCCGTCACGCTCTCCCCGACATCGATATCCGCTAACGGCAGCGCAACCACGACCGCCACCGCGACCGTCACCGACGCCCACGGCAATCTTGTGTCAGGCGACCCGGTGGTGTTCCTGTCCACCGACACAGGAGATACCGTCGTCCCGACGGCCCCGGGCACTGGCACCTACAACGCCCTGATCGTCAGCTCGAAAACCCCGGGCACCCCGCAGATCGTCGCCGTCGACCTGGCGACGAGGGTCAGCGGACAGGCCACCTTGACCCAGACGTCGGTCTCGAGTACGACGGCGCTCACGCTCGTCCCCAGCAATCCGGTGACCAATCAGACCGAGACCATGGTCGCCACCGTGACCGCAAGCCAGGTGACCCCGTCCGGGGCCGTGGCGTTCGAGGATGGCGGCACGCCGATCTCAGGCTGCGACAACGTCCCCGTCGTACCCGCTGGCACCGGTGCCGCCACGGCCACCTGCCAGGCCTCGTTCGCCGCCGCCAACTCGCCTGTGGACCTGACCGCGGCGTTCACGCCGAACGGCGTCGGAAACCCCACCGGCTCGACCAGCTCTCCGGCCAACTCGTTGTCGGTCGGCAAGGACTCGACATCGAGCACCTTGACGGACTCGGGCGGGAATCCGACCGTCGGAAGCACGGTCACCTACCAGGTGACCGTCGTGCCCAACCACGCCGGCCCGACCCAGCCGAGCGGATCGGTGCAGTTCACCGATGGCAACAACCCGATCTCCGGTTGTGACTCCCAGGCCGTGCAGCCAGGTAACTCCCCTTCGGCGGCCGACGCAGCCGTCTGTACGGTGAAGTTCGGTTCAACCGGCACGCACGTGATCTTCGCGCACTATTCAGGCGACGCCAGCTTCACCAAGTCTGATGCGCCATCGGTTCAGACAGACGTGCGCAAGCGGCCACCTCCCGGGCGGCTCTCGTCCATGTTGCAATGGACTTTCGACTACCACCCGACTTACACCGGCGTCCCGCTGCTCATGGCCACCGGCGTCCCGGCCGGCGCATCCGTCGTGATCAGGTGCCACGGCCAAGGTTGTCCGTACGCCAAGCGGACGATCGCCGTTTCGAACGTCAAGGCCTGCAAGACCACGGCCACCCGACGCTGCACCAAGCGCTCATCGACCGCGGTCGGCCTTTTCGTCGCGTTCCGCCACCATCGGCTGAAGCCCGGCACGCAGTTGATCGTTGAGATCACGCGGCCCGGGTGGATCGCCAAGTACTACCGCTTTACGATCCGCGGCGGGCAGGCGCCCCGCCAGTTCATCTCCTGCGTCGCGCCCGGCCGCACCCGACCCGGAGTGGCCTGCTGATCATCGATCAGGGCACCGACTTCGGGGCTCGGGCCGCGCGGCATCTGCGCGAGGAGGTCGTCGTGTGGCTGACCTCGGTCACCCCGGCCGGGGCCCCGCTGCCCAACCCGGTGTGGTTTCTCTGGGACGGCGATCAAACGGTGACCATGTACAGCATGCCGGGCGCACGCGTGCGCAATGTCGAGGCGAACCCACAGGTCACCCTGAACTTCGCCGGTGACAGCCGCGGCGGAGACATCGTCGTCCTGTCCGGCCGCGCCACGGTCGATCGTGACGCCCCGCCGGTCAGCGCCGCCGCGGACTATCTGGCCAAGTACGACCAGCACATCGCCCGGATCGGGATGACCCCGGAGACGTTCGCCGAGCGGTACAGCGTCCCGCTGCGCATCGAGCTCACGCGCCTGCGCGGCCACTGACGCACGCACCGGCCCAGGGCTCGGGCTAACCTCGGCGGGGATGCCTCCCGCCGCCGGGCCTGCCACCGCCACGCCTCCGCCGTCCGATGTAGTTCGCGTTGAGGGGCTGCACAAGCGCTACCGAGCCGAAGGTCCCGAGGCGGTCGCCGGGATCGACTTCGAGGTGCGCGAGGGCGAGATCTTCGGGCTGCTGGGGCCGAACGGGGCCGGCAAGACCACCACGATCGGCACGATCACCACGCGAGTGCGTCCGACCGCCGGACGGGTGTCGGTCGATGGCATCGATGTCAGCGCGGATCCGGTCTCGGCAAAGCTGCGGATCGCCGCGGTGCCGCAACTCTCGAACCTCGACCGGGCGTTGACCGCGCTGGAGAACCTGACCTTCCACGCCGCCTACTTCGGGGCGGGCCGGCGCGAGCGACGTGAGCGCGCGCGGGAGCTGCTGGCCCGCTTCGGGCTGGCCGACCGCGAGAACGACCACGTCAACAACTACTCGGGTGGGATGGCGCAGCGGCTGATGATCGCCCGAGCCCTGATGCACGAGCCGCGCCTGCTGATCCTGGACGAGCCGACGACGGGCCTGGACCCGCAGTCCCGGCTGTTCCTGTGGGACATGATGGTCGACCTGCGCGAGCGCGGGACGACGTTGATCCTGACCACGCACGACATGATCGAGGCGGACCGGCTGTGCGATCGGATCGCCATCATCGATCACGGCAAGATCATCGCGCTCGATACGCCGACACGCCTGCGACGGCTGCTGCCCGCCGAGCACGGGATCGAGGTGACCGTCTCGGCCGGCGGAGACCCCTCCGCCGCGTTCGCGGGGGTGTGCGACACCGAGCGGATCGAGGCTCGGCCCGGAGGCGAGGGTCGCTGGCGCGTGCGCTTGTATGAGTCGGACGGGCGGGCCACCGAGTCCTTGCCGGCCGACGCCCTCGCCGCCGCCGGTCGTGGCGGCCTGGACCTGATCGAGCTCAAGCGCCTGGAGGGAACGCTCGAGGACGTGTTCGTCCACCTGACCGGCCGCGAGCTCCGGGGGGCCGACGGCGCTCAGGTGAGCGGGCGGTGGTCGGGGTGAGCACCGCTACCGAGGGCGCCTCCGCCGCCCGCAGCACGCCCTACGGGACAACCAACGTCCAGCTGCGAGCGTTTCTGGCGTTGTGCGGCCGCGACCTCTGGGTCACGGTCCGCCACGAGCTCGGATCGTTTCTGGCGCAGGCGCTGCTGCAGCCGATCTTTCTCCTGTTCGTGTTCGGACGCGTGCTGCCGCAGATCGGGGCGGCCCGGGGCGGGTACGGAACCCAGCTGCTGCCCGGGGTGATGGCCCTGACGCTCGTCCTGACCGCGCTGCAGAACACCGCCCTGCCGCTGGTCATCGAGTTCTCGTTCACCAAGGAGATCGAGGACCGCCTGCTCGCGCCGCTGCCCGTGGCCGCGGTAGCCCTGCAGAAGATCCTGATCGCGTCGCTGCGGGGGATCCTGGCCGGGGTGCTGATCCTGCCGCTGGCGGCGCTGATCCTTCCCGGCGGCCTGCACATCTCCGGTCCCGATTGGCCGGCGCTGGTGGCGATCTTCGCGTTCGGAAGTCTGGCCGCCGGAGCGATGGGTCTCGTGCTCGGCACCGCCGTGCCGCCGAACCGGATCAGCGTCGCGTTCGCCGTCGTGCTGACCCCGCTGATCTTCACCGGCTGCACCTTCTACCCGTGGCACTCCCTGCACCAGCTGCGCTGGTTCCAGATCCTGACCCTGGTGAATCCGATCACCTATGTGAGCGAGGGACTGCGAAGCGCGCTGACCACGCTCCCCCACCTCGGCGGTGGTTGGATCGCCCTCGGACTCGGGGTCTCGCTCCTGCTGTTCAGCGCGCTCGGCACTCGGCTGTTCATCCGCCGGGCGCTCGACTGATCCGACCTGGCTCGGCGACGGCCGGCGCGATGACGGCTTCGGCTTCGGTCAGCTCCTCCTGCGTCAGCACCCGGCCGCGCGGGAGACCGCGAACCGAGACCAGGAAGGTGGCGGCCATCACCCCGGCCATGATGTAGAACACGGTCTGGGTCGAGTGGGCGAACGCCAGCTGGACGTCGTGCACCAGCGATCGCGCTTGCGGCGTGGGCGACCGGCCGCTCGGGGCGGTCGAGCCGAGCGACCCGGCGATTCGCTGCGCCGCCGCCCGAGGTACGCCGTGCCGGGTCAGGGCGCCGACCACGTTGGCCTTGTTGCGGCTGATCAAGATCGTCCCCAGGACCGCGAGTCCCAGGCTGGCCCCGAAGTTCCGGGCCGTCTGCGTGATGCCGGTGACCTCGCTGTAGCTCGTGTCCGGAGCCCGGTTGACGGCATCGGTGCTGGCGGTTCCCAGCATGAGGCCCAGCCCGCCGCCGGCCAGGATGATGTAGATCTCCTGGTGGCTCACCGACAGGTTGGTGAGCTTGCCGGCCAGGAGGTAGAAGCCGACCGCCCCGAGCGCGCTGCCGATCACCACCGCCGGCCGGGCGCCGCGCTTGTCGAGGATCCGTCCGCCGACCTGAGCCATCACCACGAACCCGAGGAAGAAGTAGATGATGTAGACGCCGGCGTTGGAGGAGGTCTTGCCCAGCGATACCTGGGCGTAGACGCTGCCGAAGAAGAAGAACGGGACGAATACGATCGACATCAGCCCGAGCACGGCGGTCTCGACGGCAAAACCCCGGTCGCGGAAGATCGTCAGCCGGAGCAGCGGCTCGGGCGTGCGCAGCTCCCAGGCCACGAACGCCACCAGCGACACCAGGCCCGCGACGATGCACACCCAAGTCTTGAGGCTGCCCCAACCCCACACGCTGGATTGCTGCAGCCCGAGCACGGTGAGCCCCATTCCCCCGGTGATCAGCACGGTGCCGCGGTAGTCGAGCTTCGTCGGATGGACCGCGTTCTCGGGCTGGGACTTGCGGATCAGGATCAGCGCGATGATCGCCACCGGGACGTTGATCCAGAAGATCGACCGCCACGTCCACTGCGTGAGGAAGCCGCCCGCGATCGGCCCGATCGCCGTCAGGCCACCAGAGATCCCGAAGAAGATGGCCATCGCTCGGCCTCGCTCGCGCAACGGAAACGACGCCACGACGATCCCCACCGCCGCCGGGAACATCAGGGCCGCCGTCGCACCCTGCAACACCCGGAAGGCGATGATCCAAGCCTCGGCGATGCTGCCCTTGGGGGTCAGGCCGCAGGCGGCTGATGCCAGCGCGAAGCCGGTGACGCCGATCACCACCATCCGCCGCCGCCCGAGCACATCGCCGAGCTTGCCCCCGAACGCGAACAGCGCGGACAGAGCCAGCAGATAGCCGTTGATGACCCACTGCGAGCCCGTCGCCGACAGCGACAGCTGCTTCTGCACGTTGGGGATGGCGATCGCCACGATCGTCTGGTCGATGAAGGTCATCGCGACCGCGAACACCATCGCCGCCAGCACCAGGTTTTTGTTCGCGGGACGGTCCGGCATGGCTCGCAATACCTAAACGACAATCAACCGTCTGTCAACGCCGCCGCAAGGGAGCCAAGAATGCCCCAGCCCACATCTGAGTCGAGATCAGCCGCGGAAGTGATCACCAAGCCCAGTCCCCGGTCGGTGACCGATACCGTCGCGCGCCTGTCCGGGCTGGTGAGCGCGAAGGGGTTGAAGCTGTTCGCGGTGATCGATCACAGCGGCGAGGCCGCGAGCAGCGGCCTCGAGTTGCGTGAGACCAAGGTTCTGATCTTCGGCAACCCGATGGCGGGGACTCCGGTGATGATCGCCGCGCCGCTGGCCGCGCTCGATCTACCCCTGAAGGTCCTGGTCTGGGATGACGCCGGGCAGACCAGGGTCAGCTACACGGCACCGAGTGTCCTGGCCGCCCGCTACGGCCTGAGCGATGAACTGGCCGGGCGGCTGGCCGGCATCGACCCGCTGACCGACGCACTCGTCGAGCCGTAGGCCCGTGTCTGCCACCAAGCGCGACATCCAGAGCTCGCGCGAGGGAGACCCCCGCGCACCGATCGGATCAGCCGCGTCGGTGCTCGTCGAGTAGGTCGTCGGCGATGATGGTGCGTTGGATCTCCGACGTGCCTTCGAAGATCGTGGTCAGCCGGGCGTCGCGCCAGTGACGCTCGACGGCGCGTTCGGTCGTATATCCGTTCCCGCCGTGCAACTGCATCGCCTGGTTGGTGACCCGCACGGCCATCTCCGTGGTCCACAGCTTGGCCATCGAGGCCAGCGTGGCCTGGGCCGGATCGTCGGTGTCGCAGGCGTGTGCCGCCTGATGGGTCAGCGCCCGCCCGGCCTCGACGTCGGCCGCCATGTCCGCCAGCACGAAGCGCAGCGCCTGGAAGGCCGACAGCGGCTCGCCGAACTGCCGGCGCTCACCCAGATAGGCGGTCGAGTCCTCCAGCGCCGCCCGGGCCAGGCCGACCGCCCGCGCGGCGGTGTGCACGCGGGCGACGTTCAGCCACGAGAGCGTCGTGGCCAGGCCGTCGTCGCCCATCGATGCCTCGCTCGGGACACGCACGTCCTGGAGGGTGAGGGCGTAGGTGGTGATGCCGTGGTAGCCGATCTTGTCGATCTCGGTCGCCTCCAGCCCGGGAAGCAGGCTCCCCGGTTCCTTGACGAGCAGGAACGACGTCAGCCCGGCCCCGCGGGGCTCGTCGGGTCCGGGCTCGGCGGTCCGCGCGAGCAGGACGATGAAATGCGCGCGGACGGCATTGCCGCACCAGCGCTTCTCGCCGTTGATGAGCCAGCCGTCGCCCGTCCGCTCCGCCTTGCACTGCACGTTGGCCAGATCCGAGCCGGCTTCGGGCTCCGAGAACGCGACGGCGCCGATCCAGTCTCCCCGAGCGCTGCGGCGCAACAGCTCGGCCCGCCGCTGGGAATCCGCCACCTCGGTCCCGAACGCGTTGCCGCGCACGATGATGCTGGCCACGCTCATCCACGCCCGGGCCAGCTCCTCGGTGACCAGCGCGTATTCCATGACGCCCAACCCCTGCCCGCCGAACTCGGTGGGAATCCGCAGACCGAAATACCCCTCGGCGGCCAGCTTGCCCATCAGGGCATCGGGAATGTCGGCCTTCAGCGGATCGCAGCGGTTGGCCACCGGCAGCACTTCCCGCATCGCAAACTCACGCGCCCGGGCGCGCAACGCTGCGCGCTCCGGCGTCAGGTAACCACTCAAAGTCAGTCGATCTCGCGCTTCATGCCGTGAGCGGCTGCTCCTGGTCGCCGCGGGCATCGAGCTCGCGCACCAACTCCTGGGTGTCGGAGTCCTTGAGCATGTAGTCATCGAGCAGCGGGTTGATGATGCCGCGCAGAGCGCTGAACGCGGCCCAGCGCTTGGGGGCGATGATCCGCGGGGCGCGCCTCTCGATGCCGCGGGCCACCGCTTCACCGGCCTGCGCAGGCGTGAGACGCTTCCGCAGCACCTTGGGCAGCGTGTTCATCATCCGTTCGGCGGCCGGGTCGGCGTCGATCGCGCGGTGGACCATCTCGGTGTCGATGAAGCCGAAGTAGGCGACGCTGGCGCTGGCGCCGTGGGGTGCTAGCTCCACCCGCAGCGCGCGCCCCAGCTGCTCGACGCCGGCCTTGGCCATCGCGTACGGCGCCGTGCCGAGGCCGTTCAGGAATGCGTAGACCGAGGAGGTGACCACGATGTGCCCGCTGCGCTGCGCGATCTGCGGCAGAGCCGTGATGACGGTGTTGTAGACCCCCCCGAGGTTCACCGCCAGCACGCGGTCGAAGGCCTCGCCGTTCATCGCCCGCACGGTCGCCCCGCGCGAGGCGACGCCGGCGTTGGCCACGATCACATCGAGCCCGCCGAGCCGCTCGGAGACCGTCGCCACGATGCGCTGCATCGAACCCCGGTCGGTCACGTCGGCGGCGAGCCCGAGCGCGGTGCCGGGGAGCCGATCCGCGGCGCTCTGGGCCGCTCCCGGATCGAGATCCACGATCACCAGCGTGGCCCCCCGCGCCGCCAGCGCCTGCGCGGTCCCGAAGCCGATTCCCCGCGCGCCGCCCGTTACCAGCGCGACCTTTCCGCTCACGTCGAAGTTCGGCATGCGGCGATTCAATCAGACGCGACGACGGCCCCGGGTCAGGTTCGCGGTTGCACGGCGACCGGGCCAAGCATTAGATTGCGCCGATGCGCTGGATCGTCCGCCTGCTGGCCCCCGTTGCCGCCGCCGCCCTGATCGCGGCCGGTCTGGCGCCGGCCGCCTCGGCCAAGACCGTCTGGCTGTGCCTGCCGGGTCACTCTCCGGATCCATGCGCGCCGAGCCTCGCCACCACAGTCTTCTCGCCCACCGGAAAGCGTCTGGCGGTTCAGCACCCCAAGCGGGTCAAGAAGCCCTTGATCGACTGCTTCTATGTCTACCCCACGGTCAGCGGGCAGTCCACCACCCTGGCGAATTTCAAGATCGATCCGGTCGAGAAGTCGATCGCGCTCTACCAGGCCGCGCGCTATTCCCAGTACTGCCGTGTCTTCGCCCCGATCTACCGTCAGGTGACGCTGACCGCGCTGCTGGCCGGCACTGCCGAGACCCCAAAGCAGCTCGCGGTGCCGCTGAACGACGTCCGCAACGCCTTCCGCGACTACCTCAAGAAGTACAACCACGGTCGCGGATTCGTGCTGATCGGCCACTCGCAGGGGTCGTTCGTGCTGCGCGAGCTGATCGCCCGCGACATCGACCGTAAGCCCGCCGTGCGGAAACGGCTGGTCTCGGCGATCCTGATGGGCGGCAATGTCCTGGTGAAGCGGGGTACCGGCATCGGTGGCGACTTCAAGCACATCCCGGCCTGCCGCTCGGCCCACCAGCTCGGTTGCGTCATCGCCTTCTCCACCTTCGACCAGCCCGCGCCGGCCAACAGCCTGTTCGGGCGGACGACGACTCCCGGTGACGCGGTGCTCTGCACCAACCCGGCGTCATTGAGCGGCGGATCTGGCCGCGTCAACCTGATCTCTCCCAGCGCCCCGTTCTATCCGGGTAGCGCGCTGTCGGCGGGCATCGCCCTGCTCGGCTTCACTTACCCGAAGGCCTCCACCCCCTGGCTCGCCGAGCCCGGCGCGTTCCGGGCCCAGTGCTCGTCGGCGGGCGGCGCCAACGTCCTGGAGATAACTCCGCTCCGAGGCGCCATCACCCCCAAGCCGAGCCCCGACGCGACCTGGGGTCTGCACCTGCTCGACGCCAACATCGCCCTCGGGAACCTGATCGCGATAGTCAATCGGCAGGCCCGGGCGTTCGCTGCACACCAGCCCTGAGAAGGGCCGGCCGGTAGGTTTCGGCCTCGTGCAGATCGAGATAACCCTGTTCACGGATCCGGCCTGCCCGTTCGCGTTCTCCGCGGAACCGGCGCGCCGTCGGCTGCGCTGGCACTACGGCGATCAGCTCCTCTGGCACAACAAGATGATCGCGCTCACGCTCGAGGCGGGCGAAGCGGACAAACTGGCCGAAGGCGCGCCAGGGTTGCAGCGAAAGTACGGCATGCCGATCGACCCGGCCCCCTACGAGCGCGCCGCTTCTTCGGTGCCGGCCTGCCGCGCCGTGGTGGCGGCCCGCCTGCACGCACCGGAGCTGGAGGAGCCGCTGCTGCGACGCCTGCGGGTCCGGGTGATGCTGGGCGGACTGCTCGACGATCCGGAGCTGCTGGCGGCGGCGGCGCGGGATGTGGGCCTCGAACCGGCCCGGCTCAGGCAGTGGTGCGCACGACCCGACGTCGAAGCCGCGCTGCAGGCGGACATCGACGCCGCCCGAGCCCCATCGCCCGCCGCGCGAGCGCTCGACCACAAGCTCGGAGGACCACCGGAGCAGCGGCGCTACACCGCTCCCAGTTACGAACTCAGGCGCCCGGATTGCGACGCGCCCGTCACGATTCCGGGCTTCAACCCGGTCGAGGCCTACGAAGCGGCGATAGCCAACCTCGCGCCGGAGTTGATCCGTCGGGCCAAGCCCGAGTCCGTGGAGGAACTGCTCGCCTGGGCCGGCGAACCGCTGGCCACCGCCGAGGTCGCGACAATCGCGCAGCTCGACCTCGGCGCAGCCCGGGCCGCGCTGCAGGACGTCGCTCGACCGCTACCGGCGGGTGCAGACCACTACTGGACGCTCTAGCCGGGTCAGGACAGCCGGAGCTTGACGCTGCCGGTGCGGACCGGCTTGCCCTTGTAGTAGAGGCTCACGGTGAGCTTCGGCGACTTGGCCTGCGACTTGGCCTTGGCCAGGTGGCCGCGGGCCAGTGTCAGCGTGACCCCCGGGGTCGCCGCCTTCAGGGTGATCGTCAGCTTCCCGCGCTTGGCCGACAGCTTGAACCGCAGGGTCTTCCCCGTCCGGCTCTTGACCTTCAGCCCGCGGGACAGGGCGCGGTTGCTTCCGGCGAATGAGAGCCCCTTGGGCAGGGTGATGACGATCCGCTGCAGGAGCAGGCCGCCGCCGACCGACGGCACCGAGATGGTGAGCCCGGGAGTCGCCGTGTGCGACTTGACCAGCTTCGTGCTGGCGACGGTGCCGGACGACCACTTCACCACGTTCGTGGCCGGCGCCGTGGCGCTCGCCGATCCGTTGGCATTGGTTCCGGTGACCACCACCGCGAGCCGCGATCCGACATCGGTGGCGCTCACCCGGTACGTACTCTTGGTCTGATTTGAGATCGCCTTGCAGCCGGTGCCGTGGGCATTGCAGCGCTGCCACTGGTAGCTGAAGGTCGGCGCGGGCGCTCCGGACCACGTACCGGCCGCGGCCGTCAGCGTCTTCCCCTGCTGGGCGGCGCCCGTGATCTTGGGCGCGGCGGTCAAGCTCGGCGAGGGCGCGAGACCGATGATCGAGACGGTGCCGGTGGCCGTCGGGCCGCCCGCCTGGAGCGGATACGGCGGGAATACGGGCCGTCCTTCAGTGGCCAGATGCGGAGAGGTGGCCACGATGTACCGGCCGTCGGTGCTCAGGTCGATCCCGGTGACGTTGGACAGATTGGCGATGTTGGTGACGGCGCCATCCAGCACCGGGGCGGTTGGCTTGGAGATGTCCACGGCGGATACCGACGCGGCGTTGTTGGCCGATACGTATACGAAGTTGCCGCGTGCCTTGATCCGGTACCCGAAGGCCAGCCGCGGGTCCTTGATCGTGGCGGCGATTGGCAGCGCAGCCGGATTCGCGATGTTGACGATCGCCAGCTCGGGGCCGGTCGAGGTCTCGTTGACCACATACGCGTAGCCGCCGACCACCGTCACCTCGTTCGGCGCCGACAGGTTCGTCGCGTCGTGGAGGGAGCTGACCACGACCGGGATGCCGGGGTGGGAGATGTCGATCGCGGTCAGACGCTGGCTGTAGAACGCGGTGACAAAGGCCACGTTGCCGCTCACGGCGACCGAGGTGGCGTGGTCCAGTCCCTGAGCCACCGCCCCGGTCAGCGACGAGTTCTGGATCGTCGTTGAGCAGGACCGGCCCGCTCGGATTGGCGATGTCGATCACCGAGAACGAGCCGGTGCTGGTCTGCGGCGTCTGGGGCTCGCCCTGGAGCGTCCCCTGCGAGGCGACATACGCGAAATTCCCGGACACCGCGACCGAGTACGCCCCAAACAGGTTGGTGGCATCGCGGAGCGTCCCCACCACGGTGGGGTGGCTCGGATTCGAGATGTCGACGATGGTCAGGCTGTTCCCCGACCCGTCGTTGTTGCTTCCACTTCCGCAGGCCGGCACGGGGCCCGGCACACACGGTCCGTTGCGATTCTTGCTGGTCACGAACGCGTAGTGGCCGGAGATCGTGACGTCCGTGGCCGCGATCATGGAAAGCGTCGGCGGCGTCGAGCCGACGATCTTGGGCGCGGCGGGATTGGATATGTCGATTGCGTTCAGCTGACCCGACCAGTAGGACGCCACGTAGGCGTCGTTACCCGACACGGCGACCGCGATTGCACCCGAGAGCGAGGTGGAGTTGCTGACCGAGCCGATCACGCCCGGACCGGTGGCGGCAGCCGCGGAGCTCGCCCAACACACCGACGCCAGCACGCCGACCAGCAATACACGCAAGCAACGATCCCTCATCAGCACTCCCTCTCCCTGACGCCCTGCCAGGCTCGTTCTGCCGGAATTGGAAGTGTAGGGCTACCCAGGTTTAGTCAGGTTCACACGCCAGAACTGACACACTTGGTCGGCGTGACCGACAGCACCGTGCCATCGGATCCACAGGTCCGCCTTCTGGCGGACGGCGCTCGCTTGCCCCGGCTCGGCCTCGGCGTCTGGCAGGTCCCCGACGGGCCGGAGTGCGAGAACGCGGTCCGCTGGGCCCTCGAGCTCGGCTATCGCCACATCGACACCGCCCAGGCCTACGGCAACGAGGCAAGCGTCGGCCGCGCGCTGAAAGACAGCGGCGTTCCGCGCGAGGAGGTCTTCCTCACCACCAAGTTCTATCCGGCGCGCCGCGACCCCGAAGCCGAAGTCGAGCAGAGCCTCCGGCGGCTGCAGGTGGATCAGGTCGACCTGTACATCGTGCACTGGCCTCAGAACGGTCCCACCTGGGCCTGGCCGGGCATGGAGCGGGCTCAGCAGCACGGCCACGCCCGCTCGATCGGCGTCTCCAACTTCAGCGTGGACCAACTCGAGCAGGTGTGGGCGGTGGCGACCAGCCCACCCGTGGTCAATCAGGTGCAGTTCAGCCCATTCGAGTACCGGCGCCGGCTGCTCGAGGCGTGCGAGGCACGCGAGGTCGCGCTCGAGGCCTACAGCCCGCTGGGCACGGGCCGCCACCTGTCGGACCCCACGGTGGCGGAGATCGCCGGGCGCACTGGTCGCACCCCGGCGCAGGTCTTGCTGCGCTGGTGCCTGCAGCGCGACACCGTGCTGATCCCTAAGTCGACGCATCGCGAGCGGATCGAGCAGAACGCCCAGATCTTCGACTTCGAGCTCTCCGACCAGGACATGGCCACGCTCGACGCGCTTGACCGCACCGGCGGCACCGATCAGGCCCTCGAACGGAAGTGGTGGTGATCCGGCAATGCAGACGATGAGCCCGCTCGATGCGTCGTTCCTCCACATCGAGGACGCCGTGACCCACATGCACATCGGCTCGGTGGGGATCTTCGAGGGTCCGCCTCCGGGTCCGGGGGAGGTCCGCGAGGCGATCGCGGCGCGCCTGCCGCAGGTGCCGCGCTACCGGCAGAGGGTGCGGTTCGTGCCGCTGGCGCTCGGACGCCCCACCTGGGTCGACGATCCCCATTTCAGCCTCGATTACCACCTCCGGCGCACCGCGCTGGCAACGCCGGGCGGCGACGAGGAGCTGCGCAACCTGGTGAGCCGCGTGATGTCTCAGCAGCTCGATCGGTCCAAGCCGCTCTGGGAGATGTGGGTGGCCGAGGGACTCGACGACGGTCGCTGGGCCCTGATCTCCAAGACGCACCACTGCATGGTCGACGGCGTTTCGGCCACGGACCTGTTGAGCGTGATCCTCAGCACCGAGCGTGAGGGCGGGCAGGCCGAGGCCGACGACTGGCGACCCGATCCCGAACCAAGCGCCGCCGCGCTGCTGGCCCACGCTCTGAGCACCCGGGCGTCGAGCCCCTACGAGGGCGTGCGGGGAGTGCTCTCGGCGGTGCGAGGCCCGCGCAGGGCCCTCCGCCAGGTGGCCGAGGTCACCCGCGGCCTGGCCAACCTTCGGCCCCTGCTGACCCCGGGCGGGGCCGCCAGCTCGCTCAATGGCCCGATCGGCCCCCATCGCCGCTGGGATTGGGCCCGGGGGCGATTGGTGGACGTCAAGCGGATCCGGGAGGCCCATGGCGGCACGGTCAACGACGTGGTGCTGGCCGCGATCACCAACGGCTTCCGCGAGCTGCTGCTGTCCCGCGATGAGCCCGTCGAGGGCCGGGTGATCCGCACGCTGGTGCCGGTGTCGGTCCGCGCCGATCACGAGCGCGGGAGCTACAACAACAAGGTCTCGGCGATGTTCGCCGAGCTTCCGGTCGAGATCGAGGACCCGGTCCTGCGGCTCGCGGCGCTGCACGAGCAGATGCAGGATCTCAAGGGCTCGGGGCAGGCCGTGGCGGCCGAGCGGCTGACCGCCCTGGGCGGCTTTGCTCCGGCGATGCTGCTGGCTCTGGGTGGGCGGCTGGCCACCAGGCTGCCCCAGAGCGCGATCAACACCGTGACCACCAACGTCCCCGGTCCCCAGCAGCCGCTGTACCTGGCCGGCCGCCGGATGCTCGAGGCGTTCCCGTTCGTTCCACTCGGCGGCCATGTGCGGATCGGCGTGGCGATCTTCTCCTACGACGGCGGGATCAACTTCGGCGTCACCGGGGATCTGGACAGCGCTTCGGACATCGGCGTGCTCTGCCGCGGCATCGAAGCCGGCCTCGCGCAACTGTTGGATGATGGCTCGGCGCGGTCGGGCGCCGGCGCTAGCCGCCGCCCAGCACGGCGGCGCAGCCCGGCGAAATCGTCGCCGAGCTGACCAGCGAGGCCTTCTTGCCGCTGCCCTGGATGCTCTGGCCGGCGAGCTCGCCCTGCAGTTGAGGAATGCAGACCGATAGGGCGTCGACTTTGCTCCTCACCGGCACGGCACTGCTCTGAAGGCCGCTCACCGTCCGTCCTAGGCCCGCCACGGTCCTGCTGAGGCGGTGGACCTCCGCGCTGGAGGCGCCCACCTGCTGAAGCGTTGCCAATTCCTGCCGTGCTCCGGCGATCTGGGTCCGCAACGACGCCACCTCCTGCTGAAGTGAGCTGGTCTGGGGCTCGTTGGTGATGGCGATCGCGGCGCCGCCGCCGGCTCCGATTGCGATCAGGGCGATGAACGGCAGCAGGATCTGCTGACGGCGGGGCAGGCCACCGCGCCGACCGCGTTCGCGTCCGGGTTCGAACTCGATCGGGGCACGGACGGGTTCCCGGCGAGCGGCCCTGGGCGCCCGCCGCGGCGGCTCGGCCAGCGGTCGGACTGCCGGCCGGCCCGAGCCCTCAGGTGGTCGGACTCTCGGGCGGTCCAAGCCCTCCGGCGGTCGGACTCGCGGGCGCTCGAAGCCCTCCAGCGGCAACTCCAGCCGGTCCGCGGCTGCTGCGCGGCGCACCCTGCCTTCTCGCTCTTGTCGCGTTGCCATCCGATGTCACTCTCCGCGGGCCTTACCCGGGCCCTTTCCGCTCATCCCTGAGGGATCGGTTTCGACAGCGTGTCAGCCGCCGCGAGCGAGCGCAAGTGATGAAATCCGCGTCCCGCTTGATCGGTCCTCGGCGGGCGGTTATGGTCGAGCCGCATGGTCGAGCGTGTCCAAGTCGCCGGGCCGCGAGGCCGGCTCGATGTTGCCCTCAGCGGGCCCGAGGACGGGCAGGTCCTGTTGTTCCACACCGGAACGCCGAGCGGAGCGACGATGTTCGCCCCGCTCGTCGATCTTGGGGCAGAGCGGGGCCTGCGTCATGTCGTATACATGCGCCCGGGCTACGGCAACAGCGAGCGCAGCGCGGGGCGCACGGTCGGCGATTGCGCCGACGACGTGGCGGCGATCGTCGATGCGCTCGGGATCGATCGGTTCTTCACGGCCGGGGGATCGGGCGGCGGGCCCCACGTGCTCGCCTGCGCCGCCCTTCTCCCCGAGCGGGTGATCGCGGCGGCGACGATCGCCAGCGTCGCGCCGCGGACGGCCGAGGGCCTGGATTGGCTGGCCGGGATGGGACAGGAGAACCTCGAGGAGGAAGCGGCGGCCGAGGCCGGCGAACCGGAGTTGCTTGAGTTTCTTCAGCCATTCCGCGAGCAGATGATGTCGGCCACCGGGAGCCAGCTCTACGAGGTCCTCGGCGACCTGCTCTCCGAGGTCGACCGCAACGCGTTGAGCGGTGAGTACGCCGACCACGTGGCCGAAGCCGGCCGCGCCGCCCTGGCCCCAGGGGTATACGGATGGTTCGACGACGACCGAGCGTTCATCCGTGATTGGGGGTTCGATCTCCAGGCCATCTCGCGGCCGGTGACGATCTGGCAGGGAGCCCAGGATCGGATGGTTCCGCCCGCCCACGGCGAGTGGCTCGCCGCCCACGTCCCCGGCGCGCGGGCGCGACTGCTCCCGGACCACGGTCATCTGTCGCTCTCGCTCGCCCTCTACGGCGAGATCCTCGACGATCTGATGGCCAGCGCGGGCTGAGCGGCACGGGACCGCCCCGGGCGGTCCTCAGCTGGGTCCGAAGCGCTCGGTGCGGATCCGCGCGGGTTCGTAGCCGGACTCCATCAGCAGACCGGTGGCGGTCTCGACGAAGCCATTCGGCCCGCACACGTAGGCCATCCCGTCCGGCCAGGCCAGCCGCCCGACCAGTGCGGCGTCGATGCGTCCCGTCGCTCCCGTCCAGCCTTCGGGCATCCGCCGGGTGTACGTGAGCGTGGTCTCCTCACCGAGCTCGTCGCTATAGAACACGTCGTCGGGCGAGCGGACCGAATAGAGCAGGTGCACCGGGACCTCTGGGAGTGCACGGCGGCGATGGCGCAGCATCGACATCAGCGGGACGACCCCGGAGCCGCCGCCGATGAGCAGCAGCGGTGAGCTGCCCTGCCAGGTGAAATACTCCGTCAGCGGTCCCCGCACCTCCAGCTCGTCGCCGACTTCGACCACGTCATGCAGGAACGGCGAGACCTCTCCATCGGTCAGACAATCGACCGTCAGCTCGATCTCTCCCTCGTCCAGGGGGCTGGAGGCGACCGAGTAGGACCGGATCGCCTGATATCCATCCGGAGCGGTCAGCCGGAGCGTGTAGTACTGGCCGGGAAGATGGGGGCGCCACTCCGGTAGGCGCAGGCGGAACGACTTGGCCCGCGGGGTCTCGGCTCGGATCGCGGTCACTTCGCCGGTCTGCCACGGGACCGGCTGTGCGGGGGCGGCTGGGCTGCTCACCGGTCGTCAGTCGCCCTGAAAGCGCTGTTCCTTCCACGGGTCGCCGTAGTCGTGGTAGCCATATTGCTCCCAGAATCCCGGCTCGTCGTGATCGAGCAGTCGCAGGCCCTTGACCCACTTGGCCGACTTCCAGAAGTACAGGTGCGGGACCAGCAGACGCGCCGGGCCACCGTGCTCGGCCGGCAGCGGAGCACCCTCGTACTCCCAGGCGACCCAGGCGCGACCGCCGCGAACGTCGGCCAGCGGCAGGTTGGTGGTGTACCCGCCGTAACAGAAGGCCAGGACGTGGGTCGCGGCCGCGTCGACGCCGACCGAATCCAGCAGCGTGTCCACCGAGACCCCGGCGAAGTTGGTATCGAGCTTCGACCAGCGCGTGACGCAGTGGATGTCGCCTTTGAACGCGGAACCGGATAGCGCATGCGCTTCGTCCCAGGTCCAAGTTCGCGGCTGGTCGACCAGGCCTTCGATCGTGAAGCTCCAGTCGCTGGTGGGGATCTGCGGCGTCGGCCCGGCGGTCAGCACCGGGAAGCCGTCCTCGAGGTACTGCCCGGGCGGCAGGCGCTCGGCCATCGCGGCCGGTGCCCGCTGCCTGCCGAAGAAGCCTCGGGTAGCCATGCGGCTACTGCTCGGGGGGAGTCTCGGCGTAGCGGTGGTGAAGACCCAGGCTGTTCCCGGCCGGGTCGAGGAAGATCGCCTGGTGGCAGACGCCGCTGTCGATCAGATCAGTGACGAATCGGACGCCCTTCGCCTCCAACTGACTGCGGGCGGCGGCCACGTCGTCGACCTGCAGCGCGATCGGGAGCGCGTGCGCCTTGAACTCCTGACCGAACGCGGTGGGCTGCATGATCGCCAGGGTCAGGTTGCCGGCCTGGAATTCGGCGCCCGGCATCTGTCCCCACCGTTTGACGAACGGCAGGCCCAGCACCGTGCCATAGAAATCGACCGAGGCTTCGAAGTCGCTGGCCGGCACGGCGACGAAGTCGACGCCGGTGACCAGCGGTGCGGATGTCGGGGCATCGGTCATGTTCGAGCTTCCCCCTAGCCGAGTGAGATCGGGATTTCCTTGCATCCCGGAGTCAGATGCAGCACACCGGTTCCGAATTGCGTGGTGATCCGCGCACGCGTGTAGTAGCGGTTTCCATGACAGCCCCGGCGGATCCGCGAGAGCCGCACGTGCACCGGGTTCGAGGCCGGCCCGCCCATCCCGGGATGGTTGTTCAGCGCACGGCCCGACGTCGTGGCCGCGGACGTCCCCCAGTTGGACCAGTCGGCGTGTCGCAGCTGAAGCAGATTCGCCTCGTCCTCCGGCTCCCCGATGATGTCGCAGCGCGTCGGATGCTGGCGCGGCTTGAAGGCCGGGAACGCCACCGTGCTCTGCGTCGGCTGGCAGTTCACGAACACGCCCGGCTGGGTGGCGGCAGAAGCGCTGGCCAGCGCTCCGAGCGCGACCACGATCACGACAACGACAGCGACGGCGATTCCGGGATGACGGCGTCTCATGGCATTTCGCTGGCAGCCATTATTGCGCCCAGAGACCTTCAACGTCGCTCGGTCGCCGAGGGTCGATCGGCTCGAGCTGACTGATCTCCGGGCGGCGGTCCTCCCAGTGCGGAGGGATGCACATGTGCGTGCCCAGCTCGTCCTCGGACTCGTCGATCAGGAAACCCTCCGGGGTGGAGTAGGCCAGCTCGATCAACGCCCCGCCGGGGCTGCGCATGTAGACCGAGAAGAAGTAGCCCCGGTCCTTGACGTCCGAGACGTCGGTGAAGCCGAGCCCGACGATCCAGTCCTTGACCGCGGCCTGGTTCTCCGGCGTGACCGCGTCGAGCGCCTGGTGGTGGATCGTGCCCTCGCCGAAGTTCCAGCTGCCCTGCGGCAGATCGGGCTCCTCCACCAGCTCGAACATGCGCCCGTGACCTTCGTCGCCGAGCTGGAACTGATGATGGGCGCCATCGGAGTGCAGCGGCTGGGCGCCCAGGCCCCGAGTCAGGAAGAACGTCATCGGCTCGGCCTCGCGCACCGAGGTGGTAGTGCCGTAGGCGCCACGGATCGCGTGCTCGGCCCTGACCGAACCCTCGTAGGGCTCGCGCGTATCCGGATCGGGATCGCCGACCAGCGAGTAGTCGATCCCGCAGGGGTGATTGAAGTGCAGCCGCTCGGTCCCGAACCGCTCCGAGCGCGAGTGCTCGACTCCGGCCGCCTTCAGCCGGTCCGCCCAGAAGCCGATCGAGTCCGCCGGCACCGAGAGGTTGATTGCCTTCATCTGGTTGGTGCCCCGCTTGCCCATCCAGCCCGCCTGACGGTAAGGGAACGAGGTCAGCAGCGTGCTCGCATCGCCCAGGCGGTTGCCGTAGTAGAGGTGGTAGATCGGAATCTCACCGTCGAACAAGACCGTCTTCTTGACACTCTTGAGCCCCAGCAGCCCGACGTGGAAGTCGTAATCCTCCTGGGCCCCGCCGACGCAGAAGGTCAGATGGTGGGTCCCGCGCACGAAGCCTCGGTTGGGCATCTGCTCTCTCCCTCCTCATGGCGTAGCCGACGGGGCAATCCTAGACCGTCCAGTCCGCTCGCAGACGCTGGGCCAGCGCACCGCCTCCTCCGATCGGGCGTTGTCGTTTCGCGGCCGGGTCGCCCAGCCGGGCCAGGAGCTCGCGTACCCCCTCCCACCATGCTTCGTCGAGCATCAGAAACGGATGCAGGACCAGTGTCCGCACGCCCGGGTCGCCACCGGTGGCCGTGCCGGTCAACGCCGCGGCGAGGTGACCGGCCAGCGCCGCCGGGGCCTTCGGCTCGAGCTCATCGCCCCGCTCGCGGCGCAGCGGGCCGAAGCGGTCCATCAGGTGATAAGCGTCGACCAGATCCCAGTCGAACGGGACCATGACGATGCCCTCGCGCACGCCGGTCGGACCACCCGCCGGCGAGCACCAGGTGAAGCCGTTGGCGCGCAGCAGCGCGGGCGAATCCGGGTTGAGGTTCCCGCCGGGCGGCCGGAAGCCGGTCACCGGCAGGCCGAGCTCGGCAAACGCCCGTGCGGTTTGCTGCAGCAGCTCGCGCTCGCGCCCGGGCTCGAGCCCGCCCCAGTCCTCGTGGCGCCAGCCGTGGGCGGCGAGCTCGTGCCCGCGCGCGGCGATCTCCCGCAGCGCATCGGGATAGAGCTCGCAGTTGCTCGCCTCCACGAAGAACGTGCTCGACAGCCGCCGGCGCTCCAGCTCGTCCAGCAACCGGGGAAGCGCTTTCACCACCGAGGGGTGGCGCCCGAGCTGACGGTCCGCCGGCCAGGTGTCGCGCTCGAGTTCGCTGGCCTCGCCGAGATTGTCGAAGCTCAGCAGGATCACGATCAGGTCGAGTATGCCCGCAGCCGCAACTATCCCCACAAGCGCGTGTTAGGGAGGCGGATAATCGTTTCCTTAGGAGGAGTTGGCGGATGCCTCGAGTATTTGGAAGGACCCTGTCGGTACTCGCTACGGCGCTGAGCTTGATCGCGCTGACGGCGGTGTCGGCTCAGGCGAAGAAGCTGCACGTGGCGGGTCAGCAGACGACGATCACGCCCTCGGCCCAGGTGACCAAGTTCTTGGCCGCGCAGAACATCACCGCGAGCGCGCTGGGCACCGCGACGATCGCGAATGCGTCACTGACGCTGCCCATCTCAGGTGGCTTCGTGACCACGCCCGCGCTCAACGGGGTGTTGCGCCACACCGGCGGAGTCAAGTTCACCCACGGGGCGCGCTCGGTGGCTCTGCGCGGCTTCGTGTTGGCTCGCATTGCCGGCCGGACCTTCCTCTCGGCGAAGGCCGGAGGAGCGCGCCTGATCGTCGCCCGCGTGACGAAGTTGACCAAGACGATCTCGGGCAAGCAGGGTGTCATCACCGGCGAGCTGAAGCTCTCCGCTGCTGCCGCCCGGCGCATCAATCGCCTGATCGGTCATCACGTCGCGAGCGCCGGTCTGGACATCGGCAGCCTCACCAGCACCGTGACCGTCGGCTAACGACCGTGACTACCTACGTCGCAGCGTGAGCATCACCTGATAGGGGTCCGGGAGCAGGAGATTCACGTCGACGATGTCGAAAAGAGCGGACCAGCGCTCTCGTATGTACGACATCGTGACCACGGTCTCGCCGTAGTCAAGCCCCTCCTGGGCGGTGTACTGAGGATGCTGCGGAAAGACTGGGTGCGGCGCGAAGAGGTAAGCCGTCTGTTTCAGGCTCTCTTCCTTCGCCGCACCCAGATCTTCCCTGAGCGGACGCATCCACCCGGAGAAGTCCAGAAAGTCCGGCGGCCTCACCGTCACCACCAGGAGGCCTCCCGGTCGAAGCCCTCTATGCAACGCATTCAGGCATCGCTGATGGGCCGGCTCCGACAGATGCGTGAAGACCGAGAAGGCGAACGCCATGTCGAAGCGCTCGTCGAACGGCAAGCTGTCAGGCAGGAACTCGGACCTCGCGAAAGTGCCGGGCATCCCGCTCGCGCGGCAGAAGTCGAGGATG
Organism: uncultured Solirubrobacterales bacterium; assembly: GCA_963808605.1. Taxonomy (GTDB): domain Bacteria; phylum Actinomycetota; class Thermoleophilia; order Solirubrobacterales; family Solirubrobacteraceae; genus Palsa-465. The sequence goes on from CAWEGQ010000004.1 coordinate 431,597, forward strand.
CTCTGAACGGGATCGCATCCGTACAACCGCTCCGGAGCGACGTCACGCGCGAAGCAGCGTGTCAGCCTCCCCCAACCGCATCCGAAGTCGAGTACAGCAGCGTCGGCTAGCGGCTTGGAGCCATGGCGAACGTAGGCGTCCCGCAGCTTTGTGTAGAAGGCCACGGTCTGGACGGCCAGTGGCACGCCGCTCAGGCCGTTCCACGTCTCCTGAAGCTCGCGCCGGGGCACGCTGGGCAGCAGCGAACGGATGTGGGGGTAGAGCTCATACTCCAGGGTCAGCAGCAGCGTCCATGCCCCGTCGTCAAGATCGCGGAACAGCGCATAGCGGTCAGGAGTCGCGCTCTGAGCACAGGCTGCATCGATTTCGGCCAGACGCTCGCCGAAGAAGTGCTCCAGCCATCCATCCAGATTCGCAGCTGACGACGGGATCTCCTCGTCCAGGTGACGCCTGCTTCGGCGTGCCCGCGACAGACGCCCCGCGGCCCGCAACGGTCGAGTCAGCCGCCAACTCCTCGAGGTCTCGTACTCGAGGCGCACCCGTGCAACTTCTGCGGACGCGGCCTCGGGAGCACTGAACGACATCCAGGGTCAGGATAGATATCCAGCGCTAATTTGGTCTGAGACCCACGGCGTTCCGGACTGGCTCGGTGGTCAGCCGAGGCGGATGCCGGCGAGCTGGCTGCCGTGAGCGACGAGGCGTCCGACGCGGTCCCAGACGTAGCACGACTCGTCGACTCGCTGAGCGTCGATCAGCTGGGCGCGGTGCAGGATGCGCACCGGTCCGGGCGCCGGCAGCGCCCGCACGTAGGCGGTCAGCTCCAACGTCGGGACCCAGCCGGAGAACTCGATGTCGAACGTGGCCGGCGGGAAGGCGTCGACGGCGAACAGCAGCGAGGTCGGATCGAATGGTTCGTCCTCGGGAAGCGCGAGCCACCCTCGCAGCTCGCCCCGGCCGCTCGGAGCGCCGGTCGTGAACCCACTCGAGTCGGGCTCGAGGCGCACTTCGATCTGGTCCATGATTGCGACGCGGTTGCCGTCGGGCAGCTGCGGGACCAGACGGTCACAGTCCTCGTATGGGACCTGGCTGATCTGCGGCAGGCCCCGTTCCCAGTAGGGAGCGGTGTCGGTGTCGAGCCGGCTGGTCGTCAGGAGGGCCTCGATGCAGGCCTGGCCGTCTTGGCTCAGGCGGGCTCGGATCTGACTGGCCGAGCGACCGTCCCGCAGTGGCTCCGCCTCGATCACGACCGGGCCGGGTGCCGGGGCGTGCAGGTAGTGGGCGCTGGCGGCGATCACGTGGTCGTGCGCGCTGACTGACGCCGCCGCTCGGCCGAGCATCGCCAGCAGGTAGCCGCCGTTGGGCTTGCCGGCGATTGTCCACTCGGGGTTTACCACCGCCTCGAACGTCCCTTTCTCGCTGCGCGCCACCGCGCTGACCACTGCGAACGGGAATTGGCCGACGCTGGGCGATTGCACGGTCACAGTTGCGCCTCCTCCGGCGTCCGGATCAGGCTCTCCACCGCGCCGGGCCCCGGCACTGCCCTGACGTCGCGCGGTCCGATTCCCTCCCCGCAGCTCGAGCAGATGATCCGCGCGCCGGAGACGTGGCCGCAGCGCTCGTGGATCAGCTCGAGCGGGGGGCCGTCCGGTGCGGCGTGCTTGTCCCCCCACTGGCGCATGGTGGTGAGCACGGGCCAAAGATCCCTGCCCTTGTCGGTCAGGCGGTAGTCGTGCCGCGGGGGGTGCTCGCTGTAGGGAACCCTGACCAGGATCCCCGCCTCGACGAGGCCACCCAGGCGTTGGTTGAGCACATTGCGAGAGATTCCGAGGCGCGCCTGGAAGTCGTCGAAGCGCGTCACGCCGAGAAACGCGTCGCGCACGATCAGCAGCGACCACCACTCGCCCACGACCTCCAGACACTGGGCGACGGAGCAATGCATCCCGGAGAAGCTCTTGCGTTCCACCAGCTCCAGGATAGTGAGTTGCATGACAGAACGCAATCGAAGAAGGACTACGGCTTGGCGCCCAGCGGAGCGGCAGCGGTCGAGAACCGTGCTGGGTAGAGGTACTGCCCGATCCCGTCCAGCGGTTCTCCTGGATCACGGGGCGAAAAGCGGCGCAGCTCGTCGTTGAGGCTGAAGCGCGGGCCGAGCAGAACCTGACCGTCGCGGATCAGCGTGTAGAAGCGGTCGAGCGGCCGCGGAGGCGGACCACCCGTGCGTTTGCCGAGGAAGTTGTAGACGCCGCCGTGACACGGACAGACGAAGGACTCCGAGGCCTGGACGTACCGAACCGGGCAGCCGACGTGGACGCAGCGCGAGGAGATGGCGATCACCCGGTCGTAGCGATCCTTGACCGGTCCGTCGACGGCCAGGTTGTGCCGGCGCACGTAGGCGATCGATTTGCCGGCCGCGCCGACGCCCGGCTCGAGCGTGATGGTCACCACCGAGTAGGTCGAGTCCGTGAAGCGCGACAGCGGCCCGATCTCCTGCCAGGTCGTCTTTTCCCGGTCGAACACCGGGCCGAGCGCGAATCCGAGCGCCGGCAGGGTGAATGCGGCCGCGGCGATCGCACCGGCGGTATGGGCCGAGCCGGTGATGAACCGCCGTCGGGACACCGTCTCGCCTTCGAACGCGCCCGGAAGATTGCGGTCCTCGGTGAGCTGAGAACGGTTCCGCGCCGGGTGCCGTGGTTTCGTCATCCGTCGCCCCTTTCGTTAGTCGAAGGACGCGCCGGTGAGCTCCGGCGCTGCCGCGGGTGGGACGAACCTGCCGCCACGTGACTGTCCAGCCGCGGGACGGGCGCGGATCCAGGCGACGGGGCCGGGTATCCAGGCGGCCCCCCCGAGAATGATCGGCACGCCGAGGGAGATGCTGCGGTAGAGCAGCACTGCTACGGCAGCCGGCCCGGCGGGTGCTCCGTAGAGGACCAGCGCCCCGATCAGGCCGCCTTCCACCGCACCGAGGCTCGCGGGTGTCGGCAGCGCGGTGGCCAGCGACCCGATCAGGTAACCCATGACAATGATGGCCAGCGGCGGCGTCCGGCCGTAGGCGCGGAAGGCCGCCCACAGCACGGCGTTGTCGAAGGCGTAGTAGCCGACGGCGCCGGCCAGCTTCCAGTTGCCCGCTACCACTAGTCCGTGCGCCTCAGCAATGCCGTCGCGGAGGATCGCCACGGGCTGGGCCAGCCGCAGGGAAGGGCCGCGACGGCGGGGTACCCCGCCGATCCGCGTAGCCTCACCCGCGGGCGAGCGATTCGTATGCCAGGCGGCGGCCAGGACGATCAGCGCGAGCCCGGCGGGGAGCAGCGTCAGCTTGGCTGCATGAGGACCGGCCGGCCAGCCCAGCCACAGCGCGGTGCCCAGCCCGGCGAGGACGATCAGGCCCGGCGCGTTGGTGATCACCACGAAAGCGAGCACCGAGCGGGTCAGTGCCGGAGCAGGTGCTGTCTCGGCGTCAGCGGACCAGGCTCCCGCGGCCGGTCCGACCAGCCCCCCGGCCGGGAGGACAGTGCTCGCCCCCAGGGCGCGCAGCCCCGCCGGCCACGCTTCGCGCCAGGTCATCCTGGGGCCGAACACCAGCTTGAAGATGACCACGAACCCCACGGCCGATAACACTGCAAGCACGCCGGCCAGCCCGATCCAGGTGCCGCAGCCGCTGACCAAACGGGCAGGGATGTCGATCAGCGCCGGGACGGCGGCCAAGGCCCCGGCGACGGCGACTGTGACCGCGACCAGCGCACCGCAAACCAACAGGCGCCTCGGCCTCGGGGGCAGAGCCGAAATCGATGGCTGTTGACCGATCATCGCCGCGCCTGCTAGGACGCGAGCCGCTACTACCGCCGCGCCCCGGTCGATCGGCGCGGCGAGAGCGCGTGCGTGAGCACGAACCTGGAGATGCTGCGTCCGAGCCGTGCTCCGGCCTCGATGTCGAAGCTGAAGTGATCGCCCGCGTAGATCCGGCTCAGTCCCGCTTCGCGGGCCGCGGCGCTGAAGCTCGAGAAGTGCCGCAGCACTCCCGGCAGCAGCGGCGAGGTGACGTCGAAGTTGAAGCGATCGCCGAACTCCTCGGCCAGGATGCGCGCGCCGTCGGAGCTGATCACGGCGTGAGCACCGGGATATGACGGATCGGCCGGCGTCTTGACCAGCGGCGCCCAGGCGGCGTCGGCCGGGATCCCATCATTGTTGATGGCGGTGACCGGTCGCCAGAACCGGTAGGTGTACTTGGCGTCATAGAACGCGATCACGTCGTCGGCGAAGCTCGTGTTGAGCAGCGCGAACAGGCGGGCATCGTCGGCGGTTGAATCGTGGTGTGCCAGCGAGGCCGTCTCGGCGATCGCGTTCCAGTAGTTCTGGATCGGCGCGCTCCAGAACTGACCGATCTGCGTCTGATCCGGGGTTCGGGTGAGGCTCGCGTCCTGCCCTATCGACCTGACCTGGCCCAGCGCGTTCGCGTACGCGTCGCTGCCGACCGCGGGCGGCGGTGCCGGCAGGAACTGGCTGGCCCGCTGCAGCACGAACGGGGTTACGTCCGGCCACTGGGTGAACACCGGAGCCGCGAAGGCGGGGGGCGTCAGGCGGTAGTCGCCCGGCTCCGTGCCGGGGACGAACGGGGGCGGGGTGACGCCGGCCCCGTCGTTCTGACGCAGTCTTAGGATCGACTGGCCGGCGCGCTCGCCGATCGCCACGCCGGCGGTCTTGGCCGACCCCGTCCGCACGGTGGCCAACGAGCCGGCCAGTTCAGCGTCGAGCGTGGGCTGCAAGGCCGGGTAGAGCGTAATCAGGACCTCGTGCGCCGCGGCTGCTGCCGCCGCCGACTGCGACGCGTGGGGCGAGGCGCTCAGCGGGAAGCCATAGGGCTCGAACCGCCGGGTGATCGCCCCGACGGCGTCAGCGATGGCCAGGTGCATCATCGCCAGGCTGCGCGTCGGGTGGATGCTGGCCGGTTGCGCTCCGGGGGTGCCCAGGATCCCCAGCAGGATCCGGTTCCAGACGATGACCTGATTCGGCGCTTGCGCCGCGGGGGCCGAGCGGGGGGCCAGGCGGTGCCCGATCTTCGTCGACTCGGCGCTCGCGGTCGAGGCGAGCGCGAGGGTGCTCGTCAGCGCGAGAGCCGGGACGAACCTGCAGATACGTCGCATTGCGTGTGCTCCAGTGGTTGGGAGGATTGGCATGTACTACGCACCGTAGCAGAAGTCTACGACGACCTGTAGTAGCATGGCCAGCCGTGACCCGATCCAACGCTCAGGAGACGATCCTGCTCACCGGGGCTACCGGCTACATTGGCGGCCGGCTCCTCGCCCGCCTGGAGCAGGCCGATAGCCGCGTCCGCTGCCTCACCCGCCGACCAGACGCCCTGACCGGGCGGCTCGCTCCGGGCACCGAGGTGGTGACAGGCGACCTTCTGGATCGCAAGTCGGTGGCCACGGCCCTCCACGGCGTGCGGATCGCCTACTACCTCGTCCATTCGATGGGAGCGGCACACGACTTCCAGGCGCTCGACCGCCGCGCGGCGATCAACTTCGCCACCGCCGCCCGCGAGGCCGGCGTCGAGCGGATCGTCTACCTGGGTGGTCTCGGTGCGGGCGAGGACCTGTCGGCGCATCTCAGCAGCCGGCACGAGGTCGGCGACATCCTGCGCCGCTCCGGGGTCTCGACGATCGAGCTCCGGGCGTCGATCGTGATCGGCTCGGGCAGCGCGTCATTCGAGACGGTCCGCGCGCTGGTCGAGCGACTGCCGGCGATCCCGGCGCCGCGAACAGTCGACACCGCCGCGCAACCGATCGGCATCGACGACGTCGTCGACTACCTGATCGCCGCCGCCGGCCTGCCTCAGGCCAACAGCCTGATCGTCGAGATCGGGGGTCGCGACCAGGTCAGCTACGCGGAGGTCATGCGCGAATACGCCCGCCAGCGCCGCCTGCGCCGCCGGGTGCTCCCGCTCCCGCCCGTTACGGCGCGGGCATCACGGGTGTTCCTCGGTCTACTCATGCCGGCGCACGGACGCATCGCTGCCGCCATGGTCGACAGCCTGCGCAACGAGACGGTGGTCCGGACCACCGCCAGCGACGCCTTCGCGATCCGACCTCGCGGCCTGGCCGAAGCGATCGAACGCGCCTTGGTCGGCGACGACCGCGAGATCGCCGAGACGCGCTGGTCCGAGGCGCTCCCGGCGACGCCCAGGCCGCGCTGGGGCGGTGTTTCGTTCCGACGGCGAATGGTGAGCTCGCGCGTAGTCGACGTGCCCGGGCGTGCGGAGGACGCGTTCGCGCCGATCCAGCGCCTCGGCGGTCCGACCGGGTGGTACGGCGTCGACTGGTTCTGGTCCCTGCGCGGCGCGCTCGACCGCTGCCGCGGCGGCCAGGGCAGGCGGCGGGGACGCCGCGACCCGCTCGACCTGCAGGTCGGAGACCGAATCGACTTCTGGCGCGTCGAGCGCCTCGAACCCTCGCGGCGACTACTGCTTGCCGCGGAGATGAGGCTTCCGGGGCGTCTGTGGCTGCAATACGACATCGAGGGCGACGGCGACGGCACTCGGATACGCCAGACCACCGTGTTCGATCCCGCCGGTTATGTCGGCGTCCTCTACTGGTACCTGCTCTACCCCGTCCATCACCGGATTTTTGGGACCATCCTGCGCGGGCTCAGCGAGGTTTCACGCGGGCCGGGCGCCCCCAACGCCAGCTCGGCCACTAGGCGGAGGACATCCACCTGAGCCGAAGGCGGCGACCATAGTTCGTGACCAGGACGCCGAACACGGCTGGAATCGCGGCGAGGACGATGATGCAGGGCTGATGTGAGAGGAACGGGAGCGCAAGCGTCGCCGACCCGCTGGCCGCCCGCCCGGCCAGCAGGGCGATTGCCACCAACAGAACCAGGACGGATCCGGCGGCGAGACACAGCAGAGCCGGGAACCGCCAACTGGGTGGCTCGCCGAGCAGATAGTCGACGCGCTCCGGGTCGATTCCGGCGGAGTCACCGCACGTGGTCGCATCGGAGAACGTGAGCATCGCGCGTGCGAGGGCCGAGCGATTCGCGGGCTCCGCGTTGACCGCGCTCTCATCGGCGCTGAGCTCGGCGAGCGCCTGCTGCCGCGCGACGAGGTCGCCGAGCTCCGGCAGGAAGAACAGAGCGCGGGCCAGCACCCGGCCGATCGCGAGCCGCAGTGGATCGCGTCGCAATGCGTGCTGGCGTTCGTGCGCCAGAACAGCGCCCAGCGATTCGTCATCGAGAAGTGCCACCGCACCGGTCGAGACATACACCCGCGGTCGGAGCAGGCCGGCGCAGAACGCTCGCGGGTGCGCGTCTGCGATCAGCACCGCACCGCCTAGAGCCGCCGGTTGCTCGCCGGACAGATCTCGGCAGAACCGGCCGGAGGCACGGAGCTCGCGCACCGCCCCGGTGAGGGCCCGAGCAGTGACGATCCCGCCGAGCGCGGCGAGGAGCACGATCACGAACGCGTCGACGTTGGCCGCTGGGTAGCTGAGCCTGTGGCCGAGTATCACGATCTGGTGCGCCGCCGTGTGCGAGGTGACATGCCATGACTCGAGCAACCTGGCCAAGACGAAGATCGCCGAGCCCAACCCGAGCGCGCCGAGCCCGAGGCTGGCGCGGGAGACCCGGGCGGCGGCGGTCGCGGCGGGTGTCGACTGGCCGTGGCTGGACTCGGGACCATTCACGGCGGATGGGTCCTCACCCAGGCCGGACCGGGAAGCGGTCGGGACTGTCGACTCGCTGACCTGCTGAGTGAGGGTCGATGTCGTCATCTCCTACCGAGCATCGTAGACCACTCGAGCCGACTCGTCGGTGAGGATCAGTCCAGAGGGTCGACATGATCGTGGTCGAGCCGCTCCGGCAACGAGCCGCGGGCAGAATCCTCCTGTCCGGCGATGAAGCCTCGGAGAGCGAGCTCGTCGCGCTTGTCCATCGAGCCGAAGCATACGTCGGGGAGAGACTCACCGGCACCGCCCGCTTGCGAGCTCCAGCGCCAAAACCGCAGCCACGAGATCAGGCGTCTCGGGTGCTCGGCGCGTGTTCTCCTAACGTGCATTGATCGGGGCTGAGCAGTCTTCCGGTATTCCATCGTCGCCACCATTCTCCGACGCACAGTAGTACCTGGGCGTCGCCAGGTGCGACATCCGCGAGGAGCATTGCTACACTCCGTCGTAGATGCCGTCCCCACGATCCAAGCAGGCAGAGCAGGAGCCGGTCCTGCCGCTGCTGCACGAGCTCGAGTCCGAGGTCATGGAGGAGCTATGGCGCTCCGGCGAGGCACCGGTCCGCTCCGTGATGGACGCTTTGAACAAGCGGGCCCCGAAACCGCGTGCGTACACGACCTACATGACGATCATGGCCCGGCTCCACGCCAAGGGCCTTCTCGTCCGCCGGCGCGAGGGCAAGACCGACTTCTACACGCCGAGTCAGGGTCGTGAGCAGTACATGGCGCTCAGGGCCCGCGCCGAGGTCGAGGAGCTCGTCGCCCAGTACGGGGATGTTGCGTTGAGCAACTTTGCTCAGCAGATGGCCAGCCTGGACCCCGCCCGCCGCCGCGCGCTGCAGCGGCTGGCGCGCAAGACCTAGTGCGCTGAACCGTTCGCCGGCGCTCAGCGAGCGCGCACCTGATCGTCCCTGCGTCCAGCCCGTGACGAAGCCACTCCTGGTCTACTACGGCAGATCGTAGTTTCTCCGTCGTCCCGGGAATGTTTCTCGTGGCCCGGCGTCCTGAGAAGAAGAGAGCATCTACTACGCAGTGTCGGTGGTAGATCTCACCTTCCACAACCACTCAAGGAGTTGCGCCATGAAAAAGCACGCGCTGTTCGCGCTTGCCCCCGTCGCCGCCGCCGTCGCCATCGCCGGCTGCGGATCCGGCAGTAGTTCTGGCAGTCCCGGTGCCTATGGCGCAGGAGGCGCCGCTCCGAAGGCCGCCGCCGGCGCGGGTCGCGTGGCTGCCCCCACGGTTCGGCTTGGAACGTCGAAGTTCGGCCAGATCCTGGTGGATGGGCAGGGACGCACGCTCTACGACTTCGCCGCGGATATGTCGACTACCAGCACCTGTTACGGGGCATGTGCCAGCCTGTGGCCGCCGCTTACCGTCTCGGGCGCTCCGAAGGCAGGTCCGCAGCTGCCGGCCTCCCTGCTGGGCACCACCAAGCGCACCGACGGCAAGACCGAGGTGACCTATGGCGGTCACCCGCTCTATTACTTCGCCGGCGACACCAAGCAGGGAGACACCACCGGGCAGGACATCAACCAGTTCGGCGCTCCGTGGTACGTCCTGACGCGCCGCGGATCGGAGATCACCCATGGCTGAGCTCCCCCATGCCCGAACTCGGAACGCCGCACGAGCACTCGGCGCGGTCGCGTTGCTGGTTATCGGCGGCTTGCACTATCAGCAGTACCGCTACGCGTTCTACTCGAGCATTCCGACGATCGGGCCGCTCTTCCTGGCGAACTTCATCGTTGCCACCGCGCTGGGGCTGGTTCTCCTCGCCCGAACCAGCTCCCGGCTCGGACGAGGCGGTGTGCTGCTCGACCAGCTTGCCTCGATCGCCGGCATCGGGCTCGCGGTGACGGGCCTCGTCGCGCTGATAATCAGCGAGCACACGCCGCTCTTCGGCTTCATGGAGCACGGCTACCGGTTCGTGATCGTGCTCTCGATCGCCTCCGAGGCCGCAGCGATCGTGATGCTGGGCCTGTTTCTGGCCCTCAGTCGCGCCGGCCGGCGAGCTCCGAGCCGGGCCGCGCGGGCAAGCAGACCCGCGGCGCCACCAGCCAGCAGATCGGCTTCATCCACCTCAGCAGACTCGCTCACCATCCCGTAAAAGGAGTCGCCGTGTTCACCCACATTCCGATGTTCGCAGCAGCGGCGGCGGCTCTCACCGACGCCGGCCTGAAGTCCCTGGCGATCGGGCTCGCCGGCGGGCTAGGCGCGATCGGTGCCGGCGTCGGCATCGGTCTCATCTTCAAGGGCGTGATGGAGTCCGTCACTCGCCAGCCGGAGATGCGAGACGAGATCACCCAGATCCAATGGCTGGGCTTCGCCCTGACCGAGGCCGTCTTCTTCTACGGACTCGTGTCCGGGCTCCTCGCCTACGTGCTCTAGCCGATTCCCTCACAATGCTCCTTTCCGTACGGAGCATGTGCTTGGCGTCGTGGTCAACCGGGCCCTCGGTGGGCCTGACCGATGATTTCTGCGCGCCGTGCTGGTCTGTGCGCCGAAACCGACTCACGGGAGGCTGACGCCATGCGGAAACTGACCTTCGGCATGAACCTGACCCTGGATGGCTACATCGCTGCGCCCGGCGACGACCTCGGCTGGAGCATGCCGAGCGACGAACTGTTCCAGTGGTGGTCCGACCGGGTGGCGGCGACAGGCCTGGCCCTCTACGGGCGCAAACTGTGGGAGACGATGAGCTCCCACTGGCCGACCGCCGACCAGCAGCCCGGAGCCACACCGGCGGAGATCGAGTTCGCCAGCCGATGGCAGGAAATGCCGAAGGTGGTGTTCTCCTCGACGACCAGCACGGTCGACTGGAACACCCGCCTGGTCACCGGTGACGCGGTGACCGAGATCACCAGGCTCAAGGCCGACGACGGCGGCCCCATGGACATCGGCGGCGCCACACTCGCCGCAGCGGCCATGCGGGCCGGGCTGATCGACGAGTACGCGATCGTCACCCATCCGGTCCTGGTGGGCGGCGGCACGCCGTTCTTCACGACCCTGGACAACTGGGTGAACCTGAGCCTGGTGGAGACCCGGACGTTTCCCGACGGCGTCGTGCTGACCAGGTACGAGACCAGGGGGGTTTGAAGTACCGCTACCGGGATTCGAACTGTGTTGCGAACCCGGTAACCCCAGTGTTTATGGGCGACTTGGGGTTCATTTCACCCGCTGGGGGCCGGTGGGGGCGGCCTGCAACCGGTCACGCTGCCCCCAAAATTGCCCCCAGCCCCTGCCCCCACTCTCGGCGCGGGATTCGAGCCGCGCCACCCCGGTCGAAATACTCCTCAAGCTGCTCCGCGGCGGGCGCAAGATCCTCCGGGAGGACCTTGCCGTGCCGGTTGTAGGTCGTGCGGACATCGCTGTGGCCGATGAACTTCGGTGATCTTCTTCCCGTCGATCCCGCGGCGGTCATGTAGCTCGCGGCGCGGTGCCGTGCCGTGCCGTGCCCCGTGGGGCGTCAGCGGCTCCTGCGCGTGGCCGTCCCGTGACTCAGATCATCTTCGGGGGCCCGAGTCTCGAATTGGTTGCTTGCTTCCACCCCCCACGCCTTCATCACACGCAAGCAGATCGACGACGGGTACAGGTCCGCCGGAGCGCGGTCCAGGAACACAGCTGGGCCCCGTTCGGGCTGGTTTGGAGCATGTGTGCGTGACAGATGAGTCGCGGCTCCTCGACCATCGGGATGTCAGGGCGCCAGCGACCTCGTCGGGTCGATCTCGCCTTCCGCATGGTCCCAGCCGGGTCGAACGCGGATGACCCCGGCATCGAAGTCGATGTTGTCGACCTGCAGGCCGCTTAGCTTCCCCGCGGCGTACCCCAACGAACAACGCCGCGCCCAGCACGCCTGCTCCGATCCCGGCGGCGGCGCAATCAACGACTCGGCACGTCGTCGAGGGTTCGATGCGCGTCCGGCTGTTTCGGACCGAGGGACCAGAGTCACGCGCCGTGTCGTAGGCAGGGACGCCCGGTTGATCGCTGCTTGTCGATCCCGTGCTGGTCTCCAAGGCGACGCAGCGCGCGGGTATCCGCTCGGTCGAGCCACTGGTGGTCTCCGCCTCGGTGACCCGCAGCCGTCCGCGCATGACCAGGCCGATGGATGGCACCGGTGGCCGCCAGTAACGCACGAAACCCCGGCGGGCGGTCTGGTGGGTCGCGAGCGTCCGGCGTTCGTACGGCCTCTAGTTCGAGAAGAGCGATGCGATGCCGTGAATGACCGCGCCTCCGAGCACGATCTCCAGCGCGACGCCCGCGACCCCGACGACAAGGCCGGCGAGGACTACGAGAATGTCCTCGAGCAGCACGCCGAGCGAGAGCAGCACCACACCAAGTGCTGGAAGCGTGTCGAGTCCGGTAAACGGCGGCGCGAAGAACGCGCCAGCCGATCCGCCGACGACGAGCACCCCGAACACCACGTTGCTCAACCGATGATCAAAGAGGAACGTCAGGCGAGGCCGGGAGAAGCGCTCGAGCCAGCGGATCAATTTCATGAGTCCCGAGATGAACCGCTGCCGCTTGCCGCCCGCCAGCTCGAGCGAGAGCCATCGCTGGGGCAGCCAGATCCGGTCGCGGCCGGCAACGAGCTCCAGTGCGACGAGCGCCGCGATGATCTCGAACACGTGCGTGGCCCCACCGGTCGGCAGCGGCAGCGCCGGCACGCCGAGCAACAGCACGAACACGATCGCAAAGCTCTTCTCACCGAAGACCTCAATGAGACTCCCCAGTGTCTTTTCGCCGTCGCCCGTCAACCACGCCTGGATCTCCCCGCTGACGCTGATCCGCTGTGGACCCGCGCCGTCCTGCTGGGCTGTGAAGCTGCGCATCCTCGACGGCTGCAGCATGCGTTCACGACAGACGGAGAACCGGTGTGCCATTGCGCGCTGATCAGCCTCCGCCGGTTCCGGCCCGGGGGGCGTCCCGCCCATGAAATACCAACCTTCGATGATCTCGGCCGGGTGTGGGCCCCACTGAGCATGGCGCGGATGTCCCGGTCGGTCATGCGTGGTCCGTTTCCGCCATAGTCTCCGTCAGCGCATCGTGCTTGCGCTCGACCTCCGCGAGCCTTGCCATCACTGCGCCGGTACCGCCGGGGGTGTCGTCCTTGACCAGCTCGTGGATCGCCTCGAGGACTTGCTGCTGCATCTGGGTCAGCTCTTCCCGGTGCTTCGCGGACGCCTCTTCGTTCGCCCTGTCCGTCCTCGTCTGGGCCTTCTGGGCGATGATCACCAGCGCTCCGGTGTAGAACGCCTGCGCCGAGAAGGCGAGGTTCAGCAAGATGAAGGGGTATTTGTCGAACCTACTGACACCAATGAGCAGCGCTCCGTTGGCAGCGATCCAGAGGACGATGATGAGCGTCGAGATGACAACGAACTGGACAGTTCCCAGGCCAGAGGCGACTCTCTCGGCGACGCGCTCCATGAATGAGCTGCCGCCTGCGTACGGCGAGCCCTCCCGATAGTGCTCGTAGTGCCGGAGGGGATCCCTCACGCGAGCCTCCTTACGGCTTCGAGGTCGTTGGTAGGCGAGGTCGGCGGCGTCGCGTAACTCAGAGCGAGAAGGTCGGCGGCCGGACGCGCGACGATCGGTCGCAAAAGCTGCTGCGCCCTCGCCCAGCCTACGGCGCAGAGTTGCCACCGCTCGCCGTCACGATGACGGCTGGATGAATGCTGGTGATGCAAAGCGGCGCAACTCGGCGTCAGCCGGACAGAAACCCCCGTCAGCACGAGGGGTTCTGTCCGGAGACCATCGTTAGGCCATCGCGAACGAGGTCGTCCGCTCAGCGAGTATCTCCAGCATCCGGTTGCCCAGGACCGCGGCCGAGTGGGGGTTCTGGCCGGTGACCAGGTTGCGGTCCTCGACCATGTACGGCTCCCAGATCGGGCCTCGGCTGAATTCGACGCCGACCTTCTCCTTCAGATCGGTCTCCAGCAGCCAGGGCGCCATAGGCGCCACCCCGACGGCCTCCTCTTCCTCGTCGGTGAAACCGGTGACCTTGTAGCCCTTGAACGGCGAGATGCCATGAATCCTGGTGGCCAGCATCGCGGCAGGGCCATGGCAGACGATGAACAAGGGGTTGCCCGAGGCCAGCTGCGCGGTGAGCAACCGCCCGCAATCAGCGTCCCATGCCAGGTCCGACATTGGGCCGTGACCGCCTGGCAAATACACGGCGTCGTAGTCCTCGAGACGCACGTCCGAGAGCTGCAGCGGCCGGCGCATCGCCTCGGCGGAACGGATGATCGCCTCGAGCTCGAGCGCGGCGTCGATGCCGCCGACCATCTCGGGGCGCAGGCTCATCATGTCGACGTTCGGCGTCACGCCATTCGGCGTCGCAACGACGACTTCGTGGCCGACGTCCGTGAGGATCTTGTAGGGGTTCGCGAATTCCTCGGCCCAGTAGCCCGTCGCGTACCTCGTCCCGTCCTTCAACACCCAGTAGGTGGCACCGGTGACGATGAAGAGGACCTTCGCCCTGGCGATCTCGGTCGCGGTGTCACTGCTCACGTCGATGCTGCTCATGTTTACCTCCGACTGGTGGTTTGCCTGTTGTAACGTCGCGCCTCGGGCGATCGGTCGCGCCCGTGCATGCCCTGGTCACTCCCGGGTCCGCGGCGCGCTCGCCGGATCCGGCCAGCGCAAAATCGGACGTGACCGTGCAGGCCGAAGGTCAGAGCTCCAATCTCTCCCGGCCGGGCGAGACCGCCGCGGCCTCGTAAGTGACGTCCTCTAGCATCACCCTCTGATGCAGAGCAGCTTTCGCCGACCGGGCGAGCGGACGCGTCTACGTGGGCGGACACGCGAATGTGCGCTGCTCGACGGGCTGCTCGATTCGATTCGCGCCGGCGAGAGCCGGGCATTGGTCGTACGAGGGGAGGCCGGGATCGGCAAGACGGCACTGCTCGAATATCTGATCGAGACGGCGCCGGATCTGACGGTCGTGCGAGCGGGGGGCGTGGAGTCCGAGATGGAGTTGGCGTACTCCAATCTCCACCTGCTGTGTGGTCCGATGCTCACGTGGCTCGAGCGGCTTCCGGGGCCGCAGCGGCAGGCGCTCGAGACCGTGTTCGGGTTGAGCGTCGGCCCACCCCCGGACCGGTTTCTCGTCGGACTCGGGGTGTTGGGCTTGCTCTCGGAGGCTGGTGACGAGCGTCCGCTGCTGTGTGTCGTCGACGACGCACAGTGGCTCGACCAGGCCTCGGGCCTGATCATGGCGTTTGTGGCGCGGCGGCTGGTGGCCGAGCGGGTCGGGATCGTCTTCGCTGCGCGTGACCCGGTGGAGGAATTGAGTCGGTTTCCCGATCTGGAGGTGCGCGGCCTGCGTAATGGCGACGCCCGCGCGCTGCTGGGCTCGGCGGTGCAATCGATGCCGGACGAGCGCGTTCGGGACCGGATCATCGCCGAGGCAGGAGGGAATCCACTCGCCTTGCTCGAATTGCCGCGCGGGTTGACGGCGACACAGCTGGCGGGTGGGTTCGGGCTGCTCGGTGCGGAGGGTGTCGCAGGACGCCTGGAGCAGACCTTCATTCGACAACTCGACGCGCTATCGGACGATGCGAGGCGTCTGTTGCTGCTCGCGTCGGCCGAGCCAGTCGGCGATCCGCTTCTGCTGAGGCGTGCAGGCGAACGGCTCGGTATCGCGCACGCGGCGGCGAGGACCGTGGAGACGAGCGGGCTGCTGGCGATCAGCGAGCGCGTGATGTTCCGTCACCCGCTGGTGCGCTCCACGGTCTACCGCTCGGCGCCGCCAGAGGAGCGACGGGCCGTGCACATGGCGCTGGCGGACGCGACCGATCGGGAGAACGACCCCGACCGTCGGGCGTGGCATCTGGCCGCAGCCGCTTCGGGACCCGACGAGCGGGTCGCCTCGGAACTCGAGCGTTCCGCGGGCCGGGCGCAGGCCCGCGGTGGTGTCGCCGCGTCGGCGGCGTTCCTGCATCGCGCCGTGGCGCTGACAGAGGATCCCACTCGGCGAGGCGATCGCGCGCTCGCCGCGTCCGAAGCGAGCGTCCAAGCCGGGGCGTTCGACGCCGCTCTCAGACTGCTGTCTGCGGCAGAGGCCGGGCCGCTCAACGAGTTCCAACACGCGCGAGTCGACCTGCTGCGGGGCCAGGTCGCGTTCGTCTCAGGAATCGGCGGCGATGCTCCATTGTTGTTGCTGAACGCCGCGAGGCGGCTCGAGCCGCTTGACCTCGACCTCGCTCGCCAGACATATCTGAACGCGCTCATCGCTTCGGTCTTCGCCGGCCAGTTCGCCGGCGCCGGTCTCATGCAGGAGATCGCTCGGGCCGCCCGCGCTGCGCCGACGCCCCCAGAACCTCGGCGCCCGTCCGATGTCCTGCTGGACGGCCTGGCCGCCGCGGTGAGCGAGGGACGGGCCGCAGCGGCTCCCATGCTGCGCCGGGTAGCGCGCGCCTTCGCGGAGGAGGAGATCGGCATGGAGGAGGTACTGCGATGGGGCTGGGCAGCGCCGATCTCCGCGGCCATGCTGTGGGATGTACAGCGCTGGCAGTCGATTGATGCCCGCCAACTCGGGTGGGTCCGCGAGGCGGGCCTGATGCTCCAACTCCCGATCTATCTGAATAGCCTGGGACACAGCGCGATCTTGCGAGGCGACTTGGCGACGGCCGGCTCGCTGATTGCGGAGACCGATGCGGTTGTGGCAGCGACCGGGGCCCGCGTGGCCCGATACACAGCGGTGCTGTTGGCGGCCGTGCGCGGCTCGGAGGCCGACGCCGTCCCGCTGATCGAGACCGCGATGGGCGAGGCGCGAGTGGCCAAGCAGGGCGTTGGCGTGCAGTGGTGCCAATGGGTATCCGCAGTCCTCTACAACGGTCTCGGCGAATATGAGAAAGCGTTGCGGGCGGCGGAGCAAGCTGCGGAGCAGGCGCCTGAGCTATATGTGTCGATGTGGGCGCTGCCTGAGCTGGTCGAGGCCGCCACTCGGACCGGAGAGCTTGGGGTTGCCGTCGACGCGCTGGAGCGGTTGGTGGAGGAGACCGGCGTGAGCGATACCGACTCGGCGTTGGGGATCCGAGCGCGCTCGCGCGCCTTGGTCAGCGAAGGCGTCGCGGCCGAGCCTTTGTATCGAGAGGCAATCGATCGGCTGGGCCGCACCCGACTCCGGCCTGAGGTGGCACGCGCGCATCTCCTCTACGGGGAGTGGCTGCGCCGGGAACAGCGACGGGTCGACGCGCGAGTCGAGCTGCGCGCCGCATACGACCAGTTCACCACGATCGGCATGGAGGCGTTCGCCGAGCGTGCATCCAGGGAGCTGCAGGCGACGGGCGCGACGGTGCGGAAACGAACGAGCGAGACGCGCGACGATCTGACTGCCCAGGAGCGGCAGATTGCGTACCTCGCCCGCGATGGCCTATCGAACCCGGAGATCGGTGGGCGGCTGTTCCTCAGTCCGCGCACGGTGGAGTGGCATCTGCGCAAGGTGTTCTCGAAGCTCGGCATCCGCTCGCGGCGCGAGCTCGGCTCCGCGCTGCCGGCCGAGTCCGAGTTGGTCCCGAGCTGACGTGGGCCGGGGCGCTGCGGTCATCCGCTGCCCCGGGGCCGCTGTCGACGGAGGCTCGCTGTCAGCGGGCCAGCGTCACCCGGTCGACGTACGACTTGGTGCGAGCGACCGCGTGGTGCTCGAGGCGCGCGACCCGCGAGGCGATCGCATCCACTTCATCGTCGAGCCGGTCATCGGCGATCACGCGGTTGACGTACCCGTACTGCTCTGCGCGCGGTCCGTCGAGATCGTCGGCGACGAGCAAGATCTCGAGCGCCCGGCCGCGACCGGTGAGGCGCGGCAGACTCGACAGCGGACCCCTGCTGGGGTCGCCCCCGGTCCGCCCGACCTCGAACTGCCCGAGCCGCGTGTTCTCTCGCGATGCGAAGCGCAGGTCGCAGGCCAACGTGAATTCGGTTCCGGCGCCCTCGGCGCGACCGCGGATCACGGCGATGCTGAGGACCGGGGCGCGGGCAAGGCGGACGAGCAGGTCCGACCAAGCGGGTAAGCCAGCCGCACGGGTTGGCAGTCGCGTGCTGTCAGGCGCATCCTCCGTGCCGGAGTGGGTCAAGAAGAAGTCGCGGTTTGCGCTGTCGAACACGACGACGTTGAGATCCACGTCCTGCTCGATCAGGTCGACGAGCTCGGCAAGCTCGGCGACCGTGATCGCGCTGATCGCGTTGATCGGCGGATGGTCGAAGCTCACTCGGCAGTACCCCGGGCTACAGCGATCGACCCGCAGGTGCATCCACGATCGGGCCCACGCGTCCGAGCCACGGCCGTTGTTGGACGGGCTGTTTTCGATCGTGCTCATGGCGACTCCTACGGCTGATTTGGCGTCTGGCGGTGCCGCCTGGAGACCCCGCCGGATAGGGGCGGGTCTCCAGGCGGACACCGGGGCTGGCGGTCAAGTGCGCTGGACGACGACATGCTTGACCTCCGCCATGTAGCGCCCGGCGGCCGCGGAGGCCTCGTCCGGGTTGCTCCCGCGCTCGCGCGCGTCGATGTACGCCGCGTACCAGTCCCACCAGTCGTGTGGCGGGGCGATGGCCTCGAACGAACCATGCCGCTCGGCCGTCTCGTGCAGGAGCTGTGCGAGTCCTTCGACGTCCATCGTCACGCGCGGCCGGGAAGCCGCTCCTTGATCTCCTGGAGCACCCATCCGTTGCCGTCGGGATCGCCGAACGACGCGAAGCTCCCGTAGGAATGCCCCTCCGGGTCCGGGCCGGAGACCCTCGCGGCCGTTCCGGCGTGATGGAAGATCCCTGTCGCGTCGTGCCAGATCTCGCTGACCTCGGCTCCGCGGGCGATCAACTCGTCGCGGGCGTCGTCGATGTCATCGACGACGAGCATCAGGTCCTGAACCGAGCCGGGCGCCATCGTCGTCGTGCCCTGGCCGAAGATGATCGACGCAGGCGAGCCCGGCGGGGTGAACTGGATCACGCGGTAGCCCTCATCGACCGTGAGGTCGGCATCGAGGCGCCACCCGAGGCGCTCGTAGAACGCCTTGGCGCGATCGACGTCGCCGACGGGCAGCACCGCCACCTCGAGCCTCAGCGCCACGCTCGCAGCGCGCGGGCTTTCGGTCGGTGACTCGGTACTCAGTTGCGTACTGCTCATGGGAACCTCCGTTGTTGTGTTGACAGCAGAATCGTCGCTCGACCGATCGATCGCGCCCGTGTGGTCACTGGTGCGGCCCCCGGCACCGCACCGGCCGCTGATAGGACAACCGGCACGTGGCGGGCCTGCGGGGGCTCACTTACACCGCCGATCAGCCCTGTGCGTCGACCTGGTGGTAGAGCCTCATGGTGAGATTCGCGTCAACGTGCAGGTGATCGAGCGTTTCGCGCACCTCGGGGAGCTGCTCAAGGCGTTGGCGGTCCTCCACTGTTCGCATCTCGAGGATCGCTGCGAGTGATGTCCGCTCGAGACTCTCGAGGATCCGGGCGGATACGAAACCGGGATCTGTGGCGACCTGGGAGAACATCTCTCGGAGGGAATCGACGGCAACGTCTCCCCGCGCGGGATCTACCTGCCAGATGTGGATGAGGATGGGACCTTCGTTCATCGACGGACCTCGCTTTTCAGGTAGTTGCCTGGCCGGTGCTTTTGTTGTGGCTATACGGCTGCGTTGGTCGTGATGGACCTGACGCCTCCGCGTTCCCGTGCGTGAACTGTCAGAACCGGGACGGGGCGGTGGTTCAGGACGTAGTGGCTGATGCTGCCGAGCAGGACTGAGCGGGCTTCGCCGCGCCCGCGCGAGCCGATCACGATGAGATCGTGGTGGCCATCGGCGATCTGCCGCACGAGCGCGCCCCGGACAGATTGGTCGTCGATCAGCCGCGTTGTCAGGTGCAGACCGGCCGGCACGCGATCGCTCGCGCGTTTGACGATCGCTTGGCCCTCCGCCAGGGCCTCCTCCGTGAGCTGGCCGACCGGCGCGCCGGGCGCCATGTAGGCGCCCCAGGGCAAAGGCTCAACGACCGTGACCACGCTCAGCCGCGCGTGTTCGCTTTCTGCGAGATCGATCGCGTGCGTCAGGGCCTGCTCTGCGTCCCGCGAGCCGTCGACGGCGACAAGGATGTTCTGGAACATGACTTTCTCCTTTAAGCCTTCTCGGCTGTTCGCAAATTCGCCGGGCGTTCGCCGTGCCGGCGTCAATGTCGGGCGACGTGACCGCCGTTTCGGTGGCCGCCGTACTGCCTAGGTCGACCATCGTGGGTGTTGACATCACGATCTCGCTTCGCGCTGCCGGTCGCGCCCGTGCGTGCCCTGGTCGATCGCCTGGCCTGCCAAGCTTTCCAGGGCAACCGCTCCGTGGTCGCCGTGCGGCTCCGCCAGCGAGTGCGGGTGGGGCTGCGCGAGCGTTCGGTCGGTGGGTGGCCCCTTCCAGGGCCACCGCCCGGTGACCTCCAGCTCGATAGAGAAGCTGAGGAAGGTACGGATGACGACGATGCCTGCTAGAACAGCAACGCTGGTCAGCGTCGGGGTTGCGGCAACCGTGCGGATGATGTCGCCGGCGACGAGGAGCTCGAGACCGAGCAGGACGCTGCGGCCAAGTTGCTGGCGAAATCGTCCGTAGGTGTCCACATCGTGGCACCGAAGCTTGCTCGCGCCCTGCGCGGCCGCGACGAACGAACCAACGACGACGGCCGCCACCCCGGAGGCGTCGATCACTTTGCCGACGACCTCGACGACATTGTTGAAGATCACGGCGCTGGCCACCGCGGGCCCCTAACTACTGTGTTCACGCCGATGGTGCGCACGCCGACCTCCAAGGGTTGCTGGTGGCCCCACGATCTCGCGTCGAGCCGGAGATCGCGCCCGTCGATGCCCCGGTCAGCGCACCGGTGTCGAACGCTGAGCACCAAGAGCGGCGACACACGCGACGATCGTCGGGGCGTCCATGAAGTCGCGGCCACCGCCCAGAGCGCCCGACCGCCATCCCTTACCCGCTACTGCCTGCTGACCGCCGTTCGACGGCGGCGGTCCGCCCCCCCGCGGCACTCTCCAATCGGCGGGCCAGGGCATCGAGCCAGGTATGACACGGGCGCGATGGGCGGACGGAGTTGCGACCTTGGTGCGGTCAGCAACGTCCACATCAAAGGAGCCCACATGTCCAATCACTTCAGCGCTGCCAAGCTCAAGTTTCCCGGCGATGACGCGCGTCTGGACCTCACCGACCTGTACGCGTTCCCGTCTGCGACGCACGCGGACACGACGGTGTTGATCATCGATGTCAACCCGTTCTGGACGGGGATGACCGCCAACCCACCGTTCTTGATGACGTCGGGCTTTCATCCCGATGGCGTCTACCGCATCAACATCGACAACGACGGCGACCTGCGGGCTGACGTCGCTTTCACGTTCGTGTTCTCCGAGCTGAGGGACGGCAAGCAAACCGGCACCGCTTATTACGCCGCCGGGGCCGACGCCCGGCAGCCCGGGCTCGTCGGCGATGTGATCGCCGAGGACACGCCGGTCGGGTTCGACGCCGCCGCGCAACCTGTCGAGGCGGGCAGGTGTCGACTGTTCATCGGGGTGCGCAGCGATCCGTTCTTCGCCGACGCCGAAGGTGCCCTGCACGGCTTCCAGTGGACGGGCGTCGACGCGTTCGCCGATAAGAACATCCTGTCCATCGCACTGGAGGTGCCGAACGACATGCTGGGCTCCGATCCCGTCATCGGGGTCTGGGCACCGGTAAGCCTGCACCGCGACGGCGCGCTCGTGCAGGTGGACCGCGGCGGGCACCCGACGATCAACCCCTTCATCAACCCGGACGAGGCGAAGAACGAATATAACCTCGGTCAGCCCGCCGACGACGTCGACAAGTATCTGGGGCCCTGGTCGCAGATATTGCAGAAGACCGGCGGATACTCACCTGCCGAGGCGACCGCGGCGGCCAGCACCGTGCTCCCGGACATCCTCCGCTACGACCGCGGCCAGCCGGCCGAGTATCCCAACGGTCGCATCCTCACCGACGATGTCTTCAGTGCGCGGATGGCGTTCCTGACCAACGGCAAGATCACATCCGACGCCATTGATCCGCACGATGATCTCCTGCCCGAGTTCCCCTACCTCGGTCTTCCGAACTCCTAGCCCGACGTTACGGGCCTTCGAGGCGTTTCGCCGGTAGAGCCGGGATCAGCGCGACAAATATTGGGTTGGCCTGCAGAGTGAGGGTGGGGGAACTCGTCACGGCGCTTCCCCTCACCCGCTTTTGAGCAGGCAGGGTCACCTATCGCCTATGCCCCCTGGCCGGGGGCCAGGGGCGATGCCGGACCGGAAATGCGAGCCCGCACGAAAGGACAGACTATGCCCAACCTAACCGACACCGGTTCTGCTCGCATCGCCGAGATGGTCCGGCGGTCGTTCGCCGTGATGACCCATCAAGAGCGGGCGAAGGTGATGGCCATGTACGGATTCATCCTGGCTCTGCACCTGCTCGGGTTCGGCCTGTTCTTCGTCTTCGTACTGCCGTCCCACTACAAGGGGCTCGGGGTGGGCGTCCCGATACTCGCCTACACCCTGGGGCTGCGGCACGCGTTCGACGCCGACCACATCGCTGCGATCGACAACACGACCCGCAAGGTGATGGGTGAACGCCAGGGGACCGGCCAGCCCCGCCCGGTCGGGTTCGGGTTCTTCTTCTCGCTCGGGCACTCCACGATCGTGTGCGCGATCGGGATCGGGATCATCATCGCCGAAAAGACGGTCTTCTCCGCCGTATCCTCCGGCGGCTCGGGTCTGGAGCGCTACGGGGGCCTGTTCGGCACAGTGATCTCGGCGTCGTTCCTCGTCCTGATCGGGATCCTCAACCTCGTGATCCTGACCGGGATCGTGGGGATCTTTCGCTCGATGCGGCGCGGTGAATACGACGAGGCCGAGTTGGAGCGCCAGCTCCAGAACCGCGGGCTCTTCTCGCGGATCTTCGGTCGGTGGTTGAGGCTGATCAACAAGGATTGGCAGATGTACCTGGTGGGCGTGCTGTTCGGGCTGGGGTTCGACACCGCCACGGAGGTCGCGCTGCTGGCGAGCACCGCTCTGCTGGCCTCCCAGCACATCTCGTGGTGTGCGATCTTGTGCTTGCCGATCTTGTTTACCGCCGGCATGACGCTGATGGACACAACCGACGGGCTGTTTATGAACCTCGCCTACGGCTGGGCGTTCTTCAACCCGGTGCGGAAGGTGTATTACAACATCGCCATCACGGGGTTGTCGGTGGCGATCTGTCTCTTCATCGCTGGCATCGAAGCGCTGAGTCTTGTTCCCGACGAGATCAAGGGCCTGAGCCGGACCCATGGGTTCTGGGGTTTCGTGTACCACTTCAACATCAACGCGGCCGGGTTCGTCATCGTCGGCATGTTCGTCTTCGTCTGGCTAGCCGCGCTGCTGATCTGGCGATTTGGTCACATTGAGGAGAAGTGGAGCGCCGGCCTGCAGACGACGAGCGCCTGACGGTCGTTGAGGCTGGCAGCCGATGGCGGGGGTCGGTCGCCGGCTGCTGGCGTGCAGGCACTGCAATGGTACGAGCTGGGCGCGGACGCGGAGCGGCGTGCCTGGCGCCACCCAACCCGCACGTGACACTCTCTTGACAGCGCGGGGGCTCAGTGCCCGGCCGACTGGCCGCCGTCGATATGGAGGATCTCGCCCGTGACGAACGTCGCTCGCTCCAGGTAGCGGACGCCTTCGACTACATCCTCGACGTCGCCGACCCGGCCAAGTGGGTGCAGGTCGGCGAGGCCGTCATAGGAGCTGGGATCGTGGTCGGCGGTTTCGATCACGCCGAGCGCGACAGCGTTGAAGCGCACGTGGCGTGCGGCGTACTCGATGGCTAGCGAGCGGGTGACGGCGGCGAGGCCGCCTTTGGTCAGCGCGGCCAGACCGCAGGGACGCGCCCGGTCTGGCTGATCGACGAGGCTGGTGCTGATCTGGACAACGTGGCCCACTCCCTGTCCGATCATCAGCGGGATCACCCGCTGCGTCATGTGGAAGAAGCCGGCGAGGTTGACGGCGGTGATGGCGGCGTATTCCTCGAGCGTGTAGTCGGTGAACGGTTTGCCGAGGTAGAGGCCTGCGTTGTTAACGAGGCAGTCCACCCGGCCGAAGCGAGTTCGCGCCTCATCGGCGATGTGCCGGGCCGTCACCGGATCGGCGATGTCACCGCTCACGGCGATCAGGTTCGGGTCCGATGAGCGCCCCATCGCACGCGCCGTCGCGATCACGGAGTACCCGTCGCCCCGGAAGGCGTCGACCAAGGCGGCGCCGATGCCGCGCGAGCCGCCCGTCACGATCGCGACCTTTTGTGGGGCGCTCACGACACGAGGTAGGTCTCGTACGTGACGCCGTTCGCGCTGCGGGCGCCGACGCTGACGAACACGCCCTTGTTGACCCAGTCCAACGACGGCTCCGCGGTCTCAATCTGAGTCGCGGCGCGAAACGTGTATTCGCGAGGGTCGACGGGTTCGCCATCGGCGAGCCGGGCGAGGACATCGGCGCTGCCGTGGCGCACGCTGCGTGAGCGCACGTCCAACACGTACCCGGCGGTCGTGAAAAGCGTGTACCTGATGTCGCCGAGTGCGGTGCCGTCGGCGAGGACGGTCTGCCAGTCCGCGCTGACACCTGGGACCAGCGTTCCCGGGCCGAGCACGGCGCTGTCGAAGAAACCGCCGGTGAGTGGAACGATCCGCCGGCGACCCTGGGCTGTCTCGCCCAGATCGAGTGGCTCGCCGACGCTGGCCTCGAGGTGATAGACGCGGGTGAGTCGCGGTCGCGGCAGCGCGGCCTCGGTCGCCGCTTCCGGGTCGTTGGGATGGGGAGCCAGCGGCGTGACGGTGAGGTGCATCCACTCATGCAGCGGCAGCCTGCCGAGCAGGGCATCGAGTTGTGCGTCGTTGTCAGCGCGGTAGAGCCCGACAGTGCGCCGCTCGCCCGGGGCTACGGGCTCTCCCCAGTGCCTGACGAGGTGACCTTGGCGAGCGAGCTCCGCGGCTGCTGACGCTTCGGCGCGGTTGCGCTCGTCGATGACGTCCTGTGGTGTTCCATCCGGGACCCGGACCTCGAATTCGACCAAGAATTCCACGATTCACTCCTTACTCCACGTATTGCTGGCCACCGTCGATGTCGAACGTGGCGCCGGTGAGTGCGGTGTTGACCATGATGTGAACGGCGAGCCGCGCTACGTCGTCGGGCTCGATGACCCGCCCGATCGGGAGGCTCGCGCGCAGCTGTTCACGCCGCGCGTCGAGCCCGTCGCCGAGCACCGCGGCCGACAGGCCGCTGTTGACGAATCCCGCCGCGATCAGGTTGACGCGAATCGGAGCGAGCTCGAGTGCGAGGTTGGCGATCAGGGTCGGCATCGCCGCCGTGATCGCGGAGGCAGCCCCGATCCCGACCGCCGGGCGGCGGCTGCCGGTGCTGCCAATGAACAGCAGGCCGCCACCGGGCCGAACGTGCCCGGATGCCAGGCGAGCGATCTGCACCACCTCAATCAGCCGTTGGCTCAGCGCTTCCTCGAGTTGCCCTGGTTCGAGCTCCATGAGCCTGCCGTAGTGCGGACTGCCCGCCGTGACCATGACGTGGTCGAGCGGAGCGTCCAGCGCATCGAAGAACGCCCGCAGGGCCTCGGCGTCGTTGACGTCGAATGCCGCGAGTGACCGCGCGTCGAGATCCCGGCCAACCGCGTCGAGTCGGTCAATGTTGCGCGCGGTGAGGATCAGCTCCGCGCCCTCCTGCCGCGCCCTGACGGCGGTGGCAAGGCCCATCCCCGCGCTGCCGCCAATCACGAGGACGGTCTCGCCGGCCAGCTCGGCGGGGCGGCCGGAGGGTGCTGTGACGCTGAAACTCATGGTTCTCCCCAACGGTCGCAGGTGGTTGAAATCACGCGGCGGACGCGTTCACATCGGGCAAGGCGCATCCGTGATCCGGTGCACGTGGCGCCATGCGGGGCGCCGAGCGTGGCTCGTCCGAGACGAACACCGCGCTGATCACAGCGGCGAGCACGCAGAGGCCGACCATGACGAGCATCGCGGGCTGGAACCCGGCGCCCAGCGCGTGGGCGAGCGTCTTGCCCCCCGCGGCGCCGATCAGTGCCGGCACGAGGGCGACCATCAGCAGCCCACCGACCCGCGCGGAGGCGTCGTTGATCGCCGAGGCCTCGCCCAGGTCGGCGTCGGGCACGGCCGCGAGCACCGCGGCGGTGAGCGGAGTGACGGCAATCCCGATCCCGGTGCCCCACAGGACGGCCCCGGGCAAGATCGCCACGGCATACGGTTGGCCGGCATGGGCTGCTGAGACCCAGATGAGGCCGGCGGCGACGAGCACGATGCCGGCGACCATCAGCCAGCGTGGCCCGAACCGAGACACCAGCCCTCCGCTGATCGGCGCGAGCACCAGGAACATCACCGTTTCGGGGATCAGCGCGGCGCCCGCCTGCGCCGCGGAGTAGCCGAGATGCAACTCGCATTGGAGGAACACCAGATACGCGGCGGCGCTGAGCGCGCCATAGAGCACGAACGTTCCGACGTTTATCGCATCAAACTGACGGGACGCGAACATCGACAGCCGGAGCATCGGCGCCCGCCGGCGACCTTCGACCACCACCAGCGTGATCAGCGAACCCAGTCCGACGACGGCGCTCACGATCACGCGTGCAGCGAGCCACCCCGTCTCGGGTCCCGCCGTCAGCGCGTACACAACGGCCCCCAGGCCGAGCACCGCCAGCGTACCTCCGACTAGGTCCACGGATCCACCACGCCTCTCAGACGTGACCTCCGGCACCTTTCGCAGAACGACGAGTCCGATCAGGATCAGCGGTGCGCTGAGCAGGTAGACGGCCCGCCAGGTCACGTGATCGACGAGCCAGCCGCTCGCATACGGACCGACGCTGATGGCCAGTGTCTCCAACCCCGCCCACAGCCCGATGCCCCGAGCACGGTCGGAGGGGCGCAACGTCCCGTTCAGCATCGCCAAGCTGCTCGGCACGACCATCGCGCCGCCGATCCCCTGGACGATGCGCGCTCCGATCAGCACGCCGATCGACGGCGCCAGCGCGCAACAGACCTCCGCGACGAGCATCGTGCAGAGGCCCACTGTCACCAGCCGGCGGCGGCCGAAGCGATCGGCCAGCGCCCCCGAGAGGAGCAGCAGCGCCGCGACCGCAAGCAAGTAGCCCGTGAGCGTCCACTGGACGCCGGCGACACCCGCGTGCAGGCCGCGGCCGATGGCCGGCACCGCGACCTGACTGGCGCTCGCGTCGAGCGAGCCCGACCCGGAGGCCAGCACGGTCGCAGCGATCAACGCCGCGCCGGTGCGACTGCGCAGCACGACGAGGTCCCGATCCGTGGCCGGCTCGGCGGCGCTCAGCATGTCCTGCTCGCCTCGTCGCCATCGCTGCTCATATGGGTGTAGGTCATGGCCTCTCGTCCTCGTCGCTGGTCGACAATCACGATCGCGCCGCCCGAGGCCAATTGCGCCCGTGCGGACCCTGGTCCATCCCTGGTCTCGCCCCCTACCACGAGGCGTGCTCTCCTGTGGACTCGCGCGCCCACCCCCGACACCACTAACTGAGCGCGAGCTCGTGAAGGTTCGACTTGGCCAGCTCGAGCACCTCGTCTCCGCGGCCCGACAACACGGTGCGCGTGGCCCAGAGCGCAAATCCCTTCGCCTGCGCCGGAGTGATCCCCGGGGGTACCGACAGCTCCTGGCGGTCGGCCATCACCTCGATGATCGACGCGCCGTCGTGCGCGAGCCCCTCGCGCAGGCCCGCTTCGAGCTCGCTGGGATGTTCGATCCGCACGCCGTGCAGCCCGACGGCCCGGGCGACCTCGGCGAAGTTCGGGTTATCCAGGTCGGTGCCCCACTTGACGATGCCTTCGGCCAACATCTCGAGCTCGACGAACGCGAGGCCGCCGTTGTTGAACACCACGACCTTGACCGGGAGGTGCTGCTGGCGGAGGGTGAGGAGCTCACCCATCAGCATCGCGAACCCGCCGTCACCGCAGAGCGCGACCACCTGCCGTCGGGGCTGGGACGCCTGCACTCCGATCGCGAGCGGCAGCGCGTCAGCCATCGTGCCGTGGTTGAACGAGCCGATCAGACGGCGCCGGCCGTTCATCGTCAAGTACCGCGCGGCCCAGATCGCCGGCGTCCCTGTGTCGACCGTGAACACGGTGTCGTCCGCCGCGGCGCTGTCGAGCGCGGTGGTGATCAGCTGCGGATGGATCGAGCCGCTATCGCGGCCGCCTGCCAGCAGATCGAGCCGCTTGCGGGTGTGGCGGTAGTGCGCTCGCATCCGTCGGAGATGGGCAGTGTCCCGCGAGCCCGCGAGGTGCGGGAGGAGCGCCGGGATGGTGTCCTTGACGGTGCCGACGAGTCCGACCTCGACCCTGACGCGACGGCCGATGTGCTCGCCGCGGACATCGACCTGCACCACCTGTGCGTCGTCGGGGTAGAACGACCGGTAGGGAAAGTCGGTGCCGAGCATGAGTAGGCCGTCGCAGTGCTCCAACGCGCGGTAGCCGGACTCGAACCCCAGCAGCCCGGTCATGCCGACGTCGTATGGGTTGTCGAACTCCACGAACTCCTTGCCGCGCATCGAGTGGACGACCGGCGCCTGAAGCGCGCCGGCAATCGCGATCAGCTCGTCGTGGGCTCCCTGGCAGCCCGCGCCGGCGAGAATCGTGACCCGCTCGGAGGCGTTGAGAAGCTCAGCCGCGGCGAGTAGCTCGCCGTCCGCCGGACGGATGACGGATTTCGTCGGCCGGATCGTCGCCAGTCGTTTGTCCGGAGCACCGTGGCGGAGGATCTCCTCGGCGATCACGACCACAGCGACTCCGCTGCGCTCGATCGCGAAGCGCATGGCCGTCTCGAGCACGCGCGGCATCTGCTCGGGCACGCTCACGAGCTCGCAGTAGACGCTGCATTCGCGGAACAGATCCTGGGGGTGGGACTCCTGGAAGTAGCTCCCACCGATTTCCTCCATCGGAATGTGCCCGGCGATCGCGAGCACCGGGACCCGGCTACCCGCCGCGTCGAACAGCCCGTTGATCAGGTGCAGGTTCCCGGGTCCGCAGCTCCCGGCGCAGACGGCGAGCTCGCCCGTGATCGCTGCCTCGCCGCCGGCTGCGAACGCGGCTGCCTCCTCGTGGCGAACATGCTCCCAGGCGATTTCGCCGTCGCGGCGGAGCGCGTCGGTGAAATGGTTGATCGAGTCCCCAGGTAACCCGTAGACGCGGCGCACCCCGGCGGCCTTCAGCGTCTTGACCATCACATCGGCGACGGTGGTGTGCATGACATTTCCTTTCTGACGTCCTGGCTAGGACCGAATGAGCTCGTCGGAGAGGTGGCGAGCGTGGGCCACGTGTGTCTCCTCGGTTCCGTCGTAGCCCTCGATAGCGGCAACCTGACGCTTCCCGCCTGCGATCGCGCCCGTCACGACCCTGGTCGCAACACTGGTTCCCGCGCACGCTGAGGCCTTCATTGCTCGTGGGCGGGAATCGCCTCCGCTAGCGCGGCGCGCCCGGGAGACGCGGGGAACGGGTCGGCGAAGTACTGAGTCTCATGGGTGACGAGGCCCCCGGTGATCTCCATGACGCTGAGCGAGTATGTGGGGATCCCGTCATAGGTGATCACGCACTCGCTCACCCAGAGGTCACCCACGCCCAGTATCCGGCGGACGGTGAAGTGACGTTCGGCTGGATGCCCACCGCGTTGCGCTTGGATGCGTACCCGGCCGCGAAAACGCTCGCCGGACTGCGGATAGTCGAGGATCGCGTCGACGGCATAGATCGCATGCTCGGCGTCGATGTCCCCGCGCTCAGAGGCCTCCCAGTGCTGCTGGATCATGGCCCGGATATCGGCGTCGCGATCAATTCTGGTGTTCACCGTTGCCTCCATGATGCGTTGGAGTGAGGGTCTCAAGCTGACGGCACCGCTCTCGCTGAGTGCTCGAGGAATGCTCTCCCCGATCTGTCAGCTCGGAGTCGGGAGACCGTGGTTGCGGGGGCAGTGTCGTCCGCGAGAAGACAACCGCCCGCTCGACCGTGGCCACGACGACGATCGCCCATGACGCGAGCCCGATCCATACCCACCAGCGGGCGAAGCTCGTAACCGCGCCCGCATGAGCGACAGCCCCGACGGCGAAGCTACAGGCGGCATACATCCCGAGCGGGAACACCGTCGACCACCGGCGCGCGTCGTACCGCAACCGAGGCCAGCGCACCTCCACGAACAACAGCACCACGAGCCAGAGCATCGTCAGGACCCACAGCCCGATGGCGATGTCCGCGAGCGCACCGCCACCGCCGCCGAGGATGCCGAGGACGCTCGCACCGGCGGCGATCCTTGCGGCTGCGAGCGCTGCGATCCCGAGCGCGCCACCGGTGATCCAGTGATCGCCGCGGCCAACGGCCAGCTGTTGGAAGTCAAAGCGACACATGACAAACACGTAGAGCGCCAGCCCAAGCCCGAACGGCACGAGCGCTGCGATCACTAACCAGCTCGCGTGCTCGCGGACGGCGAGCGTGGCAGCGAGCACGCTCAGCGCCTCGGCGGAGACCGCCACCAGCAACGAGACGCCCACCGCCGGTGACTTCCAGCCTGCCAGCACCGGGCCCAGCAACGCCGCCCACAGGACGAAGGCGATCACCAGCGCCGAGATTCCTGCCCACGCCCAACCGAGTGTCGTCAGCCGGGTACCGAGCACGGCCGTCGCCACGGCGGCGGTGAGGGCAGTTGGAGTTCGCGCGTCCGCGCGGAACGCCGCCCGGTCGCGCCAGGCGCGCAACGGGAGCAGCATGGCGATCGTCACCCAGATGAGGGCGGCGATCGCGAGCATCACTCGAGAGAGCGTTTCCTGGCCGTCGAGCGACAGCGCAATCGAAACGATCGCAGTCCCCATCACCTTGGCCCCAGCGGCCGGTGTGATCGAGTCAAGGATGCGCCCTGGTTCGCCGTCGGCCAGGCGCGAGCTGACCACCCGCGTGCCGTGAGTGCCGCCCGCGCCCGGCGAACACCGGCGCCGGCGTCCTCGACGGGCTGAACGCATGGATTTGAGGATGTTGGCCATCGTCCTCAGCGTCACGCCTTGTGTGCCTCATCGCGCCCGTGCTCCCCCGTGTCGAGGCCCTGGGATGTCGGCCCCGCGGGCTGTCAGCGGCACCGATCACAGCGCGCTGACTGAGGCGACCAGGGCATCGACCAGGGCGCCCCCTGGCGCGACCCGTTGCGTCGTCGAGCAGTCTGCGCGATCCGGATGTGCCGCGCAAAACCCGAACGGAGGTCCCCAGTGGAAGAAGCAGCAGTTGCAGTGCGCCCGCTGAGCGCGGGCGGTCGTCGCCGCACCGGACAGCGGGGTATCCGGCCCTGGGCTCGGAGCTGAGCGCGGTGGAGCTTCGGCACCTGAGATATTTCGTGGCGGTGGCGGAGGAGCTGAACTTCCGCCGCGCGGCCGAGCGCTTGTATGTCGCGCAGGGGGCGGTCAGCGAGCAGGTTCGTAAGCTCGAGGATGAACTTGGTGTACGGCTGCTCGATCGCACCTCGCATGGAGCAGTGCTGACGGATGCCGGCGCGGCATTGCTGCCGGAGGCACGCCGCGTGCTGCACCAGGCCGAGATCGCTCGGTTTGCCGCATGTAACGCGCGTGATCACGCCACCAGCCGTCTGCGCATCGGCTACATGCCGGCCTCGCTGCCCGCGACGGTTCCCCGCGCGGTGCAGCAATTGGCGACGGCGATGCCGCTGCTCGAGACCAGCCTGGAGCCGGGATCTGACCATGGGCTGATCGAGGCGATCCGGTCCGAGCGGCTCGATGCCGCGGTGCTGTCGCTACCTGCCATCACGGCCGGCCTTCGAGTGACCACGCTCGGCGAGCAGCGAGCGGTCGCCGCGCTGCCCGTCGGCCATCGGCACGCCATGAAGCCTGTGATCGGGCTCGAGCAACTGGCACCCGAGCGGATCGTGGTGATGCCGCGGGAGGCCAACCGTCCGTTCTACGACGGCATCCTCGCCGGCTGTCGAGCGGCCGGCATCTCGCCGAGCCTCGTCGAGTTGCCCGACGCTCCCGTCGAGCAGGCGCTCCTGGCGGTCGCGTCGGGCGCGGGGCTGGCCCTGCTTCCCGAGTCCGTCGCCGAACGCTACGGAACTCCGGGGGTCAGGTTCGTGCCGCTCGGCGGTGACACGGCGACTTTCATGACAGCGGTTCTGACTCGCCCGAACAGCGAGCACCTGCCTACGGTGGCGTTCCTGCGCGCCGTTTCCGCCCCGGCCAGACGGCGAGATACCGTCGTCTCGGGCGAGGCGATGCAAAGCGCGGATCACCGCGGCGAGGCGACCGGGCGATGAGCGCAAGCCCCACCGCGCGGCTGCCCCCTGAGCGGGGAGCAGTCCGCACCGATCGCGACGCCGTGAACCCCGAGGATGCCGTCGATCGGGTCCTCCGCGGCCTCCGGGCGAGCCGCGACGGGCTCAGCTCCGCCGAGGCGAAGCGGCGGCTGGTGCAGTTCGGGCCGAACGAGCTCGAG
Source organism: uncultured Solirubrobacterales bacterium (assembly GCA_963808605.1). Classification (GTDB taxonomy): domain Bacteria; phylum Actinomycetota; class Thermoleophilia; order Solirubrobacterales; family Solirubrobacteraceae; genus Palsa-465. The sequence continues at coordinate 463,830 of CAWEGQ010000004.1, forward strand.
CGCCGGGGAGGCCGTCGCTGGCCGCGCGAGCTGGCGCGGCAGTTCACGCACCCGCTCGCGTTGCTGCTCGTCGCCGCGGCGGCGCTGGCGTGGATCGCGGCGATCGTGCCGGTGGCGATCGCGATCGCGGTCGTGATCGTGATCAACGCGGCGTTCGCGTTCATCCAGGAGATGCAGGCCGAGCGAACGGTCGAGGCGCTGGCTCAGTTCTTGCCGACGCACGCCACCGCCATCCGCGACGGGCAGCGTCAGGTGATCGAGGCGCGCGACCTAGTTCCGGGCGACGTGCTGCTGATCGAGGAGGGGGAGCGGATCTCGGCCGACGCGCGCCTGTTGAGCGGCGGAGTCGAGGTTGACGGCTCGGCACTCACCGGCGAGTCGTTGCCCGCGTTCCGGGGCGCGGACCTGTTCGACTCGGACGTGCCGCTGTTGCAGGCCCGCGATCTGGTGTTCAGCGGCACGACGTGCACTGCGGGCGAGGCGCACGCGGTGGTGTTCGCGACCGGCATGCACACCGAGATCGGGCGGATCGCGGCCCTGTCTCAGCGTGTGACCAGCGAGGAGAGCCCGCTCGAGTCGCAGGTGCGGCGGGTGGCTTGGCTGATCGCCCTGATCGCCGTGGTCACCGGGGTGGTGTTCATCCCGATCGCGACGCTCGGCGCCGGCCTGTCGCTGTCGCTGGCGGTGGTGTTCGCCGTCGGCCTGATCGTGGGCAACGTTCCGGAGGGGCTGTTGCCGGTGATCACACTCGCGTTGGCGGTCGGCGTGCGCGAGCTCGTCGCTCGCGGGGCGGTCGTCAAGCGGTTGAGCGCGGTCGAGACGCTCGGTTCGACGACCGTGATCTGCACCGACAAGACCGGAACTCTGACCGCGAATCGGATGGTGGTCAAGAACACGTGGACCGCGGCGGGCGACGATGCGCCGGGCGTGATCGCGCGCATGGCCGCGGTCGCGGCCGCGTGCAACACGGCCGAGCTCGCCGGCCCGAGCGGGCCCACCGGCGACCCGACCGAGATCGCGCTGCTCGAGTTCGCCTCCGCGCACGGCATCCCGGTCGACAGCGAGCGGCGCGAGGCGACGCGGCGGGCCATGTTCCGCTTCGATCCGGTGCTCAAGCGCATGAGCACCGTCGACGAGCGCGACGGCGGGGTGATGATCGACGCCAAGGGAGCCCCCGAGCAACTGCTCGAGAGCTGCACGACGGTCCTATGGCGCGACGGCCGGCAGCGGCCGCTCGGAGCCGACGAGCTGCGAACGATCAACGACGAGGTCGACACGTTCGCGAACCAGGGGCTGAGGGTGCTCGGATTCGCCGATCGAGCGCTCCAGACGGGGGCGCCGGCCCCTGAGCGACGCGAGGACGCCGAGCGCGATCTGTGCTTCCTCGGGCTGGTGGCGATGCTCGACCCACCGCGCCCCGAGGTCAAGGAGGCAGTCGCACGCTGTCACGAGGCAGGGATCCGCATCATCGTGATCACCGGTGACCACCCGGTGACGGGCTCGGCGATCGCCCGAGAAGTCGGAATCGGGGATCACGCGTCGCCCGTCATCGCGGGAGAGCAGCTCGATCGGATGAGCGACGCCGCGCTCGCTGCGCTGTTGGAGCAGGGACAGGAGATCGTCTTCGCACGGGCCTCGCCGGAGGCGAAGCTGCGGATTGCCGAAGCGCTTCGCGCCCAGGGCGAGGTGGTCGCGATGACCGGAGACGGTGTCAACGACGCCCCCGCCCTGCGGCGCGCCGATATCGGCGTGGCGATGGGCCGCTCTGGCACCGATGTGGCCCGCGAGGCGTCGACGATCGTCCTGACCGACGACAACTTCGCGACGATCGTCGCGGCCGTCGAGGTCGGGCGCCGGATCTACGACAACATCCGGAAGTTCATCCTCTACATCTTCGCTCACGCCACGCCGGAGATCACGCCTTTCCTGTTCTTCGCCCTCAGCGGCGGCAGGATCCCGCTACCGCTCCAGGTTCTCCAGCTGCTCGCGTTCGACGTCGGGACCGAGACGCTGCCGGCGCTGGCGCTCGGGCGCGAGCCGGCCGAGCCGGGATTGATGGCGAGGCCGCCGCGGCCGCGCTCGCAGGGGGTGATCCAGCCGCCGATGTTGTTGCGCGCCTGGCTGTTCCTGGGACTGATCTGCGCCGCCCTGGAGATGGCGGGGTTCTTCTTCGTCCTGCTCCGCGCGGGCTGGCACCCCGGCGACCCCGTCGGCCGCGGACACCTCTTGCACCACGCGTACCTGGCCGCCACAACGATGACGTTCTTCGGCATGATCGCGGGCCAGATCGGGACAGCGTTCGCGGCGCGGACCGAGCATGCATCGCTGCGGTCGGTCGGCGTGTTCAGCAATCCGCTGCTGCTGTGGGGGATCGCGTTCGAGCTGATACTGGCGGCACTGTTGATCTACCTCCCGCCGTTCCAGTCGCTCCTGGCGACCGCGGCGCTCAGCCCCGCGGACCTGCTGTTCGCACTGCCGTTCCCGTTCATCGTGTGGGGCGCCGACGAGCTCCGCCGGTGGTTGCTTCGGCGACGCCACGCCGCGCACCAGCCGCCGGATCGGAGCCCGTCGGCATGAACGGGCCACCATCGGTATCGACCAGCTGGGCCATTACGGCCATGTCACCTCGATCGGGGCGTGGCCGTCCGGCTCACCGATGGACGACGCCGTGCTCGCCGCTGACCCTGCCAGGTGGGGTGATCTTCAATCCGGATCACCCAATCCCCAGACGGTGTTGCGGTTCCGGAACGCGGGTGAAGACTTCTCACAACGTCACACCTACGAACCAAGGCCGAGGAGCACATGCTGAGGAGTAAGCGAACATCCGTCCCGTCTCGACGTCTCTCACCGATGACGTCCGGTGTGCGGGGCCTGTCGACTCCCCCCGGCTCGCACCCTCAGCCGACGAGTTCCGCCCCGGTCGCGGAGGCGGCTCGTCCGGCGGTGCCGGCCTCGGCTGCGCGGCCCTCCGATCGCCTTGGCCTGACCGGGGCCACGGCCCTGGTCGTCGGCAGCATCGTCGGCGTCGGGATCTTCAATCTTCCGTCCTCGCTCGCCCCCTACGGACCGATCACGCTCGTCTCGATCGGCCTGACCACGATCGGTGCGCTTGCACTCGCGAGGCTGTTCGCGTCGCTCTCGCGCCGGATGCCGGCCGACGGCGGTCCGTATGCGTACGCGCGTGCGGCGTTCGGAAACAAGCTCGGGTTCGCGAACGCCTGGTCGTATTGGATCACCGCCTGGGCGGGCAATGCCGCGATCGCCGTCGGCTGGGTGCTGTACGTCGAGGTGTTCATCAACAAGGGCCAGACCAAGATCTGGTCGATTCTGCTCGTCCTCGTGGGCCTGTGGGTTCCCGCGCTCATCAACCTCAGCGGGATCAAGAACATAGGGGCCTTCCAGGTGGCAACCACCGTCGCGAAGTTCGCCGCCCTGGCGTTCATGTCGACGATCGGGTTGTTCTACATCAGCACGGCCAACTTCACCCCGTGGAACGTCAGCGGTCACAGCGCGATCAGCGCGATCGGCAGCGGCGCGGCGATCGCGCTGTTCAGCTATCTGGGGCTGGAGACGGCGGCTGTGGCGGCGAAGAACGTCCGCGATCCGGATCGGAACATTCCTCGCGCGACGCTGCTCGGGTCGTTCGCGACAGCGGTGGTGTACGTGCTCTCGCTCGTCGCCGTGTTCGGGATCCTCTCCAACCACGTCCTCCAGAGCACCACGGCGCCGTTCTCGACGGCGGTCGACGCCATGTTCGGAGGGACGTTCTGGGGCAACGTCATGGCGGTGGTGGTGATCATCTCCGGAATCGGCGCGCTCAACGGCTGGACGCTGGTCGCCGCGGAGATGCCGCGTGCCGCAGCCCACGACGGCGTCTTCCCGCGACGGTTCGAACGGTTGAACCGGCGCGGCGCGCCGGCCTTCGGGGTCATCACCTCAACCGCTCTGGCGTCGCTCGCGATCGTCATCAACTACCTGGGCTCGAACGGACAGACGGTCTTCACGACGCTGCTCCTGATGACGGGCATCACGGCCGCGGTTCCGTACGCCTTCTCGGCGCTCGCGCAGATCAAATGGCGCATCGCCGACCGCAAGAAGCTGGAGACCCCGCGCTTCGTCCGCGACATGATCATCGCCGTCCTGTCCGTGGTGTTCTCGGCTTTCTTCATCTACTACTCGCGAGACACCGGACACAGCTTCTGGGTCTACTGGGCTCCGTTCCTCCTGACCGCCGGTGCGTTGGTGCTCGGGATCCCGGTCTACAACTCGCAGCGCCGCCGGATGACCGCTCCGAGCGGACCGCCGCCCGAGCGATGATCGCGATGTCCGCTCCGAACCTCAGAGGCGAGCGGCGGCCACGGGCGGTCGTCGCGCTCGGCGGCAACGCGCTCCTCCGTCGCGGAGAACCGCTCGAGGCGGCCGCCCAGGCGCGCGCGGCGCGCGCCGCAGCCAAACGGTTGGCGCGGGTGTCCACAGCCAACCAGCTCATCGTCACCCATGGCAACGGTCCACAGGTGGGGCTGCTGGCGCTCATGAGCGACGCGTATACCGAGACGACCCCCTACCCACTCGATGTTCTGGGCTCGGAGACCGAGGGTCAGATCGGCTATGTGCTCGAGCTCGAGCTCGGCAACGCGATACCCGAGCAGGAGACGGTTGCCGTTCTCACCCGGGTGGTCGTCGACGTGGATGACCCCGCGTTCTCGGCGCCGTCGAAGTTCATCGGGCCGGTGTATTCGGAATACGAGGCACGCTCGCTCGCGGGGCGACACGGCTGGGCGGTCAAGCGCGACGGCGCGGACTGGCGGCGCGTGGTGCCCTCACCCCGACCGCAGCGGATCGTCCAGCTCCGCGCGATCGAGCGTCTCGTCGACGCGGGCTTTCTCGTCGTGTGCGCCGGCGGCGGGGGCATCCCGGTGGTGGAGGACAGCGCCGGTCGTCAGCGGGGGATCGAGGCCGTGATCGACAAGGACCTTGCGTCCTCGCTGCTCGCGAGCGAGCTGAGCGTGGAGACGCTCGTGCTCGCCACCGACGTGGCGGCCGTCTACGACGAGTACGGCACCGCCGGGCAGCGGCCGATCGTGCGCGCCACACCGGAGGGCCTCCGGGCACATGAATTCGCGCCCGGGTCGATGGGCCCGAAGATCGAGGCGGCGTGCCGCTTCGTCGAGCGCGGCGGCGCCCGCGCGGCGATCGGGAGCCTCGACGGAATCGATGATCTGCTCGAGGGCCGCGGCGGCACCCAGGTGCTGCCCGATGGCCCTCGCCTGAAATACGGAGAAAGGATGAGCCGAGATGACCGCGCAGCTTGAACACGTAGTGTCCTTCAGCGTCGAATCCGAGGTCGGGACGCTGCGCAAGGTGATCGTGCACCGGCCGGGGCTCGAACACACCCGGCTGACGCCGTCAAACGCGGAGGAGTTGCTGTTCGATGACGTGATCTGGGTCAAGCGGGCCAAGGAGGAGCACGACGCGTTCGTGTCGGTGATGCGCGACCGAGGGGTCGAGGTCCTCGACGCGGAGCAGCTGCTGACCGACGTCCTCGAGGTGCCGGAGGCTCGGGAGTGGGTGCTCGATCGGGTGCTCGACGAGCGGCACGTCGGTGTGCACCTCGCTCGCTCTCGGCACGAGTGGGGCCGCACGGCGTCACCGCGCGTGGTGTCGGACCGGCTGATCGGCGGGATCACGAAACGCGACCTCGCCGAGGGGGGCGAGGGGCTGACCTTCGAGTCGAGTGACCCGAGCGATCTGCTGCTGCCACCGCTGCCGAACTTCATCTTTCAGCGCGACCCGTCGTGTTGGATCTACGACGGGGTCACGCTGAACCCGATGGCCAAGCCCGCGCGGAGGCCGGAGACCATCTTCATGGAGGCGATCTATCGCTGGCACCCGATGTTCGCCCGGAACGGCGGTGTCAAGGTCTGGCACGGCGGCGTCGAGCAGGACTGGGGTCGGGCGACCGTCGAGGGTGGAGACGTGATGCCGATCGGCAACGGTGCGGTGATGATCGGGATGGGCGAGCGGACGGCTCCGCAGGCGGTGACGATGATCGCGAGGGAGCTGTTCAAGGCGGGCTCCGCCCGCTTGGTGCTCGCGGTGATGCTGCCGCGCTCGCGCCACTACATGCATCTCGACACGGTGATGACGATGGTCGACCGCGACGCGGTGACGCTCTTCCCCGAGGTCGTCGACCGCGCCCGCGTCTGGTCGATCCGCCCCGGCGACACACCCGAGCTGCCAGTCGTCGAGCGGTTCGACGGCGGGGTGATCGACGCGCTCGAGGATGCGCTCGGCGTCGAGAAGATGCGGGTCATCCACACCGGCGGCGACCCGTTCGGGTCAGAGCGCGAGCAGTGGGACGACGGCAACAACCTGCTGTGCCTCGAGCCGGGCGTGGTCGTCGCCTACGACCGCAACGTCGACACCAACACGCGGTTGCGGAAGGCCGCGATCGAGGTGATCACCGTCGCCGGATCAGAGCTCGGCCGCGGACGCGGCGGCTCGCACTGCATGAGCTGCCCGATCCAACGCGACCCGGCGTTCTAGGAGCGCCATGTACAACCTGCGCAACCGCAGCTTCCTCAAGGAGAGCGACTTCACCGCACGCGAGCTCGAGCATCTGCTCACGCTCTCGGCAGCACTGAAGACCGTCAAGTACGCGGGCACCGAGGTTCCCCGTCTGACCGGCAAGAACGTCGCGCTGATCTTCGAGAAGTCCTCGACGCGCACCCGCTCGGCGTTCGAGGTGGCCGCCTACGACCAGGGCGCGCACGTCACCTACCTCGACCCGAGCGGCTCGCAGCTCGGCCACAAGGAGTCGATCGCCGACACCGCCCAGGTGCTCGGTCGCATGTACGACGCGATCGAGTTCCGCGGCGCGGCGCACAGCGATGTCGAGGAGCTGGCGGCGAACGCCGGCGTCCCGGTGTACAACGGCCTGACCGACGAGTGGCACCCGACGCAGATGCTGGCCGACTTCCTGACGATGCACGAGTCGAGCCACCGGCCGTACGACAGTCTCACCTACACCTACATGGGTGACGCCCGCAGCAACATGGGCCGCTCGCTCCTGGTGATGGGCGCGATCATGGGCGCCGACGTCCGCATCTGCGGTCCGCGCGAGCTGTGGCCGCCGTCCGACGTGCAAGCGCTCGCACACGAACGTGCCGAGCGCTCACGCGCACGGATCACGCTGACCGATGACCGCGACGAGGCCCTCTCCGGCTCCGACTTCGTCTACACCGACGTCTGGGTGTCGATGGGCGAGTCCAAGGACGTGTGGGACGAGCGCGTGCGCCTGCTCGCGCCCTACCAGGTCAACCGCGAGGCGCTGGACCGAACGGGCAATCCGCGCGTGAAGTTCATGCACTGCCTGCCCGCCTACCACGACCAGAACACGGTCGTTGGCCGCGAGATCATCGAGCACACCGGCATGCAGGACGGACTCGAGGTGACGAACGACGTGTTCCAGTCCCCGGCCAGCATCGTCTTCGAACAGGCCGAGAACCGCCTGCACACGATCAAGGCGATCCTCGTCGCCACGATCGGATCCTGACGTGCGATCGCCCGACAACAAGGATCGAAGGAGCGACGCCGTGAGTACCGAAAATTCAAGCTACCAGCCAATCCCGGCGGCGTCCGCCTACCCGCAAGCTGACCGCGCTCTGGGAGGCCAACCCGCGATCGGACGGGATGTCGCGCGCGCGCTGCTCGGCCACGTGATGGGCTTGGTCGCCCTGACGCTTGGATGCCTGGCGCTGGGGGCCGGCATCGGTCGCAATCTGAGCGGCGCCACGGGCATCGTGTTCTTCATCGCCGCGCTCGCGTGCGTGTTCGGCCTCAACATCGCGACCGCCCGCGGCCGCGAACAGCTCGCCACCGGCTTGCTGTTCGGTCTCGGACTGCTGCTAGGCCTCGCGGCCGGTCCGCTGCTGAACGACTACGCGAAAGCCGATCCCGCGGCCTTGTGGCAGGCAGCCGCGGCGACCGGCGCGTTCGTCGCCGGCCTCGGCGCCTATGGCTACGCAACGCGACGCGATCTCTCTTCATGGGCACGCACGCTGTTCTGGGCCCTGCTGGCACTGATCCTCTTCGGAGTCGTCGCGATCTTCGTCTCGATCCCGCACGCGAACGTGATCTACGCGGTCGCCGGACTGGTCATCTTCGGCGGGTTCACGATCTTCGACTTCAACCGCCTGCGCCGAGCGGGCACCGAAGACGCGGTCCCGATCGCGGCCGGCATTTTCCTCGACATATTCAACGTCTTCCTGTTCATGCTGGAGCTGTTCGGCGGCGAGCGGGCATGAACGCCGGTCTACCGTCATGACCGAGCCGAGCGGCATCAAGCCTTCCCTGCATGGCGCGGATGGCGAGCTGGTCAAGGTGGCCGGCGCTCAAAACCAGGCCGAGGCCGAGTTCGTTCAGGGCCTGCTGCTCGCAGAGGGCGTTCCCTCGATCCTTCGGCGCTCTCCTGGGTTCGATGTTCCCGACTTCCTCGCAGCCGGGCCACGCGACGTGCTCGTGCCGGCGTGGGCGGAACCGACCGCGCGTGATGTGCTGCTCCAGACCGATCCCCAACCAGATGTCTGACGTCCGCCGAGCAGGGGATGAGCGTGCCGTCCTCGACCGCCTTCAGAAACTCCGCGTGATCCTTCCCGCCCTCGCACAGGAAGTGGCCACAGCGCGGCGAGAGGCCGCGCGTCTGCGAGCCGAGAACAGGCGCTTGACGCTCCGATTGGCTGACGCGGAGTCCCGTACGCTGGCCCCGTCGAACGTGGAAGGCCTGTCCGATGCCGTGGGCCCCTGAGCTGTTCTCTGCCCCGGTACTCGAGCGGCTGGAGGAGAAATGGCAGCACCAGCTCGTGACCGTCCCGTTCTTCGACGGTGTGATGTCCGAGGAGCTCGATGCGCTGATCGAGTCGTTTGCCGGACAGCCCGAGCTCCACCACCCCGAACGCGGACGCATCAGAGGGACGCGGGCGTTCGGACGGTTCGTCGCTGACACGAAGGCGTGGCTCGAACACCACGATATCTCGATCGAAGACGAGGAGCACGTCGTCACCGAGCGAGCCGGCTTCAGCGAGGTGGTCCTCCATCTCGACGGTGAGAGGAACCGAGTCGACCTGCCGGTGGCGATCGTCGCCGACCGCGAGCCCAACGGGCGGATCGCCGAAGTGCGGATGTACTTCAGCGGCTGGCCGTTGACCGGGCGGCATGCAAACCGCCCCCCGCTGCTGCAGCCCGACCCGGAACTGCACGCATCCGACGTCGTAGCCGAGTACCAGCGCGCGCTTTCCTCCGGTGACGTCGACGCGATCGTGGCGACGTTCGAACCGGACGGCCTTGCCCGCGAACCTGCTGGCGGCGCGCACGTCCATCGAGGGCGCGACGCGCTGCGCCGGTTCTACGGACTGTTGTTCTCCGACGGCGGTGGGATCCCGCTGGAGCACTGCCGGCTCGTTGACGACGGGCGCGCATGCGCGCTCGAGTACAACGTCGTCCAATGGGGCAGGACCGAGCTGCCGCCACAGGCCGGGGTCGCTATCTACGTGCGGGGGCAGAGCGGCAAGCTCGCCGCGGCTCGCATCTATGACGACGTCGCCCCGCCGCGCGACGCCGGCACCTAGGCCACGACGGACGACGCTGACCCCACGCGTCCTCGTGCCTTGTCGATCTCCCACGCGGCGGTGATCAGTCCGACGTGGCTGAACGCCTGCGGGAAGTTGCCAAGCAGCTCCCCGCTGGCGGTGTCGATCTCCTCTGACAGCAGGCCGAGGTCGTTGGCGAAGGGGACGAGCTTGTCGAACAGCGCCTCGGCCCTGTCGGCCTCCCCTGCCTTGGCCAGGGCCGAGACGAGCCAGAACGAACAGATCACGAACGTGCCCTCCTCGCCGCGCAGCCCGTCGGCGTTCATCCCGTCCTCGCCGCGGTAACGCAGGACGAGTCCGTCCCGCGTCAGGTCGGCGGCGATCGCCTCGATCGTCGAGCGCATTCGCTCGTCCGTCGCGGGCAGGAAGCCCAGGATCGGCATCAGCAGCTGCGCCGCGTCGAGCTCATCGGAGCCAAACGACTGCGTGTACGCCTGCCGTCCGGCGCTCCAACCGCGCGTGAGCACTGCGTGTCGGATCTGGTCGCGTTCGGCGCGCCAGCCGTCGGCGTCGGCATGCTCACCGAGCTGTGGGGCAAGTAGCACCGCACGATCGAGCGCCACCCAACACAGCACCTTCGAGGACACATGCTGCCGCGGCGCTCCGCGCATCTCCCACATTCCCGCATCCGGCTCGCGCCAGCGCCGGGCGGCGGTGTTCGCCAAGTCGGCGACGAACCGCTGGATCTCGGGATGCAGCTCGCCGAGCTGCTCGCGGTATCGGTAGAGGGAGTTGAGCAGCTCGCCGTACACGTCCAGCTGGGTTTGACCCCAGGCGCCGTTGCCGGCACGGACCGGAGCGGAGTCCCGCCAGCCGCGCAGGTGGGCCAGCTCGCGCTCGCTGAGGTCGTGCTCGCCACCGACGCCGTACATGATCTGCAGCGATCGCTCGCTGGCCCGTCCGCCGGCGGAGCTGGTCATGAACGACACGAACTCTCCGGCCTCGTCCGAGCATGCGCCGATGTACAGCGCCTCGAGCGTCAGGCTCGCGTCGCGGATCCATGCGTAGCGGTAGTCCCAGTTGCGCTCCCCGCCGATCGCCTCCGGGAGCGATGTCGTGGGGGCGGCCACGATCGCGCCGGTCGGCTTGTAGGTGAGCCCCTTGAGCACGCGCGAGCTCAGACGCACGAGATCGCGGTGCTCTGCGGCGTAGATGTCGTGCTCGGCCTCCCAGGAGCGCCATCCCTCGATCGTGTCGCGGACGCGATCAGCCACCGTCTCCGATGTGAGCGACTGGGGCGCGGGTCCCTCGGGTGCTGTCCACTGGAGTGCGAACCCGACGCGCTCGCCGGCCGCGACGGTGAACGTCCCGGCCAACGTCGCGTCCTCGAGCCGAGTCTCGATCGGCGAGCTGATCACCGCCTGGTTTGGCCCGCCGAACGTCCTGCCACCGGTCTCGGTCTGCCTGAACAGCGGCTTAACGAGCCCGTACTCCGGCCGTGGCGCCAGCTCCAAGCGAAGCTCGACCTCGCCAACGACCCCCTCGAGCAGTCGAAGCAGAAGATGGGGCGCGGCGAGGCCGAGCTCGTGTTTGCGCTCACCTTCGCCGAACGCCAGCGCGTCGACCAGCTTCACGCTTCCGTTCTCGGTCACGAACGTGGTCTCGATCACCAAAGTGCCCGGCAGGTAGCGGCGCTCGCTCCGAAACCTCCCGGTAGGGCCAATCGACCAGTGTCCGCCGTCGGGATCGAGGATCCGCGCGAACACCGCCGGGCTGTCGTAGCGCGGAAGACAAAGCCAGCTGATCGACCCCGCCCGGTCCACCAGCGCTGCGGAATTGCAGTCCGCCAGCAGGCCGTAGTCGCCGATCGGCCGGAACTCCGGAGTCGCGTCAGGCTCGGCCAATGTGTGGTTCCGGAACTTGGGTCGTCTGTCCGACCTCGATCAGATGGCCGTCCGGATCTCGGAGGTAGCAGCGGATCTCCGTCGCACGCTGAATCGGCGGAGTCAGGAAGTCCGCCCCCCGCGCCTTCCACTCGTCGTAGACGGCTTGGATGTCGGCCACCCGGATGTTGAGAAAGCTGCTCGCCCGATCCGGGTCCGGAGGGGTCTCGAGCGTGACCGTCGGCTTGTCCTCGGTCGGGCCGCCGCCGACGTTGATGATGATCCAGCTGTTTGCCAGCGCGACGTAGGTCACGCCACCCTCGTGGACCGTCTCGCCGCCGAGCACGTCGGTGTAGAAACGGCGCGAACGTTCGACGTCAGCGGAGACGATGAAGTACGCGAGGACGATCCCGGGGAGCGGGAACCTGGCAACGCGGGTTGCGCGCTCGGGCGTGGTGTCGTTGCTGTTCATGTCGTCTACCTCCCAGGTCCCGCGACCGATTCGCGCGTTGCCGAGCCGGGTGCCTCCCAGCCATGGAACGGGGCGAGGTCACCGGCATCCCAGCGCTCGCGCAGTCCCGGTGCGCTGATGTCCCAATCGGGACGGATCTCACGAGTGACAGCGCGCAGGTCGTGCCAGACGTCGACGAACGATGGGCGGCCCCAGAACCAGTAGCCGTTGTAGATGCTGTGGACGACCAGCCCGGGCTTGAGCACGAGCGTATGCGGGACCATCGGGTCGTTCTCGGGGTCGGTGTACTCCTGGATCTCGAGGTCCTGCTGCACGATCCGCTCGGGGTCCGACAGGAACGGCCACTGCGCACCGACCGAGTTGCGGAACTCCTGAGAGGTGTGGTGGGGGTCGGTGGAGATCGTGACGATCTTCGTGTACGCGACGTTGATCTTCGGATAGTTCGCCGCAAGCTCCAGGTGCTGCTGGTGCTCCTTGGGGCAGTAGTGGCCTCGCGCCAGCGTCAGGATCATCGGGTCACCGCCCTGGATCTCCGAGAGCGTTCGCGGGACGCTCTCGTGGTCGGGCAGCTCGTAGTCGGGAAACGCAACTCCTGGAACGATGTCGGGTCGCATCGGTGTTCCTTTCTCAGCCTTGTGTCTTGGGTCAGGGCGTAGGCAGTTCGGTCACGCGTCGTTCACTCCGGACAGCCGGCATCGATCCACGACCGAAACGTGGCCACGCGGTCCTCAGGCCATTGACCGTCGCACGGCATCGTCCCCCCCGCTACAGCCGCCACGATCCGCGCGGCGTTCGCACGCACGTCGTCATAGGCCGACAGGTCCATCGCGAACGACATCGCGGAAACGTCCTTCTCTCGGAACAGCGGCCGGATGTCCCGTTCGAATCCAATCTCTTGTTGCTCCACGGTTTGCCTCCGTTTGGTTCGTCAGACGTGTCGGGGCCACATTGATCTCTTCCAGTCGAGATCGCGCCCGGGAACGCCCTGGCGAACGCACTGGTCCCGCCTCCGAAGTCCCATGCCGGCGTGAACCAGGGTCCGAGCCAGGGGGCCAACGGGCGCGAGCGCCGAGCGGCGGCGGCATCGTGGGCGACACCGCAATCACGCTCGTCGGGCCCCGAGGGCCGGCCAGCGACCATCCGGAGAAAGCGAGTGACACTGATGCCGCGTACGCACTACCTCTCGGACGAGCACGTTCACTACAAATGGGATACCGGCAACGATCCGCTGGTGACGATCGACTCCGGCGACACCGTCGTCGTCTGGACGCGGGACATCAGCGACAACCAGGTCGGCCGGGACTCGGACGCGAGCGCGCTCGCGGCGTTCGACTGGGACCGAACCTATCCGCTTACCGGTCCGATCGGCATCCACGGCGCCGAGCCGGGCGACACGCTGATGGTCGAGACCGTCGACATCCACACGCAGGGATGGGGCTGGACCGGGGTGATCCCCGGCTTCGGCCTGCTGCCCGAGGAGTTCGCGGACGCCTATCTGAAGACGTACGACCTCTCAGACGGCGACGTGGCGCACTTCCGCGAGGACATCGCCGTGCCGCTCGCTCCGTACTTCGGGACGATGGGCGTCTGTCCCGCCGGCGCGAGCGCCCAGTCGGTCGTCCCTCCCGGGTCGTTCGGGGGCAATATGGACATCCGCCAGACCGTGCGAGGATCGACCCTGTACCTCCCGGTGCAGGTCGAGCAGGCCCTGTTCTCCTGCGGCGACGCCCACGGCGCCCAGGGCGATGGCGAGGTCTGCGGCACGGCGGTCGAGGCGCCGATGTTCGCCGCGCTCAGGCTCACGCTCGAGAAGGGCCGCTCGATCCCGGCTCCGCAGTACCGCACGCCGGCGCCGCTGACGCCACGAGTCGATTCAGCCCCGTTTTACGCAACGACGGGGGTCGGCCGGGATCTCTACGCCGCCGCCCAGGACGCGGTCCGCGCGATGATCGATCACCTCGGGGCCACGTACGACCTCGGCCCCGAGGACGCGTACCTGCTGTGCAGCATCGCCGTTGATCTGAAGATCTCGGAGATCGTCGACGGCGGGCAGTACATCGTCAGCGCATTGCTGCCCGAGGCGATCTTCACCCGCCGGCCGGCGTCGATGAAACGGGTCGGCTCGCGAGATCGCTCTGGCTGGGGCGGGGAGCGCAGCATGACGCCGCTCGGCGCCGTCGTTCGCGGCCTCGTCGCCGGTGCCGCGGGCACGGCGGCGATGGACGCGCTCCTGTTCACGCGGTACCGCCGTGGCGGCGGCGATACGAGTCTCGCGCGGTGGGAGTCGTCATCGGGCCTGTCGGACTGGGACGATGCGCCCGCGCCCGCGCAGGTCGGTAAGCGCCTCGTCGAGGGCCTGTTCCAGCTGGAACTGCCGCCGAGCCGGGCGCGGCTCGTCAACAACCTCACGCACTGGGCGTACGGCATCCTCGGCGGGGTGCAATACGCCATTGTCGCCGGATCGCTACGCGCGCCGCGGGTCCTGTACGGACTGCCGTTCGGCGCCATGGTCTGGGCGGGCGGATACGTGATCCTGCCCGCCGCCAATCTCTACAAGCCGATCTGGGAGTACGACCGCAGGACGCTCGCCGAGGACCTCAGCGCCCACCTCGTCTACGGGCTCGCGACCGCCGGCGCGCTGCAGTGGATCTCGCACGGTGATTCGCCGGACGGATGACCTACCCCACGAGCGCTCGGTCCCGCCGCCGTTCTCTGCGAGAGCTCGCGCTCGATCAGGTTTGCCCACAGCCACTCGCAGGTCTACGATGACCCGCTCACATGGCGATCGGGGGCGAAGCGCAGGCTGGAACCGCTCTCGACACCGCGCTCGACTGCGTTATCGGCATGGACGATGGCGGGCGCGTGACGTATTTCAACGAATCCGCCGAGCGGACCTTCGGTTACCTGCCGACCCAGGCGGTCGGGCGAGAGCTCGGGGAGGTGATCGTGCCGCCGTCTCTGCGGGATGCTCATCGCCGCGGCCTCGCGCGCTTCCTCGGCACCGGTGAGAAATCGATCCTCGGACGTCGCCTCGAGCTCACCGCGATGCGGGCCGACGGCAGCGAGTTTCCGGCCGAGCTGACCGTGACGCGGCTGCAGCCGCCGGAGGGTCCGGGGTTCATCGGATTCGTGCGCGACATCACCGAGCGTGTCAGCGCCGAGGCCGACCTGCGAGCGGCGCGTGCGAGGTTTGAAACGATCGCGACCGAGCAGGCCGCGCTGCGGCGTGTCGCCACCCTGGTCGCACGCCAGGCCACCGCCGACGAGCTGTTCGCCGTGGTGGCCCGCGAGGTCGCCGAGCTGCTCGATGCGCAGTGGAGCAACGTGCTGCGCTACGACCCGCTCGGCAACGTGACGCTGGTCGGCGCGTATGGGGACGGGCCGCAACTGGCTCTCGGAGAGTCGTGGACGCTCGAGGCGGCGGTCGCGGCGGGAGCGATCTGGCGAACGCGAGCGCCTGTGAGCATCGACGTCAGGGAGTTCGACAGTCCGCTGGCGGCGGCGATGGTCCAGGCCGGCCTGCGGTTCGCGACCGGGGTGCCGATCGTCGTCGAGGGCCGGCTGTGGGGCGCGATCACGGTCCTGGACGGCGCCCCGGCCATCTCTGCCGGTGACGTTGTTAAGCGGCTGGAGAGCTTCACCGAGCTGATCGCGACGGCGGTTGCGAATGCCACCGCTCGGTCCGACCTCGTGGCCGCTCGGCGCCGGGTGATCGAGGCCGCTGACGCGGCGCGAGCCAGGGTGACGCGCGACATGCATGACGGCGCGCAGCAGAGGTTCGTCAACTCGATGATCAACCTGCAACTGGCTCAGGACAAGTGGACTTCCGATCCGCCGCGCGCGCGCGAGCTGCTCGACGTCGGCCTGCAGGAGGCTGACGCAGGAGTCGAACTGCTTCGCGAGCTGGCGGCGGGGCTGCACCCGACCGTCCTCAGTGATCTCGGACTCGAAGCCGCCTTGGAGGGCCTCGCCGCGCGGGCTCCGATTCCGGTCGAGCTCGAGGCCAGCAACGTCGACGTGCCGCCGTCGCTTGCAACCAGCGTGTATTTCTTCTGCTCGGAGGCGCTCACCAACGTGATCAAGCACTCGCAGGCGCGAACTGCGTCGCTGCGAGTCGGGATTGCCGACGGCTGGCTGCGCATCGAGGTGCAGGACGACGGCGTCGGCGGCGCTCAGGTCGGGGCGACGGGGAGCGGGTTGCTCGGGCTGAGCGACAGGATCGGCGCGCTCGAGGGCTCGTTCACCGTGAGCAGTCCCCCGGGCGGTGGCACGATCCTGAGCGCGCGCATTCCCTGCACGCCGGGCCGGTAGCTCAGCGCCTCAGGTACGGACCGAGGTCCGTCCGCGCCAAGTCGGTCTTCGGGACGAAGCCACAGGCAGCGCTGTGCTGCAGCCGCTCGGGGACGACGGCCTGTGGGTCGGACGAGGTCAGCAGGATCGCGAGTCGATCGCGCGCGTCGCACAGCGTCTCGGCCAGGGTGAGGCCGTTGCCGTCGGGCAGCCGTACATCGAGCAGGACCGCGTCCGGGCCGAGGCGGGCGCAGTCCCGCACCGCGTCACTGGCGGTGCGCGCCTGGCCGACCACCGTGTAGCCGCGCGCGGTCAGCATCTCGCTCGCCGCGCGCCCGAATCCGCGATCGTCGTCGACGATCAGGACGGTCGTCCCACCGTTCGCCTTCTCGTGCACACCGACAGTCTTCCCCCGTGACGCGATGCTAACAATGGGGCTAGCCCCAGACCTCAGGATTTCAGGTACTTGAGCACCGCGAGTACCCGCCGATGTGCGTCGGGCTCGAGCCGCAGGCCGAGCTTGTCGAAGATCGACGTGACGTGGTTCTCCACCGCGCCGACCGTCACGGTCATGGCCGCGGCGATCGAGGCGTTCGAACGGCCTTCGGCCATCAGCGCAAGCACCTCGCGCTCGCGGGGCGTGAGGTCGGCCATCGGGCCTCCCAGACGCGGCCGGGCAACCATCTTCTCGACCACCTCGGGGTCGAGCGCCGAACCCCCACGCGCGACGCGGCGCACGGCGTCAATGAATAGCGCCAGGTCGCCGACCCGATGCTTGAGCAGGTAGCCGACGCCTTCGGCACGATCGCCGACCAGCTCGAGCGCGTAGCGCGCCTCGATGTGCTGAGAAAGGATCAGGACGCCGATCTCGGGGTGGGCGGCGCGTATCTGTCGCGCGGCACGCAGCCCATCATCGGTGTTGTCGGGGGGCATCTGGATGTCGGTGATCACCGCATGCGGCTTGTGCGCGGCCGTCTTGCGGAGCAGGTCGGTCGCGTCCGCCGCGACCGCTACGACCTCGAAGCCCGCTTCCTCGAGTACCGCCACGATCCCTTTTCGGGTCAGCGGCTGGTCTTCCCCGACGACCACCCGCAATGACTGGCTGTCACCCACGTCTCCAGGCTATCCCACCCCGGTCAGGAGCTAGCCCCAGGGACGGTGGGCTGCTAGCCGCATCGAGGAAGCATGTCGATGAGATCAGAGTGGTTTGCATGCTCAACCAGAAGGCAATGGTGACGGTGCGGTCTCAGGAGTCGTGGTCCGGGCGACACAGCCGCCTTCGCGGCCGCGGGACCGAGTGCGCGCTGCTCGACGAGCTGCTCGCAGATATCCAGCAGGGCGCCAGCCGCGCGCTGGTGCTGCAGGGCGAGCCCGGGATCGGGAAGACGGCGCTGCTCGCACACTTGGAGGAGTCGGCGGCGAACGTCCACGTCCTGCGTGCGGCCGGGGTGGAGTCCGACATGGAGCTGGCGTACGCGAGCTTGCACCAGTTGTGCGGGCCGATGCTCGACCGGCTCGAGCGGCTGCCCGCTCCCCAGCGCGACGCCCTGGAGACCGTGTTCGGCCTCGGGAGCGTCGGTGCTCCAGAACGCTTCCTCGTCGGCTTGGGCGTGTTGACCCTGTTCTCGGAAGCGGCCGACGAGCGCCCCCTGCTGTGCGTGATCGATGACACGCAGTGGCTGGATCGGGCATCCGCATTGACCCTCGCATTCGTGGCGCGTCGCATGCTGGCCGAACCGGTCGGTCTGGTCTTCGCCGCGCGTGAGCCGACCCCAGAGCTCGCGCATGTCGCCGTGCTCGAGGTGGACCGGTCTCCCGGATAGCGAGGCGCGCGCCCTGCTGGCATCGGCCACGGGATTCACACTGGACCAACAGATCCGTGACCGGATCATTGCCGAGAGCCGCGGCAATCCATTGGCGTTGCTCGAGCTGCCGCGCGGGTTGACCTCCACGCAGCTGGCCGGCGGTCTGGGGCTGCTGGGCGGACCGTCGCTGCCGGGACGCATTGAGCAGAGCTTCGTCCAACGACTGGAGCCGCTGTCGGACGATGCCCGACGATTGCTGGTGCTCGCGGCCGCGGAGCCGCTCGGCGATCAGCTGCTGCTATTGCGCGCGTCCGCGGAGCTCGGGATCGATCTCGAGGCAACCGCCGACGAGACCGACGGTCTGCTGATCCTCGGGGACAGGGTGACATTCCGCCATTCGCTGGCGCGATCCGCGGCGTATCGGTCGGCGCCGTCACACGAACGCCGTGCCGCCCATCGGGCCCTGGCCGAAGTCACGGACGCTGAGACCGATCCGGACAGGCGCGCGTGGCACCTGGCGTGCGCTGCGGCAGGACCCGATGAGCTGATCGCCTCCGAGCTCGAGCGGTCGGCCGGCCGCGCCCAGGGGCGCGGCGGTCTCGCTGCGGCCGCCGCGTTTCTGCAGCGCTCACTGGTCCTCACGCGCGACCCCGCTCGCCGGGTGGAGCGAGCGCTCGCCGCCGCCCACACCAGCCTTCAGGCAGGCGCGTTCGACGCTGCGGACCGCCTGGTCACAGCGGCCGAGACCGGTCCTCTCGACCGGTTCCAAGAAGCACGCGTCGGGCTGCTTCGAGCCCAGCTCGCATTTGCCGTGGATCGGGGTAGCGACGCTCCCCCGCTGCTACTCAAAGCCGCCGAACAGCTTGCGCCCCTCGATCCGAGGCTTGCGCGCGAGACCTATCTCGAAGCGCTGTTCGCGGCCGTGTTCGTCGGCAGCCTCGGGCAGGGAGTGGGCGTCATGGAGGTGGCACAGGCTGCGCGCTCAGCACCCGCGGCTCCCGACCCGCCACGCCCGGCCGATCTGCTGTTGGACGGCTACGCGCTGACGGTCACCGAGGGGTATGCCGTCGGAGCGCCGGTCCTGCAACGGGCGCTGAAGGCCTTTCGCAGTGAGGACGTGACAAGCGACGAGGTGCTCCGGTGGGCATTTCTGGCCGGCTACGCGGCGCAGGCCGTATGGGACGAGGAGTCATTCCGAGAGCTCCCTGCACGCCAGATCGAGCTGGCGCGCGAGGCCGGTGCCTTGGCGGTGCTGCCAATGAGCCTGACGATGCGGATCGGAGCGCATCTGCACGCCGGCGAACTCGAGGCCGCTGCGTCAATGCTCTCGAGTCTCGATGCGGTCATCGACGTCACGGCGGCCGAGCCTCCCCCCTACGGTGCCATCGCGCTCGCATGCTCGCAGGGCCGCGAGGCGGAGAGCCGGGAGCTGATGAAGGTCAGCCGAGAGGCGCTCGTCGCTCGAGGCGAGGGAATGGGGCTGACGTTCATCGAGTGGACCGCCGCGGTGCTCTACAACTCGCTCGGCAAATACGGGGAGGCTCTGGCGTCGGCGCGGCCGGCCAGGGAGCGCCGAGCGGAGTTGCAGTCGGCCCTCTGGCTGCATGAGCTCGTCGAGGCCGCCTCGCGAAGTGGAGAGCACGAGCTTGCGGGCGAGGCGCTCGCGGAGCTCGCCGGAATGACCCAGATCGTCGGCACCGACTGGGCGCTCGGCATCGAGGCGCGCTCGCGAGCCCTGCTGAGCGCCGGCGCTGAGGCCGAGGAGCTCTACCGGCGCGCGATCGATCACCTCGAGCGGAGCGAGGCTCGCGTGGAGCACGCTCGAGCGCATCTTCTCTACGGCGAGTGGCTGCGCCGAGAGGGCCGCCGCACGGAGGCGCGTGCAGAATTGCGTCTGGCCCATGATGAGTTCACCGCGAGGGGCTTGGAGGCATTCGCCGACCGCGCCGGCGCCGAGCTGCGGGCGACCGGCGAGCAGGTCCGCAAACGGAGCGCCGAGACACGTGACGATCTGACGGCGCAGGAGCGACAGATCGCCCAGCTCGCCCGTGACGGGCTCTCGAATCCAGAGATCGGTGCGCGCCTGTTCCTCAGCCCGAGGACCGTCGAGTGGCACCTGCGAAAGGTATTCTCGAAGCTCGGGATCAGGTCTCGCCGTGAGCTGCCCAGCGCCATGCCGGTGGCCTCGTGAGCGACGTCCTCGACGATCAGCCTCCGATGGAGAGCAGCGTTCGCCGACTGGGGGAGCGGACTCGTCTGCTTGGACGGGCTGGAGAATGTGCACTGCTCGACGGGTTGCTCGATTCGGTACGCGGAGGCGAGAGCCGCGCATTGCTCATCCGGGGTGAGGCGGGAATCGGCAAGACGGCGCTGCTGGAGCACCTGATCGCGTCCGCGGCGGGGGTGACCGTTGTACGCGCTGTGGGGGTGGAGTCCGACATGGAGCTTGCGTACGCCAGCCTGCAACAGCTGTGCGGACCGATGCTCGCCCGCAGCACGGACCTTCCCGAGCGGCAGCGCCAGGCGCTCGAGACCGTGTTCGGGTTGAGCGCCGCCGGCGCACCCGATCGGTTTCTCGTCGGTCTTGCCGTGCTCAGCCTGCTCGCGGAAGTCGCAGAACAGCGTCCTCTCGTCTGCGTGATCGACGACGCGCAGTGGCTGGACCAGGCCTCGGCGCTGACGCTCGCATTCGTGGCGCGCCGGCTGCAGGCGGAGCCGGTGGGCTTGGTGTTCGCTGCGCGCGACCCGGGTGAGGAGCTGCAGCACGTGCCCGAGCTGTGGGTGCGTGGGGTGCGGGACGCTGACGCACGCGCGCTCCTGCATTCGACGGTTCCGTTCGTGCTCGATGAGCAGGTACGGGATCGGTTCATCGCTGAGACGCGGGGCAATCCACTGGCGCTGCTCGAGCTGCCTCGAGGCCTGAGCCCGACCCAGCTCGCCGGGGGTGTCGGACTCGTCGGCCGGGGGCCCCTCTCGGGAAGGATCGAGGAGAGCTTCGTCCGGCGCCTCGATGCGCTCTCAGATGACGCCCGGCGGTTGCTGTTGCTCGCGGGCGCTGAGCCGACCGGCGACCCACTGCTGCTGTGGCGCGCAGCCGAACAACTCGGTATCGGACCCACCGCTGCCGATGTCACGGCGGAGCAGGACCTGCTCGAGATCGATGACCGCGTCACGTTCCGCCATCCGCTCGTGCGCTCCGCGGTCTACCGCGCGGCGCCGGCCGGGGAGCGGCGGGAAGCGCACCTGGCGCTCGCCGACGCGACCGACCGCGACGCTGATCCCGACCGGCGAGCGTGGCACCTGGCGGTCGCCGCGACGGGACCAGATGAGGAGGTCGCCTCCGAGCTCGAGCGCTCCGCGACCCGGGCGCAGGCTCGAGGCGGACTGGCGGCGGCGGCCGCGTTCCTCGAGCGTTCCGTTGCGCTGACGCGAGATCCCGCGCGGCGTGCGGAGCGCGTGCTCGCTGCCACGAGCGCCAACCTGCAGGCTGGCTCGTTGGATTCCGCGCAGCGACTCCTGGAGAGCATCGAGGTCGGGGCGCTGGACGAGTTCCAGCGGGCCCGTTTGGACGGTCTGCGGGCGCAGATCGCCTTCGCGTCAAGGCACGGGAGCGATGCTCCGCCCCTCTTGCTCGCCGCGGCGAAGCGACTCGAGCCGATCGATCCCGCGCTGGCTCGGGAGACGTATCTGGACGCCTTCTTTGCCGCGTTGACAACCGAGCGTTTGAGCCCTCGAGATGCCGTGCTCGAGGTCGCCGAGGCGACGCGGGCCGCCCCGTGGGCAGGAGGGACGCCTGGCCCGCCCGACCTGCTGCTGGACGGCCTGGCGACGCTGATCACCGATGGCTACCTCGCGGGAGCCCCGGTGATCAAACGCGCGCTGAGCGAGTTCCGCGCCGCAGACCTTGCCGGCGAGCACGCGCTCCGCTGGCTCCCGCTCGCATGCAAGATGGCCCACGACGTGTGGGACGACGAGAGCTGGTACGTGCTGTCAGGGCGCCTGGTGAAGCTGGCTCGCGACGGCGGCGCGCTGACGATCCTCCCGATCGGCCTCAGCCTGCGCTTCGCGATCGAGCTGTTCGCCGGAGCGTTCACGTCGGCCGAATCCCTGAGCGAAGAGATCGAAGCGGTGAGCGCGGCGACGCACAGCAACCTCGCACCGTTCGGCACCCTCCTGCTCGCCGCGTGGCGGGGCCGGGAGCAGGACACGGTACGGCTGATCGAGGCCGCCACCCCAGAGATCGTCGCCCGGGGAGAGGGACAGTGGCTGACCGCGTGTAATTGGGCGAGCGCAGTGCTCTATAACGGACTTGGGCGGTTCGAGGAAGCACTCGTGGCCGCCGAGCAGGCGCGCGAGTATCCCCACGAGCTGGGCCTCTCCAATTGGGCCCTGACAGAGCTGGTCGAGGCCGCCGCCCGAAGCGGCAAGCCGGAGCGTGCGGCCGGGAGCATCCAGCAGCTCAGCGAGATGGCATCTGCGACCGGCACCCAATGGTCGCTCGGGAACATCGCGTGCGCCCGCGCGCTTGTCAGCGAAGGCGCCACCGCCGAGGCCTTCTACCGCGCATCGATCGAACACCTCGGGCGTACGCGCATCCGGGTGCAGTGCGCCCGCGCGCAACTGCTCTACGGGGAGTGGCTGCGTCGCGAGGGCCGCCGGGTCGACGCACGGGCCGAGCTGCGCGCCGCCGAGGACCAATTCACCACGATCGGCATCGAAGCCTTCGCGCGCCGCGCCCGTCAGGAGCTTCTGGCCACAGGTGAAAAAGTCCGCAAGCGGAGCGTCGAGACACGCGACGAGCTGACCGCCCAGGAGCGGCAGATCGCCCAGCTGGCCCGCGACGGCCTCTCGAACCCAGAGATCGGTGGGCGGCTGTTCCTCAGTCCGCGGACCGTCGAGTGGCACCTACGCAAGGTGTTCTCGAAGCTTGGCATCCGCTCGCGCCAGGGGCTGGCCGGTGCCCTGCCGGCCTCCGAGTCCGAGCTGACCCCGGCCTGAAACCGCCCGCGCCTGGCGGCGCTCGTCATCCCCCGCGCGCTGTCAGACCGCGTCGGTGGCCGCCACCTACTGGAGGCCGGTGTGCGGGATGCCCGCGGTACAACCAGTCAGTCCACGGGCGCGACGGGCCGGTTACGCGGTCACGCTGCCGGGAGCATGAGGAGACCGACCCGGCATAGCAAGCGCGGCAGCAACGCGTTCGGCGACCGAGGCGTGACATCGATGCTCGAGCGGACTGCCGTGGACGCCTTGGTCCTGGCGTACGTCGAGTGGCGCGAGGAGTCAACCGCGGTCCGCCAGGTGTACGCGTGGTGGACGAGCGGCGGTTCTGAACACGCGGCTCGCGCACATGCGGCGTATCACGCCGCGCTCGATCGCGAAGAGGCCGCCGCCACGGCCTACGAACAGCTGATCGAAGCCGCCGGACTGGTGCTGAAGACAAGGGTGAATCCCGCGTTGGTCGTGGGAGGTGCGCCGCGCAGTTGATCGACATTTTCCGGCGCCATGCGACCGGCGCCCGATGGATGACGGTCTCACAGCAGCAGCCGGCGGGCTGGCGCGACCCGGTGCCAGCGTGAGGCCGACGACCCGACTAACGGCCGACGGAGAGGAATCGTGATGGAGAAGCAAGTGTTCGTGATCGTGGGCGCGAGCCTGGCCGGCGCGAAGGCGGCGGAGACTCTGCGCGAGGAGGGCTTTGACGGTCGCGTCGTGCTGATTGGCGACGAGCCGGACCGGCCGTACGCGCGCCCGCCGCTATCGAAGGACTACCTCCGCGGCGAGGCCGAGCGCAGGCCGTACGTGCACGAAGAATCGTTCTACTCAGAGCAGGAGATCGAGCTGCGCACATCCACCACCGTCGAACGCATCGACCCGGGCCGCTCCGAGCTGTCGCTGGCGGGGGGCGAGACGCTTCATTTCGACCGCCTGCTGCTGGCGACCGGCGCCGAGCCGCGACGCCCGGCCATCCCCGGCGCCGACCTCGACGGCGTTCTCTACCTGCGCTCCGTCGAGGACTCGGAAGCGATCCGCGCTCGCATCGACCACGGCGGTCGGCTGGTGACGATCGGCGCCGGCTGGATCGGCGCCGAGGTCGCCGCGTCGGCGAAGCAGCGGGGATGCGACGTGGCGATCGTCGAGCAGGCCAAAGTGCCGCTCGAGCGAGTGCTGGGCGCGGAGCTCGGCGCGTTCTATCGCGACGTTCACACCGACCACGAAGTGCGGTTCATCGGCGGCGCGTCGATCGAGGCGATAGAGGGCGAAGGCAAGGTGACGGCGGTTCGCTTGGCCGACGGCAGTCGTGTGAAGGCAGACTTCGTCGTCGTCGGCGTGGGCGTCGAGCCGCGAGTGCAGCTCGCGCGCGGCGCCGGTCTGGAGGTCGGCAACGGCATCCTCTGCGACGAGTATTTGCAGACGAGCGCCGCGAACGTTTTCGCGGCAGGCGACATCGCCAACACGCCGCACCCGGTGTTCGGCGTCCGGCTGAGAGTCGAGCACTGGGCCAACGCCCTCAACCAGGGACCCGCGGCCGCGCGCAACATGCTCGGACAGCGAGAACGGTACGAGCGGATCCCGTACTTCTTCTCAGACCAGTATGAGATCGGGATGGAGTACTCGGGATACGCCGCCGACTGGGACGAGGTGGTGCTCCGCGGCGGTCTCTCCGACGGTAAGTTCGTCGCCTTCTGGCTGAAGGACGGCCGCGTGCTCGCAGGCATGGCCGTCAACATGTGGGGTCTCACCGAGGACATCCGGGGCTTGATCAGGTCCCGCCGTCAGCACGACCGCGCCCGGCTGGTCGATCCCGATATCCCACTGACCGAGATATCGGGCGCGAGTCCGGAGAGGGTTGGAACGCGATGAACGAGCGCGTGCAGCGCCTACGCGAGGCAGGAGTGTCGATCTGGCTCGACACGCTCTCCCGGGAGTTGCTCGAGACCGGTTCATTCCAGCGGATGATGTGCGAGCTGGGAGTGAGCGGGGCGACGTCGAACCCGACGATCTTCGCCAAGGCCATCACCGGCTCCGACCGTTACGATCGCGATCTTCGCGACCTCGTGGGCAGCGGGGTGACCGACCCTCAGGAGCTGTTCTTCAGGATCGGCCTTGATGACATCCGGGCCACCGCCGACCTGTTGGCACCGGTGTACGAGCAAAGCGCCGGCGGCGACGGGTTCGTCTCCTTCGAGTGCACTCCGGACCTGGCCGACGACACGCAGGCGACGATCGAACAGGCCCTCGACCTGTGGAGGCGGCTCAAGCGGCCGAACGTGATGATCAAGGTGCCGGCGACTCCCGCAGGCGTGCCCGCCATCGAGGAGCTCACCGCCCGGGGCGTGAACGTCAACGTCACGCTGCTGTTCTCACTCGAGCGCTACGAGCAGGTGATCGACGCCTACCTGGCCGGCCTCGCCCGGCGAGCGCAGATCGGCGAGCCGCTCAACGGGATCGCCTCGGTGGCGTCGTTCTTCGTCTCGCGCGTGGACACCAAGGCCGACCGCGAACTACCCGTCGACTCGCCGCTGCGGGGCCAGATCGCGATCGCCAACGCCCACCGCGCCTACGCCCGCTACCGGGAGCGCTTCGCTGATCAGCGGTGGCGGGCGCTGGAGGCGAAGGGTGCCCGGGCGCAGCGGCCGCTTTGGGCCAGCACTGGCACGAAAGATCCCGCCTTTTCCGACGTGCTCTACGTCGAGCGGCTGATCGCCCCCGCCGTCGTCAACACGATGCCCGAGAAGACCCTGCACGCATTCGCCGCCCACGGCAACGTAGAGCGAGCACTGGACACGGACCTCAGCGAGACCGAGCGCATCCTCGACGAGGCCGAGGCCGCCGGCATCGACCTAGGCCGGATCACCGAGGAGCTTGAGCGCGAGGGGGTGAAGGCGTTCTGCGACTCCTACCACGAACTGCTCGATTGCATCGACTCGAAGCTCACACACGTTGGAGGTCACGATCAGCACTACTTACGTCAGGACTGACCTGCCCGCAGTCTCGCCGCTGCCGCTCGCGGAGACCGTCGCGCTGGTTACCGGTGCCCTCAAGCGGGCGGGGGGCGGCCTCGGCCGTCGCGCTTCGCACGGCAGGGAGTGCGTACGGCTTTGGTGGCACGCCGGAAGGCCGCTTGGCCGGGCCTGCCGCATCGAACAGAAGCGGCCGAGCGCGCAGAGGCTTGTCCGAATCCCAGCGAATGAGGAGGTGCGCAGATGACGCAGAATCACCTATCAGAAGTCGGCTTCGGGTCCGTGCTGCCTGAGGACATCGAGTGGACGCCGTTCCCGGCGTTCCCGCCGTCAGCCCGTCTCGCCGTCGTGGTCGGCGAGCCGACCAAGCCGGGCCCCTACACGACTAGAGTCAAGGTGCCCGCGGGCGTGAAGCTGATGCCCCACTGGCATCCGGAGGATCGCATCTACACGGTCATCTCCGGCGTGTTCTACACCGGGCTTGGCGAAATGCCCGCGGCGGAGCTGCGGGGAGTCCGTCTCTGCAGACGAGGCCGGGTCTGATCCCGCGCCGACGGTGGACTTCAAAGAATGTGACGGACGACGAGCATTCCCCGGCTCGAGACGAGATGCGCGAGGTCGTCCGCCAAGCGTTGGATGTGTTCGCTTGCTTGTTGCTCCCAGCGCTCCAGTGCGACGATCTCCGCGATCAGCACGTAATCGGCTTGGTCGAGTGATTGTCCCGGCACGTCCGCCGGGCGGGTGAGTCGCCAATCGGACACCGTGTCCAAAGACTCGCGGACGATGTCCCCGTCGTCCGCCATGAAACGCTCAAAGTCCTCGGCCAGCTCTGGTGAGCGCAGTTGAAACCACATGAGAAGGGTCGCGGGAGCGCTCATCCACGGAGCGTAGTCCACAATCGCATCGGAGTAAGTGCCGCGCTGCCACCCGGCACATTCCGGCCCGGCTCGCGAGGTTGAGCGCCAACAACAACAAAGGAGGATGTGATGAAGATCGTGGTCATCGGTGGGAGCGGGCTCATCGGTCGCAACGTCGTCGACCGGCTGGTCGCACAGGGGCACGATTCGGTGCCGGCCTCACCCTCGACGGGAGTGGACACGATCACGGGGGAGGGCCTTGCTGAGGTGACTGCGGGTGCGGATGTCGTGGTCGACGTGTCCAACGCACCGGTCTGGGATGACGACGCTGTCATGGAGTTCTTTACGACGTCGTCGCGCAATCTGCTCGCGGCCGAGCGTGACGCTGGCGTTGGCCACCACGTTGCGGTGTCGATCGTCGGCGCCGACCACCTGCCCGACAGCGGCTACCTGCGGGCCAAGGTCGCCCAAGAGGCCGAAATCGAGGCCGGGTCCATCCCGTACACGATCTTGCGTGCCACCCAGTTTTTCGAGTTCCTCGGGCAGATTGTCGAGAGCGGAGCCGAGGGCGACAGCGTTCGGCTGTCAACCGGGCTGATCCAGTTCGTTGCCGCTCAGGAGGTCGCCGCGATGGTGGCCGAGCTCGCGCTCGAAGCGCCTGTCGGCGACCGCGTCGAGCTGGGCGGACCGGAGGCGCTGGGCATTGACGCGTGGGCGCGGCGCCTATTCGCGGCCACCGGCGACACGCGGGCCGTCATCGCTGACCCGCACGCCCGGTACTACGGCACGGAGCTGCGCGGCAGCGAGCTGACGCCGGGCGTGGACGCCCGCACCGGGAAGGTCGACTTCGACACGTGGTTCGACGCCAACCAGCAGGAGTCCGGCTAACCGCAACTGCCAGCTCGGTCGGCCCCGCGTTTGCCGGCGCGGACTCGCGCACGACCCCATTCGCCATGACGTGGCCGCAACGTTGACCATTGCTTCGGCGGCGCCTCGATCACGCGGATCACCGACGCGCGACTGCGTCGCCACGTTTGCGCTCGCCCCGAGCTCCCGGAGGGCGACTGCCCGATACCGCGGAATCACCGGAGCAGGGCCGTGCCGGGTCTGGCGGCGCAGTCCCGAGATTCGCCACATCCGAGTCTTTCCGCGTGTGCTCGGGATGCCCGGCGGGGTGCCCCTAGCGATGTCTCATCGTTGCGTAACGGCGCGGTTGTCGGCACTTACCTCACGTGCTGGATCGACCTGCAGGCGAAAAAAAGGGGGTAGCGGCGACTGACGCCGACCGCGGTCCTCCCGCCAGAGCATGATGGCCAGGCGGGAGGAGGCAGACGGTGGGGGCTACGCGGCGTCGGCGTCTGGCTCGTCGTCCAGCGCGAGTTCGTCGAGGCCGGACGCCGCGCGGTGGCCCTCGAGATCGACGGTCGTCTCGGGACTCTCGTTGATGACGAAGGCATCGCGGTTGAGCACTGCGGGTCGCCTCGGCGTGCCGGGCCCGCACCTGTGCCCGGCGCTGCTTGTCCTCTGCGACGGCGTCGCGGACCTCGTCGTCGTCGAGACGGGCGCCGGCGAAGTACGCCTCCTCACGCGCCGGTGCAGTCTCGCCCTCGCCGAGTTGGTCGTGTACGAGGTCGAGCATGAAGGCGGGGTCGACGACCCAGATCCCGGCGGCGAAGTCGCGTCCGCGCTCGTGCACTAGGGCCCCGATCTCCTTCAGCTCCCCTGTCGTGCAGGTCGCTTGAGCTGATCCGCTTAGCGACGACCTCGGTGAGCTGCGGGGCGACACCGTGCGCATCGGCGAGCCGTTAGCCATCGTGAGCGATAGCTCCTGGCCGTCGAGGCGCTCGGCGACGCGGGCGGGACTAGTGTCCGCCAGGTATTGCCCCGGCGTCGGAAGTCCCGCTGCGCCTACGTGAAGACCCCGTATGACAGTCCGAGCGCGAAGTCGATCATCTGCTTGTAGCGCCCGTCGGCGATCTCGTCGAGGGGGTTGGCGCCACCGAGGAAGTCGACCGTACCGTCGAGCCAACCGGCCAGGGCGTCGCCGCGAACGTTGAGCGCCATCTCCTGGACGAACGCCACGAGCTCGGTCAGCCGCTGGGCGTGCAGCCCGCCAGGAGCCTCCCGACGCTCGAACCATGCAGCGACTGTCGCCCGGTCAGCCCGGGTCGCCCGCGCGATCTGCACTTCGCTCATCGGGACGCGCTCCCGCAGCGCGATCAGAAGATCCGCCAGGGCAATCGTCGGGGCCGAGCCGTTCGCGGTCATCACACGCTCAGTGATGCGGCGCCGGTTGCCGGTAGCCGACGACGAGCCGCGGAGAGCCGTCGTCTCGCGTGCGCCACGCCTCGGCTATCCCGTGCTCGGTCTCGTCGCAGATCCGCACCATCGCGTGGACGATCTCGCCCCTTCGCTGGATGCTGATGCGCTGCCAATCCGAGCGTTCGAGTACGGCGAGGAGCTCGCCGTCGGGGTCGCAGAAGCCGGCTCGTATCTCGATCTCCACGGTCCCAGGATACGACTGGATGACGCGTGATCCGGCTCGAGCTGGCTGGCCATAGGCCGAGCGGGGCGGCACCCGTCGTCCCGGGGCGTTCCGTACTTACCCAAGTCTCCGGGCGAAACGGGACCCTACTCCGCACTAGGTCATAGAGAATCCCTGCAAATGTCCATGTTCTTCCGGCCGGGGGGGTCGAATCTAAAGACGACTTAGCGCGGAGTTGGGCTCCTCGTCGCTAACTCCGCACTGAGTCGGAGAAATCCCTGCAAGACGGCTGTTTCCAGGCACGAAACACGCGCGACCAAAAGCGGAGTAAGACCGACCTAACGCGGAGAAAAGGGCACCTATTGCAATCGGCCGAAAGTCGATCCAGCGCATCTGGTATGTCCGCTTAGGTGCGTGGAAAGCCGGTTCCGCCGGTGTGCGGCGTGGCCAGTCGCGACGGCGCTCGGCGGCGGCGGCGTGGCCCACACCGACGCGCACGCAGAGGCGAAGCCCGGGTGCGCGGCGGCGGCTCTCCGAGTTAGCAGGAGCCAATTTTCCGAGTTAGCCGCTAGTATTTTCCGAGTTGGCTGACACCCTTCCATCCGAGGAGTTCATCGAGCGGAGCATCGCTCCGATCGTTGTCGACGCCATGCAGAGCGCCCGGGCGGTCGCGCTGCTCGGCGCTCGTCAGGCGGGCAAGAGCACTCTCGTCCGCGTGCTCGCCGGCGGTCCGATGCCGGCGGACTACGTGACGCTCGACAGCGATCCGGTCCGAGCTGCGGCCCAGGCCGATCCGGAGGGTTTCGTGGCCACGCTTGGACGCTCCACGATAATCGACGAGGTGCAGCGCGCGCCGGATCTGCTGCTCGCGGTCAAGGCGCGCCTTGACCGTGACCGCAGGCGCGGACAGTTTCTGCTCACTGGCTCCGCGAACCTTCGCCGAATCCCGGCAGTCGCCGACGCGCTCCCTGGACGTGTCGACTACCTGACCCTCTGGCCATTGACGCAGGGCGAGATCGAAGGTCGCCGCGAGGACTTCCTCGACAAGCTGTTCGACGGCAAGGTGCCGATGCTGACCGATGCGCCGGTAGGTCGCAGCGAATATGCCCGGAGGCTGCTCACCGGCGGGTTCCCGGAATCGCTCACCAGAACGGGAGCCGCCCGGGCCCGGTTCTTCGAGAGCTACGTCGGCTCGATCCTCGACCGCGATCTGCGCGATGCCGCGCGCGTACATGACCCGGCGTCAGTCGGGACGGTGCTGCGACTCATCGCCGCTCGGTCCGCTGCGCTCGCCCGCTACGAGACGCTCGGTCGAGACGCCGGCATCGACGGCAAGACCGCGAAGAGCCACATAGATGTGCTCGAGCGGCTCTTTCTCGTGCGGGTTCGGCGTCCCTGGCACGCCAACCTCGGCAAGCGGCAGGTCAAAGCGCCGAAAGCGTACATCGCCGACACCGGGCTGCTTGCGGGGCTGATCGGCATCGACGAACAGCGGGTGCGCAACGACCACGGACTCACCGGGGCACTGTTCGAAACGTTCGTCGCGACCGAGCTCGAGCGCCAGGCGTCCTGGTCGGTGGCGCCACTGACGTTCTGGCACTACCGCGAGCAGGAACGCGAGGTCGACATCATCGCCGAGCGCCCCTCCGGCGAGCTGGTCGGCATCGAGGTAAAAGCGTCTGCGACTGTCCGAGAACGCGATTTCCAAGGACTCAAGCACATGCGTGATCAGCTCGGGTCACGACTACGAGCCGGGATCGTCGTCTACACCGGTCAACGCACGCTCCCGTTCGGTGATCGCCTCTTCGCGGTGCCGCTCGAGGGGCTTTGGCGCTGACGGCCCGCCGATCCGAGCAGCGCACTTGCGCGCGCCGGCGACAACTGCTTCGCCGGCCTCCACAGCGAGCGTTCGGACCCCAGTCAGCCGCCTCCCGAGAAGCCGGCTCTAGGCCGTAGCGCCCGCGTCTTTCTTGGCAGCCTGCCCCCAAACCTGCCCCCAAAGCCTCTTTTCGCTCCCTGAAAAGTGCTGATTTGCAGCTAAAAATGGAGTACCGCTACCGGGATTCGAACCCGGGTTTCCGCCGTGAGAGGGCGGCGTCCTAGTCCCCTAGACGATAGCGGCGGGGGTCAACCGACCGGCAAGGTTAGCGTTCCCGGGCAGCCGACCAAGGATGGCAGGTCGAGTCAGGCTCGGCGACGCAAATCGATGTGACGGCTGGGCGACGGCGTGGGCTCAGTTGCTAACGTGCCAACCCGCGCGGCTGTGGTGAAATTGGTAGACACGCACGGTTCAGGTCCGTGTGGGGGAAACCCCTTGGAGGTTCGAGTCCTCTCAGCCGCACCTGAGCAGGAACCGGCCTAGCTGGGGCCGTAGTTCCAGCCGGAGAAGGCCTCGACGTCGCGCTCGTACCCGAGGACGCTGAACGCCCCCGCCCCGAGCTTGAAATGCGCCCCGCCCGCCGGCGGAAGGTCGATCCAGCGCGCCCCGAGCACCCGCAGGATGTGGCCGTGGGCGAAGGCGATCGCGTCGCCTTCGGCCGATCGCAGCCGGGCGAGCACGCGGTCGGCGCGGGCGCCTACATCTGCCGGCATCTCCCCCCCGGGGCAACCGTCGCGCCACAGGAACCAGTCCGGCCGCGTCTCCCGGATCTCGTTGGTCGTCAGGCCCTCGTACTCCCCGTAGTTCCACTCGACCAGATCCTCGGAGATCTCCGCCCGGTCGCTGAAGCCGGCCAGCTCGCAGGTCTCCCGGGCCCGCCGCAGGGGGCTGCAGAGCACCAACGAGAACGAGCGTCCGGCCAGTGCCGGTCCGAGCTCGCTTGCCCGCTTGCGGCCCTCGTCCAGCAGCGGCAGATCGGTCGTGCTGGTGTGCTTGCCGGCCGCGCTCCACTCGGTCTCGCCGTGGCGCACGATCACGATCTCACCGCTCATGCCGCGCCCCCCGAGGAATCGACGCCCCCGGTGCGCTCGATCTCGGCCACCTCGGCCAGCCGGCGCACGTGCCGCTCCTCGCCGCTGAACCGCGCGGCGAGGAACTTCTGAACGATCTCGGCGGCCACCTCCACCCCGATCACCCGCCCGCCGAGGCAGAGCACGTTGAGATCGTCGTGCTCGACCGCCTGGTGAGCGGTATAGGCGTCGTGCACGGTCGCGGCGCGGATGCCGCGGATCTTGCACGCCGCCACCGAGACCCCGGCCCCCGAGCCGCAGACGATGATCCCGCGGTCGGCCTGACCGGAGACCACGGCCTGGCCCACGGCCAGGGCCTTGCCCGGGTAATCGACCGGCGGCTCGGTCCGGTCCGTCCCCAGGTCGAGGATCTCGTGTCCCGCCGCTGCGATCACCGGCAGCAGGCGCGCACGGAGTGGGACTCCGGCGTGGTCGAATCCAATGGCGATCCTCATTTGCCCGCCTCCTCGTCCTCCAGCTCGTGCCTGGCCAGCAATGCCGCTCCGAGGACGCCGGCGCGCACCCCGTGGCGAGCCAATCTGATCGTGGTGCTGGTCCCGAGTCCCGGCACCACGTAGCCCTGGGCGACCGCGCGGGCCGGCTCGAGCAGGGCGTCTCCGGCCTGGGCCGCCCCACCGCCGATCACCACCTCCTCGGGGTCGAAGGTGTTGATCGCGTTGGCCACGCCGACGCCGACGCGCTGGGCCCAGATCTCGACGACGCGTGCGGCCGCCTCGTCCCCGTCTCGCGCCGCCTTGACCGCGTCGGCGCCCAGCACCTTGCCGCGCTCTCGCTGGATCTCGTGCAGCGCCGATCCGGACTGCTCGCCGGCGGCGACCTGGGCGAGCCGGTCGAGCGCGTGGCCCGACGCGGCGGCCTCGAGCGAGCCCGGCTGAGCGAACCGCGTCGGTGCGGCCACGCCGTCGCTGAGCTCGAGCCCCACCAGCGTGTGACCCAGCTCGCCGGCGCCCCCGGTGGCGCCGCGATAGATGCGACCGCCGAGGACGATGCCACCCCCCACTCCCGTGCCGATCGTCAGCATCACCAGGTTGTGGGCCACCAGGCGCAGATGCTCATCGTGAGCCTCGGCCAGCGCGGCGACGGTCGCGTCGTTGTCGACGAACACCGGAACGCCGAGCCGCTCGCCCAGGACCTTGCGCAGCGGCACGTCGACCAACGGGATGTTTACCGAGCTGACGATCCGCCCCGTAGCGAACTCGACCACGGACGGCACGCCGATCCCCACCGCCGAGAAGCTGTCACCGACCGTCTTGGCGATCTCCACGAGTTGGTCGATCAGTTGATCTGAGCCGGACAGATTCGTGGGCAGCAGATGCGATTCGCCCAGACTGCCGTCGACCAGCTCGGCCGCGCAGACCTTGGTCCCCCCCAGGTCAATCCCCACGACCGATTTCATAGCTGGGCGGCTGCTGCCTGGTCCGTCAGCAGCGTGATCCGCTCGCTCAACGCCACCAGCAGCGTGCTCGGCAGGTGCGGGTCGGGCTTCGCGCCGGGGCCGAACACGCGGGCGACGATCTCGGCCTTCGACTCGCCCGCGACCAGGAACACGATCCGCTCAGCGGCGGCCAGCGCGGGCAGGGTCAGGGTGACGCGCGGGACGAACGGCTCGAGTCCGGACTCCGCCACGCCGACCACCAGTCGCGAGCGCTCCTGGAGAGAGGGCTGGTCGGGGAACAGCGAGGCGGTATGGCCGTCGGGCCCGATCCCCAGCAGCACGAGGTCCAGCCGCGGTGGGCCGGCGTCCCGGAGTTCCCGCTCGTAGGCGTCGGCGGCGGCGTCCGGTCCGAGCTCGCCCCGGATCCGGTGTACCGCGGCGCCGGCGGCGTGCTCGCCGATCCGGTCCAGTAGCGCCTCCTTGAACATACGAAAATTCGAGCGCTCGTCATCCGGCGCCACGCAGCGCTCGTCGCCGAACCACAGGTTCGCCCCGGACCAGGCGCCCGGATCGGCGGCCGCGAGCTCATAGGCACGACGGGGGGTCGATCCGCCGGAGAGCACCAGGTGGCCGCCCGCGCGAGCGATGGCGAGCATCCGCTCGGCGCAAGTCGCAGCCGGATCCTCGACCACCTCGACCTGGACGCTCATCGGGGCCCGAAGCCTCGTGCCGCGCCCAGTGCGGGCCCGTAGGTCGGGTCACGCAAGAGCGCCTGGCGAACACCTTCGCCAAGGATCCCGCCCTCGCCGCGCGAGGCGCCGAGGATCTGCCACTCGTGCTCCTCGCCCGCCGAGCGCGCACGCGCGCGAAGCCCGCCGGGCGCACGCTCGAGCGAGACGAACAGGTCCCCGGCGCAACTGACCGCCACCTTGGCCAGCCCGGGGACCGCGAGGTTGACCGGTACGAGCTCGACGTCGACCTCGCCGCCGGGCGCCAGCGCCGTCCCGCGCAGGCCGGATCGGTCGCTCGGGCGGAGCTCGCCGGGCTTCCAGCCGAGTCGAGAAGCCAACCAGCCGGCCAGCAGCAACGCGCTGGCGGCCGAGCTTGGCCGGTGGTCGATCTCGACCCGGAGGATCTCCGCCAAGGCGCTCCGGCGGTCGGGGTCGTTGAAGCTCGCCGCGATCCGCTCTCGCCACGGCGTCGTGCGCAGCCAGGCCAGATCGACGACGTACACGGACTCGAGCAGCTCCTCGGCTCGCCCGAGGGCGTCGAACGGATCGATCGCATCGTCGGAATCGATCAGCAGCACGTCGATCGTCGAGAGCAGCGCGTCGACAGCCTCGTCGTAGGAGTGCGGAGACCACAGCACGGTCGGCAGCTCGGAGACCAGCACCGGATCGATGATCGAGTCGAGTCTCGAGAGATGGCCCGGACCGACATCGATCTCGATGCGCTCGCGGATCAGGCCGATCCCACCACCGACCGGCTGCTCGTAGTGCAGCAACGCCCTCGCGTCGAGCGTGGTGCGCGACTCCTCGACGGTGCACAGCACCGTGCGCGAGGCGTGGTAGCGGCCGACTCGCTCGAGCCGGTTGGCGGTCTCGCCCTTGTACTCACGGGCCGCCACGACGACCAGATTGAGGACCCGGGCCGGCACCAGCGAGTCATTCGCGACGTGCCGCTCGTGCAGCAGCCTGCGCAGGGCTTCGTCGATCGCGTCGGGCGTGGTGTTCGTCGCGGCCCAGACGTCGTCCGCCGGCCCCTCGGCGAGCGGCACGACCGCTTCCTGACCGGCGTTCACAGCCGCCGCCACCGGCGGCCTTCCTCGAGCAGGGCATCCGCCTCCGTCGGCCCCGCCGAGCCCGCGGGATACTCGGGAATCGGCGACGACGTGTCCTCCTGCCAGGCGGTGAGGATCGGATCGATGATCCCCCACAGCGCCTCGATCTCGTCATCGCGCGTGAACAGCGTCGCGTCGCCGCGCATCGCGTCGAGGATCAGACGTTCGTAGGCCTCGGGCGACTCCGACAGGAACGATGTTCCGTAGCGGAACTCCATGTTGACCGGGCGGATCCGCATCAGCGCTCCCGGGATCTTGGCGCCCAAGGAGACCGACACCCCCTCGTTCGGCTGCAGCGTGAGGATGATCTGGTTGGCCTGAACACCGACCGATCCGGAACTGCGAAACGCCATATGGGGCACGGGCTTGAGGATCACCGCGATCTCCGTCAGCTTGCGGGCGAGCTGCTTTCCGGTCCGCAGGTAGAACGGAACACCGGCCCAGCGCCAGTTGGAGACGTGCAGGCGCAGCGCGGCATAGGTCTCGGTGCGGGAGTCGGGCGCGACGCCGGGCTCCTCGCGGTATCCCACCGAGCGAACTCCGCCCACCGATCCGGGTCCGTACTGCGCCCGGACGGCCATCGAGGCGACCTCCTCGATCGTGGGCGGCACGATCGCCTCGAGCACCTTGAGCTTCTCGTCGCGCAGCCGGTTGGCCTCGAATGCCGTGGGGGGCTCCATGGTGAGCAGGGCGAGCAGCTGGAGCATGTGGTTCTGGACCAGGTCCCGGAGGGCTCCGGCGCCTTCGTAGTAGCCGGCTCGCCCCTCGATCCCGATGTCCTCGGCCGCCGTGATCTGTACGTGATCGATGTAGTTGCGGTTCCAAACCGGCTCGAAAAGTGCGTTGGCGAAGCGCAGCGCCATCAGGTTCTGGACCGTTTCCTTGCCCAGGTAATGGTCGATCCGGAAGACCTGCGACTCGTCGAAGTACTCGAGCACCTGGGCGTTGAGCCTGCGGGCCGAGGCCAGGTCATAGCCGAACGGCTTCTCGATCACCACCCGGACGGCGGCGTCGCCCGCCTCGTTCAGTTCGGCCCGGCCGAGCTGCTCGGTGATCACCGGGAAGAACTCGGGCGCGGTGGACAGATAAAAGATCCGGTTGAGCTCTACGCCGTGGCGCTCGTCGAATTCGTCCAGCACGATGGCCAGCTCCTTGTAGACGCGCTCGTCGTCGAACGTTCCGGACACATAGCGGAGCTCGGACAGCAGCCCGTCGAGGACATTCGGATCGGGCCGGCGTCGGCTGAACCGCTCGATCGATTCGGCCGCGCCCGCGCGGAAATCGTCCTCTTCCTTGGCTCTGCGGGCCACGCCGATCAGCTCGAAGTGCTCAGGCAGCGCGCCCTCGTGGGCCAGGTTGTAGAGCGCCGGAAGCAGCTTCCGATGGGCGAGATCGCCGGTCGCACCGAAGATGACCAGCGCGGTCGACCGCACCGGTAGGCGCTCGAGCCCTTCGACCAGGGGATTCTCCGCCGACAGTTCGTCCAGCGCCGAGGAGGTCATCCGATCCAAGCTCTGGTCAGACCTTCAGTAGCGAGGCGATCCGCTCGGCCAGGCCGCGCACCGCGGCGGCCGGCTCTCCTTCCAGGACCACCCGTTCGGCCGGCAGATCGTGGCCGCGGAGAGTCTGGAGGTCGCCCGCGGCCTGCGCCGCAATCAGCGTGGCGAACGAATAGCCGGCACCGGGGATCTCGAGGTCCCGCGTCGGCTGGTTGACCAGCTGCAGGAAGCGCCCGGTGGGTGGTCCGCCCTTGTGGAGTTGCCCGGTCGAGTGCAGGAACCGCGGGCCGTAGCCGAACGTGGTCGCCGCCCCGGTGGCCGCGCGGATCGTCGAGCGCAGTCCGGAGATGGCCTCATCCAGCTCATCCGAGTACGGCAGATAACCCATGATCGCCACGTAGTGAGGCGATCCCGCGTCGTGGAGCAGGCTGCGCAGCGCCTCGTCGTCGGCGGCCGCCAACTCCGGCACGGACCCCGAATCCAGCACGCGCTTGGTGTTGTCCTTGGCTTCCTGGACGTTGGGCTGGTCGAATGGATTGATCTCGAGTGCCCAGCCGGCGACGGCGACGGCGAATTCCGATATGAAGAAGATGCGCCCGAGGTCGACAGCGTCGTGTGTCGTCAGCGTCAGCGTCGGATGACCCGCCGCCGCGAGGCGGTCGACCGCCGCATCGAGCTCGTGGTCGGGCTCGTCGCCGGCCCGGAGGTAGACCAGCACCCGGTCCGGGCCGTACTCGCCCGGGTCGCCCAGCGGCTCGTCGGCGACGGGGAGGATCCCGCGGCCGTGCTTGCCCGTCGACTCGGCGATCAGCTGCTCGACCCACAGCCCGAAGCTCTCGATCGGGGGCGAGACGATGAAGGTCAGCTTGTCGGTGCCCCGGCGCGCGAGCTCGCCGAGCGCCGCGCCGAGCCACAGGCCCGAGTTCTCCTCTGAGGAGTAGTGGGCGCAGGTCTGCTCGCCCACCTGGCAGCTGTGCAGCAGCTCCTCGATATCGACGCCCATCAGCGCGGCCGGGACGAGCCCGAAGTAGGAGAGGACCGAGTACCGGCCGCCGATGTCCGGCGGATTCAGGAAGCAGTGGCGCAGACCATCGTCCTTGGCCAGCTGCTCGAGCGAGCTGCCCGGATCGGTGACCACCACGAACTGGTTCGGCTCGGCCAGAGTCCGGAAGTGCCGGTACTGTGACAGGGTCTCGATCGTCCCGCCGGACTTCGAGGAGACGATGAAGATCGTCTTGGTGATCGGCAGGGACGCCTGCACGCTCAGGATCTGGTCGGGGTGGGTCGAGTCGAGCACCTGCAGCCGCAGTCCGCCCAAATCGTCGCCCGAGCCGAACGAGCGCCGGATCACCTCGGGGCCGAGCGAGGAGCCGCCCATGCCCAGCAGGACCGCCTCGGTGAACCCGTCAGCTACGCACTTTCGCGCGAACGCCTTCAGCGCGGGCGCCTGCTCGAGCATCGTGTCGGCGACGGTCAACCAGCCGAGGCGGTTCCCGATCTCCGGCACCCCGGGGCCACCCCACAGTGATTCGTCGCGGCGCCAGACCCGCCGCGCCACGTCCTCCTCGACCGCTCGGCGCACCCGCTCGGCCACCGGCTCTACCCACTGTCCGGGAAGGGTGGCCTGGATGGTGGGCGGGCGGCCGGTGCGGACGGCCTCGCGGCGCTCCTCGATGCCCGCCAGCAGCCGGTCCATCGCCTGTTCGAACTGCTTGACGCCATCGACCAGCAGCTCGTCGGTCACCTGATCGAGGTCGATCCCGGCCTCGTGCAGCGCCTGAAGCTCGGGCGTCGGATCGAGCTCCGCGGTCTGACCGGGCACCTGGCCATGGTCGGCCACCGCGTGCAGCGTGGCCATCGGCATCGTGTTGACGGTGTTCATGCCGACCAGCCCGTCTACATACAGCGTGTCCGGGTATGCGGGATTCTTGACCCCGGTCGAGGCCCACAGCGGGCGCTGGACGGCGGCACCGGCCACGGCCAGCGCCGCCCAGCGCGGCCCGCTGAACAGCTGCTTGAATCGGCGATAGGCCGCGCGCGCGTTGGCCAGCGCCGCCTTCCCGGCCAGGTCGGGACGGCCCAGATCGGCCAGCTTGCGGTCGACGTTGGTGTCCACCCGCGAGACGAAGAAGCTGGCCACCGAGTTGACGTCGAGCGACTTGCCCTCGGCGTGGCGGCGCTCCAGCGCGCGGATGTAGGCCTCGGCCACGGCCTCGTAGGCCGAGACGGCGAACAGCAGCGTGACGTTGACGTTGATCCCCTCGTAGATCGCCTGCTCGATGGCCTTGGTGCCCTCGGGGGTGCCGGGAATCTTGATCATCACGTTGGGCCGGTCGAGCGCCTTCCAGTAGGTCCGCGCCGCCTCGATGGACTGAT
Organism: uncultured Solirubrobacterales bacterium; assembly: GCA_963808605.1. Classification (GTDB taxonomy): domain Bacteria; phylum Actinomycetota; class Thermoleophilia; order Solirubrobacterales; family Solirubrobacteraceae; genus Palsa-465. Next base: position 503,230 of record CAWEGQ010000004.1, read on the forward strand.
CCGCGTCGTGGGCCAGCTCGGGCCCGACCTCCAGCGAGACGAAGCCGTCGCGGCCCCCGGTCTCAGCGTGCAGGCCGGCCAGCACGTCGGCGCCGAGCTGCACGTCGCGGATGGCCAGCCGGTCGTAGATCGCCCGCGCGTCGAGCTGCTCACCGGCCAGCTGGCGGAGGTCCTCGTCGTAGTCGCTGGACCCCAGGATCGCCTTCTCGAAGATCGACGGGTTCGAGGTGACGCCGCGCAGGCACTCCTCGTCCACCATCCGCTGCAGCTCCCCGCCCTCGATCAGCGAACGCCTGATCTGGTCGAGCCAAACGCTGACTCCGGCGGCGGTCAGCGCAGCGAGGCGCTCATTCACCACCGTCGCCTCGCTCATCGACGCAGCATCTCCCGGGCCAGCTCGGCGACGCGCTCCGCGGTGATCCCGAAGTGCGCGTAGACCTCCTTGGCCGGACCGGACTCGCCGAACGTGGTCATCCCCACGAAGGCACCCTCAGGGCCGATCCATTTGTCCCAGCCGAGCGGACTGGCCGCCTCGACGGCGATCCGGGCTCGGCAGGCGGCCGGAAGGACCTGCTCGCGGTAGTCCTCGTCGGCCTGGGTGAAGGTGTCCATGCACGGCATCGAGACGACCCGGACCTTGAACTCGCTGAGCGCGTCGGCGGCCTCCAGGCAGAGCGAGACTTCAGAGCCGGTGCCGATCAGAATCAGCTCGGGCTCGCCGCCCTCGGCGTCGCGCAGCACGTAGGCGCCGCGCTCGATCGCATCGTCGGGGATCGCATCCGGATCGAGGATCGGCAGGTTCTGTCTCGACAGAGCGAAGCCGGTCGGTGCGTCGGTCGTGCGCAGGGCGAAGCGCCAACCCAGCGCCGTCTCGTTGGCGTCGGCCGGCCGGATCAGGTTCAGACGCGGGACCGCCCGCAGGCCGGCGAGATGCTCGACGGGCTGGTGGGTCGGACCGTCCTCGCCGAGCCCGATCGAATCGTGGGTCCAGACCCAGATCGACGGGAGCTTCATCAGCGCCGAGAGCCTGACCGCACCCTTCATGTAGTCCGAGAAGGTCAGGAAGGTCGCGCCGAAGGCCCGGAACCCCGATAGGCCGAGGCCGTTGACGATCCCCCCCATCCCGTGCTCGCGGACGCCGAAGCGGAGGTTGCGCCCGCCGTACTGGTCCTTCTCGACGTCGCCGCCGCCGTCGATGTCGGTGTTCGTGGAGGGCGCGAGGTCGGCCGATCCGCCGACGAGTTGGGGCACCCGCTCGGCCGCCCACTGAATCGCCGCCTCCGACGCCTTGCGGGTGGCGATCGGCTTGTCGCCCGGGTCGAACCGTGGCGGCGGCTCGGCATCCCAGCCATCGGGCAGCGTCGAGGTGGCGAACTGATGCAGCAGCTCGGCCTGCTCCGGGAAGGCGGCGCGGTAGGCCTCGAGCTTCTGGTTCCACTCGGCCTCGAGCTCGGCCCCCCGCTCGCAGCATTTGCGGAAGTGGGCCAGCGCCTCGTCGGGCACGTAGAAGTGCTTGTCCGGGTCCCACCCGTAGGCCTCCTTGGTCAGGCGCACCTCGTCCTCGCCGAGCGGTGATCCGTGCGCCTGGAAGGTGTCCTGCTTGTGCGGGCTGCCGTAGCCGATGTGCGAGCGGACGAGGATCAGCGACGGGCGATCCTCGACCGCCATCGCGTCACGGGTGGCCGCCTCCAGGCGGTCAGGCGAGAGATCCTCGCCGACATCGTCGACGTGCCAGCCGTAGGCCTGGTAGCGCGCCGCGACGTCCTCGGAGAACGACTGCGACGTGGGCCCAGCGAGCTGGACGTGGTTGTTGTCGTAGAACGCGATCAGCCGCCCGATTCCGAGGTGGCCGGCCAGCGAGGAGGCCTCGGCCGAGATCCCCTCCTGGAGGTCGCCGTCGGAGGCGATCGTAAAGGTGTAGTTGTCGACGATCTCGTGGCCGTCGCGATTGAGACGCGCGGCGAGCATGTGCTCCGCCAGCGCGATCCCGACCGCCATCGCGATCCCCTGTCCCAGCGGACCGGTCGTCGCCTCGATCCCGGGGCTGTACTTGCGCTCGGGATGGCCGGCCGTCGGCGAGCCGACCTGGCGGAAGTTCTTGATGTCCTCGAGCGTCAGCGGATACCCGGTCAGGTACAGCATCGAGTAGAGCAGCATCGATGCGTGGCCGGCCGAGAGGATGAAGCGGTCCCGGTTGAACCACTCCGGGTTGTTCGGGTTGTGGCGCATCACGCGCGTGTAGAGCGTGTAGGCCACCGGCGCCAGACCCATGGGCGCGCCCGGGTGCCCCGAGTTGGCCTTCTGCACGGCGTCCATCGAAAGCGTCCGAATCGTGTTCACGGCCAGGTCGTCCAGCCGGGTGGTGGAGTCGGTGGCGGTCATGCAGGGGCGGCGGTGAGCAGTGGGCTGTCCATTGCTGCGGAGAATAGTCCGATCGGCGATTCCTCAAACTGCCCTGGTGTTGAAGCCGTGGCCGAAACGGTGCCGGCCCGGGCGTCGTGGCTAGCCAAACAGCACCCCGTAGCGCGAATATTCCTCCGCCGGAACGCGTCGAACCTCGGCTACCGCATCCGTCAGCTCCACCAGCTCGATCTGGGTCGACTGGAGCGCGGTCATGGTTCCCCAGCGGTCCTCGTGAGCGGCGTCGATCGCCGCCAGGCCGAGCCGCGTGGCCAGCACGCGATCGAACGCCGTCGGCGTCCCGCCGCGCTGGATGTGGCCGAGTACGGTCGCGCGCGTTTCGAAGCCGGTGCGCGCCTCGATCTCCCGCTCGAGCTCGTGCCCGATGCCGCCCAGCCGCGGATGCCCGAACTCATCCTCCCCGGTGCTCGACACCGACATCGTGCCCGCCTTGGGCAGTGCGCCCTCGGCGGCGACCACGATCGAGAAGTACCGGCCACGCTCATGCCGACGCCGGATCAGCCGGCACACCTCGTCGATGTCGAACGGGATCTCGGGGATCAGGATCACGTCTGCGCCGCCGGCGATTCCCGAATGGAGTGCGATCCATCCGGCGTTTCGGCCCATCACCTCGACGACGAGGATTCGGTTGTGGCTCTCCGCCGTGGTGTGTAGACGGTCGATCGCCTCCGTGGCCACATGCAGCGCGGTGTCGAACCCGAAGGTCACGTCGGTGGCGCCGAGATCGTTGTCGATCGTCTTCGGCACGCCGATGACCTTGATCCCGTCCCCGCTGAGCCGGTTGGCGGCGCCCAGCGTGTCCTCGCCACCGATCGCGATCAGCCCGTCCACCCGATTTCGCTCGAGCGTGGCTCGCACCGCGGCCACGCCGTCGTCGCGTTTGTAGGGGTTGGTCCGCGAGCTGCCGAGAATCGTGCCGCCGCGCGGAAGGATCCCCCGGGTCGACTCGATGGTGAGCGGTTCGAACGAGTTCTCCAGAACCCCCCGCCAACCGTCCTTGAAGCCGAGCACCTCGTCGTCGTAGACGTCGATCGCCTTGCGGACCACGGCCCGGATCACCGCATTGAGCCCGGGGCAGTCGCCGCCTCCGGTGAGAATGCCGACTCGCATCGGCGCAATCCTACGCGGCGCGGGCCGGCGTCAATTGCTACGTGGATGTAGGGTGGTGATCGTCCATGGGCCTGCCCCGACGCAGCCAAACTCTCGCCGCCGGAGCCGGCCTCGCGCTGGCCGCCGCCGGCGGCGCCGAGCTGCAGCGCCGGCACCGCGGCGCGATCAACCGGGACCCGGCCAACCAGCGGCTGCGCACCCCCCGCCGCGGCCGGGTGTCGACCGCGCGCTCGGCCGATGGGACGACGTTGCACGTCGAGGTGTTCGGCGAGGAGGACCGGCCGGCGATCGTGCTCGCGCACGGCTGGACCGAGCAGCTCATCTACTGGACGCTGGTGATCGACAACCTGCTCCTGCGCGGTTTCAGGGTCGTGGCCTACGACCTCCGCGGGCACGGCGCCAGCGAGCCCGCCGTCGGCGGCGACTACTCGCTGGAGCGGTTCGGCGAGGACGTGGACGCGGTGCTCAGCACCGCCTGCCCCGACGAGAGACCACTGATCGCCGGGCATTCGCTCGGCGCCATGTCGATCGTCGCCTGGGCCGAGCATCACGACGTCGAGCGCCGGGTGAGCGCAGTTGCGCTGCTGAACACCGGAGTGGGCGGCCTCCTCACCGAGGCGCTGCTGGTTCCAGTCCCCTGGCTGGCTCGCGCCCTCAGCCGCACACCGCTGGCTCGCGGGGCGCTCGCCACCAAGGGTCGGCTGCCCGGGTTCTCGACGCCGGCCACCCACGCGATGATCCGCTACGTGGCGTTCGGGCCGACCGCGACGCCGGCTCAGGTCGCCTTCTACGAGCGGATGCTCGTCGCCTGCCCGCCTGATGTGCGCTCGACGGTGGGAATTGCCCTCAGCGAGATGGATCTATATGAGGCCGTGCCTCGGATCACCGTTCCCACGTTGGTGATGGCCGGGGCGAGCGACAGGCTGACGCCGCCTTCGCATGCGAACCGGATCGCCCAGGAGCTGCCCGCGCTTCACCGTCTGATCGTGCTGCCCGAGACCGGACACATGGGCCCGCTGGAGCGCCCGACCGAGGTCGCCGAAGCACTGATCGAGCTTTCCGAAGCCGTTGTGGCTCCGGTCGGCAGCGCGGCGCTCTAGCCGCCTCCTCGGCGCTCCGGCTCCCGCCCCAGACGATTGCCAAAGATCCAGACCGGGTAGGCCAAAACAGTCCCTGATTCTCGCTCAGGACACCAGATCGCTATGGCTATCCACCTCACCCAAAACGGCGCCTGCCAGCTGCTGCTCGAAGACGCCGATCTGGCCGATTCGCTCCCTTTGACGCGCCGCAAGCAGGCGGTACAGGATCTCGTCGTCGACTGCCTGCGCGTGCCCCCGGGCCCTTGGTCGGTGCCCGAGCCCGCCCATCCCGACGCGATCGGCCTGGTCGTGCTCGAGGGGCTGCTGATCCGCAACGTCGATATCGGCGGTCGATTCGGGGTCGAGTTGCTCGGGGAGGGCGACCTCCTGCGTCCGTGGCAGGGCTCGGATGCGCCCACGCTGTCTCTGACCGCCGAATGGTCGGTCCTGAGCTCCGCCCGGCTGGCCTGGCTTGACGAGAGCTTCGCCGCGCACTTCGCCCGGTATCCCGAGATCGCCTCCCGGCTGTTCGAGCGGACCATGCGACGCTCGCGTTGTCTGGCCACGAACATGGCGATCGTCCATCAACCTCGGGTCGACACCAGGCTTCACCTTCTGTTCTGGCACCTGGCCGGGCGTTGGGGTCGTGTGCGCCGGGACGGTGTGCTGCTTCCGCTGAGGCTGACTCATGCCCTGCTGGCCGACCTCGTCGCCGCGCGCCGACCCACCGTCACCAGCGCGTTGTCTGACCTCACCCGCCGGGGCTTGATCCGCTCCATCGATGACGGCTGGCTGCTGTCCGGGCCCGCTCCTTCGTCGCTCACGAGCAACGGCTCGTGGTTTGACCCGCACGAGGAGTCGCTCCTCGCGGCGGGGGCTGTGCGAACCTGACCCGGTGCACGTCGACCCGTACATCGTGCTCGGCAGCGCGATCATCGGGTTGCTGGTTGGTATGACCGGAGCCGGCGGAGGCGCACTGATGACGCCGATGCTGATCCTCCTGTTCGGCGTCACTCCCTCCACCGCGATCTCCAGCGATCTGGTGGCCGCGGTGGTCATGCGGCCGATCGGAGCAGCGGTTCATCTCCGCGCCGGGACCGTGAATCTGCGCCTCGTGCGGCTGATGGTGATGGGCTCGGTCCCGGCCGCGTTCTTCGGCGCCTACCTGCTGCACGTGCTGGGCAATGCGAAATCGGCTCAGCACCACATCGAGGTGGCGCTGGGCGTCGCGCTGCTGGTCGGCGCCGGGGCCATGGCGCTGCGTTTCTTCCTCGATCGTCGCAGCGGCAACCGGCGTACCGCGACTGCCGCCGAGCTCACGCCCCGCCCGCTGCCGACGATCGCCATCGGGGTGCTTGGCGGCATCATCGTCGGCATGACGTCGGTCGGCTCCGGGTCGCTGATGATCGTGCTCCTGCTCTTCGTCTATCCGATGATCGGCGCCAATGCGCTGGTCGGAACCGACCTCACGCAGGCCGTCCCGCTCACGCTCGCGGCGGCGCTGGGTGCGGTCGCATTCGGGCATATCGAGATCGGCATCACCACGTCGCTGATCATCGGGAGCGTGCCCGCCGTATTGATCGGTTCGCTGCTGTCCTCCAGCGTCCCCGACCGCTACGTGCGGCCGGCGATCGCCTTCGTGATCTTCGCCTCGGGCCTGAAGTACGTCGGCCTGAATACCACTGCGCTGGGCTGGACGCTGTGTCTGCTGCTGCTGGCGGCCGGCTCAGCCTGGCTCGCTATCGCCAAACCCTGGCGGCGTGCTCCGGAACCCGTCGACGAGCGGTCGTACTAGGTTCAGCTCAGCCGCGCGACGATCACCGGTTGCCGTGTCGGCACCGGGCTGCCACCCGCTGGTTCGGCGGTGACCAGGACGCGGCTGACCCCGTGAAGGTCGCCGGGCAGGGCGACGGTGGCGGCGCCTGAGGAGCCGACGTCGAACAGGGCATTGGCGGGCGACGGCGCCTGGCTCCCGCGCTTGAACCAGACCTCGTAGACCCGGCCGGCGGGGGGCTGGGGCATCCGCTGCACGATCAGCTCGGAGGTTCCCGATCCGACGTGAAGGACCGCGCTGCCGGACCGCCAGGCGACGCTGGCCTGAATCACCCGCGAGCTCGAACCGCCGGGGATCAGTGTGATCAGGGCGACCGCGAGCACAGCGGTGAGGGCCAGCGCGCCGGCCCCTACGGCCGGGCGCGGCAGCCACGCCGGCGCCGCGATCCGCCAGCCTCCGCGCCGTCGCGCGGAGCGGCGAGCCTCGCGAGCGTCCGCGTTGACCTCCTTCATCACGCGACGCTTGAGCTCAGCCGGAGCAGCGAACTGGGGAGCGCTCAGAGGCAGGGCGTCGACCACCGCCCGAAAGGCGACCACCTCGTCTCGGCATACGACGCAGGTCTCCATGTGCGCCAGGAACGAACGCGCCTCGTCCTGATCCAGCGACCCCAAGGTGTAGGCCGCCGCATCGCCGTGGCAATCCCGGTGCTCCGTCATTCTGTTCATTGTCATAGCACGGAGCCCGCCTGATCGCCAAGTGAGAGCCGCAGCTTGGACAGGCCGAGGCGCAACCGCCCCTTGACGGTGCCCGGCGCCAGCTCCAGCAGCTCGGCGATCTCGGTGTGCGTGAACCCGCCGAAGTAGGCCAGCTCGATCACCCGCCGCTGCTCGGCCGGCAGCTCACCGAGCGCCCCCCGGACCCGCCGGGCGTCCTCGTCGCGGATCACGTCGAGCTCGGTCTGCTCTGACGCGACCAAGCGCTCGGCGATCCCCTCGTCCGGAATGTCTCGGGTCTCCTTGGCCGAGCGGCCGCGGAACATATCGATAGCCCGGTTGCGCACCACCCCGAGCACCCACGTGCGCACGCTGCCCCGCGCCTCGTCGTACCGCTGACCGTGCCGCCAGAGCGACAGAAAGGACTCCTGGACGATCTCCTCGGCCACCGACCGCTGCCCGCACATCCGGTAGGCCAGCGAGAACGCGGCCGACCCGTGGCGATCGAAGATCACCTCGAACGCCTCCGCATCGCCCGAGGCAACCAGGCCCATCAACTCCTCGTCCGCGGTCGATCGCAGACTGGAGCGGCGATTCAGCGCAGCGGCTCGACGCATCAGGCGGTTATGATCGCTCGACCACGGGGAGTGGCGCAGTCTGGTAGCGCACCCGGCTGGGGGCCGGGCGGTCGCAGGTTCAAATCCTGTCTCCCCGATTACACCAAAGCGGCGGAACTGCTGGGGTTTTGGTGCATCCGCAATCGCCGTGACGTGAGCGACGGGGAACAAACGGGGAACAAATTCCCGCTCTCGGCAACATCGGGAACCGACGCGTCAGCTGTCGGCGGTCGATTTCGATCCCCCGCGGCGCCAGCTGGCCGCGTCGTCCGGGCGCCGGCCCAGCGCGAGAGCGTCTTGGGTCAGCTCGACGAAGTCGGCCTCACCGAGGGCCGAAACGAGGTATCTGCGCGCTGCGCGATCTGGCTGTCGGTTGATCGGTTCATCGGGCAGCCCGATCGTGTGCAAGGCGTCATGCCCGGCTCGGTTCAGGACTCCACGAGCCGGGCCGGCAGCTGCGCGTCGATCATGAACTTCACGCCGCGGACAGCGGCACCACGCGGCGGCGTCCCACCGCACGGGCTCCGAACTCCAACGCGGCAAGGATGTCCTCGCGCTCCAGGTCCGGATAGTCGGCGAGCACCTCGTCGATCGTCATGCCCGCCGACAGCAGGTCGAGGATGCTCTCGACGGTGTAGCGCATCCCTCTGATCGTCGGTTGGCCGTGGCAGAGCGTGGGGTCGGCCGTGATGCGCTCAAGCCGGGACGCACTGTCAAGATACGCCGATCCATCGGACATGGCCATTGCGACCGGCGCCCAAGCCGAGTCTTGAGTAGTGCTTGCCGCGCGATGCGGGTCCGTGGACCTGCGACACGGTCAGATGTGCGAGATGCCAGCGAAGCAGGACGCCGTGTCCGACGCCGGAGCGCGCCTGCCGGCGGGACGCAGAGCGCGACCGGTGTTGGTCGAGCGTGGGTGAGCTCCTCAGGAGCGACTGCGAGCTAGCCCGTTGATGGGGCGCGCGCGGATGATCCACTGGGTGGGTCCTGTGAAGCTGCGGCTGGGATCTCGGAGGGCGCTGATCGCTGCGTCGATCGCGGCCGACTTTGTGCCGTTGGAGATGGAGCGCGCTCGGAAGCGCTCGATCGTGATCGCGACGATGCGGGCCGCGAGTCCGTCGCCGTGACCCGGGGAAGCGCTGCTGTCGATAGTGACTATGTCGGCACCGGCGGCCTCCAGGATGTCCGGTAGCTTCGGGCCAAGAGCCAGGTCAACGCCTGAGGCTCGCATCGTGTCGGTCATCGTTCGCAGCCCGTCGGCCTCGAGTGCCGAGGCGTCGTCGAGGGCGACTGCGGTGAAGTCCGCGTCCTGGACCACGACCGTTGCGTCGCTGCGGGCTGTGGCGAGGAGCTGTCGGCAAGCTGCGGCTGGGTCGGGCAGGTGCAGCAGCAGCATGCGGGCGAGCACGAGGTCGAACGCATCGAGGGGGAGCCTTTCCGTCGTGATGTCGAGCGCGCGCACGTCGATGACAGCGCTACGCAGCCGCTCCAGCCAGTGCGTTTCGAGATCGACCGCGAGAACGGAGCCGCCGGGTGCGACGCGCTGGGCGAGCCAGACGGTCATCCCGCCTGCGCCCGCGCCGGCCTCCAGGCATCTCCACCCCGGGCGCACCAAAGGATCGAGTTGCGCGACCGTGAGCGGCCCGTGAAAGCGCTCGAGCAACGTCAGGCGCTCGCGCTCGCGCTCATCGCCAGCGTGAGCGAGGACGTAGTCAGTCATCCCGCTCGCGCTGCCTGCGCCTCCGATGGGGCACTCGTCGGGCCGGGTGGTGCGTCCGCTGGTGTGCCGGCCGGAGGGCCGGGCGTGAATGGCTCAAGGCCGTGGGCGGCGAAAGCCGCCAACAGGCGATCGCGGTCGGGGGCATGCGGTTCGGCGGGGAGCGCCGGCTCAGCCAGTGGTTCGCCAGCGTCGGCAAAGAAGCGCTCAAGACCCGCTGGGACTGAGAACACGAGCCAGCTCGCAGGGTCGGTCCCCGAGACCTTGAACGCGTGGCCGGCGCCGCGTGGGATCGACACCGCGTCGCCGGGTCGCGCGGCGAACCGGTGCAGACCGGCGTCGTCGTGAACTTCGAAAGTCAGTTCGCCGTGCAGGACATAGAAGCTCTCGCGCCACGGGTCGACGTGGAGCCCGGGACCGCCTCCGGGCGGCGCCGTCGCCTCTATGAGCGCGAGCTCGTCATCCGTTTCGTCGCCGCCAAGCATGCGACTGGTCAGGTCGGTTCCGAGCATCAGGTGATGCGGGCCGGTCCCCGCGGGGTGGTGAGCCGTAGTACTCATGAGGTGTTCCTTTGGTTGTGGTCCTGACGGCGGCGCAGATCGCCGACGAGCGTGTCCAGCGCCCACGTGATCGCCTCGCGGCTCTCCTCGGGGCTGAGGTCAGCCTCGTCCTGGAGAGCGATCCAGGCCGCTGAGCTGCACAGGTGCGCGACCACCGCGGCCGCGCGGCGCGATTCTTCAGCTGAAAGACCGACGGTCGCTTCCCCGATCGCTCGTTCGATCGCGGCGCGGCGATTCTGACGCAGGGGGGAGCGCACAGCGCTGCCAACGCGAGAGCGCACCATCGCTCGCGCGAGCGCGGGGCGACGCTGAAGCTGCCGGGAGGCGTGCGCGAAGCTCGTGCTGATTCCGTCAGCGCCGCCGGCCACCTCGGTTGGAAGCTCGAGCTGACGTTCGATCCGCTCGCCGGCCGCGGCGTACAGCAGCTCGCGGGTGGGGAAGTATCGGTAAAGCGTGCGCCGTGACACGCCCGCGTCGGCCGCCAGTGCCTCCATCGATAGCTCGTCGGCGTCTTCGCGCTCGAGGCGCGCGATCAGCGCATCCAAGATCGCTGTGCGAGCCAGCTCGGCCTGTCGGTCACGCAACTCCGGCATGACACAAGCGTGTCATAATGGCGCAGCCGTGTCAAGAGCGTCCAGCGACGCCCCCGACGCACCGATTGGCGCGGCCCTGGGAGAAACCGCCTCGGGTGGAGAACCGCAGTGGCGGGTGTGCCACGTGGGCTGCAGCAATCGCTGGCCACGGAGCGGTCTTGTCGCTTTCAAGCCCCCTGACCGCCGCCATTCTCGGGTGCTGTGTGCTGGTCGCTGTCGCCGTCGACCTAGCTGCGCAGGAGCTTGTCGTCGCAGGCGAGCGGGGTGACAATGCGTGCCTCATGGGACCCGTTCCGTCGTCTGACGCCTCGCGGCCTGCTGGCGAGCTGCTGGAACGCGGCGGCGAGTTCACGCTGCTTCAGGAGTGTTTCGAGGCGGTCGGCGCCGGTTCGCGTGGGCAACTCGTGCTCGTGAGCGGCGAGGCAGGGATCGGGAAGACTGCACTGTTGCGGCGGTTCTGTGAAGCGCATGGCCGGTCCAGGCGCGTTCTGTGGGGCGGCTGTGACCCGCTTTTCACACCCCGTGTGCTCGGGCCGCTGCATGACATCGCCGCGGTCACCGGCGCCGAGCTGGCCCGCTCGCTGGAGAGTGGCGCGAGGCCGTCTGACGTTGCGACTGCGTTGATGCGCGAGGCAAGCCGGCGCGCGCCCGCGATCGTGATCTTCGAGGACGTCCATTGGGCCGACGAGGCGACACTCGATGTTCTGGGGCTGCTCGGACGTCGCATCGGGACGTTTCCTGGGCTGCTTGTCCTGACCTTCCGGGATCAGCTTGACGGAGCTCATCCGCTGAGGGTCGTACTGGGCGAGCTTCCGAGCGCGGGCGTCCGTCGGGTAAAGCTCTTGCGGTTGTCGTTGAGTGCTGTCTCGACGTTGGCGGAACGCGAGAACGCGGACGCGGAGCGGCTGTACCGCCAGACGGCCGGCAATCCGTTCTTTGTCACCGAGGTGCTGGCAGCGGGAGGGGAGATGCCAGAGTCGATCCGCGATGCGGTACTCGCACGCGCCTCGCGTTTGTCGGCGTCGGCGAGGACCCTGCTTGACGCGGTCGCCATCGCACCGCCGCAGTGCGAGCTCTGGCTACTCGAAGCGCTTGCTGGAGAAGCGCTTGACGGGCTCGAGGAGTGCCTGGCCGCGGGGATGCTCGTGGCACAACCGCACGGGGTCGCCTTCCGTCACGAGCTGGCGCGGTTGGCGGTTGAAGAGTCTCTGCTGCCGAACCGGCGCGCGGCACTGCACCGCCAAGCGCTGACGTTGCTGGCGGCGCCCCCGGCGGGTGCGCCTGACCTCGCGCGTCTCGCGCATCACGCCGAGGCAGCGGCCGAAGCGAGGGCTGTCTTGAGGTACGCCCCTGCGGCAGCCGCGCGTGCAGCCTCTGCGGGAGCGCATCGTGAAGCTGCTGCGCTCTACGCACGCGCCGCGCGTTTCGCCGATGAGGTAGCTGTCCGAGCGGGTCTTCGTGACGCGCAAGCTCGGGAGGCGTATCTGACGGGAGATTTTGCGGAGGCGCTCGAAGCGTGCGGCGAGGCTCTCGCAGGCCATCGTGCGGCCGGAGCGGTGCGGGAAGAGGCGGCGTCGCTGCGGCTGCGCTCGCGCCTGCTCTTGTTGTTCGGCCGCGACGAGGACGCGATCGTCGCGGGCAAGGAGGTTGTTGGCTTGCTCGAGAGGTTGCCGGCGGATCGGGATCTCGGGGTGGCATTCGCGAGTCTGTCCGATATCGCGATGATGTGTGGAGATCCGGACTGGGCGATCGCGTGCGGGCGACGCGCGCTCGAAGCGGCCCGCGAATTCGATGACAGTGCGACGGCGAGCCAGGCGGATGTCTACATCGGCGCGATCGAAGCCGAGCGCGGTGACCCTGCAGGCAGCGCGAGGCTCGACCGGACGCTTGAGGCGGCGATCGACGCCAACTTCGAGGAGGTTGCGGCGAGCGCCTTTGACTGCCTGGTGAGCGCGGCGGTTGGTGCGCGCCGCTTTGCAACTGTGGACCGTTACCTCTCCCGTGCCATCGAGTATTGCAGCGAGCGCGATCTTGGTAACTGGCGTCAGTCGCTCGTCGCACAGGGAGCGCGCGCCGATCTCGATCGCGGACGCTGGAGCGACGCTACTGCCGGCGCCGCTCAGGTGCTGCGAACGGCCCGGACACAGGCATCGGCACCCGCGCTCGCGCGTTCGGTGCTTGCGCTGGTCCGCGCCAGGCGCGGTGACCCGGGCGTGATCGAGGCCCTCGAGTTCCCCGCGCCTGCCGACGACGCGAGCGGCCTACGTGAACGACTGGTACCCGCAGCTCCTCCAACGAGCAAGATGTACCTCGCCGCCGCGCGCGCGGAGATCGCGTGGCTGGGGCGCGAGCCGGGCGCTGTGCTCGAGGCAACGCAGGAGGCGCTCGATCTCGCCGTTCGTGCGAAGGCATGGTGGATCGTGGGCGAACTCGCCTATTGGCGCTGGCGCGCAGGGATCGTCGAGGAGGTTCCGGCCGACGCCGCCGAGCCCTACGCGCTCTCGATCCGCGGCGACTGGCGCGGCGCAGCGCGGTCCTGGACCGAACTGGGCTGCCCCTACGAGGCCGCGCTGGCCTTCGGCGATGCCGACGATGAAGCTCTGCTGCGCGGCGCGCTCGATGACCTGCTCCAGCTCGAGGCGAGCGCAGCAGCGGCAATCATTACGCGCCGTCTGCGCGAGCGCGGGGTGCGTAGCTTGCCGCGCGGGCCGCGCCGGACAACTCGGGAGAATCCAGCGGGGCTCACCCAGCGTGAGACCGAGGTCCTCTCACTCATTGCGCAGGGGCTACGCAACGCTCAAATCGCGGAACGACTCGTGCTCTCCGCGAGGACGATCGATCATCACGTCTCCGCGATCCTGCGCAAGCTCGACGCTCAAACCCGAGCCGAAGCAGCCGCCCAGGCCGCGCAGCGCGGTCTGCTCGGCCCGACATAACACGGGGCGCCGCAGCAGCCTCCGGCAGTTCGCGCTAACGCAGATCTGGATCGCGCGCAACGGTGCTGCCGTCGCGCCGCATTACCGGGGCGGCACCTCGGCTGCGCTCAGCCCACATCGTCATCCAGAACAGCGAGATGACCAGGCCGACCACGCCGACGATCATCAGGATCAGTCCGATGGTGTGAAGATTGAACCCGTGCGTGGTTACGGTGATCGCGAAGCGCAAGATTGCGCCAACCGCGATCAGTAGAAGCGACGTCCCTAGTCCCACTGGTGGCCTCCGTTGGTTTTGCGCCGGCCCGCACCGCGTCGTGCGGATGCTCGTTGGCCGGCACTCTTTAGCACCACGAGACTTCCCTTTCGCGAACAGGCTCAATCATCCATCGCACCTGGGGCCCATCGCTGTCCATCCCGACCCCGCGACCGGACGGATCAGATCCAGCCGTGTTCGGTGGCGGTCAACACGGCCTGGGCTCGGTCCATCGCGCCCAACTTGCCGTACACGTTGTGCAGGTGGGCGCGCACGGTGCTCGTCGCCACCCCTAGTTCGCCGGCAATCTGCTTGTAGACCATGCCCTTGGCCAACCGTCGCAGAACCTCGATCTCGCGCGTGGACAGCGGGCACGGATCGATCTGGCGCCGGAGGTTGTTCGGCGTGGGAAGCGGTAGGTCGTACATCACGGTGCGCAGGCCGGCCGACTTGATGCCGACCGCCCGGGCGACCTTGAACAGCTCATTTGAACTTGTGGGTCCGCCGAAGACGTAGTGGGCGAGCATGTCGGCCAGGCGCACCAGCGCGGCCTCCCCCTCGCTGTCCTCGGCGTGATGGCGCTCGATCACGCCGGCGATCGACTTGGGCAGTCCCCAGCGGCGCGCCAGCACGCCACCGACCAGGGCGTGATCGACGCCCAACTCGCGGCGCTCACGCTGCAGACGCTCCTCCGGAGTCCGCGCATCACCATGAATCTGCCGCGGATAACCGGGATAGGCGTGGACCAGCACCAGCTTGCCAATGTCATGGAACAACGCGGTCACCATCAATCGATCGCGCGCCTCGTAGCTGATCTCCCGCGCCAGCCGATCGGCCGCGCGCTGAGTGGCCACCGCGTGCAACCGGAAACGCTCGGGAATCCCCTGCCAGACCGGGGTCCGCTCGAAGAAGTCACTGGTGGCCGCCCGACTGGCGATCGTCGAGACCGCACGCGGGGAGAGGATCTCGACGGCCCTGACCGCGCTATCGACGCTGCCACCTTCAACCCGGTTGGCCAGCCGCAGGACGGCGACGGCCAGCGCAACGTCGGACTCGACGGCTTCGACCACCTCGGCGCGGGCGGGCTCGCCGGATTCGAACAGTCGCAGCAGGCGATTGCGCGACTCCACCATCATCGGAAACACCTCGAGCGCCTCGAACGCCGCCGTCAGGCGACGTCCATGGCCCTCGTTGTGATCGCGCTGGTGCGCGGCAGATGGATCGGTCGGACTCGTGGCTACTCCGGCAAGTCGGCCCGACCGGTGCGGCCAGGCGCCAGCTTCGCGCACCCGCTCAGGACGGGTCCGCCTTCAAGCGGCTATACGCTCGGGTCGGGAGAAAGTCAGGAAGCACTGCCGACAAAGCCAAGCGTCAGGGTTTTGAGCGACCACCCTTGCCGGGGTGCGGCTTGTCCGGCTTTGGCGCCTTCGGCGGCTTCGGCGGCTTCCCTTGGGCGGCTTTTCCGGCTTGGGCGGCTTTTCCGGCTTGGGCGGCTTTTCCGGCTTTGGCGCTTTGAGCTTCTTCGCCTTCTTAGGCTCCCCTTGACCATGGTCGCGGAGGCCCGGCGAGCTCGTTTCCGCCTGGGCCGAGCCGGGCAAGGCGCTCGCGCCGGACAGGAAGGCCGCGGACCGCTTGGTTTCGGTTCGCCGGGGACGTGATGGTGTGCGAGCAGACGACGAGCCGACTCGGGTTGCGGCAACCGGGCGGCGGGAACGAGTGGCACCGGTTCGGTGATTGGCGCGGATCACCGTCGAGCTATGGCCAGCCTGAGATCCGCTGGCCGATGACCCGCCTGAGCCGCCTCCCGAGCCGGCCGAACCGCGGGCGACGGCACTGACCGAGGAGTGGCCCTGCGCCGAGGCGCGGCCGGGGTGTGTCGGACGGTGCAGGAACACGGTGACCCCGACCGTCGCGGTGGCGATCAGGGCCACCCCGCCAGCGGTCTTGGCGGCCAGCGAGACCGCCACGGATTTGCCGGCGGTGGCGGCGACCGCTCCTCCCGCTCCACCGTGCCCGCTCCCGGAGCCGGCCGTGGCGACGCGGGCCAGCAAGCCGACGGCAGCGACGCCAGGGAGTGGAGGCGCCAGGGCGCGCAGATCGGCGCCGCGGGCGGGAATCGCCGTTGCGAACGCCGCACAGGCCGAGCACTCGCGGAGATGGGCGCGGACCCGGCGACTCCGCAGGGCGCGTCCGTCACCGTCGGAGACGGTCCGGCAGATCTCCTCACACGCCAACGCGCGCCCTTCGGAGAACTCCGCCAGCGACTGCCTGGCCTCGAATACGGTCTGCTTCGCTGCGCCCACCGAGACACCGAGTGCTAGGGCCACATCCCGGTAAGACAGTCCGCTGAGCTCGCGCATCACCAGAGCCCCGCGCTGACGCTCGGGCAACTCGCGCAGATCCGCCAGCAGCAGGGCCAGCCGAGCCCGCCCCTCTGCGGCGTCCTCGACCGAAGCCGTCGTGGCCTCCGAGGCCTCCGAAAACTCGCCCTGCGGACCCCGCCGGCGGATCAGGGAAATCGCCTCGTTGTGCGCGATCCGGTAGAGCCACGGACGCAGCGGCGCATCGCGCTGGCCACGTCTGAGCGCCACGAACGCCGCCGCCAACGCCGACTGCAGCGCATCCTGCGCGTCGGCGTCGTCGCGCAGCATCGATCGGCAGTACCGATACAGATGCTGGTGATAGCGCTCGTACAACGCTACGAACGCGCGCTCGCTCCCCCCGCCCACCAGTCGGGCCAGATGTTCGTCGCCCAGGAGCGATAGGCGCACCGAGCGCCCATTCGCTCCGGGCGCGCGCACGTCGATCTGGGCTTCCACACGTCACATCATCGACGACGGCCCGAGCCGGGGAAAGTCAGGATGTATGAAAGCGGACTTTGCCGACGTTACAACGAGGCGACCTCAGGCCGCCTTTGGCTCCGGGGCCGTCCCGCTACCGGGAATCGGTTTCAGGTGGGGCAGGTTGCTTCCCGCGCCTTGGCGTTCGATCACCACGTCGAGGCTCGTGGAGGACATCGGGTGGGCGAAATAGAACCCTTGGCAGGCGTCGCAGCCGAGCTGGATCAGCTCGCGGTATTGCTCGACGGTCTCCACGCCTTCGGAGACGACGCTCATCCCGAGTCCGTGGGCAAGTTCGATGACGGCGGTGATGATCGTGCGGCTGGCCGGGTTCTCGCCGAGCTTGGCGATGAATGTCTGGTCGACCTTGATCGTGTCGACCGGGTAGGTCATGAGATAGCTGAGCGCGGAATAGCCGGTCCCGAAATCGTCCAGCGCGATCTGCACGCCGAGGTCCTTGAGGTCCTGAAGGACGACCAGGGCACGTTCGCCGTCGCGAACGAAGACGCTCTCGGTCACCTCCAGGGTCAGCAGCCGGGATTCGATTGACCCGCTGGACAGCACCTGGGCGACGCTGCCGGCGAAACCCGCCGCCATGAACTGGTGAGCTGACACATTGACCGCCATCGAGATCTCGGCAGCCTCGGCGGGCCAGCGCTGGCGGTCTGACCAAGCCTGCTGGAGCACCCATCGCCCGATCTCGACGATCTGCCCAGACTGCTCGGCGAGCGGTATCACGATCGTCGGCGGGACCTCGCCCCGCCGCGGGTGCGTCCAGCGTAGGAGGGCTTCGACCCCGATGACCGTGCCGTCGGCCGCCCCGACGATCGGCTGGTATGCGAGCTGCAACTCGCCGCGTCCGACCGCCCCCGGCAGGAAGTGCGCCAGCGCTCCCTGATCCTCGGCGAGGTGCAGCTCTCGCAGATCGAACACCTGGCGGGTACCGGCGTTCTTGCGCTTGGTCTGGTACATCGCCAGATCCGCGTCACGGATCAGATCCTCGGGCGCGGCGCTGCCCTGGCCGGTGAACGCTATGCCGATACTCGCCGTCATCTGCACCTCTACGCCCGAGAGCCGGAACGGTCGAGCCAGTGCGCTGTCAACGCGGCCGGCGATCGGGTCAGCTTGAGCCGGGTCGTCGAGATCCTCGCAGAGGATCACGAACTCATCCCCGGACATGCGCGCCAGCGTGTCGGCGGGTCGAAGCACCGCGAGCAGGCGCTGGGCCACGGCCACCAGCAGTTCGTCGCCGATCTGGTGGCCGTACGTGTCGTTGACCGCCTTGAACTTGTCCAGATCAACGAACAGGACCGCGGACGTATTGTGCGAGCGAAGCCCGCGGGTGAATGCGTGCTCGAGGCGCTCGAGCATCAGCGCTCGGTTGGGTAGGCCGGTCAGCGAGTCATGCAGCGCCGCCTCGGTGGAGCGAACCGACGAGTCCTCGAGCTCCGCGCGGGCCTGGGCATTGAGAATGTAGGCGGCGGCGACGTCGGCGAGGGTTTGGGCGGCGTTCATGGATTCGGGCGATAGTGCACCGGGCGAGTCGCGGTACAGATCGAGCGCCCCGAGCTGCGAGGGACCGTGGTGCAGCGGGAAGGTGAATACCGCCGTCAGCCCGGCGGCCAGAGCGCGTGGCGTGAACCTCGGAAACCGGGTCTCCTGACGCAGATCGGGCACCGAGACCGCTCTCCCGGTGGTATACGCCGCCAGGCAGGGCCCCTCACCCAGCTCGGCTTGCAGCTTCTCGTACCGCAATGCGGAATCGTTGGATGCCGCGACGTAGCGGGGCTCGGACTCGGGCGAGATCAGCGTCACTCCAGCCGCGGTGATCGGCATGATCTCGACGATGCGCTTGACCAGATGATCGAGGATGCCCTGGATCGGGAAGTCGGTCACCATCGTCCGAGCGAACTCGCTCAGTACATCCGAGAGTTCCTCGCTCGCCACCGGTCCTCAGCCTGACTTCGAGGTGATCGTCGGCCGGCTGATCGTCGCCCGGCACAGCGAATCGGAACGCAGAACGTCCGGCCGTGGGCCGATCGCAAAGTTCGACATCTCGGGCATCTAGAAACTCCGGGCTCGGACAAATCGCCGAAGTCAGTCACGCGGCCGGCCAAACTCTTAGGCCAACCCTTCAGGACGCCTTCTCCTCCCACACTACACGAGGACTCAATCCCCAGAACTGGGGATGGCGTCAATCAGGACGCCAGGGGGTGAGGCTCATGGAGATATCTCCATGCCGAAGCGCCAGCGCGATTGCATGAGCACGATTCTTGGCCCCCAGTTTCGCCAGGCAATTGCGCACGTGCGACTCGACAGTCCCGCGCGAAATGCCGAGCACGTGAGAGATCACCGCTCCGCTCTCGCCCATCGCGACCCGGGCGAGAACCTCGCGCTCGCGCGCGGTCAGCTGCTGCGCCTCCGAGCGCTCCGGCCGGACATCCCCTCCGGTCGGGGGTACCACGAACAGCGCTAGATGCCGACCCGGCTCGACGTTCGCCGTGGCGCTGTAGTCGACGCGCAACCGCGGGCCGTCGGGCATCAGCAATTCCACTGTTCCGGTCTGGACGCCGTCACGCAGGAGCCCACCCCAGCGGTGCTCCATCTCTTCGCGCAACTCTGGAGGAGTCAGATCGTCGACCCGTTTCTGCAGGACAGCGCCTCGATCCACTCGCAACAGGAGACACATCGCCTGATTGACCGCTACGTAGCGACGCTGATCGTCCGCGATCAACATCGGCACCAGGCTATGTTCGAACGATGCAGTAGTCACGTCGCAACCGGAACGCCCGCTCGCCCCGGATCCCGAGGAATCCCTACCCATCCGATCGGTTACCTACTCATCTTGTGTTCCCAGCGGCCGGATGGCCCGGGGCGAGTCTGGCCGCTACGATGCCCGGCACGCGAGTTCTCGCCGGACCGTAGCTGGGGACGGGGCGAAGGCGCGGGCGGCGCGCTTCGGATTCCCTTCGTCTCCCTCCTCTTTCGCACCGTCCGCCCCTGGAGGGAGGCGAGAAGGCATTCGCGATGAGCAGCACCAGCAGCCCACCTGGAGAAGGTTTGCCCGCCGCGGCGATCTCGAACCTGGTGGTTCGACTGATGAGCGAGTACACCGGGCGGGGCCCGACGAAGTCCCGGACCTACGTGCACGATGATCTGATCACCGTCGTACTGCAGGACACCTTGACTAAGGGGGAGCGCAGCTTGGTGCGCGACGGCAAGGAGGAGCTGGTGCTCGCCACGCGGCTCGCGTATCAGATGACCATGCGCGAGGCACTGATCGACGGACTCGAGCAGATCACGGGTCGTACGGTCCGCGCGTTCATGAGCGCCAATCACATGGAACCCGACATCGCGGTCGAGATATTCGTGCTCGAGGGCGTCAAACCGGGCTGATCACGCCACGGGGGTTTACTTCCCGGAATCCTGGGTAATCCGCACCTGAGGGCGCCGACCAGAGGGTGGCGTGCTTCTCGCGGCGAACCGTGGGACTACTCCGGATGCAGACGTGTTCGTGAGATGGACCTGGGCTACACAATCGACCTGGCGTCCCGGAGCGGACCTTGTCTCATCGAACCGCGTTCAGCCTGATCTGCTGGTCCACGAGCGCCGCCCGGGAAAGCCTTCGGCTCGTGCGCGGGGCGCTCTCCTCGCTGCTGACCCCGCCAACCGGCCCCCGGGGCGAGTGCGTGGTCTGCGGACTGCCGGTCCTCGCCGAGGACCCTTTTCTCCGTTACTCCGGGGCGTACTACCACGCCCACGACTGTGTTGAATCCCGGCCACCCGCCCTGGCTCGACAGCGCCCACCCGCCGCCCGGCCGTGATCAAACAGAGCTTCCCCGACCCCGCCGCGATGACCATGCGCTAGGTCGGATGCCCTGCCCGTCCCGGACGCCAGCGCCGGGCCCGGCAGAAGTGGAGGGCCTCTCTCCCCTCCCTTGCTCGGCGGGGCGCTTCCCCTCTTCGGCGCCTCGCCGAGCTCCTCTTTGGACCAGCTAGCGGCTCCCGACCGGGCTCAGCCGGTTCGAGTCAATGGGCAGGGATTCGCTTGGTTGCCGCTGTTGAAGTTGTTGTACCTGAGCACCGTGGTGAAGCCGGGCGCTGGGTACACCGTCTGCAGCAGCGGACCGAACTCGGTCTTCGAGCTCCCGCCGAAGTGGTTGGTGGTGCCGGGGATGTGGTTGCCACCCTCCTGCCACGTACACGTGCCGTTGTGGACCCCGGTGGTGAAGAACGGGTAGAACTTCGCGCCGTTCGGGGGGTTCGTGCAGTTCGCGCCGGTCGATCGCTCACAGAACGGCGGATTGTCGTTGGAGTCCGGCGCCTCGATCCGAGGTAGGTCGGTCTCGAAGGCGATCGTGCCGTAGTTGCGTCCCTTGCTGACGGGGCTGGTGAACAGCACCGACGTTGGGTGCAACTGGCTGTCGACCGCCGGGTTGGGGTTGCTCCCGGGCCAGTCCTCCAAGTAGGACTGCGAATCCCAGTCCTGGTCTGCGCTCAGGCACCCGTTGATGTGGACCAGCGTGGAGTCTTTGCCCGGCACGCAGAAGTTGTGCGCGTCGTCCTCGTCCAGCCCGCCGGCGTCCTGGATGCCCGGCTTTACGCAGTTGAGCTCCGCGTTGAGCTCCAAGCAGTTCTCAAAGTGACCGATCTCGTCGGACATCGCCACGTTGTATGTGTGGGCCGACCAGGTGTTCCCGCGCGGATTCGCGGTCGAGTACTCGGGATGGAACGCGTACGGGGCTTCATGGCATTCAGTGGAGTCCGGCGTGTACAGGATGTGACCAAACCCGTTGGCGACCGACGCGGTCATCGAGCCCGTCTGGCCGGTGGTCAGATCGACCAGATCGGTCCGGAATCCGGCCGCGGTGTCGTGCATGTGAATCCGAATACGGTCGCCCGGCTTCATCAGGAGATCCTTCTCCAGATTGGGGTTGACCGCGCTGAAGTTCGGCGCGCTGAACGTCCCCGAGGCCAACGGGTTGGCCGGCGCCTGCGACTGCCCGCTCTTGGTCACGTACGCCCAGTCGATCGGCTCTGGGCCGCCCAGGACGTAGTTGTTGCAGGCCGCCGTGTTCTCGATCCCCGTGTTCTGGTTGAGCGTCCGGCTATCGATCGTCATCGCCGCGCAGTACTGCGTGGCGGTACAGCCGAACCCCTCGAACTGCGGCACGTATCCCGGTCCGTAGAACTGCAGCTCCATGTAGGCGTTGCCGGGATGCTTGCCGATGTAGTCGGAGGCACTGGGGTCGGTGCCGACGAGGTCGTTATGGTCGGAATCGCGCTCGCAGGTCTTACTGAACTCAGGCGCGGAGGCGGTGTCGCAGAGCGTGAGACCGAACCAGAAGGTCGGCCGCAGCTCGAAGTTCCAGGTCGCGCCGGCTCCGCTCGCGGTGGGGAGTGTGCTCGGATCCTTGGGCAGCGTGACCGTGTAGGTGATGTTGTTTCCCGATCCAGGGACGTCCGATTTGAACTCGAGCGACGGCTCGTCGTGGCCCACGTACTCTGCCCCGTTCGTGTCGTACACGTCCGTACACAGGGAGACCGCGCTCTGGCATAGGGGATCGTGGTAACCGAGGAAGGCAGCCCGGGCGCCGGAGGCGGCCGCCGACGCCTTCGCCCGCGCCTTCGCCCCCGCGGGCGCCGCGTAGGCCGCGAGAACCAAGAGGCTCACGGCCGCGATCATGATTGGACGAAGTCGCTGCATCGCGTTCTCCCATTCGCTCGAGATCGGTGCCCGAGCCTATTGCCATCGCGGGACCGGATGCAAGTGGTTTTTGAGGGCTGTCTCGGGCCGGTAATCGGGGTTACCGACTTACCGCGAACGACTTGCAGTAGTGAGCGCCTCGGCGTAGGTTCTCGGCGTGTTCTGGGGTTCCCTGGACGGCGGGCAGCGCAGGACGCTGCTGATGATGGTCCTGGTCGTCGGCGGCCTGCACGTGTTTGGGTTCGTGACGTTGTTCGCGCTGGTCGCGCCGCATCACTACCACCTTGGCGCGTCCGGAACCTTCACCGTCGGGATCGGCATCACCGCCTACACGCTGGGGATGCGCCACGCGTTTGACGCCGATCACATCTCGGCGATCGACAACACCACCCGCAAGCTGATGAGCGAGGGGAAGCGCCCCCTGAGCGTCGGGTTCTGGTTCTCGCTCGGCCATTCGTCGATCGTCTTCGCGCTGGCCTTCCTGATCTCGGTCGGCGTGCGCTGGCTCGACGGCCCCGTCAAGCACCGCGGCTCGAGCCTGCACCAGGTCACCGGCTGGGTCGGCACCACCGTATCCGGATCGTTTCTCTACCTGATCGCGGCGCTCAACATCGTGATCCTGTTCGGGATCCTGAAGGTGTTTCGCGAGATGAAGAGCGGCCGCTACGACGAGGCCGCGCTGGAGGAGCAGCTGAGTAGCCGCGGCATGATGAACCGCGTCTTCGGCCGCCTCACCCGTGCGGTGACCAAGCCCCAGCAGATGTATCCGATCGGGGCCCTGTTCGGACTCGGGTTCGACACCGCCACCGAGGTGGCGCTGCTGGTGATCGCCGGCAGCGCCGGTGCGGCCGGGCTGCCCTGGTACGCGGTCCTGTGCCTGCCCATCCTGTTCGCCGCCGGCATGTCGCTGCTGGACTCGATCGACGGCACGTTCATGAACTTCGCCTACGGTTGGGCCTTCTCCAAGCCGGTCAGGAAGGTCTTCTACAACATCACCATCACCG
Organism: uncultured Solirubrobacterales bacterium; assembly: GCA_963808605.1. Classification (GTDB taxonomy): domain Bacteria; phylum Actinomycetota; class Thermoleophilia; order Solirubrobacterales; family Solirubrobacteraceae; genus Palsa-465. Next base: position 526,554 of record CAWEGQ010000004.1, read on the forward strand.
GGCTGTCGGTGGCCATCGCGCTGGTGATCGGGACGATCGAGCTCGGCGGGTTGCTCGCCCAGCACCTCAACCTCTCGGGCGGATTCTGGAGCTGGTTCGAGAACATCAACCTCAACCTGCTCGGGTTCGTGATCGTCGGGATGTTCGTCGGGACTTGGGCGATCGCGCTGGCGGTCTGGCGCTTCGGCCGGATCGAGGAGCGCTGGAGCGCGCACCTCGGCGAGACCGAGGCACGCTGAACCGCCGGGATCTACTCCGACTGACGACCCAGCAGAGCGACGAACCGGCCGATCCGCGCCCGCTCGGGGTCGGGAAGCTCGTGGTCGGCCTCCACCAGCAGCGTCATCGGTCCGCGCTCGCGCGCCCAGGCCCGCGCCGAGTCGCTGAACGCTTCCGCCACCCAGACCAGCGGCAGGGATGCGGCGAACGAGATCACCGTCTGCTCCTGCGCGTCGGCCGTCTCCTCGCGGCGCACGATCGAGATCGTGACCAGCTCGAGCGTGTGGGCGGCCGCGTTGATCGCCTCCAGCCCGCCGCCGTCGACCAGCATCGCCACCTCGCCCTCGCGCAGCGTCTCGGCGGCCCATCCTTTGGGCGCGCCGGCCAGCGCGGCTGGGGTGCACACCATCCGGAAGATCGAAGTCACGGCCGACAAGCTACTGAAGCCCGGATAGTGTGCGACCTATGGCCAGCTGGGACGACGTACGCCGGATCGCCCTCGGGTTGCCCGAGGCCGGCGAACGCCCCACACACGGCGGCTTCGCCTCTTGGCGGGTCCGCGAAAAGCTGTTCGTGTGGGAGCGACCGCTCCGGCCCCCGGATCTGCGGGCGCTCGGCGACGCGGCGCCCAGCGGGCCGATCCTCGGCGCGCGGGTGGAGCATCTGGGCGCAAGGGAGGCGTTGCTGGCCGACGACCCCGAGGTGTTCTTCACCATCCCGCACTTCGACGGCTACCCGGCGATCCTGGCCCGCCTGGACCGAATAGCCCTCGACGTGCTCGAGGAGCTGATCATCGAGGCGTGGCTGCTCCGGGCCCCCAAGCGACTCGCCAGGGAATACATCGAGACTCAGCTCCCACCGGCCGGCGATGCCTGAGATTCCGGAGATAGCGCTGACCGATGGGTCGCTGCGGATCGACGGGGATGTGTTCGAGTTCGATGCCGTGACCAGCGTGGCCTACGTCAAGAACATCATCCGCGCCACCCAGACCACCACCCATGTCCGCCGGCGCTTCGAGATCGAGCTACCCGGCACGCGGCGGCTGGTGGAGCTCGACGGGGCCCGGGTCAAGTCCGAGGAGAAGCAGACCGCCTGGGCCAATCTCGTGGCGATCTCCCAGCAGGCGATCGAACCCCGGCTGAGGGAGAAGGCGCTGGGTCGCCTGCGCCGGGGCGAGACCGTGGCGGTCGGGCGCCTCGAGTTGCGCCCCGACGGCTTCGTCTGGCGGGGCGCCCTCCGGCAGAAGGAGTTCGCCTGGTCGGCGCACGGCCGGACGATCTACGCGGTCGGACGGATCAAGGTGATCGTCCCCGGCCCCCGCGGCAACGACAAGACCGTCGTCGATCTCGGAACCGACGTACCCAACGCCGTCCTACTGCCGAAGCTGATGGTCGCCTGCGCGGAGGAATTCGGCCAGTAGGCCGGTACGATCACGCCATGCCAGACCAACTGCATTTCACCGAGTCGGTCCCCGCCAACACGCTGATCGCCGGGGATCCGATGGCCCTGCTGGTCGGCTTCGCCCTCGACCAGCAGGTGAGCGTGCAGAAGGCGTTCGCGGGTCCGCTGGCGCTGCAGGAGCGACTTGGGTCATTGGACCCCGAGACTCTGGCCAGCGCCGATCTCGAGCCGCTGTTCCGGGCCAAGCCGGCGATCCACCGCTTTCCCGGATCGATGGCCAAGCGCGTCCACGAGCTGGCCGTCCACATCCGCGACAACTACGACGGCGACGCCGCGCGAGTCTGGACCGACGCCGCCGACACCGAGCAGCTGCGGGCTAACCTGGCCGGCCTGCCCGGGTTCGGGGAGATGAAGATCAAGGCCCTGGGCGCCGTCCTGGCCAAGCGCTTCGGGGTCGACGCGGCCGACGGGCTCGTTCCGGGCCATCCCACCCTCGGGGATGTCGACTCTCCCGAGGCGCTGGCCGAGTACCAGGCGGCCAAGCGCCTGCACAAGGCCGAGTGGTCGAAGATGAAGGCCGGCGGCTAACCGCCGCCCGCAGCGCACGCGATGGCACCGGGGACGACGCCGGCGGTGAGCGTGCTCGAGCTGCCGACGCCGCACGGCCCGGCGCGCGCTCATCTACACCGGGCGCCGGAGGCCCGCGCTGCGCTGGTCCTGGGTCACGGCGCCGGCGGAGGGATCGGTGCGCCCGATCTCGTCGCCGTGACCCGAGCCGCCGTGGCCGACCGGCTGACGGTTGCGCTGATCGAGCAGCCCTACCGGGTCGCCGGCCGGCGCTCCCCGGCCCCGGCCCGGGCGCTCGACGCCGACTTCATCGCGGTGACCCGGCAGCTGGCCGCCGAAGCGCTGGCCGGCCTCCCGCTGATCACCGGCGGGCGCTCATCCGGCGCTCGCGTCGCCTGCCGTACGGCGCACGACACCGGTGCCGTCGGCGTGCTCTGCCTCGCCTTCCCGTTGATCCCACCCGGACGAGGAGGACCGCAGGCGCCGGCTACTCGGCTTCCCGAGCTCGACGCCGTGCCCGTGCCCGTGCTGATCATCCAGGGCACCGGCGACCGGTTCGGCATGCCGCCGGCGTCGGAGACCCGCAGCGTGGTGCCGGTCCCCGGCGATCACAGCCTGCGCAAGAACACCGCCGCGGTCGCCGAAGCGGCAAGCGTCTGGCTGACGGTGCTCCTGGCGGGCCAGTAGCAGACCGGGTGGACCTTGGGGCCGTGGGCTGAATCAGCCGAGGCCCCAACCCGGGTGCTCAGTAGCGAGGTTGGTAACCCCCGTCGACGTAACGAACCACCGTAGAGCGGGCGACGGGAATCGAACCCGCCCTAGAAGCTTGGAAGGCTTCTGTGCAACCACAACACTTCGCCCGCGGGTTTCCGGATGGTAACCCGCCTCGCCCCGCCCGCCTTCGAACCCGCAGCAACGTAGACTCCGCTCCGCACAGGGGAGTAGCTCAATTGGTAGAGCACCGGTCTCCAAAACCGGGGGTTGCAGGTTCGAGTCCTGTCTCCCCTGTCGCCTAACCCAGAAGGACCTGCCGATGCGGGCGGAGGGACTCGAACCCCCATGAGCTAAGCCCACCGGCACCTAAAGCCGGCGCGTCTGCCAATTTCGCCACGCCCGCGAGAAGTGCTGCACGTGACTGCGCCAGATTGTATGGTCCGCGCTGTGCCTCCGGAACGGAACCTCCAGCCTGGCTACACGATCATCTATCCGAACCGGGATAAGGCGACCAGCAAGGTCACCAAGAGCATCGTCGTGCTGATCCTGCTGGTCTCGGTCGCGCTGATGCTGATCGTGACCATCGGGGGATGGAGCAAGCTGCAGGGCCTCAAGCCCGTCAACTTCGCCTGGTGCCTGGTCTATCTGCTGTTCGCGTTCTACGTCTCGCGGTGGGCTCGCGGCCTGCTGCCGATCGCGGCGGCGATGGCGGTGCTGCTGCTGATCATCGCGCTGATCGCCGGATTGGGCGCCTCGGGCACGAGCTGGTTCGACCGCAGCCACACCGGCTTCGCCGCACCGCACCTGCTGTTCGGCGGCAAGGGGCTCACGCCGGACACGCTCGGCCTGTTCACGCTGCTGATCGCCCCCGTGCAGGTGCTGCTGATCATCTTCGCCATGCGCGGCTTCTCGCAGGGCTGGAACGTCGAGGTCGAGGTTCCCGAGGAGGAGGCCAAGCGCCGCCGCAGCGGCAAGGCCCCGAAATCCTCCCCGCCCGAGCCCGCCGCAGCCTAGCCCGCGCCCAGCTCACTCCGACTACATACGGCGGGTGGGACTCGAACCCACAAGTCCTTTCGGACAATGGCTTTTGAGGCCATCGCGTTTACCATTTCGCCACCGCCGCTAACGGATCGCCGGGCCGATTGTATGCGCCGGCCGCGGCCCGATCAGGCGACGAGCTCGAACAGCTCGTCGATCAACCCCGGCGGGGCGACCACGATCCCCCAGGGATCCTCGTCCGTGGCTTCGAGCCGGCGGGCGACCAGCCCCGCCCGCTGGCAGATCAGCGCTCCTGCCGCGAGATCCCAGGCGTGGAGCCCGCGCTCGTAGTACGCGTCGTAGCGGCCACAGGCGCACCAGGCCAGGTCCAGCGCGGCCGCGCCCGCGCGTCGCAGGTCGCGAGCGCGAGGCAGGACCCGGGAGACCACCTCAGCCTGGCGGGCCCGCATCGCCGCGTCGTAGCCGAACCCGGTGGCCACCATCGCGGACTCCAGCCGGTCGCGGGTCGAGCCGTGAATTGGCGTTCCTTCGAGGTCACGGCCCAGCGTCGGGGTGCCGGTCCGCGTGGCGGCGAAGCACTCCGAGCGGACCGGATCCAGCACCACGCCGGCCAGCGTTCCCTCGCGGTCCTCGCAGGCGACGCTGACGGCGAACTGCGGGTTCCCGAACAGGAAGTTGACCGTCCCGTCGAGCGGATCGACCACCCAGCGCAGCTCCCCATCCCCGGTGGCGCCGCCTTCCTCGCCGAGGATCGCGTCGCCCGAGCGACGCGCGGCCAGCACGGCACGGATCGCCGCCTCGGCCGCCAGGTCAGCCTCGGAGACGAGGTCGGTCGGCGTGCTCTTGGCCCGCACGCCGTCCTGGTGGTGGCCGAACCGGCCCAGCAACTCGTCGGCCGCAGCGGTGGCCGCCGCGTAGGCGATCCCCAGCAGCTCGCGCTCGTCGATCTCGCTCATCGGCCGTTTTTAGCGGATGGACCGGGGCGGCGCGCGCACAGCAGTTGCCATGATCCGGCGGATGGACACCGCGGAGACAGCCTCGCGGCTCGCCACGTTCGACCGGCGCGGGGCGGGCAGCGACGCCGAGCTCCGGGCGGCCCGCTGGCTGGCCGCCCAGCTCAAGGACGGCGGGAGGGAAGTGGTGATCGAGCCGTTCTGGTGCCGGCCCAACTGGGCGCTGGCCAACGCCTGGCACGTCGGACTCGGGCTGGCCGGGAGCCTGGTCAGCGTGAGCTCGCCGCGCGTAGGCGGCGCGCTGATCCTGGTGGCGCTGCTCTCGCTCATCTCCGATGGGCTGTGCGGGCACCTCGCTGGGGCGCCTGCTGACCCCGGAGCGGGCCAGCCAGAACGTGATCGGGTTGCCGCCGCCCGCGACGCGAGACAAGCGCGTGCGTCTGATCCTCACCGCCAACTATGACGCCGGCCGGCTCGGGCTGGCCTACCGTGACCGCTCGCGCGCGCTGCTGGGGCCGCTGCGCCGGCTGACCGGCGGGTTCGGGCCCGGCTGGATCGGCTGGCTGGCCGTCTTCCTCGCCTGGCTGCTGGTGACGGCGGTGCTCCGGCTGGAGGGCCACCACGGCAGCGTCGTCGGCGTGATCCAGCTGCTGCCGACCGTCGCGCTGGTGCTGGCGCTGGCCGTCCTGCTCGAGCTGGCCAGCTCCGAGTTCGGCCCGGCGGCCGCGGACAACGGGACCGGCGTGGCGGCGGTGATCTCGGTCGCGCTCGCGCTCGACGCGGCACCGCCGACGGAGGCCACCGTCGAGGTCGTGCTGAGCGGCGCCGGGGACGGCTCGGGGATCGGCCTGCGCCGGTACCTGCGCGCCCGCCGGCAGGCCCTCAGGACCGAGAACTCGGTCGTGCTGGGGGTCGGGGCGTGCGGCGCCGGGCTACCGCGTTGGTGGCACAGCGACGGCGCGTTCGTGCCGGTGCGTCACTTCGCCGGTCTGCGGGCTCTGTGCGAGCAGCTGGCGCAGGAGGATCCCGGCCTGGAGCTCGCTGCAACGCGCGGCCGGGGGAGCTCGCCCGCGCTCCCGGCCCGGCTGGCCGGCCTGCCATCGATTGCGATCGGGTGCCTGGATCGGCGGGGTCTGGTCCCCAACTCGCACCAGGCGTCGGACACCGCCGATTCGCTGCACCGCGCCGGGCCCGACGGGATCGTCGAGATCGGCCTGCTGCTGACCGATGCGATCGACGCCTACCTGGCGCGGGTGCAGCCCGCGCCGCGGCGCGTCACCTATAGACGACGCGCTGGCCGAGCAACTGGGTGACGGTCACGAACTGATAGCCGCGGCTGCGTAGCGTGTCGATCTCCCGGGGTAGCGCGGCCAGGGTCTCGGAGCGGTCGCCGCCGCCGTCGTGCTGGATCACGATCGCGCCATTGTGGGCGTTGGCGATCACGTTGCCGTAGATCGCGCCCGTGCCCGGTCGCGCCCAGTCCCGCGGGTCGATGTCCCACTGGATCGTGGTGAACCCCATCGAGCGGGCCAGCGAGATCAGCGCGGGGCTGACCGCACCGCCCGGGGCGCGGAACAGGCACGGGGTGAAGCCCCCGGTTTCCCGCCGGATCGCCGTGGAGGCATCGGCGATCTCGGTTCGCGCGAACTGACCCGCGCGCGCGACATCGGCGTGGGTCTCGGTGTGGTCGCCGATGATGTCGCCGTCGGCCAGGATCCGTCGGTCCACCGAGCCGTACTGGCTCTCCTGCTCTCCGATCTGGAAGAAGGTGGCGTGCACGTGCTCGCGCTCGAGGATGTCGAGGAACTGGGGCGTGTCGTACCACGGCCCGTCGTCGAAGGTCAGGGCGATGTCGCGGACAGCGGGCGAGCCGTTGTTGACGAAGGCCGGGCCGCTGGGCACACAGCCGACCGGCACCGGCGTGTGCAGCTTGGCCAGCGCCGGCCGGCGCGGAAATCGCGCCGTGCAGCCGAGGCGGCCCAGGCGCCCGGCCGGCGGCGTCGAGTTGCAGCCGGACGACTGCAGAGTGGTCAACACCTGCCAGCGCAGGCGCCCGTAACCCGCCCCGATCGCCGCCGGCAGGAAGCTGGCGGTCAGCCCGTTCGGGCCGGCCCGCGACACCGAGGCGGCGATCCGCTTACCGCGCCCCCTCCCCCGCGCGGTCACCGGTTGGTACACGAGCACCGCAGCGTGAGGCCCCGGCGCCAGGCAGAGCACGCCCGAGACGCTGGCGTTGCCCGCCCGCTCGATCAGCAGGCACAGAGACCGGTGGGCCCGCTTCAGGGCGCCGGAGGTAAAGCCATGATCCAACCTGACCCGCCAGGTGATCTGCTGGCCATTCTGGGTCAATGAGGCCGAGTGCACCCCGAACGGGGCCGGCGGCTGGGTACTCGCCCCGGCCCCGGGCAGGCCGAGCAGTCCCGCCGCGCACAGACCGACCAGCAAACCCCACGCCCTGACCCGCCGCCGCATCATGAGCAGGACCTTAGACCCTTGCGCCCTCGAACCGGCGGCGGTCGCCTCCTACACTCCCGGTCGGTGGCATTAGGAGTTCGGATCCGGATCTGTGGGGCCGCTTGAGCGCTCCCGTGGTCGTCCTGGCCGGCGGCACCGGCGGGGCCAAGCTAGCCCGGGGAATGCTGGATGTCGTCGCTCCCGAGGACCTCGTGGTGATCGCCAACACCGGCGATGACGTCGAGATCTACGGCGCCTACGTCTCGCCCGATCCGGACCTGGTCGCGTTCTGGTTGGCCGACCGGATCGACGAGCGCGGCTGGGGGCTGGCCGGCGACAGCTTCAACGTGATGGAGGGATTGCGGGAGCTGGGCATCGAGGTCTGGTTCAACCTGGGCGATCGCGACCTGGCGATCGGGCTCGAGCGCGCACGGGCACTCGGTCAGGGGGCGCGCCTGACCGAGACGCTGGGCTCGCTGACCGCCGCCCTGAACGTCAAGGCGCGAGTGCTGCCGATGAGCGACCTCCCGGTCCGCACGCGGGTGATGGCCGGCGAGCGCTGGCTGCCGTTTCAGGAGTTCATGATCAAGTCGGGCGCTCGCGGTCCGGTCCAGGACGTCGACTTCCGGGGTGCCACGGGGGCATCGGCCACGCCGGAGGTCCTCGAGGCGCTCGCCACCGCGCGGGCGATCGTGATCGGCCCGTCCAACCCGGTGATCTCGATCGGCCCGATGCTGGCGATCCCTGAGCTGCGGCGCGCGCTGGCGCAGCGCGGCTGTCCACTGGTCGCGGTCAGTCCGCTGTACCGCGGTGAGGTGCTGAAGGGGCCGACCGCGGCCTTCATGGATTGGGCGCAGTACCCGCTGAGCAGCGACGGGATCGTCGCCGCCTACGCCGGATTGCTCGACGGACTGGTGGCCGACGAGCCGACCGAGGCCACGGTCGTACTGGAGACCGATGTTCTCATGCACGGGCCAGACGCTCGCCGCCGGCTGGCCGAGGAGACGCTCACTTTCGCTCTCTCGCTCCGATAGCGGGTAGCGTTCGACTCCGATGTCCGCCCTGGCGATTCTCCCCATCAAGGGCTTCTCCGAGGCCAAGCAACGTCTCGCCGACGAGCTCTCCCCCGGCCCCCGGCGAGCCCTCGCCGAGGCGATGTTCTCCGACGTCCTGATCGCCCTGCGCCGGGCCGACTCCGTCACCGAGATCCTCGTGGTCAGCGGGGATCACGGGGCGCAGCGGATCGCCGGCGGCCACGGCGCGACCGTGGTCGAGGACGACACGGTCGGCCACAGCGAAGCCGCGCTGCGCGGGATCGCGCAGGCCGTGGAGTCGGGTGCCGAGCGGGTTCTGCTGGTGCCGGGAGACTGTCCGCTCTTGGACCCGAAGGAGATCGACCAGCTGGTCGCCCGTCCCTTCGCTCAGCGGTCGGCCCTGATCGTCCCGGACCGCCACGGCACCGGCACCAACGCGCTGCTGCTGACGCCGCCGGAGGCGCTGAAGCCGTCTTTCGGGCCCGACAGCCGCTCGCGTCACGTGGCCAACGCCCAGGCGGAAGGCTGCACGCCCGAGGTCGTCGAGGTGTCGTCGCTGGCCCTCGACGTGGACACGCCCGATGACCTCGCCGCGCTGCGGATCGCGCTGGCGGCGAGCCACGGCGGCGCGGCGCACACCCGCGGGATGCTGAACCAGCTCACCCGCAGCCAGGGCTAGGCTCCGATGATCTCGGCGTTCCCAGTGCCGGGCTTGCCCGAGATCACGCCCGGCGACGACCTCGCGGAGCTGATCGTGCCGGCCCTGCGAAACGCCGGGCGGCCAAAGGGCCTCGACCACGGCGACGTGGTGGTCATCGCCCATAAGGTCGTCTCGAAGGCCGAGGGACGGGTCCGGCGCCTGCCGGATGTCCAGCCGGGGCCCGAGGCGATCGCTCTGGCCCGCGAGCAGGACAAGGATCCGCGTCTCGTCCAGGTCGTGCTCGAGGAGTCGCGCGCGGTGATCCGCGCCGCGCGCGGAGTGCTCATCACGGTGACCCACCACGGGTTCGTCTGCGCCAACGCCGGCGTCGATGCCTCCAACCTGCCCGGTGAGGACACCGTGCTGACCCTCCCGCAGGACCCGGATGCCTCGGCGCGGCGGCTGCGCGCGCGGCTGCGCGAGCTGACCGGCGCGGTCGCCGCGGTGCTGATCACCGACTCGTTCGGGCGCGCCTGGCGGGTCGGTCAGTGCGACGTGACGATCGGTTGCGCCGGGCTGGCGCCCGTGGAGGACTGGCGGGGACGGCCAGACTACGCCGGTCGCGAGATGCACGCGACAGTGATCGCCGTGGCCGACCAGCTCGCCGCCGTCGCCGACCTGTCCCGGGCCAAGGACGGCCGCCAACCGGTGGTGGTGGTGGTCGGCGCCGGCCGCCACGTCACCGCCGAGGACGGACCCGGGGCGAGCGCGCTGATCCGGGCCGAGTCAGACGACCTGTTCCGGTAGCGGCCGTTCGGGTACGGGTGCCGGCGCGACGCCCCGCCCCACGGCCCGCCCGCGTTGCGGGAGCGTCGCGGTCAGCAGGGCGGCGAGCACGACCAGCACGCCGACCAGCTGCAAGCCACTAGGGGCCTCCCCGAAGATGAGCGCTCCCAGGGCCACCGATCCGATCGGCTGGACGGTCAGCAGCAGGGACGTGAGCGCCGCCGGCAGTCGCGGCAGCGACGCCGTGATCAGCAGCCAGCCCAGGACCTGCGAGGTGAGCGCGAGGGTCAGCAGCCACGCGGCGCCGGGCCAGCAGGATGACACGGGCGCCCCGCATGTTGCGAGGCTGGATGCCGAGTGCGGGGCATTGCCCGTGGGAACCAGGTGGGCGTCGCCGACCACCAGGCCGATCAGCACGCAGATCACCGCGGCGACCGCGGTCGCGTCGAACAACGGGCCCGAGGGTCGGCGGAGGTCCGCGCCGCCGTGGCGGAGCAGCAGCAGGAACCCCACATAGGCCACGCCCGCGCCGAGCCCGAAGATCGCCCCGCGGGTCGGATTGCGTCCGTAAGCGCCCTGCTCGAGCGCCCCGGAGATCAGGACCACCCCGAGCAGGGAAATCGGCAGCGCGGCCAGGACTCGGCGGCCAGGGACCTCCTTCAGGATCGCCCAGGCGACCAGCGGGACGAGCACCACCTGCACGTTGGCCAGCACCGTGGCCAGCCCGGCGCCGACATCGCCGATCGAGTGGTGCCAGAGGATCAGGTCGACGGCGAAGAACGCCCCGGCGAGCAGGGCGGGACGCCGCTCACGCCACGAGCGTGCACCCAGCCGGCGATCCTCGCGCAGCGCCAGCACGCCGAGCACCGGGAGCGCGTAGGCGCAGCGGAAGATCGCCGCGGTCGACGGGGAGGCGTGGCTGAGGCGAACCAGGATGCTCGAGAAGGCGATCGCCACCGCCCCCAGCACCGCGCACACGCGCACATTTCGTTCTACCGCAAGCAGGCGCTCCACTCACGCCAAGCCTAAGTGGCGGCGGCAGGCTCGGTCGGGGCGCCGACTGCGTGGAAGCCGCCGTCAACGTGGAGGATCTCCCCTGAGACCCCGCGCGCGTAGTCGGAGAGCAGGAAGCAGATCGCGGCGGCCACCGGACCCGGATCGGCGATGTCCCAGCCGAGTGGAGCCTGGGCCTGCCACAGCGAGGAGAGCTGCTCGAACCCCGGGATCCCGCGTGCGGCCACGGTGCCGAGCGGTCCGGCGCTGACCAGGTTGACCCGGATTCCCGCGGGCCCGAGGTCACGAGCGAGATAGCGCGAGACCGATTCCAGCGCGGCCTTGGCCACCCCCATCCAGTCGTATACCGGCCAGGCCACACTCGCGTCGAAGTCGAGACCGACGATGCTGGAGCCGCGCTCCATCAGCGGCGCCAGCGCTGCCCCGAGCGCCTTCAGCGAGAACGCGCTCGTCCGGAATGCCTGCATCGCGCTCTCCGCCGGGGCGGTCATGAACTTGCCCCCCAGCGCATCCTCGGGGGCGAACGCGATCGCGTGCAGGGCTCCGTCGACGCCGCCCCAGCGCTCGCGCAGCGACTCCGTCAGCGCCTCGAGATCCTCGGGCTGGTTGACGTCGAGCTCGAGCACCTCGGCCGGCTGGGGCAGTCGCTGGGCCGCGCGCTCGGTCATTCTCCGGACCCGGCCGAAGCTGGTCAGGAGCACCTCCGCGCCCTCGCGTTGCGCCTGCTCGGCGGCGTGGAAGGCGATCGAGTCCTTGGTGATCACGCCGGTGATCAGGAGTCGCTTCCCCTCGAGAATCAAGCCTCCCGGCCTCCCGCAAGGGTGCGCAGCGCGCCGGCCAGCCGGGCGCGCGTCTCGCCAGGCTCGATGATCTCGTCGACGAAGCCGGCCGCGGCGGCCGCATCGGCGCGCAGGTGCTCGAGCGCGTAGGCGTCGGCCAGCCGTCCGCGCTCGGCCTCCGAGTCGCCGGCCAGGCGCAGCTCGCGGCGATTGACGAACCCGACCGCGGCCCGGGCGCTCATGATCCCCAGCTCGGCATCGGGCCAGGCCAGCACCAGATCCGCCCCCAGATCGCGCGAGTTCATCGTGATGTACGCGCCGCCGTAGGACTTCCGCAGGACGACGGTGAGCTTCGGCACGCGAGCCGAGGCAAAGGCGCGGACCAGGGCCGCCCCGTGCCTGATCACGCCGGCCCGCTCCTGCCGGCTGCCGGGCATGAAGCCGGGGGTGTCGACCACCACCACCAGCGGTAGGCCGAACGAGTTGCAGAAGCCGACGAAGCGCGCCGCCTTCTCCGAGCCCTCGGCGTCGAGCACCCCGCCGAGGTGATGGGGCTGATTGGCCACGATCCCCACCGGCCGCCCGTCGATCCGGGCCAGCGCGGTGACCAGGTTCCGGGCCCAGCGCGGGGACAGCTCGAGCAGCGACTCGGCGTCGATCAGGCCCTGCAGAGCCGCGCGGACGTCATAGGCCCGGCGCGGCTCGCTGGGCACGACCGAGCCGGGATCGGCCAGTGACGGCTCGCGGGAGAGCGCCCGCGGCACGGGGTCCCCGGCGGCGGACGGCAGGTATCCGAGCAGCTCACGCATCCGGTGCGCGGCGCTGAGCTCGTCCGGCTCGACCAGCTGGCAGACCCCGTTGCGCTCGTGCACCTTGGGTCCTCCGAGGGCGGCTGCGTCGATCTCCTCGCCGAGCGCGTCGCGCACCACGCCCGGGCCGGTGAGGAACATCGCCGCGTCCTCGGTCATCACGATCAGGTCGGTCAGGGCCGGGGAGTACGCTCCGCCCCCGGCGGAGGCGCCGGAGACGACCGAGAGCTGCGGCACCACCCCGGTCAGCTGCACGGTCTGGTGGAAGATCCGGCCGTAGCCGGCCAGCGCCGCCGTGCCCTCCTGCATCCGGGCACCGCCGGACTCGACGAAGGCCACCACGGGGATCCGGGCGCGCTCGGCGGTCTGCAGCACGCGCACGATCGTGTCCGCGTGCCGCTCGCCCAGCGAACCTCCGAGATACCGGCCGTCCTGGGCATAGCAGGCGATCGGCCGTCCGGCCACGAGGCCGGTGGCTCCGACCACCCCGTCGCCGGCCGCGGGGCTGGCGCCGGGCCGAGCCGAGGTCACCCGCGAGCGCAGCACCTGGACGCTGCCCTCATCACATAGGGCATGGAGGCGCTCGAGCGGGTCCAGGCGCCGCGCGGGCTCACGCAGGGCGGTGGTGGCGCTCACGACGCAGCTCCGCGCAGCACCAGCGACACGTTGTGCCCGCCGAAGGCGAACGAATTCGAGATCGCCACGGGGGGTCCGCCGTTGGCCGCCACCAGGGGCCGCGACTGGCCCGGGACGTAGTCGAGATCGAGCTCCGGATCCGGCACCTCGTAGCCGAGCGTCGGCGGGATCACTCCCGACCGCAGGACCTCGACCGTGGCCACGGCCTCGACCGCCCCGGCGGCGCCGAGCAGGTGCCCGATCGTCGACTTGGTCGATGAGATCGGAATGTCGTACGCGCGCTCGCCCAGCGCCAGCTTGAGCGCGTTGGTCTCGGCCGCGTCGTTGAGCTGGGTCGAGGTGCCATGCGCGTTGACGTAGCTGACGTCCTCGGGCGTGGCGCCGGCGTCGGCCAGGGCCAACCCGATCGCCCGCGAGGCGGGGCGGCCGGTGGGCTCCGGCGCGGTCAGATGGTGGGCGTCGGACGTCGATCCGTATCCGGCCAGCTCCCCGAGGATCCGCGCGCCGCGCGCCACGGCGGCGTCCTTCTCCTCCAGGACCAGGATCCCTGCCCCCTCGCCCATCACGAAACCGTCGCGGCGGGCGTCGAACGGGCGCGAGGTCCCGGTCGGCGACAGGGCCTGCATCGCGTTGAAGCAGGCGAAGCCGAACTCGGTGAGGGTCGCCTCGGAGCCGCCGGCCACGGCCGCATCGGCATCGCCGTACTGGATCATGCGGAGCGCGGAGCCGAGCGCGTGCCCCCCGCCGGAGCAGGCCGAGACGACGCCGTACATCTGCCCCTGCAGGCCGTGCTTCATCGAGACCGCGGCCGCCGCGGCGTTGGGCATGTAGCCCGGCACGCCGAGGGGCGAGACCCGCTCGGCGCCGCGCTGGCGCATCGCGTCGTGGTTTACCTCGACGGTGGAGATCCCGCCGATCCCGGTGGCGACGATGCAGCCGATGCGCATCGGGTCATAGGGCAGCTCGCCGGCCCAGCCGGCCTGCGCGACCGCTTCGTCGGCGGCGACCAGGGCCAGCTGCGAGAAGCGGTCCAGGCGACGCACCTCCTTGGTCGACAGGAAGTCCTTGGGCTCGAACTCCCGGCACGCGCCGGCTCCGTCCTCGATCCCCAGCTCTCCGGCCGCCCAGCGCTCGTGCAGCACCGACGCGCCGACGCCGAGCGGCGTGACCGAGCCGATCCCGGTGATGACGACTGTTCGCTTCACGGGCTCCACGTTCGGCTAGCCCGCTCGTTCCACGATCAGGTCGACCGCGTCCCCGACGGTCTTGAGCTCCTTCATGTCCTCGCCCTTGAGCACGACGCCGTACTCGTCCTCCACGATCTGCGCCAGCTCGACCAGGTCGAGCGAGTCGATGTCGAGCTCCTCGAAGGTCGCCTCGCGCGTGATCTGGCTCGGATCGGGACCGAAGCTCGCCAGCGCCTCGCTGACGCGGGCCTCGACCTGCTCGGTGGTAACTGTTGCCATTTCTGGTTCCTTTCTCGATTACGGGTTCATGCGGCGAGTCCGCCGTCCACGCTAAGGACCGCGCCGGTCACGTAGCTCGCCTCGTCGGAAACGAGAAAGCGTACGCAGGCGGCGACCTCATCCGGGGTGCCCGCCCGGCGCGCCGGCACGGCGGCCAGCAGGTCCGACGACACTCCGGCGGTCATGTCGGTTTCGATCCATCCCGGGGCGACCGCATTGACGGTGATGCCGCGGCGGGCGACCTCGATCGCCGCCGTTTTGGTCAGCGCGATCAGGCCGGCCTTGGCCGCCGCGTAGTTGGCCTGACCGGCGTTCGCCCGCAGACCGACGACCGACGAGATGTTGACGATCCGGCCGGAGCGCGCGCGCATCATCGGCTTCAGCGCCCGGCGGGTGAACCGGAACGCTGCCGTGAGATCAGTGTCGATCACCGCCGACCACTCCTCGTCGCGCAGCGACGGGGTGAGGTTGTCGCGGCTGATCCCCGCGTTGTTGACCAGGGCGAGCACCGGCGCCTCGAAAGCTGCCTCGAGCTCGGCGAACAGCCGATCCGGCGCGTCGGCCTCCACCACGTCCCCGGCCAGCGCGACGGCACGGCCGCCGGCCTGCTCGATCTCGGCCACCACGCGCTCGGCGCTCTCGCGGTCGGCGCGGTAGTTGACCCCGACGGGCCAGCCGTCGCCGGCCAGCGCCCGGGCGATCGCCGCGCCGATCCCGCGTGAGGCGCCGGTGACCAGCGCGCATCCGTTGCGGCTCGGCTCAGGCACCGATGGCCCCCCCACCCCATTCCAGGACGCCGCCGCCCCAGGTGAAGCCGGCGCCGAACGCGCTGACCAGCACCCGCGAGCCGAAGCGCAGCCGCCCGTCCCGCTCGGCCACCGCCAGCGCGACCGGCAGGGTCGCGGCCGACGCGTTGCCCAGGGTCTCTATGCAGTCGACCACGCGATCCTCCGGCAGCCCGAGTCGCTCGCCGAGCGCCCGGGTGATCCGGGCGTTGGCCTGGTGATAGACGAACAGGTCGATCTCCTCGAGGGTCAGGCCCGCCCGGGCGACCGCCTGGAGCGTGACCTCGCTCATCCGCGCCACGGCGTTGCGGAACACCTCGGGCCCGTCCATCCGGAGCTTGCGCTCGGCGTGGGTGGCCGTGATCGTCTCGCCGTGCGAGCCGTCGGAGCCGAGCACGATCGGGCCGATCGACCCGGTGCCGAGGTCTCCGCGCCCCAGCAGCACCGCGCCCGCCGCGTCGGCGAACAGCGGCGCGGTCTTCTTGTCGTCGTAATCGGTGATCCGGGTGATGAAGTCGGCCCCGACCAGCAGCACGAGCTCGGCCCGCGAGCTCTCGATCTGACCGGCGCCCAGCGCGAGCCCGGACAGAAAGGCCGTGCACGCCGCACCGACGTCGAACGCGCCGGCGTGGATGGCGCCGAGACCGTGGGCGACCAGCGGGGCGGTGTTCGGAGTCAGCTCGTCCTGCGTCATCGTTGCGACTATTACTAGGTCGAGCTCGGACGCCGGCACGCCGGCCCGGGCCAGCGCCGCTTGCCCGGCCCGGATCGCGTAGTCGCTCAGGCGTTCGTCAACCCCCGCCTGCCGGCGCTCGCGGATGCCGGTCCGCGACAGGATCCAGGACTCGCTGAGCCCGAGCCGGGAAGCCAGATCGGCGCTGGTCAGACGGCCCGACGGCAGCTCGGTCGATACCGACAGGATCGCCGCCGTGCGCTGCGTGGCGCTCGGCGCGGTCAAGGGGGCTAGGGTCGCCTCAAGCACTGACCAGCTCCACGTCGCGCAGCGTGCGTTTGGCCAATCCGGTGAGCACGCGACCCGGACCGACCTCGATGAAGCGCTCAGCGCCCGCCTGGTGCATCGCCAGCATCGTCTCGCGCCAGCGAACGGGTTTGGTCAGCGCCTGGGCCAGGCGCAACCGGACGTCGTCGAACGGCTCGGCGGTGACCGCCGAGAAGACGGTGGCTCGCGGCGCGGCGATCTCCACCGCGGCCAATGCCGCCTCGAACTCGGGCACGGCCGCGGCCATCATCGGTGAATGGAAGGCGCCGGTGACCGGCAGCTCGAGCCCGCGCAGCCCCAGCTCCCGGGCGGACTCGGCCGCGGCGGGCAGCGCCTCGCGGGCGCCGGAGAGGACCACCTGCTGGGGGGAGTTGTCATTGGCCACCGCGAGCCCATGAGCGGCGGCCAGCGCCTCCGCGTGATCGGCCGCACCGCGACCGAGCAGGGCGAGCATTCCGCCGTCCCCGGCGCGCTCACCGGCTTCCTGCATCAGCCGCCCCCGGAGGGCCACCAGGCCGAGCCCGTCGCGTTCGGTGATCGCCCCGGCGGCCACCAGCGCCGCCAGCTCGCCCAGCGAGTGACCGGCCATCAGCTGGTCGCCCGCCACGGCGCCCGAGCGCTCGAGGCCCGAGAAGCCGGCCAGGCTGGCGCAGAAGATCGCGGGCTGGGCGAACCGGGTGCCGTCGTCCACGCGGGCGAACGGATCCTCGCCGACGATCTCGGTGGCCAGCGCCAGCAGATCCGGCCGGGCGCGCGCGATGTCGTCGCGCATCTCGGGGGTTTGGCTTCCCTGGCCGGGGAACACGATTGCGGTGGCGGGCATGCGAATCAACCTACGCGCTGGCTGGGACACGGGTACAGGGCGATCCCGGTCTTCCCCCCGTTCGGGGGGAGCCCTGTACGCTTGAGTACGTGATGCGCAACCGCACCATCGGGTGGACGACCTGAGCTCTGGGTCGTTTCCCACGCAGCCGCTGGACCGCCTTCCGAGCGGACGCCATCGCCTGAGCCGCGAGGCGGTAAAGCAATCGCAGCGAGGACGACTCCTCTATGCGATCGCCCAGGTCGTGGCCGAACGGGGCTACGCCGGCGCCACGGTCGCCGACATCGTCGACCGGGCCAGCGTGTCGCGGAGCACGTTCTACGAGCAGTTCCCCGACAAGGAGGCCTGCTTCATCGCCGCCTTCGACTACGGGGTCGAGTTCGTGCTCGGGAAGATGCAGGAGGCTTGGGAGGATCTCGGCTCAGGCCAGGATTGGCGCGCGCACGTCCGCTCGGATCTCAGCACTTACCTGGCGGTGCTGGCCAGCGAGCCCGCGTTCGCCCGCGCGCTGCACGTCGAGGTCCTGGCCGCGGGACCGGCCGCGCTGGCCCGGCGGGCGCAGATTCTCGCGCTGTTCAGTGATCGCACGCGCCGCATCCACGAACGCGCCCGTCAGCTGGATCGCAACCTCCCGGAACTGCCCCGGGCGGCCTTCGAGCTGCACTCCGGAGGCGTCGACGAGCTGATCCGCACCCGGCTGCTGGAGGGCGGCGTCGATCGGCTGGCCGAACTCGCGGAGCCGGTCAGCACCGCCACGCTGATGCTGTTCGGGGACTTCCGGTAGTCCGCGCCGGAAAGCCGCTAGAGCGGCAGGTCGTACACCCGGAAGCGCTTGACGATGCGTCCGCCCATCGCCTCCATCGCCCGGTTCATCGACTTGTTCGTCTCGAGTATCCAGCCCATCTCCCCCTGGTTGCGCGGAGTGCGCTCGGCCATGTCGAAATGCTCGACGTACAGCGCCGCGGCCACCCCGGTGTGCTGATACTCGGGCAGCACGCCCAGGAACCCGACCCGCACGCGGTCGATGATCTTCCCCCGGTTGAGGTAATGCCACCAGCCCAGCGGCAGCAGCCGGCCGTTCATCCTGCGCAGGACCTGATTCATGTCGGGCACCGTGATCGCCATCGCGATCGTCTCGCCCTCGATCTCAGCCACCATGAACCAGTCCCTGTCGTAAACCAGCTGCAGGTCGAGCGCGTAGGCGTCCAGGTCCTCCTTCGAGTACGGGACAAAGCCCCAGTTGCGCGACCAGGCGGCGTTGTAGACCTTGGCGAACCCGTCGAGCTCCCGGCGCAGATGCCGGCGCGACATCTTCCGCAGCGTGATCCCGTGCTTGCTCCGCGAGCGCTCGGCCAGCTGCGGGAGGATCGGGAGCATCCTCGAGCGGTCGGCGATGTGCAAATGCCACATGAACAGGTCCATCGCCTTGGTCAGCCCGGCTTCCTCACAGCGTTGCTGGTAGTAGCGGGGGTGCCAGGGCTGCTTGATCATCGGAGCGAGTTCGAAGCCCTCGATCAGGACGCCGCTCTCGTCGTTCATCTGGAAGTCCATCGGACCGATGATCCGGTCGCAGCCCCGCTGGCGCAGCCACTCCCCCGCGGCCGCCAGCAGCGCGTCGAGCACCTCGGCGTCGTCCTCGAACTCCAGGAACCCGAACATCCCCCACCGGCTCTGGTGGAACTCGTTGAAGGCCCGGTCGATCTGGGCGGTGATCCGCCCCACCACGCGCTCGCCCCGCCGGGCCAGGAAGTACTCGGCCTCGCCGTGCTTGAAGTAGGCGTTCAGCTTGCGGCTGAGGAACAGGTAACGCTCGAGCTTGAGCGGCGTCACCCACGGCGTCCCGGCGTGCAGCCGGAACGGCAAAGCGACGAACGCCCGCAGATCACGGGGGCCTCTGACCGGCCTGACCTCGACGGACACGGGCGGCAGTGTTCCACAGCGGGTACCTTGACCGCATGAGCCTCCCCCAGCCCACTCCATCCTCGGCCGCACTGGTGACCGGCGCCTCGGCCGGGATCGGCGCGGCCATGGCGAACGAACTCGCCGCCCGCGGACACAACGTCATCCTCGTCGCCCGGCGCAAGGACCGGCTGGAGGCGCTGGCCACGGAGCTGGCCGGCCGGCACGGCATCCGGGCCGAGGCGATCGCCTGCGATTTGTCGAAGGCCGCCTCGCGCGGCCGCCTACCCGGCCGCATCGAGACGCTCGGCCTCGACGTGGAGATCCTGATCAACAACGCCGGATTCGCCACCAACGGGCCCTTCCACGAGTCCGATCCGGAGCGCGAGGTCGAGCAGGTGCGGGTGCTGGTCGAGACGCCGGTGGCCCTCACGCTGGCCTTCCTCCCCGCGATGGTGGAGCGCCACCGCGGCGCGATTCTCAACGTCGCCTCCACGGCCGGCATGCAGCCGCTCCCCTACTCGGCCGGATACTCGGCCGCCAAGGCCTACGTCAAAACCCTGTCGGAGGCGCTGCACGTCGAGTACAAGGGCAAGGGCGTCACGGTCAGCGCGATCTGCCCGGGCCCGGTCAGCACCGACTTCTGGGAGATCTCCGGCTGGTCGGTGGCCGGCGGCGACTCGTTCGAGAGCGCCGTGCCCCGGCCGGCCTGGATCACCCCGCAGCAGGCCGCGCGCGAGGGCATCGACGGTCTCGACGCGGGTCATCGGGTGATCGTCCCCGGCCTCCAGGTCCGCACGGCGATGCGCGCCGCCCAGTACATCCCCAACGCGATCAAGCTCCCGGTGATGGAGCGGGTGATGCGGCGCAAATGAGCGAGCTGCTCCCTCGTCCTCTGCGACTGCTGATCGGCGCCACCGGCGCCGGCGTGAGCGAAGATCGCCTGCGTCGGGCCGTGTCCGGCCGGGTCGTCCTGGTCACCGGAGCCTCATCGGGGATCGGACGAGCCACGGCGCTGCGACTCGGCGGCGCCGGAGCCAAGGTGCTGCTGGTCGCCCGGCGCGTTGAGCTCCTCGAACAGGTGCGCGACGAGATCGTCGCCGGAGGATCTGAGGCGTTCGTGCACCCCTGCGATCTGGCCGACACCGACCAGGCCGGGACGCTCGCCGAGGCCGTGCTCGAGCGCCACGGTCACGTCGATATCGTCGTCTCCAACGCGGGCGTGTCGATCCGGCGCTGGATCTCGGAGTCGTATGACCGCTTCCACGACTTCGAGCGCACGATCAACGTGAACTACCTCGGCCCGGTGCGGCTGCTGCTCGGTCTGATCCCGTCGATGCGCGAGCGCGGGAGCGGTCACATCGTCAACGTCGCCACGGTCGGAGTCGACTTCCCCCCGTTGCACTGGAGCGCCTACATCGCGTCAAAGTCGGCGTTCGAGGTCTGGCTCAGCGGCGTGGCCCCCGAGATCCGCGCCGACGGCGTCACCGCCACCTCGATTCATCTTCAGCTCGTGCGCTCGCCGATGCTCGGCCCGTTCCGGGTCTGGAGCCGCGTGCCGGGGATGAGCACCGAGGAGGCGGCCGGGATTGTCGCCCGGGCGATCGTCCAGCGTCCGCGCACGATCGCGCCGATCTGGGCGCGCGTCGCCGGCCCGGTCACCCGGCTCGCCCAGGGCCCGGTCGAGGCGGCGCTGGCCCGTCACTCCCGGGCCGGGCAGGTCGTACGCCTGGCCGAGGAGGCGGTCGGCGGCGTCACCACGATCGCCGCCACTGGGGCGGTCCGGCCGATCCGGCCCGACCGCCTGGCCCGCGCGCTGCGCGCGCAGCGGCGCTACGGCACCAGCCCGGCGTTCGTGGCGGCCGCCGGTGCCGAGCTCTACGGCACGCGGCCCGCAGTGATCGACGAATTCGGCACGCTCAGCTTCGCCGAGCTCGATCGCGATGCCCGTGCGCTCGCGGCGGCGCTGCACCAGCATTTCGACCTCGGCCCCGAGCGGCGGGTCGCGGTCATGGCTCGCAACCACCGGGGCTTCCTCCAGGCCGCCGCCGCGGCCACCCGGCTCGGCTGCGATCTCGTCCCGCTGAACACCGACTTCGCCGGCCCCCAGCTCGCCGACGTGCTGAAACGCGAGGGCGTCGGCGCGGCGGTCTACGACGCCGAGTTCGAGCCCGTGTTCGACGCCGCCGAGTTCGACGGCACGCGGATCCTGGCGCTGGGTGACGAGGCGCTCAGCCGTCCGACGATCGAGACGCTGACCGGGCTCGCCGCGAGCGAGGCGCCAGCGCCCCGCGCGCCCGGCCACGTGGTGATGCTGACCTCCGGCACCACCGGGACGCCAAAAGGGGCCGTCCGCACGATCAGCCCGGCCGCCCTGGCGCCGCTGGCGCTGGCCGGTCTGCTCGATCTGGCCCGGATCAAGCCGACCCCGCGCTCGGGCGAGCCGATCCTGGTCGCGCCGCCGCTGTTCCATCTCTACGGCCTGATCGGGATGATGGCCGGGTTCGGGCTCGGCTCGCCGATCGTGATCCGCCGGCGCTTCGGCGCCGAAGCGACACTCGAGCAGATCGAACGCACCCGCGCCGGTCTCATGTTCGCGGTCCCGACGATGCTGTCGCGGATCATGGATCTGCCGCCGGCCACGCGCCAGCGCTACGACCACTCCTCGCTGCGGATGATCGCCAGCGGGGCGGCGCCGCTGCCGCCGGAACTGGCCACCGCGGTGATGGACGAGTTCGGCGAGATCCTGTTCAACGGCTACGCGTCGACCGAGGTCGGCATGGGCACGCTGGCCACCCCGGCCGACCTGCGCGCCGCCCCGGGGACCGTGGGGAGGCCCGCCGCCGGCGTGAAGATCCGGATTCTCGACGACGAGGGCCTCGAGCGCCCGGCCGGGCAGACCGGCCGGATCTTCGTCGGCAGCCCGATGCTGTTCGACGGATACACCGGCGGGGGCGGCAAGGAGGTGATCGACGGCCTGATGAGCAGCGGCGACGTCGGGCACTTCGACGCCGGCGGGCGCCTGTTCATCGACGGCCGGGACGACGACATGATCCTCTCCGGCGGCGAGAACGTCTTCCCGCAGGAGGTCGAGGAGCTGCTCCTGGCCCACGACGCGGTCGCGGACGCCGCCGTGTTCGGCGTCCCCGATCCGGACTTCGGGCAGCGGCTGGCCGCGCTCGTCGTGCGCCGAGCCGGGGCGCCGGTCTCGGCCGAGGAGCTCCAGGAGCACGTTCGCCGCCAGCTCGCGCGCTACAAGGTGCCCCGGGAAATCGAATTCGTCGAGCGGCTCCCGCGGACCTCGACCGGCAAGCTCCAGCGCCGCAAGCTCGGGGCGCTGTATGAGCGGGACCGCGCAGACTGACGAAGCCTTCCGGCGGATCGACGCGCTGCTCCAGGTCGGGCTCCGGCTGGCGCGCTCGGCCCCGTCGGGAAGGCTGCTGCTGGCCCGGATCGCCGACACGATCGAGCCGGCCTGGCTCCCCAGCCCGTGGGTGCAGACGATCGCCGCCGAGCTGGCGGCGGCCCAAGCCGAGCCGGTGGAGCCGTTGGAGTTCAAGCGAGTGCAGGCGCTCCTGCGCGACGCCTGGGGGACTCGGCCCAGCGACGAGCTCGACGAGCTGGAACCGGAGCCGGCGGCGATCACCTCGAGCAGTCAGGTCCACCGCGGCCGGCTGGACGGCCAGGAGGTCGCGGTCAAGGTCCTCCGCCCCGGGCTGGCCGCCGGCGTGCGCCAGGACCTGGCGCTGGCCGAGGGTCTGCTGGTCCCGCTGGGCGCCGCGTTCCCGGCCCTGGATCCGGGCGCGGTGCTGGGCGAATTTCGCGACCGGGTGCTCGACGAGTTCGACCTGGAGAGCGAGGCCACGGCTCAGCGTCGCTTCCACCGCGCGCTGCGCCGGCACCCGTTCCTCAGCGTCCCGGCGCCGGTGATGCGACTGGCCCACGCCGGGGTGATGGTCAGCGAATGGATCGAGGGCGTCCCACTTACTGAGGCGGCCGATCCGGACCAGGCCTGCGCGCGGCTCGTCGCGTTCGTGATCGGGGCCGCCCGCTCGGGGGTGGTGCACGCCGATCCAGATCCCCGCGATGTGCTCGTCCGGCCCGATGGTGGCCTGGCGATCCTGGACTTCGGGGCCACGGCCACGGTCGACGCCGACCGAGTCGACCTCCAGGCCGATGCTCTCGAGGCCTTCGTCGCCGGGGATGAGGCGGCGCTCGGAGGCGCGCTGGCCGCTCTCGGCTGGCTCCCGGCCGACCGCGGCGGTGCGGCGCTGCGCCTTGGCCATGATCTGCTCGGCGATCTCGCCGGACCCGATCCGGTGCGTCTTGACTCCGGCTCGGTGATTGCCGTCCGCGACCGGGCCGAGCAGCATCCAGCCGATGCCGTGGAGCTGCTGCTGGCCGGCTCGCTCCCCCCGGCCGATCTCTGGCCGGCTCGCGGGGTCGGACAGCTGTTCGCCACGATCGCCCGGGTGGGCGCGACCGGACCGTGGCGCGAGCTGGTCCGGGCCGCCCTCCGCGACGGCTGGAGTCAGCCGGACTCGAACACCAGCTCCTCCCAGTCGGCGAACCGCCGGTAGCCGACCTCGGCGTAGATCTTGTTGGACGTAGGGTTGGCCAGATCGGTGAACAGCATGCAGCGGCTCGCGCCCTCAGCCAGCGCCCGCCGGCTGGCCGCCGCCACGGCCGCGCCTGCGTAGCCCCGCCGGCGGTGCCGCACGGGCGTGTAGACGGGCCCGATCCTGACCACGCCTGACACCGCCGGGGTCACCCCGACCATCGACACGGGCGCGCCGTCCTCCCACACCAGCATCCCGCCACGGTTCAGGCGAGAGTCGAGCATCGCCTCGGCCTGCGCCGCGCTGGCCACCCCCGCCTCGAGCATGAAGTCTGAGGTCCAATCCAGCAGCCGCGGTCGGTCCGCGGCGAGCGCTACGCGCAGCTCCCCCGCGGCGGGCCGGGGTGGGTCGAGCACCCGCTCGAGCGCGTGCATCGCCTCGCTCATCCGCACGCGCAGCGTTCCGGGCCGGCGCCGGCGCCATGCGTCGCCGATCGCCCGGGCGGTCGCCGCTGGAGCGGACACCCCGGGCAGGGCCGGGTCCTGGTCGAGCCACACGTCGAGCAGCTGCTCCGCGCCGGCGGCGTCGAGCCCGCTGCACAGCAGTGGCCAGGGCGGCGTGCGCAGCGCGGCGAAGCAGACGTCCCCCGGCTCACCGAGGCCGTAGGCGAAGATCGGGCCGGCGTCCGCGAAGTGCCGGTCGAGGATGTTGATCAGCGTGGTGGCCAGCACGTTGCACTCGAGCCGCTGCGCCAGAAACGGCCCGGCCACGCGCTCGAATTCGCGGGCGTCGCGGGTGATCACGATGTCCATCGCGGGAGTATCGTCCGTCCGCGTGGGCAGCACGACATCGCCGCTCGAGCAGCTCCTGGAGGCGTTCGATCAGCTCGACGCCGAAGCCTGCGCTGCGCTGTTCGCCCCCGACGGCCGGCTCTCCTGGGTCGACGGCCACGTCGCCGAAGGCCACGCGGCGGTCCGGGCCTGCCTGACCGAGTACTTCAACGACCTGACCTCGATGAAGCACACGATCCGGGACTCCTGGCAGCAGGGCCAGGTCTGGATCGCCGAGATCGACGCCAGCTATGTGCTGGAGGATCGATCGCTCCAGGGCCCGGTGTCCAAGGTGATGATCCTGCGAATGCGGCCCGAGGGGATCGGCGACCTGCGCGTCTATGCCGCCGTCGAGCCGTCGTTCCACCAGGCCGAGCAACGCCACCAGCGCGAGCGCGAGCGCGGACTCGTGGTGGGTGACTGGCGGCTGCCACCACTGTGATCGACGCCGAGAGGAGGGGGTAGCGGATGTTCGGCCTGCCCGACGGGGTGAGGACCTGCCTGTTCGATCTCGACGGCGTCCTCACGCAGACCGCGAAGGTCCATGCGGCCGCCTGGAAGTCGATGTTCGACGCATACCTGCGCCGCCGCGCGGAGCGCACCGGCGAGCCGTTAAAGGAGTTCACTCCGGACGACTACGACGCCTACGTCGACGGCAAGCCCCGCTATGACGGTGTCCGCTCGTTCCTGGAGTCCCGCGGAATTGAGCTGCCGGAGGGCACGCCTGAGGACCCGCCAGACGCGGAGACCATCGATGGCCTCGGCAACCGCAAGAACGAGCTGGTGCTGAAGCTGATCCGCGAGCAGGGCGTGCAGGCCTACGAGGGCTCGGTGCGATACGTCCGCGCGATCGCCGAGGCCGGGTTTCACCGTGCGGTGGTCTCCTCCAGCGCAAACTGCCGCGACGTGCTGCGCGCGGTGGGCATCGAGGACCTGTTCGACGCGGTGATCGACGGCGTGGTGGCCCAGCGGGACGGCCTCAAGGGCAAGCCGGCGCCCGACACGTTTCTGGCCGGCGCCCGAGCCGTCGGGGCGGAGCCGGCCGAGTGCGCCGTCTTCGAGGACGCGCTGGCCGGCGTCGAGGCCGGGCGCGCCGGGCACTTCGGCTTCGTGGTCGGGGTCGACCGCGTCGGCCAGCGGGACGCCCTGCTCAGCCATGGCGCGGACGTCGTCGTGGACGACCTGAGCGAGCTGCTGTGATCGAGCAGCCCTCCTACGAGGTCGACCCCTGGACGCTGCCCGAGCGCGAGCTCAACCTCGATCTGCTGTCCCAGTCCGAATCGGTCTTCGCCCTGTCCAACGGACACCTCGGCCTACGCGGGAATCTCGACGAGGGTGAGCCGTCCGGACTCCCGGGCACCTACCTGGCCGGCTTCTACGAATCCCGGCCCCTGCCTTACGCCGAGGGCGGGTACGGATATCCCGAGGCGGGTCAGACGGTTATCGACGTGACCGACGGCAAGCTCCTGCGGCTCCTGGTCGACGACGAGCTCCTCGACGTCCGCTACGGGCGTCTGCACTCGCACCAGCGCGTGCTCGACATGCGCCGGGGCGTGCTCGAGCGCCGCGTCGACTGGGAGTCGCCGATGGGCGTGCGGGTGCGCATCGCCTCGACGCGCCTGGTGTCGTTCACCCAGCGGTCGATCGCCGCGATCCGCTACAAGGTCGAGGTCGCCGAGCCGACCCGGGTGGTGGTGCAATCCGAGCTGATCGCCAACGAGGGCGGCGGCGCCGGCGAGCCGAACGCCGACCCTCGCGTCGCTGCCGCTCTGGACGCCCCACTGACTTCGCGGATGGCCATGTCCGAGGGCATGCGCGCGCTGCTGATCCACGCCACCCGTCAGAGCGGACTGCTGATGGGCGCGGCGATGGATCACATCATCGACGGACCGGAGAACCTGAGCACCGAGATCGAGTGCCGGGGCGATGTCGGCCGCCTCACCCTGGCCGGAGATCTCGAGCCCGACAAATGCCTGTGCATCGACAAGCTGCTGGCCTACGGCTGGTCCAGCCAGCGTGGCCGGACCTCGGTCCGCGCCCAGGTCGCCGCCTCGCTGGCCGAGGCGAAGCACACCGCCTGGGACGGTCTGCTGGCCGCGCAACGCGCCTACCTCGACGACTTCTGGGACCGCGCCGATGTCGAGATCGACGGCGATCCCGCGCTGCAGCAGGCGGTCCGCTACGCCCTGTTCTCGATCCTCCAGGCGTCGGCCCGCGGCGAGGGGCGGGCGATCGCGGCCAAGGGTCTGACCGGCACCGGCTACGACGGCCACGCCTTCTGGGACACCGAATCGTTCGTGCTGCCCGTCCTCACCTACACGGCGCCGCGGGCGGCCCGCGACGCGCTGATATGGCGCCACAGCACCCTGACCGCGGCGCGCAGTCGGGCCGAGCAGCTGGGCCTCCGCGGCGCAGCGTTCCCCTGGCGCACGATCGCCGGCGAGGAGTGCTCGGCCTACTGGCCGGCCGGGACCGCCGCCTTCCACATCAACGCCGATATCGCCGACGCCACGCTGCGCTACACGCGCGCCAGCCACGACGAGGTGTTCGAGCGCGAGCAGGGTCTCGAGCTGCTGATCGAGACGGCGCGACTGTGTTTCTCCCTGGGGCAGTTCGACGCCGACGGCACGTTTCATATCGACGGTGTCACCGGGCCCGACGAGTACAGCGCGATCGCCGATGACAACGTCTACACGAATCTGATGGCGCAGCAGAACCTGCGCGCCGCCGCCGACGCCGCCGAGCGCGCCCCCGAGAACGCCGAGTCGCTCGGCGTCGACGCCGATGAGCTCGTGGCCTGGCGCCGCGCCGCCGACCGCGTGGCCATCCCCTACGACGAGCGCCTGGGCGTCCATCCGCAAGCCGCCAACTTCACCCGGCATGCCGTCTGGGACTTCGAGGCCACCGGCGACCGCTATCCGCTCCTGCTGCACTTCCCCTACTTCGACCTGTACCGCAAGCAGGTCTGCAAGCAGACCGATCTCGTCCTGGCCCTACATCTGCGCGGCGACGCGTTCACCAGCGAGGAGAAGGCCCGCGACTTCGCCTATTACGAGGCGATCACCGTGCGTGACTCGTCGCTATCGGCCTGCACGCAGGCGGTGATCGCCGCCGAGACGGGACACCTGGAGCTAGCCCACGACTACTTCCTCGAGGCGGCCCAGATGGATCTCGGCGACCTCGAGCACAACACCGCCGACGGCCTGCACATCGCCTCGCTGGCCGGCACCTGGATCGCCGCGGTGGCCGGCTTCGGCGGGATGCGCGATCACCACGGGTCGCTCAGCTTCGCCCCCCGCCTGCCGAAGCAGCTCAGCCGGCTGGCCTTCGGGATCACCTTCCGCGAGCGGCAGCTGCACACGGAGATCACCCGTGGAGAGGCCCGTTACTGGTTGCGCGCCGGAGAACCACTCGACGTGACGCACCACGGCCATTCGATCACCGTCACCACCGACGAGCCGGTCACCTGCGCGATCCCCGAGATCGCCGAGCCCGAGCGGCCCAGGCAGCCCCCGGGACGCGATCCGCGACGGCGCACCGCCCACGCGACCGAGCCGGACTCGGATTAGCCGCGCGGCGCCGGGGCGGCGGCGGCACGAAACAACTGCATCGACGAAGGGAGCGAGGTCGGGCGCCGGCGGCGGATCGGTCCATCGGCGGGGGGGCTCGGGATGTTACGTCTGCCCTGTAGACGTTTCTTACCAACCACCCCCTCCAGACGAGGGGTCCGCGGGGGCGTTGGGACGCTATGGCCCACATGCGTAAGTTTCTTACCGAGACCCCCGGCTTAGACCGCCCGGAGCGAGCTCAGGCGGCAATGCGGTCGGCGCCCGCCGCGCGCGCGGCCTGGCTCGAGCCGCCGTCGCCGACCGCGCGGCGGAGCCGGCGCGCGAGCCAGTCGATCGCCACCGGCGTGCCGGCGAAGGCCCCGCTGATGTGATCGACCCCGCCGCGGGTCACGTACAGGCGCACGTCGGCGCCCAGGTTCTCCCAGTCGCGGCGCAGGTTGACGCTGTGCTCGAACGAGACGATCTGGTCGCGGTGAGCGTGGTGCAGGAGCACCGGCGCCGCCGGGGCGATCGTCCCGAGCCGGTTCTCGCGCAGGCGCCGGAGCCAGTCCGGCTGTTCGAGCACGTTCGGCTGGGTCAGGTCCGAGGCCCGCATGAACCGCGGGCCAGACAGCATCGCCTGCAGGACGTTGGAGTTCCGCAGGCCCTCGATCCCCGCCCTGGCCACCGGCGTGAGATGCGAGTCGAGGTCGAGCTCGGGATACGCGGCCGCGTATCCGATCCCGCCGTAGGCGATGAAGAACGAGAAGAAGCTGCCGTCGAGGCCGGGCCCGGCCGACTCGAGGTCTGCGGCCGCGGCGCCGGCGGCCACCCCCACCAGGGGCACGTCCGGGGCGTAGGTCGGCTGCAGCTGCGCCGCCCAGGCCGCCGCCGCACCGCCCTCCGAGTAGCCGATGATCGCCGCCGGACCGTCCGCGGCCAGCTCGTCGGGCCGCAGCGCCCGGGCCGCGCGCATCGAGTCGAGGACGTTCGGACCGAGCGCGCGCCCGACCATGTAGGTGTGGTCGCCGGGGGTGCCCAGGCCCTGGTAATCGGTCACCGCAACCGCCCAGCCTCGGGCCAGCAGCATCGCGATCAGACCGGCCTCCCAGTCGCGCCCGCGCGCGAGCAGTCGTGAGGGGGCGGCCGCATCGCCGATCCCGTGCGTCCCGATCGCGTA
Organism: uncultured Solirubrobacterales bacterium; assembly: GCA_963808605.1. Classification (GTDB taxonomy): domain Bacteria; phylum Actinomycetota; class Thermoleophilia; order Solirubrobacterales; family Solirubrobacteraceae; genus Palsa-465. Next base: position 555,649 of record CAWEGQ010000004.1, read on the forward strand.
GCCGATCAGGGGACGGACGCGATTGCCCCGCGGGCCGATCATCCCGATGCTCCCTGAGGGGACCAGCACGATCCCGGAGACCGCCGTCGGCTCGCCGATCGCGGAGGTGGAGCGGTAGAGCACGCGCCAGGCCCGTGCCCGCAGGCGCACACCGGGAACCAGGTAGGCGTCGACCGGCTCGGCGCGGATCAGATCCCCGGGCTTACCGTCGCCCAGTGGATCCGGCGGCAGGTAGAAGCCCTCAGCGGCGCCCCGTCCCCGCCTCGGCACGGAAACCAGCAGCAGCGCCGCCGCTGCCTGTCGCGCTACGCCGATCGCGGATGCCACGATGGGCCCCTCTCGAACGGCTCGGACCGGCGGTTGTCCCACACAACGCTTAACACGTTACTTCACCGCCATGTCGGCTTTGTGTGCGCATGTCCACAGCATCGACCTAGACCGGATCGAGCTTTACCCGCTTGGGCGGGGGTTGTAACGGGGCTAGCGCTTACGCCGGCGGCGGCTGGACTGCGTGCCGCGGTTCCACTCGTTCATCTGCCAGGGCGAGTCGAGTGGGCTCTCGCCCTCCTGCCGGCCGGCCCCGGGCGTGTCGCCGCTGCGCTCGTAGGGATGCCGATGAATGCCGCTTCCGGCCACCGTGTACCAGCCGATCACGACCCCGGCCATCACCACGACGCATCCGATCACCATCACCATATTCGACGTACCTTAACGTACTCAGGCACGGGGCCCTAACCCAGCAGGCCGATCCGCTGGGCACGCTGGACCGCCTCCGCCCGGTTGCGCGCACGCAGCTTGCGGTACAGCGCGCTCGTGTGCTCCTTGACCGTGTGGGGCGAGAGGTAGAGATGCTCGGCGATCTCACGATTGGTGGAGCCGGCGGCGATCAGGTCGAGCACCTCGCGCTCGCGCTCGCTCAGCAGCGGGGCCGGCTGCTGGACCTTCGGCGGGAACATGGTCATGCCGAGGCCCACCATCCGCACCGCCCGCGCCACCTCGTGGGCCTCCCAATCCTTCGACACGAAGCCGGAGGCGCCGGCCGCGCGGGCCGCCGCGGGCGACATCCGGCCGGCGCCCGAGATCAACAGCACGCGGGTCGAGGCGGACGCCGCCCGGATCGACTCGCATACGTCGGCGCCCGACTCGCCGGCCAGGAACAGGTCGACCAGCGCCACGTGGGGTCGGAAGCGACGGGTCAGCTCGAGCGCCTCGGCCCCGGTCCGCGCCGCCAGGCAGCGCTCGACCCACGGCTGCTCCCCCAGCAGCACGCGGAACCCCCAGTGGACGACGTCGTGATCGTCGACGACGAGCACCCGCAGCTTGCGGGAGTCGAGGATCGCGCCGTCGCCCCGCACGCCCGGGGGCCCGTCGGTCCGCTCGCCGGCGCTCATTGGACGTCCTCCGAACGCAACGGGACCACCAGTCGCACCCGCCAGCTGTCCTCGCCGACGGGGCCGAACTCGACGACACCGCCCTGCTGGAGCGCCTCGAACGCCGCCAGCCGCAGCCCCATGCCGGCCCCGCGCGCGCCGTGCCGGACGCCGTCGTTGCGCAACTCCAGCGTGAACGTATCGGCGCCCCGCCCGACCGTGACATCGATCTGCGTGGGCTTGGCGTGCTTGGCCACGTTGCGCAGCGCCTCGGCCAGAAACGACTGGGCGATCGGCTCGAGGTCGAGCGGCACGGTGGCCGGGTCGGGCCACTTCACCTCCACCCGAGCGGCGTGCGAGGCCTGCAGCCGGTCGAGCTCGTCGGCCAGCGTCGTCCCGGTCTCGGGCGGCAGCGGGGCCAGCGGACGCTCGAGCGCCCGCCGCAGGTCGCCGATCGCCTCCTGCATCTCGACCCGGCAGCGCTCGCGTTCGGCCGGGCCGAGGGGCTGCTCAGCGCTCAGCGCCAGCGATACGCCGAACAGCCGCTGGAGGACCCGCTCGTGGATCTCCCGGGCCAGCCCGAGGCGCTCGCCGAGATGCCGGGCGCGCTCCTGCTGGCGGGTGGCGTTGCGGGCGGTGGCCACCAGCGCGGCGGTCTTGCCCAGGGTCCAGAGCAGGTGCCGCTCGCCGTCGGTCAGCTCGAAGCGGCCACCGCCGCGGTCGGCGCAGATCACGCCATAGGCGTGGCCCGCGGCGCTCATCGGGGTGCAGACCAGGGTGGTGATCCCGAGCACCGCGGCGTAGTCCGGCGGGACCGCCTCCTCGATTCCCTCCGAGACGACCACGACCTCGTCCTCGAGCAGCGCGCGCTGGGCGATCGGAGTGTTGACCAGCGTCGGACGCAGCGCCGCCAGCTGCGAGAACGAGGTGCCGTGGGCGCCGACGGCCCGGACACGGCGCCGGGCGGCGTCGGACATGAAGATCGCCGCGCGGCGCATCGTCGTGAGCCGGCAGATGGCCTCGCAGATCCGGTCGTAGAACTCGGTCGAGGAGGTATCGGTGGCGATCTCGGCCAGCAGCTCGGCGAACACCTCGAGCGGCTCCACCCCGGCGAACAGCGAGGTGCGCTGAACCGACGCGGGCTCGCGGGTGCCACCCGGGCGTGGTTGCTGCAGGGTCACCGGCACCCGATTCTACGGAGCGTCCCGCTCCCCTATCCTGCCCGGCCGATGCGCTCGCGCACAGCCATGATGCTGGGGCATGCTGTCGCGCTGCTGGCCGCCGCGACGCTGCTGGCCGGATGCGGCGGCTCGAGCCGCTCGCTCAGCAGCTCATCCGGCGCCGAGCAGAGCGCGACGCTGGTGCTCGACTTCACCCCGAACGCGATCCACGCCGGCATCTATTCGGCGATCGCCCGCCACTACGACCGGGTCGCCGGCATCCGTCTTCACGTCGTGGCACCATCCTCGAGCACCGACTCGATCAAGTTGCTCGAGACGGGTCGCGCCGACTTCGCGATCCTGGACATCCACGACCTCGCGATCGCCCGCGAGCGCGGTCAGGACATCGTCGGGATCATGGCGATCGTGCAGCGCCCACTGGCCGCCGTGCTGGCCGCTGCGCAGATTCACACCCCACGCCAGCTCGACGGCCAGACCGTGGGCATCACCGGCGTCCCCAGCGACACGGCGGTGCTCGACTCGATCATCGCCGGAGCCCACGGCAACCCGCGCGCGGTCAAGACGGTCACCATCGGTTTCAACGCGGTGCCCGCGCTGCTGGCCCGCCGCGTGGCCGGGGCCACCGCGTTCTGGAACGACGAAGGCGTCACCCTCCGTCGCCGCCGCCCTGGCTTCCACGTGTTCCGGGTCGACAGCTACGGGGCGCCCGCCTATCCCGAACTCGTGCTCTGCGCGACTGGCTCGTCGCTGCGGCGAAACCCGGGCCTGGCCCGCACGCTCATGCGCGTGCTGATCCGCGGCTACCGGGTGACCCTGGGCGACCCGGCCGCCAGCGCGGCGAACCTCGAGTCGCTGGTGCCCGGCCTCGATCCCAAGCTGGTGGCGGCCGAGCTGGCGGCCGAGCGCTCGTCGTTCGCGCGGCCCGGCGAGCGCTTCGGCCAGCTCGACCCGCGCGCGCTGCGCGCCTGGGCGAGGTGGGAGGTGAAGTTCGGGATCGTCAAGCGGGCCCCCAACGTGGCCAAGATGTTCGACCGCGATCTCCTGCCCAGCCAGGACTACTGAGCGCGGAGCTTCTGGAACTCCTGGCGCACCGACTCGGTCCGGCCCCACATCTGCACGACCTCGACCCGGCCCGTGCGGACCTCGCGGACGGCCATCTCGCCGTCGATCTCGGCCTCGTCGAGCAGCTTGAGCGCGACGTGGACGGCCGGGACCGCCGCGGCGTGACCGAAGCGGTGGGCCACCAGCAGCCGCCAATGCCAGTCGTGCTTGGAGTACGGCTGGGCGTTGCAGGTGACCAGCAGCACGGCGGCATCGACGTAGCGGCGCTCGTCGAAGATCCGCAGGTCGAGCTCCAGGTCGGTCCAGTCGTCGGGCAGCGAGTCGACGATCTGGTTGAACGTGTCGGCGAGCGCCATCGGCAAGGAAGCGTACCGGCCACGCGCTCCGCGCCGCGCGCCGCTCAGGCGAACAGCTGCTGGTAGATCAGGAACGCGTTCATCAACGTGATCAGGGCGGCCACGCCGTAGGCCAGCGCGCTGGTCAGGCGGCCGTTGGCATGCACGCCCATGACGTCGCGCCGAGCGGTGAGCACCACCAGCGGGATCAGCGCGAGCGGGATCCCGAACGCCAGCACGACCTGGCTGAAGACCAGCGCGCTGGTCGGATTCACGCCGATCGCCAGCACGACCAGGGCCGGGATCATCGTCACCGCTCGCCGCACGAACATCGGGATGCGGACGTTGATGAACCCGGCCATCACGACCTGACCCGCGTAGGTGCCGACACTCGACGAAGAGGCGCCGGAGGCGAACAGGGCGACGGCGAACGCCAGCGCGGCCCCGCCGCCGACCAGCCGGCCGAGCTCGGAGTGGGCGGCGGTGAGCGAGCTCAGCCCGGACAGCTCCGAGTTGTGGAACAGCTTCGCCGCGACGGCCAGCATCAGCAGGTTGATCAGCCCGGCCAGGCCCAGAGCGACGATCACGTCGATCCGCTCGAAGCGCAGCACCCGCCGGCGCTCGGCGTCGTTGCGGACCGGCATCCGCCCGCTGGTCAGCGCCGAGTGGAGATAGATCACGTGCGGCATCACGGTGGCGCCGACGATCCCCACCGCCAGGTAGAGCGAGCTGGCGCCGTGCAAACCGGGGAGCAGGCCGCGCAGCGACTGGTGCACCGAGGGGCCGATCTTCAGCGCCTGGTAGATGAACCCGGCAAACACGAGTCCGAGCAGCGCGGTGATCGCCACCTCGAAGCGGCGGTGGCCGTGCGTCTGGAGTTGCAGGATGGCGAAGGCGATCACCCCGGTGATCAGGCCGGCCACCAGAAGCGGGACGCCGAACAGCATGTTGAGGCCGAGCGCGGCGCCGAGGAACTCCGCGATATCGGTCGACATCGCCATCACCTCGGCCTGCGCCCACAGCCCCCAGGACATCCAGCGCGGGAACCGCTCGCGGCACAGCTCGGGCAGGTTGCGTTCGGTGACCACCCCGAGCTTGGCCGACAGGAACTGGATCAGCATCGCCATCAGGTTGGCCAGCAGAACCACCCACAGGAGCAGGTAGCCGAACTTGGCGCCGCCCTGGATGTTGGTGGCGAAGTTGCCCGGATCGACGTAGGCGATCGACGCCACGAAGGCGGGGCCGAGCATGTACAACATGGCGCGCAGTCGCCCGCGGGCCAACAGCCGCTCGAGCGGGCTCGGGCCGAGCGCCACCTCGGGAACGGACACCGCGTGACCGTCCACGCCGGCGTCCTCCAGAGCGCGCTCCGCGGCTGGCGCCTGCGCCGGAGTCACTCGGAGCACTCCACGCGCATGGCCTGGGCCAGCGCCCCGCCCAGCACGTGGACCTGATCGCTGAACCGCACGAACAGCGGTCCGTCGAACGGCTGCTTTTCCAGCACCTCAAACGTGTCACCGGGGGCGATGCCCCGATCGGCCAGGAACCGCAGCATGTCGGGATCGGAGTCCGACACCCGCGTGAACCGGCCGGCCGTCCCGGACTCCAGTGACTGCAGGCTCTGGGTCGGGCGCTCCTCGATGGTCAGATCCCGGGTGGGAATCGGATCGCCGTGCGGGTCCCGGGTCGGGTTCCCCAGCTTCGCGGCGATCAGCTCCTCGAGCTCCTCCGAGAGGACGTGCTCGAGCACCTCGGCCTCGCCATGGACACGATCCCACGGCACCCCCAGACTCTCGACCAGGAACAGCTCGAGCAGCCGGTGATGGCGCATCACCTCGAGCGCCACCCGCCGGCCCTCCGCCGTCAGGGATACGCCGCGGTAGGGCCGGTGGGAGACGAGCCCCAGTTCATCCAGCCGCTTGACCATGCCCGATGCCGAAGCCGGCGTCACGCCGAGCCGCTCGGCGATCGCGTTCGTGCTCACCGTGCTCTCGCTCCGGGCCTCGAGCGCGTAGATCGCCTTGGCGTAGTCCTCGATCGCCGACGAGACAGAAATTGGTTCACGCTGGGACAAGACAAGAATTATGGTACGCCTAAATTTTATTGTTGTCAACGACAACCGACGGGCGCCTATCCTGTCAACGGTGACTTCGATCCTCGCCTCCGGCACCGATTACGCGGCGATCACGGAGGCCTGCGGCCTGCTCGATCGCTCCGAGCGAGGCAAGCTCGCGCTCTCCGGGACCGACGCGAAGTCCTTCCTCCAGGGCCAGGTGTCCAACGACACCGAGGGTTTGACCCCCGGGACCGGCTGCTATGCCGCGTTCCTCACGCCCAAGGGCAAGATGCTCGGCGACCTGCGGATCCTCGACACCGGGGACGAGCTCCTGCTGGACACCGAGCGCGTCGCCCTGCAGGAGCTGTTCAACATGATCCGCCGCTTCTCGGTCGGTTACGACGTCGAGCTGCACAAGCGCACGCTCGAGCGCGGGTTGGTCTCGCTGATCGGGCCCGACCGCATCCGCGCTCGCTCGGCGCGACCCGGCTCGCCGAGGCCGAGCACGCCCACACCGGGGTCGACCTCGACGGAGTCGCCGCCCGAGCGATCCGGACCGACGTCGGCGTCGACCTGCTCTGCGACTCGGCCGACACGGAGCGCCTGGCCGGCGTGCTCGGGCAGGCGGGCGCGGTCCCGGTCTCGCTCGAGGCGGTCGAGTGCCTGCGCGTCGAGCACGGTCGCCCGCGCTACGGCATCGACCTCGACGACAGCGTGATCCCGCAGGAAGCGGGGCTGAACGAGCGTGCCGTCTCCTTCACCAAGGGTTGCTACGTCGGCCAGGAGACCGTCGCGCGGCTGTTCTACCGCGGTAAGCCGAACCGCCGCCTGCGCGGACTGCGCCTCTCGGTCCCGCTGTCCGGCGGCGAGACGCTCAGCTTCGAGGGCCGCACCGTCGGGCGCGTGACCAGCACCGCGGTCTCCCCGCGCTTCGGGCCGATCGCCCTGGCATTCGTCCGGCGCGAGGCCGCTCCGGACTCGGTCGTCTCCGTCGAAGGCGACGGCGGCGGCGGCGATGACGGGGTCACCGCGACGGTGCTAGAGCTGCCGTTTCGCTGAGCCCGCCCGCCGCGGCCAGGAAGGCCTCCAGCCGATCGCGGTCGGGGGGCGGGTCGAGGTCGAGTTGCGCCGTGTCCGGATGCGAGGCGAGGTAGCTGCCGACGATCCGCACCTCGTCGACCTCGTCGGGCGGAACCAGCGCCCCCATGTCGCCCGGCCGCCCGCGGCGGATCAGCGCGGTGGCCGTCCGCTGCTCGAGCTCCTCCGGCTCGGCCGGGAGCGCGCCGTAATCCACCAGCCGGCCGCCCACCAACCAGAAGACATCGCCGCCGTGGCCGAGCGGATGGGCTCCGTAGAGCAGCCGCGGGCGCACGTGCGTGGCCTCCAGCACACCTTCGATCCGCCGCAGGATCGCCGCCAGACGCCCGGAGCGGCGCCGCAGAGACGCGGCTCGCTCGTATTGCTGGCGCGCGGCGGCGTGGCGCATCTGGCCCCGGACGTGATCGAGCAGGCGGGCGCGCGCGTCGCCACCGGCGGCGAACAGCATCAGGGCCTCGTCCAGGCGGCGCCGATAGAGGTTGGGGTCGAGATCGCCCAGGCACGGCGACAGGCAGCGGCCCATCTGGCCGTAGGCCGACGGATACTCGCGGCGGGGCAGGCGCCGGCCGCAATGGCGCAAGCCGAACAGCGAATCGAGCTGCTCGACCAGCTCGAGCGCGACCCGCCGTCCCCGCAGCGGCCCGATGCTGACGGCGTGGCCGCCCGCCGGGGCCGGCGCGACCTCCAGGATCGGAAAGGCGATGTCGAGCCGGCAGCGGACGTAGCAGAGCTTGTCGTCGGGCCGGGTGAGCCGGACGTTGCCCGGCGGGCGCAGCTGCTTGATCAGGCGGTTCTCCAGCACCAGCGCGCCGAGCTCGGAGCGGGTGGCGACGTAGTCGACCACGGCGGCGTGCTGAGTCCAGGCGGCACGGGGCGTCGACGGTGCGAAGTGGGCACGCGCGCGGCTGCGGATCGACACCGACTTGCCGACGTACAGAGCGGAGCCGGTCCCGTCGCGGAAGACGTAAACACCCGGGTCCCGCGGCAGCTCGCCGAACTCGAGCTGGGGCAGCGCGGCGGCGGTGCTCGCGCGCTCGCGGGCGGGACGGCGAGGGCGCTGCCGGCGCCGGGCCGAGAGCATCGCCAGCGCCTCGCCGACCGTGGTCGCGTTCGCGCACAGGCGCGGGAACAGCGCGCACAGCACGCTCGCACAGGTCTCGGCGTCAGCCAGGGCCCGGTGGGTGACCGTGACCTCGACGCCGAGGGCGTCGGCCAGCGCGCTGAGCCGGCGCTCGCGCTGCAACGGCAGCAGCTTCCTGGCCAGCGCGGCCGTGCAGATCACCGGCGGATCCGGCCAATCGAGGCCGCAGCGCTCGAACGCCTGGCGCAGCACCCGCCGGTCGAACGGCGCGTTGTGGGCGACCATGATCCGCCCGCTCAGCTTCCGCTCGAACGCCGGCAGCACGGCATCGGGAGCCGGCGCGCCATCGACCATCGCCTGGGTGATCCCGGTGAAGCGCTGGATCCCGCGGCGCAGGGCCAGATTTGTGCGCACCAGCGAGTCCCAGCGGTCATGCAGCTCGCCTCCGCCGACCAGCACCACACCGATCTCGGTGAGCTCGCAATCGTCGCCGCCGAGCCCGTTGGTCTCGGTGTCGACGGCGAGGAATTCGGCGGTGGCCAGCGGCTGGTCGAGCAGATCCATCGCACCGGTGATACGCCCGCGGCCGGACGGAGTGAGAGCCGGCTTGCAGCGCGGCGCGGACAACCGGGAATTGCTGACCGCTGTCCGGGGTAGCATCGGTGCCGGTAGAGCAAGCAAAGGAGTTGCACCGTGACCACGATTGCCCCAGACGCCATCAAGCTCCGTGCCCTCGACGAAGAGACGCGTCAGGCATGGACCGCCTACCGCGAGCGGGTCCGCGAGTTGACCGGGGATGAGTACGCGCTGGTGGAGGACGAGTCCTGGGCCGAGCTGCAGGCGGAATTGGCCCGGCTCGAGGACCAGCGCAGGACGCTGACCGGGAACGCCGACTGACCTTGACCGGGAACGCCGACTGACCGCAGGGCCGGCCGATGTACGAACTCGACACCGATCGATGTCGACCCGGCTCGCGTGCGGAGAGACAGTCGGTTAGGGTTTCGCTCAATTGAGGCTCGCGCGACGCACGCAGTCGCGGCGGGAAGCGGAGAGGAGAGTCGGCGTCAGGATGCGTAGGACGGCTTTTGCGTTACTCGCCACCGGGGCACTCGCTCTGGCCGGGTGCGGCGGCGGCGCCAAGTTCGCCAACAGGCCGCGCCCCGCGACGCCGGTCGACCTCACCGTCTACATCAACAGTCAACGCGTATCCGTTTCGCCCGCCTCGGTCGGCGCCGGCCCGGTGATCTTCATCGTCACCAATCAGGCCAACAAGACCGAATCGCTCAACGTCCAGCGGGCGGGCAACTCGGGCAGCACGCTCGCCACCACCGGGCCGATCAACCCGCAGGAGACCGCGCAGGTGACGATCGACTTCGGCTCCGGTGACTACACCGTCACCACGGGCAAGGCCGGTTCGACCGACGCCAGGCTGGCCGGCGCCTCCTCGATCCAGCCCGCCACGCTCCACATCGGCAAGCCCCGCCCCAGCGCCAGCAACGCGCTGCTGCAGCCATAACCCCAGCGCCAGCAACGCGCTGCTGCAGCCATAACCACTCTGTGCAATACTTGCATGCGTGCAAGTAACCATTCCTCGGGAGCAAGTACTAGCCGCTGACCTCTACGCGCTGGTCGTGTTCCTGCACAAGAACTGCAACTCGGACCTGTTCGAGGCGGTGGCCGATCTCGAGCTGACGCTCACCCAGATCAAGCTGCTGCACCATTTCGAGGACGCCGCCCGGCCGCTCAGCCTGAAGGAGGCCGCCGAGCTGGTGCCGGTGTCGCTTCCCGCCGCCAGCCGTACGGTCGACGACCTCGTCCGCCGCGGCTTCGTCGAGCGCCATGAGGACACCGAGGACCGGAGGATCAAGCGCATGCGCGTGACCGAGGCCGGACGCTCGGTGACCCGTCGGCTCAACGCCGCCCGCCTGATCGGACTCGAGCAGTTCACCCAAACTTTGACCGACGCGGAACGTGATTCGCTGTCCCGGGCGCTCTCGAAGCTGCTCGAACGCGAGTCGGTGGCCGCCTGCCGACCGGAAGGAATCTCCTCTTGACTCAGCGCCTGCTGAACCGACGCAACGGCCTGATAACCGACGAGAACAGCAAGTGGTGGACGCTCGGCGCGATGTGCTTCGCGCTGTTCATGGTGATGCTCGACAACACCGTGGTCAACGTCTCGCTGCCGTCGATCCAGCGCGACCTGCACGCCAGCCTGTCCGCCCTGGAATGGACGGTCAACGCCTACACGCTGACCTTCGCGGTGCTGATGGTCACCGGCGGACGGCTCGGCGACATCTTCGGCCGGCGCAGGATGTTCCTGTTCGGCGTGATCGTGTTCGGCCTCTCCAGCGCAGCGATCGGCTTTGCCCCGGACGACACGGCGCTGGTCGCCTTCCGCGCGGTCCAGGGCATCGGCGCCGCCTTCATGATGCCGGCCACGCTGTCGATCATCACCCAGGCCTTCCCGCCCGAGCAGCGCGGCACCGCGATCGGCACCTGGGCCGGCGTGAGCGCGCTGGCCCTGGCCATCGGACCGGTGGTCGGCGGGTTCCTGACCGAGCAGGTGAGCTGGCGGGCGATCTTCTTCATCAACCCCCCGATCGCCGTCGGCGCGGTCGCGGTGACGCTGTTCGCCGCCCGCGAATCCCGCGACGAGACGGTGGGCAAGACCGTCGACTACGCCGGGATCGCGGCGATCACGGTTGGGCTCACGGCGCTGGTGCTGGCGCTGGTCGAGGGCAATTCCTGGCATTGGGGCTCCCCCCGGGTGCTGGTCCTGTTCGCCGTCGCGGCGATCGCGCTGGCGTCCTTCGTCCCGATCGAGCGCCGAGTCAAGGCTCCGATGATCGACTTCAGCTTCTTCCGCTCGCGCACGTTCCTGGGCGCCTCGATCGTCGCCTTCATCGTCACGTTCGGGATGCTGGCGCAGTTCTTCTTCCTGGCCCTGTACATGCAGAACATCCTCCACTACTCGCCGCTTCAGGCGGGCATTCGGTTCCTGCCCTCGACGCTCCTGATCATCGTGATGGGGCCGATCGCCGGCCGGCTGACCGATCGCATCGGCTCCCGTCCGCTGATGACGCTCGGGTTGTTGCTGGTCGCCGCCGCCCTGTTCATCCAGTCGCATCTCACCGTCCACAGCGGCTACGGGCTGCTGCTCCCCGGGTTCATCCTGATGGGGCTTGGCATGGGTCTGGTGATGTCGCCGATGAGCACCGCCGCGATGAACGCCGTCGACCGGACCAAGGCGGGCGTCGCCTCCGGGGTCCTGTCGATGAGCCGGATGGTCGGCGGGACGTTCGGGGTGGCCATCATGGGCGCGCTGATCGCCACCCTCGGCCGCAGCAAGATCGACCAGCGCCTCCCCCACCTCCCGGCCGCCACCCGCGCCGCGATCGCCAACTCGCTCGGCGGCGGCGGCACGGTCGGCCAGCACTCCTCTCCACAGGTGGTGGCGGCGGTCCGCGAGGCGTTCGTCTCCGCACTCGCCACCGGACTGACGATCGGCGCGGCCGTCCTGGTCTGCGGTGCCGTGATCGCCTGGTGGCTGGTCGGACGCACGCCGGTGCAGGCCATTGCGACCCGGCAGCCCTCCGAGGAGCGCGAGCCAGAGCTGGTCGGGGCCGACCTCGCCGCGTAGCCGACCTACAGGAGTGAAGGTCCACTACGATCCTGCCCTTCCAAGTACCCGATCGAAGGGGCACAATCCGTGGCCGTGGATGTGAGCCAAGTCGCAAACGTCGAGACCGAACCGGGCGAGCTCCCGAAGACGATGGCCGCATGGGTCATCCGGGAGGAGCGTGAGGGCGAGCCGACCGATGCCTTCCAGCTCGAGGACATCGAGGTACCCGAGCCGGGCGCCTTCGAGGTGATCGTGCGCGTCATGGCCGCCGGGGTCAACTTCAACAACGTCTGGGCCGCGCTCGGCGAGCCGGTCGGCGTCTGGCGCTACGGCGATCACCCGCAGTGGGGCCACCACATCGGCGGCTCCGATGCCTCGGGCGTCGTGTGGAAGGTCGGCGACGGCGTGACGCGCTGGAAGCCCGGCGACGAGGTCGTGATCCATTGCAACCAGGCGTCCTACGAGGACCCCGAGGTCCACGGCCTCGATCCGCTGGCCGCCCCCTCCCAGAAGATCTGGGGCTACGAGACCACGTGGGGCTCATTTGCCCAGTTCTGCAAGGTCCAGGCCCAGCAGTTGCTGCACAAGCCCAAGCACCTGGCCTGGGAGGAGGCCGCCTCTTACGGCCTGACGTACTTCACCGCGTACCGGATGCTGATCGACCGCTGCAGGCTGCAGTCGGGTCACCGGGTCCTGATCTGGGGCGCCGCCGGCGGTCTCGGCGTGTTCGCCACGCAGCTCTGCGCGCTGGCCGGGGCCGACGCCGTGGGGGTCGTCTCCAGCGAGGAGAAGGGCAGGCTGATCGAGCAGCTCGGCGCCGTCGGCCACATAGACCGCTCGGACTTCAGCGGAATGATGCGCGTCGGCGGCGAGACCGAAGACGAGGAACGGGCACGGTTCAAGGAGTCGCGGCGGTTCGGCAAGGCCGTCGAGAAGCTCCTCGGCGGGCCGCCCGACATCGTCTTCGAGCACGTCGGCAAGGCCACCTTCCCCACCTCGGTGCTGGTGGTCAAGCCGTTCGGCAAGGTGGTGATCTGCGGCGCGACGTCGGGCTATCAGCTCGACTTCGACGTTCGCTACCTGTGGATGCGCCAGAAGGAGATCCTGGGCTCGCACTTCGCCAACGCCTGGGAGGCGACCAAGGCCAACGAGTTGATCGAGGAATCGAAGATCCGGCCGGTGCTCTGGCAGACGATGGGCTTCGACAAGGTCGCCGAGGCCCACCAGTTGCTGCGAGACAACAAGCACCTCGGGAAGATCGCGATCCTGGTCGGCGCCACCGAGGAGGGTCAAGGTAAAACCGCGGACGGGCCGGGCGCGATCCGGGCCGAGGTTGGAGCGTAGAGATGGCCGGTGTGGTCCACATCCCCTGGTATGCGACGGTCCTGCGTCACGAGGAGTTCGGCGAAGCGGTGGCCGCCGTCGCCCCGATCGCCCTGCGCTACGACGCGACCCAGTACTCGGTCCAGCGCTCGCTGGACGATCGCTACAAGATCCTCCACATGACCTGGTTCGAGACCAAGGAGGACTGGTACCGATACTGGGAGGGCCCGGAGATGACCGAGTTCCGCCGCCGGAACTCCGGCCGCTACCAGATCCCGATCGTCTACACCTGGCACGACGAGCTGGCCGCGGGCACGCTCGGACCGGAGGTCCCGCTCGAGAACGGCGTTCCCGAGCCCCAGCCGGAGCCGCAGGCCGCCGCTTAGCGCATGCGCCGTTCCGGCGCTCACCGCTGATCCCTGACCCGCAGGGCGACCTCGATCCAGAAGCGCGCCTCCGCGTCGTCCAGCGCGGGACCGAACAGCTCGCGCAGCCGGGTCAGGCGATACCGGGCCGTCTGGGGATGGATGCCCAGTCGTTGCGCGACCGGCCCCAATCTTCCCTGCTCGGCCAGCCAGATCCGCAGCGTCTCGGTAAGCCGCGCGCGCGAGCCCTCGGACAACGAGGCCAGCGGGGCCAGGCGATCGGCGGCCAGCTCCCCGGCCAACCCGGGGTCGCCGAGCAGCAGCAGCTCGCCCGTTCGCTCCCGGGCCACGATCAATCCCGGCTCCCCGGCACCGAGCTCGAGCGCGGCGCGGGCGCGGGTGAAGCTGGTCACCGCCTCGGGCCACGCGACAGTCGTGCCGAGCCCGGCCGACGCCTGCGCATCGGCGATCCCGCGCTCGAGCGAGCGGCGCCGCCCCGGCCCGTCGGGATCGGGCACCACAACGCAGGTCAGCTCCCCCACCCGCTCGGTTATCGAGTCGGTCGGGAGGTGCAGTGCGGAGGCGTTGGGCTGCTCCGCGATCGCCAGCACCGCGAGCGTCCGGGGCAGCGTCCATGCGGCGTCCCCCGCCGCCGCCTCGATCACCGCCGCGTCGACCGCCGGCTCTCGCACCAGCAGCCGCACCAGGCGACGGCGGCGCAATTCCGCCTCGCTGGCCGCCGCGGACTGCTCACGCGCGTAGCCGTCGGCCGACTCGGCCGAGAGCACATCGATGTAGGCGAAGATCGACTCGGCCAGCAGGTACAGCGTGTCCGGGGCAAGCCCGGCTTCCGTCCCGGCCGCGGCAAAGCGCCGCCAGGCGACCCGCGCCCCGATCCGGTACGCGCTCAGCAGCGACTCGAGCGTCCGGCCCGCCTGCATCTCCCCGCGGCCCAGGATGGTGTAGACGTCGGAGCGCGGCACCGGCCCGCCGGCCTCGACCTCGGCCAGGAAATGCCGCAGCGCCTCCTCGACTCCGACCCGGAGTCCCTCGCCGAACTGACCGTCCAGCGGGCGCGCATAGGCGGGGATCGTGCGGACCGCCTCGATCATCTCGTCCGCCGACTCGGCCAGCACGGGACGGAGGACGACGGCGATGGCCTGAGGAAGCTCGTGCCAGGGTTGGTCCGACATTTCTTAGTCAAACGCTACAAGTAATCGACAGGAAATCGTTGAGGAGCTAGGAGAAATTTGCACCCAGGCTCCGTATCCTGTCTAGTTGGCATGTCGCGCGCGCACAAGATCGTCAATCTGATCGGCGTTCCGGCCCCGTTGGTCGGGCTGATCGTGGCGATCGTGCTGCTGTGGAACCGCGCGATCGGACCGCTCGAGCTTGCCCTGCTGATCGGCTTCTACGTGGTCACCGCGCTGGGGGTGACGCTCGGCTTCCACCGGATGTTCACCCACCGGGCATTCGAGTCCTCGCGCGCGTTCCGGGCGATCGTCGCCGCGTTCGGCTCGATGGCCATCCAGGGCTCGGTGATCACCTGGGTCGCCGACCACCGCAAGCATCATGCGTTCACCGACCATGACGGAGACCCGCATTCGCCCCACCTGGCCGGACCCGGCTTCTTCGGCGCGGTCAAGGGCCTATGGCACGCGCACGTGGGCTGGCTGTTCGAGAGTGTCGGGACCGCCGACCGTGAGCGCTTCGCTCCGGATCTGGTCAAGGACGGCCTGATGCGCGTGATGGACAAGCTCTTCTTCCTGTGGGCGGGCCTCGGCCTGGCGATTCCGTTCGCGCTCGGCTGGATCGTCGGCGGCGGCCTGGGCACGGCGCTGACGGCGCTGCTGTGGGGCGGCCTCGTGCGCGTGTTCCTGCTGCACCACGTGACCTGGTCGATCAACTCGGTCTGCCACTTCTTCGGTCGCCGGCGCTTTGACGTCGAGGACCAGTCACGCAACGTCTTCTGGCTGGCGCCGCTGTCGATGGGCGAGGCCTGGCACCACAACCATCACGCGTTCCCGACCTCGGCCTTCCACGGCCTGCGGTTCTGGGAGCGGATGTCGGACCCGACCGGCCTGGTGATCAGCCTGCTGGAGAAGCTCGGGATCGTCTGGAACGTGATCCGGGTCAGCCCTGAGCGCCAGCGCGCCAAGGAACGCCAGCCCGCCGGCGCCCTTCCCGGCAGCGCCTAGCTCTCGGGACGGCGCTCAGCTCTCGAGCGGGGCCATCCGCTCAGCTCTCGAGCGGGGCCATCGAGAGCCCGGCGTCATCCAGCAGCTCCCAGTAGCTCTCGGCGTCCTCGCGCGGACCGCTCCACACGATCGCGCAACCCGAGTTGTGGATCCGGTCCGCGAGACGGTACCCGTCTGCCAGCGTGACCCCGGGGAGCACACCGGCCAGCGTTTCGGCCACATGGTCGAACGTGTTGTGGTTGTCGTTGAGGACAACCACTCGCCAGGGCCCGCCCAGCCCGCTCCCGGGACCGCTGACACGAGGTAACTCAACGGTCTGTGCCATCGGTCCTCAGCATAGCGCCGCAGCCCCGCCGATACGGCCCCGCGGAGCCAGTCAGGGCTTGCCGTTCTTGTCCCAGTAACGCCGCAGCCCGGCGTAGAGCTGCTCCGGCGGCGCGGCTTGCGTGTAGGCCGCGGCGATCTCGGCATTCGCGCTCTCGGCGATCTCCCGCTTGATGCCCGCGATGAAGCCGTCGAGGTCCCGTTCCCGGGCCAGCACCGACCAATCGTCGAGCCGCCGCCCGACCTCCTCCAACTGGCCCGCGACGTTCTCCGAGGACCCGAAATGCGTCATCGCCAGCCGCTCGGGCTTCCACGCGGCGACCAGCTCGAGCGACTCGTGCCACGCCTCCACGTCGATGTCCGGCGGCGGTGTCGGCGGGATCGCCGGAGCGCCGTCGATGATCCGCACGCCGCCCACGTCGCCGACGTACGCGGTCCGCTCGTGCAGGAACGAGACGTGATGGGACGCGTGACCGGGCGTGTAGGCCACCTCGAAGGAGTCGAACAGTCGCTCGCCGCCCTCGAGCAGCCGCAGGTTGGCCTCTGGCACCGCCTCGAACTCACCCCATAGCCGGTCCATGTCCTCGCCGTAGAGCCGCGTCGCGCTCTGCAGCAGCCGGGACGGATCGGCCATGTGCCAGGAGCCGATCTCATGGACGTAGACCTCGAGGTCCGGCCAGCGCCGCACCAGCGACCCGCTGGCCCCCGCGTGGTCGAGGTGGATATGGGTCAGCAGCAGCGCGCGCGGACGCCAGTCCCCGAGCGCCTCCAGCACGGTCGGCAGGCACGAGGACGGACCCGGGTCGATCAGCACGTCGTCCACCTGCCAGCACCCGATCACCCTCGGGCGACCGAGGTGCATGCAGTCGATCAGGCGCATCCGCGGCGAAAGCTTACGCGCCGGGGTCGTCGGCCGGGACCGGCATCACCGCGGTCTCCTCGTCGGTCGCCGGCTCTGGCTCCTCGGCCGGCGGGAAGCGTGCCGCCGCCACCTCGGCCAGCTCGATCAGCTGGCGGGCCAGCTCGCGGGTATCGGCGACGATGCGGTCGCGCTCGGCCCAGATCCGGTCCGTGTCGACGTCGAGCTCCTTGACCCGCCGCTCGGCGTCGGCGGCGATCGTCACCGCCTCGTTGCGGGCCACCTCGAGGCGATCCTCGGCCTCGCGCCGAGACCCGGAGGTGATCTGCTCGGCCGTGTCGTGCGCGCGCTGAAGGATCCCTGAGACGTCCTCGCCGACGCGCTCCAGGGCTCGCTTGATCGCCGCCTGGGGCGAGGAGCGGGCCTGCAGCTCGGCGACGATCTGGCTGGTCGCGCGCACGTAGGCATCGACCGCATCGCGGTCATACCCCCTGAGCACGATCGGGAAGTCGGCATCGGCGGCGGCCGCCACCGGGTCTTCCGGCAACGTGGTGAGCGGCGAGGTGATCTCCTGCAGTAGGGCGTGTTCGCGGGCGGCTGAACTCTGATCGGGCATGCACAAACGGTACCCGCTCATACAATGCGCTACATGTCGGAGACCCCTTCCCCCCGCCTGCCCGAGCCCGATCGCCCCTGGATGATGCGGACCTACGCCGGGCACTCGGACGCCCGGCGCTCCAATGAGCTCTATCGCCGGAATCTGGAGAAGGGCCAGACCGGTCTCTCGGTCGCCTTCGACCTCCCCACCCAGACGGGCTATGACCCCGATCACGAGCTGGCCCGCGGTGAGGTCGGCAAGGTCGGGGTGTCGATCGCGCACCGCGGCGACATGCGCACGCTGCTGCACGGCATCCCGCTCGACCAGATGAACACCTCGATGACCATCAACGCCACCGCCGCGTGGTTGCTGGCGCTCTACATCGTCGCCGCCGATGAGGAGGGCATCCCGCAGGACAAGCTCCAGGGCACCACGCAGAACGACATCCTCAAGGAGTACCTGAGCCGTGGCACCTACGCCTTTCCGCCCGGCCCGAGCATGCGGCTGATCGCCGACACGATCGCCTACACCGTCAAGCACGTGCCGAAGTGGAACCCGATCAACATCTGCTCGTACCACCTCCAGGAGGCGGGTGCGACCCCGGTCCAGGAGATCGCCTACTCGATGAGCAACGCGATCGCCGTGCTCGACGCCGTCCGCGAGCGAGTCCCCGCCGACCTGATGAGCGACGTGTTCGGGCGAATCTCGTTCTTCGTCAACGCCGGGGTCCGCTTCATCGAGGAGCACGCCAAGCTCCGCGCGATGTCGGCCCTGTGGGACCAACTCGGTCGCGACCGCTACGGCGTCAAGGATGAGAAGCACCGCCGCTTCCGCTACGGCGTGCAGGTCAACTCCCTCGGCCTGACCGAGGCCCAGCCTGAGAACAACGTCTACCGGATCGCGCTCGAGGCGCTGGCGGTGACGCTCGGGCGGAGCGCTCGCGCCCGGGCGATCCAGCTGCCGGCCTGGAACGAGGCGCTCGGGCTGCCGCGCTCCTGGGACCAGCAGTGGTCGCTCCGCCTCCAGCAGATCCTCGCCTTCGAGACCGACCTGCTCGAGTACCCGGACATCTTCGACGGCTCAACCGTGATGGAGGACCTGGTCGAGGAGCTCGAGCAGGGCGCCCGCGACGAGATGGCACGCGTGGCCGAGCTCGGAGGCGCGGTCGAGGCGGTCGACTACATGAAGGCGGCGCTGGTCGAGTCGCATCGTGAACGCTGGCGCCGGATCGAGTCCGGCGAGCTGACCGTGGTCGGCATGAACCGCTTCACCTCGACCGAACCCTCCCCCCTGACCTCCGACGCCGATGGCGGCATCCTCGTCGTCGATCCGGAGGTCGAGCAGGAGCAGCGGGACGCCCTCGACCGCTGGCGCGCAGAGCGCGACCAAGCCGCCGTCGACACGGCGCTGAAGGAGCTCGCCAGGGTCGCCCGCGACCAGTCGGACAACATCATGCCCGCCACGATCGCCGCCGCCCGCGCCGGAGCCACCACCGGCGAATGGTCCCAGACCCTGCGCGAGGCGTTCGGCGAATACCGCGCGCCGACCGGAGTCGGCGAGGCCGCGGCGGTCTCCAGCGAAGCAGTCGCCGAACTGCGCGAAGAGGTCGAGCTGCTGAGCGAGTCGCTCGGGCGCCGGCTGAAGTTCCTGGTCGGCAAGCCCGGCCTCGACGGACACTCCAATGGCGCTGAGCAGATCGCCGTGCGGGCGCGCGACGCCGGCATGGACGTCGTCTACGAGGGGATCCGCCTGACGCCGTCCCAGATCGCCACCTCCGCCGCTCAGGAGGGCGTACACGTGATCGGCCTCTCGATCCTGTCGGGCTCGCACCGTGAGCTGATCCCCGACGTGCTGGCCGCCCTCGAGCAGGCGGGCGTCAGCGACGTGCCCGTGGTGGTCGGCGGGATCATCCCCGATGCGGACGCGGCCAAGCTCCGCGAAGCCGGCGTCGCGGCCGTATACACGCCGAAGGACTGGGATCTCAACCGGATGATGCGCGACATCATCGGCCTGGTAGCCGCGCGCAACGGCATCGAAGCCGCCGCTTGACGGACGGCGCGGAACTGGGCAACCGTCTGCGCGAGCGGGACCTGTCCGCGGCGCCGGCGGCGCTCAACCTGATCGAGAGCCGCACCGAGCCCGCCCGCGAGCAGACCGCGGCGCTGCTGCAGGCGGTCTCGCCGGCCGTGCTCGGCGATGAGGCCCCGGCCCACATCGTCGGCATCACCGGGCCGCCCGGGGTCGGCAAGTCCTCGCTGCTGTCGCGCTTGGTGGCCGGCTGGCGACGCCGCGAGCGCTCGGTCGCCGTCCTGGCCGTCGACCCGTCCTCCCGGCGCTCCGGCGGCTCCCTGCTGGGCGACCGCGCCAGAATCGAGGTCGACCCCGCCGACCGGGCGGTGTTCATCCGCTCGACCGCCGCCGGCGAGCGACTGGGCGGGCTCGCCCCCGCCACCCGCGCCGCCAGCAGCGCCCTGGCCGCCGCCTTCGACCTCGTGGTGATCGAGACGGTCGGTGTCGGCCAGTCCGAGACCGACGTGGCCGAGGTCGCGGACACCGTCGCGGTGGTCGTCCAGCCCGGCTCCGGCGACGTCCTGCAGTTCCTCAAGGCCGGGATCATGGAGGTCCCGGACGTGCTGGTGGTCACCAAGGCCGACCTGGGCCGGGTGGCCACCCGGGCGATCTCGGATCTGAGCGCCGCGCTGCGGGCACTGGGCGCCGCCGACACCGCGGTGCTGGCGGTCTCGTCGGTGCCGCCGCCCTCCGGCATCGAGGAGCTCCTGGACGCGCTGGATGAGCACCGCCGCGGACTCGACGTCGGAGCCCGGCGCCTGGAGGCCCGGCGCGCCCACGCGCTGGCTGATTTCGCAGCCGAGTACGGCGATCGCGGTATGCGGGCCCTCGGCGGCCGGCGCGAGGCGGAGCGGCATCTGGCGCAGCAGGACTCCGGACTCGACGTTCCGGCGCTGAACCGCGCCCTCGAGCAGCGGATGTCCGGCCGGGAATCCTGACCCGGCCGTCGGTCAGGCACAATCGAATCGGTGCGACTCGACCTGACGATCATGTTCGGCGCGTTCGTGGCGGCCAGCGCGCTGGCCGGCGCGCTCGGCGCGATCAACCTCGGCACCGCACTCGCCTTCGGACAGATCGCCTTCGCGCTGGCCGCCGTGTTCGTGATGCTGAAGCGGCCATAAGCCCCGTGGCCCGGATCGTCCTGCCCGGCGAGCCGCTGGTGGACGGGGACACCGCGCTGCGGCCCTGGCGCGACGCCGACGCCGCAGCGCTGACCGCGGCCTGTCAGGACCCGGAGATCGCCCGCTGGACCCGGGTTCCAGCGCCTTACCGGGACACCGACGCCCGCACCTATCTGCTCCAACGCTACGACGCGATTCACGCCGGAGTGATGGCGCCGTTCGCGATCGTCGCGGCGATCGACGGCCGCCTGCTCGGGTCGATCTCCCTGATGCGGCTGGCCTGGGACCATGCGCGGGGCGAGGTCGGCTACTGGCTGGCTCGGGACGCCCGGCGTGAGGGCCACGCGACCCGCGCGGTCCGGGCGATCTGTACTTGGGGGTTCGCCGCGCTCAGGCTCGAGCGGATCGATCTGCTCGCCGCCACCGGCAACCGCGCCTCGCAGGGGGTCGCCGAGCGCTCCGGGTTCACCCGGGAGGCGATCTTCCGGTCGCATACCCGCGGGTCGACCGGCCGGCATGACATGGTCGCCTACCGCCTGCTGGCCACCGAGGCGTGACCCTATTTCGGCTGCTTGGACCCGGGGACGACGGGTGTGCCCAGCGACTCCACGCGCCAGCCGCGGCTGGTCTTGGTCAGCTCGATAGCGTCCAGGGAGGCCTCTTGGCGGGCCGCTGTGGTCAGAGTGATGACCGACGCGGTGTTCCCCTTTACATCGATGCGGCCGATCGACAGCGACGGGCTCTGCAGGCTGCCCAGCGCGATCTGCATCGCCTGCTCGCACTGGATCCCGCCGGCCGAGAGGTGGGCGAGCAGCACCGGCCCCAGCACCTGGTGGCAGAGCGCCCCGTAGTCCTTGCTCGCGGTGGCCTTGAGGAACTGGTCGACCTTGGCTCGCACCTGGTCGCTGTCGCTGGTCCCGCAGCCGCCCAGTAGACCCGCCGCGCACACGATCCACACGATCGCCACACCACCTCGCCGGGCCCGCATCCGCGGAAGGGTAGCCTCTAAGCGATGGTGCGAGAGCCGCTGCGAGACGGTCACGGCAGATCGATCGGCGATCTGCGCGTGTCCGTGACCGACCGATGCAACTTCCGCTGTCAGTACTGCATGCCCGCCGAGGGCCTGCCCTGGCTCGAGCGCGAGGCGATCCTGACCTTCGAGGAGATCGTCCGGATCGTCGACCTCGTCTCGTCGATGGGCGTGCACGACATCCGCCTGACCGGCGGCGAGCCGCTCGTGCGACGCAATTTCCCGAAGCTGGCCGCGATGCTGGCGGGGCTCGAGCTCGTGCACGACTTGTCGGTGACCACCAACGGCTACCTGCTCGAGCGCGACGCCGAGGCGCTGGTCCGCGCCGGCGTGGGTCGCTTCAACGTGTCGATCGACTCGCTCCAGCGCGACCGCTTCTACGAGCTCACCCGGCGCGATGCGCTCCCCCAGGTGCTGCGCGGGCTCGAGCTGCTGGCGTCATTTCCCGAGGCGCACCCGATCAAGATCAATGCCGTGGCGATCCGTGGCTTCACCGAGGAGGAGGCGCTGCCGTTCGCCGAGTTCGCGCGCAGCAGCAGCTACGAGGTGCGGTTCATCGAGTTCATGCCGCTGGACGGCGATCACGCCTGGACCCCCGATCAGGTTCTGACCGGCGAGGAGCTCCGGGCCGCGATCAGCGCCGTGCATCCGCTCGAGCCGGAGCCGCGCGAGCCCAGCGCCACCGCGCGCGTCTACCGCTTCGCCGACGGCCGGGGCCGGATCGGTTTCATCAACCCGGTGTCGGACCCGTTCTGCGGCGATTGCAACCGGATCCGGCTGACCGCCGACGGTCGGCTACGGACCTGTCTGTTCTCGCTCAACGAGACCGACCTGCGCGGACCGATGCGAGACGGCGCGAATGACGATCAGCTCGAGCAGATCATCCGCGACGCGGTCTGGCGCAAGGAGCTCAAGCACCACGTCGGTGAGCCGGGGTTCATCCAGCCGCGCCGGACCATGTCCGCCATCGGCGGTTAACGATTTCGCAAACTTTGCCCGGCATCATCTGAGGTCCAGATGCTCCTATTGATGTTGTTCGCGCTCGTCGCCGGGGCCGGGACGGCGATCACGCCGTGCGTTCTGCCCGTGCTCCCGGCGCTCCTGTCGGCCAGCGCGGTGGGTGGCCGCCGGCGCCCGTTCGGGATCGTCATCGGGCTGGCGGTGACGTTCACGATCTCGATCGTCGCGCTGGCCCAGATCACCAAGGGGGTCGGCCTCGGCAGCGGCACGGCCCGCACGCTCGCGGTGATCGTGCTGATCGCCTTCGGCACCGTGATGTTGATCCCGCCGCTGGCCGAGCGCCTGCAGGCCCCGCTCTCGCGCCTGGCCCGCTTCGGGCCCAAGACCCGCGGCTCGGGCTTCTGGACCG
Source organism: uncultured Solirubrobacterales bacterium (assembly GCA_963808605.1). GTDB lineage: Bacteria > Actinomycetota > Thermoleophilia > Solirubrobacterales > Solirubrobacteraceae > Palsa-465. The sequence goes on from CAWEGQ010000004.1 coordinate 578,711, forward strand.
GACTGGGCGTCGGCGCCGCGCTCGGCTTCGTCTGCGCTCCCTGTGCCGGCCCGATCCTGGCCGCGGTGATCTCGGTCAGCGCCTCCGGGCACACGTCGGTGCGGATCGTGGCGATCGCGATCTCCTACGCCATCGGCCTGAGCGCGGTGCTGACGCTGTACACGCTGGGTGGGCGCAAGCTGATGGACGTCGTGCGTCGCCGCGCGCGCGGGAACCTGGTCGAACAGGGCCTCGGGCTGGTGCTGGTAATCACCGGGCTGGCCATCGCCACGAACCTCGACGTCAACTTCGAGAATGCGCTGGCCAACGGCACGGCGGGGGCGAACCATTCCTCTTTGCTGGCCTTCCTGGTCGACCCAACCCACGGACTCGAGAACTCGCACGCGGTTCAGCATCGGCTCAACTCGCTCCGGCCCGAGTCGCAGTACGCGGTCCGCCAGCGCGAGGCCTCGACCAGCGCGGTGCCGCCCACGGTCGGAGTCTCGATTCCCGGCGTCAAGACGCCGTCGCTGCCCGACCTCGGACCGGCACCGGACTTCACCGACACCCAGCAGTGGTTCAACACTCCCGGCGATCGGCCGCTGACCATGGCCGGCCTGCGGGGCAAGGTCGTCCTGATCGACTTCTGGACCTACACCTGCATCAACTGCATCCGCACGCTGCCGTTCCTGAAGGGGCTGTACGCCACCTATCACCGCTACGGCCTGGAGATCGTGGGCATCGAGGCGCCCGAGTTCACCTTCGAGCAGGAGGCCGGCAACGTGGCCCAGGCCATCAAGGCCGACGGGCTCACCTACCCGATCGTCCAGGACAACCACCTGGGCACCTGGAACGCCTACCAGAACGAGTACTGGCCGGCCGAGTATCTGATCGACACCAAGGGCGACGTCAGGCACTACCAGTTCGGTGAGGGCAAGTACAAAGAGGACGAGGCCGCCGTACGGCAGCTCCTGTCCGACGCCGGCGCCCGCAACCTGCCACCGCCGATGAGCGCCCACGCGATCGTGCCCGCCGCGCAGCTGGCCACCCCCGAGACCTATCTCGACCCGCAGCGCGCCCAGGGGTTCGTGGGGCAGCCGCGGCTCGGGACTCATCTCTACGCCAGCCCCAGCGGTCTCGGGCTGAATCAGTTCGCCCTGGGCGGCACCTGGAACGTCAGCTCTCAGGCGGCCACCGCGGTCTCCGCGGGAGCCTCGATCAAGGCCGGGGTTCAGGCCTCCGCCGTCTATCTGGTCATGACCAGCGCCGGCAACGTGCCCCGGACCGGGCATGTGCTGCTGGACGGCAAGCCGATCCCCGCCGCCGACGCGGGCGCCGACGTCAAGGCCGGCGGGAGCTTCACGGTCACCGGTCAGCGGCTCTACTCGCTGGTGGCGCTACCCGGGGCCCAGCAGCACCTGATCACGGTCGAGGTCCCTCCCGGCGTCAGCGCCTACGACTTCACCTTCGGTTAGGCGATCGGGTCGCGCTGGGTCTGCCGGCGCCGGTCGAGCAGCGCCGCTGCCTGCAGCAGCTGCATCGGCGAGTTGACGTTGAACAACTCGTCGCGGTCCTGCACCTCCAGCCCGTGCGCCCCGATCGCCTGCGCCGCCGCCCGCATCGGGATCCGCTCATCGACGATCAGCGCACGCAGGAGCTCCAGCGCCGCCGGGCGGTAGCAGCCCAGCAACGGCTGCAGCTCCGCGCCGGCGCTGGCCAGCACGGCCGGAGCGTCGCCGGGATCCTCGCGGTAGAGCGCCCGCAGGAGCGCCGGCGTCACCAGCGGCAGGTCGCAGGCGCAGACCAGCACCGGGCGCCCCTCGGCCAGCGCGAGCGCATGGACGATCCCGATCAGCGGATGACGCGGGGATTGCGGTTCGATCCAGACGGTGATCCCGGCGATGTTGGGGAGCTCGGTGTCCGATTTGGCGATGATCCGAACCTCCCCCACGGTCCGGGCCAGCGCCTGCAACGGGTAGGCGATCAGCGGTTGGCCGGCCAGCAGCACGGTTGCCTTCTCTCCCCCCATGCGACGCCCCTGGCCACCGGCCAGCACCACCCCGACCGGCTCGCTCAGAGCCGGCATCAGGACCCGTTGGGGTTGCCGCTCACGACGTGATCGTAGAATCAGAGCAATGGAGGGATCAACCGAGGTCCGAAGCTGGCTGCGCTGCTACCGCTGTTGGTCGCAAAATCTCGAGGTCCAGGTGCATTACGAGGGCATTCACCGGATCGACCCGGAGAGCGGCGAACGCGGCGAGGTGGTCGACGAGATGCAGGAGGCCGTCGTGCAATGCCTCGAGTGCATGCACGATCAGCCCCACCTCGGCTTCCACAACGGCCGGGTCGAGCCGATCGAGGACCGCTGGGAGCGGATGATCGCCGGCACCCCGTGGGTCGCCTCCTGCACCGTCACGGTGGACGCCGAAGACGTCGAGACCTGCTCGGGCCCGGAGGCCGGAGACGCGCTCTCCTACGCGGCGTTCGGCGACCACGGGACCAGGGAGTTCTTCACCCACGTGCGCTTCCACAAGCATGACGACGACCGCATCGTCGTGCATCTGCTGGTCGAGCTCTACGCGCGCTCGGCCGAGGAGGCCACCGAGGTGCTCGAGGAGGCTGCGCGCGGGACGCTGGCGATCACGTCGCTCGCCGAGGAGTCGCGCCCGCCGGCATCGACCGGCGGCTCGCAGCACTAGCCCGTCGCCGACGATCGCGGCGCCGGCGCCGCCAGCCCCAGGCCTCTAGGACGATCAGGGCGGCCGCCACGGGCACGGTGGCCGGAAGCTCGTTGACGAAGAAGAACAGCAGGTCGAAGACCCCCGCCAGCAGCAGCGTCAGCAGGGCGGCTCCGCGTTGCAGGGTGCGATCGCCGGCCAGCAGCGCCCCGAGCAGGGCCGCCACGAACAGATCCCCGTAGCCGAGCGAGACGCTGCCGAAGTTCTCGCTCTGGAGGCTGGGCAGCCCGCCCGCCGGGTGCGCGGCCACCAGCGCCGTGTTCGGCGACTGCAGCAGGTCGGACGCCACCAGCCAGACGTCGGCCACCGACATCGCGATGATCCCCGCCTTCAGCCAGCCCCGCGGAGCGACCGCGGACAGCAGCACGCCGAGGGTGACGCAGCTGAGTCCCGAGAGCAGTGCCCCGCCGGCCTGTCCGACCAGCGAGTTGGGGGTGATCCAGACCAGCGCGAACAGCGGCACCACGACCAGCGCATAGATCGCGCGAGCGCCGTGGGAGGCCCAGCCGAGCGCCGCCGCGGCCAGTGGCGGTACCGCCACCAGGGCTAGATAGGTGAGCCAGGTGGCGGTGTCCGAGGCGTAGCGGATCGCGAAGATCACCAGCACGATCGAGGCGAGCGGCACCAGCGCCCAGCCCCGGCTGTGCAGCCGATCCAGCGATTTCAGTCCCGGCGCGACCCGCGGCGCGGCGACCACGCCGGCCTGCAGGGCCAGCAGGGCGGCGTCGGACGGTATGAACGGAAGGGCCACAGCCTCAGGGTACGCAGCCGCTGGGGGCTACTGACCCCATTGAGGCCCGGCGGGTCAGCTGTCCAGGCGCTGCTCCAGCGCGTCGAGCTGAGCGCGCAGCTCCGGCGGCAGCTTCTCGCCGAACTCGGCGAAGTGCTGCTGCACCTGCGGCAGCTGGGTCTTCCAGCCCTCGACGTCGACCTCGAGCAGCCGCGTCATCGTCTCCGCGGTGACGTCCAACCCATTCGTGTCGATGCCGCCCTCGCCCACCGGGGGCACCAGTCCGATCGCCGTCTCGTTGGCCTCCGCGGTGCCCTCACAGCGGCGGAACACCCAGGCCAGGACCCGTGAGTTCTCCCCGTAGCCCGGCCACAGGAACTTGCCGTTCTCGTCCTTGCGGAACCAGTTGACGTAGAAGATCTTCGGCAGCTGTGCGCCCTGGCGCCGGCCGGTCTGGAGCCAATGGGCGAAGTAGTCACCCATGTGGTACCCGCAGAACGGCAGCATCGCCATCGGATCGAAGCGCAGCTTGCCCACCGCGCCGGCCTGTGCGGCGGTCGTCTCGGAGGACATGATCGAGCCGAGGAAGACTCCGTGCTCCCAGTCGCGGGCCTCGTGCACCAGCGGGACGACCGTCGAGCGGCGGCCGCCGAACAGCATCGCGTCGATTGCCACGCCCTTCGGGTCCTCCCACTCGGGGGCGATCGACGGGCACTGGGCGGCCGGCGTCGTGAACCGGGCGTTCGGATGCGCCGCCGGGGTCTCCGAGTCCGGCGTCCACTCGTTCCCGCGCCAGTCGATCGCGTGGTCCGGCGGCTGGCCGGTCAGACCCTCCCACCAGATGTCGCCGTCGTCCGTCCTCGCGCAGTTGGTGAAGATCGAGTTGCTCCCGATCGTGTCGATCGCGTTCGGGTTGGTCAGCGCGCCGGTGCCCGGGGCGACGCCGAAGAAGCCGGCCTCGGGATTCACCGCGTACAGCTTGCCGTCATCGCCGAACTTCATCCAGGCGATGTCGTCGCCGACCGTCTCGACCTTCCAATCCTCCAGGGTCGGGATCAGCATGGCCAGGTTGGTCTTGCCGCAGGCGCTCGGGAACGCCCCGGCGATGTGCTTGACCTCCCCCTCGGGCGAGGTCAGCTTCAGGATCAGCATGTGCTCGGCCAGCCAACCCTCGTCGTGGGCCATCGCCGAAGCGATCCGCAACGCGAAGCACTTCTTGCCCAGCAGCGCGTTGCCGCCGTAGCCCGAGCCAAACGACCAGATCTCCCTCGTCTCCGGGAAATGGACGATGTACTTGTTGTCGGCGTTACACGGCCACGCGACGTCCTGGGCCCCGGGGGCCAGCGGCGCCCCGACCGAGTGCACGCAGGGCACGTAATGGCCGTCGGCGCCGAGCACGTCCAGCGCGGCCTGTCCCATCCGCGTCATGATCCGCATCGAGACCGCCACATACGCCGAGTCGGTCAGCTGAACGCCGATGTGGGAGATCGGCGAGCCGAGCGGGCCCATCGAGAACGGCACGACGTACATCGTGCGGCCCCGCATCGACCCGTCGAACAGGCCGTTCAGCATCTCCCGCATCTCCTCGGGATCCCGCCAGTTGTTCGTCGGCCCCGCATCGGACTCGTCCTTCGAGCAGATGAACGTCCGATCCTCGACCCGGGCCACATCGGCCGGATCCGAGAGCGCCAGGTAGGAATTCGGCCGCTTGGCCTCCGACAGCCGCTGGAATGTCCCCGCCTCGATCAGCGCCTGCGCCAGGTAGTCGTACTCCTCCGCCGAACCGTCGCACCAATGGATCTCGTCGGGCTGGGTCAGCGCGGCGACCTCGTCTACCCACGCCTTGAGGTGCGCATTGGTGGTCTTGGCTTGGTGCTTCGGGGCGGTATGTGACATTTATATTCAGGTACTCCTTGAAGCATCGATGGCGGGAGAAGGTCTACCCGTTGAGTCAATTTTTAGGCTGATGAGGGTACCCGACCCGGCACGAAGCCTGCGCCTCGTACCTATAGGTCTACCCGCCCGGCCCTATAGGTCTACCCGCCCGGCCCTACTCGACGTTGCTCTCCGCCCCGGCCAGCGGACCGCCCGGGTCCCGGCGGGGGACCAGCACCAGCCGCTTGAACTCGGCCACCAGCACGCCATCCTGGTTGAGCACGCGCGTGTGCACCTTGACCGTGCCGCGGTCCTCCTTCGACTTCGACGCCTTCACCTCGAGCACCTCGGACTCGCAGAACAGCGTGTCACCATGGAACACCGGCGCGGGGTGCCTGAGCTCCTCGGTGGCCAGGTTGGCGATCGCCTTGCCGCTCACGTCCGAGACGCTCATCCCCAGGGCGAGCGAATAGACCAGCGGCCCGACCACCACGTTGCGGCCCTGCTGCGACTGCGAGGCATACACATCGTTGATGTGGAGCGGGTGGTGGTTCATGGTGATCAGGCAGAACAGGTGGTCGTCCGCCTCCGTCACCGTCTTCGCCGGCCAGTGCTTGTAAACCGCGCCGACCTCGAACTCCTCGAGGTAACGGCCGTATGGGTGGGCGCCGCTGGCCTCGCGGGCAGCCTGGTCGGTCTCGATCTCGGGCATGTGTTCTGACTCCTAGTCGTAATGAAGCGCCACGGAGCATGCCAGCCGGGTGGGCCTACCGCGTTTCCGCGGAGACGGATACTGCTTCCCCGAACCCGCCCCCGGCGCGTTTCCGCGGAGACGTTTCACCCCCCCGTTTACGTCCGGACCCGCATTTACTATACGAACATGTGTTCGTACGCGCGGGAATCAGAGCCACCACCTCCAACGTCCGCCAGCCCAGAGGCGACCCTCCGGCCGCTGGACGAGCTCGAGCGGGAGATCTGTGAGCTGTCCGCGCACATCGCGGCCGCCTCCTGCCGCCGTCTGGTCCTGTTGGCTGAGTGGGACGAACGGAGGGGCTGGGCCGAGTGGGGCGTGCGATCCTGCGCTCAATGGCTCTCCTGGCGCTGCTCGATCGGGCCCGGCGCCGCGCGGGAGCAGGTGCGGGTGGCCCACCGGCTGACCGAGCTTCCCTTGGTACGCGAAGCCTTCGGCGCCGGTGAGCTGTCGTATTGCAAGGCGAGGGCGCTCACACGGGTGGCGAGCGCCGAGACCGAGGCCGAGCTGGTCGAGATCGCCCGGCACGCCACGGGGGCCCAGCTGGAGAAGCTCGTCCGCGGGTACCGCGGCGCGTTGTCGGCCACGCTCGGTGCCGCCAATCAGTCCTTCGAGTCCCGGGCACTGAGCTGCAGCTGGGAGGAAGACGGTTCGCTGCGGATTCGCGGCCGGTTGCCCGCCGAGGACGGAGCGCTGCTGCTCGCCGCGCTCGAGCAGGCGAAGTCGACCGCGGGCAATCCCGATCCCGCCACGGTGCTGAACGCTGATGCGCTGGTCAACGTCGCGCGGTCCGCGCTGGCGGCAGGCGGGGCGGCCCGATCCGGCGGCGAGCCGTGCGAGATCGTCGTTCACGTCGACGTGGAGACACTGGCCACGGACACCGAGGTCGTCCAGGATCGCTCGGAGCTCGAGCGGGGTCCGGCGCTCGCTCCAGAGACGGTGCGCCGGCTGGCCTGCGATGCGTCGATCATCCGGATCGTGGAGCGCGACGGCGTGCCGCTCTCGGTGGGCCGACGGACTCGCACGATCCGGCCCGGCTTGCGGCGCGCGCTGCGGAGCCGCGACGGAGGCTGCCGATTCCCCGGGTGCACGCACGAGCGGTTCCTCCACGCGCACCACATCCGGCATTGGGCCCGGGGTGGCCCGACGGAGCTCGACAACCTGGTCCAGCTCTGCTCCTATCACCATCGGCTGATCCATGAGGGCGGCTTCTCGGTCCGGTGGGCAGGCCGTCGGCGCGGAGGCTCGACCCCGGGCCTGCGCTTCTTCCGCCCTGACGGCCAGATGATCCCCTCGACCGGTGGCCATTCCCGGGCGCGCGGCCGGTCGCTCGCCGAGCGCCAGCACGCCGCAGGGCTTCTCGTCGATGCGGATACCTGCAGGGCACGCTCGGCGGGTCAGAGCCTGGACTACGGTCTCGCGGTCGAGGTGCTGCTCGCCCGGGCGCTCGCCGCAACATAGCTAGCAACCGCTAGCGTTGCCGGGTAACCGAACAGGAGAAGCGCAGTGAGAAACCCCCGCGATTTTGGAAAGCCCCTCGCCATCGGCGCGCCCACACCGATGCGCGAGATCCCGTTCAAACCTTCGCGGATGATTCATTTCCTGGACTTCTCGAACGAGAAGATGGTGGCCAAGGTGCCGGACATCGCGCCGACGGTGGACATCCTGCTCGGAAACCTCGAGGACGCCGTGCCGGTGGACCGCAAGGAGGCCGCGCTGGCCGGGCTGGTCCGCGTGGGCAAGGAGATGGAGCTCGGCGACACGCAGCTGTGGACGCGGGTCAACAGCCTCGAGTCCCCCTGGATCCTCGACGAGCTGACCACGCTGGTCACCGAGATCGGCGACAAGCTCGAGGTCATCATGCTGCCCAAGGTCGAGGGTCCCTGGGACATCCACTACATCGACCGGCTGCTGGCCCAGCTCGAGGCCAAGGCTGGGCTCGACCGGCCGATCCTCGTACACGCGCTCCTGGAGACCGGGCTGGGCGTGGTCAACCTCGAGGAGATCGCCACCGCGAGCCCGCGGATGCAGGGCATGAGCTTCGGGCCGGCCGATCTCGCCGCCTCGCGCAGGATGAAGACCACGCGGGTCGGCGGCGGGCACCCCGGCTACCGGGTGATCAACGATCCGGATCCGGACCATCCCGATGCGCCGCGGGTCAGCGCCCAGCAGGACCCGTGGCACTACTCGATCGCCCGCATGGTCGATGCCTGTACATCGGCCGGGATCCTGCCGTTCTACGGCCCCTTCGGCGACATCCGCGATGTCGAGGGCTGCGAAACCCAATTCCGCGCCGCCTTCCTGCTCGGCTGCGTCGGCGCCTGGTCGCTGCACCCGGTGCAGATCGGCATCGCCAAGAAGGTGTTCAGCCCCGATCCGGAAGAGGTCCGGTTCGCCAAGAAGGTGATCGAGGCGATTCCCGACGGCCGTGGCGTGCACATGATCGACGGCAAGATGCAGGACGACGCGACCTGGAAGCAATGTCAGGTGATGGTCTCGCTGGCCGAGATGCTGGCCCAAAAGGACGCGGACCTGGCCGAGGCATACGGCTTCGCTCCGAGCTCGGTGTAAGAATCGTCCGATGCGGATCTCGGCCAAAGCCGATTATGCGGTGCGGGCGGCGGTCGAACTCGCGGCCGCGACCGGCGAAAAGCCCGTGAAGGCCGAGCGGATCGCCACCGCCCAGGACATCCCACTCAACTTCCTGGAGAACATCCTCGGCGAGCTCCGGCACTCGGGGATCGTGCGCTCCCACCGCGGTGCCGAAGGTGGCTTCCGGCTGGCTCGCCCGGCCGAGGACATCTCGATCGCCGACATCATCCGTGCGGTCGAGGGCCCGCTGGCCAGCGTCCGCGGCGGTCCGCCCGAGCAGTCGGAGTACACCGGAGCCTCGGAGGCGCTGCCCCGGGTCTGGATCGCGGTGCGGGCGAGCCTGCGCGCCGTCGTCGAGCACGTCACCGTGGCCGACGTGGCCCACGGCAAGCTGCCCCAGGCGATCGACAAGCTGGCCCAGGACCCGGAAGCCTGGGTCACCCGCTAGGCCCGCCCGCCCTAGCTGCTGAGGGCTGCCGCCTCGCTGCCCGGCAGGACCTCGGAGGAGCCGGAGGCCGTCCCCAGCACGGCATCGTCGGACGGGTGCACGTAGACGGTTCCGCCTTCGGTCAGGCCGAGCTGCTGGGTCTGATGCCGGGTCAGCTGGGCCCGGGCGATCTCGCCGCCGGGCATCTCGAGCTCGATCCGCACCTCGAAGCCGAGGTGGATCACGCGCTTGATCGTGGCCTGCACCGCGCCGTTCTGCGGGGTCAGGGAGAGGCTGACATCGTGGGGTCGCACCAGCTTGCCGTCGACCTTGCTGACCGGTCCGAGGAAGCCCATCACGAAGTCGGTGGCCGGGTTGTCGTAGACCTCGCGGGGTGAGCCGACCTGCTCGATCTTGGCCTTGTTCATCACCGCGATCGTGTCGGCGACCTCCATCGCCTCCTCCTGATCGTGCGTGACCAGGACGGTGGTCACGCCCTGCTCGTCGTGCAGGCGGCGCAGCCAGCGCCGCAGCTCGGCGCGGACGTTGGCGTCGAGGGCGCCGAACGGCTCGTCGAGCAGCAGCACGCGGGGCTCGACGGCCAGCGCGCGGGCCAGGGCCATGCGCTGACGCTGGCCGCCGGAGAGCTGGTGCGGGCGCTGTTCGCCCCACTGGGTCAGCCCCACCAGCTCGAGCAGCTCATCGACCTTGGCCTTGATCTGCTCCTTGGGCCGCTTGCGGATCTGCAGGCCGAAGGCCACGTTGCCCCGCACGCTCATGTGAGCGAAGGCGGCGTAATGCTGGAACACGAAGCCGATCCCGCGTTCCTGGGGCCGCGCCTCGGTCACGTCGACGCCGTCGATCTGGATCGTGCCGCGGTCCGGCGATTCCAGCCCCGCCATGATCCTCAACAGGGTGGATTTCCCGGACCCACTCGGTCCGAGCAGCGCGGTCAATGAGCCTTCAGGCACTTCGAGGTTGACGTCCTCCAGCGCGGTGAAGTCGCCGAACTGCTTGGCGATTCCAACTGCGTCGATCCTCATCGGGAATCCTTCCTCTGGGGGGCGAAGATCGTCATGGCCAGCAACACCAGCAACGACATCACGGCCAACTCGGTCCCCGCCGCGTACGCGCCGGTGACCGCCGAGGAGCCGAGGTCGGCGTCGCGCTGCTGAACCAGCAGCGGCAGCGTCAGCGTGGAGCCGGACACGTTGGAGGAGACGACGGCGACGGCGCCGATCTCGCCCAGCGCGCGAGCGGTCGTGAGCACGACTCCATAGGCTACGGCGTAGCGGATCGTGGGCAGCGTCACCCGCCAGAAGGTCTGCCACGAGGAGGCACCGAGCGTGGCCGCCGCCTGCTCCTGCTCGTTACCGACCTCGAGCAGCACGGGCGCGACCTCTCGCACGCAGAACGGCAGCGACACGAACACCGTGGCGATCACCATCCCGGCCGGGGTGAAGATGATCGGGAGCCCGTGGTTGATGAACCAGTCGCCGAACCAGCCGCCGCGGCCGTAGACCAGTACCAGGGCCAGCCCGATGATCACCGGGGAGACCACGAACGGCAGGTCGATCAACGCGTCCAGGATCCCCCGGCCGCGGGCCTTGCTGCGGGTCAGGATCAGCGCGGTGCCGACGCCGAAGATCGTGTTCAGCGGGACGGCGATCAGGGCGATCACCACCGATAGCCAGAACGCGCTGACGGCGGCCGGGGTGGTGATCCAGCCCCAGGCCACGCCGAGGCCGTGCTCGAACGTCCGCACGAACACGAAGGCCACCGGCAGCAACAGCAGCAGCAGCAGGTACAGCAGGGCGATCGTGCGCAACGACAGCTTGGTGCGCCGGCTAATGACCACCGCGGGTACCCCACTTTCGGAGCCCGAACAGCACCAGCAGGGCGATCAGGAGCAGGACCACCGACAGCGACGAGGCGGATTGCGGGGCGCCGCTCTCGATGTCGGCATAGATGACCAGGCTGGCGATCTGCACCTTGCCGGCCAGCAGCACGATCGAGCCGTACTCACCCATGCAACGGGCAAAACCCAGCGCCGTACCCGACAGGATCGCCGGACGCAGCGCGGGCAGGATGATCTTCCGGAAGACGGTCAGGTTGGAGGCGCCGAGCGAGGCGGCCGCCTCCTCCACCTCGCGATCGAGCTCGAGCAGCACGGGCTGCACCGAGCGGACCACGAACGGCAGGGTCACGAACAGCAGGGCGAGGCCCACGATTCCGCGGGTGTAGGCGATATTGACCCCAACCGGACTCGATGTCCCGTACAGCGCCAGCAGCGTGAGGCTGGCCACGATCGTGGGCAGCGCGAACGGGAGGTCGATCAGCGCGTTGACGAACCGCTTGCCCGGGAATTGGTCGCGCACCAGCACCCAGGCCACGAGCGTGCCCATCACGGCGCCGATTGCCGCCACCACCAGCGAGGTGCCGAGCGTCTGCTCCAGCGCCTTCAGGGCGAAGCTGTTGCTGACCGAATCCCAGAAGGTGCCCAGGCCCTGGCTGAATGCCTTGGCCACCACCGCCGTGAGCGGGATCAGCACCAGCAGGCTCAGGTAGAGCGTGGCCATGCCGAGGCCGAGCCCGCCGCGATGACCGCGGCGGGCTCTGGTCCGGATCCGGCGGCTCGGGGCCGCCGGCGCTACGTATGCGTCAGCTGGAGGCAGTGGGAACCCCTGCCTGCTGCTCGATCTTCGTCACCGAGCCCGAGGCCGGGTCGAAGAAGTCCGTCTTGACCTTCGTCCAGCCCCCCAGCGAGTCGATCGTGAACAACTGCGGCGGGGTGGGGAACTTGCTCGCGAACTGCTTGGCCACCGAGGGCAGCACCGGGCGGTAACCCTGCTGCGCCCACAGCGTCTGCCCGCTCGGCGAGACCAGCCAGTTGACGAAGTTCTGCGCCTGCGTCTTGTGCGAGCTCTTGGCCGTCACGGCGATCGGCGTCTCGATCAGGATCGTCTGCTTGGGAATCACATAGGAGATGTTGTCCCCCGCCTTCTCAGCGGCGATCGCGTCGCTCTCGTAGTCGAGCAGGACGTCACCCTTACCGCCGGTGAACGTCTGCAGGGCTGCATTCGCGCTCGAATCCTGAACGCTCACGTTCTTGGTCAGCAGCGTCTTGAGGTAGGCCAGCGCCGCGGCGGGGCTCTTGCCTTCCTTCAGCTCGGCGCCGTAGGCCGCCATGATGTTCCAGCGGGCGGAGCCCGAGGTGGACGGGTTTGGCGTGATCACGTCGACGCCCGGCTGGATCAGCTGATCCCAGCCGGTGATGTGCTTGGGATTGCCCTTGCGGACCACCAGCACCACCACTGAGTCGTTGACGATGCCCTTTTCGGGGTTGGCGTCCCAGCTGCTGGACACGATTCCGTCCTTGACCAGGCGGGTCATGTCGGGTCCGGTCGAGAACGCGACCACGTCGGCCGGCTGTCCGGAATCCACCGCGCGGCTCTGGGCGCCCGACGGGCCGAACGACTCGCTGAAGCTGACCCCCGCGCCCTGCGGCGTCTTCTCCCAGACGGGGATCAGCGCGTCGTAGGCCTTCTTCGGCGTCGAGTACCCGACCAGCGCGAGCTTCGTGCTGCCGCTCCCGACGGATCCGGATGCGCTGGCGCTCTTGCCGGCCCCAGCGCCGGAGCCCGTGCTGGCGTCAGAAGAGCCACCGCAACCGGCGATCGCCCCACCCGCGACCAGCGCGGTCACTACGGCTAACGCGGCCCGCCGTCCATGTCTGAATTCGCGTTTCATTTGCTCCTCTGTAAAAGTCAAGTTTGTCGATCGGGTTTGAGGAAAGCACATCTGGGGCAACTATGTCTAGTCAATTTGTTGAATTTGGGTTGGATAGTTCTCGGCATGGGGCCCGAAGGGCACGCGGACCAAGGCCTCGACCCCGCCTGAATACCGCTGCGTACGCGGTCCGCTAGGCTCCCCGCCCGCTCATGCGCTTCTTCGAGTACGAGTCCCGCGCGGTCGTGGCCAAGGCCGGAATCCCGGTGACCAAGCACGGGTTTGCCAGGACCGTCGAGGAGGCCCGCACGATCGCGGCCGATATCGGCGGGCCTGTGGTGATCAAGTCTCAAGTGCTCACCGGCGGCCGGATGAAGGCGGGCGGAGTCCAGTTCGCCGACACCGTCGATGAGGCCGCGACACACGCCGAGGCCGTGCTGAAGCTCGAGATCAACGGCCACATGCCCCGCGGCGTCCTGGTGGACTCCCGCGCGGCGGTCAAGCACGAGTACTACGCCGGCGTCGTCTGGGACGGCATCCGCAAGCGTCCCGTGATGCTGTTCTCCGACATGGGCGGGATCGACATCGAGGAGGTGGCCGAGCAGCATCCGGACCACGTCGCCCGAACGCATTTCTCGACCCGTCTGCCCTTCGCCGACTGGCAAGCCAAGCAGCTGATCGCCTCACTGGGCATCAGTGGCTCGGCGCTGAACCGGCTCACGCCGATCCTGGCCCGGCTCGCGCGCCTGTTCCTGACCTACGACATGACGCTGGCCGAGATCAATCCGCTGGGCGAGCTGGAGGATGGCTCGTTCATCGCCCTCGACGCCCACATGGACATGGAGAACGAGGCCCGGCCGCGCCAGAAGGCGCTGCTCAAGGAGCTCGGGGTGGGCGACGAGGAGACCCGCCAGGCCCGCGAGGCGACGCCATTCGAGCTGGCCGGCGAAGCGGTCGACGCCCAGGATCACCGCGGCGTAGCCGGAAACGTGACCGAATTCGACGGCAACCTCGGCCTGGTGATCGGCGCCGGCGGCGGCTCGCTGACCCTGTTCGACGCCGTCCGCGCCCACGGCGGCGACCCCGCCAACTACTGCGAGATCGGCGGCAACCCGTCGGTCCGGAAGGCCGCGGGGCTGGCCAAGCTGGTGCTGCAGAAGCCCGGCGTCGACAAGATCGCGGTGATGATGTCGATCGTCTCCAACACCCGCGTGGACATCGTCGCCCGCGGGGTGATCAAGGCCTGCGTCGAGCTCGGCTACGACCCGGCCGAGAAGATCGCCATCTTCCGGATCCCCGGTGCTTGGGAGGAGGAGGGCTTCAAGATCCTCGAGAAGTACGGGGTCGAGTACGCCGACCGCAGCGTCTCGCTGCACGAGGCGGCCAAGCGCGCGGTCGAGAAGATCGGGGCAGCTTCATGAACTGGGCCGCGGCATGAGCATCCTGATCGACGCGACCACGACCTTCATCGTCCAGGGGATCACCGGACGCGAGGCGGTGAACTTGACCCGTGAGTGCCTCGACTACGGGAAGGGCGCCAAGATCGTCGGCGGCGTCACGCCCGGCCGGCTCGGCCGCGACGTCCATGGAGTGCCCGTCTTCGACACGGTCGCGCAGGCCGTCGAGCACCACGGCGAGCCGATCTACGGCTCGGTGGTGACCGTCCCCCCCGCGTTCACCAAGGACGCGGTCTTCGAGGCGCTCGAGAACGGCGTCAAGCTCGTGGTGATCGTCACCGAGCGGATCCCCCGCCGCGACGTCGCCGAGATGGTCGAGCTGGCCAGCCAGCGGGACGCGCGGATCATCGGCCCCAACTGCCTGGGCATCATCGTCCCGGACGTGATCAAGATGGGCGGCATCGGCGGTCCCGCCAAGGACGCCGCCAAGTCCTATTCCCCGGGCTCGGTTGGCGTGATCTCGCGCTCGGGCGGGATGACCACCGAGATGTCATCGACGCTGACCGCCGCCGGCCTCGGCCAGTCGACCGCCGTCTCGATCGGCGGCGACGCGATCATCGGCTCGAGCTACGCCGAGCTGATGCCGCTGTTCGAGGCCGACGAGGCGACGCAGGCGATCGTGATCTACACCGAGCCGGGCGGCCGGATGGAGGCCGAGCTCGCGCAGTACGTGACCGAGACCAACTCGCGCCTGCCGATCGTCGCGTTCATGGCCGGCCGCTTCATGGACGAGATGCCGGGCATGAGCTTCGGCCACGCCGGCACGATTGTCGAGGGCAAGGCCGACACCGCCACCGAGAAGATCGCCCGCTTGGCCGAGGCGGGAATCGTGGTGGCCGAGGAGATCTCGGAGATCCCGGGCATCGTCAAAGACAAGATCGGAGCCACAGCGTGAGCGCGCTGTTCATCGACGTCGAGGTCGACGAGTCGGTCGCTTCGGACCGCGAGCTGGCCCAGAAGCTCGCCGAGGTCTGCCCGGTCGACATCTTCAAGGCCGGAGCGAACGGGGTGGAGATCGTGGAGGACAACCTCGACGAGTGCGTGCTCTGCCAGCTCTGCATGAACGCCGCGCCGCCCGGCACGGTCCGCGTGATCAAGCTGTACGACGGCGGCGCCGTCCTCGGCGCCTAGAGGCTGCCTCGGCGCCCGGCCGCTCAGGCGGCCTGACGGGCCAGCCGGCGGTGGGCCGCGCCGGTCAGCGGCCGGTAGTTCCCCGTCGCCGCGTCCAGGTACCAGGCCTGCTGACCCTCGGAGGGCTCGGGAATGCCGGCCTCGCGCAGCGGTCCGGTGACCGGCCGGTACCACGTGGTCACCGGGATCGCGCCGACCACCTGCACGATCGCCGGCCGCTCGGACACCGGAAGCGCGCCGAGCGCGTGCGAGATGTCGCGCAGCTGTAACTCGTGCCCGTCCCTGACGGTCACCGCGGCGACCGCCACGGCGAGGTCGGCCCCGTTGGCGCGGCCACCATCGGGCCCGACGCCATAGGCGACGGCCAACTCGACGGCGGGGATGTCGCCCAGCGCGTCGCGGATCGGCCCGGTGAAGACGTGGCCGTCGCGCGTGTGGATCACGTCGGCCTGGCCATCGACGCGCCAGAAGTCGCCGTCGCCGTCACGGCGAAACAGATCACCGGTGATCAGCCAGGCGTCGTCACGGCTGAACACGCCGCGCAGCGCCGTGGTGCTGGTCTGCTCGCTGCGACCGACGCGGGCCAGCAGCATCCCGACCTCGTCCGCCGCGCATTCGCGGGCGAATCCGTCCTCGCGGAGCTCGAGCTCTCCAGCGTCGATGTCGTAGGCGGCGATCCGGACCTCGGCGCTGCCCGGCAGCGAGCGGCCCATCGCCCCGGCCTTCTGGCCGCTGAGGTTGACCAGAATCGCCCCCGCCTCGGTCGAGGCGTAGAACTCGAGCACTCGGGCCGGCTTGAACCGCGCCTGCACGCGCCGCCACAACCCGCGCGGCATACCCGACCCGATGAACAGCCTGACCGGATGGTGGCGCTCACCCGGGTGCGGAGGGGCGTCGACGAGGTCGTGCAGCAGCGTCCACGTGTACGACGTGACGGTGACGCCGTAGCGCCGCGCCTCATCCCAGAACGTCGACGGATCGAATTGCGTGGCCATGGCCAGCCGCGCGCCGCCGGCGATCGCGCCCCCGATGGTCATCATCAGCCCCGACGGGTGGTAGAGCGGGGTGACGCTGTAGACAGTGTCCGCTTCGGTCAGCGCCGCCGAGGACGCGGTACCGACGGCCGAGAGCGCCCAGCGGCGGTTGGTGATCCGGCTCATCCGGGTTCGCGGACCTTCGCCGGTGAAGACGATGAAGGCCAGGTCGATCGCCCGGCCGGGGTTCGGCCGGTACCACCGCGGAAGCTCGACCTCGTCGGGATCGATTTGCTCCATGTCGGTGGTCAGCGGCACGCCGAGCTCGCGCGGGCCTCCCCCGCCGCCGAGCACGAACGTGTGCAGCGTGCCCAGCCCGGCGGCCAGCGGTGCGCGCTCCGGGTCGGCGATGATCCGCCCGACCTGGCCGAGCTCGGCCTCGCGCGCGACGTCGCCGTCGGGTCGCAACAGGACGGACACCGCTCCGAGCCGGTTGATGGCGATCACCAGGGCCAGCGAGCTCGGCCGCGTCCCCATCATCACGCCGACGTGCTCGCCCTGACGGACGCCGATCGAGATCAGTCCGCGGACGACGTTGTCGATCCGTTCGTTGATGTCGCGCGCGCTGTAGGCGCGGTCCTCGAACAGGAAGAACGTCCCGTCCGGATCGCGCCGGCGACGCTCCTCGACGAGCAACCCGAGCGAGATCTTCGTCCCCGGCTGGATCTGATCGAGCCGGGCCAGGCGCGGCAGCTGGTCGGCGGCCTCCCGGGTGATCTCGCGAACGCTGCGTGCGGTACGAGCCGCCGTGCCCAGCGCCGCCCGGGCGATTCCGGCGCCGACTCCCCCCGCCAGCTCCAGGCCGTAGCCGACGCGATTGCGGACCTCGGGCACCAGGTCGAGCACCGCGCCGTCGTCGGGAACCTCCTCGAGTGCCTCCGGCACCTCCCCCTCCCCGGCGCACCAGCGCGCCCAGGCGGCGACGGTCGGCCAGGTCACGGTGTTCGAGGTCGACCCGACCACCAGCCCGAAGTGGCCCGCCCGCAGCGCCAACTCATAGACGCGCGCGCGTGGGGCGGCCTGGCGGATCGCCCGGACGCCGGCCGCGGGGGCGATCTCATCGACGGTGCCCACCACGGACATGATCGGCAGGGCGATGTCGGCCAGCGTCACCAGCCGATCCTCGATCACGAACCCGCCTTCGAGCATCCGGTTGTGGGCGACGAACTGACGCAGGAAGTCGGCCATCGCGGGACCGGGCCAGGCCACCCAGCCGTCGGCCTCGAGGAACCGGCGCTGGCCCTCACGCGGAAGCAGCGCCTCGCGATCGTGCAGGCGCAGGACGAAGTCGATCCGGCTGCGCAGGGACTTGATCGGGTCGAGCAGCCGAAAGCCGGTGCGGCTGGCCCAGGCCGGCAGCGCCACCTCGCCGATGCGCCCGGCGATCAGGCTGGCCGCCGCCCCGGCGAACTGCTCGGGCAGCCCGAAGGGCACCGCCAGGCGGGTGTCGACTGGGCTGCCGAAGGTGATCAGGGAAGTCAGCCCCTTGCCGCGACGGTAAGCCGCCACCTGGTAACAGAACATCCCACCCTGCGAGTAGCCGCCGAGGTTGACGTCCTGGCCGGTGGCCTTGCGCACGCGGTCGACGGCGTCGGACACCGCCAGCACGTGGTCGGCGAGGTTACGCTCCAGGCCGCCCTCCTCGTGCTCGGGCGAGCCGAAGTCGACCACCCAGGGATCGACGCCGTGCTCGCGCAGGATCGTGACCGCGCTGGTGTTGACCGAGACGTCGTAGATCTCGGCCGCCAGCATCATCGGCGGGACCAGCAGCACGGGCGGCGCCGAGGCGGCGACTTCGCCCGGGTAGTAGTGACGGAGCCGGTAGACGCGCTGCTCGCTGGCCACCTCGTAGGGCGACGCCTCCTCGCCCGTGGCCAAGCCGCCGAAGCGGGCCACCTCGAGGGCGTTCTGCGCGAGCGCGCCGATTCGCGCGGCCGGCCTCGTGAGCGTCTTCGGCAGTAGATCCATCCCGATCATGCACAATCATCCCTCAAACCGTTTGAAAGGGTGAGCGATGACGACGAGCCTCGACCTGCAAACCGTCGAGTTGAAGATCGAGGATGGCGTCGCCTGGATCATCCTCAACCGGCCGGAGGCGCTGAACGCCTGGACCCGGCAACTCGGTGAGGAGCTGATCGCCGCGCTCGATCACGTCGCCGAGGATCCCGCCATCCGCGCGCTGGTGATCACCGGAGCCGGCCGCGCGTTCTCCTCGGGCGCCGATCTGAAGGCCGGCGGCGCCTTCGGCCCCGACGGCAAGCCGGACGTGCTGACGCCGCTGCGCGAGGTCTACAACCCGCTGTTGCTGCGTGTGCGAACGCTCCCGAAGCCGGTGATCGCGGCGGTCAACGGCGGCGCGGTCGGCATCGGCTGCTCGCTGGCGCTGGCCTGCGACATGCTGATCGCCTCCGAGTCCGCCTATTTCCTGCTGGCCTTCGTGAATATCGGGCTGGCCCTCGACGGCGGCGCCTCGATGCTCCTGCCCGGGCTGGTCGGGCACGCTCGCGCGTTCGAGATCGCCTACAAGGGCGAGCGGCTGCCGGCCGCCAAGGCGCTCGAATGGGGTGTGGTCAACGAGGTCGTCGCCCCCGACCAGCTCGAGTCCACCGCCGGGGCGCTGGCCAAGCGCTTCGCCGCCGGACCCCCTGGCTCCTATGCCGGCATCAAGCGGATGATCAACGCCGCCGCCTACGACGCGTTCGAGCAGCACCTGGACGCCGAGGCCCTGATCCAGCAGGAGCGGGCGGAATCGGCCGACTTCATCGAGGGCGTGGTGGCGTTCACCCAGAAGCGCCCGCCACAGTTCACGGGCGCCTAGCCGGCGGCAGGTCCCGCCCTGGCGACCCATGCTGGCGACCCGCGGATCCGGGTAGGCTGCCGCCATGAACCTCGCGAGCATTCTCACCAAGTCCACGGAGCGCGACGCCGAGCACGTCGCCGTCAAGCTTGACGACGCCGAGATCACCTACGGGCAGCTGGATGAAGCCGCCGCCCGTGTGGCCGGATTGCTGACCGAGCTCGGAGTTGAACGCGGCGACCGGGTCGGGGTGATGCTCCCGAACGTCCCGTATTTCCCGATCTGTTACTACGGGATCCTGCGCATCGGCGCGGTGGTGGTGCCCATGAACGTGCTGCTGAAGAAGCGGGAGGTTGCGTTCTATCTCAACGATTCCGGCGCCAAGGTGCTGTTCGCGTGGCACGACTTCGCCAAGGAGGCCGAGGCCGGCGCGCAGGAGGCGGGCGCCGAGTGCGTACTGGTGCAACCCGGAGAATTCGAGAAGCGACTGGCCGACGTCGATCCGGTCGAAGCGGTGGCCGACACGGAGGACGACGACACCGCGGTGATCCTGTACACGTCGGGGACGACGGGAAGCCCGAAGGGCGCTGAGCTCAGCCATCACAGCCTGATCCGCAACGCGGAGATCGCCGGCGGGCTGTTCTCGCTCGGCACGGATGCGGTCGCCCTCGGCGCGCTGCCGCTGTTCCATACCTTCGGCCAGACCTGCGCGATGAATGCGATGACGGCCGCCGGCGGGACGCTGACGCTGATCCCCCGCTTCGACCCGGCCAAGGCGCTGGAGATCATCCAGCGCGACAAGGTCAACGTGTTCGAGGGCGTGCCGACGATGTACGGCGCGATGCTCCACCACGACGGTGCGGACGACTTCGACACCTCGACCCTGGAGGTCTGCGCCTCTGGAGGCTCGGCCATGCCGGTCGAGCTGATGAAGGCCTTCGAGGAGAAGTTCGGGTGCAAGGTTCTGGAGGGCTACGGCCTCTCCGAGACCTCGCCGATCGCCTCGTTCAACCACCCGGACAAGGAGCGCAAGCCCGGCTCGATCGGCACTCCGGTGGACGGCGTCGACATGAAGGTGGTCGACGACGACGGCAAGGACTGCGAGCAGGGCGATGTCGGCGAGATCGTGATCCGCGGCCACAACGTGATGAAGGGCTACTGGAACAAGCCCGATGCCACCGAGGAGTCGATCCGTGACGGCTGGTTCCACACCGGCGACATGGCCAAGGTCGATGAGGACGGTTACTTCTTCATCGTCGACCGCAAGAAGGACATGATCATCCGCGGCGGCTACAACGTGTACCCCCGGGAGATCGAGGAGGTTCTCTACGAGCACCCGGCGGTACGCGAGGCCGCCGTGCTCGGCGTTCCCCACGATACCCACGGCGAGGAGGTCGCCGCGGCCGTCGCCCTCAAGGACGGCCAGGAGGCGACCGCCGACGAGCTCCGCGATTTCGTCAAGGAGCAGGTGGCGGCGTACAAGTACCCGCGCAAGATCTGGTTCGTCGACGAGCTGCCGAAGGGCCCGACCGGGAAGATCCTCAAGCGCGAGATCGAGCCGCCCGAGGACGCTTGAGCGCGGGAGTACGGATCCGGGACGCCGCCCCCGGCGACCTCCCAGTGCTGTATTCGATGATCGTCGCGCTGGCTCAGTACGAGCGGGCGCCAGAGCAGGTCACGGGCACCGAGGCGATGCTCGGCCGGGCCCTGTTCGGGCCCACCCCATCGGCCGAGGCGGTGATCGCCGAGCTCGACGGACTCCCCGTCGGGTTCGCGCTGTTCTACTCGACCTTCTCGACCTGGGAATGTCTCCCCGGGATCTGGCTCGAGGATCTGTTCGTCCCGCCCGAGCACCGGCGAGCCGGGGTGGGCGCGGCACTGCTCCGTCACCTGGCCCGGGTGGCCGTCGACCGGGGCTGCGCGCGGCTGGAATGGACCGCGCTGGATTGGAATACCCCCGCGCTCGAGTTCTACGCCAAGCTCGGCGCCGAGGTGATGGCCGAATGGCAGACCCACCGCCTGGATGGAGCCGCGCTCGTAGGCGTCGCCGGTGGGGCCTCGCGCGGATCGTGACGCCACCGGCGTCGCGCCGCCGGTGCCACTGGCGCTGATCGCGCGCGAGTTCGGGCGGATCGGCCTCACCGGGTTCGGCGGGCCGCCGGCCCATATCGCGCTGCTGAGGCGGCTGATGCTCGGGCGCGCCTGGATGAACGAGCGCGAGTTCGAAGACGCGATCGCCGCCTGCAACCTGCTGCCGGGGCCGGCGTCGACCCAGCTGGCCATCCTGTGCGCCCGGCGCGTGGCCGGGCCCGCCGGCGCCGTGGTGGGCGGTCTCTGCTTCATCGTCCCCGCGGTGGCGCTGATCCTGGCGCTCTCGCTGCTGTTCCTCGCGCAGGCGCCGCCGGCCTGGGTCCGCGGAGCCGGGGCGGGAGCCGGCGCGGCGGTGGCAGCGGTGGCCGTCCACGCCGCCTTCGGCCTGCTCGTTCCGAGCTGGCAGCGAGCCAAGCAGGCCGGCGACAGGAGACCGCGCTGGCTGGTCTACGTGGCGATCGGAGCCGTGGCCGCCGCGCTGGTGGGGCCATATCTGGTGCTGGCGCTGCTGGGTTGCGGGCTGGTAGAGCTGACGTGGCGCCATCCCGCGCGCTCAGACGGGGCGCGCGCGTTCGTGGCCTGGCCCGCAGCCGCACCGGGCGCACTGGGCGGACTGGGCGGACTGGGCGGATTGGGTGCGTTGGCCTGGGTCGCCTTCAAGGTGGGCGCGTTGTCCTACGGAGGCGGGTTCGTGATCGTGCCGCTGATGCAGCACGACGCGGTCCACACCTACCACTGGATGAGCGCGTCGCGGTTCCTCGACGCGGTCGCCCTCGGGCAGATCACCCCGGGGCCGGTGGTGGCCACGGTCGCGGCGGTGGGCTACGCGGCGCACGGGATCGCCGGCGGACTGCTGGCCGCGATGGTGGCGTTCAGCCCATCGTTCGCGATCGTGCTGATCGGGGGAGGGCGATTCGAGCGCCTGCGCGGGAATCCGCGCGCCCAGGCATTTCTGGACGGCGCAGGTCCGGCGGCGATCGGCGCGATCCTGGGCGCGGCGATCCCGCTGGCCGGTGCGCTGCGGGAAACCTGGCAGGTGGCAGTACTCGCTGCAGCGGCCGTGGTGCTGGTGGTGCTACGCCGCGGCGTCGTGGCGACGCTGGTGGCCGCGGGCCTGGTCGGGGCGGTCGTGGCCCTCGCCGGCGGCGCGGTCCCGCACTGAGCTCAGCGGCCAGTGTCCGCCGGGGAGTGGCCGCCGAAGCTCACCACCTGCTGAATCCCGCTCGGCCGGTTGGTGTAGCGCATTGTCAGGCTGAGCAGCCCGGGGACGAAGGTGATCCGCTCGCGGGTCGCGTCCGAGCGCCATGCGCTGGGATTGCTGCCCTGACTGGTGGCGAGCTGGGTGCCCGCCTTGCCGATCGCCGCCCACAGAAGCTGACGGCATCGCTTCACGCTGCCACCCCCGCAGTAGCGCACGGCGTACTTGCCGCGCACGTTGTCGCCGAGGATCGTCCGCAGGTCCTTGTCCATGTAGATGTGCCAGCCGGTGTACTGCCCGGCGGGCGGCAGGTCGTACTGGCTCACGAAAGTTGCGAGCTGTGCGCTCAGCTTGGTTCCGAGCACGCTCGAAGCCCAGGCGTTGGCCAGCAGCGGCCAGGCGGTGTCCATCACCGCGGCTCCGGGGTCGGTGATCTTGCCGATGCCCGAGGCGTCGGTGCGATCCAGGCGGCTGCCGCCGTGCTTGTGCCACGCGTCGAGGAGGGCGAGCATCTTCGCGTCGCGGGCGTTGGGTGCGCGACCGGTGTGCAGCAGCTGCGAGAGCACCGGCTCGAACGTCATCTCGCGTACGTCCTGCGTGGCCGCCTCGTTCATCGCCGCGACGAGCGAGGCGGGGTGGAGATGGCGGCCGTTACCCAGGTTGTGGATCAGGAGATCGACCCGCTGGACGGCACCGAGCGACCAGTTGGAGTCCGAGGCCTCGTATCCGGCCTCCGTGCGGTTGTTCCAGTTGATGATCTCGCCGCTGGGAGGGTTGATTCCCTGGGGATGGTGCTTGGCCGAGATGTAGCCGTGCCATTCCTCGTGGCCGCGGCCGTCGATCGGGAGCGCCGGGTCCACGTTCGACGGACGGATCGGGACCAGTCCGCTGGTGAACACGCCGATGTCCTTGTCGTCGGCATAGAGCGAGTTGAAGGTCTGCGGCGTCTGGTCGGCGGCCTTGAAGAACTGGTGGACGTTGTGGACCACTCCGTGCGCGAGGTCGTGGTAGAAGAGCAGATCCAGCACGTCCTTGCCGTAGCTGGCCCGCTTGGTCGAGAGCGCCACGAGCCGTCCGTGCACGCGGGCGTAGCCGAACACCGGTCCATGAACCGTGCGGTAGAAGGTGATCTCCCTGGCCGTGCTGCTGCCCGCGTTGAGCGTGCCGGCGTCGAAGAACTGCATGGCCCGGCACTTGCCGTCGAACAGGTACTTGTGGGTGCTGTGCCCGCACAGCGTCTCGACGTAGGTGTCGATCTGGTCGAGTCCCGCCGAGGTCAGCGACCAGGCCGAGTCCTGGCTGCGGCCGATGAACTCGTAGCCGGGGAACGGCGCGGTGGTCACTCCCCGCTGATTGATGTCCGGCCCCTTCAGGTCCACCTCCATCGTCAGCCCCGGGTAGAAGTAGCCGATCTGCGGGCCGGCCACCATGATCGGATGATGGGTGGCCGACCGGGCGCCGGAGACGAGCAGCGCGTTGCTGGCGTGCCCGCGCCATTGACGCTGGATGTCCGTCGCCTGGGTCGCCGTGGTCGACATGCTGTTGTTGTCCAGGACCACGTTGCCCGTCGTACTCTTGGGCGGCGGCTGGAACTGCACATGACCCGGGAC
Source organism: uncultured Solirubrobacterales bacterium (assembly GCA_963808605.1). Lineage (GTDB taxonomy): Bacteria > Actinomycetota > Thermoleophilia > Solirubrobacterales > Solirubrobacteraceae > Palsa-465. The sequence goes on from CAWEGQ010000004.1 coordinate 602,850, forward strand.
GCTGACGGGCGCCTCGGGATCGTTGGCCTCGCGCAGGTCGTGCCAGGCCTTCAGTCCCCGCTTGGCGCCCAACTTGTGCTGGAGGCCGGAGAGAAACTCGGAGCGGGTGGCCTCGTCGCCCCCGCCCTCACCCACGAACTGGTCCTTGAGCGCGTTGAAGGCGTAGATGTCGGTGCGGGTGAACGGCGGCGAGGTCGACCCGTGGGAGCTGAAGTACGCATTGATGCCCTGGAGGTAGACGTCGATGTCATGCAGCACGGCGCGGCCCTTGGCGCCATGGGCGAGCAGAACATTCGTCTGCTTGGCCACCTCGTTCTCGGTCTGGGCCGTTGGCTTGAAGCTCTCCAGGTTCGAGACGAGTCCGAGCGCGCTGACTCCGGGCGCGTCGATCGCGGCCACCAGCGAGTCGTAGCGGGCCTGGTTGAGCAGCAGACCCCGGTCCTCGGCCAGGACCCAGCCGGCGCCCCAGGTCACATCGTCGTGCGTCTTGCCCACGATATGCGGGACGTCGTAGCCGTCGCGGGTGATCGTCACCCCGGCCCGCGGGACCGGCTCGCTGGTGACCGGGCCCGGCGTGGCGACGCCGAGGGTCTCCGGCTTGAAGAACTGCGGAAGCTGCGCGTCGGTGACGTGGTTGAAGTGCGGCGTGAGCGCGTCGTACATCAGCGCCTGGCTGGTCGCGCCGGCGGGCACGGGTAGAGAGCCAGGCTCGCCCGACGGGACGATGTCGCGCGCGATCAGCGCGTAATCCTTGGCAACGGCGAACGACGGCGCCGTCAGGGCGGCGACCAGCGTCAGCGCACACAGCAGGGGCTTCCGCATGGAGTCCCTTCCTCTCTCTCGTCTCTCGCCGACACCCTACAGCTATGCGCGGTGGAGTGATCAGCGTGGCGAAAATAGAGAAGCCCCACCGAGGCGGGGCTTCTCCTTAGCAGGCCTGTAAGCCGGATCTTGTCTTGAGCAATCATCCATCTGAGCGGCCTACCCGGACCTTGGCGGGCAACCTACAAACGGTCCTGCTTGGCCTAGCATCAGGTGGGGTTTACCTGGCCGCCGCGTCACCGCGACGCCGGTGCGCTCTTACCGCACCATTTCACCCTTACCGGCCCGGAGCGCTGCAGCGGCTCCAGGCTTAGGCGGTGTATTTTCTGTGGCACTTTCCCGCGGGTTTCCCCGGGTCGGCGTTACCGACCACCTTGCCCTTCGATGTCCGGACTTTCCTCGAAGGCGTATGCCTCCGCGACTGCTCAGCCTGCGCAGCCGAGCATAGCGCCCGGCGGATGCCCGGTCAGCTGATCGTCGAGCCGCAGCTCGAGCAGCGTCCACCAATCGGGAGCGCGTGAGCGCTGTACTCCGGCTTCATCTCCTCGCCGCACACGGGGCAGCTGACGACCCGATGGGCGGTGAGCCCCTCCCACACGTCGACAAGCACGTCGTCGAGCGTCGGCTCACCGCCCAAGTCGTCAAACAGCGTCGGTGCCACGGCGAGCGCGGTCATTACGAAATGCTCCTCATCAACCCCACCACCTTGCCCAGCACGCGCACGTCGCGGCTGCGGATCGGCTCCATCGTCTCGTTCTCCGGCTGCAGGCGAACGTGGTCGGCCTCCTGGAAGAACCGCTTCACCGTCGCGTCCTCGCCGACCAGGGCCACCACGATCTCCCCGTCCGTAGCCGCCTCCTGCGGCCGCACGACGACCAGGTCGCCGTCCATGATGCCGACGTTCTTCATCGACTCGCCGCGCACCCGCAGCAGATACTCGCCATCCTCGCCCCCGGCGAACGAGGGCGTCTGGATGTAGTCCTCGATGTTCTCCTCGGCCAGCACCGGCTGACCGGCCGCGACCTGACCAACGAGCGGCAGCCCGGGCTTGACGAAGCTGCGCACGCCGGCGGCGGCCCGGTCGAGCAGCTCGATCGCCCGCGGCTTCGTCGGATCCCGGCGCAACATGCCTATGCGCTCGAGATTCGCCAAATGCGCATGCACGGTCGACGACGACGCCAAGCCGACCGCCTTGCCGATGTCGCGCACCGTCGGCGGATAGCCGTATTTGGCCGAGTAGCGCTTGATGAAGTCGAAAATCTCCTGCTGGCGCTTCGTCAGGTCCATCCGATGCTCCTCGCTGTGTTTACCGGGGATTTTTCACGCCCGGGCGAACATGTGTTCGGAAATGTAGCGCGGCCACTGGACGGACACAAATGCCACCCCAGGGAGCAGCCACGCTACACCCGATCGGCTGACCCGCCGGCAGGCTGACCCGTCTGCCGCCGGCCATCCGCGAGCCAAGACCCGCTGTCTATACTGGCCGCCCCCAGCGCCTGTGGCGGAATTGGTAGACGCGCAAGGTTGAGGGCCTTGTGGACTAATTGGTCCGTGGAGGTTCGAGTCCTCTCGGGCGCACTGGGAGAGCCCCGCTTGTCGGGGCTTTTCTTGTTTTAGGCGGGCTCGATTCCAGCGCAGCCTCCTCTGCGCGAAAGCGGTGAGCGCGGCGGAGAGCGTCCCGGGAGTTGGTAGCGCCCAGCCCAGGTCGCTGCGATCGATGGTGGAGATCAGCCCGGGGGGAGTGGTGGGTCGGTGGCAGCGAGGCCTGCGACGACGATCCTGGCTTGCCGGCGCGCGAGTTGGTCCCAGTCGGATGTGTTCGGGAGTGGTTGGGCGAGCATCGCTCCGGTGATGATGATGTCGGTCGGGGTGGCGTCTGGTCGGATCGTGCGGTCGCGTCGTCCACGCGCGAGGACCCGTTCGAGCAGTTGCCTGATCTCGGTTCGAAGCGCGACGATCTGCTCGTCGTGGATCACGGGCCCGCCGTGAAGCGGCAGGATGAGCTCGTCGCGAGCCGCGATCGTCTGTTCGAAGAATTGCTGGAGCGCCGCGGGGGCCGGCTCGTCGCTCAGCACGGCGGCGCGCGCGTGTTGGAGGACGATCTCGAAGGAGCGCAACGTCAATGCTGCGAGGAGGGCCGGGCGGGTCGGGTAGTGGCGGTACAGGGTTCCGATTCCGACCGCCGCCTCGTGGGCGATCGTCGCCATCGGCACTCGCTCGCCATCCCGCCTGACCGCGATGGTGGCGGCGGCGAGGATACGTTCGCGGTTGGCCGCGGCGTCGCTGCGCAGTCGCCGCGTCACCGGGAGGGTGTCTATTCGTGCTTTGGACATACCGAAGCGGATCGTGGCATGTAGCGACAGCGGAGGTGTAGGCTCAACGGCAAAAGCGGACGATTTCGACCGCTTAGGCTACGACCTGGGAGCGCTGATGAACGACACCTCGCCCGCCGAGTCCAGACCGGCAGGACCGATCCCCGCCGATGACCCCGGGCGGGGCCTGACGCATGTGAGCCCCCACACCGATGAGTCGCTGCTGCACCTTGGCGTTGTCGGCGACACGTACACCATCGTGGTGTCCGGGGCCGAGACGGCTGGGCGCTACACGTTGATCGACATGCACGTCCCGCCCGGAGGCGGGCCGCCGCCGCATCGTCACGACTTCGAGGAGATGTTCACCGTCCTTGACGGCGAGATCGAGCTCACGTTCCGCGGCGTCAGCGCCGCTGCCACCGCTGGCGACACGGTCAACGTGCCGGCTAACGCCCCGCACGTCTTCCGCAACGCCTCGGATCGGCCCGCCCGACTGCTCTGTCTCTGCTCGCCCGCCGGCCAAGAGGAGTTCTTCAAGGAGGTCGGCGTCCCAGTTGCGCACAGAACGGAAGCTCCACCGCCGCTCGACGAAGCCGCCACCGCCGCGTTCATCGCCAAGGCGAGTGCGCTGGCCCCGAAGTACCGCACCGAGCTGCTGCTCGGCGACCCGAAGCCCTGACGCGCGAAACGGGAAGAGACAGTGAGTCAGCGGCCAGGCTCGGATCGCATCGTCGCGGCGCCTCGGCGCGCGTCCTCACTCTCGAGGGTTTGTGCCAGTAGTTGGCTTCTGTAGGACGAGGCAGACTGACGTGAAGATAGATCGGCCGGCTTGCAGGAGGATCATCGGATACTGGTTGCCGCTGCTCGGTTCCAGTTCGCCGCTGGGCGATGCGCGTGTGACGTTCAGCCAGCTCTCGGGCGACAGGGTGCGGTCAAGGGGCTGCAGCAGCCTTAGCCCCGAGGGGGTAACGATGCGGGAATTCAACTCCGCTGGGGTGAACAACTCGCCGAGGATCGCGTGGCGCAGCGGTCTCGCCCTCCGATGCTTGCGGCCCAGGCTCAGGAGCCGTGTGATGAAGCTGATCGGCGCCGCATCGAGCGGATGAAGGCGGACCAGGCAGTCGGTCACGATCACGGCGTAGCCACCGGGCTTCAGCACGCGACCGATTTCCCGGGCCGATCGGGCGATGTCGGACCGCGATCCGAAGTGCTCGATCGAGGAGATCGTGAACACCAGATCGAAGCTCGCGGATGGGAAGGTGAGCTGCCGGGCATCCATCCAGCGGACTTCGAGCCGGTCCTCGCGGTACGGCCACGGGGCTTGGGCACGCGGGTTCTCGAGCATCGCGACGCTCGCTTCGGCTTTGGCGAAGGCTCCGTCGCCGTAGATGTCGGTGCCCACAACTCGCCCGACGCGGTTAGCGAGCCAGTACAAGATGCGCTCGTTGCCCGCACCCACGGACAACACTTGCGTCGCGTCATCGAGCAACCCCACCTCCTCGATGAACAGCATCAGCATCCCGAACTCCCACACCTTGCGCTCGACGTAAGCCCTTGGATCCCGTTCTGGCAGGAGTGACCGGATCGCGGTCAGCAGCGCAGGATCGTTGAAGTCATTCAGGTCGCAGAGCTTCACGTACTGACGCGCCAGATCGGTCACGCCTCGGCACAGTACGACGGGCGACCGATTACGACCCGCGTCGCCTACGCCGGCCCGGTAAGCCCGAGCCGCGTGGCCTCGGCGGCTGCTTGCCCGCGGGTCTGGACGTCGAGCTTGCGGAGGATCGCCGAGACGTGATGATCGACCGTCTTTTCGGAGATGACCAGGCGTCTCGCGATCTGAGAGTTCCGCAGGCCTTCCGCGATCAGCGGGAGTAGCTCGAGCTCCCGCGCGGTCAGACCGGCCGGGTTCTCGCGCGTTCTGCGGCGTGACCCGCGGGGTATGCCACGGATGCCGCGTTCGCGCAGTCGGCGCGCGACGATTGCCGCCGCGGGACCGGCGCCCAACTGCTGCAGGTGCTCGATCGCGTTGCGCGCATCTCCCGGGTCATCGCTCTCGGCTAATGCGAGCGCCGCTTCGTAGGGGCAGCCGAGCTCGCGCCACGTTTCGGCAGCTTGCGTGCATTGACCGGCGAGCGATAACTGATATGGCTTCGCCACCAGTCCCGCTGGGAGCTCGTCGTGCAGCCCGGCTTGCGAGCGCCAGTACGCGAGCTCGCCGATGGCCCAGGGGTTGAGCCGATCGAGCGCGAGCGCGAGCGCCGCATCGGTTCGCCCTTTCACCGTTCCGTTGTCGCCGCTCAGCCAGGACGCCTCGGCGCGCGCGGCGGCTACTTGGGCGATCCGATCCAGCTCGAAGGTGGGCTCGACCATCGTGTGCGCCTCTTGCAGCGGCGAGAGTACGTCCGGGTCGCCGCGTCTTGCCCGCACGAGCCCCAGTGTCACCAAGGCCCAGGTGCGCGCGAGCTGCGCGCTCCGCGGATCGCGCAACACCAGGCCGGCCGAATCGGCCGCTTGATCCCAGTGGCCGAGGTCAAGCTCCATCCGCGCGCGAGACCCGAGCAGGTACAGCCGGAAGGTATCCAGGCCGCGTTCAGTGCAGTACTCGAGCCCGGCCTCGAGATGGACCCTGGCGATGTCGAACCGGCGGTATCGGACGGGGAACATGACCAGGCGGTTGAAGGTGAGCGCGGCATGTTCTTCGTGACCATGGCGCTGACTGAGCTCCAGCGCGGCCTCGAGCCCCTGCCGGCCAGCGTCTGGATCGGCGCGGAACACGGCCGCCGCGACGTTACTGAGGGCATATGCCTCCGTCTCGGTGTCCCCGAGCGCTCGTGCAAGCTCGAGCGCGCGATTGCCCCATGCCGCCGCGTCGGTTGTGTCCTCGACGACCATTCGTCGCTGCGAGACATTGGCGTAGGACATCGCGAGCGCGTGGCCGGGGGGCAGCTGTTCGAGCACTTCGATCGCCTCGAGCACGAGTGGCTCTGCCTCGGAAGCTCTGCCGGCGAAGAACAACAGACGCGACAGAACCCGGAGGGCATTTCCCTCTCCTAGCCGGTCCCCGATCCGTCGGTGACATTTGAGCGCTTCAAGCTGGGCGGCGATCGCCTCGTCGATCCGCGAGGTCAGATAGCACTCCTGCGCGTTACCAGCCAAGAGCTCAGCGCGCAGCTGTGGCGGCTGTCCGTCCGCGAACCTGAGCGCTCGCGCGTACTGGGCCGCGGCCTCGCGGTGCGCCCCGGACGCCCTGGCTAGCTCAGCTGCGCGAGGTGCCCACTGGAGCACGGCGGGGCCGTCGTCGGCGGCCTCGGCATGCTCCGCGAGCCGAGCGACGTCCGGCGCATCGGTGTCTCGAGCGGCGAGCGCGGCAAGCGCGCACCGATGCAGCGCAAGCCGGCGATCTGGCGGGGTGGCTTCCTCGATCGCCAGCCTGGCGAGCTCATGCCGGAAAGCGACCTGCGTCCCGGCGGCGGTCACGATCCCCGACTCCAGACAGTCCTGCAGGCGATCGACCAGCTCGCCGGCGAGGATCTCCAGCAACCACAGATCGACCTGATCGGGTACGACCGCGATCGCATCCAGCAATCGTCGCGCTGGGCTGTCCAGGCGGCCCGCGCGCGCCAGCACCGCGTCGCGGACCGTCTCGGGGATCCTCGCGCCGCCGGTCGCGAGCACTTCGGTTACAAAGAATGGATTACCGCCTGTACGCCGGTACAGCTCCTGACCGTCGAGGCCGTGACCATCCGCCAGCTCGCTGACTGTGGCGATCGAGAACGGCTCGAGCCTCAGCCGCCCGGGCCGGCGCACCAGCTCACCGAGCACGAATCGAAGCTGCTCAGAACGGTCGAGCTCCTCGGCCCGATAGCTTGCCAGCACGAGCGCGGGTACAGACTCGACCTTGCCTGCCAGCATGCTCAGCACATCGAGTGTGGCCTCATCCGCCCAGTGCGCGTCCTCGAGCACGAGCACGGTCGGCGAGCGGCCGTCAAGCTCAGCGAGCAACGCGACTGCCACCTCGTAGGGACGCGGGGCGCCCGCGACCAACTCCCCAAGCTCGCCTCCGACCGCCTCCGCCACATCGATCAACGGCCCGAACGGCCGGGGCGTACGCAATGGCGCACATGCCCCCCACAGAACCCGCACCCGGGGAGGCAGCCCGTCCGAGAACGCACGCAGAAGCGCCGTCTTGCCGACGCCCGCCTCACCGCCCACCAGCAGCAGTCGACCCCGCATGTTCGACGCGACGTCCGCGAGAAGCGCATCCAGCGCGGCCATAGCCTCCTCGCGCTCGAGCAGTGGCTCCACGCGACCGGAGTCTCGCAGGCCGGCCGGAAGACGGGCAGCGCTGCGGTCAGCGACCGGGCGCGTCGCGGCAACGACACGGCAACCCGGATGCAACGACCCCGCAAGGCCTCTGAGCGACCGTGCCGTGTCAACCATCGGAGGAAGCCCCTCCCGTCGACTGGCCGGGGGTTGCTTGGCGGCGCGATCAGGGCTTCAGCAGAACCTTGAACGCGCCGTCCTGCTTCTTCTGGAAGATCTCGTAGGCGTGCGGCGCCTCGTCGAGCGGGACATGATGAGTCGCGAAGCCGTCCACTCCGAGCGGGTCTTCGTCTCCGGCCAGCAGCGGCATCAGGTCGTCGATCCAGCGCTTGACGTTGGCCTGTCCCATCCGCAGGTTGATCTGCTTGTCGAACATCTGGATCAGCGGCATCGGACTCGCCGCGCCGCCGTATACGCCCGAGAGCGACACCGTTCCCCCGCGCTGGACCAGTTCGATAGCCAGATGTAGCGCGCTGAGCCGATCGATGCCGGCGGTCTCGATCAGCTTCTGGGCGGCGGCGTCGGGCAGCAGACCGGCCAGCCGGTGCGCGAGCTTTCCGATCGGCGCGCCGTGGGCCTCCATCCCGACCGCATCGATCACCGATTCGGGTCCGCGCCCTCCGGTCTTCTCACGGACCAGCTCCGGAATATCGTCGTGTTCCTCGAGATGGATCGCGTCGACGCCGTGCGAGCGGGCTCGATCCAGGCGCTCGGGAACCAGGTCGATCGCCATCACGTGCCCGGCGCCGCGGTGCTGGGCGATCCGGCAGGCCATCTCGCCGATCGGCCCCAGTCCGAGCACCAGCACGCTACCGCCGTCCGGGACGTTGGCGTACTCCACGGCTTGCCACGCCGTGGGGAGAACATCGGAGAGGTAGACAAAGCGGTCGTCCGGCGGCCCCTCGGGGACCTTGATTGGGCCGAATTGCGCCTGCGGCACTCGCAGAAACTCCGCCTGCCCGCCCGGCACCTGCCCGTACAGCTTCGTGTATCCGAGCAGCGAGGCTCCGGTGCCGTACTCGTGGACCTGCGTGGTCTCGCATTGGGACATCAGGCCCTTGTCGCACATGTAGCAGTGGCCGCAGGAGATGTTGAAAGGAATCACCACCCGGTCGCCCGCCTTGATGTTGGTGATCTCGGCGCCGACCTCCTCGACGATCCCCATCGGCTCGTGGCCGAGGATGTCGCCGGGGTCGATGAAGGGGCCGAGTACCTCGTAGAGGTGGAGGTCGGACCCGCAGATGCCCGACGAGGTGACCTTGATGATCGCGTCGGTGGGGTGCTCGATGGTGGGATCGGGAACGTGATCGACTCGAACATCATGGTTTCCGTGCCAGGCGACTGCCCGCATCTGTGACTCCTTTCGTAAATGACGAGGCGGATTCGCTACCCGGCGAAAGGAAGGGCCAACCGCAACGACGCCCGGATGCGCCGAGCTTCGTCCCTCAGACCCAGCCCGGCCCAGCAGGAGCAAGCAGCCCACTCCCGAATACGGCCGGGATGGCGAACCATCTCCCGGATGGGCTGACGCTCGAGCGCAATCGGGACCTGCAGGGGCGCATTGGCCACGCCTGGTACCGCCGCGCGCTGCTCGGCCTGATCGCGGTGCTGCCCGCGCTGGCGCTGCTGAATGTTTTCGGGCAGCGTCCCACGACCAGCTCGGCTCATGCCGCCGCGGCCGACCTTCAAGTCACCGCGCCGGCACGTCTGCGCAGCGGACTGATCTTTCAGGTCCGCGCTCAAGTGACGGCGCACGCCGACATGGCCGCACCCCAGCTCGTGTTCGACCCGGGATGGTGGGAATCGATGAGCGTCAACTCGATCGAGCCCAACCCCAGCAACGAGAGCACGCAGAACGGCAGCGTCGTCCTCTCCTACAACAAGCTGCCCGCCGGCCATCACCTGATCGTCTGGATCTACTTCCAGGTCAACCCCACCAACGTCGGCAACCGACGCGAAAACGTCGAGCTCGAAGACGGCTCAACCCCGATCGTCGCTGTCCACCGATCGATGACCATCTTTCCCTGAACCATGGATCTCGTCGTCCGCGCCACCGTCGTCTTCTTCTTCATCTTCCTCGTCACCCGGATCGCGGGACGACGCGAACTCAACTCGCTCGAACCCTTCGACGTGATCCTGCTCGTCGTACTCGGCGACCTCGTGCAGCAGGGAATCACCCAAAGCGACCAATCCGTCACCGGCACGCTGACCGTAATCTCAACTGTCACGCTGCTATCGGTCGCGGTCAGCTGGGCTTCGTTTCGCTCCCGAAGGCTACGGCTCGCCACCGAGGGCGAGCCGATCGTCCTGGTCCAGGACGGGCGAATCATCGAACGCAACCTGCGTCGCGAACGATTGACCCGAGGCGACCTCGAAGAAGAAGCGCGGCGCCAGCAAGTCGGCTCACTCGCCGATATCCGCTGGGCGATCCTCGAAAAAGAGGGCTCGATCAGCGTGATCCCGAAATCCTCATAACCGTCGGTCGTCGCCATCCGGGTTCTCGCTGGTCCCGGACTCGAGCGGTTAGTCGACCTTGGTGAGGGCCAGCCCGGCACGTACCTGCTGGGCCAGCGCGTAGGCGTTGCCCCGTTTCAACATGTGTGAAAAGTAGAGTTGCGGCTCCTCCGATGTCTCTTGGTTGTACAGGCAGCCCACGAACCAATCCTGCGCCCGCATCGTCTTGATCACCCCGGCGATCTCGGTGCCGGCCATGGAGAAATCCGGGCCCACCCAGGCATCTCCTGAGATCCCAACGGGCTTGAATTCCACGTTTGAGGAGATATTCGCATCCGGCGACACAACGACCCCGTCGATCACGATGCGGTCTGCCCGAGGCACCGTCACGGTGATGACGCCCTGCTCGCCGACTTGGGCGCTTCCGTGCAGTATCCGCTCCAGTCGCTGCGGATCCAGCGGAGTATGCGGAGTGGCCGGCGGCGCCTGAGGCAAAGGCGTTCCCGTCGTCGCTATCGCGCTATGTACCCTCCGCGCGAGCTCTACCGCGTCCCCGACGCCCCGCCAATGGATGTACCAGACCGGTGGATCCATTTCGATGTAGTGCTGGTGGAACGCCTGGAAGACCAGTCCGTTGTCGAGAAGCGCGTCAATGAAGGGGTTCGCCTCCTGCGGCTTGAGCGGCAGATCTCCGTTAAAGAATGCTTGCCCGTCTCCAAGCGGCTGGAAGGTCAGCGTCCCGTCGATTTGGAAGGCGGGCGTAAAGGTGACGCCGAGCGGGCCGCGAACCTCGCCGATGTCGTCGCGGGAGATATCAACACTGAGCACGCCACTGGACACCGTGCCTCGAGCTTGGAGCACCTCCTGGATCTGATCGACCGGAAGCTGCCCATGCTGCTCCCGAGGCCTGCCGCGTGGTGCAGCGCGCGCGGATCCAACGCCGGCCAGGAGACCGCCGGCCACGAGGCCGCCGCCCAAGCCGATTGCCGCTCGGCGGTTCACCCGGGTATCAAAATTGCTCGCGGACATCGATCCTCCTACGACGAAAGTGCAGCGCTGATCTCTGCTACCCGGAGAAAGACCGTTGACACACCAGTTCGGTGCCTGTATCGAAGGACGACAGGGAACTTGTCATGATCCCGACCTCGAGTCGATCTATTCCGACTGACTGAGCTCGCGAACGCGCCACTTTTCCGTCGTCGTCCCGCGCTTGCGTGGGCAGCTGGGTTTGGCCACGGCAGATTGTGGATAGTCTCAGATACGACATTGTCCTATCTGAATTCCACCGACAGGACAGTTGACGAATACCGGCGGCTCGCACGCCGAACGGACGGTCTGCGTGTGCGGGGTCGACGGTCGATGACGCGAGCATCCCTGAGCGCGGCGGAGAGGCTGGACCGGGTTCTTGCCGAGTTGCGACGCACAGCTAAAGCGCCGGATGTCCGCCACCACCTCGGCTGAATCGTCGCTGTGGCTGGTCGACGCTCCGCCCAGTGATCACGAGCCGCTTTCCACTGACGTCACGGCTGATGTCGTCGTCATCGGCGGAGGTATCGCGGGGGTCACGACCGCGCTGCGCCTGCAGCGCAGCTGGGATTGTCCGTGTCACGGGTCGCGGTTTGACATCGACGGTGCGGTACTCGAAGGCCCGGCGGTCCGTCCACTCGAGCAGCGCAATCTCAAGGACCGCCCGCGGTCGTGGGAAGTGCCTGACCAAGTGCCAGGGGACCAGCAGCACCAGCCGGAACCGGCCGCCGATCCGCCACCAGAGGACGCGGTCGCATAATCAACATCGGGTTGGTGGGCTTGGGACGTATGGGCATGCCGATGTGCGCGCGGCTGGTGGAGTGCGGTTACTCGGTGCACGCCTCTGATGTTCGCCCGAGCCTGCGTGACGAGGTGCTTAGGACCGGCGCGGCCTGGGAAGCGACTGCCTCAGGTGCTGCCGCAGCCTCCGAGGTGCTGATCACCATGCTTCGGGAACCCGAAGCTGTCTCCGGCCTGGCGGATGACCTTCTCTCGGTGCTGGCACCGGACGCGGTGTGGATAGACATGAGCACGGGGTCTCCGCGGCTGGCCGAACATCTGGCGGCAAGCGCTCTGCCGAAGGGAGTTCACCTGGTCGACTCGCCGGTGGCCGGTGGGCCCGGCGAGGCCAGGACGGGTCGCCTCCTGGCCTTCGTCGGCGGCCGGCCGGCCGACGTAAGCACCGTGCGCCATGTTTTGAATTCGCTGGCTGACCGCATCGTGCCAGTCGGTCCCCACGGGAGCGGCTATCTGGTCAAATTGGTCACGAACCTGTTGTGGTTCGGTCAAGCCGTGCTCAACGCCGAGGCGTTGACGCTGGCTCAGCGAGCCGGACTCGATCTCGACATCCTGCGCGACGCCGTCGCCCAGAGCGCCGCCGCGAGTCGCTTCATGGCCGTCGATGCCGGCGCGCTGCTCGACGGCGATGACCTCGCGTCGTTCTCGCTGGCGGCGTGTTGCCAGCAGCTCACGACGGTGCTCAGGCTCGGTGAGCGCCTTGACGTGCCGCTCGAATTCGCAGCGCTCGTTTCCGATGTCCACGAGCGCGCTCTGGCGCGCTACGGCGATGTCAATGGCGAGCTGCTCGGGGCTCGGTTGGTGGCCGAGCGGGCGGGCGTCGACCTCCGTCGCCCCCGACGACAAACCAGCGCCGCCGCACATCGCTCGGGCTCAGCCAAGTCCCCCTCGAGCGAGTGAGCGCTCGGAAGCGGCGCGCCGGTTGGTAGTCAGTCCTCGAAGGTCACGCGGTCGCGTAGTCCCGTCAGCTCGAAGAGTCGCTGCACTTGAGATGGGCCGCGCCGCAGTGCGAGGTTGTGACCATTAGAGTTGGCGTATTGCTGTGCGCGCACGATCGCCGCGAGGCCCGTGCTGTCCATGAACTTGACGGCGCGAAGATCGATCAGCAGACGCTGGAGCTTCGTCGGGTCGATTTCGTTTAGCCGCCGGCTGAGCTCTGGGGCGGTCGCGATGTCCAGCTCTCCGGTGAGCTCGACCACGATGCCTTGGGGATCGTCGGTCAGCTGGATCTTCAACCGATCTGACTGGGCTGCGGGGTGTGAAGCGTCAGTCGCGGCGCGATCCTCGATGCTTGAGCTCGGAGCGTTCGACGTCTGCATCAACTCATCGCTTCTAAGAATTCTGGTGGCCGGTCGGTGGTCCAGCGAACGCCCTTAGCGTCGTTCGAGGTCCCTTCCTGGTGAGTTGAACCTCTGCCTGATCCGTGACGTCTCAGCGGAGGCGATGCACGCTGAATCTAGCACGGGGACGACGTCAATCGGGGCCTCGCGCTACAGATTGTGACGAGATCTCACACAAGATGATTGCTAGGTGAGGGCGGGCAGCTCGGCCCAGACCCGGTAGCCATCGGGACGCTCTGAGCCCCACCGTTCGGAGAGCTGTTCGATGATCCGCAGGCCCCAGCCTCCCGGCTCAGAGTCTTCGCGAAGTGCGGGTCGAGCCGACCCGCCGGATAAGCCAGGATCGAGCACCGAGATCATCAGTCGACCGTTGCGCAGACCGGCCGTGACCCGAAGGCGATGTGAGGCCGTACAGCCCGAGTGGCGTACCGCGTTGCTGACCAACTCGCTCGCCACCAGCAGCCCGTCCTGCAGCGGCCAACTGCCGTCGTGTGCTTCCGCCAACGTATCTCTGACGATCGCCGGCGCGCGCGGATCGCACGGCAAGTCAACCGCCATCAGATCCCTATCAGGGGCCATCGCGGTGACTGGTACCCGAGATTCAGGATCGCCTACCCACCATCCCGGCGAGCTACCTTCGTCGATGGGAGGTAGGGCTCTTGGTCGGGTGGCTGTCCGGCGTGGATCTGGCATCGGCGCTCGAGTTCGGCGTTCAGTTACGCGCCACTGCGACCGCGCTGGCGTGAGCAGGATCACCGTGACAGGCTGACGCCGGGCCGGACTGGGACCGGCTTCCAGACCGGTCCGTATGTGCTCACAAGCGGGACCCACTCGAGTCCCGCGCCCCCAGGCGGCGCGTCATGCTTGAGGCGACGAGTCCGCGTTCGATTCGGCGGTCGGGCCGCGCCGCGTGGACCCGAGGTCATTTGTATCTGTTGGGTGGAGCCCCTCGTCCCACTCCGTATCTGGATCGAGGACGAAGATTTCTATCAGCCGGTCCGGGTCGAACAAGATTTGGCTGTGGTAGCTGACAATCTTGCGCTCGAGCACGTCCTCGACGCGGCGGATGAGCTCCGGCGCAATCACTGCTTCGAAGCGGAGGCGATACGCGCGCACGGCTTCGTGCTCTCCTCCGCGGACCATCGTTTCCTCATCCCGGGTCATTCCGCCACTCATCACGCAGAATATGTATTCATCGCAAAAGTACGTCTTGGCGTGGGTCGGGCCGCGCCCGTAGAGGTCCTTCATCGTGCGCACAACGGCGTGTGAGACACGCGCCTGCAAGGACAGGGCATCTGGGGAGCTTCCCTCGGTCACTTCGTTACTGCCATCCACGGCACACTAGCTCAGACAGCCAGCCCAGGGACGGGGCCGGCAAGCCGGACGCTCTGCTCGAGATGCGGCGGTTCAGCGGCAGGGGTCCCCTGCCGCCAACCTGCCTCCTTGTGCCGTCGCTCGGACGTCCTACGGCCAACCGCGCCGTGACCGCTGCGACGGAGTTAGGTACCTCGGATTTCCGGGAAGCATTCGACCTGGAAGTCCCTCTGCTGGAGGCCTTCTCGCATTCGACGGGTCGGACTCACGTGTCACTGGTACGACGAGGACGCCGCGGCTGTCAAATCCTCGAAGGAGACACTATGAGTGCAATGCGCCAAGAGCGGTCGGCTCAAGCGCTGGTCAGGCCGCTGTTTGAACGCTGGCAGCAGGACGGGGACGCCCGTGCGCGCGAGCAGTTGATCGAGACGTTCCTCCCTCTCGCCCGTAATCTTGCGCGGCGCTATATCGGGGCAAACGAGCCAATCGATGACCTGGTCCAGGTGGCCAGCTTGGGTCTGGTCAAGGCAATTGACCGCTTCGATACGAGCCGGGGAATCGCGTTCGCTTCCTTCGCCGTGCCGACCATACTCGGCGAGCTCAGACGCTACTTCCGCGATACAGGCTGGGCCGTGCATGTTCCAAGAAGGGCTCAAGAGAAGGGGATGCTGGCTGAGAAGACATCGCGGAAGCTAAGCGCCGAGACGGGGCATACCCCGAGCGTGCGAGAGCTCGCGCAATACCTCGAATGGGACGTGTCGGAGACTCTGGATGCGCTCGAGGCCGCAGCCGCCCATCACGCCGCGTCACTCGATGCTCCTTCCCGGCGCGATGATGACGAGGACTGGTCACTGGTTGACTCGCTCGGCGCCAACGACGAGCGGCTCGAGCTGGCCGAGGCTTGGGCCAGCATCGAGTCAGTCGCGCGTGACTTGTCCGAGCGCGAGCTACAGGTCTTGCGCCTTCGGTTCAACGATGATCTCACCCAGTCTGAGATTGGCGCTCAGGTCGGGGTATCGCAGATGCAGGTATCGCGGATCTTGCGCTCGACGCTGGCTCGCCTTCACGAGCTCATCAACGCCACGCAGGCCGCCCCGGAGGCCGTCGGTTAGAGGTCTGGGGGCCGGTAGGTATCGCGCCAGTCAAGCTTGGACCGGGGCCCGTCTCTCAAATCGACCAGGCAAGCAGGTCAAGGTCGGGGGCTGATAGACGATCTCGAGCTGATTATTCGTAGCCGGCCAAGGGTTTGTGCCAGTCCCGCCGTGGGGTAGCAACGGCTGAGCTATGCGAGTCGTCGTGACAGGAGCCACCGGGAATGTCGGGACCTCGGTGGTTCGGGCCCTGGCCGGCGATGGCGGGGTCGACGACATCGTCTCGGTCGCGCGGCGGGCGCCGGAACGGGAACTGACCGGCACGGAGTTCGTAGCCGCCGATGTCGTCGAGTCCGACCTGGTCCCGATCTTCCGCGGTGCCGACGCCGTAGTACACCTGGCCTGGCTGATTCAGCCGGGCCGGGACGAGTCGGTCACCAGCCGGGTCAATCTCCTCGGCAGTCAACGCGTGTTCGAAAGCGTTGTGGCCGCGAAGGTGCCGGCGCTGGTGTATGCCTCCTCAGTCGGCGCCTACTCCCCGGGGCCGAAGGATCGATACGTCGATGAATCCTGGCCGACGGACGGCATCGCCAGCTCGTTCTACTCACGTCACAAGGCTGCCGTTGAGCGCGACCTGGACCGGTTGGAGCGAGAGCATCCGCGCCTCCGGGTGGTTCGCCTACGGCCCGGGTTGATCTTCAAGCGTGACGCGGCCACGGAGATCCGTCGGCTGTTCGTAGGTCCACTCCTCCCCCGCGCCATGCTGCGCTCGCGGCTGGTTCCGTTCACGCCCGATATTCCCGGTCTGCGGTTCCAAGCAGTCCACTCCAGCGACGTCGGCGACGCCTACCGACGAGCCGTGTTCAGCGATGCTTCTGGGGCGTTCAACATCGCCGCCGAGCCAGCGATCGGGACCGCGGAGCTCATCAGGTTATTGAACGCGCCGCCGAGAAAGGTTCCGGCTTCGCTGGTGCGCAGGGCAGCGGCGGTGAGCTTCACGCTGCGCCTGCACCCGGTTGAGCCGGGTTGGCTCGATATGGCGCTATCGGTGCCCCTGATGAGTACTGACCGCGCCCGACAGGAGCTGGGCTGGGAGCCCCGGCAGTCCGCCACCGAGGCAATCCAGGAGCTGATGGTCGGGATGCGGGACGGAGCGGACGATCAGACTCCGCCGCTGGCCCGCCGCAGCAGCGGTCCTGCCCGCGCGCGCGAATTCCTGACCGGCCTCGGCCGCCGCCAGTAAGCCGGTACCCCGCCCGACGGCGGCCACGTCGCCGCCGTTTGGACGATCCAGACCGGGGTAGCCCGGAATCAACCATCGATAGGGAGGACGGGCCATGCCTGATCAGGACGGCAACACGCAGGCCGACAGCGGCACGACTCCGGACACCTCGCTGCACGCCTACAAGGAAGGGCGCAAGGAAGACGTGTCCGGAGATGGCAACAAGCTCGAATCCAACCAGCCGGAAGACCAGCAGCAGCAAGCGCTGGAAGGCGACGACGAGCTTTCGCTTCCGCACGACAAACATTAGGACACCGGTCCGCGGCCGTCTCCTGAGCTTTTGAGCTTAGGAGCGGCCGCGAACCTTCTCGGCGTCGGACCTGAGGGCCCACAGTGACGGTTAGGCGAGAGGCCGATTGGGTAGCGGCGCACCGAGTCACCGAAAAGACAGGAATCGCTTGAAGCCGACCGCCCCCCTGCCCTTGATCAAGCAGGTCACGCGCGACCGCCTCGGTCTGGGCAAGGCCGCCCAGTCACGGCGTTCCGCCGGTTTACGTGCGCGGACCGAAAGCGCGGACAAGGTGGTCAAGTCGATCTGTCCCTTCTGCGCCGTGGGGTGCGGCCAGGATGTCTATGTCCGGGACGGCCGGGTCACCCAGATCGAGGGCGATCCCGATTCGCCGATCTCGCGCGGGCGCCTCTGCCCGAAGGGCTCCGCGTCGAAGCAGCTGGTGACCAGCTCGAGCCGCGAGCTGAGGGTCAAGTATCGCCCCCCGCACGGGACGGAGTGGCAGGAGCTGCCCCTTGAGCGGGCGATGGACATGATCGCCGACCGGGTTATCGCGGCTCGGGACGCGGGCTGGGAAGCCGAGGACGAGCAGGGCCGGCGGCTGAATCGCACGATGGGTTTCGCGCATTTGGGCGGTGCGACCCTGGACAACGAGGAGAACTACCTGATCAAGAAGTTCTTCTCGGCGATGGGGGCGGTGCAGATCGAGAACCAGGCTCGGATATGACATTCCTCCACGGTTCCCGGTCTGGGAACCTCGTTCGGGCGCGGCGGCGCCACCGGGTTCCAGCAGGATCTCCAGAACGCTGACTGCATCGTCATCGAGGGATCGAACATGGCCGAATGCCACCCGGTCGGCTTCCAATGGGTGATGGAGGCCAAGCAGCGCGGCGCCAAGGTCATTCATGTCGATCCCCGGTTCACCCGGACCAGTGCCATGGCCGACCTGCACGTGCCGTTGCGGGGCGGGAGCGACATCGCGTTCCTGGGCGGCCTGATCAACTACGTCCTGGCCAACGGCCGCGAGTTTCGCGAATACGTCGAGCGGTACACCAACGCCGATGTGCTGGTCAGCGACGATTTTGCCGACACCGAGGATCTAGACGGCCTGTTCTCGGGCTGGAATCCCGAGTCCGGCAGCTATGACACCAGCAGCTGGGCCTACAGGGAGGCTGATCCCTCGGCCGCCGCGGGTCAGCGCGAGCAGGGCGGTGGTGAATCGAGCACATCCGGCGAGCAGTCCCACGGTGCCCATGGGGGCGGCATTCTGGAACATGGCGAGCCGCCGGAGCGTGATCCCTCCCTCCAGGATCCCCGTTGCGTCTTTCAGCTGCTCAAACGGCACTACAGCCGTTACACGCCGGAAATGGTGCAGCGGATCTGCGGGATTCCGGAGGATGTGTTCATCGACGTCGCCGAGTCGGTGTGCGCGAATTCCGGCCGGGAGCGCACCACGGCGTTCGTCTACTCGGTCGGCTGGACTCAGCACACGGTCGGGGTGCAGTACATCCGCACGGCATCGATCCTGCAGTTGCTGCTGGGCAACATCGGTCGTCCCGGCGGTGGGATCCTGGCCTTGCGAGGGCACGCGAGCATCCAAGGGTCCACCGACATCCCCACCCTCTACAACATTCTGCCCGGCTATCTGCCGATGCCTCATCCCGATAATCGCGATCTCGATCAGTATGTCGAGGAGAACGCGCCGAGCGCCGGGTTCTGGGGCCACACCCGGGAGTACACGGTGTCGCTGCTGAAGGCCTGGTGGGGAAACGCGGCGACCGTCGAGAACGACTTCTGCTTCGATCACCTGCCTCGGATCACCGGCGATCACTCGACCTATCGGTCGATGCTGGACATGCTCGACGGCAAGCTCCGCGGGTTCTTTGTCATGGGCGAGAATCCGGCCGTCGGGTCGGCCAACGGCAAGCTCCAGCGGCTGGCCATGGCCAATGTCGACTGGATGGTGGTGCGGGACCTGGCGATGATCGAAACCGCGGAGTTCTGGCACAACTCGCCGGAGATCGAGAGCGGGGAGCTCAAGACCGAGGCCATCGGCACCGAGGTGTTCTTCCTGCCGGCCGCCGCCCACACCGAGAAGGACGGCTCGTTCACCAACACCCAGCGGCTCTTGCAGTGGCATCGAAAGGCGATCGAACCGCCACAGGACTGCCGGTCGGAGCTGTGGTTCATGTTCCATCTCGGGCGCCGGGTGCGGGAGAAGCTGGCCGGATCCGCCGACGCCCGGCACCGGGCGATCCTCGACCTGACCTGGGACTACCCGACCGAGGGGGAACATGAAGACCCGAAGGCCGATGCGGTTCTACGCGAGATCTCCGGCGTCGACCTAAGCAAGAACGAGGCGCTGGACGGATACACGGCGCTCAGAGCGGACGGGTCGACGAGCTCCGGCTGCTGGATCTACTGCGGTTCCTACGCCGACGAGGTCAACCAGGCCGATCGGCGCAAGCCCGGGGCCGAGCAGACGTGGGTCGCCCCCGAGTGGGGATGGGCCTGGCCGATGAACCGGCGCATCCTCTACAACCGAGCCTCGGCCGATCCCGACGGTAAGCCGTGGTCTGAGCGCAAGCGTTACGTCTGGTGGGACTCTGAGCAGCAGAAGTGGACGGGCGAGGACGTTCCCGACTTCAAGGCGACGATGGCGCCCGACTACGTGCCCGACGATGATGCCGAGGCCGAGGATGCCCTGCGTGGCGACAAGCCGTTTGTGATGCAGGCGGACGGACGAGGCTGGCTGTTCGCATCGAGCGGTCTGACCGATGGGCCGTTCCCGGCGCACTACGAGCCGCACGAGTCGCCGGTCGGCAATCCGCTTTATGCCCAGCAGGCCAATCCGACGCGCCAGCGGTTCTCACGGGCGGGGAACCGCTACAACCCCTCCGCCGGTGAGCCGGGGGCCGAGGTGTTTCCCTTCGTGTTCACCACCTACCGGCTGACCGAGCACCACACGGCGGGAGGCATGTCGCGGACGCTGCCCTACCTCGCCGAGCTTCAGCCCGAGTTCTTCTGCGAGGTCAGCCCGGAGCTCGCCGCCGAGCGCAACCTCGCGCACGGCGGTTGGGCCACCATCGTCACCTCGCGCAGCGCCGTCGAGGCGCGGGTTCTGGTCACCGAACGGATCGCCCCGCTGAAGATCGGCGACCGAACGATCCATCAGATCGGGCTGCCGTATCACTGGGGCACGTCCGGCTACTCGAGAGGCGACTCGGCCAACGACCTAACCTCGGTGGTGCTCGACTCAAACGTTCACATCTCCGAGTTCAAGGAGGCCACCTGCGACATCGTGCCCGGCCGGCGCCCGCGGGGCTCCGCGCTGAGCGAATTCGTGGCCGGCTACCGAAAGCGGGCTGGGTCGTGACCCCCTATAAACTCGACACCACCGCGTGGCCGGCAACTTACGGGAAGGACGCGCGGCCGCGGATGGGGTTCTTCACCGATACCTCGGTGTGCATCGGTTGCAAGGCGTGTGAGGTGGCCTGCAAGGAGTGGAACGAGGTGCCCGAGGACGGCCTGAACTTCACGGGGCGCTCCTATGACAACACCGGTCACCTCGGTGCCGACACCTGGCGGCACGTGGCGTTCATCGAGCAACGTAAGCCGCTCACCGTCGAAAGCGCCAGCGAGTCATTCGTCGACGCCGCCGCTCGCATGCAGATCGCCGAGGAGAACGGCATCGCCGGAGAGCGCGACGGCGATGGTCTGCGATGGCTGATGAGCTCCGACGTGTGCAAGCACTGCACCAGCGCCGCCTGCCTGGAAGTGTGCCCCACCGGTGCGCTCTTCCGGACCGAGTTCGGCACCGTGGTGGTTCAGCCGGACGTGTGCAACGGCTGCGGGTATTGCGTGCCCGCCTGTCCGTTCGGCGTACTAGATCAGCGCAAGGAGGACGGTCGGGTTTGGAAGTGCACCCTCTGCTATGACCGGCTCAAGGACGACATGGAGCCGGCCTGCGCCAAGGCCTGCCCCACCGACTCGATCCAGTTCGGCCCGCTGGAGGAGCTCCGCGATCGCGCCGCCCAGCGGGTCGGCAAGCTGCAGGCCGACGGAGTCGGAGAGGCGCGTCTCTACGGCGAGAGTCCCGACGATGGCGTGGGTGGCTTCGGCGCGTTCTTCCTGTTGCTCGACGAGCCCGAGAGCTACGGTCTGCCGCCCGATCCGACCAGCACGACCCGGGACCTTCCGCGGATGCTCAAGGCCACGGCGCTGGCGATCGGCGTCATGGGGTTGGGCCTGCTGGGCTCGTTCGTGGGCGGTCGCGGATGAGTCGCGAGCGGTCGATGGTGCCTCGGGCCGAGCCCCAGTCCTATTACGGTCAGCCGATCATCAAGGAACCCGTCTGGAGTGGAGAGATCGCCTGGTATCTGTTCGTCGGCGGCCTGGCCGGCGCGTCCGCACCCCTGGCCTGGCTCGCCGAGGCGCGGGGCAACCGGCGCCTGGCCCGGCGCGCCTGGCTGGTCGCGCTGCTCGGGGCCGGGATCAGCCCCGTGTTGCTGATCAAGGACCTCGGGCGACCCAAGCGATTTCTGAACATGCTGCGCTTGTTCAAGGTCACCTCGCCCATGAGCATGGGTTCCTGGGTGCTCAGCGGCTTCGGCACCGCCACCGGCGTGGCCGCGGCCGAGGAGCTGTTCGGATGGTTTCCGCGCCTCGGCCGGGTGGGCAAGGCCGGCTCGGCCCTGCTCGGTCACGGGCTGGCGTCCTACACCGCGATTCTGCTGGCCGACACGGCCGTACCGGTATGGCACGAGGCGGCGGGAGAGCTTCCATTCGTGTTCGTGGGCTCGGCGGTGGCCAGCGCCGGCGCGGCCGGCGCCGTCCTGGCCCCGCTCGGTGACGCCGGGCCGGCCCGTCGGCTGGCCCTACTCGGCGCGACGCTCGAGCAGGCCGCCACCTACACCATGGAGCATCGCCTGGGTGAGCTCGGCGAGCCCTACCACCAGGGGGACGCCGGTCGCTACGCCCGAGCGGCCAAGGCCCTGACCGCCGCCGGAGCGCTGACCCTTGCCGGGCCCGGCGCCCGCCGCCGGTCAGCGGCGATCGGAGGCGGCGTGCTGATCCTGGCCGGCTCCGTCTGCCTGCGCTGGTCCGTATTCCGGGCCGGGTTTGCGTCGGCCGCCGACCCCAAGTATGTGGTCGGCCTACAGCGCCGGCGCATGGGTCAACGCAAAGCTCAGTAGACCGGTTCGTCCGGTCGGGCGGTGCGCCGACGCGGGCGCGCCTAATGTCCGAGCGTGTTCAGGACGTTCAGCGCGCGGCCCTTGAGCGCGCGCTTGACGATCGCCGTGTTCGCTGCACTCACCTTGTGCCGACTGAGACCGATGAGCAGTACGCCCTGAGCCGTTTGAACCTGACCCGTGCTCATGCGAATGGAGACGCCGTAGGCGCGAAGGATCTTCGCCAGCGCGGAGCCCGCCGCCCGCTCGAGCCCTCGAGCGCGCATGAACGACTTGTCCAGGGCGGCAAGCTTGCGATTTTGAGCGGCCGCGGCAGTGGTCCTGTGCGCGCGCTGGGCGCCGGTCTCGCGACTGATCGTGACCTCGATCGCCTTGGCGAGCTGAGCGGTCGCTTGGGTCCGGGACAGCAGCTTCTGGGCGGCGGAGCGGGCCCGGGTGCAAGCTCGCGCCGCGGTGCCCCGCAGCCCGCGGCAAGAGACGGTCGGCGCGACTGCCGTCCGCGCTCGCGGTGAGCGGATCAGCACGCCGTAATCCGACCGGGGCGGGTCATTGATCGTCTGCACCTCGGACTGGAACATCGAGTAGTAGGCAGCGCACAGCGGGCCGCCGATCGCGATCAAGGTCCCGCCGGCGATCAGGCCCGGTAACCCGGCGGCGAGCAGATTCACTCCAGCTCCCGTCGAGAAGCACGGATACAGCGACGCCGGGGCGGACTGCTGGAGCGCCTGGAGAGCGTTGCCCTTGGCCTGGATCTGCGCGGGCGTCCGCTTTGGTGGGCCTGGTCCGCTCGTGTTGCCGCTTGTGCTCACATCCAACTTGCTGTGGAAGCTCTCAGTGACGGTTGGAGAGGAGCCGGAAGGGTCGGAGCCGTTCGCGCTGTAGGACTTGGTGTAGTTGTTCGACGGCAACACAACCGTGGCGCTGGCGGGGCTGGCCGCCTCCTCGGCCGCGATCACCGACAGCGGCGAGGTGAATCCCGGAAAGCCCGCCTGGTTCATCGCGCCGCAATCCGACGTTGGTGGCGCCGAGGACCGGACGTAGTACCCCTGATCCGGAACGATCGCCGAGATCCCGACCGCCGAAAGATTGCCGGTCCCGTAGAAGATCTGAAACGGACTCGGCGCGCCGGGGCGGGCCGACAGGGCCCCCGTGCACGTCAGGCCCGTATTGGGAGGCGCGTAGGTGTTCCTCGATATGCCCGAGATGGTCAACGATCGCCTCACCACCTTCACGGTCTGATTGTTCTGCGCTCGCCCGTACAACGCCGCCGTGATCTTCTCGTCAAACGTGAAATGCAGCGATCCCTGCCGGACCGCCGGCTGGCTCGGGTTCAAGACGAAGGACTGATCGATCGTCCCGGAATACTCGGCCGATACCGTCCCGTCGTAGGAAAGGGCCGCCGCCGACCCGGCCCACGTCAGCAGGCAGCACGTCGCGACGCCCAGCGCTGATCCGAACAGTCGAAGCACCGCGCGCCACCCTATCGGGTGACAGACCATTTCGCTGGCAATCAAACCGGTGTAAGCCAACCGGAAGACGATGCGCGATCACGAGGACGCGGGGTGTGTGGTCTGCGGGTTTCGGGTAACCGAGCCACGATCACGTAATCGGCGCCAGGAGGAGTGTCATGGCGAAGGATCACGGTTCCAGCGTGAAGGACGACAAGCAGTACGAGGGGTTGCGGAAGAAGGGCATGAGTAAGTCCCGCGCGGCCGCGATCGCCAACACCCCGGATGCCTCCAAGAAGGGCGGCAAGAACTCCGGCGGAGGAGGCGGCAGCAGCCAGAGCAGTAAGAGCAGCGGGAGCGGCAGCGGCGGAAACCGCGCTCAGAAGGCTGCCGCGGGACGCAAGGGCGGCAAGAAGTCCAGCTAGATCATCCGTCCTCGCCGGGCACCGTGCCCACCGCCGGTTCGGACTTCACAGCCTCGTCGTCACCCACGCTGACGTCGATGACCTCCACCCCACCGCCGACGCGACGGTGGATGACCTGGCCCTGCCATGAGCGCAGCGGATGGGCCCCGCTGCGCTGCAGGGATCGGCAGGCGCTGCGAACGGCGAAGAAGATCAGGATCGGTAGAACCCACACGCCCACTCGCCAGAAGTGGATCTGGTTCGTGTAGGAGATGTGCAGGTCGTAGAAGATCCGGTCGGTCGAGCCAACGGCGAAGATGATCACCACCCAGCTCAGGAAGGCCGCGCCGATCGCGGTGCGCACCGGCCGGTCGCGCGGGCGGTCGAGCAGGTCGTGGCGGCGGTGGTCGCCGGTGACCCTCCGCTCGAGCGCCGGCCACGCGACCAGTGCCCCGAACACGACGGTCGGGAACAGGATTCCGCCCCAGAATGGATTGGCCACGAGCGTGTGCCCGCCGATCGTGGGCTCGAAGTTCGGCATCAGCCGCAGCGCGCCGATCAGCCAGCCGACGTACCAGTCCGGCTGGGCGCCGTTGGTCGAGAGATAGGGCTGGTACGGGCCCCACTGCCAGACCGGGTTGATCTGGATCAGGCCGCCGATCAAGAACAGCACGGCAGCGACGGCGAACAGCAGGCCGATCGAACGCAGGGCGTAGGCGGGCCACATCGGAGTGCCGACGACATTGCGCTCCCGCCGCCCCGGTCCGGGGAACTGGGAGTGGTGCTGGCGCATGATCGTCGCCAGGTGAACGGTGATGAGGATGGCCAACAGCGCCGGGACCAGGAGCACGTGAACTATCTCGAGTCGGGGCAGAAAGGCGCTCGAGCCTGGAAACCGCCCGTCCCAGACCAAACTGGAGAGTTGTCCGCCGATGAACGGAATCGAGATGGCCACCGAATACGCGATCGCCAGGCCCATCCCCGACATCAGATCGTCGCCCAGCGAATAGCCGGCGAAGCCCTCGAGCAGGGCCAGGATGAGCATGATCACGCCGATCAGGTAGTTCAGATCGCGCGGCTTTCGGTAGGCGCCGGTGAAGAACACGCGCAACAGGTGCAGCACGATCGCGGCGATGAACAAGTCGGCGGCCCAGTGGTGCACCTGGCGGAAGAGCAGGCCGGCCGGGACCTTGAACGACAGGTCCAGCACCGAGCGATACGCCTCCGACATCTGCTCACCCTGCAGCAGCGTGTAGGGACCGTGGTAGATCACCTGCGAGTCGCCCGGGACGTAGTAGAGGGTCAGGTAGATGCCGGTCCCGACCAGCACCAGGAAGGCGTACAGGGCGATCTCGCCGAGCAGGAACGACCAGTGGTCCGGGAACACGTAGCGCAGGACCCAGCGGATGCCCGTGGCGGCGCCGAAACGCTGCTCGGCGAACCGCGATGCTCGGAGAAACCGGCGGTGCAGGAATCTGCCGACCAGGCCCACGATCACGCCCTGCGGACGTCCCACCAGGCCGGCCCGACGTCCCCGGCAAAGCCGCCGGCGGCCCGCAGCCATCCGGCCGGATCGATCATCAACGGAAGCTGGGGCAGCGCGCGCCCCGCCGGCCCGAAGATCACCCGCCCGCCTTCGCCCGGGGCGAACGACGAGTAGTGACACGGACAGGTGAAGGCCGGGGACTTACTCGTCGGCTCGTAGGTCGGGTAGCGATAGAGCGAGATCGCGCAGCCGGCGTGGGTGCAGATCTTGGAGAAGGCCAGGATCCCCTGCGGCGCCCAGCTCTCCCGGCCGGCCGGAAGGTGGAGCATGTCCGCCGGAAGCTTCACCACGACCAGGCCCGCCCCAAGATCCTGGAGATTGCCCTGCTCGGGCAGCGCCGTGTAGAAGGCGCCGATCACGATGTCCGCCGCCGCATAGGGCCGGCCCTGATCATCGACCAGCCGCACCCCCTTTTGCCATGGGGTGTCGTGCATATGGCCGAGCGTCGGCCCGAGCGAGGCCAGCGGAGTGGCGGCAGCGGTGACGATCGCCGTCCCGGCCAGGCCACCGGCGCCGACCAGCAACACGCGTCGGGAGATGCCTTCACCGCCCGCCTCCACCAGTTCCACCACCTGCTCGGTCCGCTCCTCGTCGAGCAGGACGTCGCGTTGCTGGACGGCCGTCTCCTGCGGGACCACGAACTTCCCCGCGATGATCGCCGCCGCGGCGAGCAGCGCCAGGGCCCCGCCCAGGGCGATCCCGAGCAGCTGGGTGTTCATCGAGGCCACGACGTAGACCGCGGTGAAGCCGAAGGCGAACAGCGCCGCCAGCGTCAGCAGGGCGGCCACCAGCGTCTCGGCCCGCCGGTTGGCCGGAACCCGCCGCTCGGACGGGTCGATTGGCGATTCGGGTGCGCCCGGCGACGGCTCGCCGCCGCGGAGGCCGCCGGCCGATCCGCGAGCCCGGCCGCCACGTCGGCGCAGGACCTGCCACAGGGCGAGGACCCCCGCCAGCAGCTTGGCCACCCGCGGGGCGGGCGAAGGATCCTGCGGGCTCATCGATCAACCCCTCTCAAGTCGTGCGCTCTCCGATCAGCCTGGCGACAACCACCAGCGCGGCGAGCGCGATGAACCAGGCCACCATCCCTTCGGGAATCGGACCGATGTTGCCGATCCCCCAGCCACCCGAGTTCTGCGGATGACGGGTCCAAAGGACGTAGCGAGCCAGCGAATCCAGCTGGTGCTGGTCGATCTGCCCGGTGGTGAAGCGCGGCATCAGGTAAGGCCCCATCCGCACGGCTTCGGCGATCTCCTGAGCCGTCGCCTGCTGGAGATCCGGAACCTGCGCGCCCAGGGTCAAGCCGCCCCTCCCGACGATCTGGTGGCAACCGGCGCAGCTCAGGCCGAACTCGTGCAGGCCGACGGCGAGGCTGCCGGCCGAGGGGTCGGCGGTCGGGGCCGGCGGCCCACCGAAGGAGCCGACATAGGCGATCAGGGCGTCGATCTGAGCCCGGTTGTAGGCCGGGCGGGTCCGCTCGGGCTCGTCGCGCGGGCTCTGCAGCGGCATCCGGCCGGTCGACAGGTAGAAGTCGACCGGCCCCGCCCCCACTCCCCTCAACGACGGGGCCACGCCCCGCTGCCCGCCGAGCGCGAAGCCGTGACAGGAGGAGCAGCCGCTCTGATAGAGGTTGTAGCCCTCGACCCGGAGGGCCGAGGTGTTCGGGAAGGACTTCGTCGGATCTCCCGGGCCGGGCGCGACCGGAAGCTTGCTTGGAGCGTTGAGGCTCGCTCCGGCCGGTCCCGCGGAGGCGGACGACCCGGCCGCGCCAGGGGACGGGGTCGCCAGGGCGACCAGCGCCGCCGCACCGAGGACGAGCGCCGTCCCGGCCCGGATCCGGACGGGCAGACGCCGAGGCCGATTCACGCCACCGACCTCGGTTGCGGGGCGGGCCTCCGCGCCGGCGTCACGGCCGCCCGCGCGTCCCGGGCACGCTGCCGGCGCTCCTCGCCCACCAGCGCCGCCACGGCACACCACAGCCCCACCAGGGCCATGACGGTACCGCCGACCACCCACATGATCGCCCCGGCCCGCTGCTGGTCGAGCACGGGCGATATCCCGAGCGCGTGGGCCGGGGCCGCATAGGCCGAATAGACCAGCGTGGGCGCGCGATTCAGGTAGGCGCCGATCAGCGCCATCGACGGCATCGCCGCGATCACGTAGGCCAGCTTCCCGATTCCGCCCAGCCGCCGGCTGGGCACGGGGTCACCGTCGAGTACTGGCCACCAAAGCAGCATTCCGGAGAACAGATAGGCCGCATGCTCGAGTTCGTGCCAGCCTGCGTGGCGGACCGTGGCGTCGTAGAACCACGACAGGTGGGAGATGGCGATCACGGCATAGAAGACGGCGAGGGATGGCAGCGGTCCCGTGACCCGGCGCAGGCGGCGCAGCAGGAGCGCGAGCGACCGCCGGTTGCCCCGGGGCAGCGCACGCAGCGCGAGAGTCGCCGGGCGGCCGGCGAGCAGCAGCACCGGCGCCAGCAACAGCAACAGCAGGTGCTGAACCATGTGCACGGAGAGCAACCGGTCGTCGAAGCTGTCCAGGCCGGACTCCAACGCCACCGCCACACAGACCAGGCCGGCGAGGAACGAACCGGTTCGTGCCGCCGGCCAGCGCCGCACCCGCGCCGCGCACCACAGGTACAGCCCCCCGTAGACCGCGATCTGGAGGTTCAGGGCCCACGACGGGTGCCAATGCCCGATCACCAGATCGAGGATCGAGGGCGCGCTCATCCGCGCTGTGCCTCCTTCCAGCGCGCTCGGGCGCGGCGTTCGGCGGCCACCTCGATCGCCACCCGGGCCAGAGCGCTCAACAGAAGCCCCGCACCGAAGTACACGAGGAACCGACCGAACGCCAGACCGAACACGATCGCCGCCACCGCCAGGGCACACAGGACCGCGCCGAGGCTGGCGGTCGGCAAGGTTTCGGGCTCGGGTCGGGGTTGGGGCGCTCCGCGCCGCAGCGCCTGCGGGGCGAGTGCGACCAACAGCGCTGCCGCGCTCAGCACCGCGAGCACCGCAAAGGCGAACGTCCCGACCTGGATCGCGTCGCCGGTCCAGATCCAATTGATCGCCATCAGCACCGCGAGCACCCCCGCCCACGCGAACAGGGGAATCGCTCCGCCCCTCATGCCGGGCCGGCCTCTCTCGCCTCAGCCCGATCGAGGGCGGCCAGGCGCAGATCGAGCAGCGGCGCGTAGGAGGTGATCGGCGGCAGCGGCCCAGCGAAGTTCTCCGCCGGAGGCGGCGAGGAGGTCGCCCACTCGAGGGTGTGTCCGAGCCAGGGGTCATCGCCCGCCGCCTCGCGCCTACGCAGCGAGACCCAGACATTGGCCAGGAACACCAGTACCCCGAGAGCGATCACGAATGCCCCTACCGTCTCGATCCGGTTGAGCGTGGCCCAGCCCGGATGCGCCGGGTAGCGTGAGATCCGGCGCGCCATGCCGTCCTGGCCGAGGATGAACATCGGGAAGAACGTCAGGTTCGTCCCTGTCACCATCACGGCCAGCTGGATCCGGCCCAGCGACTCGCGGAGCCGGGCGCCGGTGATCTTGGGAAACCAGTGGTAGACGCCGGCGAAGAATCCGAACACGCTGCCGGCGAACAGGGTGTAGTGAAAATGCGCCACCACGAAATACGAGCCGTAGGCGTGGTAGTCCAGCACCGGTGAGGCGACGAAGATCCCGGTCAGGCCGCCGATCAGGAACTGCCCGAAGAAGGCCAGCGCGAACAGCATCGATGCGCGTAGCACGATCGCGCCGCCGACCATCGTGGCCACCAGGTCGAAGTACTCGATCCCGGCGGGCACCGCCAGCGCGGTCGAGGTGAACGCGAAGTAGGCGTTGGTCACCCCTCCGGTCACAAACATGTGGTGCGCCCACACGCTCATCGACAGCGCCGCGAAAGCCATCAGCGACGCGACGAAGGCGACGTAGCCGAACCAGCGCTTGTGTGAGCTGACCGCCACCGCCTCGGCCGCCGCTCCCAGGTACGGGAAGAACATCACGTAGACGACCGGGTGTCCGAAGAACCAGAACAGGTCCTGGTAATCGATCGAGCCGGTGAAGCCGGTGAAGATGTGTCCGCCGTGGCGGTCGATGTAGAGCAGGACCAGGGCCACGATCAGCACCGGGAAGGCCGCGATCACCATCAGCATGCTGATCAGCTCGGTCCAGGTGAACACCGGCATCCGCAGCATCGACATGCCGGGCGCGCGGCGGCGGGCCACCGTGGCCACGATGCAGCCGGCCATCAGCAGCATTCCCAGCGCCGCGAGAATCACCCCGAGGACCCACAGGTCCTGCCCCACCCCCGGCGTATTCGTCCCGTTGGAGAGCGGCGCGTAGGACGACCAGCCGTCCCGGCCGGCGCCGTCGGAGGTGAGCCAGCCGGACTGCATGATCACGCCCCCGGCGAGCCAGGTCCAGAATCCGGCGAGCGCGATCCGGGAGCCACTCACCGAGACCGCCCCGATCTGCAGCGGGACCAGATACATCGCCAGCGCGATCGCCATCGGCGAGACGAATAGATAGATCATCGTCGAGCCGTGCATCGTGAAGAGCTGGTTGTAGGAGTCGTCCGAGACCAGCGTCCCGTTGGGCTGCGCGAGCTGAGCGCGCATCAGCAGCGCAAACACTCCGCCCACCAGCAGGAAGCCCAGTGAGGCGAGCCCGAGGTTCAGACCGATCCGCTTGTGGTCGGTGCTCGTGGCGGCGCCGATCCAGCCCGGGATCCGCGGGGCCCGCGCCGGTACCGGCGTCAGCGTCGGGCTGCTCGCGCTCATCCGACCGCCAGCTTTCCGCGGCTCCGGACCCAGGCCGCGAAGCGCGCCGGAGCGATCGCGCGAACGGCGAAGACCATGTCGGCGTGCCGTAATCCGCAGAATTCGGCGCACTGGCCGGAGAACACCCCCGGCCGGCCGAACACCAGCGTTACCCGCTCGGTCCTACCCGGGATCAGATCGCGCTTGAACCGCAGCGCGGGGATCCACAGCGAATGGATCACGTCGGCCGAGCCGAGGTTGAAGCGAACCGCCTCGCCGACGGGGACGATCACCGTCTGCCGTCCGACCGTGCCGCTGGCTCGTTCGATCCCCGAGCTGGGATACCGGAAGAGCCACTCCCACTTGGCGCCGGTGACGTCGATCGTCAGGCTCGGGCGCTCGCGCGCGGCCACCGTGTCGACCCGGTGCTCGGCCGACAGGCTCACGTAGAGCAGGAACGCGACCACGCCGGCGAGCATCAGCGCGTACCCGGCCTCGACCCGGTTGTTCTCATGCCAGCGCGCCGCCTGCGCCGGATCACGGCCGCGGTAGCGCAGCACCGCCACGGCGATGGCCACCACGACGACGGCGAATACCCCGACGGCGATCGGGACGTAGACGGCGAACACCCGGTCGTATTCGTGGCGCGTGTCGACGAGCGCGGAGACCGCTGACGAGAAGCGAGCCGGGGGCGACATCCGTAAGCCCGCCCTACCCGCTCGCCGCTCCGCTAATCCGCCCCGGTTCACGAGCAGCCGAAGCCGTCGAATTCTCTGGAGCGAAGCCCGCGGAACCGCGACCGCGTCGCTAGAACCGCGACCGCGTCGCTCAGGCCTGCTCGCGGCGAGCGTCGGCTAGTCCCTCAGGGGTCGTCGTGACGTGACTTGGCGAACTCGAGTGAGAGCTTGGAAGCGGTGCATCGGATGGCCCCGCACCGAAGCTCGTCGGCTTCAGCCGCGCTCCGAGAAGGTGAACCAGCGCCGTCCCCACGGCGATTATCGCGATGGGCACGAGCACGATCGTGAAGATCCCGCCTGACGCGACGCTCGCCACGATCGCGATCACGAGCACCACAAAAATTCCTAGTCCAAGCCACATAGGCGGGATATACCCGGCCCGAGCAACGCGAAACGGCCGCTCGGCCATCCGCGGGTGTAGCCAGCCGCCGAATTGGGCACATTTCCGAGAGGATGATCGGCCTCCTCGAACGTGTGCCGCAACGAGCGTCGTTGCTCGACGCCGACCCCGATCTCGCCGAGGGAATTGATGATGAGCAGCGGCCCGTGGCGCGGCGTCGGGCTCTGGCCTCGGTTCTGGAGCTAGATGGGCCGGCGTGGGATCCGACCGAGATCTCCGAAGCCGCCGATCCCGGGTGGCTTGGGCTATTTCTGCTTGACGGCTTGATGGTCCGGAAGGTCACCGTCGGCAAGCGTGCCGCTTGTGAGCTGTTCGGTCCCAGCGACCTGATCCGCCCCTGGGATACGGACGGGGAGTACGCCCCCCTGCCGATCCACGTCGAATGGCTCGTGCTCGAACCCGCCCGTTTGGCGGTGCTCGACGCCGCCTTCTCGCTGCGGGTTGCGCCGTGGCCCGGCATCGCCAGCCGAATCGTGGGCCGGGTGGCGCAGCGCGCGCGCTATCTCGCGCTGACGCAGGCGGTGACGCACCTCCCCCGGGCGCACGCGCGGTTGCTGATCCTGTTCTGGTTGCTGGCCGAACGCTGGGGGCGAGTGGGACCGGACGGCGTACGTATAGCCCTTCCGCTCACGCACGGGGTGCTGGCGATGCTCGTCGGCGCCAACCGCCCCACCGTCACCATCGCTCTACAGCGCTTGACGCGGGCGGGACTGTTGACGCGCGAACGGCCCGACCGGTGGCTGCTGACCACGCACGCCATCGAATCTCTCAAACATCCGGAGAGCATCGAGCTGATTGACACGGGTTGCGGCGCCGACGGCTGAGCCGAAGTTCAGCCACGCTCGCGTGTTGTCGGTCGCATTGAGCCGGGCGACGGCATTGCCGGCTTCCGCGGCGGCTGACGCCGGGAGTGTTCGCGGGGAGACATCGCCGGGTTTGAGCCGTCACAGCCGGGCATGGCAATGGCGTGAGCCGAATGCCGCACGTGTTGCGCGAGTATGCGCTCCTGGCCGATGGAGAGCGGGGCGCCATGATCGGTCCCCGGGGAGATATCGCCTGGTTGTGTTTTCCGGGGTGGGCGGATCCGGCCGTGCTCGCCGAGCTGGTGGGCGGGGACGGGACCTACGCGATCACCCCGCGCGGGCGCCACGTGTGGGGCGGCAGCTATGAGCCCGGGAGTCTGATCTGGCGCTCGCGGTGGGTGACCGAGCGCGGCATCGTCGAATGCCGTGAGGCCCTGGCCTTTCCTGGAGAGCCCGATATCGCGGTGATCTTGCGTCAGGTTCAAGCGATCCGCGGACCGGCCAACCTCGATGTCGTCTGCGCGATCAGCGCGGATTATGGCCGGGCGCGGGAACGCGAGCTCCATTTCCATGAAGAGGTGTGGCGCGGACGCGCCGGCACTACCCGATTCGTCTGGCAGGGCGGCTCGCGCGCCCGTCCGGACGATGCCGGGGCGCTGCGCTTCGAGCTCGATCTGACCGTCGGGGAGGTACACGACTTCGTGCTGACGCTGGGAAGCGCCGCGGCGACGACTGATCCTGCGAGGGCATGGGCGACCACCGAGGCAGCGTGGCGGGGTGCCGTCCCGCCGTTTGGCTTCTCCTTGGCGGAGCGCGACGCCAGGCATTCGCGGGCGGTGCTGCGCGGGCTGACTTCGGCCCGGGGAGGAATGGCGGCGGCCGCGACGATGGCGCTGCCCGAGCGCGCACGTTCCGGCCGCTCCTATGACTACCGCTATGCCTGGGTGCGCGATCAGGCGATGGCCGGGCAGGCGGCAGCGCGTGCGGGAGCCGATGACTTGCTGGACAGCGCGACGGGCTTCCTGCGCGCGCGGCTGTTGGATGACGGGCCGGATCTGGCGCCGGCGTACACCGTCACTGGGGGCCCGGTGCCGGACGAGCAGCATCTCGGGCTGCCGGGATATCCGGGTGGGTCCGACGTGATCGGTAACCACGCCAACCAGCAATTTCAGCTTGACGGGTTCGGCGAGGCGCTGCTGTGCCTGGCGGCCGCCGATCAGCGGGATCGGCTCGATGCAGACGGGTGGCGAGCGGCGCAGGTGGCGGCGGCAGCGATCGAGCAGCGCCGCCACGAGGCAGACGCCGGCATCTGGGAGCTGGACGACGCTCACTGGACGCACAGCCGGCTGATCTGTGCCGCCGGCCTGCGTAGCGTCGCCCGGCGGCCGATCGCCGGCGCGAAGGCTGGACGGTGGCTCTCGCTGGCGGATGATCTGGTCGCGGAAGCGTCTCGGGCGATTTTCCCGACCGGTCGCTGGCCACGCTCGCCGCACGACGATCGAATCGATGCGGCCCTGCTGTTCGCCGGGATCCGCGGTGCGACCGCGCCCGATGACCCGCGCGCCCTGGCCACCCTGGAGGCGGTGGTGGCTGAGCTCTCCGAGGATTTCTTCGCCTACCGCTTCCGGCCGGACGCGCGCCCGCTGGGAGAGGCTGAGGGCGCGTTCCTGCTGTGCGGGTTCGCGGTGGCGCTCGCGCTCCACGCCTGCGGACGGCACCTGGAGGCGGCGCATTGGTTTGAGCGCAACCGCGGTGCCTGCGGGCCGCCCGGACTGCTGTCCGAGGAGTTCGACGTCTTGCAGCGGCAGCTACGGGGAAATCTCCCTCAGGCGTTCGTGCACGCGCTGCTGTTGGAATGCGCCGCCGCGCTGAGCGGCGAAATCGATCATCGACGAAAGGAAGCGAAATGAGCCAGACCGTCGGCGAGCATCTGTTACGGCGGCTGATTGCCTGGGGGGTCAAGCGAGTCTACGGCTATCCCGGCGATGGGATCAACGGAATCAC
>CAWEGQ010000005.1:0-145569 GCA_963808605.1 uncultured Solirubrobacterales bacterium
CTCCGCGGAAACGCGTGTCAGCGGAAACCCCTGTAGCTGTGGGTGATGCGAAGTGCCGCCGCTGGGGATCGAACCCAGGACCTTCGGATTAAAAGTCCGCTGCTCTGCCAGCTGAGCTACGGCGGCTCGCCCCGCATGATCGCGCATCGGCGGCGCTCACCGAGCCCACCCACGGCGCCCCAAGTCCCGCGCCGCCCGACAACCGCGCGGGCCCCAACGCGCGCTAGACCTTCGCGACCGCCTCGATCTCGACCAGCATGCGCGGATCGATCAGGGAGCTGACCTCGACCATCGTCATCAGGGGGCGGATGTCGCGGAAGATGTCGCCGTGGGCCCGGCCGACCTCGCCGGAGCGGGAGATGTCGGTGACGTAGCAGCGGATCTGGATCACGTCGGCCAGACGGGCGCCGGCTCGCTGGAGCTCGTGCTCGATCTTCTGGAGGATCTCGATCGTCTGCTCGTAGGGCGTGATGCCCAGGACAGCACCGCAGGGGTCGACCGAGGTTGTGCCGCCGACGAGGACGAAATCGCCGGCTCGCACGACGCGGCAGAAGCCGAACTCGCCCTCCCAGGGCGACGGCGGATCGCCGCCCAAGCGGAGGACGCCGGCCTCAGGCGGCTCGGTCAATGCCGGAAGTGCCGGCGGCCGGTGAACACCATCGCGACCCCGGCGGCGTCGATCGCCGCGACGACGTCCGGGTCCCGGATCGAGCCGCCGGGCTGGATGATCGAGGTGATCCCGGCGTCGATCGCCAGTTGGGGACCGTCGGCGAAGGGGAAGTAGGCGTCGGAGGCCATCGCCCCTCCGGTCAGATCGCTCTGGGACTTCTCGAGGGCGAGCTTGACCGAGTCCACCCGGCTCATCTGGCCCGCCCCGATGCCGACGGTGGCGAGGTCCTTGGAGAGCACGATCGCGTTCGAGCGCACGTGCTTTGAGACCTTCCAGGCGAACGAGAGCTCCTGCCACTCGGCCTCGGTCGGGCGGCGCTCGGAGACGACCTGCATCTCGCCGCGCTCTTCGATGTCGGAGTCGCGGTCCTGGACGAGCATGCCCCCGACCACCTGGCGGAGGGCGGGATCGATCAGGTTCGGGGTGCGGCGCTCACGGTCGTCGAGCACGCGCATCTTCGGCTTGGTGGCCAGCACCTCGAGCGCGTCCTCGTCGTAACCGGGGGCGAACACCACCTCGATGAACTGGCCGACGAGGGTCTCCGCGAGTCGCTTGTCCACGCGGCGGTTGAGGCAGATCACGCCGCCGTAGGCGGACATCGGGTCGCAGGCGAACGCGCGCTGATAGGCCTCGAGCGCGGTGGTGCCGACGGCCACGCCGCAGGGGTTGTTGTGCTTGATGATCACGCAGGCGGGGATCTGGAACTCGCGGATCAGCAGCCGGGCGGCATCGAGGTCGAGCACGTTGTTGAACGAGAGCTCCTTGCCGCCGACCTGGGAGACCATCGACAGCACGTGCGTGCGGCTGCCGACCTGCGCGTAGTAGGCGGCACGCTGGTGGGGGTTCTCGCCGTAGGGCAGCTCAAGCACCTTCTCGAACGCTCGCACCATCAGCGGGGGGAAGTCCTCGCGCTTCTCCTGGAACCAGCGGGCGATCGCAGTGTCATACCGGGCGGTGTAGGCGAACGCCTCGGCCGCCAGGGCTTCGCGAGTGGTGATCGACAGCCGGCGGTCGGATTCGCGTAGCTCGGCGAGCACGGCGTCGTAGCTCTCCGGGTGCACGACGGGAGCGCTGTAGAGGTGGTTCTTCGCCGCGGCGCGGATCATCGTCGGACCGCCGATGTCGATGTTCTCCACCACCTCGTGGTCGGAGACCCCGCGGGTCGCCGCGGTTCGCTCGAACGGGTACAGGTTGACGCAGACCAGATCGATCGGCTCGACGTCGTGCTCGTTGGCGGCGCTCACGTGGGTCGGGTCGTCCCGCACCGCCAGCAGGCCCGCGTAGAGCTTCGGGTGGAGCGTCTTGACCCGGCCGTCCATGATCTCCGGAAATCCGGTCAGGTCAGAGATCGCGCGTACGGGGATCCCGGCCTGGGACAGCTCGCGGGCCGTGCCCCCGGTGGAGACGATCTCGATGCCGAGCTCGACCAGGCCGCTGGCGAACTCGATGATTCCGGTCTTCTCGGAGACGGACAGCAGCGCCCGGGAGACCGTCACCTCCCCGGGGCCAGCCGACGTCAGCACGATGAAGCAGGTCTCGTGTACTGATTCATCGCTGCCGACTGTACCGCTCAGCGGCGGCTCGACACCCGACCGACGGGTCCAGATGCCCCGATCAGCGGTCCACCAGCACCCGCCGTGGATTTCCCGGATCGATCCGGACCGCCCCCCGCGCGATCAGCCGGACCGCCTCAGGCAGCAGCTCGTGCTCGATCGCGTGCAGCTGCTCGAGCACGTCGCCCGGCTCCCGGGCATCGGGCAGCTCGATCGCCCGCTGCAGGATCACCGGCCCGGTGTCCACGCCCTCGTCGACGAAGTGGACGGTCACGCCGAACACCGTGACGCCGTAGGCCAGCGCCTGCTCGACGGCGCCCAAGCCGGGAAACGCGGGCAGCAGCGCGGGGTGCACGTTGATCACCGCGCCCGGGAACCGCCTCAGGAAAGCCGCGCTCAAGAGCTGCATGTAACCCGCGAGCACGACCAGCTGCGCGCCGCGTGAGGCCAGCCAGTCCGCGATCGCGTCGTCCCGCGCGCCCCGGTCGGCGTAGTCCCTCAACGCAAACACCGCGCTGGCCACGTCCGCGGCCCGCGCGCGCGAGAGCGCCCCGGCCGCCGGCTGGTCGGACGCGACAGCGACGAGCTCCACCTCGTCGCGCCCGTGCACCCGGTCGATCAGGGCCTGGAGGTTGGTGCCGGCCCCCGAGGCGAGCACCGCGACTTTCACCGCTCCGCCCCGACCGTCTTCGATCGGGCCTCAGACTTCATGCGGCGCGGAGCTTCGGAAAGCGCCCGCCGGTCGAGTGCAGCGTGCCCTCGGCCAGTAGCTCGTCGACCCGCCCGAGCACGTCGTCGGCGCGGAGATGGGCGAAGGTGCCGTAGGCGGGCAGGTCGTCATAGGCGTGCTCGGCGATCACCTTCGATCGCCCGCCGCGGAGGATCTCCACCGCGCGGGTGCGCCCGACCGGCGGCCGAGCCGACCCGATCACCTCCATGATCGCCTCGTCGAGCTCCCCCGGCGACGGCGCCCCCGAGACCGGCCGCGACCGCGACCCCCGCGCCCGCGACCGCGACCCCCGCGCCCCCGGCGACCCCCGCGCCCCCGGCGACCCCGGCGACCGCGACACCGCAGCCATCGGCGGCGGCCCCGCCGGCGCGGCGGCCGGGTCACACACGTCGCAGCAGGGGACCTCGAGCGCCGAGCGGGTG
Source organism: uncultured Solirubrobacterales bacterium (assembly GCA_963808605.1). Lineage (GTDB taxonomy): Bacteria > Actinomycetota > Thermoleophilia > Solirubrobacterales > Solirubrobacteraceae > Palsa-465. The sequence continues at coordinate 3,376 of CAWEGQ010000005.1, forward strand.
GAGTCACCGAAATGCTCCAGCAATGCCGCGCGCCGGCAGCCGGTCCGCTCGACGTAGTCCCACACCGACCGGTACTGGCTCCAGCGAACGCGCTCGGCATCGCGAGCCGAGGAGCGGCACAGCGCGAGCGCCCGCCGGTCCCAGGCGCCCACCAGCCTTCCGACCGCGCGATCCGGGGAGGAGGGCTCGGGGGTGACGATCCCCGCGCGGGACAGGTGGCCGATGATCGCCCGCGCACCGTCGGCGTCCGCGCCGCCAATCCCGGCCAGCCCCGCCAGCTCACCCAGCGCCAGGTCGTAGCGCCCGTCCATGCCGGCCCAGGCCAGGCGCTCCCCGACCCGTTCGAACGCCGCATCCTCGAGCCGCGAGCGCTGAATGAAGAACACGTGCAACCCCTTGTCGCGCTGCTCGACGAACAGCAGGGCGCGGGCCGGACGGCCGTCACGACCGGCTCGGCCGGCCTCCTGGTAGTACGCCTCGAGGGAGCCCGGGACCGAGGCGTGGGCCACGGTGCGTACATCGGCCTTGTCGATCCCCATGCCGAACGCGTTGGTCGCCACGATCACCCGAGCCTGGCCGCTCATGAACCGCTCCTGCGTGTCGTGGCGAACCCCCCGGTCCAGCCCGGCGTGGTACGCCAGGACCTCCTCGCCCAGCGCCGAGCGCAACGCGCCCGCCAGCTCCTCGCAGTTGCCGCGGGTCCCGGCATAGACGATCGCCGGGAGCGCGCCCGGCTCGGACAGTGCCGCGATCAGCCTTCGGCGCCGGTCGGCCCCCGTCGCGCAGGGCACCACGGCGAAGCTCAGGTTCGTCCGGTCAAAGCCGGTGCGGACATGGACCGGATCACGCAGCTCGAGCCGGCGGGCGATGTCGAGCGCCACCGTCGGCGTCGCCGTCGCCGTCAACGCGATCGTCGCCCGGGCATCCAGGCTGCGAGCGGCAGCGGCCAGCGCGAAGTAGTCGGGCCGGAAGTCGTGGCCCCACTGCGAGACGCAGTGCGCCTCATCGACCACGAACAGACCCACGCGAGCCCGGGACACGGCGGGCAGGAACCCCCGGGTGGCGAACCGCTCGGGCGAGACGTAGAGGACGCGGACATCGCCGCTGACCGCGCGCTGCACGGACTCGGCGTTGCGCCCCCCCGCGCGCTGGGCGTTGATCAGCTCGACCTGCCCGGGGGCGATCCGGTCGAGCGCCTGCACCTGATCCTGCATCAGCGAGACCAACGGTGAGACTACGAGCGTGAGGTCCTCGCGCATCAGCGCGGGCAGCTGATAGCACAGCGACTTGCCCGACCCCGTCGGCATCACCACCAGCGCGTCGCGATCGGCCAGCCCGGCCGCGACGGCCTGCTCCTGGCCGGGGCGGAAGTCGGCGAAACCGAACAGGCGGGCGAGCGCATCACGAGGGTTCATCGGCGAGCGACGATAGCGGCGGCGTCGGCTGTAGAGACCCTCTCCGACGCGGCCGGTCACGCCGCCGTGGCAAATCGACACGAACCGATTACACGGCGTGTGACTCTTTTCACAAGGTCGCGCCCAGAGCCGCGCCTATCGTTGAGTCCAGCCGGAATGGACCCCGGCGACCCACGGGCACCGGGCTCGAGCGGGGCACATCTACCGGAACGAAAATTGGAGGCCCAAATGCACTTTGGGACTGGGGCAATCATCTTTGTGGCGTTCGTTGCGCTTTACCTGGTGGTTCTGTGGTTCGAGTGTCATAGCCGCGGCGCGCAATCGATCAACCGGCACCCCTACCGGAACCCCCAAGACGCCGCCCGCGGCGCATCTCGCGAGGGTCCGGCCGACGGGCTCGAGCGCCGGAGCGCGATCAGGTATGCCCGCGGTACACGCTGACCAGATCAGCTGGCCGCGCCCGCTGGCCACGGTCAGGCCGAGCCAGAACCGGGACAAGCCAGAACCGGAACCGCAATCGGCCGCGTGGCCTACGCGCGGACTAGCGGCAACGGCACGCCTTCTAGCGCGTGCTTACCGTTGGCGGTCTCAGTCCCCTCGAGCGGGTACTGGCCGCTGAAGCAGGCATCGCAGTGCTCCGAGCGCAGCCCGTTGACCGCCTCGTAGACCCCGCCGAGCGACAGGTAGTGCAGTGAATCGGCCCCGAGCTCGGCGGCGACCTCGTCGACCGTCCGCTCGTGGGCGATCATCTCCTCGCGCGTGGACATGTCGATCCCGTAGTGGCAGGGGTGCTTGATCGGCGGCGCCGAGATCCGCAGATGGACCTCGGCCGCACCGGCGTCACGCAGCATCTGCACGATCTGCCGGGTGGTGTTGCCGCGGACGATCGAGTCGTCCACCACGATCAGCCGCTGGCCTGAGACGACCTCGGGCAGTGGGTTGAACTTCAACCGCAGGCCGAGGCGCCGGAGCTCCTGGCCGGGCTGGATGAACGTGCGGGCGACGTAACGGTTCTTGATGAAGCCGTCATCCTGGGGCAGTCCGGCGGCCCGGGCCAGACCGCGCGCCGCGGCGTTGCCGGAGTCCGGCACCGGAATCACCACATCGGCGTCGACCGGCGCCTCGTGCCAGAGGATCTCGCCCATCTTGGCCCGGGCGACCTGGAGCACGGTGCCGGCCATCCGCGAGTCCGGCCGGGCGAAGTAGATGTACTCGAACACGCAGAACGCGCGCCGCTGCGCCGGAGCGACGATCTGCGAGTGCATCCCGCTCTCGTCCAGCGTCACCACCTCGCCGGGCTCGACATCGCGCAGGTGGCGCGCCCCGATCAGGTCAAACGCGCACGACTCACTGGCCACGCAGTAGACCGGCGGCGCACCGTCGCCATCCTCGATCACCCCGAGCACCAGCGGCCGGATGCCGTGCGGATCACGGAACGCGACGACCGCGTCGTCGGTCATCACCACGGTCGAGAAGGCGCCCTTGAGCCGGGGCAGCACGTCAACCACGGCGTCCTCGATCTTGGTGGCCGGATGCCTGGCCAGCAGCGCAGCGATGATCTCGGAGTCCGAGGTCGAGCGGAACGGGACATCGGCACCGCGCAGCTCGGTGTGCAGCTCGACCGCGTTGATCAGGTTGCCGTTATGGGCCAGCGCCAGCGTCCGGCGGTCGTCGCGCACGATCGGCTGGGCGTTCTCCCATTCCGAGGAGCCGGTGGTCGAGTAGCGGACGTGGCCGATCGCCATGTCGCCGACCAGCGAGCGGAGCATGTGGTCGTTGAACACCTGCGCGACCAGGCCCTGGTCGCGGATCGCCATGATGCTCCCGCCGAGCGGGGCCGTGGCGATGCCCGCGGATTCCTGGCCGCGATGCTGTAGCGCGAACAGCGCGAAGTAGGCGAGCCGGGCTACGTCCCGATTGGGGGCGTAGATCCCGAAGACTCCACACTCGTCGCGAGGTCCGTCTCGATGGTCGTTCGGATCAGCCATTCTGGGACCGCGGTTCAAGGCTAGCAGCGGGTCTACATGACCTCCGAGAGTCCGCGCTCGCGGACGCCTCGGAGTTCGGAAACTGGGAGCTTCAGTTGTCCTTCGATCTCGAGTGAGTCGCCGCCGACGCGGCCGATGATTCGCAACCCGGCCAGGGCGGACTCCTCGCCGGAGACGATGAACCCGCATCCGAGCGATTCGGCGAACAACCACTCGAAGTCGCCGTCCAGCGCCACGCGAGCCCCGATTCCACCGGCGATGCAGCACTCGGCCAGGGCTACCGCGATGCCGCCCTCGGCTATGTCATGTGCATTGTGGAGCGCCTCGGATCGCACCCCATCCCGGACCGTTTGCTGCGCGTCACGGACAGCCTGCTCCTCCTTGGGCGGGAGCTCCCCGGCCGGCGCCTCGCCCCGCAGCTTGGCCAGCTCGGAGCCGACCGGCGAGGGTTCGAACGGGCCCACCAGGGCGATCGCGTCCCCCTCGCGCAGGAAGCCCAGTCGCCCGGCCCGGGCCGCGTCGGGGAGCAGCCCGACCATTCCGATCACCGGCGTCGGGAAGATCGGCCCGGACGGCGCCTCGTTGTAGAGCGAGACGTTGCCGCCGATCACGGGCACGCCGAGCGCGGTGCAGGCCGCCGCCAGCCCCTCGACCGCCTCGGTCAGCTGCCAGGCCACGTGCGGCTTCTCGGGGTTGCCGAAGTTCAGGCAGTTGGTCAGCCCGAGCGGCTCGGCCCCGACGCAGGCCAGGTTGGCGGCGCACTCGTACACCGCCTCCACCGCTCCCGCGCGCGGATCGCAGGCCACCCGCCGCCCGTTGCCGTCGATCGAGATCGCGATCGCCGACCCGTTCGGCAGGGCCAGCACGGCGGCGTCGGCCTCCTCCGGGCGGCGCACCGTCCGCGACTGGACGACCGGGTCGTACTGCTCGAACACCGGCCGGCGCGAGGCGATGTTGGCGCTGCGCAGCAAGGCCAGCAGCGTCTCGGCGGCGTCTTCCTGGCCGCTGAGCGTGGGTGGCGGAGCGGGGTACCTGAATTCTTCCCGCCCGCCCGCCGGGTCGAGGTCGTAGAGGGGGCAGTCGTCGACCAGGATCGAGACCGGCAGATCGCCCACCACGATCCCGCGGCGGAGGATGCGGAAGCTCGGCTGGTCGGTGATCTGGCCGATCGGGGTGGCCAGCGTCTCCCACTTCTCGCACACGCCGATCACCTCGCCGACGCGCTCGGGCTCGACCACGCAGAGCATCCGCTCCTGCGATTCGGAAACCATGATCTCGAACGGCTCCATGTCCGACTCGCGCAGCGGCACGCGGCTCACGTCGATGTCGATCCCCACGTCGCCCTTGCTGGCCATCTCCGAGGCCGAGGAGGTCAGGCCGGCGGCGCCGAGGTCCTGGAGCGAGACGAGCAGACCCCGATCCAGCAGCTCGAGGCAGCACTCGAGCAGCTTCTTCTCCGCGAACGGATCGCCGATCTGGACCGACGGCCGCTTGGCCTCGTCGCTCTCGCCGAGCTCGGCACTGGCCAGCACGGAGGCGCCGCCGATCCCGTCGCGACCGGTCAGCGCGCCGAACAGCAGCAGCACGTTCCCGGGTCCGGCGGCGGCGCTGCGGATCAGCCGCTCGGCCGGGGCCAGCCCGACGCACATGGCATTGATCAGGCAGTTCTGCTCATAGCTGTGCTCGAAGTAGATCTCCCCGCCGACGGTGGGCACGCCGATCGAGTTGCCGTAGTGGCCGATCCCGGCCACGGCGCGTTCGAGCAGGTAGCGCGAGCGCTCCGAGGTGGCCGGCTCGCCGAAGCGCAGGCTGTCGAGCACCGCGATCGGCCTGGCCCCCACCGCGAACACGTCCCGGAGGATCCCGCCGACGCCGGTGGCGGCGCCCTGGAACGGCTCGACCGCGCTGGGATGGTTGTGCGACTCGACCTTGAAGGCCACCGCCAGCCCATCCCCTACGTCGACCGCCCCGGCGTTCTCGCCGGGACCGACCAGCACGTGCTCTCCCTCGGTGGGCAGCTTGCGCAGCAGCTTCTTGGAGTGCTTATAGGCGCAGTGCTCGGACCACATCAGCGACAGCATCGCCAGCTCGACATCGTTGGGCTCGCGATCGAGCCGGCCGACGATCAGCCCGTACTCGGAGTCAGTGAGTCCGAGATCGCGGTACTTGGCGCTAGGCGGGGACGCCGGCACCGGCACGTCCCCCGAGTTCGGCGCCGGCCGAGCTCGCCCGTGAGGACGCAGTCCTCGCCATCGACTCGAAGATCGCCATGCCGTCGGTCGAGCCGGTCAGCGGGTCGACGGCGTGCTCGGGGTGGGGCATCAGGCCGAACACGTTCCCGGCGTCGTTGCAGACCCCCGCGATGTTCCGCAGCGAGCCGTTCGGGTTGTGGCCGGTGGCGTAGCGCAACAGCACGCGACCCGATGACTCGAGCCGATCGAGCTCGGCCTCAGGGGCGTAGAAGCGCCCGGTCGTGTGCTTGACCGGAATCGACAGCGGCCGGGACGGCTCGTCGCGACAGGCACCGGTGAAGGCGGTGTCGGCGTTGACCACGTCAAGCTGCACCTGGCGGAAGACGAAGCGAAGCGAGGTGTTCGGCAGCAGCGCGCCGGGCAGCAGCCCGGCCTCGCACAGCACCTGAAAGCCGTTGCAGATACCCAGCACCAGTCCGCCGGCCCGGGCGAACTCGGCGACCTCCTCCATCACCGGAGCGAAGCGCGCGATCGCGCCGACGCGCAGATAGTCGCCGTAGGAGAACCCGCCGGGCACGATCACCGCGTCGACGCCCTGGAGGTCCCGATCGGCGTGCCACAGGATCACCGCCTCACCCACCCGTTGCGCGGCCAGCAGGGCATCGACGTCGTCGCACGATCCCGGGAACCGGATCACCCCGAACTTCACAGGTCGGCCTCGACGACTTCGTAATCCTCGATCAACGGGTTGCTGAGCAGGCGCTCGCACATCTCGGGCAGCCGCGCGGGATCGTCGACGTCGAGCTCGATCAGCCGGCCGATGTGCACGTTGCTGACCCCGGTGAACCCGAGCGCAGGCAGCGCGCGCTCGACCGCCTGGCCCTGCGGGTCGAGAATCCCCGCCTTGGGCCGAACCAGCACACGTGCCCGCATCAAGCGCCGGCCCCGGTGTGCGCCAGCCAGTCGGCGAACTTCCGGCCGGTGATCAACTCGTAGGCCTCGATGTACTTCTCGCGCGTGCGCGCGACGACGTCTTCGGGGATCGCCGGTGCCGGCGGGGTGCGGTCCCACCCGGTCGAGGAGGCCCAGTCGCGGACGTATTGCTTGTCGAAGCTGGGCTGCGAGCGGCCGATCGCGTAGCCGTCGGCCGGCCAGAAGCGCGAGGAGTCCGGCGTGCAGACCTCGTCGCCCAGGGTCAGCTGCCCGTTCGCGTCGAGCCCCAGCTCGAATTTGGTGTCGGCCAGGATGATCCCGCGGCTGCTCGCGTGCTCGGCGGCGTGCTGGTAGACCGCGATCGAGACGTCCCGCATCCGCTCGGCGAGGGCTCGGTCCCCGATCAGCTCGACGGCGCCCTCGAAGTCGATCGCCTCGTCGTGCCCGACGTCGGCCTTGGTCGAGGGAGTGAAGATCGGCTCCGGGATCTGCTCGGACTCCTGCAGGCCCGGGGGAAGCTCGATCCCGGAGACCTTGCCCTCGCGCTGGTAGTCCTTCCAGCCCGAACCGGTGATGTACCCGCGCACGACGCACTCGACCGGCAGCATCTTCAGCTTCTTGACCACCATCGCCCGTCCGCGCGCCTCGGCCGGGACTCGATCGGTGACCGACACGACGTGGTTGGCGATCAGGTCGCGGGTCCGCTCGAACCAGAACGCCGAGATCGCGGTCAGCACCGCGCCCTTGTCCGGGATCGGCGTCGGGTGGACGACGTCGTAGGTCGAGATCCGGTCGGAGGCGACCAGCAGCAGCTCGTCCCCGAGGTCATAGATCTCGCGCACCTTGCCCGAGGCGATGAGGGGCAGGTCTGCGAGGGCGGTCACTGGGTCAAGGCTAGCAACGCCCCCGGCTGAAGCCATGCTCGTGACAGCCCACGGACCAACCGTCCAATCGAGGCCCGGCGACGGGGGGCGGCCGGAACCGCCGCCCCCCGCCGCGGCGCTACGGAGTCCCGACCGCCGTGCCGTCGAACTGGCAGGTCGAGCCGGCGGCGTTGAACCGGTAGTCGACGGTGACCACGTTGCCGGCCGAGTTCGAATACACGATCTGCCCGACCGTGAACCCGAGACCGATCGAGTTGTTGCCCGTGTCGACGGTGCCCGCGGGCGACGTGATCGTGAACGGGGTGCTGCTCAGCGAAACGGCGTCGTTCGAGGCCTTTCCGGTTGGAGGCCCGGCCTTGCTGATCCCGCTGTAGGAGACCTCTGCGCTCGGCACGCCGCTGAATGCCTTGACGGTTAGGCCGTTGTTGGCGCCGGTCACGCACGAGGCGGTCAGGGTGAGACCGTCGAAGTCGTTCAGCACGGTCTGCTGCGCCGTGCCGGAATAGTTGAACGAATTCAGGCTCATGCCGTCGACGTTCGTGGCGTTGGTGGCGTTCGTGGCGTTCGTCGCGTTCGTCGCGTTCGTCGCGTTCGTGGCGTTCGTCGCGTTGGTCGCGTTGGTCGCATTGGTCGCGGTCGTGGCCTTGTCGGCCTTCGCCGCGCTGGGCACCTTGCCGAGCTTGGAGAGCTTCACCTGCGTGCCGGTGATCGAATGGTTCTTGAGCCGGTTGGCCGACAGCGACGTCTTCTTGATCAGCGAGTCGCCGGATACGAGCGTCGACGCGGCAAGCGCCGTGCCCCCGCTCGCGACGACCAGTGCGGTGACGGCAATCGCCGTTGCCGGAGACGGCATTCGTACCCTCATGTTGTAACCCCTTCCCGATGGACCGGGCCTCGATTTGGGCCCGTGCGGCGCGAGCCTATTCGACCGGCGGCTGGTGCTGTGTCCGTTGTAGGCTGGCTCGGAGTGATCGTCAGTGAGTCATTCGTGGTGGCCGACTGGACCGATCCGGGCACCCATCCGGGCCGGCCGATCGCCGGTCTGCACCTGCATCGCTCCGACGACGAGGCCTGGATCGTGCTCTCGGGGACGCTGGGCTTCCGGGTGGGGGATGAGGAGCGCGAGGTACCCGCCGGTGAGTCGATCCTGGTCACCCGCGGAACGCCGCACTCCTACTGGAACCCGAATCCCGAGCCGGCCCACTATCTGCTGGTGATGACTCCGCGGATCCACCAGCTGATCGAGGCCCTGCATTCCGGGGCGCGCAGCGACTGGAGCCAGGTGTTCGAGGAACACGACTCCGAACTGCTGGGTTAGCGCTATCGGCGCACCAAACGCCGGCTCGGCACACAACGGGCGAACGTGCCAGCAGCAGCTCCGAATCCCGGAACTTTGGCGCCAAATGCACGCCCCACGTGCACGCAGAGCCAAAGTTTGCCGCGCCAGCTCACCCGGGCAGCTCGCCCGGACGTGCGGCGCCAGCTCGCCCGGACAGTGCGGCGCCGGCTCGCCCCGGCGATGCGATACTCGCGGGCGTGAGGAGGCTGGCTCGGCTTATGGCAGGGTGCGCCACGGTGCTGCTGCTGGCGTCGGCGTCGGCAGCGGCCTCGACGCAGCCGTCCTTCGCCCCACTGAATCAGCCCGGGCCACCGCTGAGCGTCCCCCTCGCCAAGCTCAAGGCGGCGCTGCAATGCGGGCCGGGGGTCACCGACGCCAAGGCCGAGCCGGTCCTGCTCAATCCGGCCACCGGTGTCACCCCCGCGCAGAACTACAGCTGGAACTGGGAGCCGGCGCTGGACAAGCTCGGGATCCCCTGGTGCACCTACACCGCGCCGCATTCGACACTCGACGACATCGAGACATCAGGCGAGTACCTGGTCTACGCGATCCGCACCATGCACGCGCTCGCGGGCCGGCGGATCGCGGTGATGGGCCATAGCCAGGGTGGGATGTCGATGCGGTGGGCGCTGCGGTTCTGGCCCGACACCCGCTCGATGGTCGACGACGTGATCGGCTTCTCCGGCTCCAATCACGGCACCACGGTGCTCAGCCCGGCGCTGTGCGCCGCCGGCTGCCCGCCGGCGGACTGGCAGCAGTTGGCCGGGTCGAACTTCATCCAGGCGCTCAACAGCCGCGCCGAGACCTTCCCGGGGATCTCCTACACCGAGGTCTACACCCACACCGACGAGGTCGTGCAGCCGAACTCGGGCCCGAACCCCAGCGCGGCGGTGCACACGGGCGGCGGGATGATCACCGACGTGGCCACCCAGGACATCTGTCCCCGCGATGTGTACGAGCACCTGGAGATCGGCACCGTCGACCCGGTCGCCTACGCGCTCGCCGCCGACGCGCTCACCGACGCCGGGCCGGCCGACGTCGCCAGGATCCCCAAATCGGTCTGCTCTCAGGTCGTGATGCCGGGAATCAACCCCAGCAACGCGCAGACCATCCTTCAGGTTCTGGCCGCCCTCCCCGGACTGTCCAGTGTCGCTGTCGGACCGCTGGCCGGAGCGACGACCGGCGCGCCGGTGGTCAAGGCCGAGCCGGCACTGGACTGTTACGTCTTCGCCGTCTGCGCGGGAGCGGCGGCGCCGAAGCTGCAGATCCGGATCAGCAGGCGCCCGCAACCCCTCCGGGTCGGACACCGGGTCCGGCTCAGAGTGCTCGTGCGGACCAACGAGGGCGGCCGACTGGTGCCGGTGCCGGGCGTGGCCGTGAGCTTCGCCGGGCGGCACGCGCGCTCGGGCGCGAATGGGATCGCCACGCTCAGGCTCCGGCCGCGCCAAGCGCGTCGCTACCGCGTGACCGCGTCACGCTCAGGCTGCGTGCCGGCGTCGCTGCTACTGCGAGTCCAGCGCTGAGGCGGTTACGCCGCGTCCCGGTGCGTTGACCGCTCGCACCGGTGACAGATGCAGTGGCGACCGTGCACGGGCGAGACGTTGAGCCCGCTCATCGCCGGATGGCGCTGCGCCGAGTTACGGGCCGACCCTGGCTGGTCGCTGGAAACGCTGCCGGACCCTTGCGGGCGCGTGGCCGTCGTGCGGATCTTGACTCGCCAGTTCATCGCTAATTGCTCCGACTCTCCATACCCTCTTTGTCGGCATTTTCCTTTCGGAAGCTGAGCGAAGTTTCTACGGAACCTTTGGTGTGAGCGGGGCGAGCTGACATCGGGCTTGTCCATCCAGGCTAGTGCACCCCGAGGCGTCTCCAGACGCGTAGTCTTCGCGCCGGAGGACTTTTCCCCGGAAAGTACGAACAAGGAGCACCGCGGATGAGCACACGCGTGCCGACAGTTCCCCTCGAGGGGATGATGATGCGCACCCCGCTGCTGGTGCGCTCGATCGCCGAACGGGCGGAGCAGCTGTTCGCCTCCCGCGAGGTGGTCAGCCTGACCGCCACTGGCGTCGAACGCACCACCTATGGCGAAGTGGTGGCCCGGGCCCGGCGGCTGGCCGGCGCCCTGCGCGAGCTGGGCATTCGGCCCGGCGACCGCGTGGCCACGTTCGGGTGGAATTCCCGGCGCCACCTCGAGCTCTACCTCGCCGTCCCGTCGATGGGCGCCGTGCTCCACACGCTCAACATCCGGCTGTTCGAGGAGGACCTCCGGTACATCGTCGCCCACGCCGAGGATCGCGTGATCTTCCTGGACGCGTCGCTCGCGGAGCAGATGCCGCACTTCGACGGAGTCGAGCACGAGATCCTGATGCCCGATGCGGACGCCGAGCGCGAAGGCGCGCTCGACTACGAGGAGCTGGTCGCCTCCGGCGATGAGTCGTTCTCGTTCCCCGAGGTCGACGAGAACTCGGCCGCGGCGATGTGTTACACGAGCGGGACCACCGGCTCGCCGAAGGGTGTCGTCTATTCCCATCGCTCGACCGTGCTCCACACGCTGGTCACCAATCAGGCCGACGGGGTCGGGCTGCGGGAGCGCGACACGGTGCTGCCGATCGTGCCGATGTTCCACGCCAACGCCTGGGGCCTCCCCTACGCCGCCGCGATGGCCGGAAGCAAGCTGGTCCTTCCCGGCCCGCGGATGGACCCCGCCTCGCTGGCCCAGCTGATCGGCGACGAGGCGGTCACCGTCTCCGGCGCCGTGCCTACGATCTGGCAGGGGATCGCCCAACTCGATCCGCAGCCCGATTTGGGTTCAGTCGATCGCCTGATCTGCGGCGGCTCGGCCGTGCCGGAAAGCCTGATGCGGCTCTATGACGAGCGGTTCGGCGTCCAGATCATCCAGGCCTGGGGGATGACCGAGACCAGCCCGATGGCCTCGATCAGCCGCGTGCCCCCCGGCGGCCCCGAGGGCGATGCGGCCTACGCGCTCCGCGCCACCCAGGGCCGAGTCGTCCCGCTGGTGGACTTCCGAGTCGATGAGGAGTCCGGCGGAGAGCTTCAGGTCCGCGGGCCGACCGTGGCTCGCGCCTACTACGGCGATGAGTCGGGTGCGGAGAAGTTCACCGAGGACGGGTGGCTGCGCACCGGCGACGTCGCCGAGATCGCCGACGGGGCGGTGATCAAGCTGGTCGATCGGACCAAGGATCTGGTCAAGTCCGGCGGAGAGTGGATCAGCTCGGTCGAGCTGGAGAACGTGATCATGGCCCACCCGGACGTGCTCGAGGCGGCGGTGGTCGCGGTTCCTGACGAGCGCTGGAGCGAGCGCCCGTGCGCCTGCGTCGTGCGCCGCGATGGCAGCTCGCTCGACGGCGAGGGCCTGCGCAAGTTCCTGGCCGAGCGCGTGGCCAAGTGGTGGCTGCCCGAGCGGGTCGAGTTCATCGTCGAGGTCCCCAAGACGTCGGTCGGGAAGTTCGACAAGAAGGTCCTGCGCGCGCAGATCGCCGACGGCAAGCTCGAGACGGCCTAGGCGATCTCGTCCAACCGGCCGACGATCTCCTCCGCGTAGCGAACGAACGGGGCGTAGTCGAAGATCGCCTCGAGGTCAAGGCCCTCGCCCGCCGGGTCGGCGGCTAGCAACTCGCGCAGGGGGGTCCGCTGATCGAGCGCCTGCTGGGCCAACCGCTGGACCACTCGGTAGGCCTCGTCGCGGGACAACGACCCGGTCTCCACCAGCGCCAGCAGCAGCCGCTGCGAGAACAGCGCCCCGTAGGTCAGCTCGAGGTTCGAGCGCATCCGATCGGTGTCGACCACCATCCCGCGCACGAGCGTGAGGGTGCGGTGCAGCATGTGGTCGAGCAGGGTGGTCGAGTCGGGCAGGATGATCCGCTCGACCGAGGAGTGGGAGATGTCCCGCTCGTGCCAGAGGGCGACGTTCTCGAGCGCGGCCTGGGCGTTCCCGCGGAGCACGCGAGCCAGGCCGACGACCTGCTCTGATTTGATCGGGTTGCGCTTGTGGGGCATCGAGCTCGAGCCCTTCTGGCCGGCGCCGAACGGCTCGCGCACCTCGGCCACCTCGGTGCGGGCGAGATGCCGGAGCTCGGTGGCAAAGCGCTCGAGCCCGGCGCCGGCCAGCGCGATCGCCTCCAGCAGCTCGGCGTGACGGTCGCGGGCCACCACCTGGGTCGAGACCGGCTCGCGCTCGAGCCCGAGGCGGGCCAGCACCCGCGCCTCGAAGTCGGGGGAGGTGGCGCTGTAGGTCCCGACCGCCCCGGAGATCGCCCCGACGGCAACCTGCTCGAACGCGCGCTCCAGCCGCGCCGCGTTGCGGTCGGCCTCGAAGGCGAAGCCGGCGAGCTTGATCCCGAAGGTCGTCGGCTCGGCGTGGATGCCATGGGTGCGCCCGACGCACAACGTGTGCACGTGCTCGCGGGCCCGCGCGGCCAGCGCCTGCACCAGTTCCCGGCGCTCCGGGCAGCACGAGCTCGCCGACCCGGCGCAGCTGCAGCGCCAGCCCGGTGTCGAGCACGTCGCTGGAGGTCAGGCCGTGGTGGATCCAGCGCCCGGCTGGGCCGGCCGAGGCGGCCAGCACATCGACGAACGCCGCGGTGTCATGGTCGGTCAGCCGCTCGCGCTCCTCGATCGCCTCGACCGTGAAGCTGGCGGCGCGGATCAGCTCGAGTTCGTCCGGGGTGGGGCCCGCCATCTCCTCGCAGGCGGCGACCTCGACGGCGCGCATCGCCTCGAAGCGGGCCAGGTCAGACCAGATCTCGGCCAGCGCGGGCCGGGTGTAGCGCGGGATCACTCACCGATTATCGGCCAGCGAGCCACAATCGGCCTTCTCGCTACCGGACCCTGATCAGCCGCGTCGCCGTCGAGGTCACCGCTCCGGCTCCGGCGGTACTGAGCAGCGAGGTCACGTTCACGCGAGCTAGCCGTGCGCGGCGCAGCGTCCGCCGGACGACCGCCTGCATCAGTCCGTGCACGACGGTGGTGGCGCCGCCGGGCAGCGTGACGTAGGCGAACATCACCGAGAGGTGGCCGTTCGGGCCGTCGGCGACCGGGCGGAAGACGCGCACCGTGGTCACCAGCACGTTGCCCGTGCAGGTCTCACCGGCCGGCGCCGAGCACTTCACCGGGACGCCCACCAGCCCACTGCCCGAGACGCTCACGTTGGCGCCGATCACCGTCGGCCCCGGCACGATCAGGAAGGTGTCGCCGGGCGTCGTGGCGGTGTGTCCGGCGTCGTCCTTCTGCGAGGCCACGGCGGTGTAGAGGCCGAGCCCCAGCGAATGGGGCCAGGTGCCCGCCCAGGTGGCGCCGGACCTCGTCACGGTCAGCTTGCCGAGCGACTTGCCCCGGGCCTGGCCGCCCGCGTACAGCTTCACGGTGACCGTCGCGGCGTCGTCGACCGTGCCACCGGCCGCCCCGGCGAACACCGGTGAGGAACTGCTGACATTGGACCCCGGCGCGGGCGTGGTCAGGGTCAGCGCCGGCGGGTGGACCTTGATGCTGAACACGACGGGATTGCTGAAGCCGACCGCCGAGTTCGGGCCGCTCTGTGCGGCCACCGCGGTGTACTGCCCGTCGGCCAGCGCGGGAGTGATCTGGATCGAGAACCGCCCGTGACCGTCGACCGACCCGGACAGTCCCCGGACCGGCGTCCCGGTCGTGCCCGGACCGGGATAGACGAACAGCCTGACCGAGCCGGCGTCGCCACTCGCGGTCCCGCCCACGCCGCTCAGCGTCGGCGTGCCGGTCCGCAGCGGACCGGTGCCCAGCGACGAGAGCTGAAGCTTCGGAGCGGTGTTGTTGATGGCGAACGAGTTGGCACTGCTCAACCCGGTATCGGGCGGACTGGCCAGGTTCTGCTGCTCGGCCCGGGCGGTGTAGAGACCGTCGGGCAGCGGCGAGCTCGCCGCCACCGAGTAGCTCCCGCCCGACGCCGTGGTGGTCAGGGTCTGAACCGGCGTCCCGCTCGTCGACGAGCCGCCGTAGATCCGCACTGTCACCTGGTTGGAGACGCCGAACCCGGTGCCGGCCGCGCCCGAGAAGGTCGGGGTGCCGGTATTGAGCAGGGCGCCGTTGGCGGGGCTCGTCAGCGTCACCTGCGGCGCCGAGGCGCTCGCCCTGATCGTCAGCGAAACCGCGGCGGTCGCGCAGGCGGCGTTGTAGAGCAGCGACGGCGGGGAGATCGTGAGGTAGATCGAGCCGCCCCCGGGTACGGTCGGGGTCGCCGAGACGGTCGTTCCGCTGGCCGAGGTCTGCAGCGCGGTTCCGTTCTGATCGAGGCTCCACGAGTACCCGCTGAGCACGCAGCCGCTGGGGGCATCGGCGTTGACCGAGCCGCTGACCGTGACCTGCGTGGATCCGGGCAGCGGGGAGGTCCAGCCGATCGCCACCAGACGGTCCGCCGGAGGTCGCAGGGCCAGCTCCCCGGCCGGGAAGGTGTAGTTCCCTGACGAGATCGCCGACCCCGTCGGGTTCGTGGCGATCAGCGCTCCGGGGTTGACGCCGTCATCGCCCCAGCCCACCAGCCCGGTGAGGGGAGCGACGTAGCTGCGCGAGAAGATCGGCAGCTGGGTGAAGCCGCTCGGGTCGTGGCTGGGTCCGCCGAGCCCGCCGGCACCGCTCTGGTCATAGCTCCACGGCCTGGCCCCGTATGCGTCGTGGTCGGGGTTCGCCCCAGGGTCCGTGGTGGTGAAGTTGGCCGGTAGCGACCAGGTGAACGTGCCGGCCAGGGCGACGGCGGGCAAGCCCAGGCTCAAGAGCGCGGTCGCGCTGGCGATCAAGACGATGAGCCGGACCCCGCGCACCAGCGGCAGGGTAGCGCCGCCGCTCCGGGCCCCGCGTCCTATCGGGCTGCCTCAGGCGCCCAGGATTCGCGCGGCGAGCACGGCGGCATTGCGCGCGTTGTCGACCCCGACACACGCCACCGGAACTCCCGGCGGCATCTGCGCGATCGAGAGCAGCGCGTCGAGCCCGCCTGCGACCGAGGTGCGGCTGGTCAGGGGCACGCCGATCACCGGCAGGTCGGTGTGGGCGGCGACCACGCCGGGGAGCGCCGCGGACAGGCCGGCGCCGGCGATGATCACCCGCAGCCCCCGCATCCGGGCGTTCTTGGCGTAGTCGGAGACCATGTCGGGCTGCCGGTGAGCCGACATCACCCGAACCTCGCAGCCGATGCCGCGTTCGATCAGCTCCTTCTCGGCGGCCTCCATCGCGGGGATATCACTCTTGGAGCCCATCACGATGCCGACGACCGGGGCGTCGACGTCGACCTCCTCGAGCTCGGCCGCCGACTCGGCCACTACCTCGGTCTCCAGCGCCGGGGCGGGCGCGGGCGGAACGCCCTCAGTCATGCCTGGACCAGGCGCAGCGCGATGTCGCGCCGCAGTTGCTTGCCGGGAAACTCGACCATGTCCGCGGCAGCATATGCCGTGTCGCGGGCGCTTGCCGCGTCGGCGCCGAGCGCGGTCAGACTAAGCACGCGCCCGCCGGCGGTGACCAGCCCGCCGGAAGCCGACCGAGCCGTCCCCGCGTGCGTCGCGTAGACGTCTTCCGGCAACGACTCGAGGCCGCTGATCGGGTCGCCCTTCGAGGCGCCGGCGGGGTAGCCGGCGCTGGCCAGGACCACGGTCACCGCCGTCTCCGGCGCCCACTCCAGCTGGGCGTCGGCCAGGCCGCCCGGGAGGGTGGCGGCGTACAGCAGCGCCAGCAGATCGCTCTGCAGCCGCGGCAGGATCGCCTGGGTCTCCGGGTCGCCGAAACGGACGTTGAACTCCAGCACCCTCGGCCCGGCCGCGGTCATCATCAGGCCGGCGTAGAGCACCCCGTGGAAAGGGATGCCGCGCCGGGTGAGCTCCTTGAGCACCGGCTGATGGATCGCGGCGCACAGCTCGCGGGCCTCCTCCGGGCCGATCGCCGGAACCGGCGAGTAGGAGCCCATGCCGCCGGTATTCGGGCCCCGATCGCCGTCGAAGATCCGCTTGTAGTCCTGGGCGGAGGCCAGCGGAATCGCGGTCGAGCCGTCGCACAGGGCCAGCAACGAGACCTCATCGCCGGCCAGGTACTCCTCCACCACCACCCGCTCGGTCTCGAACCGGTGCCCCACCAGCAGATCCTCGAGCGCCGCGCGGGCCTCGGGCTCGTCCTGGGCGATCACCACCCCTTTGCCGGCGGCGAGCCCGTCAGCCTTGATCACCGTCGGGTAACCGTCGATCGCCTTCAGGCCCTGCTCGACAGTGGAGACGACCGCATAGCCGGCGGTGGGGACGCCGGCGGCCTGCATCACCTCCTTGCAGAACGCCTTGGACCCCTCCAGCGCGGAGGCCGCGGCGCTGGGTCCGAAGCAGCGGATCCCGGCCGCGGCCAGCGCGTCGGCCAGGCCGGCGACCAGCGGAACCTCGGGCCCCACCACCACGAAATCGGCGTCCTGATCCCGGGCGGCCGCGACCAGGCCGTCGATGTCGTCCGCCGCGACGGCGAGCACGCGGGCGTCCTCCGCGATCCCGGCGTTCCCAGGCGCGCAGAGGATCTCCGGCGCGCCCGGAGAGCGGGCCAGGGAATGGATGATCGCGTGCTCGCGCGCGCCCCCGCCGACGACCAGAACGCGCTGCGGAAGGCCCAGCTCGCTAGTGGTCGTCAACGCTGCCGGCCGCTAGATCGAGCCAATGAAGTCGTCGATCGGGATCGCGACCAGCGTCTCGTACTTGCCGGTGCCGCGCGAGCCGAGCTCCAGCGACACGCGCGCGATCGTCTTCTCGTCGGGGGCCTCGATCACGTTGACGAAGTCGAACTGGCCGAGGACCGCCCATTGAGCCTTGACCGTGGCCCCGAGCTGCTCGATCTCGCGGTTGACCTCTTTGATCCTGCCCGGGTTGTTCTTGATCGTCTGGACCCCTTCCGGGGTCAGTGTCGTCAGCATGATGTAGGTCGGCACAACGGGCCTCCTTCCTCGACGTGGTGGTGGCGCACTTGTACCATGGCCCGCGCTTGTCCAACCCCCGCACCCTGATTTTTCCGCTCGGCCGGGTGCTCGCGATCGGCGCGGCAGCCTCCGCGCTGACCGCCGCCGCATCGGCGCTGGCCGCCACCCCGGCGAACCCGAGGGTCCGGACCGATCGGCATTGCTATCCCGTCGGCCGGCCCGTGAAGGTGACGGGCTCGGGCTTCGCCGTCTCGCGCGCCGTCGACGTCTCGATCGACGGCGTCGACCTCGGCCAGAGCACCACCGACACCACCGGCGCGTTCAGCGGCAAGCTGGTGCCGGGCGGTCTCGGGCGGGGCCACGCCCAGGGCGTCGATCACCTGCTGGCCAGCGACGGCACCAGCCAGGCCAACACGACCTTCACCGTCACCGACCGGATCGGGGCGCGGTTCCTGGTCTCGCGCGGCAATCCGCTCAAGCTCCACGCCCCGTTCGAGCTGTGGGGATTCTCGATGAGCGGCGCCCGACTGCCCGTCTACCTCCACTACGTGGCGCCCTCGGGCCGGGCCGTCAAGACGATCTCGCTGGGCCGGACCGGAGGCCAATGCGGCTATCTGAAGACCGGCCGCAAGCAATTCTTCCCGTTCGCCCCCGCGCTCGGCCAGTGGGTGCTCCAGCTCGACTCTCACCCGGGGTATGCGCAGCGACCCCGCGGGCCGGTCGCCCGGATCAAGGTAAGGATCGCCTCAGGCCCGTGAACCTTCGCGGCCCGGCCGGTAGTCTGCTGCCGTCAGGATCGCGCACGGGGGTCCGAGGAGTTGATTGCATCGCCAGACACGAGATTCGCCAGGGCAGGTGAACTATCGATCGCCTATCAAGTCATCGGCGACGGAGATCTCGACGTAATCCTGGTTCCACAGTGGTTGTCGAACATCGAGCAGTACTGGGAGCATCCGGCGTCGTCGTACTTTCTGCGCCGGATCGCCTCGTTCAGCCGGCTGATCCTGTTTGACAAGCGCGGGACCGGGCTGTCGGACCCGGCGCCGAGCACGCAGACCCTCGAGGAGCGGATGGACGACGTGCTGGCCGTGATGGACGCGGCCGGATCCGAGCGCGCCGTCCTGCTCGGCACCTCGGAGGGCGGGCCGATGGCCGCCCTGTTTGCCGCCACTCACCCCGAACGCTGCGAGAGCCTCGTCCTCTATGGCGCGTGCGCGCGCTGGTTGCAGGCCCCCGACTACCCCGAGGGCCGCCCGCGCGAGGTGGCCGAGCTCTACGGCCGGCGCTGGATCGAGGGCTGGGGCTCGGGCGCGTCGCTGAGCGTGCTCTCGCCGTCGCTGGCCCCCGACGAGCGCTTTCGCAACTGGTGGGGGCGATTCGAGCGCCATTCGGTCCGGCCCTCGATGGTCAAGCCGATCTTCGACACGATCAACGAGACCGACATCCGGGCCGTCCTGCCGGCGATTCGCGTCCCCACGCTGATCATCCACCGCCGCGGCGACCGGCTGGTCGACGTGGCCAACGGGCGCTACCTCGCCGCCCACGTGGAGGGCGCGCGCTACGTCGAGCTGCCCGGCGACGACCACATCTACTTCGCCGGCAACCCCGACGCGATCCTCGACGAGATCGAGGAGTTCGTCACCGGCTCACGCGGCCGCCATGACCACGAGTCCGTCCTGGCCACCGTGATGTTCACCGACATCGTCAGCTCCACCGAGCACGCGGCCCGGCTCGGCGACCGGCGCTGGCACGAGCTGCTGGACGACCATGACCGCGTGGTGCACCACCAGATCGCCGACTACCGCGGGCGCAAGATCCGCAGCACCGGCGACGGCGTCTTCGCAACGTTCGACGGCCCGGCCCGGGCGATCCGCTGCGCCCTCTCCGTGATCGACGCCGCGCGCCGCCTTGACCTCGATCTCCGGGCCGGCCTTCACACCGGCGAGTGCGAGCTGGCCGGCGACGACCTCGCCGGGGTCACCGTGCACATCGGGGCGCGCATCGCCGACCTGGCCGAGCCCAGCCAGGTCCTCGTCTCCGGGACCGTCCGCGACCTCGTGGTCGGCTCCAACATCGAGTTCCGCTACCGCGGCGAGGAGTCGTTACAGGGCGTCCCCGGGGAGTGGCGACTGTTCACGGTCGCCGACCAGCGGGCGGCGTCGGACTAGCCCCCACTTGCGTCGTTGCGGCGGCGCGAAAGTCAACTGCATCGGTGAAGGGGAGGGAGGTCGGGCCTCGGCCGCAGATCGGGTCCCCCGGCGGGGGGTGTTGGGATGCTATGGACCCTATGCGGACGGTTCTTACCGAGACCCCTCTCTAAGCCGCCGAAAACTCGTCGACCCAGCCCGCCCTCTTCCTCATTGATGCAGTTCGGCAAAGACCAAACCCCCGTCCCGGGCCCGATCCGCACCCAACCGCGCTGCCACGCCTGAGCGGACCCCCGGGTTAGACCGCGGCCGCAGGCGCGCCGGCCCGCTCCAAAACGATCTCGCCTTCCGGAGACGCGTCGACCTTCACCGTATCCCCAGGCACGAAGCGGCCCTCGAGAATGGCCAGCGCCAGCGGATCGACCAGTCGCTTCTGGATCACGCGCTTCAGCGGCCGGGCCCCGTAGGTCGGGTCGTAGCCGAGGTTGCCCAGGAGGATCCGCGCCTCGTCGGTCAGCTCGAGCTCGATGTCCCGCTCGCGCACGCGCTCCACCACACGCAAGACCTGGAGTCCCACGATGGCGCCGAGCTGCTCGCGGCTCAGCGGCTCGAACTCGACGATGTCGTCGAGCCGGTTGATGAACTCGGGCCGGAAGTGACCCTCGACCCCGGCTCGTCCGCCCGGGAGGTTGGAGGTCATGATCAGCACGGTGTTCTTGAATGACACGGTCCGGCCCTGACCGTCGGTCAGGCGGCCGTCGTCCATCACCTGGAGCAGCGTGTTGAACACGTCGGGATGGGCCTTCTCGACCTCGTCGAGCAGGACGACCGAGTAGGGCCGACGCCGCACCGCCTCGGTCAGCTGACCGCCCTCGTCGTATCCGATGTAGCCCGGGGGCGCGCCGACCAGCCGGGACACGGAGTGCTTCTCCATGTACTCGGACATGTCGATCCGGATCATCGCGTCCTGGGTGTCGAACATGAACTCGGCCAGCGCTCGGGCCAGCTCGGTCTTGCCGACGCCGGTGGGGCCGAGGAACAGGAACGTGCCGATCGGCCGGTCCGGATCCTGGAGCCCGGCGCGCGAACGGCGCAGCGCGCCGGCCACCGCCTCGACGGCCTCGTCCTGGCCGATGACCCGCTGGTGCAGCCGCTCCTCCATGTGCACGAGCTTCTCGATCTCGCCCTCGAGCAGACGGGAGACCGGGACGCCGGTCCACTTGGCCACGACCTCGGCCACGTCCTCGGCGTCGACGTGATCCTTCAAGAACCGCGGCGGGGTGGCGTCGTCGGCCGCGTCGGCGGCCTCGGCCGAGGCCGCGCTGGCCAGCGCCTTCTCGAGCTCGGGGATCGTGCCGTACTTGAGCTCGGCGGCGCGACCGAGGTCGGCCTCGCGCTCGGCCCGCTCGAGGTCGGTCCTGGCCTGGTCGAGCTGCGCCTGTAGTTCGGCCACGGTGTCGGTGGCCGCCTTCTCGCGCTGCCACTCGGCGTGCATCGCCGCCGAGCGCTCCTTCTCCTCGGCCAGCGAGCGCTCGAGCTGCTCGCGGCGTGCGGCAGTGCCGGGGTCATCATCGTCGGAGCCCAGCGACTGCAGCTCGATCTCCAGCTGCATGATGTGCCGGTCGACCTCGTCGATCTCGGTCGGCTTGGAGTCGATCTCCATGCGGATCCGCGACGCGGCTTCGTCGACCAGGTCGATCGCCTTGTCGGGCAGGAAGCGGTCGGCGATGTAGCGGTGGCTGAGCGTCGCCGCGGCGACCAGCGCGGCGTCCTGAATCCGCACCTTGTGGTGGACCTGGTAGCGCTCCTTGAGCCCGCGCAGAATCGCGATCGTGTCCTGGACGGAGGGCTCGTCGACCAGCACCGGCTGGAAGCGCCGCTCGAGCGCCGGGTCCTTCTCGATGTGCTTGCGGTACTCGTCCAGCGTGGTCGCGCCGACCGCGCGCAGCTCGCCGCGCGCCAGCATCGGCTTGAGCATGTTGCCGGCGTCCATCGCGCCTTCGGCCGCGCCGGCCCCGACGATCGTGTGCAGCTCGTCGATGAAGATGATGATCTGGCCACGGGCGTCGGCGATCTCCTTGAGGACGGCCTTCAGCCGATCCTCGAACTCGCCCCGGTACTTGGAGCCCGCGACCATCGCGCTCAGATCGAGGGAGACCACGCGGCGGTCCTTCAACCCTGAAGGCACGTCGCCGGCCACGATCCGCTGGGCCAGCCCTTCCGCGATCGCCGTCTTGCCGACCCCGGGCTCGCCGATCAGCACCGGGTTGTTCTTGGTCCGGCGCGAGAGCACCTGGACCACCCGGCGAATCTCGTCGTCGCGCCCGATCACCGGGTCGAGTTGGCCTGCGCGGGCGGCCTCGGTCAGGTCGCGCCCGTACTTCTCCAGTGCCTGGAACTTGTCCTCGGGGTTCTCGTCGGTGACCCGGTGGCCACCGCGGACCTCCTCGAGCGCCTTCAGCAGCGCCTCGCGGGTCGCGCCGGCGCCGCGGAGGGCCTCGCCGGCCCGGCCGGGATGCTGGGCCAGGGCGAGTGCCAGGTGCTCGGTCGAGACGTACTCGTCCTTCAGCTCGCGCATCTCGTTCTCGGCCGCCCGCAGGATCTGCGTGAGCTCACTCGACCCACCCGCGGTCTCCTCCCGTCCGCCCGGCGCGGTCAGCTTCGGCAGCCCGTCGAGGGCAGGGCCCAGCGCCTGCCGGATCGCGCTCGGCTCGACGCCGAGCTTGCGCAGCACGGGCACAACGACGCCGTCGGACTGCTCCAGCAGAACCGCGAGCAGGTGCTCTGGCGTGGTCTGCGGATTGCGGCGCTCGTCCGCCAGCCGTTGCGCGGCCTGGAGCGCCTCCTGGGATTTGATCGTAAAGCGGTCGGGTTGCATGCTCGGGCGTCCTCGGTATCAGTAAGTCCGTGTATTCGTGTCCCAAAGATCTTAGTCGATGTGACTAAGATTATTGCAGACCAACACGCAGAAATCAAACAAATCGGGCCCCCCGGCGACTGCCGCGAGGCCCGAGTACGTCAGGTGCTGGGAACGCCGACTCCCGTCCCCTGGTCAGCTCTTGATTCGCACCAGCTTGGTCTTCGAACGCCGCTCGATGTTCCCGCCGGCGTCGACGATCGCGCCGACCACGCCGGCCTCGATCCGCTTGTGCGCCGCCAGGCCGGCCCGCAGCTTGCCCAGTTGGCCGCGGGAGAAGTTGATCTTGGCCGTCTTCTTCCCCCGCGAGCGCAGGACGTAGAGGTTCGACAGGACCTTGAACGGCTTGGCGCGACCGATCTGCACGACGGCGAAGGCGCCGAGCACGCACTTACCCGTGCAGGACACCGTGGCGTCGATGTGCTTCGCCGCGACCGGTCGCTGTCCGCCCCGAATCGACAGGCCGACCCCGACGATCTTGGGCTGGATGCCCAGCGCGACCGCGGCGAAGCTGGCGAGGTTGATGCTGCCCCAGCCCGAGGCGTCGTCATAGCCGACCCCGGCCGTGCAGCAGCCGAGACCTCGCCCGCTGCCGGAGATGAACGGGCCGACATCGTTGCCGATCGACAAGACGTCGGAGAAGACCGCGGCGCGCACCGTCGGTGAGCGTCCGATCTGGTACAGGAGCGGGTTCGCCAGCCCCAGGTCCTGGCGCTGGTGGGCCCGCAGCTCCTGGTCGACCAGCGCGAAGCCACCGGCCAGCAGCGGGGTGGCGGCACTGGTGCCGCCGACGCCCTGCCACGGGTTGCGGTTCTGGGAGTTGACGCAGTCGCTGGTGGCCGAGCAGTAGATCGCGTAGCCGGGCGCCACGTCGGCCAGCATCGAGACGTCCGGCACCTCGCGCGTGTTCGGGCCGACCGTGCCCTTCTGATATGGCGGTCGGTAGAACAGCCCGCTCGGCCCGCCGCCGCCGGCCGAGCCCGGCTGCACGTTGGTGTCGTTCCAGACCAGCTGACCCAACGGTCCCGCGATCGTGTTGCTCGATGTGAGGACCAGGTTGGTGCCACCGACACCGGTGACCCACCAGGAGGAGGCCGGGTAGTTGACCGCCACGGAGTCGATCGGGGTGCCGTCGCTCTGCAGGCAGTCCGCCGAGCCGGAGTCGCCGCTCGAGTCCAGGAAGCTGATGCCGCTGGCGGCCGCCTCCTCGAGCGCCCCCTCGGCAGCCTCGACGCCACCCTTGTGGACCGCGCTGAAGACGAACTGTTCGCACAGCCCGAGCGACGCCGAGATCACCTGCGGCTTGAAGCCCGGATTCTGCAGCGGCGAGGTCAGCGCCTGCAGCGCCGCGGCCTCGTTCGAGTTCGATTCGTAGACGTCGATCGCCTTCAGGCCGGGGGCGGCCGCGGCCAGCACCTCGAGGTCGAGGGTTGACTCGCCGCCCGGCTTCAGTGACTTCTTCAGACCGACGCCGAAGCTGGTGATCGCCGGCACGCGCAGCCCGAAGCATTTCGCGAACGTGCTGATGTCGGAGTGCTTGAAGCCGTCGATCTCGATCAGCGCGACGCGCTCCCCCTGGCCGGTCAGGCCCCCCGCGTGCAGCGGGTTGTACTGGTAGGCGGTCAGGTACTGGTTGGGGGTGAACGAGCCGGTGGCGACGCCCGGCCCGCAACCGCTGGGGGTCCCGGTGACCGGGAAGTACCCGGACGCCGACTGGGTCGCGGCCGCGTGGGCGACGGCGCGCGAACGCTGGAAGCGGCGCGGCGGCGTGAGCACCGGGCGGGTGTCGAGCCCGACCACGCCGGTGACCAGGCCTCGCAGCGGCGCGGGCACGGCCGGGGTGCCCGAGGGCGCCGTGAACGATGCCCCGTGGGCCGTCCGGTACTGGGCCAGCGGGGTGGCGAACAGGCGCTGGGCGGTGCCGGCGCTGAGCGTGGCGTCGACGAACAGGCCGGTCGCGTCGACCTTGACCGCGCTCGCGCCGACCCCGTGCAGATAGGCCAGGACGCGACGTCGCTCGGTGGCCGGAGCACCGAACTGGCGGCTGAGCGACGCGATCGACTCGTATTGCCCGAACTCGGGCGAGCCGGGCGTGCTCACCGCGAGGGCGTGGCGGCGCAGGCCGGCGCTGTCTGCCTGCAACGGCAGCACCAGTTGCAGCTGCTCGGAGGCGGGGGTCGAGCCGACCCGGGCGGCGGTGGCGAGCGGACCGGAGGCGCCACTCGTGGCGGTGGCGAGCGGACCGGAGGCGCCCCTCGTGGCGGAGGCGGCTGTACGCGTGCCACCGGCGGCTAGCGAAATCGGAGCGAGCAGGGAAACCATCGCGCACAGCGCGATTCCCAACGCTCCGACGAGCCCCCTCGCTCGCATCTCCTACCCCTTTCTGACACGGATCAGGTGGTCCGGGATCCGCCACCGCCGCGGGTCCTTTAGGGGATCGTTGCACACGGGCGCGCGGATGGCGCACCTAGGCGCACCCGACCCGCCTGCGCCTCAGTCGCGGCTGCGCTGCACCCGGATCTGGAAACGCTCGACGTCGGCGCGGCGAACCAGCTCGCCGCCCCGTTCGTAGGGGACGATCTCCGCCCGCAGCTCACTCCGCAGCGCCTCGAGCCGCTGCACCTCGGTCTTCAGCTCAGCCGCCCGCTTCTCCAGCGCCTGCACCTTGCGGGACATCGATCCGAGTTGCTCCTCGAGCTCGAATACCCGCTCGACCCCGGCCAGGTTCATCCCCAGCTCGGCCGTCATGGCCTGGATCCGCCGCAGCCGCTCGACGTCCTGGTGCGAGTAGAGCCGGGTGCCCTTGGGCGAGCGCTTGGGCTCGATCAGCCCGCGCGACTCGTACATCCGCAGGGTCTGCGGGTGCATCTCGGCCAGCTCGGCGGCC
This sequence comes from uncultured Solirubrobacterales bacterium, assembly GCA_963808605.1. Classification (GTDB taxonomy): domain Bacteria; phylum Actinomycetota; class Thermoleophilia; order Solirubrobacterales; family Solirubrobacteraceae; genus Palsa-465. The sequence goes on from CAWEGQ010000005.1 coordinate 29,001, forward strand.
ACCGAGATCATGAACACGCCCCGGTCGGAGGAGACCTCGACGCGAGCCGTCGCGGTGCGGACTCGCCGGACGGCCATGGTCAGTCCGCCGCCTTCCCGGCGGCGCCCGCCGCGTCCGCGGTGTCCGCCCGAGTGGCATTCGGGAACAGCTTGGCCCGCGGATTGCCGTTCATGACCTCCGAGAGCTTGTCAACCGCCTCGGTCTGCTCGGGTGACAGCGAGGCCGGCACGTCGATCACGAAGCGGTAGTGAATGTCGCCGCGACCCTTGCCGCTCAAGCGCTGGGGCCCTTCGCCCCGGAGCCGCTGGACGGTTCCGTGCTTGGTCCCCCGCGGCACGCGCAGGCGCTTTGATCCGGTCAGGGTCGGCACCTCGATCACGCCGCCCTGAATCGCCTCGGGGATGGTCAGTGGAACCTCGACCTCGAGGTTGTCACCGACCCGCTTGAACACCGGCGAATCCGACACGCGGGTGATCACGAACAGGTCGCCCGGCGCGCCGGTGCTCCCGCCCACGCGGACTCCGGGCTCGCCCTTCCCGGCCAGCCTGATCCGGCTGCCGTCGCGGACTCCGGCGGGGATGTTCACCCGCAGCCGCTTGACGCTGCGCTGCGCGCCACTGCCGCCACACGTGGGGCAGGGCTGCTCGATCACCGTGCCGGAGCCGTGGCAGTTGGAGCAGGGCTGGGAGATCGAGAAGATCCCCTCGTTCTGCGCCTCGATCCCCCGGCCGTTGCAGACCGGACATACCTTCGGCGTGGTTCCGGGCTTGGCGCCGCTGCCGTGACAGGTCGGGCACGGGTTGGAGGTGGGAACGGCCAGCGGCACCTGCGCGCCGTTGACCGCCTGGTCGAAGGTCAGCGATACCTCGGTCTCGAGGTCTCGACCGCGGGTCTCTCGAGCGCGCCCGCCGCGAACGCCTCCGCGTCCCGGACCGGCCGTGCCCGCACCCGCGCCACCGAACAGGTTGGAGAAGATGTCGCTGAAGTTGCCGGCCACCGAGCTCGGGTCGAAGCCGCCGGGCACGCCGAAGCCGAACGGGCCGGTGCCGCGGTCGTACTGCTTGCGCTTCTCGGCGTCGCTGAGCACGTCGTGGGCCTGCGAGATCTCCTTGAAGCGCTCCTCGGCCTGCTTGTTGCCCGGGTTGGTATCCGGGTGGTACTTGCGCGCCAGCTTGCGGTAGGCCTTCTTGATCTCCTCGTCGGAGGCGTTCTTGCCTACCCCTAACGTCTTGTAGTAATCGGGTCTGTCAGCCATCTAAAAGGTCCTCTTGAACGGTTAGGCGGCGACCAGCACGCGGGCCGGCCGGAGCACCGTCTCGCCGAGCTTGTAGCCGCGCTGGTACACCTCGGCCACCGTTCCTGGTGTGGCGCCCTCGAGCGGCTGCTGGGCCACGGCCTCGTGCCACTGGGGATCGAACGGCTCGCCGATGGGCGAGAAGGACTCGATTCCAGCCCGGTTCAGCGCGGAGACCACGTCGGCGTGGACCAGCTTGATGCCGGAGACCAGCTGCTCGTGGTTGTCCTCGGTGTGGGTCTCGATCGCGGTCAGCGCGCGGTCGAGGTTGTCCATCGCCGGCAGCAGCTCCTTGGCGAGCCTGGCAATGCCGCGCTCCTGGGCCAGTGCCGCCTCGCGAATCGACCGCTTGCGGTAGTTCTCGAAGTCGGCCTTGGTCCGCTGGGCGAGACCCAGGTACTCGTCGGCCTTCTCCGCCTTGGCGGTCAGCTCGGCCAGAACGGCATCCGCTTCGGCCTCCAGGTTCAGCTCGGCCGCAAGCTCATCCTCGGGCAAATCATGCTCGGGCGCCTCGGGGGCCGGGGCTGGGGCCCCGTCCGATGCCACCTGCGAGGCGGCATCGGTCGGGGTTGCCTCCCCGGCCCCACCATCAGACGCCTGGGTCTGAACAGTGGGGTCAGAGGGCATCGCTTACTTCCCCTCGTCCACAACCTCGGCGTCGACGACGTCTTCAGCGCCGGCACCGTTGTGTGAGCCCTCAGCGCCGGCCTCGGCGCCGTTGGCCTGAGCCTCGGCGCTGGCCTGCTCCTGGGCCCGCTGGTACATCGCCTCGGAGACCTTGTGGAAGGACGCCTGCAGCGCCTCGGTCTTGGCGTTGATGTCAGCCGCGTCCTCGGAGGTGAGCACCTCGCGGACGGCCTTGATCGCCGCTTCGATCTCGTCCTTCGAGGTGGCGTCGATCGACTCGGCCAGTTCCTTGAGCTGGCGCTCAGCCTGGTAGGCGGCGTTCTCGCCGTTGTTCCTGGCCTCCGCCAGCTCGCGCAGGCGCTTGTCGTCCTCCGCGTGGGACTCGGCGTCGTTGACCATCCGCTTGATCTCGTCATCGGACAGGCCGGAACCCGCCTTGATCTCGATCTTCTGCTCCTTGCCGGTGCCGAGGTCCTTGGCCGACACGCTGAGGATGCCGTTGGCATCGATGTCGAACGCGACCTCGATCTGCGGGATACCCCGCGGCGCCGGCGGGATGCCGGTCAGCTGGAACTTGCCCAGCGACTTGTTGTAGGTGGCCATCTCGCGCTCGCCCTGCAGCACGTGGATCTCCACGCTGGGCTGATTGTCCTCAGCGGTCGAGAACACCTCGCCCTTGCGGGTCGGGATGGTGGTGTTGCGCTCGATCAGCTTCGTCATCACGCCGCCCTTGGTCTCGATGCCCAGCGTCAGCGGGGTCACGTCGAGCAGCAGCACGTCCTTGACGTCGCCGGCCAGCACGCCGGCCTGGATCGCGGCGCCAACCGCGACGACCTCATCGGGGTTGACTCCCCGGTGGGGCTCCTTGCCGGTCAGCTCCTTGACCTTCTCCTGCACCGCGGGCATCCGGGTCATACCGCCGACCAGCACGACGTGGTCGATCTTGGCGGCGCCCTTCTCCTTGGCGTCGTCGAGCGCCTGACGGACCGGGGCGATCGTGCGGTCGAGCAGGGCCGAGGTCAGCTCGGTCAGCTTGGCCCGCGTGAGGCGCGTGTCGAGGTGCTTGGGTCCACTGGCGTCGGCGGTGATGAACGGCAGGTTGATCTGCGTCTCCTGCGTCGTCGACAGCTCGATCTTGGCCTTCTCGGCCGCCTCGTAGAGCCGCTGCAGCGCCATCGGATCGGCGCTCAGGTCGATCGCCTGGGACTTCTTGAACTCCGAGACGAGCCAATCGACCAGCGCCTTGTCGAAGTTGTCGCCGCCGAGGTGGTTATCACCCGCGGTCGCCTTGACCTCGAATACGCCGTCGCCGATCTCCAGCACCGAGACGTCGAACGTGCCGCCGCCGAGGTCGAAGATCAGGATCGTCTGGTCGGACTCCTTGTCGAGCCCGTAGGCCAGCGAGGCCGCGGTCGGCTCGTTGATGATCCGCTTGACGTCGAGTCCGGCGATCTTGCCGGCGTCCTTGGTCGCCTGACGCTGATCGTCGTTGAAGTAAGCGGGGACGGTGATCACCGCGCTGTCAACCGTCTCGCCGAGATACGCCTCGGCATCGGCCTTCAGCTTCTGCAGGATCATCGCGCTGATCTCCGGCGGCGAGTACTGCTTGCCGGCCGCCTCGACCCGGGCGTCGCCGCCGGGACCGGATACGACCTTGTACGGCACGATCGACTCCTCCTCGCGCACCTCGGCCTCTTTCCGGCCCATGAAGCGCTTGATCGAGAAAACCGTGTTCTGCGGATTGGTCACCGCCTGGCGCTTGGCCACCGTTCCGACGAGTCGCTCACCGCTCTGGGTGAACGCGACGACGGACGGCGTGGTACGCCCTCCCTCGCTGTTCTCGACCACTGTCGGCTCGCCACCCTCGAGCACCGCCATGCACGAGTTGGTCGTTCCGAGGTCGATTCCGATTGTCTTACCCATCTTTGGTTTCGCTCCTATGGTTTCGCAAAAAATCTTAGCCCGAGCGTAGCAGATCTGGGTTGTCTGGACCGGGGCGTCAGTTCTCCTGGGCGAACACGATTCCTTCCAGCGAGACCACTTCGCCGACGGACGTCGTCGGGCTGCTCAGCACGATCTGGCCGCTGGCGTTGATGTCGACGATTCCGGTCGTGGGAGTGCTACCGACCTCCGTGACCGCCGTGAACAGGGCGGTCTGCGCCCCGGTCCCGGCCGGACGGAATCCAGGCGGCAGCGTGCCGATGATGCTGCCCGACCCCGAGGTCACCGTCACGGCCACCGCGCCCTGCAGGTGGACGAAGCCTTCCTGGTCGAGGTAGCAGGCCGGCGCGGTGAACGATGGTGCGGCGGTCCAGCCCGCCGCGAGGGGCAGCGGGGTGAAGGTCCCGCGCCCGGTCAGCCGCGACGCGAACGTGGAATATAGGGCGGTGCCCGCGGCGGTGGCGTTCTTGGCCAGGGTGGCGGTCGCCGCCTGCTTGGCCAACGGGACGGTGCCCAGCTTGTTGAGGTTGATCTGGCCGCCGGTCAGCGTGTGATTGCGTAGCCGGTTGCCCGACAGGGACGCCGGCTTGATCAGGCCGTCGCCGCTGACCAGCTTGGTCGCCGCCACCGCGGTCCCGGCGGTGGCGATGACCAGCGCCAGCAGCGCCACGGCCATGGCCGGCGATGGCGGGCGTATACGTGCTCGTTTCATGCTCCCCTTTCATGCCTGAATGGCCCCGATGGCGCCGCCCGCCGGGTTCCATGAAATCAGCCGAGCCCGGTTTGATGTCGGCTACTGACCGAACGTGTTGGCGCTCGGACACATGCGGGCCAGGGCGCAGGAGGGGCAATCCGGCCGCCGGGCGTGACACGTCCGCCGCCCGTGACGCAGCAGGTTCATGTGAAACTCGAGCTCCTGGCCCGGCGGGGTCAGCTCCAGCAGCGTGTCGTGCAACTCCTCAAACGGCGCCCCCGGCCGAAACAGCGCGAGCCGCGCACCGACCCGGGAGACGTGGGTGTCGACCGGGACGTCGCGCATTCCCAGCGCGAACAGCAGCACGCACGCCGCGGTCTTGCGTCCCACGCCCGGAAGCCCGACCAGGTAGTCCTGGGCCTCGGGCACGCTCAGGTCAGATAGCCAATCGAGCGACAGTTCCTCCGACCCGGAACGCGAGTCGGGGTCCGGGCGGGGGTTTTCACTGATCGCCCGCAGGATCGACTTGATCCGGGCCGACTTGACCTTGGAGATGCCACCGGGCCGGATCGCCGCCTCGATCTCGTCGACCGGCGCGTCGCGCACGGCCTCCCATTCGGGGAAGCGCTCGCGGAGCGCCAGATAGGCCACGTCGCGGTTGCGGTCGTTGGTCGACTGCGAGAGCACGGTGAGGATCAGCTCGGCGATCGGATGGCCGTGGGGCTGCTCCCGCGGAACGCCGTAGATCTCCCGCAGCCGATCTCGGATCGCGCGGACCCGCCGCGGCGCCGGCCGGGTCCAGTCCGTGCTCATCCGCCGGCCTTCAGCCAAGCGTCTCGCCCCACCCGCCGGCCATCAGTCGAGCGCGCCCCACCGCTCGCAGGCCTTGGCGGCCTCCACCACGGCCTGCCGCAGCGAGGCCGCCACCGTCGAGGGATAGAAGTCGCTCTTGGCGAGGCTGGCCAGGAGCGTCCCGGTGAGTACGTCGCCCGCCCCGATCGTGCTGATCACGTGAGCCTGGACCCCCGGTACGTCGGCGCGCAACTCGCCGCGGAGCATCGCCCCACGACCACCGAAGGTCACCACCACCATCCGCGCGCCGGCCTTGAGCAGGGCGGTCGCGGCCCGCTCGGGATCCTCCTCGCCGGTCATCAGCGTCGCCTCGGCGTGGTTGCAGCGGACCAGCAGGGCGCCGGGCACGCAGGCGTTGGCGCTCGCCTGGGCGTCGGCGTGGCTGGTCCACCGGTGCAGGCGGAAGTTCGGGTCGAAGATCACATGCCGGTCGTGCTCCAGCGCCAGCTCCCGGGCGCGCATGGTCACCTCGCGCTCCTCGGCTCCGACCAGCGTGTTGGAGCTGATGAACAGCGCCGCCGAGTCACGCACGGCCGGCTCGAGCCGGCCTCGCAGAGCCGGGATCACGGTCCCGATGCCATCGCCGTAGATCTGATAGGTCGCCTCCGCCTGATCGTCCAGAGTGCTGATCGCCAGCGGCGTCTGAGCGCCCGGCACCAGGTCGAACAGCTCGAGGTCGACGCCGTCGCGGGCCAGCTGGTCGCGGAGCCAGTGACCCCAGGCGTCCTCGCCGGCGCCACCGGCCAGCGCGACGTTGGCCCCAGCCCGGGACGCCACCACCGCCACATTGGCCACCGCGCCACCGGCGTGCGGTACGAACGCCGGCGCCTCCTCGACGCTCTGCACCGGTTGCTCACAGATCAGATCGACGAGCGCCTCGCCGAGGCACAGCGTCCGGACCGGCCGTGGGGTCGGGTCGAGCGTCATCTCGCAGGACGTTATCCTCGCCGGCGGGTGCGCGTCGACGAGCACACGATCGAAGTCGCCGGATCGCCCGTCTTCTACCGCAGCGCCAGCGCCTCCGGCACTCCGGCCCTCTACCTCCACGGAATCCCCACGAGTTCCGACGATTTCGTGCCCTTCCTGGAGCGCGGCGGCGGGATCGCGCCGGACCTGATCGGCTTCGGGCGCTCAACCAAAGCCGGAAACCTCGACTACACGCTCGAATCCCAGGCGGACTTCGTCGAGGGGCTGCTCGCCGCGCTCGAGCTCGACCGGGTGCAGCTCGTCCTCCACGACTGGGGCGCGGCCGGCGGGCTGATCTTCGCCCAGCGCCACCCGGAGCGGGTGCAGCGCCTCGTCCTGATCGACGCGCTGCCGTTGCTCGAGGGCTTCGACTGGCCGCGCCAGGGGCGGCTGTGGCGGCGACCCGTCCTCGGCGAGCTCGCGATGGGTTCGGTCGGCCGCCGGTTGCTGGCGCGCACGCTGCGGCAGGCCGGCGTCAGCCAGGACGCCTGGTCGCAGGAGCGCATCGACGCGGTCTGGGAGCAGTTCGACCAGGGCACCCAGCGCGCGATCCTGCGCCTGCATCGCGACGCCGGGGAGCCGCAGCTCGCCGCGGCTGGGGCGGGGCTGGAGCGGCTGCGGATGCCCGCGCTGGTGGTCTGGGGCGAGGCCGACCCCTGGTTCCCGGTCACCTACGGGGAGGCCTACGCGGCTCGGCTTCCGAACGCCGAGCTGCGTCGGATCCCCGATGCCGGCCACTGGCCCTGGCTGGATCAACCGAGCGTGATCGAGCTCGTCACTGCGTTCCTCCGCTAGGGCCTCGATGAAGCTCGACGCCAGACGCACCGCGCCGACCGTGATCGCCGGCGCGATCGCACTGGCCTACATCGTGGTCTCACCGCCGAGCTATGACCTGGCCGCCCAGCTGTTCCGCGCCAAGCTGTTCTCGCAGGAGGGCTTCGGGCTGTGGAACAACTGGTGGTACGCGGGACACGACACGCTCGGCTACAGCGTGCTGTTTCCCCCGCTGGCGGCGGCGCTGACGCCGCAGATCGTGGGCGGGGTGTCGACCAGTGTCACCGCGGCGCTGTTCGAGCCGATCGCCCATCGGCGGTTCGGAGAGCGGTCATGGCTCGGCGCGTCCTGGTTCGGGGCCGCCACCGCGGTCAACCTGTTCTCCGGGCGGCTGACCTTCGCCTTCGGCTTCATGTTCGCGGTCGCGGCGGTGCTCGCGCTGCAACGCGGGCGGGCGCTGGGAGCCGGCGGACTCGCAGTGCTGGCGGCGCTGTCGAGTCCGGTCGCGGCGCTGTTCGTGGCGCTGGTTGGGGCGGCCTACGGGATCGGCGCATACGTGGCCCGGCGAGACCGCCGGGCGCCGCTGATCGGCGCCGGCATCATCTTGGCCGCCCTGCTGCCCGTGCTGGCGCTCACGGTCGCCTTCCCTGAGGGCGGCACGGAGCCCTATGCGCTTTCCGCCCTCCTGCCAGTCCCGATCATCGGGGTGCTCGCGGTCATCCTGTTCCCGCGCGAGGAGCTCACCCTGAAGCTCGGGATCGTCCTGTACACGCTCGGCTGCGTCGCCTCCTATGCCGTTCCCTCGGCGATCGGCAGCAACGTCACGCGCCTGGGACCGCTGATCGCCGGTCCGCTGGCGGCGCTGTTCTGGTGGCGGCGGCGAACCGCATGGCTGCTGGTCGCACTGATCCCGCTGATCTACCTCCAGTGGCAGGCGCCGGTTCGCGACGTCACGACCTCGTCGGGGAATCCCGCGCTGCGAGCTGCCTACTGGCGTCCGCTGATCGCGTTCCTCGACCGCCAGGGCGGGCCGCCGTTCCGGATCGAGATCCCGTTCACCGCCATCCACTGGGAGGCTTACTTCGTGGCGCCCCATTTCCCGCTGGCCCGGGGTTGGGAGCGCCAGCTCGACATCAAGGACAACCACCTGTTCTACGCCGGGACGCTGACCCCGGCGAAATACCACGCCTGGCTGCAGGACCTCGCCATCCGGTTCGTCGCCGTCACCGATACGACGCCGGACGTCTCGGCCCGCCAGGAGGTCCGGCTGATCAACCGCGGGCTCCCGTTCCTTCGCCCGGTGCTGCGGACGCGGGCGTTCCGGGTCTACGCGGTCCGCGATGCCCTCCCGATCGTCCAGGGCCCCGCGACATTGACCGGGCTCGGGCCGAACTCGGTCACGCTCCGCGCCGACCGCGCCGGGCCGCTGCTGGTGCGGGTCAGGTTCACGCCGTATTGGAAGCTCGGCGAAGGTTCGGGCTGCGTGGCGCCGGACGGCGACTTCACGAAGTTGACGCTCCGCCGGCCAGGACTCGTGAAGCTGGTCATCGGCTTCTCGTTCGGGCGGATCGGATCACGCTCCCCGCGCTGCAGCTGAGACGAGGGCTGCCGGGCTGAGTCGCGCCCCCTAAGCCCAGGTAAATGGCGACGAACCCCGAAGTTCTCCCATCGGTACGATGGATAGGTTGTGATGCGGCGTCGACTTCAGTTGATAGAGGCGCGGATTCTCCCGCGCGGCTGGACCGACGTGATTCGGCAGATCGCGCTGTTTGCCGCTGCCTACGTGGGCTACCAGGTGGTCCGCGGGCTGGTCGGCGTGGCCGGCGGCTACAAGCCTTTCGGCGATGCCACCAAGATCATCGACCTCGAGCGCACACTGCACGTGTTCGCCGAGCCGAGCATCCAGGCCTGGGCGCGGAACAAGCACGTGCTGATGGACATCGCCAACTGGACGTACCTCAACTCGCACTACGTCGTCACGCTCGGCGCGCTCGCGTTCATCTACCTGCGGCGCAACGACTCCTTCTACTTCGTGCGCAACATGTTCATGATCGCGATGGCGATCGCGCTGGTCGGCTACGTCGTCTACCCGACGGCGCCACCGCGGCTGCTCCCCGAGTGGGGCTTCACCGACTCGATTCAGCAGATGACCGGGATCACGGTCGAGCACGGGCCGGGAAGCGCGTTCCTGAATGCCTACGCCGCCGTGCCCTCGATGCACGTCTGCTTCGCCCTGATGATCGGGCTGCCGATGGCGCGGCTGGTCAAGCGCCGACCGGTCAAGCTGCTCTGGTGGCTCTACCCGCTGCTGATCACCTTCGCCGTGGTCGCCACCGGAAACCACTTCTTCATCGATGTGTTCCTCGGCGGCGTGACCGCGGTGACGGCATGGTTCCTCTCCGATCGCTTGCTCGCCCGCCGCAGGGAAGCCTGGGCCTTCGGCCCGGCGGAGCGCCAGGAAGCCCACGGGCTCCGCGAGGCGACCGCGTAACGATGGCCGGCGCGGGGACGAAGCAGGAGCGGCCCCCGCGGAGCCGCCGCCCGGCGTCGGGGGGAGAGCGCCCGAGGACGCAGGCGCTGATGCGCGAGCGGCTGATCGAGTCGCGGCTGACCCCCAACGCGATCTCGCTCACGGGCTTCGCGCTGAACCTGGCCGCGGCCGGATTGATCGTCGGCCGTCTGTTCTTCCTGGCCGGGCTGGCTTTCATCATCGGCTCGGTGATGGACACGCTCGACGGGCGCTACTCGCGGATGTCCGGCAAGGGGACGCCGTTCGGCGCGTTTCTCGATTCGACACTGGACCGGCTCGAGGAGGGGATCGTCCTGACCGCCGTGGCCGCCTACTTCGCCTCGCGCCACAACCAGGTGGCGGTGGCGGCGGTGGTCGCCGCCGTGCTCTTCTCCCTGATGGTCTCCTACACCCGCGCCCGGGCCGAGGCGCTCGGGGTGGCCTGCAAGGTCGGCCTGGCCACGCGGCCGGTCCGCGTGGTGATCCTCTCGGCCGGGCTGGTGCTGGCCAAGGGCGCCTCGATCGGTCACTTCGAGTTGCTGGCGCCGGCCGTCTACGTGCTGGCCGGGCTGGCCGTGCTGACCACGATCCAGCGGATCGTCCACGTGCGCGGCGAGCTCAATGCGATGGCCTGAGCGGCTCGCCCGCGGGCGGCCCTCGGTGTAACAAACGCGTAGCCGGGGACTACATAGTCCTGGCACCAGCGCTCGCACGCGGGCCCGCGGCGAACGTGCCGCGAACGAACTTCAGTGGAGGAATCTTCATCGTGAGTAAGACCAACGGTTCGACCAACGGCGCCGCGCGCTATCAGGGCGACAAGGTACGGGTGGCCATCGTCGGCGTGGGTAACTGCGCGAGCTCGTTCGTCCAAGGGGTCCAGTACTACCGGGACGCGGACGCCTCGCATGCGGTACCCGGCCTGATGCACGTCGACCTTGGCGGCTACCACATCAGCGACATCGAGTTCAGCGCCGCCTTCGATATCGACGCCGACAAGGTCGGGAAAGACTTGTCACAGGCGATCTTCTCCGGCCAGAACAACACGCTGAAGCTCGGCGACGACGTTCCCGCACTGGGCGTCGAGGTCCACCGCGGCATGACCCATGACGGCCTGGGCAAGTACCTCAAGGAGAAGATCACCAAGGCGCCCGGCGAGACCGCCGACATCGTCCAGATCCTCAAGGACACCCACACTGACGTCGTCGTCTCCTACCTTCCGGTCGGCTCCGAGCAGGCCACCAAGTGGTACGTCGAGCAGGTGCTGGAGGCCGGCTGCGGTTTCGTCAACTGCATCCCGGTGTTCATCGCTCGCGAGAAGTACTGGAGCAAGCGCTTCAAGAAGGCCGGCCTGCCGATCATCGGCGACGACATCAAGTCCCAGGTCGGGGCCACGATCGTCCACCGCAACCTGGCGCGCCTGTTCCACGAGCGCGGGGTCAAGATGCTCCGCACCTCGCAGCTGAACGTCGGCGGCAACATGGACTTCTACAACATGCTCGAGCGCGAGCGCTTGGAGTCCAAGAAGATCTCCAAGACCAACGCGGTCACCTCGATCATGGGCCACACTCTGCCGGCCGAGGACGTCTACATCGGTCCGTCGGACTACGTGCCGTGGCTGACCGACCGCAAGTGGGCCCACATCCGGATGGAGGGCCAGGCCTTCGGCGACGTGCCGCTGAACGTCGAGCTCAAGCTCGAGGTCTGGGACTCGCCGAACTCGGCGGGCATCGTGATCGACGCCGTCCGCTGCTGCAAGCTCGCCCTCAACAACGGCATCGCCGGGCAGCTCGACGGCCCGAGCTCCTACCTGATGAAGTCGCCCCAGAACCAGCGCCCCGATGACGAGGCGCGCGAGGCCACCGAGGCCTTCATCGCCAAGTACAAGCGAGCACCCGCTTCGCGTCCGGCGCCCGCCGCCCCCACGCCCGCGAAGACCACTTCCGGCAGGACCAAGACCGCCAAGTAGGCCCTTTAGACTAGGCGCGTGCCGGACAAGCGCCTTGCCATAGCGCAGGTTTCGCCCTTCGCCTGGGAGGCAGCCAACGAAGTCGGTCAGTACGTCGCGCGGGTTTCGGACGCGCTGGCCGCGCGTGGACACCGGGTCCTGATCATCGCGCCCTCGGAGTCCAGCGATCTCGTGCGGGACAGCCGGCGCGCGTTGCACGACCACCCGGAGGATCTGCTCGAGCGCGCGGACGGGCACCCGCTGGTCCTCGGCGTCGGCGAGGTGCTCCCGTTCTCGCCGACCCGCCGCCGGGCCGCCTCGCTGCCGGTCGACGTCGCCCGGACGATCGAGGAGGCGCTGAGCGCGCTGCCGCTCGACGTCGTCCACGTCCACGAACCGTTCGCGCCGAGCGCCTCGAGCGCCGCCCTGCGCCACTCCCGAGCGCTCAACGTCGGGAGCTTCCACGCGCCAACCGAGCGAATCCTCTCGACCCAGTTGGGGCGCGGGCTCTCACGGATGCTGTTCGGGCGCCTGGACGCGCGCACCGCCAGCTACCGGTCGACGCGCGACCTGCTCCAGCGCTTCTTCCCGGCCGACTACCAGGTGATCGCCCCCGGAGCCGACGTGCAACCGGCCAAGCCGCCCGGCGACGTCGTGGAGCTGGTGATGATCGCCGAGGAGGAGCGGGCGGCGCTGCGGACGTTCCTGCGCGCCCTGAGGACCGTCCCTAGCGATCTGCCCTGGCGCGCCACGGTCTGGTCCTCGCGGCCGCTGGCGGCCCCGGCCACGCTCACCCGCGCGCTGCGCGAGCGCGTTCGCTTCACGGACGCCCGTGAGCTCACGGCGACCCAGGCGGCCACCGGCGCCGACGTGCTCGTGCTGGCCTCCGAGGGCGTCCGGCCGACCCCGGGGATCCTGGTGACCGCGCTGGCCGCCGGCGTGGTCCCGATCACCTCGCGCCTCGCCGCCTACGAGGAGTTGCTCTCCGAAGGGGGCCATGGCCTCGAGTTCGAGCCCGGGGATGCCCAGACGCTGTCCTCGCACCTCGAGCGGATGATCGGGGACCCGGGCCTGCGCCAACGGCTGCGGGACGGCGCCGAGGAGCTCAGGGCGAGCTTCAGCTGGTCCCGGGTGGCCGACGAGTTCGAGCAGGTCTACGACGGGCTGGTCGACCGTCGCCACGACGGACGGGGGGACGAGCGGGTGCGCCGCAAGCTCGGATCGCGGCCCTTGATCGACGTCGATCTGCACATGCACACCGACCACTCCTACGATTGCGCGACCCCGGTCGAGGTGTTGCTCTCGGAAGCGCGGGCCCGCGGCCTGGGGGCGATCGCCATCACCGATCACAACGAGATCTCCGGCGCCCACGAGGCCCGGGCCAAGGCCCAGGGGATCAAGGTGATCGTCGGCGAAGAGGTCAAGACGGCCGAGCAGGGCGAGGTCATCGGCCTGTTCATCGAGGAGAAGATCCCCCGCGGGATGACGCTCCAGGAGACGATCGACGAGATCAAGCGCCAGGGCGGCGTCGTCTACGTGCCGCACCCGTTCGACCGGATGCATTCCGTGCCCGACTACGAGCACCTGCTCGCCGTCCTCGACGATGTCGACGCGCTCGAGATCTTCAACCCACGCGTGGCGATCAGCGAGTTCAACGAGGAGGCGGCCCGGTTCGCGGCCAAGTACCGGATTCCGGCCGGGGCGGGCTCCGATGCCCACGTCCCCCAGGGTCTGGGGTCGGTGCGGATCCGGATGCGCGATTTCAACGGGGCGGAGGAATTCCTGGAGTCGCTCCGCGCCGCCGACATCGTCCGAAATCCGGCCAGTCTGCTCTACGTCCAGGCGCTTAAATTCCTGCAAACCAAGGCACTTCCGGAGTCCGCCCGGCGCGCCTCGCGGGACCGCCGGGTGCGTCGCGTGGCGCGCAAGTCCTGATGCACTCGCAAGGACAAGCACGTCGGCCGTCCAATCCGGAGGCCGTGCCCGCAACCGACGACGAGATCCGCGAGAAATACCTCGAGCGGGCGATCCGTGAACTCAACACCTTCGCCCGCGAACTTCAGTCCTGTCCCCACTGCCCTCGGGGTCAGCTGATGCCCGTGCTCGGCTCCGGCCATCCGCAGGCCGAGATCTTCCTGCTCAAGCACTCAGCCCGGCCCGCCGAGGTCGAGGAGGGAGTGGCGTTCTACGGCCGCACCGGCAACGCGCTGATGAAGTCGCTCAAGCGCCTGGCCATCGATCCGCTGGCCGTCTACGGCACGCTCTGCGTCAAATGCCCGGTGTTCGACCCCGCGATGGCCGACCCGGCCTGCATCGCCCGGCTGATCGAGGAGCTGGCCATCATCTCGCCGAAGATCGTGGTGGTGATGGGCCCCGACGCCCTGGGCGTGCTCAACGAGCTCGACCTGCCGCTGCGCCGCGACCTCGAGGCGGACCCGGGCGCCCTCCAACGGCTCACGCCGTCGATCGAGGCGCTGTACGTGCCGAACATCGACGAGGCCCTCGACGAGGAGCACGCCAAGCGCGAATTCTGGTCGGCCTTCCGCGTCCTCGGCCAGTGGTGGGCGGACCTCCCGCCGTATTAGAATCGACGGTCATGGGTGTGCAAGACGAAGGTGTCGAGCACCTTCGCGACCGCTGCGAGGAATGCGGGGCCAAGCTGACCCGGCGCGAGCTGGAGGCCGTCCTGGAGTCCGGCGGTCCCGCGCTGTGCTCGATCCACGCCGCCGAGGACGAGCCCGGCCTGGCCGCCGAGGACGCCGGCTTCGACCCTTAGGGCAACAGCACGATCTTGCCGAGCTTGCCGCCGCCGGCGAAGTGGTCGTAGGCCTGGACCGCCTCCTCGAGCGGGTACGTGGTGGCGAGCAGGACCTTGACCGAACCGTCGGCGAGCAGCGGCAGCACCGAGCGCTCGACCGCGCGGGCCGTCATCGCCTTCTCCTCCAGGGGTCGCGAGCGCAGGGTCGAGGACTGCACCCGGCCGCGCTTCATCATCAGGGCTCCGAGGTGCAGATCGCCCTTGGCCCCCGCGCCGATGCCGATCACCATGATCCGCCCGTTGATGGCCAGGGCGTTGACGTTGTCGGCCAGGTTGGGCGCCCCGACCAGCTCGAGGATCACGTCCCAGGGGCCGTGCTCGCCGAAGCCCTCAGGCGCGATCACCGTGGCCCCCAGCTCGGCGACCTGATCGCGGGAGGCCTCGCTGCGGACCGTCGCGGTCACCCGAGCGCCGATCCGGTGGGCGAGTTGGATCGCCGCGGTGCCCACCCCGCCGGCGCCGCCGTGGACCAGCAGGCGTTCGCCCGGCTTCAGGTCGGCCTGGGTGAAGATCGCGTCGTGCGCCGTGGTGAACACCTCGGGCGCGCCACCCGCCTCCGGCCAGTCGAGGTTTTCTGGCACGGGCATCAGCACGCGTTCGTGGACGGTGGCCAACTCGGCCTGACCGCCCCCCGCCACGATCCCCATCACCCGGTCGCCGACCTCGAACCGCATCGCCCCCGGCCCCAGTTCGACCACCTCGCCGGCCAGCTCGAGCCCGGGAATGTCCTGCGGCGCTCCGGGCGGCGCCGGGTAATGGCCGCGGCGCTGCATCATGTCGGCGCCATTGAGGCCCGCCGCCTTGACGCGGACGAGCACCTCGCCGGACCCGGGGGCCGGGTCGGGGTGATCCTCGACGCTCAGTTCCTGATCGCGAATCGTGACGGCGCGCATGGCAGGCGGACAGGCTACCCGGCTACGGTCTGCCCTAGACGCGGACGAGCTGGGCCACGCACTCGATGTGCGGGGTCTGCGGGAACATGTCGACCGGCCGGACCTTCTTCAGGGCGTACCCGGCCTCGACCAGCTGGGCGGCGTTGGGGGCCAGCGTGGTGGGGTTGCAGGAGACGTAGACGATCCGCTTGGGGGACGCCTCGATGATCCGCCGCACCACCTTCTGCGACAGCCCGGCGCGCGGCGGGTCGACGACCAGGACCTCGGGCCGGCCGGCCTTCTCGACCAGCTCCCGGAGCGCGAGGCGGACGTCGCCGGCGAAGAAATGGGTGTTGTCGATCTCGTTGGCGCGGGCGTTGGCGATCGCGTCGGCGATCGCGTCCTCGACGATCTCAAGGCCCCAGACCTCGGCCGCCCGCGGCGCCATCACCAGGGCGATCGTCCCGATGCCGCAGTAGAGGTCGTAGAGACGCTCGAAGCCGCCGAGCTCGGCGTAGTCGATCGCCACCCGGTACAGACGCTCGGCCATCTCGGTGTTGGTCTGGAAGAACGCCTCGCCCGAGATGCTCATCCGTAGGCCCGCGAGCTCCTCCTCCAGCTTCTCCACCCCGGAGATCAGCTCGGTGTCTCCCCCCTGGGTGACCTCGGCCACGCTGGCCAGCTGGGTCCACAGCAGCCCGGCGAGGCCAGGCACGGCGGCGGCCAGGCCTTCCCGGTCGAGCTGGCCGGGCGCCGTGACCAGACGGACCTGAAGCTGACCGGTGCGCCGGCCCTCCCGGACCACGAGGTTGCGCAGGAATCCCTGGCCGGAGCGACGGTCGTAGGGGGCCAGTCCCTGCTCCCGGCACCAGTTGACCACCTGCTCGCGGGCACGGTTGGACGCTTCGGAGGCGAGCAGGCAGTCGTCGATCTCGACGATCTCCTCCCACCGTCCTGGGGCGTGAAAGCCGCAGACCATCCGGCCGTCCGCGTCGGCGCCGAACGAGTACTCGAGCTTGTTGCGATAGCGCCACTGCTCGACCGCGGGCATGATCGGCTCGAGCTCGTATCCGTCCAGGTGCCCGAGCCGGCGCAGCGCATCCTGCACCTGCTCCTGCTTGACCGCGAGCTGCTGCTCGTACGGGATCACCTGCCAGGGCGCGCCGGGGTGCGCCGCCATCGGCGCCACCCGGTCCGGGCTCGGCTCCAGGATCTCGACCACGCGGGCCTCGGCATAGCCTCGTTTGGACTTGCCGACCACGGCCCTGACCCGGTCACCGGGGATCCCGTCGCGGACGAACACGACGTAGCCGTCGAGCCGCGCCACTCCGGCGCCGCCGAAGGCCAGCGTGTCGATCTTCAGCTCGAGCTCGGCTCCGCGCTGGGGCCGGATGAAGGTTGTCGGGTTGGACTCCACGCCATCTAGCATGCCAGCCCCATGGATTTACACAGTTACCGCTACTCGGCCGAGGCCTTCCTCGGCGAACTCGAGGGCGAGTACTACCGGCATTACGCCGGGCTGAGCGAGACCTTTGCCATCGAGCCGGTCTACGCCGCCCACCCCGAGCTGTTCACCCGGACGGCGGTCGAGGAGCTGCGGGAGGAGCTCGCCGCGGCGCCGGCGGAGGGCGAGGCCGCGCGGGGGCTGAGGCTGCTGCTGGACTTCGCCACCGAGGGCTACCTGGGCCAGTCGACCAAGGAGCTCGATGGTGAGCTGGCCGAACGCGAGGCCAGGCTGACGATCGACGTGGGCGGCCAGACGATCGGCTTCCGGGAATCGTCGACGCTGCAGATGAACGAACCGGACGCCGATCGCCGGGAGGCGATCGAGCTGGCCCGGCTGCAGGCCACCGAGGAGCATCTGGGCCCGCTCTACCGGGAGGTCAACCAGCTCCGGCAGGCCATCTCCCGAACTCTCGGCTACGCGAACTACCGCGAGCTGTGCGCGGTCACCAAGGCGCTTGACCTGAAAGGCCTGCACCGTCAGACCGAGGCGTTCGAGCGGGCCACCGATGCCGATTACGCTCGGCTGCTGGATCCCGAGCTGCGCCGGTCGCTCGGAATCGGGATCGATCGAGCTGCGCCGCTCGGATCTGCCGCGATTCTTCCGCGCTCCCGAAGTGGACGACCAGTTTCCGGCCGCCTCCCTGATCGAGAGCTTCATCGACACTATGAGCGGACTGGGGATCGATGTCCGCGCCCAGGCCGGAGTGGTCCTCGACACCGAGCCGCGCCCGAACAAGAGCCCCCGGGCGTTCTGCGCGCCGGTGCGCTCCCCCGGCGAGGTCTACCTGGTGATCGCCCCATCCGGAGGCTGGGACGACTACGGGGCCCTGTTCCACGAGGGTGGCCACGTCGAGCACTTCGCCCACGTGGATCCGGGCCTGCCGGTCGAGTTCCGCCTGCTCGGCGACAACGCGATCACCGAGTGCTTCGCGTTCCTGTTCCAGCACCTGGTCGAGAACCCGGAATGGCTGGCCCGGCACCTGGGGATCGAGGACGCGGACCTGATCGCCGGCCATGCGCGGGCCCAGCGCCTGGTCTACCTGCGCCGGTATACCGCCAAGCTGTCCTACGAGCTCGAACTGCACGCCGATGCGCAACCGCTCGAGCATCTGGCCGGGCGCTACTCGAAGCTGCTCGGGGGCGCGCTGCAGGTGCCGTGGCAGCCTGAGAGCTTCCTGGCCGACGTCGATCCCGGCTTCTACTGCGCCTGTTACCTGCGCGCCTGGGCGCTGGAGACGCACCTGCGGCGGTATCTGCATCAGCGGCACGGGCCCGCCTGGTTCGACTCGCCCGCGGCGGGCCAGGAGCTGCGCGCGCTGTGGAGCGCCGGGCAGCGCCAGACCCCCGAGGAACTGCTGCGCGAGATCGGCGGCGACAGGCTCGACTTCGACGTCCTGCGGGCCGACCTCGGCCTCGCTTAGCGCGTCAGCCGAGCAGCTTCTCGACCGCGGCCAGCACCGACTTTCGGTTGGCGTGGCTGCGCTCGTAGTCCCGGACCTTGCGCAGCTGGGGCGGGGTCAGCCCGGACAGCCGAAGCTCGACCTGGGCCACCGTCAGCTCGTCGTAGTCGGAGATCGGAAGCTCGGGGCCGATCCCGACGCCGCCGGAGACCGTCCGCCGCGCTCGCCGGGTGACCGACTCGAATTGCTCGCGACTTCGGCCCAGGCGCCCCTCGAGGTCTGCCAGCAGATCGTCGGTCTGCTGGCGACCGCGTTTGAGCAGCTCGGACACGAGCTCGTTGGCGTCGGTGCGGGTGACCCGCCCCCGATCGGCGGCTTCGTCCAGCGTGGCCTGAATCCGCTCGCGGGTGAGCAAGACGACATCGAGCGGCTTGAGGATCCGGTTGGCCAGATCCTCGCCGAAGCTCGTGCGAGCCGCCGCCGCTGCCGCTGCCGCTGCCGCTGGCTTTGCGGCGCGGGCGGTCGGCTTCCGCGGAGAGTTCCGTCGCGACTGGTTGCGGGCTTTGGGCCGTTTCTGGCCGGCGCCCTGAGACTTCGACTCGCCCGATGCCCGCGGCTCCCCTGAGCCCTCGGACGAAGGCGACCTAGCTGCTGGCATCTTGTTTCTCCTCCTGACGCGATGCTGCTCGCGAGCGTACCCCAGTTGACGCGGCTACGCGCAACCATTTCGTGACGCGACCGCATACTCCCTGCTGGGGTAGATGCTGCCCGGAAACGGCGTTTGCTAAGCGGCCACCGGGGGGTCGGCGACCAGCAGCTCGAGCAGCGCCTTCTGCGCGTGGCGGCGGTTCTCCGCCTGGTCCCAGATCCGCTGACGCTCGCCGTAGAGCAGCTCGGCGGTGATCTCCTCGCCCGGATGCGCCGGGAGACAATGCAACGCGATCGCCCCGGGGGCGGCCAGGTCCATCAGGCCATCGTCCAGGCGGTATGGGGCCAGGTCGCGGCGTCGCTGCTCGGCCGAGGCGGGATCGTCGTTCATGCTCACCCACACGTCGGTGTAGACCGCGTCGGCCCCGGCCACCGCCTGCTCCGGATCATCGGTCAGAACCGCGCCCGCCACCGGCTCGAGCTGGTAGCCGGCCGGCGCGGCGACGCGGACGCTCACGCCGGCGAGCTCACCCAGGATGGCCAGCGAGCGGGCCACGTTGTTGCCGTCGCCTACGTAAGCCAGCGTCAGCCCGGCGAGCTTGCCGAACGTCTCACGCAGCGTCAGCAGGTCCGCCAGCGCCTGGCAGGGATGGTGTCCCGCGGTGAGCATGTTGACCACCGGCACAGTGGCGTACTCGGCGAGCTCCTGCACCAGCGCGTCCGGACCCGTGCGGATCGCGATCACCGCCGCGTGGCGGGACAGGACGTAGGCCGTGTCGCGCACCGATTCTCCGCGGCTCACCTGCAGGTCTTCGGTCCGCAGCACCATCGGGTGACCGCCAAGCTCGACCACGCCGGCCTCGAACGACACCCGGGTCCGGGTCGACGGGCGCTGGAAGATCAGCGCGACCGTCCGGCGCAGCAGCGCGTCCGAGCCGAACGGGTCCGCCTTCAGCGCCACGGCGCGCTCGATCAGCGCAGCGAGCTCTTCACGGCTGAGCTCAGATCCGGTGAGGAGATGGCGAGGCATGGTGACGGGCGGGGCCGCTCACGAGCGGCGAGCGCGAGAGTGTAGTTTGGCCGCCATGCCGTTGCGCGTGCTGACCTGGAACCTGCTCCATGGCCGCGCCGATCCGCCTGCCGGCCGCTATCTGCTCGACGAGTTCACGGCCGCGCTGGCCGGCTGGAAATGGGATGCGGCGCTGCTCCAGGAGGTGCCGCCGTGGTGGCCGCCGCTGCTGGCCGAGCGCCTCGGCGCCGATCACCGCCTGGTGCTCACCTCGCGCAACGCCGCATTGCCACTGCGGCGGGCGATCGCCACCCGCTGGCCCGACCTGATCAAGTCCAACGGCGGCGGCTGCAACGCGATCCTGGTCCGTGGCGATTCGATCGACGTGGACCGGACGCTGAGCCTGCGCCGGCTGCCCGAGCGCCGCCGCCTGCTCGGCGTCCGGCTGGCCGGCGGTACCTGGCTGGGCACGCTTCACGCCAGCGTCCGCGACGATGCCGGCGCGCGGCGTGAGGCGGCAGCCGCGGCTCAGGCGATGCTGCTCTGGGCCGCCGGAGCCCCGGTCGTCCTGGGGGGAGACTTCAACGTGCGTTCGCTCGACCTGGATGGCTTCGAGCACGCCGGCGGATACGACGTCGACCACGTGTTCGTCCACGGGCTGGCGGCCTCGGGCCCGGCCGAGGTGCTCGACCGGGGGACGCTCTCGGATCACGCTCCGGTGGCCGTGACGCTGGCTCCGGTCTGAACGCGCCGGATCAGGCCAGCTGCGAGGCCCGCGACCGCACGAGCTCGACGATCTCCGGTGACGCCTTCGCCGTCGATCCGCTGTCGAACGGCGGCTGCGGGTCGTACTCGATCCCCAGCTGAATCGCCTGGGCCAGCTCGTCCCCGGCGATGTGCGCGGCCAGCGTGAGCGCCATGTCGATACCCGAGGAGACACCTGCGGCGGTGATCACCTTGCCCTGTTCGACCACGCGGCGGCTCACCGGGGTGGCCCCGTATTCGCGGAGGTGCTCGAGCGCGAGCCAGTGGGTCGTCGCCTCCAGGCCCTCGAGGATGCCGGCGGCGGCCAGCACCAGCGAGCCGGTGCACACCGACGTGGTCCACTGCGAGCCGGCGTGCGCGTGCTTGAGCCAGGCCAGCGTCGCCTCGTCGTGCATCAGCGCGCGAGTCCCGTAACCGCCGGGGAACACGATCACCTCGGGCTCCGGCATCTCGTCGTAGGCCAGGTCGGCGGTCAGCGCCAGCATCTTCGTCTCCGTCCGCTTCGGGCCCGGCTCGGCCGCGATGAAGTGGACGGTGGCTCCCGGGAGCCGGTGCAGCACCTCGTAGGGACCGACGGCATCCAGCGCGGTCAGCTCGTCGAAGATGGGAATCGCGATGTTCATCTGCTCTGGCTCCTGATCGGGATCACATTGGGTGTCGGCTCGGGCGTGGTGAAGCGCTCGCGGTAGTCGCTGGGGCTCACGTGGAGCGAACGGCGCAGGACACGGCGGAGCGTCTCGACGGTCCCGAAACCGCAGCGGCGGGCGACCTCCTCGAGCTGGAGGTCGGTGCCCTCCAGCAGCGTGCGGGCGCGCTCGAGGCGCAGCGCCGACACGTAGACGGCGGGGGTCACGCCGACCTCCCGGCCGAACACGCGGGCGAAGTTGCGCGGGCTCATGAACGCGCGCTCGGCCAGCGCCCCCACCGACAGGTCCTCGTCAAGATGGTCGGCAATCCAGCCCTGGAGCTCGCGGACGGACGGTCGGTCGGCGTCCTGGCCGGCCAGACCTAAGCTGAACTGCGCCTGCCCGCCGGGACGGCGGATGAACAGCACCAGGCTTCGAGCCACCGCCAGCGCGGCCCGGCTGCCCAGATCCTCCTCGACCAGCGCCAGCGCCAGGTCGATCCCGGCGGTCACCCCAGCCGAGGTGTAGACGTTGCCGTCGCGGACGAAGATCGGGTCGGGCTGGACATCGATCGTCGGGTAGTTGCGGGCCAGCGCCGCGCACGCCGCCCAGTGCGTGGTCGCGCGTCGCCCATCCAGCAGCCCGGCCCGGGCCAGCAGGAACGCCCCGGTGCACACCGAGGTGACCCGCCGCGAGCGCCGCGCGGCCAGCCGCAGCCAGGAGATCAGCGCCTCGTCGCGAGCCGCCTCACGCGCGCCCAGGCCACCCGCCACCACCAGCGTGTCGATCGGCCCCCGGCAGGCCTCGAGCGACCCCGAGGGCATGAGCTCCAGCCCGCTGGAGGTGCGGATGCCGGCGCCGCCCGGGGCCACCAGCTGGAGCCGATACTCCGGCTCCGGCGCCGCCCGCTCGGCCAGCGAGAACACCTCGGCCGGCCCGGTCACGTCAAGGCACTGGACCGCGGGAAAGGCGACGATGACGATGCGGCGAACCTGACTCACGCCCCGATCATGCCGCGCCTGTCACCTGGCCGCAATGACAATCACCGGACGTTTCCTGCCAGGCACGCGGGAGGTCTCGGTAAGAACCGTCCGCATAGGGGCCATAGCGTCCCAACCCTTCGCGCTTGGGGACCCGACCACGGCCGGAGCCCGACCCCACCCCTCTTCATCGATGCAGTTGACTTTCGCACCTCGCCCGCGGCACCGAGGACCGAGGCGCGATGCGCAACCCGAGCCCTACGACGATCGCTCAGTCGTAGCCGACAGCTCGTGCGAGCCGCTCCGTCCTCTCGCGGACGTCGCGCATCTCGCCGGCCAGATTCCCGACTCTCCGGCCCGCTTTACCGATGCGCGCACTTGCTCTGGACAGGTCGATGTCGACCTTGGCGCGACGGGAGGTCCGGAGACTCTTGCGCCGACGCTGGAGGCCCTTTCCGGCCAGTAGGAGCCCGCCGGCCACACCGATCGCACTGCTCATTACCGGGATGCCGACCTTCGCTCCGAGAGAGCCCTGCTTCTTGACCTGCGACTCCGCCGATGCACTGTGCGCCTCGCCCGATCCGCTGGCCGGGCGGGGCGTCGTCGGTGTCGCCGCCTGCTTTGGGGCGGAGGAGCCAGAGGGGGTCTTACGTCTGGGGGCGCGGACCGAGTCCTTCGGCGTGGGCGAGGTTCCGCGCTGAGGTCTTCCCGAGTTCTTCGTCGTGCGGCCGCCGGTCGTCTTGGCGGTGCTGGCGCCAGTCTGTCGGCCACCTTTCGCCGGGGTGCTCCGGGCGCCCGTCTCAGGGCTCGCAGCGACTTGGTCCCGAGAGGCGAGGTCGGTCACTTCCACGAGCCCCAGCTCCGACACCGGTCGCAGTGGCACTACGCGGCCCTCCTGTCCGTAGCCGCGGTGGCCCGCCTCTGGGTCTTGATCTCGCTCGGGTACGGAAATACCGCGTGTGGCCATAGCTCACTCGCCAGGTGATGGACGTCTGATTGCGCCTCGCGCGTTCCGCGGTCGCTCCCATCAAGCAGGATCAGTGGCACATCCTGAGTGATCGCGGTTCGCCACGCTGCCCGTGCCCGCAGCTCGGTCCGCGCCACTGGCAGCTCCAGAAGCCCGGCGAGCCGCTCGAGAGCCTCGCGATTTAGCCGGTAGCTCCGCTGAGAGTGATCGCACTCCACCCTTACCAGGCTCTTGAAGCGCACCTCAGCACCTCGGCGATTCAGCTTTTCAACAGTTTGCGTAAGCCGGCTGAGACCTCGAAGCGCATTGCTGTCCCCCATTTTCACTGGACAGACGATCTCATCCGCTACGAGCAACGCGGACACCGCCAGCTCTCCCACGTTCGGTGGGCAATCGATCAGCACTCGGTCGTAGTTCCCTAGCAGCGGCTCCAGCGAGTCCTTCAGCTTGAACACGCCCATCGTCTCGGAGCGCAATTGCGTATCCAGCGCCTCGGCCCGCTCATCACAAGGCAGCAGATCAAGCCCCGGCACACCGAGCACATCGTGGAGAATCGCGTCCTCGACTGGCACTGCATTTCGCGGTGCCAGTACATCGACGACTGTTGCCTCGAGGTCGTTCGGATCAACGGCGAAGGCGAACGTCAGATTTGCCTGCTGATCGAGATCGATGGCCAGAGTCCGAAACCCGGCGTAAGCCCACTGCGAGGCGAGGCTTCCGGCGAGCGCTGTCTTGCCGGTCCCTCCCTTTTGCGCGGCTATGGCTGTAACCACTCCTCGGGACATCTCTGGTTGCTCACATTCGACAACGAGCTCAGGACTTCCTGCAACAGCCGACTAGCTCGGAAAGTTCTTCCTAATCATTCTCCGCACCCTGTCGTTGCTCGCTTCCGTAGATGGTGACGATCGCGTCGAGCAGGAGGTGATTCGGAACCCGAACCGACCTCCCCTGGCCGGCATCGAGGATCGTGCTGGTGCTGTGGATCATGGTGATCCGCCCACGGACGTCGTCGAACCCGATCTCCTGCCCCACTTGATAGTCATGCCGGAGGTAGCGCCCCGCGCTCAGCGCGCGGGCGACGTCGCGGGAACCGAGCCCGAAGGCCAGAGTGAACGTCCCCGCAACCGCGGCGAGCAGCACCCCGATCAGGACCAGCAGCACGAGCGTGGAGATCCCGATCTCGGCCGCGGCGAGGATGCCAAAGATCGCCAACACGCTGATCTGGACGATTTGCCCGAGCGGCACGGGAAAGTCCAGCTGATAGGTGACCCGCTCAGTCCGCTGGCGCAGAGCGCCCGCGATCACGACGCCGGCGAGCACGAGCGCGCCCGCGATGAACAGCCTTGGCAGCTCGAGGACCGCTTGGTTCAGCGACAGGCTCAGAAACTGCAGACCGAGCAACGAGAGCGCAGCGAAGACGACGATGATTGCCAGCGCGAGGCGAATCGCGCGGGCGATCACGGCGGCCAGGGACCGACCAAGTCCTGAGGCCTGCAGCACCGGGGTGACGCCGGCCCGGTCCGCCAGCTGATCGACGCCTCCGGCCTGCATCGCGTGCAGGAGTATTCGCGCGAACAACCTGGTGATGAGCAGACCGATGAGGAGCAGCGCGAGCGCGCCGCCCAGCCGGGGAAGGAAGCCGCCGAGGTCCTGGCCGGCCTGCCCGAGAATCGATGTGGCGGCGACGCTCATGAGCGATCTGCCGGTGGTTTCATGAGCAAGCGCAGGCCCTCGGTGATCGCAGCCGCCACGGCTCCCACCAGCAGGAGGGGCTCGCGGACGGCTCGCTGCCAGCGCAGCTTGCGGACTAACCTCGGGATCAACTGCGGGGCGGCGATCGGTGGCCCCGCACGCAGCAGTTCGAGGTGTACCGTGAGGCCACGTTCGGCCGGCGTGAGGTCGTCGGCGGGGGGGTCGCCTTCGTTCATGCTGGTAGCTCCCAGTCGTAGGTGTTCTTCCGCAGCAGCTCGATGAGCTCGCCACGCGCTCGGTGGAGCCTGCCCTTGACGCTCCCGAGCGGCATGTCGAGAACCTCGGCGATCTCGACGTAGCTGAGGCCCTCGAGATCGCGGAGCACGAGCAGGCTGCGGTACTCGGCTCGCAGGGCTCCGAGCTTGAGCTCGAGCCGCTCCTGGCGTTCACGTCGTTCGAGCTCCGCTGCCGGCTGCCGGACCGGATCGCGATCGGGGACCTCGGGTGACTCGGCAGTGGTTTCGGCCGGCCGGCGGCGCGTCCACGCCAGGGCGTTCAGCGCCGCGTTCTGGGTGATCTGTAGCAACCAAGTGCGGAATGGGGCGGTGCCGCGGTACTGCTCGAGCCGGTGAAACGCACGCAGGAAGGCGTCCTGAGCGACGTCCTCGGCGTCGGCCGGTCCGACGATCCGCGCCGCCACCCTGACCACGATCCCCCGATGGCGGTCAACCAGCTCCTCGAACGCTCCCAGCTCGCCCTCCAAGGTTCGCTTGATCAAGGTCTCATCAGGCTGCATGGTGCACAAGTGGATCAGCATTTCGGCTCTCTAGTGCAAAGACCTGCCGGAGGCTCGGCTGGTTACAGGCCCCCGAGGCGCGCGGTGCAGGTTGTAACCAGATAGCGATCGCCGCGGTCTTCACACCAACGACCTGCGTGTCGGCCGGCATGAGAGTGGTGGACGCCCTCGCCGCTCATCTGCGTGCGCCCCTTGCGCGGGATGTGTCATTCGTTTCCACGTCTTCCAAACGAAGGAGGAGCATCCATGTCCATTGCGGCGGTGCACATCGCCCAGAGCCTCCAGCGAGGCCTCGACTCGCTGATCGGCTTCATACCGAACCTGATCGGGTTCTTGATCATCCTGCTGATCGGCTACGTGATCGCACGTGTGGTCAAGACAGTGGTCGCCAAATTGCTCGAGACGGTCGGTCTTGACCGAGCGCTCACCGGCAGCCAAGCGGGGACATACGTCGAGCGAGTGAGCCCGGGGGCGCGGCCATCGCGACTGGTCGGCGTGGTCGCCTTCTGGTTCATCTTCATCTACGCGATCGCGGCGGCCGTCGGGGCGCTCAAGATCCCGGCGCTCACCGGTTTCATGACCAACGTGCAGAACTACCTGCCAAACGTGATCGCGTCGGTCCTGATCCTGGTGCTCGGCGTTGCGCTCGCCGGCGCTGCTGGAGGTATCGCGGAAAGGCTGATGGGAGGCACGGCGAGCGGTCGCATGGCGCGCACGATCGGGCCGACGCTGATCCTCGCCATCGTCGTGTTCATGGTGCTTACGCAGCTGCGCATTGCGCCAGCCATCGTGACCACCACTTACATCGCGCTCATCGGGATGCTCGCCGTCACCGGGGCCCTGGCGTTCGGTCTCGGCGGTCGTGAGGTCGCCGCAGACATGTTGCGAGACGCCTACGACTCGTCGCGCGGCGGCAGGAACCGAGCCAGGCCCAACGCGCGCCCTGAAGGTAGTCGGATCCAGTCGTAGGTTCTCAGCGTCTATTCGACGGCGTGACCTTCCCAGTCCGCGTCCCGCTGCGGGCCGGGAAGGTCCAGTCGGCTTGTGTCGGCCATCGGAGACGCATGCCGCCCCGAGGAAGCGAGCCCCCCTGTGAATTCCACATCGACGCCATTGAACTTCGCGATTCAGATCTCGCGTGGCCCCGCGCCCGTCGTCGCGCTGAGCGGTGAGCTGGACATTGCCACCGTGCCGATCTTCAAGGCCGCACTGGCGGAGATCGAGTTCTCGTCGATCCAGCGCGTCGGCCTGGATCTCGAGCAGCTCGCATTCATAGATGTTGCCGGCATTCGCACCGTCCTCGCCTTGCAGGCAACCTGCTTGAAGGAGTCGGTTGCACTGACGATCAAACCCGGTCCGAGAACGGTCCAACGGCTATTCGAACTCACCCAGACGGACTGGCTGCTGCCGTTCGGTCGTGACCTCAACCTGCGTTCCGATCCTGGATAGCGAATGCACGTGGGTCGCTGAGCGGCTGGAGGCGGGCTCAGCCGCCCCGCGCCGCCCGCAGCCCAAACCCCCGCAACATCAGCAGCGCCTTCTCCCCCAGCGTGCCCCGCGCCGGCAGCACGCTCAGCTGCGTGGCGGCGTCATACAGGTCAAAGAACGCCCGCACCCGCAGCAGCCGATCGTCCTCGATCTCGCAGTAGCAGACGCAGTGCACCACGATGAACTTGTTGGTGGCCGCCAGCCCGGCCAACGGTTCGCGGTGCGTGGCCAGCAGCTTGCTCGGCGCCGCGACGAAGTGGCTGTCGCTGAGCCGCTCGCCGATCCGCTCGAGCCGGGCGTCGGGGAACGCCGCCCACAGCCGCTCCGCGTGCGCACCGAGGGCATCGATGCCCTCGAGCGGCTCGCCGGTCAGCGGATCCTCGTAGTGGACGTGCGGGCTGCAGCTGTCCAGGAACGCGGCGGCATCCTTGCCGGACCATGCCGCCTCCCAGGCGTCGATTAGCTCGTCGACGCTCATCCGGGGGCTCCGGGCCGGTCGAACACGGGCAGGCCCTCCTCGGCCGTCGATGCCTCGGCGTAGCGCCGGCGCGGGATCCGCCCGGCGCCGGCGGCCAGCACGCCGGCCTGCACGGCCAGCTTGATCGAACGGGCCATGGCCACCGGGTCGTGCGCGCGGGAGATCGCGCTCGCGCACAGGACGGCATCGCAGCCCAGCTCCATCGCGAACGCCGCGTCCGACGCCGTGCCCACCCCGGCGTCGAGCACCACCGGAACGGTGGCCCGTTCGACGATGATCGAGATGTTGTAGGGGTTCCGGATGCCCATGCCACTGCCGATCGGCGAGCCGAGCGGCATCACCGCCGCGCAGCCTACGTCCTCGAGCCGGCGAGCGAGCACCGGATCGTCGGTCGTGTAGGGCAGCACGATGAAGCCGTCGTCGACCAGCGACTCGGCCGCCGCCACTAGCTCGACCGCGTCGGGGAGCAGCGTGCGGTCATCGCCGATCACCTCGAGCTTGATCCAGTCGGTGGAGAACGCCTCGCGGGCCAGCTGCGCGGTGACGATCGCGTCGCGCGCCGTGTAGCAGCCGGCGGTGTTGGGCAGCACGTCGACGCCGGCGCCGTCCAGCACCTCGAGGATGGATCCGCGCGCGCCAGGGTCGACCCGGCGCAACGCGACAGTGCACAGCTCGGCGCCCGACTCGGCCAGCGCCCGCCCCAGCAGTTCGTGGCTGGTGAAACCGCCGGTCCCGAGGATCAGGCGCGAGCGCAGGGCGCGACCGGCGATCACCAGGGGCTCGTGCATCCCCTCATCCTCCCTGAACGGCCACGACGACCTCGAGCCGGGCCCCGTCGACCAGGATGCGATTCGACCAATCTCCGCGCGGAACCACCTCGCCGTCGACGGCGACGGCGACCCCGCGACCCCCGCCGGGAACCCCCAGCGACGCCACCACGCTGGCCACCGTCGCCTCCGCCTCCAGCACCTCCGGCGAGCCGTTGACGGTCACGTGCATGCTCACGCCGCCCCCACCGTCACACCGCCGAAGCGACCAGGCAAACACTCGCGGGCGAGCTCGTCGGGCTGCCCCCCGGTCAGGGCGTCGGCCAGGATCTCCGCGGTGATCGGCGCCAGCAGGATGCCGTGGCGGTAGTGGCCGGTGGCCCAGTGCAGCCCCGGCACCGCACCCGGTCCGAGCAGCGGCTTGTTGTCAGGCGTTCCCGGCCGGATCCCCGCCGAGAGCTCCTCGATCACCAGCTCGCCCAGGCCGGGCAGCAGCTCGATCGCGTCGCGCAGCAGCTCGTACACGGGCCCGGCGGTGACCGTCGTGTCGAACCCGCGCTCCTCGACGCTCGCGCCCAGCACGTAGCGGCCGTCGCCGCGAGGCACGAGATAGCCCGGCTGCATCCGCAGAACCCGGGTCAGCAGCCCAGGACCGCCAAGGTCGCGCAACCGGGCGATCTGGCCCTTGACCGGGCGGACCGGGATCCGCGCGTGCGCGGGCACGCCGGGCAGCTGCGCCGACCACGGCCCCGCCGCGACCACGACCTGCCCGGCAAGCAGCAGCTCGCCGCCGGACAGTCGCACGCCCCGCACCGCCCGCACGCCAGGCCCCCCAGGCCCGCCGCCCGCGCCGCCGGGGCCGCAGACCAGCTCGGTCACCTCGACCCCGGTCCGGAGCACTCCCCCGGCCGCCGTCAGCGCCGCGGCCAGGGCGCGGGTCAGCTTCCGCGGGTCAATCGCCCGGTCATCGGCGAACTCGAGCGCGGCCCGCAGCGAGGGCGCCAGGCCGGGCTCCAGGCTGCGCGCCTGGCTGGCCGACACGCGCCGCACCCGCAGGCCAAGGCCTTCGCGCATCGCCTGCTCGCGCACCAGCGCCTCGGCCTCGTCGGCATCGCGGGCCACGAACAGCGTGCCGCACTCGAGATAGCCGGGGTCGACGCCGGCCGCCTCGCGCAGCTCGGCCACGAACCCCGGGTAGTCCCGCGCGCTGCGCAGGGCGAGCCCGAGCAGGGCCTGTTCGCGCGGCGCGGCCTCCGCGATCGGGGCGATCATCCCCGCCGCCACGGCCGAAGTCGCGGCTCCGGGCTCACCCCGCTCGAGCACGCTGACCCGCAGTCCGCGCTGGGCCGCGCGCCACCCGACTGCGAGCCCGATCACCCCGCCGCCGACGATGACGACGTCCGGTGCGTTGGTATGGATCTCCAAGCTTCTTTCCTCCGCCGGAATTACCCGGTTCAGGTTCAGACGGTCGGCGGATTGGGTTCCGCCCTCTCAGCCCAGCTGCAGGGCTCCCGTTGACTCCATCCTAGCGCGGCACTCCTGCCAGACTGAGGGCGTGAGCAG
This sequence comes from uncultured Solirubrobacterales bacterium, assembly GCA_963808605.1. GTDB lineage: Bacteria > Actinomycetota > Thermoleophilia > Solirubrobacterales > Solirubrobacteraceae > Palsa-465. The sequence continues at coordinate 58,978 of CAWEGQ010000005.1, forward strand.
CCACGCCCAGCGCCTTGCCGCCGCCCGCCTGTACCTCGTCTGCGGGGCCCATGACGACGCCTTCGTGGACGCGGCGCTGCAGGGCGGGGTTGACCTGCTCCAGCTGCGGATCAAGTCGGGCAGCGACGATGAGCTGCTGGCGGCGGCTCGGCGCTACTCCCGGATCTGCGCGGACCGCGGCGTCCTGTTCATCCTCAACGACCGCCCGGACCTGGTCGCCGCGGCGGGCGCCGACGGCGTCCACGTCGGGCAGGACGACGTGACCGTGGCCCGGGCGCGCGAACTCGTCGGACCGGAGCGCCTGGTCGGGCTCTCGACGCACACTCCGGCGCAGGTCGACGGCGCCGCCGGCGTCGACTACATCGGCGTCGGTCCGGTGCACGCGACGCCGACCAAGCCGGGACGCCCGGCGGTCGGGCTGGAGCTCGTCCGCTACGCCGCCACCCACGCGCGGGTTCCGTTCTTCGCGATCGGGGGGATCGACACGAGCAACCTCGAGGCGGTGATCGGTGCCGGCGCGAGCCGGGTCGCCGTGGTTCGCGCCCTGACCAAGTCGGCCGATCCCCGCTCGGCGGCCCAGGAGTTGAAGGCCGCGCTGACCGGTGCAGCCCCGGTTCGCCGGGAGGTGGGCGTTGGGACAACGTAGCCGTAAACGCGGCCGCCGCGAGCCGCCGCCGGCCCGGCCGGCAGCGGCCACGGTCACCCCTCCCAAGCCGAGGAAGCAGCCCCACCACGGCGTCGACCTCGACGCCGCCGCGATGAGCCGCTCCGCGGCGCGCGACGCGGCGGCGCGCGCGGCGCTCGTCCCCCTCGGCCCCGGCGAGCGTCCCTGGTCGATCAAGGTCAGCGTGCTGCTCACCGCCGTGCTCGGCGCGATCAACCTCGTGCTGTTCCTGGCCGGCGCCAAGCCGAAGGTGTCCGGACAGCAGCCGAAGCTCGCGGAGATCCTGGTCTTCTCGGGGCTGATGGCGATGTGCTCGATCGGGATGTGGCGGCTGCGCTACTGGGCCGTGCTGGGCTTCCAGACGCTGCTGGCGATCGGGCTGCTCGGCTTCTCGCTCGCGCTGGTCCGGGTCAACAGCATCCTCTGGGCGATCCTCTGCGTGGCGATCATCGGCTCCGGCGGCTATCTGTTCTGGAAGCTCGTGCGCGTCCTCAGCCGAATCCAGATGCCTGAGCCGCCCCGCCGCTAACTGCCACCGCCCGGCGATCCCGGGGGTTCATATAGTGTGGATGCAATGACTGATTCCTCGTATGACTGCGTCGTCATCGGCTCCGGGCCGGGCGGCTACGTGGCGGCGATTCGGGCCGCTCAGCTCGGGATGAAGACGGCCGTGATCGAGAAGGACAAGGTCGGCGGTCGCTGTCTGAATTACGCCTGCATCCCGGCCAAGGCCGTGCTGCGCGTGGCCGACGTCCTCTCCGACATCCGCGACGCGGACGAGTTCGGGATCAAGGTCGCAGAGCCGGAGCTCGACTTCGCGGCGGTCGGGGCGCGCCGCGAGAAGGTGGTCAAGACCCTTACCGGAGGCGTCTCCGGGCTGTTCAAGAAGAACAACATCGAGGTGATCGAGGGCGAGGGCGCGCTGGCCGGCCCGGGCGTGGTCAAGGTCGGCGACCAGGAGATCAAGGCCAAGACGATCGTGCTGGCCACCGGCTCGGTCAAGAAGCCGATCCCCGGCGCGCAGTTCGGCGGACGGGTGATCGGCACCGAGGAGGCCTGGGCGCTGTCGGAGCTACCGAAGACCCTCGCGGTGGTGGGCGCCGGTGCCTCCGGAACTGAGATCGCCTCCGCCTACGCGCGGATGGGCTCCGAGACCCTGCTGCTGGAGGCGCTCGACCGAGTCCTCCCCACCGAGGACGCCGACATCTCCAAGCTGGCCGAACGCGGCTTCAAGAAGCAGGGGATCAAGGTTCACACCGACACGCTGGTCAAGGACATCGAGTCGGGCGAGTCGAGCGTCAAGTTCACCTACGGCGACACCGCCGGCGAAACCGAATGGCTGGTGATCGCCGCCGGGCGCGCCCCCGACGTAGAGGCCCTCGGACTCGACGCCGCCGGTGTCAAGGTCGGCGAGAACGGGCTGATCGAGGTCGACGGCGCGATGCGGACCAGCGCGGAGGGCGTCTACGCCATCGGCGACCTCGTCCACGGTCCCGCGCTGGCGCACAAGGCCTCCGACGAGGGCATCATCGCCGTCGAGGACGCCCACGGCGAGAAGACCCAGCCGATCGAGTACATCGACATTCCGCGCGCCACCTTCTGCACGCCGAACGTGGCCAGCTTCGGCCTGACCGAGGCGCAGGCCCGCGAACAGGACTACGACGTCGTGGTCGGCAAGGTCCAGTACGGGGCGGTCGGCGCCGGCACCGTCTACGGCGACCGCACCGGCCTGGTCAAGATCGTCGGCGAGAAGAAGTACGGCGAGCTGCTGGGCGGACACATCATCGGCGCCAAGGCGACCGAGCTGATCCAGGAACTGGTCAACGCCCGCGCGCTCGAGGGCGGCTACTCCGAGCTCGCCCACATGATCCACGGCCACCCGACTCTGTCCGAGGCGGTCATGGAGGCGGCCCGCGCCGCCGACGGCTGGCTGATTCACGGCTGAATCCCGACTGAAGAACCGGCACCGCGACGTCCGACCAGCCGACCTTCTACTACGACCTCGGTAGCCCCGCCTGCTACCTGGTCGCGGAGCGGATCATGGGCGAGCTGCCGGTGGCGCCGGAATGGGAGCCGGTGCTGGGCCGGAGCGTGCTGCCCGATGAGCCGCCGCCCGATCGCGACGCGGTCGCCCGCCGGGTCGCCGAGCTCGAGCTACAGCCGCTGCGCTGGCCCCGCGAGTGGCCGCCGGACGGGCGCTTCGCGGCGCTCTCGGCCACCTACACCAAGCGAGTCGGCCGGGCCGTGGCCTTCTCGCTGGCGGCGTTCCGGCAGGTCTTCGCCGGCGGGCGCGACCTGGGTGATCAGAACACCGTCCTGATCGCCGCCGCGGCCTGCGAGGTGCATCCCACCGCGCTGCTCAAGGGCGTCAGCCTGCGCTCCGTCGGCGCCGCCCTGGAGCAGGCCAATCAGCGCGCGCTGGCGGCTGGTGTGACCTCGCTCCCGGCGATCGAGCTGAACGGGCGACTGTTCCTCGGCGAGGAAGGCCTCGACGAGGCCGTGGCGGCGCTGGGAGGCCCGCGGTGAGGAAGGCCAACCGGGCCTTTCACCTGATCGCCTCCCGGGAAGGGTACGAGCCCTCGTTCCTGGCCGACCATGGCCGCCTGGACCGTATCGAGGTGATCGCCATCGACGACGGCGAGGTCGTGCTGTTCTGGGTTCTGCCCCCCAAGGACGCCTCCAAGCTGCTCCGCGAGCTGCGCGCCGACCTGGCCGGAATGGACGCCGGCGACTTCATCGAGAAGTGGGAGGGCGCGGACGCGGGCGCGGACGCATGAGGCTATGTTGCCGGGCATGTCAGAGCAGTCCGGCACCCCGACGCAAGGCTCGGGCGTAAAGGGAGAGGTCTCGGTCCAGGCGCCGAGCCGGTGGCAGGCCGCAGTCGCCCGCCGGAGCGCGGAGACGCGGGCGACGGTCCCGGACATCGACCTCAGCGTCGAGGTGGACATGGGGGCCGCGCTGGAGCTCGAGCGGAGCAAGGGCTGCGGGATCACTGCCCTGCTGGTGCGGGCCTGCGCGCTGGCGCTGCGCGCGGTCCCGGCGGCGAACTCGGCTTATCGCGACGGGCACTTCGAGCGCTACGGGCGCGTCAACGTCGGGCTGCTCATCGCCACCGCCGAGATCTACACGATCCCCACCGTGTTCGATGCCGACCAGAAGCCCCTGGACGAGCTCGCCGCGGAGATCGCCGCGCTGCGCCAGCGGGCCGACGCCGGGACCCTCTCGCCCCCCGATTTGTCGGGGGCAACCTTCACACTTGCCGACATGGGACCGCTGGGGGTCGCCACCTCGACGCCGGTGATCGTGCCGCCGCAGGCGGCCGCGGTGGGGGCCGGCGCCGTCCGAGAGGTGCCTATCGTCCGCGACGGGGCTATCGTCCCGGGTTGGGTGGTGACGATCACGCTGTCTTGCGATCATCGAATCCTCTACGGCGCCGCGGCGGGGGCGTTCTTGGGCACGATCAAATCCCGCCTGGAGGAGGCTTCACTGTGACGGACCAGCTCGAGGAGACCGCCCAGCAGATCGCCGACCAGGGTCGCGAGGCGCTGATCGCCCGGCTGCGGCCGGCCTTCCAGGAGGCGGCGGCCGCCCACTCCGACGTCCTCGACCTCGCCCCCGAGCAGCTCGACGCGATGGTTGAGCGCGCGGTCGAGCGCGCCGACGGGCTGCAGTGGCGCCGGGCTCTGGCCTCGGTGGCGACCGAGCAGCTCGGCATCAGCCTCGGCGAGGCGCTGGGGCACCCCGCCGTCGCGCGGGCCCAGGAGCTGGCCGGCGCCCCGTCCTATGAGGAGAGCCTGGCCAAGCTGGGTCCGTTGCCGAGCGCCACGCCGCCGCCCGTCGCAGCGGCGGCCGAGACCGAGACCGAGGCTCCGGCCGCTGACGCCGAAGCGTTCGAAGACGAGATCGATGCGCCACCCGGCACCGGCGCGGAGGGAACGGACGAGGACGAGGACGAGTTGCTCGACGAGCCCGACTCGGCCCAGGCAGCCGCCGACGCCGACGCCGAGGACGAAAGACGAAGACGAAGACGAAGACGAGGATGAGGGCCACGCCGACCCCGACCTGGCCGCCGAGCACGACGAGGTCCAACCTGCCGAGGAGGAACCGCCCGAGCCGACCGCCGAGGAGCCCGGCACCGTGGCGCCCGCGCCGGCGCTGCCCTTCGCCGAGCACGACGCCGACGCCGAGACCCAGGCCGCGCACGACGCCGAGCACGAAGACGAGCACGAACATGACTACGAGGACGAGCCCGCCGACGAGTCCGCGCTGCCGATCTCGACCGCCGAATACGAGACCTTGGGTCCGTACGAGGACGACGAGTACGAGGAGGGGGACGACCACGCCCTGCGGGTCGCGGTGATCCACCTGGGCGGGATCGCCAATCTCGCCCCGGCCGAGCGCAACATCGAGCTGCAGATGTCCGAGGAGGGCCTCGACATCGTCCGCGGCGGCGGGGAGATCCTGGGCCGACTCGACTGGGATCAGGTCAAGGCGCTCGAGGTGCCCACCCCGCGCGGCCGGCGCCGGATGCGGCGCGGGGCCAGCACCCATCTGATCGTCCGCACCGCCCGCGGCGACGCCAGCTTCGAGGTGCCCGAGGTGACGCCCCCCGAGCTCGAGCAACACCTGGCGCCGATCGTCGCCCGCCACATTCGCGCGGACTGAGCGCGACCGCGAAGCCGACCGCGCGCCGCGGCGAGATCAGACGGGCTCGCGCTCGAGTACGCGGATGTCGTGCACCAGCCCCTCGGGGGTCAACTGATCGGCGGCGAAGCCGATCCGCTCGAACCCGCGCTTGTCGATCAGCAACACGAACGTGGAGTGGTCGATCTTGCCCTCCACGGGTTGAATCGCGTAGTCGTGCCAGACGCGGCGCATGATGGCCGGCGGACCGTTCACGAAGGCCAGCCGGTTCCCCAGCTCGTGCTTGGCCAGGAACTTGCGCCGGTTGCCCGGCGTGTCCTCGGCCGTCGCGACGCTGACCCCGATCGCCGGCACGCCCCGTCCGTCCTGGGGCAGGTCGTTGAGCGCGCCCTTGATCTGCTCGACCATGAACGGGCAGGTGTCGTGGCAGAGCGAGTGGATGAACGTGAGGATCACCACGTGGCCCCGGTAACGCGACAGGCTCACCTGCTTGCCGTTCTGGTCGGTGAGGCTGAAGTCGCTGGCCCGCAGGCCGGGCGGCATCGTCGGGCCGTCGAACTGGGAGCCCGTCGGCGTCGGGGGCGCCGGCGTGCTGGCCGGAGCGCGGCTACTCACCAGCACCACGCCGATCGCGGCGAGCAGGGAGACCAGCACCACTAGCAGGGCCCGCTGCAGGGTGGGGGATCCGGGCATCTCGAGTTCATTTTCGCAGGCCCAGCCAGATCTTGAGACACGACAGAATCCCCGGATGAGCCAATCGGCCCGGCTGGCCCGGCTGCTCAGGGCCTCGATCCGCGACCAGCGCGTGCTCGACGCGATCGCCGCGGTCCCGCGCGAGCGGTTCGTCCCGGCCTCCGAGCAGCGACGCGCGTACGAGAACGTGGCGCTGCCGATCGCCTGCGGTCAGACGATCTCGCAACCGCTGCTGGTGGCGCGGATGCTCGAGTTGCTCGAGCTGCGCCCCGGCGACCACGTCCTCGACGTCGGCACCGGGTCGGGGTACCACGCGGCGTTGCTGGCCCGGCTCGTGGCGCACGTCTGGACCGTCGAGCGGATCGCCGAGCTCAGCCTGAGCGCCCAGCGGGCCGCCGCCGAACTCGGCATCGACAACATCACCTTCGTGGTCGGGGACGGCGCGGACGGCCTCCCCAGCGCGGCCCCGTTCGACGCGATCAATGTCGCCGCCGCCCGCGACATCGTGCCCCCGGCCCTCGAGGAGCAGCTCGCTCCCGACGGGCGCCTCGTCGCCCCCGTCGGCGACGAACGCCAGCACCTCGTGTTCATCCGTCGCGTGGATCAGACCATCCGGCGCTGGCGCCTCGAGCCGGTCCGCTTCGTCCCGCTGGTCAGCGACCCCGAGCCGTAGCGCGAGTGCCTCGGTCGGCCTACGCGCCGGCCAGCGGGAGCTGCCGGTCGCCGCCCAGACGCTTTTGCATGACCTCGATCGCCACCGGGCTGGAATCGATCAGGACGTAGTGGCGGCCGAGCTCCTGACAGACCGCGCCCAGCGTGCCCGACCCGGCGAACGGATCCAGGCACCAGCCGCCCGGCCGGGAGGACGCGGCGACAATCCTCCGCAGGACGCCTTCGGGCTTCTGGCTGGGGTAACCGGTTCGCTCGCGGCCGTTGGTGGGGACGATCGTGTGGAACCAGACATCGGTGGGCCGCTTGCCGCGGGCGGCCTTCTCCGCGGTCACCAGCCCGGGGGCCATGTACGGCTCACGCTCGACGGCGTCGGCGTCGTAGTGGTGAGCGCCGGGCGTGCGCACGTAGACCAGGATCGTGTCGTGCTTGGCCGGCCACCGGCGCCGGGGCTTGGCCCCGTAGTCGTAGGCCCAGATCAGCTCGTTGAGAAACGCGTCGCGGCCGAAGATCTCGTCGAGCAGCAGCTTGCAGTAGTGCGCCTCGCGGTAGTCGATGTGGAAGTACAGCGTCCCGTGGGGCGCCAGCAGCGCTCGGACCGCGCGCAGTCGCGGCTCCAGGAAGCCGAGGTAGTCGGCGAACGCGTCGTCGTAGCTGAGCGACTGCAGCAACCGCGAGCTGTAGCGCCGCCCGCCGAAGCCGATCCGGTCGCCGTCCTGCGCCTGCTGGACCGAGATCGTGTCCCGCGCCTGGGCGCGGCCGGTGTTGAACGGCGGGTCCATGTAGACGAGATCGAACGCCTCCGCCGGTAGCCGACCGAGCACCTCCGCGTTATCCGCCTCGAGCACCAGGTCGTTCCCCAGGACGACCTCCTCCCCGGTGTAATCAGTCCCCATTACGGGCAAACTATCGCCCGAACCTAGCCAGACCGCGCGAACCCGTTAAGATTGTCAAAGTGCTATCGGAACGCCTGCAGAGTTTCAGACGCTCCGCCCTCGCCGCACGCGTGACGCGATACGCCCTTGGTTCGGTGATCGCGCTGCTCACCAGCATCGTGGTCTTCGCGCTGCTGTACGTGGCCGGAGCGGGTACCACCGCCTGCTCGATCGGGGCGTTCCTGGCCGGCGCTGTGCCCAATTGGATCCTCAACCGGCGCTGGGCCTGGAAGATCAAGGGGCGGGTCGCCTGGGGCCGGGAGATCGTCGGCTACGTCGTCGTCTCAGTGGTCGCTCTGGTCGCCTCGTCAGCCGGTACCGCACTGGCTCAGCATTGGGTCAAGCACCACGTCAGCCCGGGTCACGGGATCCGCGTGATCCTCGTCACCGGCGCCTACGTCGCCGTCCAGGCAATTCTGTTCGTGGCCAAGTTCCTGGTCTACGAGCACTGGGTGTTCTCGGGGCGCAGTCGCCTGCGCGCCGCCTTGCGGTCCCGCCACCAGGTGTGGACGGCCGCCCGCGCGAACCGCACGCCGTAGCCGAAGTTCCCACCCTTCTTGGTGCCCGTGGCGTGCTGGCCGCGGTCACGCATCGTGGTCGGCACCTCGGCCAGGCGGAAACCGTGGAGCGCGGCGCTGATCTGCAGCTCTGAAGCCTGGTACTGCGGCTGCTCGAGCGTCACCGCCGCCGTCACCTCCGAGCGCATCGCGCGCAGGCCGCAGGCCGGGTCGGTGATTCGGTGGCGCGTGATCAGGCTGAGCAGCACGCCGAACACGATCACGCCGGCGTGCCGCGTGGCGTCGGTGGTCAGCTCGGCTCCAAGCCGGCGGGAGCCGGAGACGAAGTCGGCGCGGTCATCGAGGATCGGCTCAATCACCCGTCCGAGCTCCTCGGGCTCGTACTGGCCGTCGGCGTCGATCGTGGCGATGATCTGGGCGCCCCGGGCGCGGGCCAGCCAGTAGCCGAGCCGCAGGGCGGCGCCCTGGCCCCGGTTGACCGGTACGTCGCAGACCAGTGCCCCGGCGCGAACCGCCTCCTCGGCGGTGGCGTCCTTGGCGCCGTCGACCACGACAATCACCTCGGCCGCCAGGCCGGCGGCATCGGCCGGGATCTCGCGGATCACCTCGGCCACGGTCGGCGCCTCGTTGTAGGCCGGGATCACGATCGCCAGGGGCGCGCCCAGCCCGGGGGGATTGGCGACCAGGAAGGCCTCGGCGGCGGCACGTTCGGCCGGCTCGAGCTTGGCCAGCTCCTGGTCGGCGGCAAATGGTGGGGGCGGCGCGATGCTCATGCTGGATTCCCGGCGGCGCCCGACAGGCCGGCGCCGCCCGCGAGCGGCACAGCTCCTGCGATGTCGGCGCGCGACCACTCATCCCATACCCCGATCAGGCCCTCGGCGAACGTGTACCGCGGCTCCCAGCCCTGGGAGCGGGCCTGGCTCGGGTCGACGATCACCGCCGGCATCTCGCCCGGCTTGGCCGGCCCGTGGTGGACCGACAGCTCGGCGCCGCTGATTCGGAGCACCTCGTCGACGACCTCGAGCACCGAGAGCGAATGACCGGTCCCGATCACGGTCGCCCCCTCCCATCGCTCGTCGGTGAGTGCCAGCTTGGCCGCCGCCACGACGTCATGGACGTGCACGTAGTCGCGAACCTGGGTGCCGTCACCGTAGATCTCGAACTCCTGGCCAAGCCGGATCCCGCGCATCAGACGCGCCACGATGCTGTCCTTGGCCTGCATGCCCGGACCGTACACGTTGGTCAGGCGGAGGTAGGCGCAGCGCATCCCGTAGGACGCCGTGTAAGCCCACATCAGCATCTCGCCGGCCGCCTTGGTGGAGCCGTAGGGCGTGAGCGGCCGCAGCCGCGCCGCCTCGGTGATAGCCGGGGCGTCCATCGGGCCGGTGACCGCGTTGGTGGAGGCGAACACGAGCGCCTTGACGCCGGCGTGGCGGGCGTCCTCGAGCAGGCCCGCGGTGGCCGCCACGTTGGTCCTATAGGTCAGCTCGGGCTGCTCGAGCGAGCGCAACACCGAGGTGACCGCGGCCAGGTGCACGACGAAGTCGAAGCCTCCGTCGAGCGCCGCCTTGCGCACCGCCGGGTCGACCAGATCGCCCTGCACGATCTCGACGGCGGGATCGGGGTGCGGCTGCAGATCGATCACGCGCACCTGCGCGCCGGCATCCGACAGCTGGGAGACCACGTGGCGGCCGATGAAGCCGGAGCCGCCGGTCACCAGGACCCGGCTCCCCTCCATCGACGATTCCCCCGTCGCCGGCCTCCCGGCCGCGGAGGCGCTCACGTGCCGGCGAGCGCGCTGGCGGTCCGGGGCAGTTCGCTGGAGGTCTTGTCCCAGCGCACGGTCGCCGTGATCGCCGCCATGTCGACGCGATCCCGGTACTTCTCCACCACGTCGAACATGTGGTCGATCAACGCCATCGAGAGCAGCGTCGGCTTGAGGCCGAGCCCCTCGAGTGCGGTGTGGACCACGTTGTAGTAGTGGTCATAGATCTCGACCCGCGGATTCTCGGTGTGCTCGATCTGAGCCTCGCCCGGGAACTCCTTGGCGATCGTCTCGGCGATCTGGTTGATCGACATCGTCTCGGTCATCTGGTTGAACACGCGGAATTCGCCGCGCTCGGCCGGGTTCTCACAGGCCAGCCGGATGCACTCGACGGTGTCGACCAGGTTGATCAGCCCGCGGGTCTGCGAGCCGTTGCCGTAGACGGTCAGCGGGTGGCCGAGGACGGCCTGGATGACCAGGCGGTTGAGCACGGTGCCGAACACGCCGTCGTAGTCGAAGCGAGTGGCCAGGCGAGGATCGAGCTTGGTCTGCTCGGTGTCGATGCCGTAGACGACGCCCTGGTTGAGGTCGGTGGCGCGCATGCCCCAGATCCGGCAGCCGAACTCGATGTTGTGGCTGTCGTGGACCTTCGAGCAGTGATAGAAGGAGCCGGGCTTCTTCGGGTAGATCATCCGGTCCTTGCGGCCCTTGTGCTCGATCTCGATCCAGCCCTCTTCGATGTCGATGTTGGGCTGCCCGTACTCGCCCATCGTCCCCAGCTTGACCAGGTGGATATCGATGTCGGTGTCGGCGATCGCGTACATCACGTTGAGATTGCCGACCACGTTGTTGGTCTGGGTGTAGACCGCGTGGGCCTGGTCGATCATCGAGTACGGCGCGGCGCGCTGCTCGGCGAAGTGCACGACCGCCTCAGGGCGGAAGTCGCCGATCATCTGGTGCGTGAACGCGGCATCGCAGAGATCGCCGACGTAGCTCTTGATCGTCTTGCCGGAGATCTCGGCCCAGGCGGCGATCCGCTCGTCCAGGGTGGCGATCGGGACCAGCGTGTCCACGCCCATCTCCACGTCATAACCGCGGCGGGCGAAGTTGTCGTTTACGGCGACTTCATGCCCAAGGGCAGACAGGTGAAGCGCAGTCGGCCACCCGAGGTACCCGTCACCGCCAAGAACCAAGATTTGCATACGGACGCTCCAAAGCCTTCAACTTGATTGGGATCTTCAGCGCTCTCGGTCGACGAGGCGGCCCAGCATCGGCCAATTACTGAAGGATCGCTGACCAGCGAGCGCACGAGAATAGCCGACTCGACAAACGGAAGTAGGCCAGCCGAGCCCAGAAGTTACGGCGTTCGCTGCTAGCTTCGTCGCTCTCGCGTGTCCGAGCAAGCCCTAAACGACCCGCAGATTGACGCTTCTCCGACCCCGCCAGGGGAGCGCCAGGGCGCAAAGCGCGCCCTCGACGGTCCCTCCGGCGCGCTCGTGCGGGCCGTTCGCGCCTACCCATGGGTGTTCGCCGCGATCGTCCTGGTGGCGATCTCCGCGGTGCTCGTGCGCTGGGCCGGCACGCGGCCGGGCTATGACCCCTACGGCTGGCTCGTGTGGGGCAAGCTCACCGTCCACCTGAAGCTCGATACCAACGGCGCTCCGTCCTGGAAGCCGCTGCCGTTCCTGTTCACGGTTCCGTATTCGCTGCTCGGCCACTTCGCCCTCTGGCTGTGGATGGTCACGGCGGTCGCGATCTCGCTGAGCGGCGCGATCTTCGCCTGGCGGATCGCCTGGCGGCTGGTCGACCCCCCGCCGGAGCGCCGCTACGCCGGGTATGCGGCGGGCGTGTTCGCCGTCGCCGGCGTGTTCGGCATCGTCTCCTACTCGCACTTCATCCTCAGCGCCCAGTCGGACACGATGATCGTGGCGCTGTGCCTGGGGGCGATCGACTGCTGGCTCAGCGGCCGCCAGCGCTGGGCGTTCGTGCTCTGGCTGCTCGGCGGGCTCGGCCGCCCCGAGGTGTGGCCGTTCCTCGCGCTGCATGCCTTCTGGGCCTGGCGCAAGTACCCCTCGATGCGCTGGCTGATCGGCGGCGGCCTGGCCCTGGTGCCCCTGTTGTGGTTCGGGATTCCCGCCCTGACCGCCAAGACCGTGTTCGTGGCCAGTGACAACGCGCTCCATTCTCCCCGTGAGCTGCACAGCAACAAGTTCACCGGCACGATCTCCCGCTTCGTCGACAACCAGACCTGGCCGATCGAGCTCGCCGGCCTGCTGGCCGTGGTGCTGGCGCTGCTGCGACGCGCTCAGCCCCGCAACCGCACGACTCTGATCCTGGCGGCGGGGGTGCTGGCCTGGGTGGTGATCGAGATCGCCTTCGCGCTGCACGGCTTCCCGGCGGTGCCCCGGTACCTGTTCGAGCCGATCGGAGTGCTGAGTGTGCTGGGCGGAGTCGCCGTCGGGCGGGTCCTGCTCGATCTGCCGCCCCTGATCTCGCGGCTGCTCCCGCGCCTGTCGACGCGCTGGGCGGCGTGGGCGGCCGGGCTGGCGGTGATCCTGTTCGGCGGGGCGCTCCTGCCGGTGGCGCGGGCTCGCTACCGAGCCGAGCACAAGGACCTCAATCATGAGCGGGCGCGGACGCGCGAGATCAACCGCCTCTCGACTGTGGTGTCCCGCCTGGGGCCGGCCCGGATCCTGGCCTGCGGACAGCCGAATGTGCCGATCGGCTATCAGAGCGTGTTCGCCTGGTACATGGACATCAAGACCGGGGTGCTCTACGTCGCCCCCAAGCATCTGAAGGCCCACCCGCACACCACGGTCGACTTCTTCGCCCTCAGCAACGGCTGGCACGTGTTCCCCAACCACGTCAGCGCCGCGACCGCACCCCACTGCCACGGGTTGCGCCTGCGCTACCAGCAGCCGTAGGCTCGCGTGCTCGCGGCCCGCAAGCGGTTCCTGAGCGCGGGCTTTTCGCTGATTGTGGTGCTCGCGATCGTGATCACGGCGCTGCGCGGCGGCGGCTCCGGCGTGCTCCCCGGTCCCCCGCTGCCGGGAATCGGCGTTCCGGCCCGCGCCGGGGACCCGTTCGGCTACGTGGCTGCTCGGGAGAGCGCGTTCGTCGCCCGGGCCAGTGCGGGCCGCGCCCAGGTGCTGTTCACCAAGAGCCCGGGCGGCGCTCTGGCCACCGCCGCCCGCGTGGCCGCCTACCGCCCGCTGATCGACGCCGCCACGCGCGGCACCACGATCGACCCGGACGTGGTCGAGGCGATCGTGTTCCTGGAGAGCGCCGGGCGGCCCGACGCGATCGCCGGCAACGACCCCGCCGACGCCTCCGGTCTGACCCAGATCCTGGCCGCCACCGGTCAATCGCTGCTGGGGATGCACATCGACCTGGCCCAGAGCCGCCGGCTGACCGCGCAGATCGCCACGGCGGACAACACCGGCAACAGCCGCACGGTCAACCGGCTCCTGCGCAAGCGAGCCAAGATCGACGACCGCTTCAACCCGCCCCGGGCGCTGGCCGCCACGGTGCGCTACCTCCAGATCGCCCAGCGGCGTTTCGGCCGTTCCGACCTCGCGGTCGAGTCCTACCACATGGGTATCGGCAACCTCCAGCAGGTCCTGAGCGACTACGACGGCGGCCACTCGGTGCCCTACGCCCAGGTCTACTTCGACAGCGCGCCGGACCACAACCCGGCCACCTGGCGGTTGCTGGCCAGCTTCGGCGACGACTCGTCCACCTACTACTGGCGGGTCCTCGGCGCCCTGCAGGTGATGAAGCTCTACCGCACCGATCGCGCGGCGTTGAGGCGCCTAAGCCGGCTCGAGACCGGTTACCCATCGAACGCCGAGGTCCTGCAACCGCCCGACCGCATCCCGTCGTTCGCCGATCCCGCCGCGCTGTCCGCCGCCTACGCCCACCACACGGTGATCCCGCTGCCCCGCAACGCCTCCGCCCTCGGCCTCACCTACGCCGCCTCGATGGGCTCCCACGCCCGCCCGCTCGGCGCGCCGGCCTCGCTCTACCGCGGCCTGCGCGCGCCCGCGCTCGACCTCCTGATCGAGCTCGCCGCCCGCGTCAGGGCGATCTCCGGGGCCCACGCGCCACTGACCGTCACCAACACCGTGGCCGACGCCAAGTACGAGAACCTGCTCGGCTTCGACGATCCGCCGGCCCTGACCGGCTACACGTTCCAGATCGCCCGCCGCTACGCGACCCACGCCCAGGCCGAGGCGTTCCAGGCGATGCTCGACCGCCTCCAATCGCTCAACCTGATCGCCTGGATCCGCGGGACCTCCACAATCGAGATCACGGTGGCCGCCGACGCGGACAAGGTCATCACCGCGGGGCCGTAGTGGGGGGGTCGGTGTGTCTTCGGTCGCCGTGCTGCGCCGAAAGTCAACTACACCGGTGAAGTGGAGCAGGATGGGGTGCCGACGGCAGATCGGTCCCCAGGCGGGGGGTCTCGGGACGTTACGTCTCCCCTGTAGACGTTTCTTACCAACACCCCTCCGGCGCGCGGCAAAAGCCGCCGATCCGGACCCACGCTCCCTTCACCGATGTCGTCGTCCCAGACACGCAGCCCATCCCTAACCCGCCGGCACCCCACGGCGCTGCCACGCCTGAGCCACACGCCGACGCGGCCTACCGCGCGACAGCCACCACCTGCATGATGTCCCCCGGGTTCACCCGCACCGTCCGGTCCCCCAGCCCGAGCGCCCGCACCCCGCCAGCCACTCCCCCGGCCAGCGGGACCCCGGAACGCCGCAGGCGGTCGGCCAGGAACCGCAGGCTGACCTGACGGCCCACCTTGGCGAAGGCCACCGGCTGGAAGTCGCACCGGCGCAGGAGCGCCTCCAGGGTGGCCCGGGAGAAGAAGAAGTAGTGGTCGGGGATCAGCTGGCGCCAGCGCCGGGGCGCGACCCGGAACCAGAGGCAGTCGACCGTCGGGGTCTCGATCATGATCACGCCCCCGGGCCGCAGCAGCGACCGCGCCCGGCGCAAAGCCCGCTGGGGCGAGTCGAGGTGCTCGATCACGTGGAACATGGTCAGCGCGTCGAAGCCCGCAGCGACCACATCGTCAATCGCCCCGGTCGTCACGTCCAACCCCGACGCCCGCGCCTGCGCGCTGGTGCCCGAATCGGGCTCGACCCCGGTGGCGAGGAACCGCGACGAGGCGACCTCCAGAAACGACCCCAGCGCGCAGCCGACATCGAGCAGGCGACCACCGTAGACGTGGCGCAGCAGCCCCTCCAGCCTTTCCTGCTCGGCGGCCAGGCGCAGCGAGCGCTCGGCCTCCTCGACCTCGATCCGCACGATTCCCAGGTCGGCCACCCGGCCGGCCAGAGCCTCCGAGCGCCGGGCATCCGGGGCGCTGAACGTGAAGTCCTGGCGGCGCCGGCCTACGTAGACCAGGCCGCATTGCCAGCAGCGAACCAGGGGGCCGTCGAGGCGCGGCGAGTGCAGCAGGAGGACCGGGTCGGGCGCGGCGCAGAGGTCGCAGGGGGCATAGGCGTCGGTCATTGGCCGGGCCACTGTACGTCGCCGACTGATCCACGGTAGGTTGGGCTCATGACCGACGCCGTCCGCACGCCAGACCAGCTACTCGAGGGCCTGCCCGACTTCCCCTTCCAGCCGCACTACCGCGAGCTCGACGGATTCCGGCTCGCCCACATCGACGAGGGCGACGGGCCGCCCGTGATCTTCGTCCACGGAGAGCCGACCTGGTCGTTCCTGTGGCGCAAGGTGATCCCGCCCGTGAGGGACGCCGGGTTTCGCTGCATCGCGCCGGACATGGCCGGCTTCGGGCGCTCCGACAAGCCGATGGATCTCGACTGGTACTCGTACGACCGGCACGTCGACATGCTGGCGCCGCTGCTCGAGGACTTGGACATCAAGGACGCCACGGTGGTGGTGCACGACTGGGGCGGCCCGGTCGGGCTGCGGCTCGCGGTCGAGCACCCGGATCGGATCGCCCGCATGGTGATCCTCGACACCGGCCTGTTCACCGGCCATCAGAAGATGACCGCGGCCTGGACGGCGTTCCGGGACTTCGTCGAGCGGACCGAGGATCTGCCCGTCGGATTCCTGGTCAAGGGCGCCTGCAAGCACGATCCCGGCGACGACGTGATCGCCGCCTACGACGCCCCTTATCCGAGCGCGGCTTCGAAGGCGGGCGCGCGCGCCTTCCCGCTGCTGATCCCGACCGCGCCTGACCGGCCGGGCGCCGAGGCGGGCCAGAGGGTGCTCGAGGCGCTGCGCGAGGACGCCCGGCCGAAGCTGATCCTGTGGGCAGACTCCGATCCCGTGCTCCCGCTCGAGACGGGCCGCAAATTCGCCTCGGCGCTGGGCATCGAGATCGGTCACGTGATCGAGGACGCCAGCCACTTCCTGCAGGAGGACGCCGGCCCCCAGATCGGCTCCCTGATCGCCGACTGGCTCGGCCAGGCCGCCTGAACGGCGACCCGGCCCGGCCGTCACGGCTGTCTAGGCCGGCTGCTTCTCCGGCTCTGAGGGAGTCTCCGCCACCGGCTCGGCCGGTTGCACCGGCTCGGCTGACTCGGCCGATTTGGTCGTCGGCTCGGCCACCGCGATCGTCTCCACCATCCGCGCCTCGTAGGCGGCGCGGGCCGTGTGATCGGGGTGGGCCAGCACCTGGTCGCCCTTGAGGAAGCGCGCGACCGCCTCATTGGCCCGGCGCGGAAGCAGGGACTGCATCCGGAAGATGCCGCCGATCGACTTGGGCACGAACACATCGAAGCGACCCGTTTGCAGCGCCTCGACGATCGCGTTCGCCACGTCTTCGGGCTCGACCGGCTTGAACCCGCGGGCGTTGGGCAGCCCCGAGCCGAGCTCGGTGTTGACCACGACCGGCATCACGACGCTGACCTCGATGTCTGTGCCGCGGACCTCGGCGCGAATCGCTTCGCTCAGGCCGACGACGGCGTGCTTGGTGGCGCAGTAGGTCGCCCCGCCGGGGAAGCCGGCCTTGCCGGCCGTCGAGGCGATGTTGACCAGGTGCCCGCGACCGCGGGGGAGGAACCGCTCGAGCGCGAGCTTGGAGCCGAAGATCACGCCATGCAGGTTGATGTCGACCAGCCGCTTGGCGGTGGCGTCGGTCTCCAGCGCGAACGACCCGATCGGCATGATCCCGGCGTTGTTGATCACCACGTCGAGCGGGCCAAGTCGGCTTTCGGTCTCGCGTAGGAATCCGTCGAAGCTGTCGCGGTCGGTGACGTCGAGCGGGAGCCCGATCGTGCCGCCGCCGAGCTCCTGAGCGGTCCGCTCCGCGAGCGGGGCCTCGATGTCGCCGATGGCCACCCGCGCACCCTGTGAGATCAGAGCGGCTGCGGTGGCACGCCCGATGCCGCGGGCGCCGCCGGTGATTGCGACTACCTGGCCAGCAAGCGATCGTGGGGCTTTCGCCATTGCAACTCTCCTCCTGTTCGATGTACGTCCCGCAGGGTGTCTGCGGTTACGCGGTCAAGACGGTATCGCGCCGGTGCCGTCGCGACCGCCGGTGCCCCCGGACGGATCGCCGCCACCGACGCCGGTGCTGGTCGGGCTCGGGTCCGTCGCCGTGGGACTCGGCGACTGCCCGCTACTCGGCTCGGTGCCGGCGGGGGATCCGCTGGTCGTGCCCGAGTCACCGGAACCGGGGGGCGTGCCGGAGTCGCCCGATCCGGGGGGCCTGCCCGAGTCGCCGGGGCCGGTCACCCCGCGGGGCGCCCCGTCCCCGGGCGATTTGGCGTCCGACGATCCGGGGCTCTTGTCCGTGGTCTTGCCATCGCTCGAGCCCCGGTCGGTCGGCTTACCGGCCGTGCGTCCCGAGGAACCGCGGGCCGGGGTGTCGCCACCTTTGACCGACCGCCCTCCACCGCTGGTCCGAGTGCTCCCGCCGCCGGAGCTGCCGACGCCGCGTGGGTGGCCCGCCGTGCCCGAGCCCGCGCCGTGGCTGTCTCCACCGGTGGTCGGCCGATCGTTGACCGGCTTCGTGTCTCCGACCGGCACTGCCGGCGAGGTCGAGGTGATCGTGGCCGACGGGACGCCAGGGACGGTCACCGAGGTCGAATCCGGGGGCGTGCCGGTGCTCTCGGGTGGAGCGATCGTCTCGACTTGCAACCGGCTCGGCCGGGGGAAGTTGACCCGGCTGTGTACGAGCGGTCCAAACGGGTTCGGCACGCCTCCGCGCGCGCCGGCGGGCGTGCTCAGGCGCGTCAGGCTGATGACGCTCAGGCGGCGGAGCTCGATGGCGGCCACCGACGCGCCGCGATCAATCGACGGCGCCACATTGATGCCTCCGCGCGCGGCCGGGGCGAGGCCCGCCGTCGAACCCTTCGCCGACGAAGATTGCGGCTCCGGTCGCGCAGCTGGGCCGAAGATCGAATGGGCGTGGAAATCGTGCGTCGCGACGTAGGTGCCCGCCGTCCCCGCGGTGGCCAGCATCAGCGTGGCAAAGCCCTTCAGCAGGCCGCTCTTCAGCGCCGACGAGGCGAGCAGGCCGCCGCCGCTGAACCCGGCGGTACTGCCGCCGGTTCCGGTGAGGATCGTCTCCTTGAGCGCCACCGTCGGCACCACCGGCAGCAGCGCAGCGATCTGCCTCCGCTGCCGCTCGACCTGCCGGCGGAAATCGCGACAGCTGGAGCAGTCCCGCAGATGGCGGCGGAGGTTGGCCCGTCGCAGAGCCCCGCCGCGCCCGTTGGAAAGCTGTTCGCGGATGTCGGCGCAGGCGGTTTCGCGGGCCGTCCGGCTGGCCACCAGCGACTCGCGCGCCTGGAAGACGAGCGCCTTGACCTTCTCCCGGGGCACGCCGAGCGCTTCGCCGATCTCCTCGTGGCTGAGCGCGTCGAGTTCGGCCAGGACGAGCGCGGCGCGCTGTTCATCCGGCAGGCTGCGGAGATCGACGACAAGGTCGCGCAGGTCCTGGCGACGCTGAACCTGGGTGGCCAGGCCCTCGGTGACGGGCTCGTCGAGGTCGGCCGCTGGCTGTTCGCGGCGGGAGCGCAGGATCGAGTAGCAGCGGTTGCGGGCGATCGTGAACAGCCACGCCCGCAGATGGATCGGCTTGTCCGATGCGATCAGATCGTTGTACGCCGCCAGGAAGGTGTGCTGGACGGCGTCCTCGGCCTCGTCGGCGTCACTGAGCACGTGCCGGCAGAACGAGAGGATGCCGCGGTGATGGCGGGTGTAGACCGCCTCAAACGCCGCGGGCCATCCTTGCCGCACCAGCATCACCAGGCGAGCATCCGACGCCAGGCGCAGTAGTTGCGGCGATGAAACCCCTGTAACCCCTGCCGGTGCCGACCGAGGCACCGCACTTGCTTCCATGGCGCCATTATCCTTACTCGGGCATAAAAAAGCCAGGGTTGTACGGCGCCGTTCAGATATCCCTGCAGAGGGCCAATTTCTCCCGGCGGAGCTAGCGCGGCGGGGGCGGCCCGGGCGGCGAGACGATGTCGCGGCCGGTCGGTCGCAGGGCCTCGTCGAGCTCTAGCTGCCAGAAGTATCGAGTGAAGGTCACGCCCGCCCGGAACTCCCCCACGTGGGGCTCGATCGCCTCGCCGCGAGCCATCCGGACGATCAGCTCGGGGTAGCTGCGCCCGGGCAGGGCCGCATACATCGGCCCCGGGAAGGCGCCGCCGAAGCGAGTGTTCACATCGGTGATGCCCAGGCCGATCTCGCGGTCGCGGAACACCTGGACGGTGCAGGGACCGCGGACCCCGAGCGCCTGCACCACGTCGCGGCCGAGCTCGACCAGCTCGGCGTCGGCGATCACCGTGCCCTTGATCGACTCCCCGCCGCGCGACTCGATCATCGTGCGCGGAATCGCGTTCAGGCAGCGCCCGGCCAGGTCGGAGAGGCAGTCGATCGAGAACTCGGGGCCGTCCATGCAGCGCTGGATCATCGTCGGCTCCTTCACGTAGTCGACGAAGAACGCCGCGGCGGCGGGGTCGTCGGCGCGGTGGATCGAGCGGGCACCCGATCCCTGCCGCGGCTTGACCATCACCGGATAGCTGGCGACCGGCCTCGCCGGGGAGCACGGTCGGCGGCGAGGGAAGCCCGAGGCGCTGCAGCAGCAGGTGGGTCTCGTGTTTGTCATAGGTGGCCCGAGCGATCTCGGGATCGGGCACGAAGGCGGGCAGGTGGCCGGCCGCGCGCGCGTGGGCCAGCACCTCGAGGTCGAGGTCGGTGAGCGGGACGACGGCACGGACGCCATGCTCGGAGCACAGCGCCTGCAGCGCCGGCACGTACTCAGGGTCGTCGATCCGCGGCACCGCGATCCGGTGGTGGGCCGCGTACTGCGCGGGGGCGAGCGGGTTCGGATCCGCCGCCACCACCGTCGCGTGCTGAGCGAAGGCCGAGACGATGTCGTAGCGCTTCCCGACCCCGGTCAGGAGCACGGCTACAGCGGCGCCTGCCATCCGCCCTTCTCTCCCTTGTAGAGGCCGTGGCCGCTGAGCACCATCCTGACCGTCCGGACCAGGATGCGTAGATCGAGCCCGAGCGACCAGTGCTCGACGTACCAGAGATCCAGCTCGATCCGCTCGGGCCACGGGAGCGATGCCCGGCCGTTGATCTGGGCCCAGCCGGTGATTCCCGGCTTGACCGCCAGCCGGCCGAGCTGCCGGTCGGTGTACTGCTCCACCTGGACCGGCACCGTCGGACGCGGCCCGACGATCGACATCTCGCCCCGCAGCACGTTCCACAGGTTCGGCAACTCGTCGAGCGAATACCGGCGCAGGACCGCGCCGACCCGGGTGATCCGATCGTCGCCATGTGAGATCGCCAGCCCCGCGCCGGTGAACTCGGCGCCGCTGACCATCGTCCTCAGCTTGTAGATCGAGAACAGCTGCCCATCCTTGCCCACCCGGGCCTGACGATAGATCGGGTCGCCCCGGCTCTCCAGCCGCACCAGCAGCGCCAGCAGCGCCACCACCGGCGCCGAGACGACCGCCCCGGCACCGGCCAGCATCAGATCGAGAGCGCGCTTCACTATCGGGTCCCCTCGGCCGGTTCCCAGCCCGCCGGCGTGCCATGGGTCAGCCAGTCCCACAGGCCGGCCGCCAGCGAGGCCTGGGTCAGCACGTAGTACCGCGCGACCAGCAGCGGGCGCGCGGGCAGCAGCGGCGCGAGCAACGTGGCCAGCAGCACGGCGCCCTGGACGACCACCGCCGCCACGTAGACCCAACCACGGGAGACCAGCGCGATGCTCGTGCCGAGCGCGACCAGGTGCAGGAACGGCACGAGGTAGCGGAGGACCCGGTGGGAGTAGATCATCAGCGTGTAGAGCGGTCCGTAGCCGCGCGGCGAGAGCATCCCGCCGCGGACCACGATCGGCCAGCCGTGGCTCATCATCCGTCGCTTGCGGGCGAACTCGCCCTCGATCGTGGGGACCATCTTCTCGATCGCCCGCGCCTCGGGCGCGTAGATCGCCAGCCAGCCGCGCTTGACCATGTTGAAGGGGAACGACAGGTCATGGCCCATGATCGGGTCGACCACCAGGTACGCCTCGCGGCGGGTCGCGTAGATCGCGCCGTTACCGCCCGTGACCGAGTGTGCGCGCGACTCGAGCCGGCGCAGCGCCATCTCGTAGCGCCAGTACAGCCCCTCCTGGTTGGTCCCGCCCGCGTTGACGAAGCGCACGTCGCCGCAGACGTAGCCGACGCGAGGGTCGTCGAACGCCTCCACCAATCGCGCCAGCGCCCCGGGGTCCCAGGCTGCGTTCGCATCCGAGAAGGCCACGATATCTCCGCGCGCCCGCTCGACCGCCGCGTCCTGGGCACGGATCTTGCCGCCCCGCGGCAACTCGAGCACCAGGTCGGCCCCGGCCGCCCGTGCTCGCTGCGCGGTCTCGTCCGGCGATCCGTCGCAGGCCACGATCACTTCGAGCAAGCCCTCGGGGTAGTCGAGCGCGCGCAGGTTGGCCACGCGGCCGGCGATCACGTCAGCCTCGGCGTAGGCCGCGACGACCACCGACACGGGGCGCTGCGGCGGCGTGACCGGAGCACGTCCGCGCTCCGCTCCGCGCCCGGGCGCAAGCCGCACGAGCCCGGCCAGCAGCAGCGGATATCCCACCAGGGAATAGAGCAGCAACGCCACCGAGCACCAGAAGACGATCGCCAGGACAATCACGGCGCCGGATTGTGAAGGTCACCGCACCAGAGTGCGATACAGCGCGAGCGTGCGCTCCGCCGCGGTGTCCCACGAATACGCGCCTTCGGCCGCCGCGGCGGCGGCCGCGGCGAGCTCGGCCCGCGCCGCGTGGATCTTCGATCAATGAACGCAGCGCCGACGCAAGCGCGCCCGAATCGCCGGGCGCCACCAGCCGCGCCGCCCCTGCCGCCGCCACTTCGCCGAACCCGCCGACGTCGGTGAGCACCACCGCCTTGCCGAACGCCAACGCGACGGCCAGCACCCCGGACTGGTCGAAGCGCTCGGTGCGCGAGTAGGGCAGCACGACGACATCGGCGCGGCGGAAGTAGGCGGGAAGCTCGGCGTCGGAGACGAACCGCGGCACGAACCGGACCCCCGGAGGCGCCGAGGACCGCAGCGGATCGATCGGCATCCGCGGTCGCCCGACGATCCACAGCTCGGCGTCCGGCACATCGCGCCAGGCCTGAAGCAGCACGTCGATGCCCTTGTAGGGCCGCAGCAGCCCGAAGAACAGCACGACCGGTTTCGCCACCTCGCGGAGCTCGTCGGGCAGCGACAGCTCGAGCGACTGGCCGGTCAGGTGCGCGAAGGCGCCGTGCGGCACGACGTGGACCTTGGCCGGGTCGACGTCGAGCGCCGTCACCAGCTGCCGGCGCCCGTATTCGGAGTGGACGATCAGCGCGTCGACTCGCTCGTAGAGACGCCGCTGGGCGGCAGCCTGACCGGGCTTGGCCTCGCGCGGGAGCAGGTCGTGCGCGGTCAGCACCAACGGAGCGCGGGGGAGCAGGTGGGCGTCGAGCCATTGCACGTCCAGCCATTGGAAGTGCACGACGTCGGCCGCCCGGGCCACGCGGCGATAGCGGAGCATGTCGGGTCCGTGCTCGGCCAGCTTGGAGACCTGGCGCAGACGGGACCCGGGCGCGCCGCGAGCGTGACGGTAGAAGTGCTCACGGACGCGGAAGCCCTCCGGGGGCGGCACATCGCCGTACGGAAACTGGCTGGTGATCAGCTCGACCTGCGCCCCGGCGCGAGCCAGCGCCGCGCACAGCGCGTGGTCATAGGGCGGCGTGAACGCCGACGGGTCGACGACCTGGACCTTCATGAGCCGGCGCCAGTCAACGCGGCCAGCCGGGCGGCGGTCTCGACCGCCGCCGGCTGATCGCCAAGCGCCCGGGCGGGAGCCGGGGAGTCGCGCCGGAGCCGCAGCGCGGCGGGGGCCAGCGCGGCCAGCGACGGCGCGCCGGACCGCCCGCGGCGGTCGCGCAGGCAGCGGAGCGGGTGGCCGCCCGCGAGCCGGGCGAGCGCCAGCACGCGCTCGGCGAACCCGTCGTCCTCGCGGTAGTCGATGGCCAGCGCTTCGGTCGCCGCGCGGTCGATCCGCTCGGGCCGCGCGGCGGCGTCCACTCGCGCGCCCGCCAGCGCGGAGGCGCTCATCACGGCCGGGTCGCCCGGCTCCGGGAAGCGCCCGGCGACCAGCACGGCGCTGGCCGGTCCCCGGGTCACGGCGCCGGCCGGGCGATTGGAGAGCGCGAAGCCCGCCAGCTCGTCGGCGGCCAGCACGAGATCCAGCGCGGCGAAGCCCAGGCGGTCGCGGCTCACCGCGGTTGGCTCGCGGGACTGGGCCGGAGCGGAAGCCGGAGCCGGAGCCGGTGGGCGCGGGGGCTGACCCCGGCCGACGCGCTTGAGCGCCCGCCAGACCGCCGGCTCAGGAGTGAATCCCTCGTAGCGCCGGGCCAGCCAGGCGCGGCCGGCGGCGTAGCCACGCCACTGCCGGCGGAGTTCTCCGATGGTGGCCCGGTAGCGGTGGGCGACGGCGGCCTCGGACCGGAGCTCGAGGCGCCACCCGGCACGCTGCAGGCGCCAGCAGAGGTCGGTGTCCTCGGCCGCGCGCAGGCCCTCGTGGAAGCCGCCCACCTGTTCGAACGCGGTGCGGCGGACGAGCAGGTTGGCCGCCGCCGCGCGGGGCAGGTAGGGATGCGCGAGGTGAGCCTGGGCGGACAGGAACCCGCGCGCGGCGCCGTAGCGCTCGGCCAACGTCGCGGGCCCGGCCGCGGCGAGCACCTCGCCGGCCAGCGCCCCGACGTCGTCGGCGACCGCCTGCTCGAAGTAGAGATCGAGCAGCTCGGTGGGAGCGCGGCAGTCGGCGTCGAGGAACAGAAGCCACTCGCCCGCGGGCCTGGGCGGCGCCGGCGTTGCGGGCGTGGGCGGGAGAGCGCTCACCCGTCGCCCGCACGATCTGGACCCCGACCCGCGGCTCGGCCACCCCGGAGTTGTCGGCCAGGATCACCTCGTCGCCGAGGACAGTCCTCAGCTCGAGCAGCGCGCCTGCCGCCTCGCGCGCGGCGGCCGCGTCGCCGGCGAACGGCATCACCACGCTGACCGATGGGCGGCTCACGACGGCCCCCGCACGCGCTCGATCAGCGTCTTCGCCTGAGCCAGCTCCTGCGCGTGCGCGAACCCGATCGCGTACAGCACCGGGGGTATCGCCAGGAACACCGCCGCGCGACTCAGCAGCCCGAGCGCACCGTGGGTGGGCAGCAGCAGCTCGCCGCCCGCCCACAGACCGCCGAACACCACGAGCAACTGGGTCAGCCGGCGCCATTCGAAGGCCACGACGAACAGCCGGCGGGTGAGCAGATGCATGGCCCCGAGCATGACCACATAGGCGCCGCACAGCGCGATGCCGGCGCCGGCGATCCCGGTCGACGGCACCAGCCCGACCAGCAGCACGACGTTGGCGGCCAGACCGGCCAGCGAGGCGACGAAGTTGCGCGTGGTGACCTTGGCCCGGCCGGCGATCACCAGGAACACCACCCACAGCCCGTAGAGCGCCCAGCCGAGCGCGAGCCAGGGCAGCGCCTTGTAGGCGCCGAAGTACGACGGCGCCGCCAGCAGGCGCAGCACCCAGCGCCCCAGCAGCGCCAGCCCGACGACGACCCAGCCGCTGACCAGCAGGTAGTAGGTGGTGACCAGCCCGTACAGCCTTCCGGCCTCGGCGTTGTCGGTGACCGAATAGGCCAGCGGCGGCCAGGCGTACTGGAACGCCCGCACGATGAACGCGACGGCCCCTGCCAGCTTGATCGCGATCGAGTAGAGGCCGGCCAGCGCCGGGCTGCGCTCGTGGTAGATGTAGAAGCGATCGACGATGCTGAGCGCGTACACCGACGCCTCGGCCGGCACCGTCGGCAGGCCGAAGCGCAGCAGCACGCCCAAGCGCTCCGCCGCTCCCCGGCGTATCCGGAAGCGGTCGCGCATCGTCCACCAGACCCCGAACAGGACGAGCGTCGAGACCGCGTAGTTGCCCAGCAGCAGTCCGCGGGCCCCGTCGCCGAGTCCGACCACGAGCACCAGGGTCACCGCGACCGTCAGCCCGACGTTGGTCAGAGAGGCGGTCACGTAGGCCCGCAGGCGCTCCTCCACGCGCAGCAGCCCGTAGGCCAGCTCGAGGTTGGTGAACGTCCACAGCCCGAGCACGGCGATCAGGAACGTCGTCGTGTCCCGGTGGGAGAGCAGCAGCTTGGAAAGCGGGCCGGCGAACACGATCAACGGGATCACCGCCACCGTCGTGGCCACCAGCAGGAAACCGACCGCCCGGCGCGCCAGCGCATCGCGCCGATCCTGATCGACGTCCGTGAAGTAGTAACGCAGGAACGCCTCGATCATCCCGAACCGCACGACGATGCTCGCGAAGATCACGCTGTTGGCCAGCAGCTCGACCACGCCGTAACCCGAGCGGCTCACGTGCCGCGTGTAGACCGGCAGCAGCAGCACTGCGATGAACTTGGAGACGATGTCGGCGACCTGATAGGCGGCCAGCGAGCTGACCAGTCGCTTGAGATAGCCCGTCACGCCGCCACACGGTACGGATGAGCGCCCACGGAGCCCGGTTCCGGTCGGCTCAGGCGTGGCAGCGGCGTCGCGTGCGCGGCGGCCGAGGGATCGTGTGGGTGTCGTGGACGAACGACATCAATGAGGGTCGCGCGGGCGAGGGTGTTGGTAAGAAAGTCGCAGATAGGAGTACCTACGTCCCGAGACCTCCGGCCGAGGGACCGCGATCTTCCTCGCCTTCATCGATGCAGTTGACGTTCGTCCCGGCGTAAAGGCGACCTATCGCGAAAGCAGACTCCACACCCGGGCCAGCAGCTCCTGGAAGTCGACGCTATGCGACACGGCCGAGCCGAAGCCAGAAACCCCGATCTCCACCACGCCGCCGCGGCCGAGACCGAAGCCGATGATGCTCGGCGTCTGCGGGCTCGTCCCGGCCACCGAGACGGCCTCGCTCCCCGGCGGCCTGACCGTCTGGAAAGCGCTCACGCCGCCGAACGCGCCCGAAGTCCCCGAGAAGAGCTTCAGACGGTCGGAGAACACCGTCAAGAGGTCCCGGTTCCCGCTGACCACCGCGCCCGGACGCGCCCCGAACACATCCACGGCCGCGGGCGGGGTCGGGTCGAGCGCCGTCTGCCCCGAGATCGTGACCCCGCGCTGCAACGACCCGGGAGCCGCCAAGAGCACGTGCCCGCCGCCCAGCACGAAGTTGCGCAACGCCGCGCTCACCGAACCCGGGAGCCAGGTTTCGCTGCCGGCCAGCACGACGCCGTGGCGACCGGCCAGCGCCGCGCCGGGGTCGCTCAGCAGCGCGAGGTCGCTGATCAGGTCGTAGTGCAGCCGGGCCTTGTTCAGGTAGGCGATCAGCGAGGCCTCGTCCGTGAAGCCGGGCGGCAGGCCGTCCGCGAGTGGACGCTGGAGCGCGATCGGACCGCCGGCGGTAAGGGTGTTGGGAAGCCCGTCGCCGTCGTCGTCGACCGGGTTCTCGCCCTGCCAGGTGAGCGCCGGCAGCACGACCAGCACGCTCGCCCGCCGCGCTCCCCGGGGCGCGCCGGCGATCAACGGCACCACCGTGCGATCGGCGCCCGAGCGGATCGCCAGCTCGTACATGCCGGGGCCGCTCCCCGGTAGGTGGACCTGCAGCGCCACGCTCGAACCGCCCCCGTGCGCGACCACCTGCTTACGCCCGATGGCCCGCAGCGCCCACCGGTACGGCCGGCGACGCGAGTCGATGAACACGGTGGCGTCGGTGCCCGCCGGCACCGCGCTCAGCGACGGTTGGGCGGCCAGATACCGGACGGTCACACCGGCGTGCAAGGTCGACCCGGGCGCCGGCGGATTGGTGCGCGGGAAGTGGCCCACATCGCACGCCTTGTCGGTCACGTCTAGTCCGATCAGGTAGGTACCGGCCGGGGGCGGGCGCTGGTTGATCAGCCCGTCCCAGGTCGTGGTCGTGCCCTGCTTGCCGAGCCGGAAGCTCTTGACCACTCGCGGCTTCCCCGGCAGGTCGGTTCGGTAGATCCGCACCACGCCGATCTGGCTGCCGACCCCGGAGTAGTGGATCGTCACGGGCGTGCCGGGCGGGGAGACGAGCGATGGCGAGACGCCGGTGACCACCGGCTGGGGCGGCACCGTCGTGACCGTGATCGGCTTGTTGGTGAGCTCGATCGTGCGGCCCTGACCGAGCAGCGCGATCCGGTAGTAGTAGGTCCCATCCGGGGCGACCCGCCCGTTGTCCTCATGGCCGTTCCAGAGGAACTGGCCCGGCGGATTGCGCACCCCGATCCCCATGTGGTAGCCGGTGGAGAGCGTGCGGATGATCGTCCCGGCTGGGTCGACGATGTAGACCGCCACCTGGTCGGCTCGGTGTTGCAGGTAGAAGGTGATGTACGTCTGCCGGTGGTTGACCCGGGTGGCGGGGGGTCCGCAGCTCACGCCGTTGACCGGATTGATCACCGCGGGAGCCGGCGCCGGCGCCCCGGCGATCAGCGGGGTCGAGACCTTCAGGTGCTGGGTGACGAAGAACGCCGCCACGGTCGCCGCCACCAGCGCACCGAAGGCGGCCACCGGCAGCCGCTTCAAAGCCTTACGACCCCGGTGTTCGGCACGTCGAACTCATGGAAGGCGTCGAGTCCGCGCGGGTCCCGACGGCACAGCATCACCCGAATCGAACCGCGGTGACAGACGACCAGCGCCGGGAGCTCACCCGTGCCGTGGATGTCGGCCAGCGCCTCCGCCACCCGGTCGGACTGCTCGCGCAACGACTCGCCGCCGGGGAAGCGGAAGTCCTCGCCGGCCGCCATCCACGCCGCATAGCCCTCCGGGTCAGAGCGGGCGATGTCGATGAACAGCCGCCCCTCCCACTCGCCGCGGTCGGACTCGCGCAGGCGCGGGTCGAGGCTGGCCGTGAGCCCGATCCGCTCGCCCACGATCCGCGCAGTCTCGCTGGCCCGCTGGAGATCGGAGGACCACAGCGAAGCAACCTCGATCTCCAGGTCCGCCACCCGGTCGGCCAGCTCGGCCGCCTGGCGTCGGCCCACAGCGTTCAGCGGGGTGTCGGTGAACCCCTGCGCCCGGATCGGCTCGATGTTGTCATCTGTCTCGCCGTGGCGCGCGAGCAGGATCCCGCTCAGCGACGGGTCATTCATGCCCGCGTTGCTGCTCGCCCCAGCTCGGAGGCGAACCTCCGCCCGCCGTGTCGGAGCGCAGGCCGAGGCGGATCGTCTCGAGCGAGAGCACGTCCTCGGGCGGGATGTTGCCGAGGTTCACATCGGCGCCGAAGCGGCGGACAAACCACACCTGCTGATCCTTGCGGGGCGCCTCGAACAGGACCTGGTCGGGCTCGACCGCATGGGCGATCTCGTCGATCAGCCCCATCCGGACCTCGCCGTCGTGGCGGAAGATTCCGACGTTGCCGCTCTCGCGGGCCTCGGCGATCACCTTCCAGGCCCCGGCTTCCAGCTCCTTCTGGATCAGCTCGACCCAGCGGTACGGCGCCATGATCCGGGTGTCGTCCTTGGACCCGACCTCGGAGAGCACGGTGAACTCGTCCTTCAGGCGGGTGATCAGCTCGAGCTTCTGTTCGTGGGGAATCGTGATCGTGCCGTCCGAGATCTCGATGTGCTCGAGGCCGAGCTCGTGCAGGCGGGCGACCAGTTGATCCAGGCGGCCCTGGGCCAGCGCCAGCTCGGTGAGCGTGCCGCCGAACACCACCGGAATCCCGTGGGCTCGATAGCGCTCGAGCTTCGCCTGCAGGTTGCCGGTGACCACCGAGGTCCCCCAGCCGAGCTTGACGATGTCGACCGAGTGGCCGGCGACCTCGACCAGGCCGTCGACCTCATCGACCGAGAGGCCGCGGTCCAGCACGTGGGTGATCCCTCGCTGGCGAGGCTTTTCGCTCCGGTCAGGGAGTTCGAGCAGATCCTTCATCATCGCCGAGAGCTACTGGGTGCCGGCGAGATTAGCGCCGACGGTGACGACGACGTTGGCGGTGCAGGCTGCCGGCGCGGCGGGACACGCCACCGCCTGGGTGTTCGTATCGATCGGCTGCACCGAGCTGGACGGAACCTTGAGTGATTTCGCGACCGCCTGCGCATCCCGCTTGAACCCCGGGAGATAGGCCACCACGGTGGCCGTGTGGGTCTGGTCGGGGGCGTTGGTGATCGTCCCGTCCTTGTAGCCGGCGCCGCTCAGCAGCACGCCCACGCGGTTGGCCAATTGGGCCGTCGCCGTTCCGTTGAGGACGGCGACCGTGACGCCCGCCGGGTTGACGGCGGAAGTCTGGGCCCGACGCGTCCGCGTCGGTGCGTTGCTGACCGGCGTGCTGCCGGTCTTGGCCTTGCTGGACGTGCCGCCGGAGGTGAGCGCGAGCAGCCCGATCACCACGGCGGCGACCACCAGCGCCCCGACCCCCGCGGCGAGGATCCGCCGCGACGGCGCCGCGCGCGTATCGCCGGCGGCGGGCCGCGGAGCTCCGGCCGGGCGCCGCGCCGGGATCGGTGCCTGCCCCGGACGGATCTGGACCCGGGGCGGAGGCTGGTTCGGCCCCCCGGCAGCCGGAACCGGTGCGGGCACGCCGCCAAAGTTGGTCAAGCTGTCCTGCGAATGACCGTTGCCGGCACCGGCCACGGTGGCGGGCGGCGGCGCGGCCCCGGTATCGAGCTCCTGCAGCGCGACTGGCCCGCCGACGGCGGCGCCCGCGGCAACGGGGGCGACGGGGGCGACGGGGGCGACGGGCTCTGGCCCGGCGGGACCTGGGCCGGGAATCAGCTTGGTGGCCGCCGTTAGGGCGGGAGCGCCCACCCCGGCCGGCGCCGCGGGCACGACGCTGCCCACACCGACCGCGGCGGCCGGACGGGCGCCTGCGCCAACGCCGCGCGAGGCGATGATCGACCCGGCGGCCGCGCGGGCCGGCGGCGCGGTGGCCGCCGCGGAGGGCTGGGCGCTGGGCGCCGACTGAGCGCGCAGGATTTGCGAGATCCGGCCTTCGAGCTGCTGGATCCGCTCAGCCGCCTCGGCGGCGTGCTGGCGCAACGTGGCGGTCTCGCGCGCCTGGGCGAAATACAGCAGCACCAGGATCGCCAACCCGATGATCGAGGCGAACCCGGCGTCGGCGCCCACCTTGTTTATGAAGTTGTGGATCGAGAGGGCTAGCGGAATCGACGCCATGGATGCGGTCGCAGTCTACGGGCCTGTCCGGGCGCCAGCACCGCCGGGTGCGGCCTCGCGGGCGTAGGCCAGGCGAGACACGTGCTCCGCGAGCCCGGCGGCGTCGCCCTCCAGCACCAGCAGGTTGATTCTCGAGAACGTGTCCTCAACCCAAGCCGGGTCGAGGGGCTCCCGATCGGCGCGCAGGATCTTCTGGGCCTTCGTGGTCTGCTGGACCTCGTAGGGGTTGAACAGGTCCTCGTGGAACTTCTCGCCGGGACGGGCGCCGACGATCTCGATCGCGATGTCCCGCTCGGGTTCCAGGCCGGACAGCCGGATCATCGTCTCCGCCAACTCGACGATCTTGATCGACTCGCCCATGTCGAGCACGAACACCTGCCCGCTGCCCTCGCTGAGCGAGCCGGTGCGGATGATCAGCTGGACGGCCTCGGGGATGGTCATGAAGTACCGGCGCATCCGCGCGTCGGTGACCGTCACCGGGCCGCCGGCGGCGATCTGGCGGCGGAAGATCGGGACCACCGAACCGGAGGAACCGAGCACGTTGCCGAACCGCACCGTCGAGTACGTGGTGGCGGGATGCTTCGCCGCGGCGGCCTCCACCGCCCACTCGGCCAGCGCCTTTGACGCGCCCATCACGGTGGCGGGCTTGACCGCCTTGTCGGTGGACACCAGGACGAAGTGGTTGACCCCGAGCTCTCCGGCGATCCGGGCCACCAGCCGGGTGGCCAGGGCGTTGTTGCGCACCGCCTCCACCGGGTTGAGCTCCATCATGGTCACGTGCTTGTAGGCGGCGGCGTGGAACACGACAGCCGGCCGGTGCTCGCCCAGCACCTCGCGCATCCGCTCCTCTTCCTTGCAGTCGGCCAGGACCGGAACGGCGGCGCGGAAGTGGCGCTCCTCCTCGAGCTCGCGGAGGATCTCGAACAGGTTGTCCTCGGCGTGGTCGACCAGCACGAGCTTGCTCGGGCCGACGCGAGCGATCTGCCGGCACAGCTCACCGCCGATCGAGCCACCGGCTCCGGTCACCAGCACACGCTGACCGGCCAGGTAGGCGCCGACCCGCTCGAGCTCCATCCGCACCGGCTCGCGGCCCAGCATGTCCTCGACCCGGACCGCGCGCAGCTGATTGGTCACCCGCATCGTCCCCGATCCGTCGCGCAGCAGCTCGAACACCGTCGGCATCGTGCGCACCGGGATCCCGCGCTCGCGGCAGGCCGTGACCACACGCGCACGGAGCGTGCCCGGAGCCGAGGGAATCGCGATCACCACCTCGTCGGGCTCGACCTCGTCGAGGATCCGGGTCAGGTCCTCGCTCGAGGTGGTGCCGAGCACCTTCAGGCCGTGCTCGTCCTTGATCCCCTGCTTGCGCGGGTCGTCGTCGACGAAGCCGACCGGGCGCAGGCGCAGGGCGGGGTTGCGCGCGAGCTCGCGAACGACCAGGCGACCGCCCTCGCCGCCGCCGATAACCAGCACGTCGCGGGCGCCCTTGGCCACCCGGAAGCTGCGCACCCGCCCCTCGGTGACCAGATGCACGAGGAAGCGAGCGCCGAGTAGGAAGGCCAGCATCATCAGGAAGAACAGGGCGATCACGCTGGCCGGCAGCGTCACGGCGGTCGACTGGCCGAAGCGGCCCGAGGAGGTCTGCACCGGGTGCAGCAGGGTGATCGCGCCGACGATCACCAGGCTCGCCACGATCACGCCCTTGACCACGCCCTCGTAGTCGCGCTGGCCGATGTAGGTCCAGAGCCGCTGGTAGAGACCGAACGCCGCCAGCACGACAAGCGCGACCGGCACCACCCACCAGATCGTCGAACCCAGCAGATGGTCGTACTTCGCGTAACTTGTGGGCAGGGCCTCGGTGAACCTCAGCCGGAAGGCGAGGAAGTAAGCGAGCGCGACCAGGAGGCCGTCCACCAGGAGTTGCGGGAGCGAGTGGCGGTGAACGGGAAAGGCCGCGGATCTGATCCGCCGGCGCATGCGCGGCAATTCTAATCGCGAACGCGTCGGATCCACGATAAGGCCCGGTTAGACGACGGGGCGTCAGCCGTGCGACGGCTTGGGCTTCGGTGCCTGAGCGCCCTTGTACGAGGTCAGCTTGGGCGGCACAGTGTTGACCGACAGCGCCCCGTTCGGGTGGCCCTTGGTGAAGATGTCGAGCGCCTTCATCTTCTGGCAGAAGGCCACGTTCCGCGGGGCCGTGTGCCACGGGTAGGTGGCCCAGCCGTTGCGCAATTGCGTGAACAACACGATCGGGTAGACGTTGTGCAGCTCGAACTGGGGACGGTGACCGATCTTGCCGTCGTTCTGGTGGGTCAGCCAGCCGAGGATGCTGACGTACTCCACGTTCGACACCGGCCGCCCGCAGCGGAGCACTGCCGCGCGCCCGCCGAGCGCGTCAATCGTCGCGGTCAGGTGGTTGATGTTCGTCGTCCGCAGCCGCTCGTGGCGGATGTCCTTGTGCTCGAGCCGAATCCGCGACAAGGCGCCGGGGGCCAGCGCCAGCGCCAGCGCCGCCGCCACGACGACGCCCGACCACGCGGGCACCTTCAGTCCGCGCGGAATTTCCCTCAGGAGCCAGCCGAAGGCGATCCCCCCGATCAGGATGGCGACGGCGGCCGGCGGGAAGATGTAGCGCGGGACGGCCGGCCAGCCGTGCAGCGCGAAGGCCACCTCGACGATCAGCCAGACCACGACGCCGACGGCCAGGCCGAGCACGAGCAGCTGGTTGGAGTGCTCGGAATCCAGCGCGTCCGCCGAGCCCGGCTTGCGCAGCCCAGCCAGGAACCGCTTGAAGCGGAACCCGTGCTGGCGCAGCCGGTAGCCGGACCAGGCCACCCCGGCCAGCGCGAACACCCACACCGGCCACAGGTTCAGCGTCTTGAAGCGGTCGATCGTGCCGATGATCTTGTTCTGGTGCAGCTCCCGCGGGGAACCCTGGGCCAGGTCGCCGGCCACCAGGGGCCGGCCGTTGGTGATCGTCGGAATCCCGAACCACAGGAAGGCCGTGAGGATCCAGCTGGCGGCAACGAACTTGCGCGTCTCAGGGAACTCCCGCCAGCACCAGATCGAGTACAGGAACAGGAACGGCCATGACTCAGGGCGGCCGAGCGAGGCCAGCGTCAGCATCGCGATCACCCAGCGCCGGTGCTTGGTCATGTGGAAATCGATCGCGGCCAGGATGATGGCGACGATCATCGGATCGG
The DNA here is from genome assembly GCA_963808605.1 of uncultured Solirubrobacterales bacterium. Classification (GTDB taxonomy): domain Bacteria; phylum Actinomycetota; class Thermoleophilia; order Solirubrobacterales; family Solirubrobacteraceae; genus Palsa-465. The sequence continues at coordinate 92,715 of CAWEGQ010000005.1, forward strand.
ACTGGACGCTGAGCAGGTAGTGCATGTAGCTCGAGTGGGCACCGTTGATGTTGTCCTGGATCCCGTACATGCCCAGGCCGGCGAAGATCGCCGCGCCGATCGCCGCATAGCGATACTCGGGTCGGGCGCCGCCGACGATCCGGTAGGCGATCCGTCCGGCGAAGATCGAGCCGGCGAACGAGACCGACACGCAGGTCACCATCCACAGCCACAGTGCGTAGTGGCCGAACAGCGAGTACGGCACGGTGAACAGCAACGGCAGCGGCTTCCACGACGGCGCCCCGCCGAGGTCGAGGTTCAGGTGCAGCGTCTGGTAACCCCAGATCAGCCAGCCATACGGGTCGTACCCGGGCCGCGTGCCGGTCCAGCGCACGAAGGCGGCGGAGAACGCCACCACGGCAATCCCGACCACCCACCAGACGTGCCGGCGCAGGAAGGACTGGACGCCCGCCGTCGGGGGGGTCGCCACGCGAGGAGGCTGTCGTTCAGTGAGCACGGACCGTCGGGGAGGTGTTGAGCCCGTGGCCGGTATTGATCGCGCGCAGAGAATGCGCGCTCGAGCCGCCGAGCATTGGCCAGGATGCCACATCGACCGCCCGGTGAATCACCAGCCGCCCACCGGGGCGGCTAAAAGTTTGGTCAAGACGGCCGGATCTCGCCTCACACGGTCGGCCACACCGCCCGGGTTGGGCCGCTTCTGGAGCGTCAGGTCCTCGGCACGCGTGAGCTGGCGGAGGCGCCCTTCGGCGAGCAGTCGCTCATCGACCGCTCCCAGCCGCCCCTCGAACACCGTGAACACCGGCGTGCCCAGCGCCACCGCCTCACGGTTCATCGTCCCGCCGGCGGACACCACGAGGTCGGCGTAGGCGATCAGCGACTGGGCGTCGATCGCCCGGGCCGGCAGGTTGAACCCGCCGTCCCGCTCGAGCTCCGCCCGCTGCCCCGGAGTGCGCGGCAGCACGACCGTCTGCGCACCCCGCAGACGAGCCAGAACCTGGGCGAACAGGTCGTTCTCGAAGCGGTGGTACAGCGAGACCTCGGGCGGCGTCCGGATCACCGCGATCGGCAGCGCGGGGTCGAGCCCAAGCTCCTCCAGCACGGCCGGATCCGGCTCGAAGTCGGCCAGGTAGTACTCCTCCTTGAGGCCCGGATAGGGGTGCAGCTTGCCCCGAGCGCCGTAGCGGTAGAGGCGCTCGGGCGGGATCACGTCGGGGACCACCACCGCCTGGGCCAACCGGCAGTTGATCGTGTGCTGCACGGTCGCCCACTCGTAGTCGAAGGTGGTCGAACACGGGATCCGCAGCACCGCCGACGCCACGGTGATGTCGTTGGAGCCGTGGCCGATGGCCAGGTCGAACCGGCGGCGGCGAGCCCATCGCGTCAGCTCGAAGGAGCGGTCGACCAATCCCAGCGCCTTGCCCCCGATCGACCCGCCCCGGTGGCGGCCGATCGCCGTGTGCTCGATCCCGAACCGCTCACACAGGCCGAGCGTCTGGGCGAAATCCCGCGCCGTGACCTCGACCTCGTGCCCCCGCGCGCGCAGCTCGGCGATCACCGGCCGCAGCACCAGCACGTGCGGGGAGTTGGTGAGGTCGACCCAGACCTTCACGTCGTCGAGTACGCGGCGATCGCGGCCACAACCTCGTCCACCTGGCCGGCATTGAGGACGGGGCTGATCGGCAGCGCCAGGTTGCTCCGGGCCAGTTCATCGGTGACCGGCAGCTCGAGCCCGTCGGGCACGAACGGCGCCATCGCGGGCTGTCGGTGCAGCGGACGCCGGTAGTAGGCCCGCGCCTGGATGCCCCGCTCGGACAGCGCGCGCAGCAGGCCGTCGGCGTCGGGGTGCGTGACCACGTAGAGGTGCCAGGCCGGGAGTGCACCCGCGGGAACCCCCGGGAGTCCGACGTGGCCGCCGAGACCGGCGTTGGCATAGGCCTCGGCCGCGCGGCGGCGACCGTCGCTCCAGCCGTCGAGCTCGGGCAGCAGCACCCGCAGCACGGCCGCCTGCAGCCCGTCCAGGCGCGAGTTGTAGCCGACCCGGTCGAAGGTCTGCTTGTCGCGCGAGCCGTGGAAGCGCAGCGACCGCGCGACACCGGCGACCTCGTCATCGTCGGTGGCGATCGCGCCGCCGTCGCCGAAGCAGCCGAGGTTCTTGGACGGGTAGAACGAGAACGTCGCGGCGGCGCCGAGCGATCCGGCGCGGCGGCCATCGAGGCTGGCCCCGGCCGCCTGGGCGGCATCCTCGAGCACCGGCGGGCCGAGCTCGCGCAGCGCGGGCAGCGGCGCCGGACAGCCGAACAGGTCGACCGCCACGATCGCCGTGGTCGCCGGCGTGAGCGCCGCCGACACGGTTTCCGCGGTGACGTTGCGGGTGTGGAGATCGACGTCGCAGAACACCGGCCGCGCGCCGGCGTTGGCCACCGCCTCGGCGGTCGCGTAGAAGGTCAGGGACGGGACCACGACATCGTCGCCGGGGCGGACGCCCATCGCCCGCAGCGCGATCGTGATCGCGTCGGTCCCGTTGGCCACCCCGATCACGTGGCGCACTCCGAGGTAGGCGGCGAACTCGCGCTCGAATGCCTCGACCTCCGGCCCGAGGATGAAATGCCCGTCCCGGACCACCTCGGCGATCCGCGTGAGGATAGTCTCACGGAGGGGCGCGAGCGGGGTTTCCGTATCGAAAAGCGGGACGGCCAAGCGGGCAAGCGTACTCGCCGGACAGGCCGCCAATCGGGGGGCTGCTCTACGCTTGGCCGCCGATGCTGCTGCCCTACCTATCGATCACCGACTCACTGGTCACCTTGGCCACGCACATCATCCGCGACCTCGGATACGGGGGCGTCACGGTGATGACGACGAGCTCCGGCGTGATCGGCGTCCCCGGAACCGAGCCGACGATGCTGTTCGCCGGCTTCAACGTCTACCAGCACCATCTCACCCTGATCGGGATCATCATCTTCGGCGTGCTGGGCGACCTGATCGGCGCGACGATCGCCTACACGATCGGCTACTACGGCCGCCGCGAGCTGCTCGAGCGCCACGGCTCCAAGCTCCACGTCAGCACCGCCCGGCTCGACCGCGTCCACGGCTGGTTCGAGCGCTACGGCGCCCCGGTGATCCTCGTCTCGCGAGTGATCCCGTTCATCCGGGCGGTGTTCCCGTACGCCGCCGGCGTAGCGGAAATGCCCTATCTGCGGTTCATCTCGCTGGCCACGATCGGGTCGATCGTCTGGATTACCGGCCTGGGCCTGCTCGGCAAGGCCGTGGGGAGCAACTGGGTGAACTGGCGGCACAACCTCGAATACGTCGACTACGCCGCGGCGATCATCCTGTTGGGCGCCATCGCCTACCTGATCGTGCGGCGCAGGAGCGGCGGCGGCGGTGGCCCGGCGCCGGATGTCGTTTCCTAAGCCGCGGCCTCCGGACCGACTGTCGACCGCTCAGGCGCTGGCCCTCGGGGCGCTGCACGGCCCGGCCGAGTTGCTGCCGATCTCCTCCTCCGGGCACATCGCGCTGCTGCCCTGGCTGCTGGACTGGGACTACGTGTCGCTGGACAGCGAGCTACGCAAGGCCTTTGAGGTGGCGTTGCACGCCGGCACCGCCGCCGCGCTGCTGATCACGCTGCGCGACGAGGTCGACGAGGCGGTGCGGGGACTCAGCCCGCGACGGCTGGTGCTGATCGGGTTGTCCTTCGCGCCGCCGGCGCTGGTCGGCTACACGCTCGAACGGCCGATCGAACGCCACCTCGGCACTCCGGGATCGATCGCCGCCGGCCTGATCCTCGGCTCGCTGGCCATGGCCTGGGCCGACCGGGCGCCGCAGGTCCGCAGCCACCCCGAGGCCGGCGCGGCCGACGCGCTCTGGCTGGGCGTGGCCCAGGCCTGCGCCCTGGTGCCCGGCGTGTCCCGCAACGGGGCCACCCTGGCCGCGGCCCGGCTGCGCCGGTTCACGCGCGAGGACGCCAACCGGCTCTCGCGCCACGCCGCCCTGCCGATCATCGCCGGCGCCACTCTGCTGAAGGCTGTGCGCCTGCACCGGCGCGGCTTGCCGGCCGCCGCCGGCGTCCCGTTCGCGGCCGGAGCGGCCGCGTCGTTCGTCTCCACCCTCGGCTCCACCTGGCTGATCCGCCAGGTCGAGCGCGACCGCTCGCTGCTGCCCTACGCCGCCTATCGAATCGGGCTGGCCGGGCTCGTCCTGCGCCACCTGCACCGGCGCCGGAGCGCATCCGCGCGATGCACGACAATTCCCGCGTGAGCGACGCCTACGCAGCCGCCGGCGTGGACACGGGCGCCGCCGACCAGGGCGTCGGCGCGCTCGTCGAGGTGCTGCGCGGAATCGATCCCGGCCGCTCGCCGCTCGCCGTCCCGCTGCCGGGCCACTACGCCAGCGTGATCCGGATCACCCCCGAGCTGGGCATCGCCCTGGCCACCGACAGCGTCGGCTCCAAGGTGATCATCGCCGAGCAGACCGGGCGCTTCGACACGATCGGGATCGACTGCGTGGCGATGAACGTCAACGACCTGATCTGCGTCGGCGCCACGCCGCTGGCGCTGCTGGACTACATCGCCGTCGAGCGGGCCGAGACCGAGTTGCTACGCGCGCTGGCCGTCGGCCTGCGCGCCGGGGCCGAGCTGGCCGGGGTGGAGATCCCCGGAGGCGAGGTCTGCCAGCTCCCCGAGGTGATCCGCGGTCACCCCTCCCCCCACGGCTTCGACCTGGTCGGGTCGGCCTTCGGGACGGTCGCGCTGGACCAGATCCTCGACGGCGGCGCCTGCGCTCCCGGCGACGCGGTGATCGGGCTGCCCTCCTCGGGGGTTCACGCCAACGGGCTGACCCTGGCCCGGCGGGCGCTGCTCGAGCAGGGCGGGCTCGCGCTCGATGACCGGCCGGAGCAGTTGGGCGGCGCCAGCGTGGCCGACGTCCTGCTCGAGCCGACGGTGATCTACGTGCGGGCGGTGCTCGCGCTCCTGGCCAGCGAGGTTCCGGTCCACGGGCTGGCGCACATCACCGGCGGCGGGTTGGTCAACCTGTTGCGGATCGGCACCGGTATCGGTTACGAGATCTCGAGTCCGCTGCCGGTGCCGCCGGTGTTCGGCCTGATCGCCGAGCTCGGCCAGGTCTCCCCCCAGGAGATGTGGGAGGTCTTCAACATGGGCTGCGGCTTCTGCGCGATCGTGCCGGCGGAGCGCGCCGGGGAAGCCGTCACCCTGCTCGAGGCGCACCACCCCGGCGCCTCGGCGATCGGCGTTCTCACCCGCGAAGCGGGCACCGTCACCCTCCCCGACCTCGGCCTGATCGGCGACGCCGAAGGCCTCCGGGCGACCGGGTAGCTGCGGCCCGCGGCAGACCTGAGGGCGGCCTCAGACCAATTTGCAGACCACTTAACGTCGACAACGGCTGCGTGCCTCAAAATAGGGCCAACTAGATGAGCACTCTGCTTGGAACGACGCTGAGCGGCCGTTATCGGCTGGAGGCCCGGATCGGCGCCGGCGGCATGTCCACGGTCTACCGCGCCCTCGACGAGACGCTCCAGCGGCAGGTGGCGATCAAGCTGATGAACCGCGAGGTGGCCACCGATTCCGACCATCTGGTGCGCTTCCGCCGCGAGGCCCGAGCGGTGGCCCAGCTCTCCCATCCCCACATCGTCGGCGTGATCGACGCCGGCGAAGACGAGGGCCGGCCCTACATCGTCTTCGAGTACGTCGAGGGCGAGACGCTGAAGGAGCGGATCCGGCGGCTGGGCCGCCTGCCGATCGCCGAAGCTGTGGCCTACGCGATCGAGATCTCCCGCGCCCTCGGTGCCGCCCACGCGCGGCACATCGTCCACCGCGACGTCAAGCCCCAGAACGTGCTGATCGACGAGGAGGGCTCGGCCAAGGTCACCGACTTCGGGATCGCCCGCACGCTCGACGAGGAGGGACTCACCGCCGACGGGCGCGTGCTCGGCACCACCGACTACGTCTCGCCGGAGCAGGCGCTGGGCCAGCAGGTCACCGGCCAGTCCGATCTCTACTCCGTGGGGATCGTCCTTTACGAGATGCTCACCGGCGAGGTCCCGTTCAAGGGCGAGAACCAGGTCGCGGTGGCGATGAAGCACGTCCGCGAGGCGATCCCCGACGTCCAGGCCAAGCGCCCCGAGGTCTCGGCCGCGCTGGCCGCCGTGGTCGACAACGCCACGGCCAAGAAGCAGCAGGATCGCTACGCCGACGACGCCGAGCTGATCCACGACCTCGAGGACGTGCTGGCGATCGAGACCGCCCGGGCGGGGAGCGCGACCGGGGAGGTGACCAGCGTGCTGCGGACGCTGCCCTCCCAGACCCAGCGCCGGATTCCCTTCTGGGTCCGGCGCCGGACGACGGCGATCGTGCTGCTGGTGCTGTTGCTGGCGGCTGGCGGCGGCGTGGCGGCGTGGCTGGTCACGCGGGTCCACCACGGCACCGGCCACCCGGCGCAGGCCGCCCCGAGCCGGCAGCTGACCCCCGTGAGTCTCTGCCAGAGCTGCGCGTTCGGATTCAACCCGCTGGGGAACCCGACCGACGAGCACCCCGACGCCAGCCTGGCCATCGACAACCAGCCGAACACCTTCTGGCAGACCCAGACCTACTACGCCGGCAAGCTCGGCAAGGCCGGCGTCGGGCTCTACCTCGACGCCAACCCCCACACGACCGCGCGGGTGCTGCAGATCACCACCGACACGCCCGGCTTCACGGCGACGGTCTACGCCCGCGACGGCGCGCCGCCGGTGAAGTGGCCCGACCCGGGCTGGGCCCAGGTCTCGCCGGCCACGACCGTCAGCCGGAAGCAGAACATCGCGCTGAGCAGCGGCTCCACCGCGTACCGCTACTACCTGGTCTGGATCACCAGCCTCGGCCCCCACACCAGCCTGTCGCTCAACCAGGTGACGCTCTACCGCTAGGACTTGTAGGCGTAGAAGCCGTGCCCGGACTTGCGCCCGAGCCGGTTGCTGGCCAGCATCCGCTTGAGCAGCGGCGGTGGCGCGTACTCCGGCTGCTTGAACTCCTCATACAGCGAGTTCCCGATCGCGTAGAGCACGTCGAGGCCGATGAAGTCGCACAGGGCCAGCGGTCCCATCGGGTGCCCGCAGCCGAGCTTCATGCCGGCGTCGATGTCCTCGCGTGAGGCGAAGCCGTCCTCGAACATCCGCACCGCCGCCATCAGATACGGGACCAGCAGCATGTTGACGATGAAGCCCGAGCGGTCCTTGGTCTCGATCGGGCGCTTGCCGATCTGCTCGGCGAAGGCCTTGGCCCGGGTCACCGTCTCGGGGCTGGTGTCCAGGGCGACGACGATCTCGATCAGCGTCATCACCGGCACCGGCGAGAAGAAGTGCAGGCCGATCACCCGCTCCGGGTGGCGCACGGCCTGGGCCAGCTGGGCGATCGGGATCGAGGACGTGTTGGATGCGATGATCGCGTCCTCGCGGGCGGCGGCGCCGATCCCCTTCATCACCTCGGTCTTCAGGCGCTCGTCCTCCGGCACGGCCTCGATCACCAGGTCGGCCTCGGAGACGGCATCGAGCTCGGTGGTGAACTCGATCCGCTCGCGCGCGGCCTCGGCCTGGGCCGCATCGAGCTTGCCGCCTCGCACGGCCCGGGCGATCGAGGTCTCCAGTCGCTCCTGGCCCCGCTCTACGCTGGCCTGGTCGACGTCCCGGACGACGACCGGCACCCCGGCCACGGCGACCGACTCGGCGATGCCGGTGCCCATGAAGCCCGCTCCAACCACGGCCAGCGATTCGATTCCGGACACGCCGGCCATGTTAATAGCGGTGCTGGCGGGCGGCCTCGTGGCGCTCCAGCGCGAGCTGGACGAGACGGTCCAGCAGCTCCGGATAGGGAACGCCGCTGGCCGCGAACAACGACCCGAACACGCTGGTCTGGGTGAATCCGGGGATCGTGTTCAGCTCGTTGACCAGCACTCGCTCGCCCTCGATGAAGAAGTCGACCCGGGCCAGGCCTGAGCACCCGGCGGTGACGAACGTGGTCACCGCGAGCTCACGCACTCGCGCGCGGGCGGCCGCGGAGATCCGGGCCGGCACGACCAGCTGCATCCCCCCGGGCGTGTACTTCGCCTCGTAGTCGTACCAGCCATGCTCGCCGGCGGCCAGCAGGATCTCGCCCGGCTCAGAGGCGATCGGGTCGCCGTTGCCGATCACCGAGCACTCGACCTCGATCCCCGTGGCCGCCGCCTCGCAGATCGCCAGCGAGTCGTGCTCGAACGCGGTCTCGAGGGCCGCCTCGAGCTCCTCGGCGGCGCCGACCCGCACGATCCCCACCGACGAACCGAGGCGATTCGGCTTGACGAACACCGGCAGCCCGAGCTCTGCGATGTCCGCCAGGCAGCCGGCGCGATCGAGCCGGAAGTGCCCGACCTGCACCGAGCGGTAGCGAACCTGGGGGATCCCGGCATGCGCCATCAGGTCCTTGAACACGACCTTGTCCATGCACAGCGCCGAGGACAGAACCCCGGCGCCGACGTAGGGAACATCGAGGCATTCGAGCAGCCCCTGCACCGTCCCGTCCTCGCCGAACGGACCATGCAGGACCGGGAACACCACATCGGCTCCGTCGAGCCCGCGCCCGGGGTGCAGCGCGAGCTCGGCGCCCGCCTCGCGCCAGATCCCGTCGCGGCCGATCTCGATCGGTCGCACGTCGTGTCCGGCCGCTCGCAGCCCGTCGGCCACGGAAGCGGCCGAGGCGAGCGAGACCTCGTGCTCGGACGAGCGCCCTCCGCCGAGCACGGCGACCCGCAACCCGGTCATTTCGCCGGTGTGGTCGTGGTCGTCGTCGGAGCCGTGGCGATCGTCAGCGTGACCGCCGAGCCCGGAGCCACCGCCGTGTTCGCCACTGGATTCTGCGAGATCACGTCGCCCGCGGTCACCGTGCTCGACGTCTGAGTGATCGTGGTGACGACGAAGCCCGCCTTGCTCAGCTTGCTCGTCGCCGTCGCCTGTGGCTGGCCCGTGACATCGGGAACCTTGACCGGCGCGGTGTACTTGCCGATCACCAGCGTCACCGTGCTGCCCTTCTTCACCTTGCCGGACTGGGGACTCTGCGAGATCACCTGGCCGTTCTTGCCGGGCTTGTTGACGGTCTGGGTAGAAGAGGACACCTTCAGCCCGGCGCCCACCAGCGCGCTCGTCGCGTCAGCCAGCGACTTCCCGACGACAGACGGCACTGACACCGTGGTCGGCGCCTTGGCCACGGTGATCGTGATCGTCGATCCCGGCGCCGCCTGGGACCCCCCGGCCGGGTTCTCCGAGATCACGTTGCCGGGGGTTGCGGTGCTCGACGTCTGGGTGGTGGTGGTGACCACGAATCCCTGTTTGACCAGGTTTGACTTGGCCGACGCCGCCGACTGCCCGGTGACGTCCGGAACGGTGACCTTGGGCTTGCCCGAGGAGACGTAGAGCGTGACCGACGACCCGGCGGGCAGCGGATAGCCCACGGCCGGATCGGTCCGCGTCGCGTCACCCGCGGGGACGGACGTGGAGGTCTCCATCATCACGGCCGAGACCTTCAGGCCGACGTGGCGCAACTTGCGCCGGGCGGCGGCCTCGGTGAGACCGTTGATCGGCGGAACGCTCACGCTCCCGCGGCCTTGCGAGACGGTCAGCGTCACGGTCGACCCGGTATCCGCCTCGGTACCGGCCAGCGGGCTCTGGCCGATCACCGTGTCGGGCTTGGCGTTATCGGTGCGGTAGATCAGGTTCGGCGTGAAACCGGCGTTCTGGATGTTCGTCTGCGCGGCGCTGAGCGACTCGCCGACCACCTTGGGCACGGCGTGCTGCGTCGGTCGGGTCAGCAGGAAGGCGGCCACCCCGGCGCCCGCCAGCAGCAGTACCACCAGCGCTGCTATCCAGGGCCAGCGGCGGCGCTCGTGCTCCTCGGGCGGCTGCTCACCGGGCGGCAGCTCGCCGTTGCCCGCCCAACCCGCCGGCGTGGCGATGAAGCTCCCGGTGCCCGGGTCGACGGGCGGCCCGTACACGGGCGCGTCGGGTACCGGCACGATCGGGGCGCTGACCGCCGCCATGCTGGCCGTGCGCTGACCGCGCGCCCCGGAGACGATCGCCTCCTTGACCCGCTCGAGCACGGTGATGAACTGATCGGCGTCGGCCGGGCGGTCGGCCGGATTCTTGTTCAGCGCCCACAGCACCACCTGCTCGAGCTCGGGCGGGATGCTCGGGTTGATCGCCCCAGGGGGCGCCGGTGCCTCGGAGACGTGCCGCAGCGCGATCGTCACCGCCGACTCGGCGTCGAACGGGAGGCGGCCGGTCAGCAATTCGTAGAGGACCACCCCGACCGAGTACAGGTCCGAGGTGGCGCCGACCGCGTGGCCCTGCGCCTGCTCGGGAGACAGGTACTGTGCGGTGCCCATGATCGAGCCGGTCTCGGTCATGTCGGAGGCGCCGGCTCGGGCGATCCCGAAGTCGGTCACCTTCGCGTGACCGCTGTCGTCGACCAGCACGTTGTGCGGCTTGAGGTCGCGGTGGATCACGCCCCGGCGGTGCGCGAACCGCGCCGCCTTCAGGATCTGGATCGTCAGGTCGATCGCCCGCACCGGGTCCAGCGGCGCCTCCTGGCGGATCAGCTGCTTGAGCGATCGTCCGGGGAGGTACTCCATGGCGATGTAGTACGTGCCGTCGTAGGCCCCCCGGTCGTACACGCTGACCACGTTTGGGTGCTGCAGGCCGGCGGCCGATTGCGCCTCGCGGCGGAAGCGCTCGACGAAGTCCGGATCCTCGGAGAACCGGCGATGCAGGAGCTTGAGCGCGACCTTGCGGCCGAGTTGCTGATCCTCGGCCAGGAACACGTCGGCCATCCCGCCGGCGCCCAGGCGCGAGAGGATCTTGTAGCGGCCGTCGACGACGGTCCCGGTCGAAAGCTCAGGCATCGCTCACTGTCCCTCCGCCAGCAAGGTCTGGATGACGTCGCGGGCGATCGGCGCCGCCACCGTCGCGCCGTAGCCGCCCTGAGTCTGCTCGATGGTCACGGCCACGGCCACCTTCGGATTGTTGACCGGCGCGAAGCCGATGAACCACGGCTCGGTCAGGTTCGATCCGGTAGCGCCGATCTGGGCCGTTCCGGTCTTGCCGGCGACGCTGATGTTGCCGAGCTGGGCCGGCGTTCCGGTTCCCTCCTCGACCACCTTGCGCATCATCTGGCTCAGGTCGGCGGCGGTCGTGGGCTTCATCACCTGGTGGTAGACGCTCGGGTGGATCGTCTCCACGGTCTGGCCGTCCTGGTTGACCACGCGACTGGCCAGGTGGGGCATCATCAGCTTTCCGCCGTTGGCCACCGCCGCCGCGACCATCGCCATCTGCAGCGGGGTCACCTGCAGCCCGCCCTGTCCGATCCCGATCCGGCCGATGTCTTCGTTGGCGCTGCCGGGTCGATACGGTCGCGATCGGGGGCCCGGTGACCACGGCCGGCTGGCGTTGAGCTCGTCAGGTGGGTAGTCCAGCGGCGGCTTGGCGTAGAAGCCGAAGCGCTGCATGTAGTCGGTCATGGTCGCGCGGCCGACGCGCTCGGCCACCTGCGCGAACACGGTGTTGACCGACTGGGTCAGGGCCTGGGTGAGCGTGATCTGGCCGAACTGCTCATTGGCATCGTTGGCCAACGGCACCCCGGAGACGGTGATCGGCGACTTGCCGTTGATCAGGGAGTCCGGCGTGTAGGCCCCGCTGTCGATGGCGGCCGCCGCGGTCACGACCTTGAACGTGGAGCCGGGCGGATAGCCGGCCTGGGTCGAGCGGTTGAACGTCGAGATGCCGGGGCCGGTCCGGTCGGGATGGTTGTCGTCGTAGCTGGGGTTCGCGTACATCACCTTGACTGCTCCGGTCTGCGGGTTGAGCGCCACCACCGAGCCGGCCCGGCCGGCCAGCTCGCTCATGGCCAGGCGCTGAGCCTTGGGGTCAAGCGTCGTGTGCACGTCGTCCCCGACCCGGCGCCGGGTCAGCTGTCCCAGGATCGAGGACAGGCCGGTCTGCAGGCCACGGAGCTCCTGGCCGCGGGACTGCTCGAGGCCCGCGGCCCGGCCCTGCGCGGCGATCGAGTAGCCGACGGCCTGCGAGAACAGGCTCGCGGTGGGATACGTCCGGCCGTAGATGCCGCCGCGCTGCGGCACCGAGCGGGCCAGCACGGTCCCGTCGTCAGCCAGGATCCGCCCGCGCTTGATCTTCAACTCGTCGATCAGGGTGCGGACGTTGAGCGGATTGTTCTGCAGCGACTTGGCGTCGAACACGGTCCACCGAGAGGTCCACCCGATCAGCAGCGCGAACAGCAGCACGACGAAGCCGAACAACTTGACGATCGGAGCGTTCACGTGGTCACCACCCGGCGCGAGCGGTCGGAGACCAGCAGCAGCAGCGCCACCAGCACGAAGTTGGCGATGATCGACGAGCCGCCGTAGGAGATGAACGGCAGCGTCACGCCGGTCAGCGGGATCACTCGGGTGACCCCCCCGACGATCACGAACACCTGGATCGCCAGCACCGAGCTCAGGCCAACGGCCAGCAGGGTCGAGAACGAGTCGCGGGCCATCACCGCCGCCTTGAAGCCTCGGGCGATCAACAGCAGATAGGTCAGCAGCACCGCCGCCGCTCCGAACAGCCCCAACTCATCCGTGATCACGGCATAGATCATGTCGGTCTGGGGGGCGGGGAGCAGGGCCCCGCCGGCCGGCAGCGTCAGCGTGGCCTGGCCGAAGCCCTGGCCGAACAGGCCCCCCGCGGCCTGGGCGAAGATCGAGTTGGCGACCTGGTAGCTCCCGCCGGTCCGGTTGTAGAGCGCCTTGTCGAACGGGTGCAGCCACGCCTCCACGCGGTCGTGGACGTGCGGGATGTGCGTGCCGACGTACCAGGCCCCGATCGCGAACGCGGTCAGGCCGACTACCACGAACGAGACCCGGCCGGTGGCCACGTAGAGGACCGCCAGCAGGCCGCCGTAGAACATCAGCGAGGAGCCGATGTCGTGGAGCAGCAGCATGATCACCATGGCGATTCCCCAGATCACCGCGACCGGGCCGAAGTGCTTGATCGGCGGGATCGTCACGCCGAGCACCCGCCGCGCGCCCATCACCATCACCTGGCGTGTGTCCCGCAGATAGCTGGCCAGGAAGATGACCAGCCCGATCTTGGCGAACTCGGCCGGCTGGAACACGAACAGGCCGGGGATGTGGACTCCGAGGTAAGCGCCGTTTACCTGGTCGCCGATCCCTGGCAGCCGCGGCAGCAGCAACAGGCCCAGCGAGGCGAACACGATCACGTAGCGGTAGCGCTCGAGCTTGCGGTAGTCCCGGAAGGCGACGATCGTCACCGCGAACAGCACGAGACCCAGCACGAACCACTGCGCCTGCTGGCGGGCCAGCGTGGGGTCGATCCGGTAGACCATCACGATCCCGAAGCTGGCCAGCAGCGCGACCAGCGGGAATATGTACGGGTCGCTGTGCGGCAGGGTCATGCGGATGAAGATGTGCCCGGCCACGCACAACCCCAGGAAGATCGCGCCGTAGGTCAGCGAGACGTTGGACAGCTGGTTCTGGCGCTGGATGAACACCCCGGCGAACCCGGCGGTCACCAGCAGCGAGGCCGGGATCAGCCCGATCAGCTCCTTGTTGCGCGCGCTCATTTCGAGATCTGCCCCCGCTCCAGGGCCATGATCAGCTTGGTGGCGTCGCTCTGCGAACGCAGATGGTGGTTCAGCAGCGCGCCGCGCCGGTCGAGTGGCACGAACGCGGCCGGCACACCCGAGGTGTAGAAGGTCTCGTAGAGGTGGATCCCCGCGGGCAGGTCGTAGGGCAGGCCGCGGTAGACGGTGACGATCCCCTGGGCGTTGGTGCCGATGAAATACAGCTGACGGGTGGCGATGTAGCCCCCGCCACCGATCAGGAACAGGACGATCAGGATGGCCAGCAGGGCCGACACGGGTTTGATCCAGCGCGAGTCCCTGCGTTTCCGCGGCGTGCCGGCCGGCGGACGGCCCTGGGTTCTGGCCAGACGGGGGCGAGCCGTGCGCCGATGCACGGGCGGCTCGACCACCCCCACCCGCGCGCCCGGCGCCTCCGAGCTCGGCGCGGTGGTGGCCCGGCCGTCCGAGGCCGACGCCGGCGGCTCGGCCCGGACCGCGGGCATGCCCGCAACCGTCGGCTGCTCGAGCGCGCCGTCTCCGCCGACGTCCTCCAGGCGGACCAGGACGACCGTGATGTTGTCGCGGCCGCCGGCCTCGTTGGCGGCGGCGATCAGCTGGTCGGCCGCCCGGTCGAGTCCGGGCGCGGAGGCCAGGATCTGGCCGATCTGCTCCTCGCTGATCATCGAGGTCAGGCCGTCGCTGCACAGCAGCAGCACGTCACCGGCGCGGGCCGGATAGGTCCAGGTGTCGACCTCGACCGTCGGCTCGGGACCCAGCGCCCGGGTGATGATCGAGCGTTGCGGGTGCTCCGCGGCCTGCTCCTCGGTCAGCTTGCCGCGCCGGACCAGCTCGCCGACCAGCGAGTGGTCCTGAGTCAGCTGCTTGAGGTTCCCGTCCCGGAACAGGTACGCGCGGCTGTCGCCGACGTGGGCGATCACCAGATGGGCCTCGTCGAGGTACGCGGCGGTCAGCGTGGTGCCCATGCCGGCGCGTTCGTGCTCGGCCTGCGAGCGCTGGTAGATCTCGGCGTTCGCCTCGCGCACGCGCGCGGTCAGCCGCTCCTCCGGGCTTCCCGCCTCGGGCAGCCCCTGCTCGAAGGTGGTGACGGCGATCTGCGACGCCACCTCGCCGGCCTGGGCGCCGCCCATGCCGTCGGCCACCACGAACAGCGGCGCGCGCGCGTAGGACGAATCCTCGTTGCCGCGGCGCTGAAGCCCGGTGTCGGTTCGCTGGATGGTCTCGGCGGCTCGAAGCATCACTGAAGGTAGGAAAACTCGCTGTCGCCGATCCGGATTCGGTCGCCGGGGTGAAGCGGCTGGGGCCCGGTCAGCGGCTCCTCGTTGAGATACGTCCCGTTGGTCGATCCGAGATCCTCGATCACCACCGAATGGCCCTGTCGGGTGATCTGGGCGTGGCGCGAGGAGGCGAAGGGATCATCGAGTCGGATCTCGACATTTCCCCGGCCGAGGGTAGCGCCGTTCAGGAGGTCGTAGGCCACCCCGGACTCGTGTCCTGGAGCGCGCTCGACCAGCAGGCGGGGCTCGAAATCCCCGGGCGGCTCGCCGAGCCCGTCCGCGGCCGGATACATGCCGGTCGCGTCCAGCAGCGAGTCATGGCTTTCGACGACCGCCCGGTTGCCTCGTCGCAGATCCTTCAGCGCGCTGCGGGCGACCCACAGCAAGAACAGATACAGGACGATCAGGAACCCAAACTTGAGTCCAATCGAGACGGGCTCGAGCACCGGGCATCACTCCAATTCGAAGATGACGGTGGAGGTCCCGAATTCGAGCTCGTCCCCGGGTTTGATCACTTCGGGGCGATCGATTCGCCGCCCGTTCAGGGACGAGCCGTTGGTCGAGCCCAGATCGGTCAGCACCCAGGCTCCCCCGCGCGGCCGGATCTCCGCGTGCTCGCGCGAGACGTTGGCGTCGTCGAGCACGACGTCGCACTGGCGGCTGCGGCCGAGCGTCACCCCGGCCGGGCCCACGACCATCCGCTTGCCATCGATGAGCAGCAGCGCGGTCTGGGCTCGCGAGCGCGCGCGCTCCTCGAGCGGCTCGGCGACCCGGCCGGCCGTGCTGTAGACCATCGTTCGCCCGGACTGCTCGGAGGCGGGCTCGTCCGGCGCCTCCTCCTCGGGCTGGACCACCCGGGTCTGGATCCCGAACTCGCCCAAGCCGAGACGCTCGTCCGTCTCGAACTCGATCACCGGCCGCGACAGCAGGGCCAGCCGCTCCCGGCGGGCGTGCTCGAGCAGGTAGCCGGCCAGCTCACCGACCAGCGCTTCCTCGTAGTCGGCGAAGCGCTCGCGGTCGCGCGGGGACAGAAACACCCGGTATTCGTTGGGGACATACGTCCGCGAGACCGAGAACGATTTGTGCTCCTCCATCTCCCGCGCCAGCTTGCGGGCGATCTCGACCGGGCGCACTTCGGAGCGGAAGGCACGACTGAACGTGCCTTCGACGAGGCCGGCGATCTTGCTCTCGATGCTTCTGAGGACGCTCATAGACGTGCGCGGAGCGCGGGCCCATGCTACGGAAGTTGGGCGCCGGGACTCGCCGCGTCGGCGGTATCCCGCCAAGCCCGGTGAAACGCCGGAGCCAGAGCCAGGAGCCCACCGGCCACCGCGCCGAGCACGGCACCCCGGGGCGCCGCGAGCCCGGGATGACCGCCCAGTCCCAGCGCGACCTCGGTGGCCGACACCAGGATGGCCGCCCAGATCGTGACCAGCACGACCTCCAGGGCCAGCGATCCCGCGCGCTGGCACCAGGGCAGCATGACCGCGGCCAGCGCCCACACCGGCGCCGGCGCGAGCAGACCGGAGCTGACAATCGGCCCCAGGACGTGATGAAGGGTGACCGGGAGGGACCCGATCCATGCGCCGGGAGCGGGGATCGAGGCGGGCTGCGTGGCGTACAGGTCAGTGCCCGCCAGCGGGGCGGCGCACACCAGCCAGGCCCAGCCGGACAGGCCGAGGGCGCCCCGGCGCCATGCCGAATGGCCGATCCGCGCGGCGGCGGCCGGCCAGGCGCCGGCCAGTCCGACCAGGCCGAGCGCGACGGCGCCGGCCGACAGCGGCCAGCCGACCCCGCGGCGGGGCATCGCGACGACGGGCGCCAGCATGGCCAGCAGCACCACGAGGGCGCCGCCGGGTCGATCCTGCGAGGCGGCGATCGCAGCCAGGGCCAGTGCGGAGGCCACCCAGCCGATCCGCGGGAGCACGAGCACGAGCAGCGCCGCGGCGGCGGCGAGGACTTCGGGCGGGAACGAGCCGGGCGTCAGCAGGCGCGAGGCGATCCAGGCCACGCTGGCCGCCGCGCCGAGGGCCGCCGCGCCGCGCCAGATCCAGGCGTTCGGGCCGGTTTCGGCGCCGGGCGCCCAATCCTGAGTGTCGCCGTCGTGGTGCTCGGTCGCCGGGGCGAAGGCCCACGGTTCGGGGGCGGCGGAGGCGGCCGGAGCGCGGGTGAAGCCCCCGGCCACCACCCCGGGGTCATCGCCAACCTGCGGCAGCGCGGCCACGAAGGCGGCCCTCAGCTCCTCCACCGTCCCGCGCTCGCGCGGGCGCGGGCGCAGCGCCAGGTCGATCCCGCAGCCCAATTCTCGGGGGAGGTCGCGGCGCTGGCGCCGCAGCGGCGGGAGGTGGGCGCCCAGACGCCTGGCCCGGCTCGCGGCGGTGCCCATCCTGACCGGATTGACGCCGGTCAGCGCCTCGTAGACCACCAGGGCCAGGGCGTAGAGGTCGGCGGGCGCGCCGACTTGCAGGCCCTCGGCCTGCTCGGGGGCCATGTAGGCGGCGGTGCCGACGACGTCGCCGGTCCGGGTCAGCGAATCACCGCCGATCACACGGGCCACGCCGAAGTCGGTCAGCTTGGCCGGGTGGGCCGGGCTGGTCGGCCGATCGGGCACCAGCACGTTGCTGGGCTTCACGTCCCGGTGGATGACCCCGGCCGCGTGGGCGTGCGAGAGCGCGTCGCAGAGCGAGATCGCCACCTGGACGATGTCTCGATCGGACAGCCGCCCCTCTTCCAGCAGCTCGTGCAGCGTCGCACCGCGCACCAGTTCGGAGACCAGATACGCCCCCTCGTCGTCGACCGCCGCCTCGTAGAGCGTGACGATCGCCGGATGCGCCAACCTCGCGGCGGCCCGCGCCTCGCGCTCGAAGCGGCCGCCTACCACTCGCTGCCGCGGCACGATCTTCACCGCGACCTCGCGATCCAGGCGCTCGTCCCGGGCGGCCCACACGGTGCCGAACGCGCCGGCGCCCAGGCGGCGCTGCAGGCGGTAGCGCTCGAGCACCAGCGGCGCGGACTCTGTGGCGGCCGTCCGGGCCGAGCGTCCACCGCCGCGGCTCTGACGCGCGGTGGGCAACTGACTCGCGCTCATGACGGCAATTTCCACGCGATCAGGCCGGTCCCTGCGGGCCGCGAGCCCGCGGTCCCGATGCACGCACGCTTGCGATCTTGCTTTTCCGGCCGTCGCCCCAGTCATACTGGGCCTTTCCCGATCCCGCATCCCGCCAGGAACGAGAGAAGTTGTCGTTTTTCGACGACGTAGACGAGCCTCCAGCGCCGCGCACGCCACCGCGCAGCCGCCGTCCATCGAGCGGTGGTCGCCCCCCGAGCGGACGCCGTCCGCCCGCCGGAGGCCGCCCGCCCAGCGGCCAGCCCTCGATCCAGACCCGCCGCAGGATCGCCGCGGTCGCGATCGTGATCGTGCTGATCCTGATCGTGCTCGGGGTCCACAGCTGCCAGATCAGCTCGCGCAACAGCGCCATGAAGGACTACGCCAACAACGTCGACTCGCTGATCCAGCGCTCCGACAACACCGGCAGGCAGCTGTTCACCGAGCTCTCCAGCGGCGCCGGGTCCTCGGCCGCCCAGACGCTGGCCAATGAGATCTTCAAGAACCGGGCCGACGCCGACGCCGAGTTGAACACCGCGACCCACCTGAACCCGCCCGGCGAGATGAGCACCGCCCAGCGCTACGTCGTGCTGACGCTGCAGATGCGGGCCGACGGGATCATGAACATCGCCCAGAAGATCGAGCAGGCCCTCGGCACCGCCACCAGCAAGGACGCGATCAACTCGATCGCCACCAGCATGGCCCGCTTCTTCGCCTCGGACGTCGTCTACAAGGGCTACGCCGGCCCGGCGATCGCCTCCGCCCTGCACGGCGTGGGAATCGCCGTCGGGCCGCCGAATGGGGTCCTGATCAACGGCGGCCAATTCCTCCCGGACATCGCCTGGCTGCAGTCGACGTACATCGCCTCCAAGCTCGGAGCCCAGCTCCCGGCGGCCAAGGGCGCCAAGATCGCCCCAGGCCTGCACGGCCACTCGCTGACCTCGGTCAGCGTCGCCGGGACCACCCTCCAGACCGGCTCCAACAACACGATCCCGGCCAGCCCGCCCCCCAACTTCACCCTCAACTTCACCAACGGCGGCGCCAACACCGAGCACAACGTGATCTGCAAGGTCACGGTCAGCGGCACCAACATCAGCGGCCAGAAGGTCGTGCCCCAGACCACGGCGGGACAGTCGACCTCGTGCATCGTGACGCTCTCGGCCGCGCCGCCGGCGGGCACCCAGACCGTCGACGCCACGATCGAGCCGGTTCCCGGAGAGAAGAACACGGCGAACAACACGCTGTCGTTCCCGGTGACCTTCCAGTAGCCAGGCGGGTTCCCGGGCCTCGCGGTGCTCGCTCACGGCGCCCAGCCTCCGGCACCGGGGTCCGTCCGCTCGACGACGCCCAGGGGTCCGGCGCCGCGGTCCGTCCGCCCGATCCGCCTATCCTTCCCCGGGTGCATGACCTCTCCAGCACGGCCGGGATCGTCGCCATTGCCGCCGGCGGGGTCGCCGTCGTGGCCCTCGCCACCAGCCTCGGCCTGGCGTTCTCGCTCCGCCGCGTCCGCTCCGCCCAGCGCGTAGTGCTCGGCGGCGGCGACCGCGACCTGGTCAGCCACGCCGCCGCACTCCAGCACGACTTCGAGGCGCTCTCCCAGTACGTGCAGGACGCCGCGGACCGCCTCGATCAGCGCGTCGGCAAGACCGAGCACCGCCTCGACGGCACCGTCGCCTACCGGGCGCTGGTCCGCTACGACGCCTACGGCGAGATGTCCGGCCGCCAATCGATGTCGATCGCGCTGCTCGACGCGACCAGATCGGGGATCGTGCTCTCCTCGATTCACCATCGCGATCAGGCCCGGTTCTACGCCAAGCAGGTCCACCAGGGGGCACCCGAGCTCGAGCTCTCGCCCGAGGAGCAGGAGGCGATCAAGATCGCGCTCGAGGGCACCGGCGGCCGGGCCGGCCGCGGCGTCTCGACCTGAGGCCCGCGTCGCGTGCGCGTCGGCTACTTCGGCCCCGAGGGAACCTTCACCCACGAGGCGGCGCTGGCCTCCGTGGGACGGGCCGGACCCTGAGCTCGTGCCCGCTGCCCACCATTTACCACACGGTGATGGCGGTTCACGAGGGGGCGGTGCAACGGGCGCTGGTCCCGATCGAGAACTCGGTCGAGGGCGCGGTCAACGCCACGCTCGACGCGCTGGCGATCGAGACCGAGGACGTGGCGATCGTCGGCGAGGTCGTCTACCCGATCAGTCAGTGCCTGATCGCCCGCGGGCCGCTCGAGCTGTCGGAGATCGAGGTCGTGGCCTCCCACCCGCAGGCCACCGGCCAGTGCGCGCGCTTCCTACGGACCCGCCTGCCGGGCGCCGCCGTGACGGCGGCGAGCTCGACCGCCGAGGCGGTGCGGATCGTGGCCGGTCACGACGGCCCCTGGGCCGCGCTGGGGAACCGGCTGGCCGCCGAGCTCTACGACTGCCAGGTACTGCTGTCCGGGGTGCAGGATGAAGCCGACAACGAGACGCGCTTCGTCTGGCTCGGGCACGCCGGCGAGGCCGCGGTCGCGGGACCCTCCGGCGCGGCCTGGAAGACGGCGATCGTGTTCTGGGGGCCCGGGGCCGAGGCGCCCGGCTGGCTGGTGGCCTGCCTGTCCGAGCTGGCCTCACGCGAGGTCAACCTGACGCGAATCGAATCCCGACCGCGCAAGCGGGGCCTGGGTCGGTACATGTTCTTCGCCGACCTCGAGGGGTCGTCGACCGACGCACACGTGGCCGCGGCGCTCGATGGCCTGCGCGCCCACGTCGAGGTCCTGCGCGTGCTGGGCTCCTTCCCGCTGTCCTAGCGGAGCCTGGTCGAAAAACCGGCCATATAGGCCGGAAATCAGACCAGCCTCCCCGTAACGCATGCTCGCCCGCCACCCTCGCGCGTGCAGCTCCTACCTACACAAGTGTTACATTGTCGGGATGGCAGCCGTGACAGTCAACGAGGAGACGGCGGGACGGGCGCTGATCGGTCACGCTCCGGCCTCGCCCGCCGGTCCGGCGCCGGACGAGGCGCAGGTCTGATCGCCCCGCCGGACGTTCCGTTGCCCCGCTTCCGCCAGGTTTTACAGCTGAGTGCGCGGGAGATCGAGTTCGTGTTCCGGTGGCGCCGGCGGCTCGGCGACGTCTTCCGGATCCGCGGGATCATCCCGGGGCGACCGGTGGTCACCGGCCATCCCGATCACGTCCGCTCGCTGTTCACCGCCGACCCGGCGGTCGCCCCATCGCTCACGGAGGAGTCGGTGCTCCGGCCGGTGGTCGGCCCGAACTCGGTGCTGACCGCCAACGGACCCCGCCATCTGCGCCAGCGCAAGCTGCTGCTGCCGCCGTTTCACGGCGAGGCGATCGAGCGCTACGCCCAGATGATCGGCGAGATCAGCGAGCGGGAGATCGATCGCTGGCCGCTGCACCGGCCCTTCGCACTGGCCCCGCGGATGCAGGCGATCACCCTCGACGTGATCATGGCCGGCATCCTCGGCGTCGACGGATCCCCGCAGCGGGGCACGCCCGAATACGGCCTCAGGCAGACGGTCAAGGGCCTCTCCCGCGCCTCGGCTCTGCCGGTGGCCAAGTTCGGCGAGCTGATGAACATCGGCCACGACGAGCCGGTCGGCCTGCAACGCCGCGGGATCGAGCTGCTGGATCGCTTCACCTACCCGGTGATCAAGGCTCGGCGGGCGGCCCCCGACCTCGAGCAGCGCTCGGACATCCTCTC
Source organism: uncultured Solirubrobacterales bacterium (assembly GCA_963808605.1). Taxonomy (GTDB): domain Bacteria; phylum Actinomycetota; class Thermoleophilia; order Solirubrobacterales; family Solirubrobacteraceae; genus Palsa-465. The sequence goes on from CAWEGQ010000005.1 coordinate 114,463, forward strand.
GCTGATCATGCGGGCCCGCACCGAGGAAGGGGATCCGCTGACCGATCGCGAGCTGCGCGACGAGCTGCTCACCCTGATCCTGGCCGGGTTCGAGACGACGGCCAACTCGCTGGCCTGGACGTGGGAGCGACTGGTCCGCAGTCCGGCTGCCTACGACGCGCTGCGCTCGGCGGTCAGATCCGATACGGACACCGAGGGCCACGTCGAGCGGGCGATCCTCGAGGGCATGCGGACGCGGCCCGTGATCCCCGCGATCGGCCGGCGCGTGAACGTCCCGTGGCAGCTCGGCGACTATCTGGTTCCGGCCGGCGCACCGGTGGTGATGAGCATCCTGCTGATCCACCACCGCGAGGATCTCTACCCCGACCCGTTCGCCTACCGGCCGGAGCGGTGGATCGGCAACAAGCCCGGAACGTATGAGTGGATTCCCTTCGGCGGCGGCACGCGGCGCTGCCTCGGGGCGGCACTGGCGATGGCCGAGCAGCGGGTCGTGCTGGAGGCGATGACCCGGCGGCTGGACCTGGAGGCCGCCGACCCGGCGCCCGAGCGAGCCCAGCACCGCCTGGTCACGATGATCCCGGCTCGCGGAGCGCGCGTGGTGATCCGCTCTCGGAGCTCCTGAACCGCCCGGTCGGGAGCTCCTGGGCCAGCCGGTCGAAGCCGCTCTATTCATCAGTAGACTGCTGCGGCAGGGATGGCCAGTTCGATACCAGCGCCAGTTTGGTCCGCGTCGCCACCAGAGCACCGGCGACGCGGGCGAGAGGGTGGCCGAGTGCTCGTATTGAACGCGACGTTTGAACCGATCAACGTCTGCACCGTCCGTCGCGCCGTTGTGTTGCTGCTGAAGGACAAGGCCGAGATGATCGAGCGGGCCGAGTGGGAGCTCCACTCCGCCAACGCCTCGATGGCCCGGCCGATGGTCATCCGGCTGGTCAGCTACGTCCGGGTCCCACGTGACACCCACCGGCGCAAGATCACCCGGCGCGCTGTCTTCGCGCGGGACAACTGGACCTGCCAGTACTGCGGCGTGCGCGGCCAGCTGACCGTCGACCACGTGATCCCTCGCTCGAAGGGCGGCTCCTCCACCTGGGAGAACATCGTCGCCTCGTGCGCGCCGTGCAACCGCCGCAAGGGCAACGCCCTGCCCCGGCAGGCCGGCATGCAACTGCTCAAGCAGCCCCGCACGCCGAGCCCACACGTGTTCATCCAGGTCGCCAGCCCGACGATTCCCACCGCCTGGCTGCAGTACCTCGCCGCCTGAGCCAGGCCCAGGCCGTCGCGGCCGCTAAGCCGTCGTGAGGCTAGGCCGTCGTGGCGCTAGGCCGCCTCGGCGCCGTACCGCTTCGCGGCCCGAGCGCGCGCCTTGGCCGCCTCGGTCTCGCGATCCTTCGGCGGCGCGTTCGTCTCTAGCTCGTCGAGCAGGCGCTCGGAGGCCAGGGTGACGGCCTGCACGGCGCGGGCGAAGGCCTCTTCGTTGGCGCGCGATGGCTTGGCGAAGCCACTGATCTTGCGCACGTACTGCAGCGCGGCCGCACGGACCTCGTCCTCGCTGGCCGGCGGCTCAAAGTTATGAAGGGTTCGGATATTTCGGCACATGCCTCCAGGTTACCTGGCGCGCACGAGTGACCGAACGTACGAGGGGCGCCGTCGACGCCGGCGCCCCTCGCAACTACTTTGCTGACTGTTCCCGAGGTGGGCTTGGCACTGGCCGGAGGGACTAATCCCGGCACCCTTCTCGGCGGTGTCGCGGTGGGGACTCCGCTAGGCGGGGTCAGCCTCCGACCTACCGGCCCGACACCTCCAGGGTCCCGCAAGTACTGTCAGACAGGTGGACCACCTCCTTTCTCTGGTCTCAGGAAGATAGCGAACCCGACGGCGAAACTCGTCGTTGCCCGGCAGCCGGCCCACGGCCGCCGTCGCCCCGCTCACTCGACGTAGCCTCTAGCCCCGATGTCCGCCGCAGAGTTCGCCCTGGGGGTAGCCCGATTCGCCGCGATCGTGCTGCCACTGCTGCTCGCCGCCCGCTTCTGGCGACGCGCCTATCTCGACGTGTCAGGTGCGCTCGCGGCGCTCGTGGACACGGTGCTGATGCTGGGCGCGCTGGTCATCGGCGCCGAGTTACTCGGGCTGGTCTCGGCCATGCGCGTGCTGCCGCTGATCGCGTGGTCCGTGTGTCTCGCCCTGGCCGGCTGGCTGCTCGCCCGCCGGGTGACACCGACCCGCTCGCTCCGCCTGCGCAGAGCCTCGCTGGCCGCCGGCGGCACGGCCCCCCCGGCGGCCGGGCGGGCGGTCGGTCTGGGTTCCTGGCCGGTGCTCGTAGCCCTGACCGCGGTGATCGGGCAGTGGTGCCTGGTCACCGCGGACGTCCTCGGTGGCGGGATGCTGAGCTTCGACAGCCTCTGGTACCACATGCCCTTCGCCGCGCGCTTCGCCCAGACCGGGTCGGTCACGGCGATCCAGTTCACCCAGGCGGACCCGTACGTCGCCTACTACCCGGCCAACTCTGAGCTGCTCCACGGCATCGGGATCTCCGCCTTCCACGGCGACCTGCTCTCGCCGTTCCTGAACCTGCTGTGGGCCGGCGTGTTCCTGCTCGCCTGCTGGTGCCTGGGGGAACGCTGGCAGGTGCAGCGCCACACCCTGCTGGCCGGCTGCCTGGTGCTCGCCCTGCCGGTGCTGAGCACGACCCAGCCCGGACAGGCGTTCAACGACGTGGCCGGACTGGCGATGCTGGTGGCCGGGATCGCGCTCGTCGCCAACACGGGCGCCCGGCGACCGATGCTGGCCGTGGCCGGCCTGGCCCTCGGGTTCGCCGTGGGCACCAAGGTCACGTTCCTGATCCCCGGGCTGGCGATCGTGTGCGGGGCTCCCCTGCTCGCGCCGGTCGGCGAGCGTCTCCGGGGGTTCGCGCTGCTGGCCGGCGGCGCCGTCCTGACCGGCGGGTGGTGGTACCTGCGTGATGCGCTCGATGTCGGCAACCCGATCGGCCAGCGTCTGCAGATCGGCCCACTGGTCATCAACGGACCGCGCTCGGCGCTGGCCACCGAGCAACAGGGGACGGTCCTGGCCAACCTCAAGCACCTATCGCTCTGGGGCTCCCGGTTCGTACCCGGCCTCTCACACGCGCTCGGAGTCCTGTGGCCGCTCGTGCTCGCCGGGACCGTGTTCGGCTGTGTCGCCGGCATCGCACTGCTCCGCGATCCCATCGCGCGCCTGATCGCCCTGACCGGCGCCGCGGCCGGGCTCGTCTATTTCGTCCTGCCGACCAGCGCGAGTGGGATCGCCCAGGGCACAACCCTGTTCGAGGCGAACCTCCGTTACGCCGCTCCGGCGATCGCACTGGGTGCGCTGCTGGTCCCGATCATCCTGTCTCGGCGTCGGCCCGGGCTGGTCGGGCCAGCCGGCCTCGCGCTGCTCGCCGTGCTGCTCGCCTCGCAGTTCGAGCCCTCGGTCTGGCCGGCCCATCCGGCCCGGCACGCGGCGTTCCTGGTCGGTGCGGCCGTGCTCTTGCTCGCGGCCTCGGTGGCGCGCCGGCTCGGCCCGCGCCTCGCCGCTCGGCCCCGCGCGCTGACCTCCTTGGCGGTCGCGGGCGCCGTGGCTGTCGCCGGTGGGGCGTTTGCGATCCAGCGCCACTACTACGACCGTCGCTATCTGACGGGGGCAGGCGCGGTGGGCGCCGGCCTGCGGTCGGATGGCGCCCTTTACACCTGGGCTCAGCGCGTCAGCCACGCCCGCATCGCGCTTTACGGCGCACTGACGCAATATCCGCTCTACGGCGCCCGTGACACCAACCGCGTCGACTACCTCGGGCGCCACACCAGCGACGGCGGATTCGTGCCGATCACCGATTGCCGCCTGTGGCGAGCCACCGTCGACGCGGGTCACTACGACTACATCGTGCTATCGCCCAGCCAGACCACGCCCGTGCCACTCTCGTGGACTGCCCCGGACCCGGCGCTCACGCTCGTCCTACACCCGGGTCCGGGTTATTACGTGTTCCGGCTGCACGGGGAGCTCCCTGGCTCCCGGTGTCCTCAGGCCTGAGGACCGCCGTCTGTGTCATCGGGGTCGGTGTCACTCGGCTCGATGTCATCGAGCTCCGTGTCATCCGGGTCGGTGTCATCCGGGTCGGTGTCGTCGCTCACGCTGGCGTCGGCTTCGGGGCCCTCGGCCCCGGCGTCACCGATGTCGACGGCATCGCTGTCGCCGTCGAGCGCCGCGGTCGGGCTGACACCGTCAATCGCTGCCTCGTCGGCCACCCGCGCCGCGGTCTCCGCCTCGGATTCCACGATCAGTGCCACAGCGCTGACCTGATCGTCGTCGCGGATGTTCATCACCTTGACACCCTGTGACGAGCGGCCGTAGCGGTTGATGCCCCGCACGGAGGTTCGCTGCACCATGCCGTTCTGGGAGATGAACACCAGCTCTTGGTGCTCACGCACGACCAGCGCGCCGGCCAGCTGTCCCTTGTTCTCGGTCAGCGTGATCGTCTTGACGCCCATCGTGGCGCGACCCTTGACGGGGTAGTCGGAGATCGAGGTGCGCTTGCCGTAACCGTTCTCGGTGACCACCAGGAGCTCCTGGTCATCGCGAGCCACGTCCATGGCCAGCAGGGCGTTGTTTTTGCGCGATACGTTCATCCCGCGCACGCCGCTGGTGTCCCGGCCCATCGCCCGCACCGCGGTCTCGTTGAAGCGAGCCGCCTGGCCGGAGCGCGAGACCATGATGATGTCGTCGTTCCCGCTGGTCCGGCGCACAGCGATCAGCTCGTCATCGTCGCGGATGTTGATGGCGATGATCCCGTCGGCCTTGATCGGCGTGTTGTAGGCCTTGAACTCGGTCTTCTTGACCAGGCCGTCGCGTGTGGCGAACACGAGATACCGGCCTTCGCCGAAGTCACGGGTGGCCAGTACCGATTGCACCCGCTCACCTTCACGCAGCGGCAGGAGGTTGACCAGTGCGCGACCCTTGGCGGTACGCGACGCCTCGGGCAACTCGTACACCTTCAGGCGGTACACCTTGCCGCGGTTGGTGAAGAACAGCAGGTAGTCGTGGGTCGAGGAGACGAACAGATGCTCGATGTAATCGTCGTCCTTCATGTCCATGCCGGTGACACCTATACCGCCGCGACGTTGCTGGCGGTAAGTCGACAGTGGCAGTGACTTGATATAGCCCGAATGGGTGATCGAGATGACCATCTGCTGATCGGCGATCAGGTCCTCGATGTCGATCTCGCCCTCGGCGTAGGTGATCTCGGTGCGGCGCTCGTCACCGTAGGCATCGACGATCTCCGTCAGCTCGTCCCGGATCAACGCGGAGATCCGATTCTCGTCGCCGAGGATCTCCCGCAGCTCCTTGATCCGCTCGAGCAGGTCGGCATGCTCGCGCTCGATCTTGCCCGCCTCGAGCGCGGTCAGGCGACTCAGGGTCAGCTGCAGGATCGCCTGGGCCTGCACGATGGTCAGCTCGAAGCGCTCAACCAGGCCGTGCCGGGCCGCCTCGGGATCGCGCGAGGCGCGGATCAGGGCGATCACCTCGTCGAGGTTGGCCAGCGCGATCAGCAGCCCCTCGAGCACATGCGCGCGCTCCTCCGCGCGGCGCAGCTCGTACTTGGTGCGGCGGATGATGACCTCGCGCTGATGGTCGACGTAGTGGTGGACCACCTCCCGCAGCGAGAGCGTCCGGGGGACGTTGTCGACCAGCGCGACCATGTTGACCCCGAACGTGGTCTGCATCGGCGTGTGCTTGTAGAGCTTGTTCAGCACGACCTTGGGGATGGCGCCGCGCTTGAGCTCGATCACCAGCCGCATGCCCTTGTCGCTCGAGTGGTCCTCGATGTCGCTGATCTCGGAGATCTTCTTGTCGCGCACGAGATCGGCGATCTTCTGGATCAGCCCGCCCTCGCCGCCCTTCTTGACCTGATAGGGCAGCTCGGTGACGATGATCGCCTCCTTGCCCTGGGCCAGTGGCTCGATGTGAGCTCGGGCCTGAACGCGGACTCGGCCGCGGCCGGTGGCGTAGGCGTCGCGGATCCCCGCGCTGCCCAGGATGATCCCGCCGGTGGGGAAGTCAGGGCCCTTCAGGTGCCGCATCAACCCGTCGACGTCGATCGACGGATCGTCGATGTAGGCGATCACCGCGTTGACCGTCTCGCGGAGGTTGTGCGGCGGGATGTTGGTGGCCATGCCCACCGCGATCCCGGCCGATCCGTTGACCAGCAGGTTCGGGAACCGCGCCGGCAGCACCAGGGGCTCCTGGTTCTTGCCGTCGTAGTTGGGTCCGAAGTCGACGGTGTCGGCGTCGAGGTCGCGGAGCATCTCGACCGAGATCCGTCCCAGACGCGCCTCGGTGTACCGCATGGCGGCGGGCGGATCGTCGTCGATCGAGCCGAAGTTGCCCTGGCCGTCGACCAGCAGATAGCGCATCGAGAAGTCCTGCGCCATCCGGACCAGCGTGTCGTAGATCGCAGTGTCGCCGTGCGGGTGGTACTTGCCCATCACGTCTCCGACGATGCGCGAGGACTTCGAGCGCGACCGGTTCGGCTGCAGCCCGGCCTCGTTCATCGCGTACAGCACGCGCCGGTGGACCGGCTTGAGCCCGTCGCGAACGTCGGGGAGCGCACGCCCGACGATCACCGACATCGCGTAGTCGAGATACGCCGAGCGCATCTCGTCTTCGAGCCCGCGCGGCTCGATATTTCCTCCGCTCAGTGTGTCTATGGTCGACATGGTCTAGTAGTCCAGGTTGGCGACGAGGCGGGCGTTGTCTTCGATGAACTGACGCCGGGGCTCGACCGGATCTCCCATCAGCGTCGAGAAGACCTTGTCGGCGGCGGCGGCGTCCTCGATGTTCACCCGGACCAGCGTCCGTCGGGAAGCGTCCATCGTGGTGTCACGCAACTGGGCCGGGTTCATCTCACCCAGTCCCTTGAAGCGGTTGACGTCGACGCCCCGACGAGCCAGCTCCAGCACCTCGGTGCGCAGTGCCCCGAAGGTGAGCGCATCGGCCTGGTGCTCACCGAGCTTGATCGTGAACGGCGGCGTGCCCACGAGGCTTACGAGCTGTTCGTGGATGCGCAGCAGCTGGCGGTACTCCTGGGCGTCCAGCAGTGAGCGCCGGAGCCGGTGGGTGCGGGCCAGGCCGCTCTTGGCCTCGATCGCCCGCACGACGATCTCGGTGGCGTCCTCCGACAGGACCTCGGTGGCGAACGGATGGCCGTTGACCTCGGCGCGGGTCATGTAGGTGACCAGCCCGGCGGAGTCGTTGATCTGCTCGTCGAGGATCCCCGACTCCTCGATGAACGTCACGCCCTCCTGCCCGAAGCTCCGCCGCAGGGCCGACGCCCAGCCCTCGTACTGCTTCAGCATCTTGCCGAAGCGGCTCCAGCGCGCGTCCGTGAGGTTGAAGCGCGTGTTGTAACGGTCGAAGATCTGAAAGCGCTCGAGCTTGCCGTCGAGCAGCAACTGCTCGAGCTCGGACTCAGTCTCGATGTAGCGCTCGTTCTTCCCCGACTTCATCCTGTAGAGCGGCGGCTTGGCGATATACACGTAGCCGGCCTCGATCAGCGGCTGCATCTCGCGGAACAGCAGGGTCAGCACCAGGGTGCGGATGTGGGCACCATCGACGTCGGCGTCGGTCATCAGGATCACCTTGTGGTACCGGGCGTTCTCGATGTTGAACTCATCGCGCACGCCGGTGCCGATGGCCGTGATCAGCGCCTGGATCTCAGCGTTCTGGAGCACCTTGTCGATTCGGCTCTTCTCGACGTTGAGGATCTTGCCGCGCAATGGCAGGACGGCCTGGACCGAACGGTCCCGGCCCTGCTTGGCCGAGCCGCCGGCCGAGTCACCCTCGACGACGAAGATCTCGCAGAGCGCTGGATCCTTGACCGAGCAGTCGGCCAGCTTGCCCGGCAGGCGAGAGTTCTCCAGGACCGACTTGCGGCGGGTCAGGTCGCGAGCCTTGCGCGCGGCGGCGCGAGCCTGGGCGGCCTGCACGGCCTTGCCGATCACCGCCTTGGCTTCCTTCGGGTTCTCTTCGAGGAACTCTGACAGCCGCGCGTTGACGATCGAGTGGACGAATCCCTGCATGCCCGGGTTGCCGAGCTTGGTCTTCGTCTGCCCCTCGAACTGCGGATCGGCGAGCTTGGCGGAGATGACCGCGGTCAGGCCCTCGCGGACGTCCTCACCGGTGAGGTTCTCGTCCTTCTCCTTGAGCAGGCCGGTTTTCAGCGCGTACCGGTTGAGGACGCCGGTCAGCGCCGAGCGGAAGCCCGATAAATGGGAGCCGCCCTCGTGGGTGTTGATGTTGTTGGCGAACGAGAACACCGACTCCTGGTAGGAGCCGTTCCACTGCATCGCCACCTCGACCGCACCCTCGTCGCTCTCACCGGACAGGAAGATCACGTTCTTGTGGACCGGTTCCTTGTTCTCGTTCAGGTAGTGGACAAAGTCCACGATCCCGCCGTCGTACTTGAACTCGGCCCGCTGGCCCTCGCCGCGCTCGTCGACGATCGTGATCCGCAGGCCGCGGGTCAGGAACGCGGTCTCGCGCATCCGCTCCTCGAGAACGGTGAAGTCGAACTCCAGCGTCTCGAAGATGTCGGCGTCGGCCAGGAACGTGATCGTGGTGCCCGTCTCAGAGGTGGCTTCACCGCGCTCGAGCGGACCCTGAGGCTTTCCGCGCTCGTAGGTCTGCCTCCAGACGTAGCCGTCGCGCCGGACCTCGATGTCGAGGCGCTCCGAGAGCGCGTTGACGACCGACACGCCGACGCCGTGCAGTCCGCCGGAGACCTTGTAGCCCCCGCCGTCGCCGAACTTGCCGCCGGCGTGGAGCACGGTCAGCACGACCTGGACGGCCGGAAGCTGCTCCTTCTCCATGATGGCGACCGGAATCCCGCGGCCGTCGTCGACCACGGTCACGGAGTTGTCCGGGTGGATGGTCACGAGCACCATGTCGCAGTGCCCGGCCAGCGCTTCATCAACAGAGTTGTCAACAACCTCATAAACGAGGTGATGCAGCCCGCGCGGCCCGGTCGAGCCGATGTACATGCCAGGACGCTTGCGGACGGCCTCGAGGCCCTCGAGCACCGTGATGTCCTGCGCGTCGTAACTGCTTTCTTGTGGTGGGCGCTGCGTGGCGCCGTCGTCGTTCGTCAACGATCCTCCGATGACGTCGAGACGCCCCGGTTCCGCGCATTCCAGTAGCGCGCCGGGGCGTCGAAATCTGGTGTACAGAACAATAGCACAAACACCCCCGGAACCCGGGTCCACGGGCGTCGAGAATTGCCTGCAAAACTGTAAAAAAAGAGCATCAACGCAGGGGTTCTCGGAACCGCGTCAGCGAGGCTCGGAGAAGGGCAGCGCAGTGCAGCGGATCCGGGTGATCCGACCACCGCCGATCGACCCTCCGAAACGCTCCAGGATGACCGGCCCCATCAGGTCGAGTTCCTGCGCCCAGACGGACGAAGAGCAGGACACCGTGAGCACCCCGCCGCGCTCGGAAACCGGCTTCGCCTCGGCGGCGATCACCGCCCCGACGACGTCCGACCACGCGGCCTGGACCTCACCTAACAGGGTAGCCGGGGCCCACTCGGTCCGGGCCGCGTCGAGGGCCAGCGACAGCGGCCGCGGGCTTCTCCGGCGGCTCACGCTGCCAGCGCCTCCCGAAGGATCTGGCCGGCGTTGACGGCCAACCGCGTCACCTCGGAATCGGCCGCGCCCGGGACGTGTTCCAGGTCGGTGGTCGTGATCACGGCCTGGCCGCCGCCGGTGCGCAGCAGGCTCACGAGCTCGCGCCGCCGCTCCCCGTCGAGCTCGCTCATGACGTCGTCGAGGAGCATCAGCGGAGGCGATGACCGCAGATCGGCCAGCACCTCGCGCTCGGCCAGCAGCAGCGCCAGCAGGCCGATCCGCTGCTGCCCCTGGGACCCGTAGGTACGCAGCTCACGCCCCTCGCGGGCCAGGGCGAGGTCGTCGCGGTGGGGTCCGTGGCCGGTGAAACCGCGCTCCAGATCGCTCTCGATCCGATCGCCCAACTCGGCGGCGAGCTGCGACGCCTCCGTTGCGGATGACCGCGGCCGGTAGGCGACCGTCGGCTCCCCGTCGAGGCCGAGCTGCTCGCAGACACGCGGAAAAACGGCGGCGAGGCCGGCGGCGGCGCGGCGGCGATCCTCCATCAGCGCGATCCCCAGTCGCGCCAGCTGCGCGTCCCAGGTGGCCAGCGCCGAGCGCGACCCGTGCCCCGCGCGGATCCGGGAGATCAGCGCGTTGCGTTGGGCCAGCGCCTGCGCGTAGGAGCGGCGCGTTTCCGTGCGGGCGGGCCAGAGCGCGCCGACGAACTGGTCCAGATGGGCCCGCCGCAGCGCCGGCGGCCCCTTCACCAGCTCGAGCCGATCGGGCAGGAACACGCTGATCAGCGGGCGGTCGGGAACGTCGAGGAGGCGCTCGACGGGGGCGCCGTCAGCTCGCATCCGCTTCGGTTCACCCGGTACGAAGCCGACCGACAGCTCATGCTGACCGTCCTCGGCGGTCGCCGTGACCACCACCCGCGTCGCGCCGGCGCCGAACCGCACCACCTCGCGGTCGTTGGTCGTGCGACAGGAGCGCCCGGTGCAACCGAAGTACAGCGCCTCGATCAGGTTCGTCTTGCCGGCGCCGTTGGGGCCGGAGACCACCGTGAGTCCCGGTCCGAAGGCGGCGTGAGCGTCGTGGTAGCCACGGAAGTCACGCAGCGTGACGGCCAGCACGCGCATCGATCACTCAACGGCGCGCGGGCACTAGACGTTCAGGCGGATCGGCATGATCAGGTACAGGAAGCGGCTCTCGTCGGCCGCCTCGATCAGGCCCGGCCGAAGTGGGCTGATCAGCTTCAGCACGACATCGCCCTCGGAGATCGCCTCGAGCCCGTCGCGCAGGAACTCAGGGTTGAAGCCGATCTCGAGCGGCTCCCCCTGGAAGGCGACCGGCAGCGACTCGCGGGCCTCGCCGACATCCGGGGTCTGAGCCGAGACGGTCAGCTCGCCGGGGGCAAAGGCCAGGCGCAGCGGAGCGTTCTTCTGCGCCAGCAGGCTGACGCGCCGCACCACGTCGGTCAACTCGCCTCCGGAAATCCGCAGCTCGTGCTCGAAGCTTTCGGGCAGCAGCTGGCGATAGTTGGGGAACTGTCCGTCGATCAGCCGCGAGGACAGGATCACTCGGCCGAGCACGAACAGGACCTGGTTCTGGCGCACGCTGATGCTGAGCTCGGCCTCCTCGGCGTGCCCGGCGATCCGGGCCAGCTCCTGCAGCGCCCGGGCCGGAATGTTCACCTCGAACGACGAGGAGAGCGGGGCTTCGAGCGTGGTCTCCTTGACGCTCAACCGGTAGGAATCGGTGGCCACCATGCGCAGCTCGCGTTCGGTGGCGGACACCAGGATCCCCGTCAGCACGGGTCGCGTCTCGTCGCGGGATGCGGAACCGGCGACTTTCAGCGCGGTCGCGACGAACGCGGCCGCCGGCAGCGAGATCTCGGAGTCCGGGTCGGGCTCGGGGAAGGGCGGGAAGTCCTCGGCGCGCAGGGTCCGGATGTGGAACGTGGCGTTGCCGGAGACGACCTCGACGTCCTGCTCGGCGGCCCGGAGCTCAAGCGAGACGCTGGCCGCCGGCAGTGACCGGACGACGTCGAGCAGTAGCCGAGCGGGAAGCACGACCACGCCTTCACGGGCCACTTCGGCCTCGAGGGGAACGCGGAGGCTGACGTCCATGTCCGTCGCGCGGAGCTCGCAGACGGATTGCGACGCGGCTAGCTGGACTCCCGACAGAGCCTGGATCGCGCTCCGAGTGGAGGCGACTCTGCTGACGGTCTGGAGCTGTCCAAGGAGAACATCTCGCTCGAGGGAGATCTTCACGGTTATTACCTCAGAAGGAAGGTAGAAGTCATAGGTCGAATAGAAGCTGTGGAGAATTAGGGATTCGTTCGCAAGGAGCGGGCTAGTTGTCGCTCGAGCCGGACGGACCAGTCTCTCAGGAGGTTAGGTCGGCTCCATCTTCCATGAGTAGAGCATGAAGTTGTTTGAGGTTGTGAACCGCCTCTGGACTGCTCTCGAGGCGCTCGTCGACCTTCTTGCAGGCGTGCAGGACGGTGGCGTGGTTGCGGCCCCCGAAGGCGTCGCCGAGACGCTGGAGCGAGGTGCTGGTCAGCTCACGGGCGAGGTGGATCGCCAGTTGGCGAGGCCAGGCGATGCGTGGCGAGCGATTGGGCGAGACGAGTTCGTCGGCGGTGATCTCGAAGTAGGCGGCGACGACCTGCTGGATCTGGCTGACCGTGATTCCCGCCGGCGTTTGCAGTGGGTGGATCTCGTCGAGCACCGAGATGGCGAGCGCGAGGTTGATCGGCTGGCCGCGGAGGGAGTGGTGGGCCACGACCCGGATCAGCGCCCCCTCCAGCGCTCGGATGTTGTCGGTCACGCGCTCGGCGATCAGCTCGAGCACCGTGGGATCGGCCAGCTCGATCTGATCGAGGGTGACCCGCTTGCGCAGGATCGCCACGCGCGTGGCGAAGTCCGGCGCCCCGAGTTCGGCCACCAGCCCGGACTCGAAGCGTTCCCGCAGGCGCTCTTCGACTCGCGGGAGCTGTCGGGGCAGGCGATCGCAGGTCAACACCAACTGCCGTCCGGTCTCATAGAGGGCGTTGAAGGTGTGAAAGAACTCCTCCTCCGTCTTGACCTTGCTGGCCAGGAACTGAACATCGTCGACCAGGAGGACGTCGGCATCTCGATACAGGTGCTTGAAGTGATCCAGCGTGTGCGAGCTCAGCGCGCTGATGAAGTGGTTGGTGAAGGCCTCGACGGTCGTGTAGCGGACGGTGGTCCCGCCTCCGTAGGCCATTACGTAATTGCCGATCGCGTGGAGGAGGTGGGTCTTGCCCAACCCGGGCGGCGCGTAGAGGAACAGCGGGTTGTAGGCCTGCCCTGGAAGCTCGGCCACGGACAGGGCTGCCGCGTGGGCCAGCCGGTTGCCCTCGCCGATGATGAACTGGTTGAAGTTGAGGCGAGGGTTGATCGGCTGGTCGCGGTTGGTTTCCGCCGCGAGGTTGCTCGAGTGGGCCGGTTTACGGCTGACCCCGGCCGCCGAGTCGCCGAAGGTCACGGTCACGTCGGTACCGACGACGTCGCGAGCGCAGCGCTCCAGGATTCGGCCGTAGCGGCGGGCGGTCCAGGCTTGCGTGGCCGGTGGGGCCTCCAGCGTGAGCACGTCGCCGTCCCAGGATTGGACCCGCAACGGTGCGAGCCAGATCTCATATGTGGACTGTCCGACCACCCGCCTGAGCTCGGCGCAGATGGCGCGCCAGGCAGGGTCCAGCTCGAGGTGCGTGGGCAACTCCAAGCGGCACCTTCTCCAAGAGATGCGAGGAAACGAATCGTGAGGCCTCGGGCCAAGGCAACGTGGCCCGACCGGGCGAATATACCAGCGGGTCTGAGGCCCCTGGGGCCTTGTCAAAACGGTTGGCGCAAAGCGCGAGAAAAAGGTGTGGAGACTCCGACGGGGAAGCATTCGACCGCCGCAGCGACCCGTCTCCGGCCGAGCCCCGACCGCCCACGCGATGCGGATCGAGGTGCTGCGTATACTGGCCGGAACCCTCCTGGGCCGTGAGCTATGAAACGCACCTATCAGCCGAAAAAGCGCAAGCGAGCGCGGACGCACGGTTTCCGTGCGCGGATGCAGACCCGCGCGGGCCGGCAGACGCTCAAGCGCCGCCGGGACAAGGGCCGCAAACGCCTGACCGTCTGATCCGGCAGCTGACCGGGCCGCGTCGCCAGCCGCAGCGCAGCCGTCTCTCGCGCAGCGCCGATTTCGATCGAGTCTTCCGCAATGGTCGCTCTCACGCGGGCCGTGAGTTGATCCTGTACGTCTTCCCGCGAGGGGAGGCGGTGGATCCACGCTTGGGTCTGTCCGTGTCGCGGAAGGTCGGCGGCGCCGTCGAGCGCAACCGGGTCAAGCGGGTGCTCCGCGAGGCATTCGCGCTTGAGAGCGCCCGCCTGCCGCCGGGAACCGACTCCGTCGTAGTGGCAAGACGTGAAGCTAGGTCTCTGGCTGAGCGTGAGGGTCTGGCTGGCGTCAGGCGCGCGTTGAGTGAGTTGATCGACCGCGTTCCAGGCGCCCTTGCAGGCGAATCATCTGAGCCTGAGGCTGCACATGACGCTGCGGCTGCTGTTGACGGTCTGGTCGCAGGTCACGGGGCGGGGGAGTGAAGGTGTTCCGGCTCATCGCCGTGCTGCCGATCCGGGCCTACCAGCGACTGATCTCGCCGGCCGTCGGATCTCGTTGCCGCTACTACCCTTCGTGCTCGGAATACGCAGCGCAGGCAATCGGCAGATTCGGCATACTTCGCGGGCTTGTCCTGGCCGGATGGCGGCTGCTGCGCTGCAATCCTTGGAGCCCCGGCGGGGTCGACCTCGTCGAGGACCAGAGACTCTTCAAACCTAGAACGCCTGCCACAAGCGCCTGAACATGCTCGTCACAGGGAACATCTTCCAGCCGCTGATCGACGTGTTCGAGGCGGTGTTGAAGTTCTTCCACAACACGATCGGGGTCCCCTGGGGCTTCTCGATCGTGCTGCTGACCGTGCTGATCCGCGCGCTGCTGATTCCGCTGACGCTGAAGCAGTTCAAGTCGATGCAGTCGCTCCAGCGCCTGCAGCCGGAGCTCAAGGCGCTCCAGGCCAAGTACAAGGAGGACAAGCAGCGCCAGCAGCAGGAGTTGATGAAGTTCTACAAGGAGAACAACGTCAACCCGCTCGGCTCGTGCCTGCCCCTGGTGGCTCAGCTGCCGGTGTTCATCTCGCTGTTCTACATGCTGCGCCAGAGCCTGCGCAAGGACATCTGCCCCCAGCTCCAGCCCGGCGCCCACCTGGTCAACGGGCATTGGCTCTTCTCGAGCACGAAGACGGTGCCCTGCGGTCCGCACGGCGGGGCTGGCTTCCTATTCGTCCACGACCTCACGAACAAGGCCACGGGCGCGACGCTGGTCGTTTTGATCGTGCTCTACATCGGCACTCAGCTCGCCTCGAGCATGATGATGTCGAGCCCGACGATGGACCAGACGCAGCGCCGGATCATGATGTTCATGCCGCTGCTGTTCGTCCTCTTCATCATCAACTTCCCGGCCGGCGTGATCGTCTACTGGGTCACCACCAACTCCTGGACGATCCTTCAGCAATACGTCGTCAAGCGGCGGATCGGGCCGATGGGGCCACCTGCCACCGCGGTGGCCACGGCGGGTGGGCCAGGCGGCTCGGCGGCCGGCGGGCGGAGCTCTGGTGGCTCGGCTCGCGCCGGATCGGCGCGCGGTAGCGCCACCGACGGCGGGAAGAACGGCGCCGCGGACGACGCACCGGCCGGCGCGATGGCCGGGGTGGCCGGGCTGTTGCGCGGCAAGCGCAAGCCGGCCGAGGAGACAGTCGGTGCCGCCGCCCGCGCTCGCGGCGGCCCACCGCCGCCCTCGCCCCGGAAGAAGAAGAAGCGGTCGGGCCGAAGACGATGACCACGGAGGGATCGGTGAGCGAAGCCGCTTCGCGGGTCAACGAGATGATGGAGCGGATCGTCGAGGAGGCCGGGGTCGAGGCCACCGTGCGCGTCGAGGAGGGAGCCGAGGGCGTGACCGGCGAGTTCGTCGGCGAGGACCTTGGCTTGCTGATCGGCCATCACGGCCAGACGATCGACGCGATTCAGCATCTCGCCTACCGGATCGCCTACCGCGGCGAAACCGAGCGCAAGCGGGTGGTCGTGGACGCCGCCGGCTACCGGGAGCGCCGAGCGATCGCGCTGCGGGCCACCGCCGACCAGGCCGCGGAGGCGGCGATCGCCGACAGCCGCCCTGTGTCGCTCGAGCCGATGACGGCCCTCGAGCGCAAGGTCGTTCACGAGCACCTGAAGACCCGCCACGACGTCGAGACGTACAGCGAGGGCCAAGAGCCGTCGCGCCGCCTCGTCGTGGCCCCGCTGGTCGATTAGACCGCCGGGGCTCCGGTCGACTAGACGACCCGCCGCCGGTTGACTCGACGCCCGCGCCTGAGCCCGCGGTGTTTCACGTTTTTCTTGACGGTGAAACAATGTCCGTCCGATGCAGCCGTTGAGCGATTTCGAACGTGGCGTGGTCGTGGGGCTGCTGGTCGGCGAGGGCTCGTTCGGCGGCGATGGCAAGCAGCCGCAGGTGACGTTGCGGATGCATGTGCGCCACGAAGCCCTGTTCCAGTGGCTGGTCGCGCGCTTCCCCGATTCCCGCTTGTACGGCCCGTATCACCACGGCGGCCGCTCCTACTACCAGTGGATGGCCCGCGGCCGGGTGCTGGTGCGCGACCTGCTCCCGCTGCTCGAGCGGGAGCTCAGCGCCAGCCTGGACGGTCACGCGGCGGGTCGATTCACGACCATGTGTGAGCGCTACGCCGGATACATCGAGCGCGAGCGGCAGCGTGAGTCCGGCGATCCCGGGCCTGCTGCTCCCGGCCCCGCCGATCCCGGGCCTGCCGCTCCCGCCTCCGCCAGTTCCGGGCGCGCCGAGCCGTGAGCGCCGAGCCGTGAGCGCCGAGCCGTGAGCGCTGCGCGGGTCGCCGAGTTCTGCGATCGCTTCGGCCTGCCCCCTGCCGCCGGCGAGCAGCTCCTGAGCCTGCTGGCCAGCCTGACCACCGACCCGCTCGCCCCCACGTCGGTCCGCGACCCGCTGCTGGCGCTGAACGATCATCTGGCGGACTCGCTTGTGGCGCTCGAGCTCTCGGCGGTCCATGCGGCGGGGTCGATCGCCGACATCGGCTCGGGCGCCGGCCTGCCCGGTCTGCCCCTGGCCATCGCGCTGCCGACCGCCGCGGTCTCGCTGGTCGAGAGCAGCGCGCGAAAGTGCGCGTTCATCGAACGCGCCGCCGCCGCCGCGCAGGTCTCGAATGCGTCGATCGTCCGCGCACGCGCCGAAACCTGGCCCGAAGGGATCGACCGCTTCGACGTGGTCACGGCGCGGGCCCTGGCACCGCTCGATGTGGTCGCCGAATACGCGGCACCGCTCCTCAGGCTCGGCGGGACCCTGGTCGCCTGGCGCGGTCGCCGCGACCCCGAGGCCGAAGCCGCGGCGGCCCGCGCCGCCGAGCGACTCGGCCTCGAGCCGGAAGAGCCGCTCGCCGTGCGGCCGTACCGGGGCGCGGAGCATCGTCATCTCCACCTGATGGTCAAGACGCAGCCGACCCCGCCGCTCTTCCCGCGCCGGCCCGGGATCGCGCGCAAGCGGCCCCTGGGCGCCGCCAACGCTCCGTCTGACCGCTGGCGGCGGTAGCTTGAAGTCGGTAATGGGCACGGTCTACGCGATCGCCAACCAGAAGGGCGGGGTTGGCAAGACAACCACCGCGGTGAACCTCGCCGCGTGCGTCGCCGAGGCCGGGTATGAAGCGCTCCTGATCGATATCGATCCGCAGTGCAACGCGACGCTTGGCCTCGGGCTCCCCAAGGACTCGCCGCTGTCGATCTACGACGTGCTGGTCGGTTCGACGCCATTCGAAGACGTGGTTCTGGCCACCGACATCGAGCGACTGTCCGTGGCTCCGGCCTGTCCCGACCTGGCCGGCGCCACCGTCGAGCTTCCCCGTATCCCCGGGTCGGAGACCAAGCTCAAGGACGCGCTCGGCGGCGTCCGCGAGCGGTACGCCTTCACCTTCCTGGACTGTCCGCCGTCGCTGGGCCCGCTCACCGTGAACGCGCTCGTTGCGGCGGACCGGGTGATCGTGCCGGTTCAGGCCGAGTACTTCGCGCTCGAGGGTCTGGCCGGCCTGCTCGACACGCTCTCCCTGATCCAGCGGGAGCTCAACCCCCGTCTCACGGTGGCCGGAATGCTGCTGACCATGCACGACGGCCGCACGCGGCTCGCCCAGGACGTCGAGCGGGACGTCCGGGAGCACTTCCCCGAGCTGGTCTTCGACACGGTGATCCCGCGCAACGTGCGGATCGGCGAGGCGCCCAGCTTCGGCAAGCCCGTGATCCACCACGACCCCCACTGCGCGGGGGCCGACGCGTACTTCGAACTGGCCAAGGAGGTGGCAGCCCGTGGCTGAGCGCCCGAAGGGCATGGGCCGGGGACTGGCGGCAATCCTCGCGGTGTCACCCAAGGATGCGCCCGAGGAGCTGCGAGAGATCCCCCTCGAGCTCATTTCTCCCAACCCCGACCAGCCGCGCACGAGCTTCGATGAGCAGAGCCTGGTGGCGCTGAGCGAATCGATCCGAATCCGCGGCGTGCTGCAGCCGGTGCTGGTGCGCCCCCGCGCCGGCGGGAGCTACGAGCTGATCGCGGGCGAGCGCCGCTGGCGGGCCGCCGCGATCGCTGAGCGCGAGACCGTGCCGGCGATCATCCGCGAGCACGATAACGCCACGGCGCTCGAGGTCGCCCTGGTCGAGAACATGGCCCGAGAGGACCTCAATCCGGTCGACGAGGCCCGCGCTTGCGCCGCCCTGGTCGAGGAGCTCGGCCTGACCCGCGAGGCGGTCGGCCTGCGTGTCGGCCGCAGCCGGGTTGCGGTCTCCAATCTTCTCCGCCTGCTGGACCTGCCCGACGAAGCGCTCGAGCTGATCGAGCGTCGTGAATTGACCGAGGGCCATGGCCGAGCGATCCTGCTCGCCGAGGATCATGCCGTCCAGCGCGGACTGGCCAGGCAGGCCGTGGCGGCCGGATGGTCGGTGCGTGAGCTCGAGGCCCGAGCCCGGCGCGCCAGCGCCGGGGACGACACGCCAGGCCCGCGCCGGGTCCGCTCACGCCCGGCGCTCCACCCGGATCAGGCTGCCGCGATCGAGCAGATCTCCGACGCCCTGGGCCAGGCGCTCGGGGCCGACGTCGAGGTCACCGCCGCCGGTCGCGGTTATCGCGCGCAATTGACCTTCGAATCGCTCGACGAGGCGCTCGATCTGGCCCGGCGGGCCGGTTTACGGGCAGTTCGCCGCTAGTTGTATCGACCGGCGATACCAAATGGTATCGTTTAGCGATACATGGCAGTCAACCCCTTCGTCTGGACCCAGCCGCTAGAGGACCCCGCCAAGATCGTCGGCATGGATGCCTTTGCCCGCGAGGTGGCGATGATCCTCAAGGGCAAGACGAACGTGGCCATCTTCGGGGCCCGGGACACCGGCAAGACATCCTTCACGGCGCAGTTGAGCGGCGAGTTGGGCCTCGATCACGGCGCCGGCGCGCCGCCGCACACGGTGGTGCGAATCAACCTCCAGCGGGCATTCAGCGTGCCGGCGTTCAACGCCTGCGTGCACGACGCGCTGCTCGGACATCCCAACCGACGGATCCAGCGCGAGGCCCGCAAACAGCTGGCCGTGCTGGAGAAGGAGATCGGGTTCGACATCAAGGTGATCAAGGGCGCGGTGCGCAGGACCGGCGTGACGCCGGCCCAGGACGTCGAGGCGCTCCACGCTCAACTGGCCACCATCCCCAAGCTGGGCGACGATGTGGTGGTCGTATTCGACGAGTTTCAGCGGCTCAACCGCTGCCCGGAAGAGCCACTCTCGATCATCCGCTCCGCCCTGATGAGCTCGGGCGCGTCCAACGTGTCGCTGCTCCTGACCGGCAGCATCCGCGAGGCCCTGCAGATGATGCTGGACCGCAGCGATGAGCCGATCTTCGGCGAGGCGCACCAGATGCAGCTGCCCGAGATCGGCCACGTGGAGTTCCTCGAGTACCTCGACTACAGCTTCGAGACCACCGGCAAGCCGGCCGACGAGCAGGCGCTCAACCACCTGCTCAACCTCACCCTCTGTCACCCGAAGCGCACGCAGCAGCTGGCCTGGGCGACGTGGCGGCTGGCCAGGCCTTCAGCCACCCCGCTGGGCGCCGATGTGGTCGAAGCCGCCCACGAGGAGATGCTCTCGGGCACCGAGGCCGGTGAGTTCGCCGCCACGCTCGACACGCTCGGCTCCGGCGGCGAACCGGAGACCAACGAGGAGCGAGCGCTGTTCCTGCTCGCCGAGCGCGGCGGCGCCAGCCCCACCAGCCGTGAGCACGTCGGCCTCTACGGATTCACCAACCACACGATGATCATCCCCGCCTTCGAGCGCCTGCGCCGGCGCGGGCTGATCGATCGCCGGCGCGACGACTGGGCGATCGTCGATCCCCTGTTCGCCACGTGGCTGCGTCGTACCTCACCGTTCGTGGGCGATGCTGTGCCGGAGCGCCCGGCAAGCCGCTAGCGGAGCTCTCGTCGGCGCGTATCGCCGATCAATCCAAATTTGTATGTCTCAGACATACAAATAGGCCCCTCCGTACACACTCATGCCCGGTTTTCGAACACCAGTCTGTAGTGGTCGAGCAGTTCCCGCTCGAAGCAGACCTTGTTGGCGCTCACGCCGGAGGTGAACGCCAGCCGGAAGTCGGAGCTGGTCAGCCAGCGCGGCAGCAGCCGGAGCTTGAGCAAGGTCTTGCGCAAGCTGGGCGCGCCGATTCGCGCGTTCCACTGGCGGATCGTCTCGATGTAGTCGAGCCTCCCGCTGACGCTCGAGACCAGGTCGAAATGCGGCTCGGCGCATCTGACCACCTGCTCCCGACCGAACGGCAGCCACGAGCCGGGGAACTGGCGGCCCAGCAGAGCGATGTACCAGTCGTCTGACTCCCGTGGCGGAACGGCCTGGAGCGCCTCGATGTCGATCCGCTCGGCCGGGATCATGTTCCGGCCAAAAACCATCGTCTGAAGGTAGAAGCGGCCTCCGGGTGGAAGCACGCTTGCCACGCGGGCGAACAGACCGCGATAGATCTCCTCCTGCCGTCCCGCCTGGTAGTCCTCGGGCGAGCAGAAGTGCTCAAAGGCGCCGAGGCTCGCGACAGCGTCGAAGGGACCAAACTGCTCGCGGGAGACAGTCCGTGCGTCCTGGAGGTGAACATCGAGGCCGGCTCTCCGGCAGGCCGCGAGCTGTGCTTTTGACAACGTCACCCCGACCCCGGTGCCACCACGCCTGCGGACGTCGGCCAGCACCGGCCCCCAGCCACACCCCAGATCGAGTACGCGGGTCCCGGGCCCGATCCCAATCTGCTCGGCCAGGTAGTCGTGCTTGCGGCGTTGCGCCTGCTCCAGGCTGAGCGAGAAATCGCCGTCGTACTTGGCTCCGCTGAAGTCCGCCTGCTCCCCAAGGCTGAGCCGGATGATGCGGTCGGTCAGCGAATACGTGAAGTCGATCTCGCTTCGGTCTGCCATGGCTCCCGATTCAGGACGCGCTGGCTCAAGTACCGCCTCGGTGCCTTCGCCTTCGAGCCACCGCGCGGCGCGCGGTCCGTCGAGCCGAGGGCACCATCAGATGAACCAACCGTCAGCGCCGGTGTTGCCCTGAACCATAGGACTCCATCGGCCCGTGTCAAGGGCTCGGCGTCTCGGCTCCGCGCGCGTATACGATCACCGCGTGATCGACGACCCGTACTCCAGTTGACGGCCTGGCCCTTGAAGGCTTTGAGGGCGGCAGCGGCGGTGGTGCTCTTGGGGGCCGTCTTGGCGCTCGCGCCGGCGACGACTGCGCTCGCCTTGGGTCTGCACCGGACGGCCCAGCGTTCGGCGTCGTCGCCCGGATGCCCGGCCGTGCTCGCCCCGGCGCTGGCGGCGCAACCCCGCCCGCACGCGTTGCGGGTGTTCGCGATCCAGTTTGAGCAGCGGCCGGCGAGCATGGTCGATAACGGCAGCTACGCGCGCGCGATCGACTGCGCGATCCGGACCCTCGTCCTGCCCCATCTCGCGCGGGGGCGGCCGAACCTGGTCGTGTTCGGCGAGGACATGGGACTCGAGACGCTGGCCGCCGGCAAACGCGGCGCGGCCGCACGGGCGCTCGTGCGCCACGGGGTGCGATCCTGCCGCGGCAGCGCGTCCCCCTGCGCCACGCTGGCCACCCTGGCGGCGATCAACGTCGGATACGGTCGCGCGCTGCGCTATCTCGAGCCGCGTTTTCCGGGGCTGACCGTCGAGCTCGGGCGCGGGTTCGTCGCCGCCACCGATCAGTTCGTGCGCTCGTTCATGACCACGATGGCGACCGAGGCGCGGCGCTACGGCGTTTACCTGATCGCCTCCAACACCCAGGCCCCGTTCCGGCTTACTCGCAACCCGGCGGCGGTAGCGGCGCTGCGCGACCCGAGTACGCCGGGGGTGAAGGCCGTCTACGCACCGACGGCCGGACGCGCCTACGACCAGACGTTCATCTGGGGACCACGCACCGTCCATCGCGCCGCACCCAGCCCGCTCCAGAACCTGCTCGCGGTCAACCGCAAGGTGCCGTTGACCACCTTCGAGCAGGTGCTCGGATTCGCCGAGGGGCCGATTGGCGGCGCCGCCGCGCGGGCCAACCTGCGCCCGTTCGCGATCCCCGGCACCGGCGTTCGCCTCGGCCTGGCCACCAGCCTGCCGGCGTTCGTCTACGGGCACACGGCGGCCGGACACGAGTGCGATGACGTGACAGTCAGCTACATGAACTGCCTCAGTCATCTCGGCGCGAACGTCTTGATTCAGGCCGACGCCAACGACGGGCAGTGGACGGGCACCGACAGCGATCCGCTCGAGCAGTGGCAGCCACTGGCCTGGATGGGCTCGGCCTGGCGGGCGGTGAGCGACCCATCCGTCAAGTTCACATACGCTGTGAACCCGTTCATGGTTGGCAACCTGTCAGACACGCCTTTCGATGGGCAGAGCGCGATCCTCCAGCGCGGCCGGCACGGGACCGGGTGCCATTACGTCGGCGACAGCCGGTTCGTGGCGGGTCAGGACGACCCCGCCGACGCGGCCTGGGCCGGGGGCAAGCCTCAGTTCCTGGCGCTCGCGCCCTGGGTCGTGCCAGATGGGCCGCGGGCCACGCTGCGGCCGGTAGGCGCGGCTTTGGCCGCCGGCACCGGGCCGCATCGCTACGTGCAGACCGCGGTGATCGCCGACCTTCCATTCCCGGCGGATCCACACCGCCGTGGTTGCCTGGTGGCCGGTCGATGACCGCCATCACCCGTCGCGAGGCGGTGATCGGCGCGGCCGGCGCCGCGACCGGCGCGGTGCTGTCGGGCTCGGCAGCCTCCGCACGGACCGCCCAAGGCACCCCGAAACGCGTGGACGTCGTCGTGGTCGGAGCTGGACTCGCTGGGCTGAGCGCCGCCAGCGACCTCGTCAAAGGCGGGCATTCGGTGGTCGTGCTCGAGGCGCGCAACCGCGTCGGTGGCCGCACGCTCAACCATCCGATCGGCGGCGGAGAGGTGACCGAGGTCGGTGGGGAGTGGGTCGGCCCCGGACAGGACCGCATCCTCGCTCGCGCCCGCGCGCACGGGATCCACACCTTCAAGACGTACACCAAGGGCGCGCAGATCTTTGACTACGCCGGCAAGCAGACCAACTTCTCCGGCCTGATCCCGCCCCTCCCCGAGCCGGACGCCGGCGACTTCGCTCAGATCCTCGGCCAGATCATCAAGCTCGAGAGCACGGTGCCGCTGGCCAAGCCGTGGACCGCGCCCGGGGCTGCCGCGCTCGACTCGCAGACCCTCGAGACGTTCAAGCTGGCCAACGCGAAGACCGCGGGTGCGCGTTTCCTGATCGACCTCGCCACCAAGGCGGTGTTCGCCGCCGAGCCGCGCGATCTTTCGCTGTTGCACGCGCTGTTCTACTGGCAGTCAGGCACCGGCGTCATCTACCTGACCAGCACCGCCGGCGGCGCCCAGGACTCACGTTTCGTTGGCGGCTCCCAGCTCGTCTCGATCCGGATGGCCGCCCGGCTGGACGGGCGGGTCGTGCTCGACGCCCCCGTGCGCCGGATCGGTCAGGACGCCCGCGGCGTCAGCGTCCAGAGCGACGCCGGCACCTGGCGAGCCAGCCGCGTGATCGTCGCGATCGCCCCCACCCTGGCCGGGCGGATCGACTACGAGCCCGCCTTGCCGGCGCAGCGCGACGGACTCACCCAACGGGTCCCGCAGGGGTCGGTGATCAAGTTCGAGGCGGTCTATCCGACCCCGTTCTGGCGGGCCGCCGGCCTCAGCGGCTACACCAACAGCGATCGCCCGCCGGTCCATTTCACCTACGACAACTCGCCGCCGAGCGGCAAGCCCGGCGTTCTGCTCGGGTTCGTCAACGGCGCCGACGCCCGGGCGCTCGGAAAGCTCTCGACCGCCGCCCGGCACCGCGCCGTGCTGAAAGCCTTCGTGCGCCTGTTCGGCTCCCACGCCGGCCGCCCCCGTCAACTGCTCGAGCACAACTGGTCAAACGAGGCGTGGACCCGCGGCTGCTATTCGGGCTACATGCCCCCCGGCGTATGGACCGACTACGGCGCCGCCCTCCGCGCCCCCGTAGGTCGCGTGCACTGGGCCGGGACCGAGACCTCCGAGGTGTTCACGGGCTACATGGACGGCGCCGTGCGCTCCGGCGAGCGCGCCGCGGCCGAGGTCTCCGGCAAGCTCTGACCCCCGCCGCCGGCCGACGACGGCCCGCGAACCGAGCGTCGATAACATGCCTCGTCGAGACAAGGCACGGGCGATTAGCTCAGTCGGTTAGAGCGCTTCTCTGATAAGGAAGAGGTCCCAGGTTCGAGTCCTGGATCGCCCACTCTCAGATCTCCCGTGAAACGGGAGATTTGTGTTTTCGGGGCATGCCGGCGCGTACGTTGCGGTCCCTTATGGAAGCGCTTTGGAAGCCTCTCGTTGGGCGTGGAGCCATCGAGTTGCAAGGGAGTGATGCGCTGATCAGAGCACGCGCGGGAGTAGGAGAGCACGACCCTCCATTCCGACCGTGGCGTCAAGCGTGGCGAGATAGGCATCCATGAGCAGCTGGTGATCGCGGAGCTGCCATAACACCTCGGCGCGGACCCAGGCGGCATCCCTGGCGCGCTCGATACTCCAGATCGCCACCGCGTCGTCGAAGGGTGCGACCGCATGGTCGAGCTCCTTGATCGCACCGGTGAGCAGCCACTGCTTTGTCTGCGCCTCGGTCTGGCCCAGGATCGCGTTGACAGCATCGTAATCTCCATGCTGGGGGGAGTCATTGGTCGGGACCACGCCCAGCGCCTGACACGTCTGCACCACGCCGATCGCCAGGTCATGGCTGATGTGCGCGTTCATTCCGGCGAGCGCGAACTGCAGCGGAGCGATCCGAGCATCGTGGCGGGCGTCGAACAGCGGCGCCCAGCAGGCCGGAACCTGCCCGCCGCTCTCGGCGGCGTCGTACGCGTCGAAGAACAGGTTGGCGAAGAGGATGTCAAGCTGTTGGAGGAACGGAGGCGCCTGTAGAGGCCCAGTGCTGCAGTACTGCCGCACGGCGAGCGTCACGTCGAGGTAGAGGCGGTTAAACCAGCGCACGCCGTCGCTCGGTGGCAGCGTCTGCTCGAGGCTCTGCATGAGGGCAACGACCTCGTCGATCGTTTGGGCGTGCACCGGCCAAACCTACCAGCGCGACCATCGTGGTTTGCGGCTCACGGGAGTCAAAACTGCGTAACCGGCTCGGACCGCTCGCGTCGAGGCCCGTCGCCGCAATCGGCGACCGAGCCCGCCCAGCGGAACGCGGGTGCAGCCGCACGTGCCGGCGGCTGCACCCATGAGTCCGTGGTCAGGAACCGATGCCCTCGAGCTTGTCGGCGGCGATCACGTACTTGTCGGTGTAGGTGGTCGCCAGGTTGACGTGCTGTGACGGGGTGATGACCCCAGCCGTGCGGTCGATCGCCACCGCGAGAGCGGGGGATCCCGCCGGCATGATCCCGGTCGGCATGAACTGGCTCTTGTCCGCCGCCAGGGACGAGATGTACGCCTGCTTGGTGACGCCCTCGGTGACGAACTTCGGCGGCATCGCGTCGGCGATCTGCGCCGCCGAGTGCGTGGCCATGAAGTGCAGCGTGGCCACGAGCGCGTTGACGACGGCCTGGACCTCCTGCGGGTGAGCGTTGACCCAACTGGTCGTCGCCAGGACGCCAGCCGCCGGATAGACGCCGCCCA
This sequence comes from uncultured Solirubrobacterales bacterium, assembly GCA_963808605.1. Taxonomy (GTDB): domain Bacteria; phylum Actinomycetota; class Thermoleophilia; order Solirubrobacterales; family Solirubrobacteraceae; genus Palsa-465. The sequence continues at coordinate 140,391 of CAWEGQ010000005.1, forward strand.
GCAGCTGCTTGGAGCCCGTCGAGCTGGCCAGGTTGGCCATCGAGTAGGCGATATGCCGCTGCTCGAGCTGAGCGACCGTCGGCTGCGTGGTCATCACGCACTGCGCGGAGTGCTGCTGCAGCGCGGCCACCGCCGTCGGCCCGGCGCCGACCGCCAGGCGCGAGATGTCCGTAGCGGGATTCAGCCCGGCGCGCGCCGACATGAACTTGGTCAGCCCGTCGGTCCCGGAGCCGAGATCGGTGACGCCGAGCGTCTTGTGCTTCCACTGTGAGGTCGAGGAGATGCCGCTGCCGTACGAGCACATCTCACGCTCGCCGGGTGCCCCGCCGAGATTGACGACATCGAGCACCGACTTACCCTTGGTTTGGAACTCGGCCGCATGGATGTACCAGGCGCCCGCCATGTCGACCGAACCGTTGATCATGGCGGTCTCGGCCCCGACGCCACCCTGCTGCTCGGTGGACAGGACCATGTTCACGCCGTACTTCTTGAAGTAGCCGAGGTCCTGAGCGAGCTGGTACTCCATGTAGATCTGCTTGTCGATGCCGCCGACCATCATGGTCACCGTCGGCAGCTTCGCGCTCGACGCGTTCGACTGGGACGAGCCGCCTCCGACGGATGCGGCGGCGTTGCTGCTGGAACTGCTGGAGCTGCCGCAGGCGGCCACCGAGGCCGCGAGTGCGACGGCAGCGGCCATCGCACCCAACTTGCGTGGGAACGTCACTTTGTCTCCTCCTCTGGAGTGTGTTAGGTATGACTGCTGGGGATGGATGCGACCGGCGGAGCTACATCCCCGCGTACTCCGCCTGCGCTGCCGGGCGCCACCGGAGCACGCGCTTCTCCAACGCCCCGATCAGGCCTTCGGCTGCGAGCGCGACCACCGCGATGATGAACATCCCGGCGAAGACGCCGTCAGGGTTGAAGGTGTTCATGGAGGTCTGGATGACCAGACCCAAACCGTGCTGCGCCCCGAGAAGCTCGCCGACGACCGCACCGATGATCGCGAAGCCAAACGCGATGTGGAGGCTGGCGATGATCCAGCTCATGGCCGACGGGAGCACGACGTGCCGGATGGTCTGCAGACGGCCGGCTCCGAGCACCCGCGCGTTGGCCAGCAGATTGCGGTCGACCTCACGGACCCCCTGGAAGGCGTTGAAGAACACGCCGAAGAACACGAGCACGGCGGCCAGCGTCACCTTCGAGGTCGTCCCGATTCCGAGGGCGACCGTGAACAGGGCTCCGAGCACGATGCGCGGCACTGCGTTGAGCGCCTTGATGTACGGGCTGAGCACGTCGGACATGAAGCGGCTCTGTCCGAGGAGCACGCCCACGATGACGCCGGCGATCACGCCGTAGACGAAGCCCAGCAGCGCCTCCTTCAGCGTCGTCTCGATCTGCAGCCAGAGCGACCCGTACTGGGTTCCGGTGTTGACCCAGTCCTTGAGCTGGCTGACGATGCCGGAGGGCTTGCCCCAGAAGAACGGGTCGATGATCTTCGCGTCGGTGAGCAGCTGCCAGCCACCGAAGATGACCACGAAGGTCACCACCCGGGCACCCCAGATGCTCAGGCGGCGATTGCGGCGCCGGTGCGCCTCGGCGGCGGCGATCTCCGCCTCCGAGGATCCCATCTCCGCGGTGGTGGCCGACGGGCTCATGGAAGCGCCGGCGGGATCCTTGCGTGTCAGCGAACTCCAGCTCATGGTGATCCCTCCTCACGGGGAGACGTGGACGTCGAGGTGGCGGAGGTCCGGGCATAGGCCCGCTCGACCTCCTCGCGGAGTGCCTCCCAGATGTCGTGGTGAAGCTCGCGGAAGTGATCGCCGAAGCGAATCTCCTGGACGGCTCCACGGGGACGCGGGAGGTCGACGTCGAAGGTCGCCTTGACGGTGCCGGGGCTGGCGGTGACGACCACCACCTTGTCTGCGAGCGCGATCGCCTCCTCGAGATCGTGGGTCACGAACAGCACCGTCGGCCGGGTCTGCTCCCACAGGCCGAGCAGCTCGTTGGACATGATCGCCTTGGTCTGGACGTCCAGCGCGCCGAACGGTTCATCCATGAGAAGCACGGAGGGCTCGTTGATCAGCGCCGCCGCCAGGCCCACGCGCTTGCGCATACCGCCCGAGAGCTGGTGCGGATAGTGATCCTCAAAGCCGGTCAAGCCGACGCGACGCAACCAGTCGACGGCGCGAGCGTTCGCGTCCCGCTTAGGCTGGCCGTGGAAGATGGGACCCATCATCACGTTGTTGACGACGGTCTTCCAGGGCATCAGCGCGTCCGCCTGGAACACGAACCCGGCCCCCGGGGTCACGCCCGACACCGGACGTCCACCGACGGTGACCGTGCCGGCGCTCGGCCGATCAAGGCCTGACACCATGCCGAGCGTCGTGGACTTACCGCAGCCTGTGGGGCCGACGATCGCGCAGAACTGGCCGGGTTGCACCGTGAGGGTGAAGTCCCGCAAGGCGGTGAACGCCTCACCCTTCGGGCTGACGAAGCGCTTAATCGCGCCGACGATGTCGACCCCGGCCGCCTCTGTCCGGGGTGGCGGTGCGGTGCCCGATGCCGAGGACGCTGTGGTGCCCTTCGTGGCAGCTTGTGCCGCCATCTCTCTCCTCCTCCGTCGCCTGACAACTGGTGTGTCGAGGCCCGCTCGGGGTTCGACGCTGTGGACGGTAGAGCGGCACCTGGGAGTCCGGCAAGGCTTTCGCGCCTTCCTCCGCAAAGCCGCATTTCCGGGGGTTTTGTGCGTTTAGTGCACGCGAGTTGCGGTCCTCGCAGGCCCACCTAGACTCCGCCTAAGAGGAGAGGGACATGTGGCGCCGCGGGAAACTGTCGAACCGAATCCTGGCCAGCGTTGTGGCAATCCTGGTCTCCACCACCGTCGTCGGCTTCGGCTTGGACGCGGCGAGCCGGCGGGCCGAGCTCGAACACGAGTACCAGGACCGCGCGATGGCCATCGCGCAGACGTTCGCGGCGACGCCGTCGATCCGAGAGGGATTGTTCCGCCACGACCCCGCCGATCGGAGGCTGATCCAGGAGCTGGCGCAGAAGGTCCGGCGAGAGACCGGTGCCAGCTACATCGTCGTGATCGATCGGCACGGGGTCCGCTACTCGCATCCCGATCCGGCGCTGATCGGACGGCGGATCGCCGAGCCGGTGGTGGCCCTCGATGGCCGCAATCATCTGGCCGTCGATCACGGCAACCTCGGCGTCTCCGCCAACGCGCGCGTGCCCCTGCGCGCGCCTGACGGCCAGATCATCGGCGAGGTCTCGGCCGGGATCCCGGAGCGGCGCATCTCGGGCCAGCTCACCGGAGAGCTGCCGCAACTGCTCCTGTACTTCCTCTGCGCCCTGGCCATCGGCCTGATCGGCTCGGTGATGCTCACCCGGCGGCTGAAACGGAGTACGTTCGGGCTCGAGCTCGAGGAGATCGCGGCGCTCGTGCAGGAGCGCGAGGCAATGCTGCACAACATCCGCGAGGGCGTGATCACTACCGACGGCGATGACCGGGTCACGCTGATCAACGACGAGGCGAGGCGGCTGCTCGCGCTCGGCGAGGCGGTCGTCGGAAAGCCGATCGGTACGCTCGTCGCTCCCGGCCGGCTGGGCAACCTGCTCACCGGAACGATCCGCGGTCAGGACCAGGTCGTACTCACCGAGGAGCACGTCCTGGTGGTCAACCGGATGCCCGTCACCCGCGGCGAGCGCAGCCTCGGCGCGGTCATCACCCTGCGCGATCGGACCGAGCTGGAGGCGCTCATGCGCGAACTCGACGGCGTCGCTGCGCTCACCGACGCGCTCAGGGCGCAGCAGCACGAGTTCTCCAATCGGATGCACACGCTCGCGGGGCTGATCGAGCTCGGCGACCACGAGGCGGCGGGCCGGTACGCGCTCGATGTCTCGGGCGCGAGCAGCGGCTTGGCCGAGTCCCTGCGGGCGCGGATCGAACCGCCCGAGATCGCCGCCATGCTGCTGGCCAAGGTGACGATCGCCAGTGAGCGCAACGTCGCGCTCACGCTGACCGAGGACTCACAACTCCCGGCCGAGGGACTGGACATCAGCGGGGTGCTGACGATCGTCGGCAACCTGATCGACAACGCGATCGACGCCGCCGCCGACGGACCGACCCCGGCCGACGTCACCGTCCATCTGTGCGCCGGCGACGCGGTGAGGATCGAGGTCAGCGACAGCGGCGCCGGCGTGCCGGCCGATCAGGCGTCGGAGATCTTCAGCGACGGCTTCACCACCAAGCCGAGGGCGCCCGATCGGCCTCGCGGTATCGGCCTGGCGCTCGTGCACCGGCTCGTCCGCAAGTACGGCGGGAGCATCGAGGCGGACTTCTCGCAGCGCACCGTGTTCACCGTCGTGCTCCCGCTCACCGCCGGCGTTCCTCCCCGGGTGGGCACATGATCCGCGTCCTGATCGTCGAGGACGACTACCACGTGGCCACGATCCACTCGGCGTACGTCCGCCGCGTCGAGGGGTTCGACGTCGCCGGCCACGCATCGACCGTGGCCAGGGCCAGAGCCGAGCTGGAGCGCACCGGCGTGGATCTCGTCCTGCTCGATCTCTTCCTGCCGGACGGGGGCGGTCTCGAGCTGCTCCAGGAGTCCGTGGGCGCGCCCGAGGCACGACCGGACTTCCTCGTCATCACCGCGGCCAGGGACATGAAGAGCGTCCGCACGGCGATGCGCCTGGGTGCGGTGCACTATCTCGTCAAGCCATTCGACTTCGCCCAGATCGAGGAGCGGTTGATCGCCTACCGGTCCATGCATCGTCGTCTGGAGCGAATCGGCGCGGCCGAGGAGCGCGAGGCCGAGCAGCATGAGGTCGACGCTCTGTACAACCTCCTGCGCGGTCCCCGGACACCGCCCAAAGGGCAGTCAGGGCCGACCATGACCACCATCCACAGCCTCCTGTGCTCCGCCCCTCGCGAGTTATCGGCCAGCGAGATCGCGGCCCAGATCGGGATCAGTCGCTCCACCGCGCAGCGCTATCTCTCCGAGATGGCCCGCGAGGGACGCGTCGAGATCCGCCCTCACTATGGGACGACCGGGCGTCCCGAGCACCGGTATCGGATCGGGGGGTCCGACAGCTAGCAGTCCGCACCTCGAAGGCGCTAACGCCCAACACCGCCAGCACCGTTCTGCGCTTGCGTGGAGCGAGACCTGCTTCGGCG
>CAWEGQ010000006.1:0-249440 GCA_963808605.1 uncultured Solirubrobacterales bacterium
GGTCGCACCAATCGAGCGGCATCGCCGTCACCGCCGCGCCCGGCGCATAATCGCTCACCCCGGGCGAAGCCGCTACCGTGCCCGACATCTCGTGGCCGATCACGCCCGGGATGCTCACACGCTGGTCCATGGCGCCGTGCTTGATGTGCAGGTCGGTCCCGCAGATCCCGACATAGGCGACGTCGAGCCGCACTTCGCCGGGGCCGGGCGGGCTTGGCAGGCGCTCCTCGAGGCGGAACTCCTGGTTACCGACGTAGAGTGCTGCGCGCATGGTCGTGGGGAGCGGTTTCTAGTCTGGCGGGCAGAAGGCCGTAAGTCGCCACGGCCGTCTCACTGAGCACCGATCGCCGGTCCTCGGGCGAGAGCTCGGCGAGGACGTCGAGCACCACATCGAACCACCGCTCGACCGTGGTGCGAGGGTCGCGACCGGCCAGTCGCTACCGATCATGCACCGCTGCGGCCCGAACACCTCGAGCGCATGCTCGAGGTAGGGTCGGACATCGGCTGCAGTCCAGTCAGGGGCGGCCTCGGTGGATAGGCCGGACAGCTTGCAGACAACGTTCGGGAACGAGGCGATCCGAGCGATGTCCTCACGCCAGGGGTCGAGACGCCCGCTCGCCACCGGGGGCTTCCCGAGATGATCGAGCACGAACGACGTCGCCGGACAAGCCCGCACGAGCGCAGCTACCGGAGGCAGCTGGTCGTGAGTGGCGCAGAGGTCGAAGGTCAGTCCCCACTCCGGGAGGAGACGCACGCCACAGACGAACTTCGGGTCGGTGATCGCCCCGGACGGCTGCCCTCCGAGCAGACGGCGCACGCCGACGACGAGCGGCTGCGCTGCCACCGCCGCGAGGTGTCGCTCGACCCCGCGGCCATGGTGGACGGGTGCGTAGGCGACGATGCCGCGCACGGTCGGGTGATGACGGGCAAGCTCACCCACCCAGCGAATCTCATCCAACGCCTCCTCCTCGCGGCAGTCAGCCTGCACGAATACGGCGCCGAGGAGCTCGTGGTGGCCGGCGTCGAGATCCTCCGGGCCGAACCGCCGCCGGAGAGGTGCGTGGGCGGCGAGCCAGGCGTGATCGCGCGCCCACGGATCCCAGAAGTGCACGTGTCCGTCGACGATCACGTTGCTGTGAGGGTCTCCGAGCTCGTGGACCGCCGCCGTTTGCGCCGCCACATCGATGTGATGTGCTCGCGCATGGCCTGCGCGGCGCCCTCGGGATCGCCGGCCGTGACGCGGGCGAGGATCAGCTCGTGCCCGCGGTGAGCCAATCGCAGATCGCCCGGGTGGGGATCGTTGTATCCGGTGCTCGATCGTGCCTGGTCGTGGATCGAGCGGACCACGGCGCGAGCGAGGCGGTTGCCGGAAATTCGCATCAGCTCGTCGTGGAATTGCGTGTCCAGCACGAGGTACCGTGGCGGCAGGTTGACCGTTGCCTCGAGCTCGCCGACGAGCGCGGTCAGCCGCTCGATGCCGTCGTCGTTCGCTCTCCTCGCCGCGCGAGCCGCCATCTCTGCCTCGAGCGCCGCCCGGACGGCGACCAGGCCGTCGATCACCTCGCGCCGCTCGTCGTGGCGCACGGTGGCGGCCAGCACGACCGGGTCGAGCAGGTTCCAGTCCCCGTCATGCGCCACAACGCTCCCATGCCCCTGCCGGACGCTGACGAGACCCTTCTGCTCGAGCGTCTTCAGTGCCTCTCGTACGACCGACCGGCTGACTCCGAAGTGCAGACCCAACGCCGGTCCGGGCGGGAGCAGAGCCCCGGGGGGATAGCGACCGGAGACGATCTCGTCGACCAGCGCGTTGACGACGCTGATGCTCAAGCGGGCCGGTCGCTCGGCCAGCGATGCGATCGCCACGCTCGTGGCGTCGCTTACCTGCGAGGCCTTTGCGGCGTCGTCGCGAGCAGGGGTGGCCATGCACCAGAGCCTACCAAAGAGGGATTACGTATTCCATCTGTTGACATACTACAGACGTATGATGTATGAATACGTCCGTGCTGACCGACGGGAACACGATGCGCATCACGCATCTCGAAAGTCATTCCGTCCACATCGCGGGGGTATCGCCCCCGTTCATGTGGCGAAGGGGGTTGCGCGGCGCGCCACCCGACGGGGACGGCGCGGTCTTGCGGATCGGCACTGCCGGAGGGGCTGAAGGCGTGGCCCTCGCGCCCCGCCGCGGCGCCGGCCGCATCCTCAAGGACATCGTCGAGCGGGTGCTTCGCGATGAGCTGATCGGCTCCGACGCGCTCCAGCGGGAATGGCTATGGCATCGCCTCTGGGAGCTCGACCGAACCGAGGAGCTCCCGCTATACATCCTCGGGCTTGTCGACACCGCGCTGTGGGACCTCGCCGGGAGGATCGCGAACCAGCCCACCTGGCAGCTGCTTGGCGGCTTTCGCCGCTCGATCCCCGCGTACGCATCGACCGTGACGTTCGCGTCGACCGAGGAGTACCTCGATGTCATCACGCAGTGCCTCGCGCTCGGCTATCCCGCGATCAAGCTCCACGCCTGGGGCGACGCCCGCGCCGACGCCCAGCTGTGCGCTGCTGTACGCGAGCATGTCGGGGACGAGGTTCCGCTTATGTACGACGGCTCCGCGGCGTTCGATCTGCCCGACGCGGTGTACCTCGGCGACGCGCTCGCCGATGCCGGCTACCTCTGGTACGAGGAGCCGATCCGCGAGTTCAGCGTCACTGCCTACAAGTGGCTGAGCGAACGCGTCCGCGTCCCGTTGTGCGTGGCGGAGACCTCCGACGGCGTCCACCTCAACACAGCCGACTTCATCGTCAGCGGCGCAGCGTCGTTCGTGCGCACGAGCGCCGAGCTGCGCGGTGGAATCACGGGAGCGATGCGCATTGCCCACCTCGCCGACGCGTTCCGCCTGCGGGCAGAGGTGCACGGGATGGGCAACTACTCCCAGCATCTGTGCATGGCGATCCCGAACACGACCTACTACGAGTCGCTCGTGATGTCCACCGAGGTAACTCGCGAGGCCGTCGTGGACGAGCACGGGCTCGTCCACGCCCCGGGCGGCGTTGGCCTGGGCCTACCCACAGGCCCTGAGTATCCGCCGGAGCTCAGCCACCTTGTCATCGATGCTGCGCAGTCCGCGGCGATCCTGTAACACCAGAGAGGAGAGACGCATGAGCTTTTCCGAAGGGCCGTCCGCGTCGCGGCCCTCATCGTGGCGGCGGGGTCGAACCCTCGTCGCGTTACTCGCCGCGGCGGCGCTGGCGTTGGTGGTTGGTGCCTGCGGCAGTGGCAGCGGCAGCGGTATCGGCACGTCCCCGACGGCGAAGGGAAGCGGCACCACCGCGACCACGGCCAAGCCCACGGGTCCGGTGGCGGGGTCGTTGACGGTGTGGGTGGATGCCGCTCGTCTTCCGGTGGCCCAGGCCTACGCCAAGTCGCATCCGAACGTGCACGTTCATATCGTCAGCTTTGACGGCGATGCGAACGGAGCGACAACGCTGCAGACGAAGATCCAGCTGTGGAACCGGACCGGAAGCGGCTGGCCGGACGTCCTCTTCAGCGAACAGGTCAATGATCCGGTCTGGATGGCACAGAAGCCGTTCGACTTCGCCGCGCCAATCAAGGGCCTCATCTCGCAGAAGCTCCTCAGCCAGTGGCCCGCGGCATCGACCGCGCAATGCACGGTCGGCGGCACCCAGTACTGCCTGCAGGACAACCTCGCCCAGGATGTGCTCTGGGTCAACAAGAAGCTGATGGACAAGTTCGGGTACAAGGTCCCGACGACGTGGCAGCAGTGGGCCGCGATCGGCATGGACGCCGCCAAGAAGCATCCCGGCTACGTGATCGGGACCAGCGGCGAGTCGTTCAGCCACTGGGTCTATCTCTGGGCCGACCAGTGCCCGCTCGAGACGCTGAAGGGGAGTACGCTCCTCATCAACTCCACGGATATGCACTGCACCCGCATGGCGAGCCTGCTCGACCCTCTGATTCGGAACGGGACCGCACCGCCGCTGAGCGTGTTCACGCCCGACTTCGCCAAGAAGTACGGCGGAGCGGACAGCAAGGTCCTGATGATGCCGGGGCCGACCTGGTACGGGCACTCCGTGTTCGACCAGACGCTGCACGTTCCGGCGGGGCAGATCACCGCGGCGATGCCGCTGCAGTGGAACAACGAGCCGATCACCACCGGGCAGGTCGGGGGTGGCCCGTGGATCATCGCGAGGCACTCGAAGAACCTGGCGGCGGCTGCCGACTTCGTCGCGTGGGCGACGACGGTCTTCAATCCGCTACCGACGACGTCCAAGACGGCGAGGCCCGGTTACCCGGCGTACGGACCGCTCGCTTCGAGCTGGTTGGCGAGCCTGGCCAAGGATCCCTACTTCGCCGCCGATCCCGGACCGGCGATGAAGGCGGCCGCCGGCCTGATCTGGAAGGGATGGAACATCGTCACCTATCCGGATCAGCCGGTGTGGTCGAACACCGTGGTCACGCAACTCGTCGCCGGCAAGTCGCTGAGTTCACTGCTGCCTGCGCTCGGCACCGGTCTGGGGCAAGCCGCGCAGGCGGCCGGATATCAGGTCACGCACTGACGAAGTGGCATCGTCGTCTGTGAAATCGAAGTCCGCGGAGGCCGCGCCACGGCGCGGCCTCCGCTTCGGCCGGGGCTCGCAGTTCATCCTGCCGTACCTGCCGTTCCTGATCCTGTTCGGGATCGCACCGACGGCCTACGCGCTCGAACTCGCGTTCACGAACGTCAACGGCAGCTTCGCCGGCTTTCACAACTTCATCCGGACGGCCAATGACTACCGGTTCCTGCCGGCGTTCAAGCATGTCCTCATCTACACGAGTGTCTGGCTGGGAGCGCTCGTCGTCTTCGTCGTCGCACTCGCGCTCCTGCTTCACGGCCGTGCGAGTCGGGTCTCGTCGACCTTCCGCTTCCTCTTCTACCTCCCCGGAGCGCTCGCGGGCGCGGCATCCGTGCTCGTGTGGCTGTTCATGCTCGACCCGGCCGTCAGTCCCGGGTCGTTCCTGCTGAACCACGTGCTCGGGGCGCACCTCTTCGCCCAATCGATCGCACCCGGGCATCTGCCGTTCATCTTCGCGATGATCGCGTTCTGGACCGGCGCCGGCGGTTGGATCGTCGTCATGTACGGAGCACTGAACACGATCCCGCAGGATCTCGAGGAGGCCGCGCGCATGGACGGCGCAGGGCCGATCACGATCGCGCTGCGGCTGAAGCTGCCGCTGATCCGCAAATGGATCGCCTACATGGCGATCCTCTCGTTCGCGACAGGCACGCAGCTGTTCGTCGAGCCGCAGCTCGTCAACCAGGCGAGCCTTGGCCTCGTCCCGGACACGTGGTCCGCGAACCAACTCGCGTACCAGACGGCGTTCCGGTATGGAGACTTCAACGCCGCCGCCGCGATCGCGGTCGACCTGCTCGCGATCGGGGTGTTCGCCGCAGTCCTGATCGTGACGCGCACCGGGCTGTTCCGAAGGGAGGCCTGATGCGGGTCGCTCAGGACCGACGCCTGATGCGGATGGCTCCGGAGGGAGGAGTGGGTCGGGTCGCAGCGCTCGGCATCCGGCTCGTGGTCCTGGCGGCGTTCGCCGTGTTCTTCGTGGTACCGATCCTGTGGCTGATCCTGGCGCCGACGAAGACCGACGCCGCGCTCTCCACGAGCAGTCCCCTCTCGTTTGGCAGCTTCCACCAGATCGCGCTCGCGTGGCAGCACCTCGACGCGTTCAGCAACCACATCTTCCGGACGTGGATCGGCAACTCGCTGCTGTACGCGTTCAGCGCGACGGCGATCGTGGTCGCGACCGCGATTCCCGCCGGCTACGGGCTCGCACTCGGGACCTTCCGCGGTCGGAGGCTGATCCTGACGGTGACGCTCGTCGTGATGATCATGCCGGCCGCGGCACTCGTGCTGCCGATCTTCCTCGAGCTCAACTCGCTTCACCTGATCGGCAGCGTGCTGTCGGTGATCCTGCCGTTCGCCTTCTATCCGTTCGGTGTGTACCTCGCGTACATCTACTACTCGACGGCGGTCCCGCCGGATCTGCTCGACGCCGCTCGCACCGACGGCTGTGGCGAGTGGCAGACCTTCCGCCACATCGCGCTGCCGCTCGCCAAGCCGGTCGTCGCGCTGGTGTTCTTCTTCAGCTTCGTCGCGGATTGGAACAACTTCTTCCTGCCCTATGCAGTGCTGGCCGACTCGTCCCAATACCCGATCCAGGTGGGCCTCTCGGACCTGTTGTCATCGACCCCGTCGTTCAACCCCGCGGTGGGGGGCGGTGGGCAGCAGCTGAACATCTTCCGGCCGGAGCTCGCGCTCGCCACGCTGCTCGCGGTCCTGCCGGTCGCCATCGTTTTTCTGTTCTCACAGCGCGCGCTCGTCAGAGGGCTCGTGGGAGGTGCGGTGAAGGGATGACACGTGGCTGAGGTCGTGTTCGAAGACGTATCGAAGGTCTACGGCGATGGCACACGTGCCGTCGACGGGCTCGACCTTCAGATCAACGACGGCGAATTCATGGTCCTCGTCGGCCCCTCCGGTTGCGGCAAGACAACCGCGCTGCGGATGGTCGGCGGGCTGGAGGAGATCACCGAAGGGGTTGTGCGGATCGGGGAGCGTGCGGTCAACCACGTGTCGCCCAAGCGCCGTGACATCGCGATGGTGTTCCAGAGCTACGCGCTGTACCCGCATCTGAGCGTGTACCAGAACATCGGCTTCGCGCTGAAGATCGCGAAGGTCCCGAAGGACGAGATCCACCGACGGGTCATCGAGACCGCGCGGATGCTCGACCTGGAGCCGTACCTCAAGCGCAAGCCGCGCGCTCTCTCGGGCGGCCAGCGCCAGCGCGTCGCGATGGGCCGGGCGATCGTCCGCCAACCGCAGGCGTTCCTGATGGACGAGCCGCTGTCGAACCTCGACGCGAAGCTCCGCGTGCAGATGCGCGCCGAGATCAAGAAGCTACAGAGCGATCTCGGCGTGACCACCGTCTACGTCACCCACGATCAGGTCGAGGCGATGACGATGGGAGACCGGGTGGCGGTCATGCGCAAGGGAGTCCTGCAGCAGGTCGCGAATCCGGAGGAGGTCTACGAGCGGCCGCAGAACATGTTCGTGGGCGGCTTCATCGGCAGTCCAGCGATGAACCTGCTGGAGGCCACGGTGCAGCGGGATGATGGCCGAACCATGGTGGTCGCCGGCGACGCCGCTCTGGCCCTGAGCCCAGCGGCGCTCGTCGCCCATCCCTCGCTCGCCGCCTACGACGGCCGTTCGATCGTCCTCGGGATCCGACCGGAGGGCCTCCAGGATGCGGCGCTCATCAATGGCGACCGCCGGCCGCGACTGCGGGGCCAGGTGGTGCTGCGCGAAGCGCTCGGGCCCGAGGTGCTGATGCACTTCTCGGTCGCCGCGCGCCAAGCCGTCACCGACGAGGTACGCGAGATCGCCGAGGACGCCGGCGACGACCGAATCGGCGAGCAGCTCAGTTCAGGCGCGTCTTCGAGCACAACTCTCGTTGGCAGGCTCAGCCCGCTGACCAAGCTCCGCGAGGGCGATGCCATCGACGTCGCAATCGACGAGCGATCGCTGCACTTCTTCGACGCCCAGACCGGCCTCGCAATCTACTAGACCCGATGGGGTCCGCCTAGGCGCGCACCCGCTGCAGCTCCCGGGACAGCGCTCGGCCGGAGATCACACTCTGTTCATCGGCGAGGTCCTCGACTTCGAGCACCGCTCCGGGGAGCCGCTGATCTTCCATTCCGGGGTGTATCGCCGGCTGAGGGAACCGGCGGTTGTGATTCGATGCGGGGAGCTTGACAGACCTCTCGGCACCGTGGTATTGAAGCGGGCGGTTGGGCCAGAGCAGGTTTCGGGTTTGCTGCCGGAGCTGGGTCGGAGGAGGGAATCTGTGGGCGTCTTCGTTGGTGGTGCGCGAGCGGTGGCCGCGAGGGGATCGGCGGCGCCACGGCCGTGGCACTGGAAGATCCGCATCGCCATCGCGATGATCTCCGCTGCTGCACTGTGGTTCGTGCCCGGTACGGCCTGGGCGATCGGTGGGAGCAACGGCAAGGTGAGCTCGGGAACGGGCGCTAACTGCCCAGCCCCGGTTCCGCCGCCGACAAACGCGACCGAGGTGACGCTGCCGTTCAGCGGGCTGATCAACCCGGCCGGCGTGGCGGTGAGCTCTGCGGGGGATGTCTTCGTCGCCGACTCCGACAACAACCGCGTGGTGGACCTGCCGAGTGGGTCCGGTAGCCAGGTGACGAAGCCGTTCACGGGGCTGTTCTCCCCCGTCGGGATCGCGGTCGATAGCTCCGGTGGCCTGTTCGTGACCGACACCAACAACAGCCGGGTGGTGGACCAGCCGCGCATGACAACCGGCGACACGCCGTTGCCGTTCAACGGGCTGAGGACCCCCGTCGGCATCGCGGTCGACGGCGCGGGGGACGTGTTCGTGACTGACACCTTCAGCCGTCAGGTGTTGGAGCTGCCGGCTGGGTCCACCAGCCAGATGACGCTGCCGTTCACCGGGCTAGGCGATCCGTGGGGAGTTGCGGTGGACAGTGCCGGTGACGTCTACACAACCGACTCACTCAACAACGAGGTGCTGGAGCTGCCGGCGGGGTCCAGCACCCAGATGACGCTTCCGTTCACCGGACTGAGGAACCCGACCGGATTGGCGGTCGACGCCGGCGGTGACGTCTACGTTGCCGACACCGGCAACAACCGGGTGTTGGAGTTGCCTAACGGTTCCACCAGCCAGGTGACGCTGCCGTTCAGCGGGCTGAACGGGCCGGTCGGCGTGGCGCTGGACTCTGCGCGGGACGTCTTCATCGTCGACAGCGCCGACAATCGGGTGTTGGAGCTGTCGCCGCCGTTCTTCGCCTTCCACCCGGTTCCGACCATCAACATCGGGCCGCTGGCGGTGAAGGCCGGCCTTCCCGTTGGTGAGCGCTATCTGCTCAGCATCACGGGCACGAACTTCGAGCAATGGTCGAAGGTGCAGCTCACTCCGCCGGGCGGGACGACCGGGACATTCTTCCCCTGCCCCATTAATCTTACGCAGTTGGGGGTCGCTATCCCGGCGGCGTCCATCGCCACGCCCGGCACGCGGGAGCTGACGGTGGTCAATCTTGCCCCGGGTGGGTCCTCCAATGTCCAGCCGCTCTTCGTTACTCCGGCCAATGTGGCTGTGTCGAGCGAGAGCGTCAGTAGCACCGGTGCGGCCACCACCGGCGGCACCGGGCAGGGCAGCGCTGGCAGCGTGAGCCTCGGCGGCTCCGGCGGCAGCGGTACCCTGGCCGCGGCGCTGTATAACGCCAACCCGGGCACCGCGCCCAGCTTCAACGCCACCGGCGCCTACTTCGACGCTTGGGTCGCGCCCGGCAGCACCTACAGCAGCGTCGTGATCACGGATTGCGACCTGCAGGGCGGTAGCCAGGTGTACTGGCACGATCCGGCGACCTCGAGCTGGGTCCTGGCAAGCAACCAGAGCTATGACGCCACGACGCAATGCGTCACCGTCACCGTCGACGCGACCACCGTCCCGAGCCTGACGCAACTCGGCGGCACGATATTTGCCGTCGCCGACCCACACCCTGGGCTGGCTGTCCCCGCCGCGTCCGGGATGCTGCAGACGCTCAGCCAGGGCAGTGCGAACTGTAACCTGCTGCTCAACGCCGGTGCGACCATCACCGCAGCCGGTGGCGTCGCCGTCAACGGTAAGAGCGCTAGCGCCGTGTGCCTGAACGGTAGCTCCACGCTCAGTTCCTCCAGCACCACGGTGCAGGGCGGCGTCCAGGGCAACGTCGACATCTTCAGCAGCATCTTCGGTCCGCTGCAGACGCAGCAACCCGCCGCGGCCGACCTCTTGGCTGGCCTGCCGGCGCCCACCGCACCCAGCGCAACCTGCCCCGGCGCGGCCTGCCCGGGCGGGAGCAACCTGAACAAGGGACAGACCTACCGGCTGCTGCCGGGTACCTACACGCAAGCGGTCAACGTCAATGGCGGAGCTACCGCCTGCGTGGCACCTGGGGTGTACGTGCTCCGGGCAAGCTGGACGCTGAACAGCTCGGGGCTCCGGCCCTACGGCAGCGCGGGCTGTCCGGCCCTGCCGGGCGGGACCACCGACCCCGGCGTGCTCCTCTACTTCGCACAGGGGAATGTGGTCCTCAACGGCAGCGCGGACCTCTCGCAACTGCAGGCCATGCAAAGCGGCCCATACGCCGGTCTGCTCTACTGGCAGGCGGGCACGGCGAGCACGTCTCTCAATGGCAGTAGCGTGTTCGCGGGCGGAGCCTGGTACGAGCCAAACGGCACGCTGACCCTGAACGCCAGCGCGCACCTGACCGCGCCATATGTGGCGGCGAGCACGATTACCGCGAACGGGGGGACTTCCCTAACCGTGACGAGCTCCTGACACCTAGTCGCGCTCGAGCACGAGCTTCGTCGCGGGTTCAAGCCACGCCTCGTCGGCTCGATCCCACGGCACGATCGTGGTCGGCACCACGAGCGGATCGAAGCGACCCTCGGCGAACAACTCCAGCACGACGGGCAGAAGACGGCGCGAATCGGCTCGCGACAGGTGGAAGGTGATTCCGCGCGTGTACATCTCAAGCAGCGGAAGCGGCACCGTCGGCGCGAAATGGATCGCCACCGCCGTGCAGAACCCGTAGTCGTCGGTGGAGCGCAGCGCGGCGGTCAGGCCCTCCAGCTCGCCGCTGGCTTCGACCGTGATCGGCGCGCGGTCGTAGCGCCGCGGCCAGGGGCCTTGCCTGTGCTCCACCTCGGCGCCAAGCGCGGCTGCCGCTGCGCAGCGTTCCTCGTCGCTGTCGACGTAGCGCACTCGACGCGAGCCCAGGGCGCGTGCGAAGACCACCGCGTACAGGCCGATCGAGGCGGCGGCGCCGCCCACGATCAGCACCTCGGCGCCCCGATGGTCGGCGAGCTGGGGGCCGACGGCACGATAGGCGTCGCAGGCGTTGTCGGGCAGCGTGCACAGGGCGCTGGCGCTGCCGTCCGGAGCCGGCAGCAGCAGGTGATCAGCGCCCGGAACCGCAAGGACGTCCGCCACGGCGCCGCCGTGACCTCCACCCGCCTCACCGAAGCCAAAGGCAGCCCCCGCTCGGGCGCGGTAGGTGTGACACGCGCCGAAGCGCCCGTCACGACAAGCCACGCACGCCCCGCAGGAGACCTGAAACGGAACGAGGACCCGTTCGCCGACGCGGCGCGAGCTGACCTCGTCTCCGACCGCGATCACCTCGGCCACCGTCTCGTGTCCGAGCGGGTAAGGCCCAGGGAAGAAGCCCAGGGTCGCCATCGGCTGGTCGAGATCGCATCGCGCGACCGCGAGCGGACGCACGAGCGCGCCGCCGGGGTCTGAGAGCCGCGGCTCCGGGGCCTCTTGCCAGGCCACCCGTCCAGCCTCGAGAAAGGCGAGTTGGCGCATCGCCAAGGAGCTTAACGGGGCATTTGCGTGCGGATGGTGCGCGCCGTGAATAGGTAGGGCCAGTTGCAACATAGGCAGGTCTGCCGATGCGGAATGCCTTGCCGGCTCGTAGGTTCGTCTCGTGTCCCAGAACCAACAGCCAGGAGGACAGATGCCGCGATACGTAGTGCAGCGCACCTTTCCCGAGGGATTGCAAATCCCGATCACGAACGGCGGCGCGGAGGTATGTCGCACCGTCGTGCAGCGGAACGCCGAAGAGGGCGTCACTTGGGTCCATTCCTACGTGAGCGCGGACAAGCGCGCGACGTTCTGCGTGTACGACGCGCCCACTCCGGAAGCGGTTCGCAAGACCGCGGCTCGAAACGAGCTGCCGGTCGACCAGATCACCGAGGTGCGGGTGCTCGACCCGTACTTCTACAGCTAGTGCAACGTTAGTGCCCGACCAAACAACGCAGGGGAGAAAAATCATGTTCAAGTCAGTCAAGCGGCTGTTGACGGCGGTGACGGTAGTGCTCGTGGTGAGCGCATCATCGGTCGCCTACGCGAGGATCCCGCACGAGCTGATCGCCGGATCTCCGCCGAGCGCTCAGGTGCAGCTCTCTGCGTCCCGCGCCGCAGCGCCGTCGTCGCCGGACTTTCAGTGGGGGTATGCGGCCGGCGCGCTCGCGCTGTTCGGGCTTGGCTCGGGCGCGGTGTTGGCGATCCGGCGACGCCTGCGTCACCCGTTGGCCAGCTGAACCGTGGCGCAGACGGTTGCAAGCCAAGCGGCGCGGGGGCATGATGCCCCCGTGCCGTTCCGCGGCAAGGTCACCTCAGCGCAAACCCTCGAGCTCCTCGAGCGCTCAGACGAGCTTGCGGGGCTTCGCGATTGGATGGCCGACGTGAGCGCGCAGTCTCGCGGCCGCTTGGTGCTAGTGCGCGGGGACGCCGGGACTGGCAAGACGGTGCTGCTACGGCGCTTCTGCGACGAGATCCCGCCGCCGGTCCGGGTGCTGTGGGCGTCGTGCGATCCGCTGTTCACGCCACGCCCGCTCGGCCCGCTGCTCGACGTCGCCCGAGAGACGGTCGGCGACCTTCAGGCCAAGGTCGAGCAGGGCGGCAAACCTCACGATGTTGCAGCTGCCCTGCTCCATGAGCTCGAATCGGCGAGGCCGACGGTTCTGGTGCTGGAGGATCTTCATTGGGCGGATGAGGCGACGCTCGACGTGGTGCGGCTGGTCGCCCGTCGAGCCGAGACAGTTCCGGTATTGCTGGTGGTCAGCTACCGAGGGGAGCAGCTGCACCGCGCCCACCCGCTACGAATGGTGCTCGGTGAGCTCCCGAGCGGCGCGTGGGTCACGCGTCTTGAGCTCGTCGGCTTCTCGAGGGAGGCGGTGGCCAACCTCGCCCAGTCCTCAGCGCTCGACGCGGATGAGCTGTACGCGCGGACCGCAGGCAATCCGTTCTTCGTGACCGAGGCCCTGGCCGCGGAAACCGAGCTGGTGCCCGCGACGGTGCGAGACGCGGTGCTGGCCCGCGTGGCGCGCCTCAGCCCGGCGGCGCGGGACCTGCTGGACGCCGTGGCGGTTGTGCCGCGACGGGCCGAGGTGTGGCTCTTGGAAGCGCTGGTCCTGGGCGCACTCGCACCACTCGACGAGTGTGTGAGCTCGGGCATCCTCCGGACCGAGCGCGACGGCGTCGCCTTCCGGCACGAACTCGCACGCCTGGCGATCGAGGGGTCATTGCCGGCCGACCGAGCTGTGGCTCTGCATCGCCGCGCGATCGTGGCCCTGGCTGAGCGCACCGTGGGCGGGGCCGATCTCGCCCGCCTGGCGCACCATGCCGAGGCGGCCGGCGACAGCGAATCCGTCTTGCGCTACGCCCCCGCTGCCGCCGAGCAGGCGGCCTTACTCGGTGCACACCGCGAGGCACAGGATCAATACGCCAGGGCGCTGCGCTTCGCCGACGGCCTCTCCCCGGAAGGACGAGCCGTCCTTCTGGAGCGGTTCGCCGACGAGAGCTTCCTGACCGACATGCGCGAGCAGGCACTCGAGGCGTTGGATGAGGCGCTCCGGATCCATCGCCGCAACGGCAACGTCGTGAAGCAGGGAGAGACCCAGCGCCGGCGACTGGGCCTGCTCATCTGCGTCGGCCGAGGGGACGAAGCGAAGGCGGCTGGGCTCGAGGCGGTCGCGCTGCTCGAGCAGTTCGGTGGGGGGCGGGAGCTCGCCCTCACCTGCGCCGGGATCTCAGAACTATTCATGAGAGCCGACCAAGCCGACGAGACGGTCGAATGGGGCCAACGAGCGATGACGCTGGCCGAGGAAGTCGGCGACGCGGAGGCGTTGGCGTGGGCGCTCAACAATATCGGCAGCATCGAGTTCTCCCGCGGGAGCCGAGCGGGCGCGGAGAAGCTCGAGCGCAGCATCGAAGTCGCCGAGCGGGGAGGTGTCGCGATCGAGGCGGGACGCGCCTATCTCAGTCTTTGCGCGGTGCACAGCCGGCGTCGCGAGTGGACGCTTCATGATCGCTACAACCAAGCCGGTACGAACTACTGCCGTGAGCATGGGCTCGACGCGTGGCTGAGTTACCTGCTCGCGGGCCAGGCGGAATCGCAATTGGCCCAGGGAAACTGGACCGCCGCCGCTGACGCCGCCGCATCGATCCTTGACAGGCCACTGGATGGGATCTTGGGTCCCCGTCACAGCGGGCTCCTGGTGCTTGCGCTGGTGCGAGCTCGGCGTGGTGACCCGGGAAGCTGGCCACTGCTCGACGAGGCGCTCGAGCTGGCCGACCGGGTGGGCGAGCTGCAATATCTCGCGCCGGTCGCCGCCGCTCGCGCCGAGGCATCGTGGTTGGAGGGAAGACCAGGGGCGATCAGGGCGGAGACCGAGGTGCCGTTCGCGATCGCCGTCGACCTGGGCGAGCCGTCCTTCGTCGGCGAGCTGGCGTGCTGGCGCTGGCGAGCCGGACTGCTGCACGAGGCGCCGTCCGGCGCTGACGAGGTGCACCGGCTGCAGATCGCCGGGGAGTGGGAGCAGGCAGAGCAGTTCTGGCGCGAGCACGGCTGCCCCTACGAGGCCGCGCTTGCGCTGCTCGACGCCGACGACGAAGCTGCCCTGCGTCGTGCTCACAACGAGTTGCGAGCGCTGGGCGCTCAGCCGGCGGTGGCGATCGCCGCTCTGCGCCTGCGTGAGCGCGGTGCGCGCGGACTGCCGCGGGGACCGCGCGCGCGGACACGCGCCAACCCTGACGGCCTGACGGCCAGAGAGCTGGACGTCCTACCGCTGCTGGCCGAGGGCCTTCGCAACGCCGAGATCGCCAACCGCTTGATCGTCTCCCAGAGGACGATCGACCACCACGTCTCGTCGATTCTTCGCAAGCTCGGCGTTCGCACTCGCGGCGAAGCCGCCGCCCACGTCACACGGCTTGGGCTCGCCGAAGACAGATGACGACGCGGGCTTAGCTATTTCCCGCGGAACGTGGGCTGGCGTTTCTCTGCGAAGGCGGTGGCGGCCTCGCGGTGGTCCTCGGTGAGCGCGGTGCGCAGGTGGTGGGTGGCCTCGAGGTCCATGCACTCGCCGAGTTCATCGCCGTTCTCGGCACGGTTGAGGTTCTCCTTCATGTAGCCGAGCGCGATACGCGGTCCGGCCGCGAGCCGCGCCGCGAGCGCGAGCGCCTCCTGCTCAAGGCGCTCGTCGTCGACGACTCGATTGACGATCCCGAGTCGCTCCGCCTCCTGGGCCGAGAGCCGCTCGGAGAGGAAGTAGAGCTCGCGGGCGCGCGCCGGGCCGACGAGCCGCGTGAGGAACCAGGTGCCGCCGTAATCGCCGGCCAGGCCGACCCGCGCGAAGGCGGTGGTGAGCACGGCGCTCCGCGCGGCGATGCGCAGGTCGCACGCGAGCGCAAGCGCGAGCCCCGCCCCGGCCGCGGCGCCGGGGAGCGCGGCGATCGTCGGCTTGGGCATCGCGTGCAAGCGACCAGAGGTAGCGCGTTGGCTGCGGCGCTGAATCGCGACACGCGCGTCGTAGTCCATGGTCGCGCCGTTGCTCTCGGCCATCGCCTTGACGTCGCCGCCCGCGCAGAACGCGCCGCCCGCCCCGGTGAGCACGACGCACGCGATGTCGTCGTCGGCCTCAGCGTCCTCGAGCGCCCGGCCGAGCGCCTCGAGCATCGCCAGCGAGAGCGCGTTGCGGCGCTCGGGGCGGTTCATCGTCAGGACGGCCACACCGTCCTCGACGCGCACCAGAAGGTCTTGCGTGCCGGTATCGATCGCAGCCATCGGCGTAGGCTATGGATGTGCTGCGGCCGGAGTCAAGCTGATACCTATGGCAGCCCGGGAAGCCGAGGCTGGCGGATGAGTCTGGACGGTTTCGATCGCGTGCCGCTCCTGTTCGGGCCCTCGCCGGTGCACCGGTTTGACCGGCTGAGTGAGTACCTCGGTGGGCAGGTCGAAGTTTGGGCGAAACGGGAGGACTGCAATTCCGGATTGGCCTACGGCGGTAACAAGGTGCGTAAGCTCGAGTACCTCGTGGCTGATGCGCTGGCTACGGGTTGCGACACGCTGGTTTCGATCGGCGGGGTTCAGTCGAACCACACTCGTCAGGTCGCCGCGGTAGCGGCGCGGCTGGGGTTGGGATGCGTCCTGGTGCAGGAGCACTGGGTGGACTGGCCCGACGTTGTCTACGACAAGGTCGGCAACATTCTCCTTTCGCGGATCATGGATGCCGACGTTCGCCTCTCCCCGGGAGGCTTCGACATCGGAATCCGCGAGAGTTGGGCGCAGGCGCTGGACTCGGTCAAAGCGCAGGGCGGCACGCCATACGCGGTGCCGGCGGGCGCGTCGGACCATCCGCTGGGGGGCCTGGGATTCGCGCGGTGGGCACGGGAGGTGCAAGCTCAGGAGCGAGACCTTGGTGTCTTCTTCGATGTGATCGTCGTCTGTTCGGTCACCGGCTCGACCCAAGCAGGAATGATCGCCGGCTTCGCCGACGAGGGAAAGGGACGCCGCATCCTTGGCATCGACGGTTCGGCCACGGTCGACCAGACGTGGCAACAGATCGCCCGGATCGCCAGGGCGACCGCTGAGAAGATCGGCCTCGGGCGCGATCTGCGTGACGAGGAGATCGTTCTGCTCGAGGACTGGCACGCCGGCACCTACGGAATACCGGATCGCAAGACGATCGACGCGATCCGTCTCTGCGCCCGGCTGGAGGGCGTACTCACCGATCCGGTCTACGAAGGCAAGTCGATGGCGGCGCTGATCGACCTCGTCCAGTCAGGCGGAATCGAGCCGGGCTCACGTGTCCTCTACGCCCACCTCGGCGGCCAACCTGCGCTCAACGCGTACGCCGGCGCGTTCTGACGGGTCCGTCCTGATGGCATGGCTTAGCGAACAGTTCGCACATCCCACGCGCGTCGAGCTGGCGACGGGTCACCACCTGCGCCCGATACGTGAGTCGGACGTGGACATCGACTACCCGGCCGTGATGGGGTCGCGCGAGCGCTTGTGGGCGAAATATGGCGATAGTTGGGGCTGGCCGCCGGCCACGATGAGCTACCAGGCGGACAAGGAAGACCTGGCGCGTCACGAGGCTGAGATCGCCGCCCACGAGACGTTCAACTACGCCGTCCTTGACGAGGGCGAGACGCAGCTGCTCGGGTGCGTCTACATCGATCCTCCGGACGATCGTTCTCCAGCCGGTACCGACGCCGTGGCGTCGTGGTGGGTGGTCGATGAGGTGGCGGGCACCGAGCTGGAGCGCGCGATCGACGACTTCGTGCCCGGATGGCTCGCCGACACCTGGGGCTTCGAAGCGGTCGCCTACTTTCCCTGATCCGCTCGCCGCGGGCCTAGATCGTGAGGGTCGTCGCCTTGCTCGACCCGCCGCAGGTGTTGTGGCCGCCCATGGGCTTGGCGGACGTCAAGATCCTCACCTTCCATGTTCCCGCGGGAACGGCCGCCAGGCTGAGCGTGAAGTGTCCGTGCCCATCGGTGTGCACGTCGGCCAGGTTCCCCCCGGCGAACAATGGGCTCGAGTAGACGCCGTAGACGAGGCGCTTCTTCAGGCAGGTCGCCTTCGAGGAGCTGAGCTTGCCTACGAGCTTCGAACCGCTTCGTTTGAAGCTGATCTTGGTCTTGTAGGTCTTATGGGTCGATGCCGCGGCGATGCCACTGAAGGCGAAAGCCAGCCATCCGACGCATCCGATCACGGCCAGAGCGACGGCGAGATTGCGCTGCGCCCCTCGCTGCCGAGGGACGGCTCCTTTCGCTCTACGCCGCCTACCGCCCGCCACCCAACCGTGTCCAAACACGTTGACCTCCTTGAAAAGGCATGCGATCTCGCCGCGTTCCCGACCTAGGCCGTACGGCCGGGCTGAACTATATAGGCGTAGTGGCCTCGATCCGCCACATGACAGCGGCCCGCTCGGCGTCTTTCGCCTCGCGGGCCGCTGGTGGGTCAGGCCCCGGTTTGGTGCCCCCTGTGCCCCTGCGCCCCCTGGTGCCCCCAGGTCAGATCAGGAATCCCGATCTCAGGCTTTGCGCTGCTGATGACTAGTTGGCGTACTTGACCTGGCAGGCCTGGAGCTTGCTCGGGTCGGTGCCGGCCGCCGAAACGCAGCTGGTGAGCTTCGCCGCTTTGCTGAGCTGCTGGTGCGCCTGGCTGGTGATGCCGGCCTGACCGCTCGCGGTGCTGAGCTGCTTCTGGGCCTGATTGATGACCTGCTGAGACTGCTGCAGGCCGGTCTTCAACGCCTGGTTGGCCGTGTTCGTGCTCGGCTGGATCACGGTGAAGTAGATGACGGCGAAGATCGCCAGTGACGCCACCATTCCGGCCAGCCAGACCTTCACGTTGCCAGTAACTAGAACCATTGTTTTCCCCCTGGGAATCGATGTGTGTTGTTGGTTGTGTGCTGCGCCCCGGCGGCAGCCCGCCGCCGTGGAAGATCGAACGCCGCCGGTCAGGCGGCCGTGGTTGTGAACTGCGCCAGTGCCACCTCCCAATCGATCACGAGCTCACGATCGTCGCCGTCGGGCATGCGCTTGGCCGGCAGGGTGTTTCCCGGATAGAGCAACGGCAGGGCCGCCGCCGGCACCGGATTGCCGACCTGGATCTGGTACGGGGGTCGCCCCTCGGCCAGGATGGTCAGCGCGAACGCATACATGTCGTCGCCGTTTGGATTGCGCATCCCCAGTGGCTGGGTCCGCACGATCACGGCTTTGCACGGCACGCCGAGCTCACGCATCTTGCTGGGGAGTCCCACTGCTTTGTCCCTTCTCTCCGACGTGGATTCGATGTGCCGAACCATGAGGGGTCTCGCCGAAGCCGGACCAAAGAACCGCCAAAGCGCTGCTGGTCCTCGCGTTTGGGGGGCGGGTAGTCTGTTCAGGGGTGGCCGGTGACGCTTGTCGCTTCGGGGTCCTTGGTCCGCTCGTGCTTGAGCGGGACGGCGTAGGCGTGCCGCTGCCCAGCGGTCGCCAGCGCTCCCTGTTGGCGTTGCTCGTCCTCGGTGGGGGCGTCGCGGTCTCCCGCGACCGCCTGATCGATGAGCTGTGGGGCGAGTCTCCGCCCGCGAGTGCCGTGTCGGCACTGCACGTGCACCTGTCGAAGCTGCGCCGCCTGCTCGGCGGACTATTGGTGCTGGACGCGTCCGGTTACGCCCTGCGCGCAGGCAGCTTCGAGCTCGATGTGTGGCAGTTCGAGTCGTTGGTCGAAGCGGCCAGGACGGACCCCGGCCGGGCGGCATCGCTGCTGAGCGAAGCGCTCGGCCTGTTCCGCGGCGAGCCGCTATGCGATGTGGCCTCCGAAGGCAGCGTCGCGCAGTGGCGCCGGACGCTCGAGGAGAAGCGTCTGCAGGCGATCCTGCAACGGCTCGATGTCGAGCTCGCCGCCGGCGGGGCCGGGGAGCTGGTGGCGGAGCTCGAGCGGCTCGCGGCGGAACATCCATTCGAGGAGCGGCTGTGGGGCCAGCTGATGCTGGCGCTCTATCGCACGGGGCGCCAGGCCGATGCGCTCGAGGCTTACCAGCGGGCGCGCCGTCTGCTCTCGGCGGAGCTCGGCCTGGAGCCAGGCGAGCCGCTGGCGCGGCGCCAGCAACAGATCCTCGACCGCGACCCGGCGCTGATCGTGTCAGCGCCCGAGCACGTCGAGAAGCCCGCGGTGGCAGCCCGCCCGGCCTCCCACCTGCCGCGACCGTCGACCCGGCTGATCGGGCGCGAGCGCGAGCTGACCGTGCTGAGCGAGCTGATGGCGGACCCCGATGTCCGGATCATCACGTTGACCGGCCCGGGCGGAGTCGGCAAGACCCGCCTGCTGATCGAGCTGGCTCGCCGCCGGGAGGCGGATTATGTGGACGGCGCGGTGTTCGTGCGCCTGGAGCGGATCACCGATCCGGCGCTGGTGGCGGCCGAGATCGCGACAGCTCTGGGACAGCGCGACGGATCGGATGGACCGAGCGCTGACGGCCTCCCGAGCTACCTGCGCGAGCAGGAGCTGCTGGTGGTGGTCGACAACTTCGAGCATCTATTGGCCGCCGCAGCTCTGATCGCGGAGCTCCTGTCCCTGGCCCCGAAGCTCCGCGTGCTGATCTCGAGCCGGACCGCATTGCGGATCCGCGGCGAGCAGACGTTCGAAGTCGAGCCTCTCGAGCTGCCGGAAGGAGACAGCGAGGGGGAACTGTCGGAGAGTCCGGCGGTGCAGATGTTCCTCCAATGCGCGACGGCAGCCAACCGCAAGCTCGAGATCGACCCCGCCGCGACACGGACCGTGGCGCAGATCTGCCGGGCGCTCGACGGCCTGCCTCTGGCGATCGAGCTTGCGGCTTCCCGGTCTCATTCACTCAGTCCGGCGCAGATCGCCGACCAGCTGGCCGAGCCGCTCCTGATCGGCGAGCACGCGCTGCGGGATCTTCCGGACCGCCAGCAGACGCTCCAGGCCACGATCAGGTGGAGCTACGACCTGCTCGCCCCGGCGGCGCGTGAGGTGCTGCGCGCGGCCGCCGTGTTCCTGGGCGGCTTCTCGCTCTCGGCTCTTGAGGACGTGGCCGGCATGCCGGTGGTCCGGCAGACGGACGAGCTGCTCGAGGCCAGCCTGGTCCGGCGGCAGTCCGCGGACGGCCGCTTCGAGCTACTCGAGCTCGTGCGCGCCTTCTCGCTGGACGAGCTCCGGGCCAGCGATCAGGTCGCGGAGGCGCGCTCGCGCCACCGCCACTACTTCGCCGCCCACGTGGCCAGTACACGCAAGGCGTTCGACGACGGCGGCGCGCCCGGCGATCTAGCGGCTCCGCTGCGCTCAGATCATGCCAACCTCCGCGCCGCGCTCGAGGACGCGCTCGACACCGGCGACGAGGAATCGGGGATCGCGCTGGCGCTGGGGCTGCGGCCGCTCTGGCTCGCGTCGATGCTCCGGCAGGAGAGCCAGGAGCTGGCCGAACGCGTGCTCCGGCAGTTCTCGCTGACCGGCGAGGAGGAGGTCGCGCTGCTCCGTGCCGTCGCGTTCCTGGACTACAGCCCGAGTGCGAAGGTCTGGCACCGGCGCCTGGCGGACCGCGCCGCCGAGATCGGCGACAACGACGCGCTGGCGATGGCGACCGGCAACCTCTTCGGTCAGGCGCTCAACCAGCGCGATCGCGACGAGATGAGACGCCTCAGGCCCGAGTTGCTCGCCTTGATCACGCCCGCGACCGGCCCCCGTGCGCTCGGCTGGATCCACTACTTCCTCGCGCTCGACGCGTACGTGGACGGGCAGCTGGACGGCGCCTGCGAGCACGCCGCTTTGAGTGCCGAGAAGGCCGAGGCGGTCGGACACGAATTCATGCTCGCGAGCGCCGTGGGGACGCGGCTGCTGGCGGAGTCGGCGCGCGATCGCGAGATCACCCATGTCGCGCTGACCGATGCGCTGGAGCTGATGCGCCGGCCCAGCGTCCAGCCACTCGAGGCGTTCGCGTTGTGGTTCGTGGCGCGCTACGCCGCCGAAGTGGCCCCGGACAGCGCGGGCCGGTGGCTGGCGCACGCCGAGCGGATCATCGCCGCGCTGGATTCCCAGCTCTGGCCCGAGTGCGTTCTGCGCGACGAGACCGTGGCCGTGCTCGCCATTGACGATCTCGCCCTACTGCTCGAGGCGACACCGCCGCTCGATCACGTCGCCGCGCTGGCCGAGGCGGCCGCCTGGCTGGCCGAGCGAGATCCCGCCGAGACCGCCCCGCGCAAACCCGTCTGAATAGCCGGGTGGAACCTTTCGCTCAGCTCGGGAGTCGTATGAGCGTGAATCAGACCCCCCGGCACGGGGATGTCTCGCAGCTACCGGAACCGGCCGTCGAGCGGTTTGAGGACTTCTATCGCCGCGAGTACGAGCGGGCGGTTCGGCTGGCCTGGCTCCTGACCGGCTCGCGCGCGGGCGCGGAGGATGTGGTCCAGGACGCGATGTCGGGCGTGTACCGCTCGTTTGAGCGAGTCGACTCGGCGGGCGGCTACCTCCGACGGGCGGTGGTGAACCGGGCCCGATCATGGCAGCGGGACGAGCGGCGCCAGCGAGACCGCGTGACGCTGCTCGCGCACCAGCGCGCCGGCATCGACACCGTCGATCGCGGACTGCTTGACGCGGTCGGCCGGTTGCCGTATCGCCAGCGCGTCGTGATCGTGACCCGCTACTGGGGCGGGTGGTCCGAGAGCGACATCGCTCGAGCGCTCGGGTGCAGGCCCGGGACCGTCAAGTCGCTGGCTTCACGCGCACTCGGTCGTCTCCGGACGGAGGTACAGCCTTGAACGTTTCACCAGAGGACTTGGAGGATCGCCTGCGTCGCGTGCTGGATCAGCGCGCCCGGGAGCTCGAAGTTCAGCCACCGACTTGGCCGGGGCCGTCCGAAGCACGTCAGCCCGCCACCCGCCGCTCGCCTGTCCGTTGGCTGCCGTCGGGCGCCGTGGCGATCTCGTTGGCCACCGTGGTTGCGGTCGCGGTGGCCGCCGGCGCACTCGTGCTCGCCGCGCGCCACCAACCGTCGGCGTCTAACTCCAATCGCCAGGCCGTGGCCGGATCAACCCAAGCGTGCACGTCGGAGCTACGCGATGGCGTGCTGCCGGCTTGGGCTCGAGCCGGTTTCAGCGAGCCGCGGCCGCGGACCACCTACGTGCTGGGCAGATCCGGAAGGATCGTGGCGATCCTGTTCGGTGCCCGTTCCCTCAGTTCACCGCCGGCGGCCGATCACAACAACAAGATCCTGTGGGTCTCCCGCAGTGCCACCGACGGACACGATCTGAGCATCGAGGCGCAACGGCTATCGGGATCGGGGTCGCTGGGCGCCGCGGTCGCCCGCTCGGTCATGGGAGGTCCAGGTCCGTCAATCATCAACCTTCCCTCGCCAGGGTGCTGGCGCTTCACCCTGCGCTGGTCAGGCTCGACCGACACACTGGATCTCCTGTACAGCCCGTCAGCCGGGTGATCCGATGCTGCAGATGAAGCTCTTGGCGTTCGCGGGGTCGAGCGCGTTCTCGACGAGGTGCCAGACGTTGAGGTCATAGGCCTCGCCGATGTGCCCGACTGGGTCGAATGGGCAGGTGTCCTGGACGTATTCGTTCTTGACGCCGGACTCGTTGACGAAAGCGGTGGCGGTGGGCGTGACGAGTTCGTCGTAGCGCGAGGTGATGATCGTGTAGCCGACGCCGGACTGCGCGATCGGTCCGTTGTCGAGTGTCGCGACGGCGGAGCCGCCGGTGCCGAGGTCAGAGCAGGCGGGACAACCGAACGCCGACAGTGCCTGACCGACCAGCGCTCGTTCTGACTGCCCGAAGATATAGGCGAGGTTGTAGAGCCCGGCGAAGGTCGTGCCATGGGTCGGCGGGGCAATCGCAACGACCTTGTCGACGTGGCTGGAGATGCCCTGCGTCTTGGTCACGTAGAGCGACTGGAAAGCTCCCTCCGAGTGCCCGACGATGTCGACCTTGGCGGCGCCGGTCTCGGCGAGCACGCCCAGGATGAACGTCTTGATCTCGGTGGCGGAGTCCGCCACGGGTCGCAGGCCGCCGACGTAGGGGAAGCCGGCGTATGCGCCGTAGGTTTGGCTGAACGTGCAATAGCCCTGACCCGCCACGTCTGACTGCAGGAAGTTGAGGTCTTCGTAGTAGGTTGCGCCGAGGCCGTGCAGGAATATGACCGGGTTCGGGTGTTGTGCGGTGGGCCGGCACGACGGGTCGTTGTTGCCCCCTGCCGCCCGGGCGGCGGAGGCTCCGCCGGCGACCATCATCGTGAGGACGAGCGCGGCCAGTGCGACCAGCCGGAATGGGCGGATATGGATGCGGGTGCTGGTCATCGTCTCCCTGTCTCTCTCCTGCTCGGGGGTGGGCGGTACCTCGGTTCGAGCCACCCGCACACCCTATCTCGCTTGTCAAGCGTTCAGCCAACGAGAAGGTTATGATTTCGCGCATGACCAGTGAGGGCTCGCTACTCGACCGTTCCAACAAACGGACCGAGCAGGCCGCGGCGACGCGACGGCGCTTGATCGCCGCCGCCGCCGTCCTGTTCGCGGACAACGGCTATGCGGCCAGCACTGTGGCCGCGATCGGCGAGGAGGCCGGCGTCAGCCGCGGGCTCGTCAACTTCCACTTCACCACCAAGGAGAAGCTGCTGCACGCGGTCATCGAGCAGCTCGTCGCCGAGCTCGAGACGCAGATGTTTCCCGAAGCAGCGCCGACGGACCCGCTGCAAGCCCTGGGAGTCCTGGTCGATGCCCACCGTCGCTTCCTCACCGAGCAGCCCGAGAGGGCGCGTCTGCTCTTCCGCCTGCAGGCCGAAGCCCTCAATCCGGCCCTTGGCCTCGAGGCGTTCGCGCTGCTGCACCAGCGCTGGCTGCTTCGCACGCGGCCGTGGTGGGACGCGGCGATCGCCAATGGCCAAGTCGATCCGGCCCTCGACCACGGCGCCGTGACGACGTTCACGATCGGCGCCCTCCGCGGAATCGCGCTCGAATGGCTGCTGGGTGGCGACGCGGTCGACATCGACGCCGCCTACGCCCATCTGCTCAGATCGTTGCTGACCGGGCTCGCCGCGTTACCCGCCCGGTAGAAATCCTTACTTGATCCGAGCGTATTTTCTGAAGGCCTCAAAGACCAGGTGGCCACTGCCTTCGCCGAGATGGGCGGCATCACATCGATAGCCGGGCCGGAGTTCACTCGGCCTCAGGGACAGAAGACCAGCGGCCGTTTCGAGGTTCTTCGACGTGAGTATGTTCGTCGGCTCTCTACGGCTGGGGTCTTGCAGCAGCACGCCACGTTGCGGCCCCCAGGCGATTAGACCGATACGACGCCGGAGCAAGAAGCTCAAGAAGGTGGGTACGACGGCATAGGCCCGAGAGTTGCACTCCAATCTGGCATGCCCGGCGTACTGTGACCACTCACCGTCCACTACCGGATAGGTGCCGGCGACCTTCGCGAACAGCTGCCCCCATTCGGACGGCACCAGCGCGGGATGATGGATCGAGTAGACGAGGTTCCTGCCCCTGATCGGGTAGCGCGGCAGCTCGGCCAGGCTGGTGGCAACACGAGGTCCTTCAACCCAAATGATGTTGTCAGCCTCCTTCCGTATCGCCGTCACGAGGGTCTGCATCCCCACGTAGTGGATGCCGGCGTTGTACCCGCCCCGCTGCCACATCGACCACACCCAGCCGGGGCTTGCCTTCAGCTTCCTTCTCCCCCGACGGCTGAGCGAAGGCTCATTGAACGCATCAAACATGACGTTTGGCTGATGGGCGAACTGTTTGGCCTCGACCTGCCAAAAGCGAACGTCCAGCTCGGTCGGACTTCGCTCGACGACCGTGAACTGCGCTTGGTCGTTGAGCACGAATCGCATGCCCAAGCTTCTGGCCAGATCGGCCTCGCGCTGCAGTTCGCGTTGGAACGGTGCGTTGTACCCCAGGCCCGGAGTCGGGTCGGCAAACAGGTTGGCTGGGGCCGCCTGCACCCTGACCGTATTTGCGCCCCACTGCGCGGAGGCTTCTATCTGAGCGGTGATAGCCGATGCGAACCGAGCCCATCGCCACTGCTCCGGACCGCCCACCAATGAAATGCCGTAGGGGATGAACGGGCGACCGTCACCGTAGAGGACGCGGTTGCCTTTGACGTGTAGTGGCTGTCCGGCCAGCGCAACCTTCCGAGCCTGTGGCCCGGCGGGCGCGCCGGAGTCCGGCCAGCCGGGCGCGGCCGCTAGGACAGCCGGAATCGCCCGCAGCGAAATCGCCGGCCCTGGCGAAGCAACCGTCGGTCGGTGATCTGGGTCCGAGGGGGCCGTCGCAGCTCCCGCGAGACATCCGAGCAGGACCGCGACGACGGCCGCCGCTGGGAGGCCCTTCGGCAGGACGCCCTCGCCCCCGAAGCGGTTCTTCAAAGCCTTCTGTCCTCCAACAAGCCGGGCGGGGTCTTGATGTGCTCGGCCGACCGGGCTACGGTACGCGTGACGAGGGCCTGCCTCCACGGGGAGATGGACATGAGCACACCGACGCGGGCACCGGCTCGCTTGGCTAGCGAGGATGTGATCATCAACGCGCCGATGAGCTACGCGGGGTCGGCGCAGCGCATCATGCGCACGCGTCGCCGCGCGAACACCGGCGCGGCGATGTGCGCGATCACGGTGCTGGCCGTTGCGCTCGTCGTGTTGGCTTGGATCTTCGTCACCGTCTGGTACCTCACGTGGGGGTTGTTGCTCGTTCCGTACCGGCTGCTCCGCCGGGGCGCGCGCAAGCGTAAGGCCGAATCTTTAAGGCATCGTGAACTGCTGGGAACGATCCAGGGATCGGCCGCGGCTTCGGCGGCAGCGATCGTCGCGGGGTTGGTCCCTCCCGTCTCGGCTCCGATGAGCCAGGCATAGCGCTACGGCCTGATGAGACGACTGATCTGCGCTGCTGTCCTGATCGCCGGTTTGGCGAGCGCGCCGGCGGCCGGGGCACTGACCTTCCACGATGGCGACGGCCTACACGTGACCGCGGTCAAGCGGATCGATCCGCGGCTCGTCGCGGTGAACCTCAGGACAGCCGCGCTTCCAAGTCTGGCTTCGGTCTACGTCCTGCTGCCGCCCGGCTACGCGGCGCATCCGCGCCGGCGCTATCCGGTCTTCTACCTGCTGCACGGGACCAGCGGCGGGGCGTCGGATTGGACGGTCCAGGGGAACGCGGAGAAGGTGATCGGCAACCGGCAGCTGATCACCGTGATGCCGGACATCGCGCTGAACGACGGCGGTGGGGGCTGGTGCTCGAACTGGCCGAACGGCGCCCAAAGCTGGGAGAAGTTCCATATCGACCAGGTGATTCCGTGGATCGATTCCAACCTGCGGACGACCGCGACGCGGTCCGCGCGGGCGATCGCGGGGCTGTCGCAGGGCGGCTTCTGCTCGATGAGCTACGCCGCTCGCCACCCGGATCTGTTCAGTGTCGCGCTGGGTTACTCGGCCGCGCCCGACATCTACCATGAGGCCGACGCCCGTCTCGGCGCGCTCGGGATCATCAACGCCACCGAGGTCGCCCTGGACGGCGTGCCCCCCAATACGTTCTTCGGAAACCCGGTGACCGACGGCATCAACTGGGCCGCTCACGACCCGGCGACCCTGGCCGAGAACCTCCGCTGGACGCGCATGTACATGTACTGGGGCAACGGGCTGCCGGGTCCGTTCGACAACGTGGCGTCGATTCTCGGCGGCACCGGGATCGAGGGACTCGTCTCGCGCGACAACCAGGACTTCCAGAACCGGCTGAACTCGTTGGGGATCCCGGCCTACTTCGATGCCTACGGACCCGGGACGCACTCCTGGCCGTACTGGACGCGGGATCTGCAGTGGTCGATCGACAAGATCATGGCCGACTTCGCGCACCCGGCGCGCAACCCGTCCCCGTTCACATATTCCAGCGCCGACGACCGGTACTCGGTCTACGGCTGGACGGTGAGCATGCACCGCAAGGCACGCGAGTTCTCCACCCTGAAGAACGCGAGCCGATCGAGCTTCTCGCTGGCCGGCAGCGGCTCGGCCACCATCCTCACGCCGCCCGTCTACAAGCGTGGCGCGCGTTATGCCGTCGAGCTGTCAGGAGGCCAGGTCGCGCGGCATACGGTCGTGCTGAGCGCCCGGCGCGGTCGCCGGCTCAAGCTCGAAGTTCCGCTCGGTCCGGCCAACCCGTACCAGCAGGACACCCTCCAGGCGCAGCTGGCAGGCACGAAGGTCTACACGACGACGGTCACGATCCGCCGGTCCTCGCGATAGCAGCGTGCCGCCCGGCTGTCCTCAGCGCAGGTGGCTCAGCCGCAACGACCGGACGCGAGCGATCGTGACCCGGTGCCGAGTCGCTGCGCGTGGCCGGGCACGGGCTGCCACTGCGGTTGCGGCCCGCGGCAGCGGTACCGTCGGATTACGGATCAGCAGGTACGTCCCCTCGGTGCCGTCGGGCCCGACGCTCTGGCCGGCGATATCGCCCCGGTCGTCGATGTAGTCGGCGCTGATCATCTGCAGCGAGTGCGGCGCCACCAGCGTGTTCAGGTCGTAGCCGTGTCCACCGGCCCAGAGGGCGGCGATGACCTTGTTGAAGTCGCCGTTGTCCTCCTCGCCGACGACCTGACCGAGGTCGTTGACGGCGTTGCCGAATGCGTTGGGGACGCCTCCTACCGGCGGCAGGTCGATCTTTCTTCCGTGGTGCCAGAGGACGCCGTCAAAGCTGTGATTTCCTCGGAGTGTCGAGAAGCCGGTGATGTCGCCTGAATCGCTGACGTAGTTGGCTCCGCTGAAGTCGCCCCCGAGCGTGCCGAGGTCACGCAGCCGCCCGCCGCGCGACACAAAGGCGTGAAGAGCCTGGTCGCCCGGCAGATCGCTCAGCCCGACGACCTCGCCGCGATCGTTCAGCCAGTTGGCGGTGCCCTGCGCGCCGCCCAGCGAACCAAGATCGCGCATGTGGCCCCGAGTCCACAGGAAGGGATCGAGGTTGGGATATCCCGTGGAGGGGTTGACCTCAGAGCTCGTGAACGACTGGCCCGCGATCTGACCGGAGGCGTTGGCCGCGTTCATCAATGTATCGGGGCCGCCGAGCGTGCCGATGTCGCGCATGACGCCGTCGTGCCAGACGAACGTCCGCACCTGCGTTCTCCAGTCCGTGGGCCCGAAGAAGTCGGAGGCGAACGGATCAGGGGTGCCGTTCGAGCCGAATCCGGATACCAGCCCATGACCGTCGATCGCCACGGCCTGGCTCTCATACCCGCCGGGTAGCGTGCCGATGTCGATCACGCGGCCGTCCACGAAGACGACGGCGTGCACCGCGGGCCACCCCGTCAACGGGTCCATGGCACCGGTCTCGGACAGTCCGACCCCGACGCCGTGCTGGTCCACCTGGAACACGGCGCTGCTGTTGTTGCCGGGCAGCGCGCCGAGGTCGTGCAGGCGACCGTCGTGCCAGGAGAACGCGTGGGCGATGTCAGGGTCGGGGAACGACACCGCGAACGGGTTCACGTGGGGGAAGTCGGTATCCGCGATCGAGGTGTCGGCCGAACCGATCAGCGCCCCCGCCGGGGTGATCGGGAAGCCGGGCAGGTTCAACTCGCTGTGCGGGCCGCCGAACGTCCCCGGGTCGACCAGGGTGTACGGATACTGCGCGTCGGCCAGCGCCGGTGACCAGCCGGCCAGCGCGCACACGATCGCCGCCGCAAGTAGCCCACTCAACCTTGCCCTCATCGTCTCGTCCTCCCCGTCGCTGTTGAAAGCGAGTGTGCGACGGGGGCATTTCAATCCGGCTTCAATATCCAAATCTCCGGTTGCCACTGGTCAAACCGACGCTGGTACGGGAGACTCCCGGAGCGGCACAGTTGCCGCGGGTGCGACCGGAGGCAGCGTTGGGCGATCGCTTGCAGTTCGGGATTCTTGGACCGCTGGAGGTCCGCAGCGACGGTGAGCTGGTGCAAATCTCCGGCCGGCGGCAGCGAGCGCTGCTCGCGGTACTGCTGTGCCATCCGAACCTGGTCGTGTCGCGCGAGCGACTGATCGAGGAGTTGCTGGCCGACCAACTGGCCGATTCGGCCGATCGGATGCTCCGGGTCCAGATCTCGCGGCTGCGGGGTGCGCTCGCCGCGACCGGGACCGAAGGGCGGCTGCTAGCGCGTCAGCCGGGATACGTGCTCCAGGTGCACGACGGCGAGCTCGACGCACAGACGTTCGAGCGACTGTCGGCCAATGGGCGCCTGGCGCTGGAGCAGCAGGAGTTCGGCTCGGCGGTGGAGCTGCTGAGGGAAGCCGAGGCGCTGTGGCGCGGCCCGGTCCTCGACGGACTCGAGCCCTGGCAGTCGGCGCCGCACGAGCTGCACCGGCTCGAACAGCTGCGGCTGGCGCTCGTCGAGGACCGGATCGAAGCCGAGTTGGCGCTGGCCCGGCACACGGCGCTGTGCCCCGAGCTCGAATCGCTGGTCAGCGAAGAGCCATTCCGTGAGCGGCGGCGTGCGCAGCTGATGCTGGCGCTGTACCGCTCAGGGCGCCAGGCCGATGCGCTCGAGGCATACCGGGCGGGCCGCAAGCGTCTGGTGGAGGAGTTGGCGCTCGAGCCCGGGCCCGAACTGAAGGAGCTCGAGCGCGCGATCCTGACCCAGGACCCGGCGCTCGAGCTGCGGCCGCAGCAACGCCGGTCCCCCCCGTCGGACGACCCCTCCGACGTCGCTCGGCGACCCGAATCGCAGGTCGCCAGCAGTCGTGTGGCGCGGCTCCGCGTCGCGGCGGTGGGGGTCGCCGCAGCAGCGGTGCTCGCGTTGGCGGTGACGCTGACCGTCGTCGACCCGTCGGCCGGGGGGAGCGGTCTGCACAGCGCGCATCGGCTCGCGCAGGTCCCAACCGGGGGCGGCCCGCCGACGGCGAGCGTCGCGCTGCGGGCGAGCGCGGCCGAAGTGACGCCCGCGTTCGGCGCCCTGTGGGTCGCCGAGCCCGGCGCGGGGTTGGTCGAACGGGTCGATCCGAGCCGACGCAGGCCGGTGGCGGCGATACCCGTCGGCACGAGTCCGGGGAGGCTCGCGGCCGCGGGCGGCAAGATGTGGGTGCTCGACGGTCGCGACCACACCCTGTCGGGGATCGATCCCGCGACGGACAGCGTCGCCCGGACGATCGCGCTGGAGGGGAGCCCGACCGACGTGGTGTCCGCCGGCGACCGGCTTTGGCTGGCCGGCGGGGGCGACGGCACGGTCACGCAGCTTGACCCGGACACCGGGCAGGCGCTGCACGTCGTGCGCCTTGGCGGCCGGCCGGGGGCGCTGGCCAGTGGCGGTGGTGCGGTGTGGGCGGCCGCCGCGGGGTCCGGCTCGGTCGAGCGGATCGACGCCGGCACGGCGGCGGTAACCGGCGCTGGCCGAGCTGGAGATGCCCCGAGCGCCATGCTCGCCGGAGCCGGCGGCACGTGGGTCGTCGACCGACTCGATGCCACGGCCTCGATGATCGACCCCGAGCGCGACGTCGTGCGAGCGACGATCCCGCTCGGAGGCGCGCCGGCGGCGATCGCCCAGAGCGGGAGCGCGACCTGGGTGGCCGACGCGCAGCACGGAACGCTCCTGCGGCTCGACGCGGACCGCCAGGACGTCGCCGCTCGCGTCCGCCTCGGCGGCCGCCTCACCGCGCTCACCTCGACCGGCGGACAGCTCTGGGCAGCGCTCGACGCGGGCACCACCAGCCACCGCGGCGGCACGCTGAGGACCGCCACCTCCTATCAGGTGATCGACACGGTCGATCCGGCGGCCGGCACCTCCAACAACGTCTCGCCGCCTCAGTTCCTGGGGATGACCAACGACGGGCTGGTCAGCGTCGATCACGTGCCAGGTGCGGACGGCGAGCAGCTGGTGCCCGACCTTGCGCTATCGCTACCGGCGCCGTCCCAGGGAGGCCTGCGCTACGAGTTCCGGCTGCGGCCCGGAATCCGCTACTCGACCGGGGTCCCCGTGCGGTCGAGCGATGTCACGCATTCGCTCGAGCGCGTATTTGCGATCGGCTCCTCGGGGGCGGACTGGTACCGGTCGATCGCTGGGGCGGGCGCCTGCCTGCGCCACCCCGCCGACTGCGATCTGTCCCGCGGGATCGTCGCGGACGACCGGGCCCGGACCGTGACCTTCCATCTGACCCGCCCCGATCCGGACTTCCTCTACGAGCTGACGCTGACCTACGCCGACGTGCTGCCGGGCACGACCCCCACCGCCAGGTCCTCGGGTCCGTTGCCGGCCACCGGCCCGTACGAGATCGCCCGGTACCGCGCCGGCCACGAGGTGGCGCTGATCCGCAACCCCTGGTTCCACGAATGGTCGGCGGCCGCGCAACCCGACGGATACCCGGACAGGGTCGTGCTGAGCCTTGACCTGGCCGGCGCCGGCGGCGCCGGGGCGGTGGCGACCGGCGCGGCTGACCTGATGGCCAACCTCGGGCGGATCCCCGGACGGTATGCCCGCTACTTCCTGCAGGATCACCGCGCCCAGGCGCACGCCAGTCCCTATCTGGAGACCAGCTTCATATTCCTCAACCTGCGGGCGCCGCCGTTCAACGACATCCGCGTGCGGCGCGCGCTGAACCTGGCGCTCGACCGGCGGGCAATCGTCGCCGCCTACGGGGGCGAGGTCGCGGCGCAGCCGACCTGCCAGAT
Source organism: uncultured Solirubrobacterales bacterium (assembly GCA_963808605.1). Taxonomy (GTDB): domain Bacteria; phylum Actinomycetota; class Thermoleophilia; order Solirubrobacterales; family Solirubrobacteraceae; genus Palsa-465. The sequence goes on from CAWEGQ010000006.1 coordinate 32,042, forward strand.
CCTGCCGCCTGGGATTCCCGGCTACCAGCGCTACTGCCCTTACACGCGCAACCCGGGCCCGAGTGGGCGCTGGACCGCCCCTGACCTCGCCCGCGCGCGTCGACTGGTGGCGGCGTCCGGCACGGTGGGCATGAAGGTGATCGTCTGGAACACGCCAGAACCACCGGGCGCGATCGCCGAGACTCGGGACGCCGTCATCGCGCTGCGTCGGCTCGGGTACCGGGCCTCGCTGCGGCTGCTTCCCGCCAGCACCTTCTTCACGTACGCGAACGACTCGCGCAACCGGGCGCAGGTGATCGACGGAGGCTGGAACGCCGATTACGGGTCGGCGCACGACTTCCTGGGAAAACTCACCTGCGGCTACTTCGCGCCGGACAACGGCTTGGCCACAACCGACGCCAGCGAGCTCTGCTCGCCCGCGCTCGACGCGCAGATCGCGCGGGTAGCCGCCCGCCACAGCACGGACCCAGTCGCCGCTGACGCCAGCTGGGCCCGGATCGACCGCAAACTCACGGATCTGGCGATCTGGGCTCCGACGGTAACGCCCAATGAGGTTGACATCGTCTCCCCTCGCGTCGGCAACTACCAATACAACCCGGTCTGGGGAGTGCTACTCGACCAGCTCTGGGTCCGCTGAGATTCACCGCAAGGTGCGGATCTTATGAATGCTGCTCAAGTCGCAGGCCGTTTGCGCCGATGCACCTAACTAGCCGGACTCGCGCCCCTGTGGGCGGATAGGCGTAATTGCAGAATTGACCCGCGCGTCCTATGGATTGGCGCTCTCGTCGAGGCTCGACCAGCAAGGAGCACCGTGACGCAGCGAGCGCGCGACGACGCAGGCAGCAGCGATAGCGCCGGACGATGAGTGATCCGGGCGGCGAGCGCGGGCTCGACGAGGCCGTGTTGCTGGCGGTGCTGACCGACGTCAAGCACGGCGATTTCAGCGTGCGGATGCCAGTCGAATGGACGGGCGTGGCGGGCAAGATCGCCGACACGCTCAACGACGTGATCGCGGCAAACGAGATGCTGGGCGGTGCGTTGGCAAAGGTCAGTCGCGTGGTGGGCAAGGAAGGCAAGATCTCCCAGCGCGTCGAGATTCGGGGATCGGACCGGGTCTGGGCGGACAGCATCGACTCGGTCAACAGCTTGATCGAGGATCTGGTGCGCCCCACGAGCGAGATGCAGCGAGTGATCGGTGCCGTCGCCGACGGCGACCTGAGCAAGAAGATCACCGCCGACGTTCACGGGGAGGTGCTCGAGCTCAAGAACACGATCAACGGCATGGTGGACCAGCTCAATCGGTTTACCTCTGAGGTGACACGCGTAGCTCGCGAGGTGGGTACCGAGGGGAAGCTCGGTCAGGCGGCAGCCGTGACGATCGAGGTCGGCGGCGTCTGGAAGGACCTGACCGACAACGTCAACCTGATGGCCGGAAACCTGACCGGCCAGGTGCGGAATATCGCCGAGGTGACGACTGCGGTCGCCAACGGCGACCTGAGCAAGAAGATCTCCGCCGACGTCAAGGGCGAGTTTCTTGAGCTCAAGAACACCGTCAACGCGATGGTCGACCAGCTCAACCGCTTCGCCTCTGAGGTGACCCGAGTCGCCCGCGAGGTCGGGGTCGAGGGCAAGCTCGGAGGCCAGGCCCAGTCGGCGGAGGTCGCCGGCGTGTGGAAGGACCTGACCGACAACGTCAATCAGCTCGCGGCCAACCTGACCAACCAGGTGCGAGCGATTGCCGACGTGGCCACCGCGGTGACCGAGGGCGACCTGACCCGCCAGGTCGGAGTCGAGGCGAGCGGCGAGGTTGCGGTGTTGAAGGACAAGCTGAACGAGATGATCCGGAACCTGCGAGAGACGACCCGCCAAAACACCGAGCAGGACTGGCTGAAGACCAATCTCGAGCGGTTCACGCGCATGCTTCAGGGCCAGCGGGATCTGGCGACCGTGTCGAGCATGATCCTGTCGGAGCTGGCGCCGCTCCTGTCGGCCCAGCACGGTGTGTTCTACACGCTGGCGAGCCTCGAGGACGATGCCGAGCCGGTGCTTCGCTTCCAGGCCGGATACGGCTTCAAGGAACGCAAGCACCTGGCCAGCCAATTTCGGCTCGGGGAGGGCCTGGTGGGCCAGTGCGCAGTGGAGAAGGAGCGGATCCTCCTCACCGATGTCCCGAGCGACTACGTCAGGATCAACTCCGGTCTCGGTGAATCCTCGCCCCTCAACATCATCGTGCTGCCGATTCTGTTTGAGGGGTCGGTCCGAGCCGTCGTGGAGCTGGCGTCCTTCAGCCAGTTCAGCCCGACCCACCAGGCGTTCCTCGATCAGCTCACCGAGAGCATCGGGTTGGTCCTGAACACGATCGAGGCGAACACGCTCACCGAGAACCTCCTCAAGCAGTCCCAGTCCCAGGCGCAGGAGCTGCAAGCGCGGCAGGAGGAGCTACGCAACTCCAATGCCGATCTGGAACTGCAGGCCAGCCGTCTGGCTGATCAGAACATCGAGGTGGAGCGCAAGAATCGAGAGGTCGAGCTCGCCAAGCGCCTCGTGGAGGAGAAGGCGGAGCAGCTGGCGGTGTCCTCCAAGTACAAGTCCGAGTTCTTCTCGAACATGTCACACGAGCTGCGCACGCCGCTCAACAGCTTGCTCATCCTCGCTCAACAGCTGGAGGAAAACCCGGAGGAGAACCTGACCGAAACGCAAGTGCAATACGCCAGTGTCATCCGCTCCTCTGGGACCGACCTGTTGCGTCTGCTGAACGACATCCTCGATCTCGCCAAGGTCGAGTCGGGCACGGTCGCGCTCGAGCTCAGCAAGCTTCCGCTGGTCGAGCTGTGCGACGCGCTCCGGCGCGACTTCAGTCAGGTCGCCGAGCAGAACGATCTGGCGTTTTCGGTGGAGCTCGATCCGGGGGTCCCCGAGGACCTGGTGACTGACCCTCGCCGACTGCGGCAGGTGTTGAAGAACCTGCTTTCCAACGCCTTCAAGTTCACCGAGCGCGGCCAGGTCACCATGCGGGTGAGCCCGGCCCACAGCGGTTGGAACCCGGAGCACGAGGAACTCGGCCGAGCGGACGCGGTGATCGCGTTCAGCATCGCCGACACCGGCATCGGGATCACGGCGGAGATGCAGCGGCCCATCTTCGAGGCGTTCGCCCAGGGCGACGGCACGACAGCTCGTCAGTACGGGGGAACCGGACTGGGTCTCTCGATCAGCCGCGAGCTGGTGCGATTGCTCGGCGGCGAGATCTCACTCAGCAGCTCGCCGGGACGGGGCAGCACCTTCACGGTGTACCTCCCTTCGCCAGTCGGCGCTGGATCCACCCCGTCCGTCACCACCGACCTGGCCCGCGTCGCCCCCAGTCCCCCGCGAGCGAGACCAGCCGGGTCCGACCTGGCGGGCAGCAAAGCCCTGCTCGTCGACGATGACTTCCGCAACATCTTCGCCCTCACAACCCTGCTCGAGCGCTGCCACCTGGAGGTGGTTTCGGCGGAGAGCGGCGAGGAAGGGATCGCCCTGCTCAAGCAGACGCCGGACGTCGACATCGTGCTGATGGACATCATGATGCCGGTGATGGATGGCTACGCGACGATGAGAGCCATCCGCAGGCTGACCCAATACGCCGAGCTGCCGATCCTGGCGATCACCGCGAACGTCGATGCCGGGGAGCGCCAGCGGTGTATCGACGCGGGAGCTTCGGCCTACGTTCCCAAGCCGGTCGATACCGACGCGCTCCTGGTCGTACTTGGCGAATGGCTACCGTCAAATCCTTCGGCGGCAAACCCAGCCGACGTGCTCAGGTGATGGTCGACGGCTCGCCAGGCGAGGACCGGACGGCGTCCGCGGTGTTGCCCCCAGCGATTCTCGTCGTCGACGACAACGCCGCGAAACGTATCGCGATCCGCGCGATGCTCGCACCGCTGGGTCACCACGTGATCGAGGTCGACTCCGGTCGCGAAGCGTTGCGCGCCGTCCTGCATGGCACGTTCGCGCTGATCTTGATGGACGTCCGGATGCCGACCCTGGACGGCTACGAGACGGCCAAGCTGATCCGCCAGCGTCCCCAGTCGGAGCTTACCCCGATCATTTTCGTGACAGCCTTCGGGAGCGACGAGACCGAGACCGCCACCGCCTACGCCAGCGGAGCAGTCGACTTCATCTTCACACCGATCCTCCCCGATGTTCTGCGCGCGAAAGTCTCGGCCTTCGTCGATCTGTTCGTCCAAGCCCAGAAGTTGCAGCGCTCCCTGGAGTCGATCACCGATCTGAACGCGGCGCTACGCGCCAGCGAGGTACGCGCGCGAGCGGTGTTGCAGAACGTGGCGGATGGAATCGTGACCGCCGGCGAGGGCGGCCTGATCGAATCGTTCAACCGATCGGCCCGACAGCTGCTCGGGTATCGAGAGAAGGAAGTGATCGGGCAGCCGCTGAAGCTGATCGTGGCGCCGAGTCATCACAACGAGTTCTCGGAGACGGCACGGGCCAAGTGGAGCCTGCTGAACGCGAAGGAGATCCCTGCGGACTCGACCGAGACGGTTGGCTGCCGTAAAGACGGGTCGTGCTTTCCAATGGAAATGGACGTCAGCCAGATGCAGATCGGCGAGCAGACGTTCACGATCGCTTGCCTACGCGACATCTCGGGCCGCAAGGCGTACACCGACGCGCTGGAGGATCGAGCGCTGCACGACGACCTCACCGGGTTGCCGAACCGGACCCTGTTCGCCGATCGAGTGGACCGGACGATTGCCTTCGCGGATCGAGCCGAGGAGTCAAGGGCGGTATTGGTCGTCGATCTCGACAAGTTCCGCGAAAGCAATGAGACGTTAGGACGAGAGAAGGGCGACGAGCTCTTGCAGGCCGTCGCAGGACGGCTTCGCAGCGCCATGCGCGACACGGACACGGTGGGTCGCCTGGGTGGCGATTCGTTCGGCATCGTCCCGTCGGACCAGGCCGATGTCGAGGCGGCTGCGGCGGTCGCGTGGAAGGTCCGCGCAGTGTTCGAGCATCCGTTTCTGGTCAGCGGCCACGTCGTCGAGCTGCGAGCGAGCATCGGAATCGCCCTGTTCCCGCAGCACGGTCGATCGACCGGGGACCTGTTGCGCCGGTGCGACCTGGCGTTGCACGAGGCCAAGTCGTCCGGGACCGGCCTCGCCGTGTTTGTGGCGGATCCCGAGGACAAGACCGCACGCCGGTTGACGCTCCTGAATGATCTGCGCGCAGGAATTCCGCGCGGCGAGCTGGTGTTGCACTATCAGCCCAAGGTCGACCTCTCCGCCGGACAACGAACGACGGGTGTTGAGGCGCTCGTGCGCTGGAACCACCCCACGCAGGGACTCCTCATGCCGGCGCAGTTCATGCCCGAGGCGGAGCGCACAGAGCTGATCGAGCCGCTGACCGAGTGGGTGCTGAACGAGGCGCTGCGCCAGCAGCGCATCTGGAGCGACGCCGGCCTTGACCTGACGATGGCCGTGAACATCGCGGCACAGAGCCTCTCGCGGGACACCGATCTCCCCGACACCGTTGCCAAGCTCACCGAGACGTGGGGCATCCCGCCCGGCAGGCTCATCCTCGAACTCAGCGAGAACGCGATTATCGACGCCGATGTGGCGCAGGGCCTCGAGCTGCTGCATGCGATGGGTGAGGGTCTGTCACTCGACGACTTCGGCACCGGTCACTCATCGCTGGTCTACCTTCAACAGCTGACGATCGACCAGATCAAGATCGACCGATCCTTCGTCATGGATCTTCCGTCCGACACGAGCGACGCGGTTATCGTCCGCTCGATGATCGAGCTCGGCCACAACCTCGGCCTGACCGTCGTCGCCGAGGGCGTCGAGAACGAAGCCGCGCTCGAGCTCTTGTTAGCGAATGGCTGCGACAGTGCCCAGGGGTACTTCTTCAGCCGTCCCTGCCCGGCGGACGAGCTGACGACATGGCTGACGGAGTCGCCATACGGAGCCAGGCGCTGTGACCGCGCAGGCGGGCGAGCGGCGCGAGCAATATGAACGCGGCGCGCTGGATCGGCCACGGCGGGCTGGTTGCCCGGATCTCGTCGGCGAACTGAGGTCCCAGCAGGGCGAGGGTGAGCAGAGAGGGCATGCCGCGTTCGTCGAGCTTGCCGCGCTCGGCCAGTTCGAAGAGTGCCCGGAAGAGCTCGGCGGTGCGAAGGGCGGGACGGAACTCCTGAACGGAGATGGCGTCCTGGTCACCTTCGTTGACGAAGTGATGAGGCGTGCCGGCGGGGATCGTGATCGTCTCGCCCGCACCGAGTTGCCGTGGCTGACCGTTCACGAAAAACCGAAGGGTGCCGGTGATGAGCGTGGCGCGGCTCTCCTGCCGGGGGTGGACGTGCTCGGGCTCGGCCACGCCGGTCGGCGGGTTGAGCGACTCGATCTGCAGGAGCGCGCCATCGGTATCGGCTGCGTTCTGCAGGAACCGCATGCGCTGGCCGGTCCTGGGATTGTGTATCTCTTCTGGGACTTGGCCCATAGTGTCTCCTTGACCGGCTAGCCTGGAAGTAGAAGGTTAGGCCCCCTAAGCTTAGGCTACCGAAGCTTTTTGTCAACTTCCGCCCAACGACTCCACATCGGTCAGCTGTTGACGCAGCTCACGCGCCTGTTCCAGACTGAGCTTTTCGCCGGGCTGGTCGCCGCCGGACTCTCAGATGCGCGCGTACCGCACACTCATGTGACCGCCTACATCAAAGCCGAGGGTTCGCGCCTCACCGAGCTCGCCGCTCAGGCACGAATGACCCTCCCGGCGATGTCCGAGCTCGTCGACGACCTGCAGCGTCTCGGGATCGTCGAGCGGCGCCCGGATCCCAGCGACAGGCGCGCCAAGCTCATCTGTCTCACCGATGCCGGCTGGGAGGCGATGCGCACAGCCCGCCGCGTGATCGCCGAGATCGAGGCCGAGTACACAGAGATCGTCGGAGCCGAGCGGTTCGAGGCCGCCGCGGAAACGCTGGACGAGATCTTGCGCGGGCTCGTCTCGCGCCAAGCGAAATGAGGGAGTTCGCCGTGCCGCCATCACATACTCACGTCAACCTCGGCGAGGTCGACGATGCCGCCCCGGCCAACGGGTTCGGTGATCGGTGGGAGGCCCGCGTCGCGAGACAGGCTTTGGGTGCCGTGAGCACCGGCGTCACGCTCTTCCGGCTGCGACCGGGGAAGCGGTCTCCGTTCTCACACCGGCACGAGCAAGCCGAAGAGATCTACGTGATCCTGCGGGGGGCCGGGAGCATCAAGCTCGACGACGAGGTCTTGCCGGTGGGACCGCTGGACGCTGTTCGCGTCGCCCCCGAAGTCGCGCGGGCGCTCGAGGCCGGGCCGGAGGGCCTCGAGTTTCTGGTGGTGGGTCGGCATCACCCGGGAGACGGGCAGCCCGTCGATGACCCGTGGGTGGCGGACTGAGGATGGGTTTCTTTTCGCGCGATCAGGATGGGGAGCCTGGGCGGGCTGCCGACCAGGCGCGGATCGAGGCCGGCGGGATTCCGCGCCGGGCCGAGGAGCGCCTCCAGGCCCTGGGGACCGAGGGGTCGCTGTTCACGAGTGGACTTTCGGTCAACGAGTTCGCGCTGCTCGATCGCATGGGACCGCAGCCCCTGGCTCAGGTGATGGGTGCGAGCGTCGTGCGGTCCGGGTGGCAATATCTCCCACCGCTTCAGGCGGGAACCGTCTTCTTCACCACTTGGAATTACGTCGCCGGTCCGACGCCGACCGGCCGAGCACTGCAGAACCGCTACACGGAGCCGTCGTTCGCTCAGGTCCGCAACTACAGGTGGTATACGGAGGTGGTCTGCCCGCTGGCCGTGCTGAGCGAGGCTTGGAACATGGCGCGGCGTCGTGCGCTTGACCGCCTCCGTGAGGAGGCGCTGCAGGTTGGCGCCGACGCCGTCGTCGGTGTCCACCTGGACCGCAGCGACCACGATTTCGGCAAGGGGCTGATCGAGTACGTGGTGAGCGGAACCGCGATTCGGCTTCCGAACTCCGCCGGGACGTCTTCGCCGGTCCTGACCGCCATGTCGGTCCAGGACTACTGGCGTCTGCACAGCATCGGTCAGGAGCCGGTCGGGCTCGTGGCCACAACGGCGGTGGTGTTCGCCTCGCCGCCCCTGGTCACGCGCCTGCGGCGCGCACGGACGAGGCTGCAGAATCAGGAGCTCAAGGAGGTGAGCCAGGGCTTTCAGCTGGGGCGCGAAACCGTACGCGCCACGCTGCGCGGGCAGATCGCGGACGCCCACGGGGCGGGCGCGGTGGGCGTCGAGTTCTCGCACGCCGTGCGCCAGGAGAAGCTCGGCCTCGGGTCCTCGCTGCAGACCAGCGACTGGCGAGGCTGGCATACCGGCCGATTCGGCGTGCCGTACCGCGTCCTGGGTCAGGGGGAGGCCGAGCGACCAGGTTGGATGATCACGATGCATGCGGCGGGCACGGCAATCCGTCGGCGCCCAGGGGCGACACCGGCTCCGGTGAAAACGACGATGCGGATGGGAGCGCGATGACCGACTACGACCCCAAGTCCCTCGAGGGAGTTCCGGAGTCCGGGCGTGAGCGTCTGGAGCAGAATCGAGAGGGCCTCTACACGTCCGATCTGAGCGTGAACGAGTTCCTGCTGGTCACGCAGGCCGGGTTTGATCCGGTCGGCCTGGTGGTCGGCAGCTCGATCTTCCACATCGGTTTCCAGGTCGCCGGCCCCACGAAGAGCCGGGAACTGAACGTGTTATCGGAGGCTATGTACAGCGCCCGCCATCTGGCCATGACCAGGATGGAAGAGGAAGCTGACCAGCTCGACGCCGATGGGATCGTCGGGGTGCGCTTGGACATCGGCCGGTACGAATGGGGGGCGAACATGGCGGAGTTCATCGCGATCGGGACCGCGGTCAAGCATCGCGATGGCGTTCTCCATCGAGCGCCGAACGGACGACCCTTCCAGAGCGACCTCTCCGGGCAGGAGTTCTGGACCTTGCTGCGCACCGGTCGCCGGCCGGTCGGGATGGTGATGGGCAGCTGCGTCTACCACGTCGGACGCCGCGGGCCCCTGCGGACGATTGCCCAGACCGGACGCAACGTCGAGCTTCCGAACTTCACGCAGGCGCTCTACGACGCGCGCGAGCTGGCGATGCAGCGCATGCAGACCGAGGCGCAGGATCTGGGGGCGGAGGGGATCGTCGGCGTCTCACTCTCGGAGAAGAGCCACGGTTGGGGAAGTCACGTGATCGAGTTCTTCGCGCTGGGCACCGCGATCGTGCCGACCGACGAGAAGACGACGATCGAGCCTCCGATTCCGGTGCTTGACCTAAACGACCGCTGACCCGAGTCCGTCGCCCGCGGCCGAGGTGTAGCCCGGGCGAACTGCATCAGTGAGGGAGAGGGTGGATCCGGTTCGGCAGGTTTCCGTGGCCTCGACAGGAGCCTCGGTAAGAAGCGTCCGCATAGGGGTCATAGCATCCCAAGACCCCCGGCCGGGGAACCGATCAAGCCGCCGGAGGCCCGGGCCCTGCCTGTCGTTCTTCGGTGCAGTTGCCTTTCGAGGCTCCGCCGCCGTACGCGCTCTCTAGCGCGGCTCGAGGATCACGATCGGGATCTTCCGGCCCTTCGCGTTGCGCTGGAAGAAGTCGTATCCGGGATAGAACGCGACGAACTCCGGCCAGAGGCGAGCGCGCTCCTCGTCGGTGGCGACGCGGGCCCGGACCGGGCGAACCTCCGCGCCGATCTGAATCGTGGTGTCCGGGTTCGATTTGAGGTTGTGGAACCACGCGGGATGGGTGGGCTGACCGGCCTTCGAGGCCATCACCGCGACGGTGGGGCCGTCATGGTGGTACATCAGCGGCGAGGTCCGTCTGGCGTGGCTCCTGGCGCCGGTGTGGTCGAGCAGGAGGATGCGGGCGTTCGGCCAGCCGGGGAGATGTCCGCCGAGCCGGCCGCCGGTCCGCCGGTACAGGGCGACGTGGAGCTTCGTCGAGCGTCGCCCGAGGTAGATGCCGTGCTTGTTGGCGAACTGCGAGGTTGAGGCGGAGAGCCGGCCGAGTGAGGGCATGGCGCAGGCAGCCTAGGCACCGACCGGAACCAGGTACAGGGCCAGTGCCGGCCCCGGCAGCCGGGCCAGTTTTGACATAGTGATGCCTTGACTAGTTAGAGAAAGACTAGTAAGGTGCCGACTATGCAAATACCCAAGCCTCCCCACCGCTCGGCTTTGGGCCTGATGGTCCTCTGGCAACTGATGAGCGAGCCGATGCACGTCTATCGGATGCAGAAGCAGTTCGAGGCTCAAGGCAAGGACCGCGTGGTCAACGTGCGGGCCCGGGCCAGCCTGTACCAGACGATCGAGCGGCTTCAGCGCCACGGATTAGTGGAGGCCGCGGAGACGAGCCGGGTCGAGGGTTACCCCGACCGGGTCGTCTACTCCATCACCGAGACGGGTCGTGAGGTCGCCCGGGAATGGCTGCGCGGAATGCTGCGCAGCACCGAGGGCGACTACCCGGACTTCATCGCCGCGCTGTCGATCCTGTTCGGCCTACCGCCCGAGGAGGCGACGGCGGAGTTGGAGTTACGCGCGCAGAGCCTGCGGGCGGCGCTGGCGGAGACCAGGTCGGCGCTGGCGAATGTTCCGCCCGGCCTGCCACGGCTGTTCCTCCTCGAGGAGGAGTACCGCGTGGCGATCCTGGAAGCGGAGGTCTCGTGGATCGAAGGCGTGGTCGACGACCTGCGCGAGGGGCGCCTGAGCTGGAGCGAGGAGTGGCTGCGCGAGATCGCGGACGCCTTCTTGGAACCAAACGACAAACCGAATACCGAGGGCAGCTAGATGACAGCCACGATCGAGGCCTACGGCCTCAAGAAGCGATACGGGAAGACCAAGGCCCTCGACGGCCTGGACCTGGTCGCCCAGCGGGGTCAGGTGACCGCGGTGCTCGGTCCCAATGGCGCCGGCAAGACCACCTTCGTGCGCGCGGTGGCGACCCTGTTGCGTCCCGACGAGGGCACGCTGCGAGTCGCGGGCCACGACGTACGCCGGGATCCGGCCGCCGTCCGGCGGGTGATCGGCCTGGCGGGACAGTTCGCCGCGGTCGAGCCGGCGATGACCGGACGCGAGAACCTCGAGATGGTGGCCAGCCTGTTCGGGCAGAGCCGGCGAGCGGCGAAGGCGAGCTCGGCTGCGGTGCTCGAGCAGCTCGGACTGGTCGAGGCGGCGGATCGGCTCGCGCGCACGTACTCGGGTGGGATGCGGCGACGGCTCGACCTCGGCGCCAGCCTGGTCGGGGCGCCCCGCCTGCTGCTGCTGGACGAGCCCACCACCGGGCTGGATCCGCGCAGCCGGATCGAGTTGTGGGAGGCGATCCGCGGACTGGTCCGAGCCGGGACCGACGTGCTGTTGACCACGCAGTACCTCGACGAGGCGGACCATCTCGCCAGCCAGGTCGTGATCATCGATCACGGCCGAGCGGTAGCGGCCGGGAGTCCGACGGAACTCAAACAGCGGATCGGCGGCAACGTCGTCGAGGTGCACGTGCGCCACGACCGCGACGTGGCCAGGGTCGCCGAGCTGCTCGGTCGGCTCGATCACGGCGCCGCGCAGTTCGACCAGTCAACGCGACGGGTCAGTGTGCGGGTCGACCTCGGGAGCGACGGGCTGATGCAGGCGCTGGAGTCGGTGCGGGCCGCAGGCGTCGAGATCGATGACATCGCGATGCGCCAGCCCAACCTCGACGAGGTGTTCCTAGCCCTTACCGGACAGCCAATCGACGACGACAACGCGGCAGCTGCTCACGCGGCCTAGCCCCGAAGCAACGGAGGTCTCAGATGACAGCTATCGATTCGACACTGGAGCGGGCGGCCCCGGCGATGCCGGCCGGCCACCAGACGGGGCTGGCCAAGAGCACGCTGACCGTCACCCGACGCGCGCTGCTTCGCTATGTGCGCACCCCGCAGCTGATCGTGCTGGCCACGGTGCAGATGTCGCTGTTCTTCCTGATCTATCGGTACATGTTCGGCGGCGCGATCCATATCGCCGGGATGCCCTACGTCGACTACCTGGTCCCCGGGTTCATCGCCACCGGCGTGCTGTTCTCCGGGATCGGGACGGCGGCGGCGATGGCCGAGGATCTCGAACAGGGATTCATCGACCGGCTGCGTTCGTTGCCGATTCCGCGGGCGGCCGTGCTCGCGGCGCGCGCGACGGCGGATACGGCCCTGGTCGCCTGGGCCACGGCGTTCACCGCCGCGGTCGCCTTCGCGGTCGGGTTCACCCTGCACGGCTCGGTGCTCGAGGGCCTCGCGGCGTTCGGGCTGGTGATCGTGTTCGGGTTCGCGTTCGAGTGGCTGTTCATCACGATGGGGCTGTTCGCCGGCAACGCCCAGGCCGCGCAGGGCATGGGGATGATCGTGTTCCCGCTGGCGTTCGTCTCGAGCGCCTACGTTCCGGTCAACTCGATGCCCGGCTGGCTGCAGGTGTTTGCCAAGCACCAGCCGCTGACCTACATGGTCGACGCGGTCCGGTCGCTCACGCTCGGTCCGCACTCCCAAGCGCTGCTCGGCCACCCGGCCGGGTACTTCGTGACCCGCGCGCTGATCTGGGCCGCCGCGATCCTGGCCGTGTCCCTGCCGCTCGCCGTCGTCAAGTACCGGCGGGGCTAGCCGCGGACCCGGAAGCGGGCTGGTCGTAGGACCAACGTCCGATTGCGATCCGGACCGGGAGCGGGCGATTGTTCCGAGCGCGCGTCGGAGCACCGACGCGCGCACTCGGATCAAAGGGGACGCACATGTTTCGTATTCGCTTCGTCGCGGCGCTGACTGTCGCGGCCGTTGTTCTCGCCACCGGCGCCGGGCAGGCTCTGGCCTCGCACGGCGGCGGAGGTGGGGGAGGCGGAGGCGGCGGAGGAGGCGGCAACCCTCCGCCGCCACCCGCAACCACAGCCGCTGCTTCGTTCAGCGCGACCAGCGTCACGTTCGGGCCACAGGAGGTCGGGACGCGGAGCGTGACCAAGTCGATCACGTTGACCAACACCGGGACCGGCTCGCTGTTCATCAACGGGATCCAGCAGAGCGGGGCCAACGCGCTCGACTTCGGCAACGCCGGGGCCCCGTGCCTCGGCCTGTTCGTGCCAGCCGGCACGTCGTGCACTCTGAGCTTCGAGTTCACGCCGACCGCGACCGGACCGCGGACCGCGCAGTTCACGGTCATCGACACCGCGGCCAACAGCCCACAGACGATCACCGTCAACGGCACCGGCACCTCACCCAACGGGCCGACCCCGTTGAGCATCGACACCACGAATCTCACCTGCACCTCGGGCGTCTGCGCGCTCGGCTTCGTCGGCGATCAGCTGGTGAAGAACTTCTACTTCAACAACTTCGGCGTCCAAGGTCAGCTGGCGCCGCCGTTCACGTGGGCGCTGGCCGGCGGAGCGCTACCGCCCGGCTTGACGCTCTTCCCGAACGGGCAGCTGTACGGCACCCCGACGGCGACCGGCACCTTCACCTTCACGGTCAAGGTCACCGATGCGGGCGGGCAAGCGGCGACGCAGGCGTTCAGCCTGACCATCTCGCCGCAGCCCCCGCCGCTGACCGCCGGTCAGCAGGGATGCCAGCACGCCCCCGGGACCACCACGGCGGCGCTGACCGGCCCGGCGATCGGCGGCAAGCTCCCCAGCGGTCAGGGGATCGGTGACCAGTCCCAGCTGACCGCGTGCGGCGGCTTCACGGTCGTCCACGCCAGCGTGCAGAACGTCAACCTCCCCAACGGCACCGTCCTCTGGGTGACGCTCGGGGGCGAACCGATCGGGCGGATCACGCTGAGCGGCGGCGCCGGGACGATGGCGCCGTGGACCCTGCCCGTCAGCACCCTGCGCAAGCAGGGCATGACGATCTTCACGGCACCGCCGACGAACTCGGTGACCGACGTCGCGATCCTGGGCGGGCCGTTCGTCTAACCGGCGGCCACAATCGGGCGCCGGCGCAGGTGCCGGCGCTCGATGACGGCTTCCTCAGCGGGTTGCCTTGAACGTGTTCTTGGGAACCGGACAGCTGGCGGACTGTCCCTTCGCCGTCCCCGCGAACGAGCCGGTGACCACCTTCTTCTTGAAGGAGCCCTTGAACTTGAGGGCAAAGCGCGCGAACTTCAGCGTTCCGGCGAAGCGGTCGTGCTTGTCGATCTTGAACTGAACGTCGATCCCGGCGGCTCCGTTCAGATCCGCGCAGTCCGAACCGGCAAACAGGCTGATGTTGGTGACCTTGCCGTGACCCACGGTGAGACGGAAGGGGTGGGTCACGCTCACGCCCGAGATCTTCAGGTCGCTCTTGCCCAGATACTTCCCGTTCCCGGCCGCCCCGGCGGCCGCGGTCAGCACCACCATGCCCAGAGCAGCCAGTGCCAGGATTCTGCGGATCACGGTCCCTCCTTGTCGAGTGCTGCTCCGCCGCGCCGTCCGATGTGTGCGGAGGCGAAAGTCCGGAGCCGAACACTACTCGTGCGGCAGCGCACAAAGCCGGCCTGCGGTAACAATTGCTGTAGCGGACGCGAACGGTCCGCCGGAAACAGGAGGAAGAGGTTCGGATGAGCGTCACTGAGGCCAAGAGCTGGTCCGAGAGTCTGCTCTCGGGCGAATGGAGCGGAGCGACAGGCGGGCTGGTGCCGGTGACAGAGCCGGCGACCGGCCAGCGGCTCGGGGAGGTGGCGCTGGCCACCCGGCACGACGTTGAGGAGGCGGCTCGTCGCGCGGCGGCCGTCCAGAGGGAGTGGGCGCATACCCCGTATCCCGAGCGGGCCGCGGTGCTGCGCCGCGCCGGGGATCTGTTCGCGGAGCATGCCCCCGAGATCGAAGCCTGGCTGATGCGCGAGGCCGGATCGGTCGCGCCGAAGGCGCAACTCGAGACCGCCATCTCCCAACAGGAGTGCTACGAGGCGGCATCGCTGCCTTCGCATCCGATCGGCCAGATCCTGGCCACCGCCAAGCCCCGTCTGTCGCTGGCCAGACGCCTGCCCGCGGGGGTCGTCGCGGTCATTTCGCCGTTCAACTTTCCCCTGATCCTGGCCATCCGTTCCGTCGCGCCGGCACTCGCGCTCGGCAATGCCGTGATCCTGAAGCCCGACCCGAGGACGGCGGTTGGCGGTGGACTGGTAGTGGCGCGCGTGTTGGCGGAGGCCGGGCTGCCCGACGGCCTGTTGCAGGTGCTGCCCGGCGGAGCCGATGTCGGCGCGGCTCTGATCGCGGCGCCTCAGGTGCGAGTCATCTCGTTCACTGGCTCGACGGCGGCCGGCCGCAAGGTCGGCGAGGCCGCCGGGCGGCTGCTCAAGCGCGCCCATCTGGAGCTCGGCGGTAACTCGGCGCTGATCGTGCTCGAGGACGCCGATCTCGCGCCGGCCCTCAGTGCCGCCGCCTTCGGCTCCTTCATCCATCAAGGTCAGGTCTGCATGACCACGGGACGGCACATCGTGCACGAGTCGCTGGTCGAGCGCTACGCCGAGGGCCTGGCCGAGAAGGCGGCGCATCTGCCGGTAGGCGACCCGACCACGGGCACGGTCGCCCTCGGACCGATCATCGACGAGCGCCAGCGCGACCGGATTCACGAGCTCGTGACCACCAGTCGGGATGCCGGTGCGACGATCGCCGCCGGCGGGACGTTCGAAGGCCTCTTCTACCGTCCCACGGTGATCACCGGCGTCAGGTCGGATACCCCGGTATGGGCTCAGGAGGTCTTCGGGCCGGTCGCTCCGGTGGCTGCGTTTTCGACCCTCGAGCAGGCCGCCCGCATGGCCAACGACACCGAATATGGGTTGTCGCTGGGGATCCTCACCCGCGACGTGATGGCCGGGGTGGCCCTGGCCGAGCAAATCCGCTCGGGCATCGTCCACATCAACGACCAGACCGTCGACGACGAGGCGGTCGCGCCGTTCGGCGGAGTCAGTGCCTCGGGCACCGGCTCACGGTTCGGCGGTGCGGACGCGAACATCGAGGCGTTCACGGAAACCCAGTGGCTGACGATGCAGAGCGACATCGCTCCCTATCCGTTCTAGGTGCCGGCTGTGCGAAACGGGCGAGTCGGCGCTCTGACGGCGCCGGGATGACCCCCGTCCGGCTCTGCCACGAGCTCACCGGGCCGGCCGGTGGGCCGCCGCTGATGCTCGGCGGGTCGCTCGGAACGACGCTGGCGATGTGGGAGCCACAGCTCCCCGCGCTGGAGAGTCGCCACCGGGTGATCCGCTATGACCACCGCGGTCACGGCGGCTCTCCCGTGCCCGACGGCGCGTACGAGGTCTCCGAACTGGGCGGCGACGTGCTCGCGCTGATGGATCGCCTGGGGATCGAGCGGGCCTCCTACTGCGGGCTATCGCTTGGCGGGATGGTCGGCATGTGGCTGGCCGCGCATGCGCCGGAGCGGATCGAGCGCCTGATCCTGATCTGCACCTCCGCCCATCTCCCCGCTGCGGCCGCGGCCTACGCGCAGCGCGCGGCGGCCGTGCGTGCCGCGGCGAGTCTCGAGTCGGTGGCCGACGGCGTGCTGGCGCGGTGGCTGACCCCGGCCTTCGCTGCCGCGCGACCCGAGGTCGTTGACTGGCTCCGAGCAATGCTCCTGGCCACCCCGCCCGTCGGATACGCCGGCTGCTGCGAGGCGATCGCCAGGCTCGACCTGCGCGCTGACCTTCCCGCGGTGGCCGCGCCGACGCTGGTGATCGCGGCGGAGCAGGATCCGGCTACACCGCCCGAGTACTCACGCCTGATCGCGAGCACCGTCCCTCATGCCCGCCTCGAGATCATCTCGCCCGCCGCCCACCTGGCGAGCGTTGAGCGAGCCACCGAGGTCAGCCGACTGATCGTCGGGCACCTCGAGGGCTGATATCGGTGGTGGGCCGGTCCGGGTTGGTCCCGGACCGGCCCACGACCTGCTGCTGTAGTTACCCGCGAGGGCAGGGGTTGCTGGCGAGGTCGTTCCGGAAGTCCTCGAAGAAGACCCGGCTGCCTCCGCCCTGCGACGTGTACGTGTTCGGGAACAGAGTTCCGTATCCGGCATTGCCGCCGAAGTTGGTGATCTGGCCCGGGACATTGTTGCCAATCTCCCAGTAACAGCCGTGCGGGGTGCTGGACGTCGAGTAGAAGGGATAGAACGCCGCCGGCTGACCAGTGTCAGTCTGCGGGATGAGCGTGCATCCGGCCTTGGTCTCCGTGTTGCAGGTGGACTCAACCGCCGGGAGATCGGTCTCGATCGCGGGATGCTCGTATTGCACGTTGTACTTCGGACCGGTCTCCGGACTGGAGAACTTGAACGGGGTGGGGTGCAGGGTGGTATTGCCATCCGGCCACACCGGCGTATAGGACACACCATCGAACGCCGTGTTGGTGTAGGTGCACCCCGACACCTTGAACGTCAGTGCCTCAGAACCGGGGAAGCAGAAGAAGTCGTCCCCGTCGCTCGGTTGGGCGCTGGCGCCCTGACCTTCCGTGTCGCCGACCGGGCACGACGTGGGAACGCCCGCATCGCTGGCGCCGAACGGCGTGGCCGGGATCGGGATCGGTCCGTTGCAACGCTGGAAGTGGCCGATCTCGGTGTCCAGCGCGACGTTGTACGAGCCCGCCGCCCACGTCACCCGGGTCTTCGCCGTCGAGGTGCTGTACATCGGGTGGAAGTTGTACGGAATGGCCGTGCAGGACGTACCTTCGGGATCGAACTTGATCTGCGCGAACCCGTTGGCGGCGCTGGCGGTCATCGAACCCGAATCGCCGGTGGTGCGGTCGTGGATGATCACCTTGACCCCATCCGCGGTGTCCGTGAACGCGACGCTCAGATTGTCGCCCGGGTTCATGAACAGGTCCTTCTTGCCGGGGGTGAAGGTTTCCAGGTTTGCGTTCACCGGGTTGGCCGGCGCCTGCGAGACGCCGCTCTTGGTGATGAAGGCGAAGTTGAGGTACTCCTCGCCGACCAGGTGCAGGCACTTCTCATTGTTGGCCTGCCCGGTCACCGGATTCAGTGAGAGGCTGTCGACGTTGAGCGCGGCGCACCACTGAGTCGCGCTGCAGGAGCTGGCGCCCACGGCCTTTTGCCATGTGGGCCATGGCACCCAGCCCGGGGGATAGAACTGCATCTCCATGTAGGCCTGGCCGACGTGCTTGGGAGACACCGCCGGATCCAGGATGTTCTTGTCGCTGTCGGGGGGACAGGTCTTCACCTGCTCCGGATACGACTGCGTGTCACACAACGCCATTCCGAACCAATCGGCGCCACTGAGCTCGAAGTTGTAGGACTTGCCCAGCGCGTTGGGTTCGCTCGCCGACGGATCGGTGGGGAGCGTCACGTTGTATGACATGTGGTTACCCGCGCCGGGGGTCGAGGAGTCGAACAGCAGCGAGGGCTCGTCGTGACCGACATAGTGGCCAAAGACATCGTCCGAATTGGCCACCTCGGTACAAAGGGCACTGGACTTGGAACAGTCGATCGACGCGTGGCGGCTGGACTTGGCCGCCGCCGGCGACACTAAGACCAGACTGAGCACAGCGAGCGCTGCGACGACCGTGCTGATGGACAGGACGACCCTAGACGGCTTCACAGCCACCTCCTCGCTGACATGGCTCAGCCGTGCTGATCTGCCACCCGCCAGCACCGCGGAGACCGCTCCAAAAACGAGTGGCACGTTATCACTCGCGACCCGGCAAGAGAAGAATTTTGTAAGAGAATTTGATTACGATTGCGCGCCGGTGAGCGCTCCGGCGCGCGAGGCCGGTCGGCGTGTAGCGTGAGCAGGGAGATGATCGCTTCGGCTCGATCGGCTGGGGGGCCTCGGGCGCGCGCGTTCCGCGTGCCGCTCGAGGGTCCGACCGAGCCGCTCCAGATGGCTCGCTGGCTGCGTCATGAGCCGCGCGGGGTGGCGCTCAGCGGCAAGTGGACCGGGGGAGGTGTGCTGCTGTCGTCGCACCCGCTGGCGACCGCCGGTGCCGGCGAGGATCCGTTCGCGGCCCTGGATGCGCCTCCGGTCGAGCTCGAGGCCGGCGAGGCGGGCGGAGGCGCGCTGGTCGGAGGCGGATGGTTGGGTTGGTTCGGCTTCGGTCTGGCGCGTGAGGTCGAGTCGATACCGCCGCCGCCACCGCGCCCGGTGCCGATTCCGCGGTTCGATCTCGCCTTTCACGATCACGTTGTGCGCTGCGATGTCGATGGCCGGTGGTGGTTTGAGGCGCTATGGACCGCGGCTCGGTCCGAGACGCTGCGAGATCGACTCGAGTCGTGGCGCGCGCGCCTGCTGGGCCCGCCGCCGCCGCCGCGGCCGTTCGCCGGTGGGCCGCTGCGCGTGGCCCCGCCGGGCACGGCCGGCCACGGCGCCGCAGTCGCCGACGCGATCAAGCGGATTAGTGAGGGAGAGATGTCGCAGGCGAATATCTGCCTGCGGCTGGAAGGCGGGTTTGCCGGTGACCCGCTCGATCTGTGGGTCCAGGCGGCGGCGGCCTCCGGGCCGGCCTACGCGGCGTATTTCGGCGGTCAGGACCACGCCGTGCTGAGCCTCTCGCCAGAGCTGTTCCTGCGTCGGCGCGGGCGCGTGGTGGAGACGCGACCGATCAAGGGGACGGCTCCACGTGCCTCGGATCCGGCGGAGCTGACCGGCAGCGCGAAGGATCGCGCCGAGAACGTGATGATCGTCGACTTGATGCGCAACGACCTCGGGCGCGTCTGCCAGTACGGCTCGGTGGTGGTCGACGAGCTGTTCGGACTCGAACCCGCGCCCGGCGTCTGGCATCTGGTCTCGACGGTGCGCGGGAGACTGCGGCCCGACGTCGGCGATCGCCAACTGCTCCGCGCCACGTTTCCGCCGGGCTCGGTCACCGGCGCTCCGAAGCGCCAGGCCCTGCGGGTGATTCACGAGCTCGAGTCGACGGCCCGCGAGGCGTATTGCGGAGCCGCCGGACTGTGCTCACCGCTGTCCGGCCTGGAGCTCAACGTGATGATCCGGACGTTCGAGGTGCGGGGTGAGCGGCTATGGCTCGGCGCGGGTGGCGGCGTGGTGTCGGACTCCTCGCCCGAGGCCGAGGTCGAGGAGGCGCTGGACAAGGCGCGGGGGATCGCCGCCGCCGGCGCGATCGAGATCGTTGCCCCCGTCCAGCTGCCGCCGTCTTCGTCTCCGGCGATCGTCCGCCGGCCCCGCCCCGACGCCGCCCTGGGGGTGATCGAGACGATTCTCGTGCGCGACGGCGGACCGGTTCGGCTGGCCGAGCACCTGGCGCGCCTGCGAGCCAGCTGCGCCACGCTCGGCCTGTCGTTGCCGCCGGGGCTCGAGGAATCGATTCTTCGCGCCACCGCAGGGGCGGGCCACGGCGGTATCCGGGTGGCGGTCGATGCGGCCGGGGTCAATCTCTCGGTCCGCTCAGCGCCGCGGGCTACCGCGATGGCGCTCACGCCGGTCGCCCTGCCCGGTGGCCTGGGAGCCCACAAGTGGGCGGACCGGAGGCTGATCGACGAGCTCTCGACCACCGGCTCGACACCGCTCTTCTGCGACCTCGACGGCAGCGTGCTGGAGGCCGGTTACGCGGCGGTGCTGGTGGTGATCGGCACCGACTTGCTCGCTCCCGCACTCGACGGCCGTCTGCTCGCGTCGGTGTCCCGCGGTCACGCCCTAGCCGCCGCCCCGCGCGCGGGCCTGCAGACAGTGATCAGGCCATTTACGCTCGACGAAGTCCGCGCCGCAGACGCCATCGTGCTCACCTCGAGCCTCCGCGGCCCGCACCCCGGCGTGCTGGCCGGCGGCCCGTCGACGAGTGCGTCGCAGCGCTTCTGCGACGCACTCGCCTGAGCGTCACGGTTGCGAGCTGGAGCTGGAGCTGGTGCTGGTGTTGAGCGCCGGACCCTTTGGCGAGCCTGAGCCAGTGATGCTGAACCCCTTCGCCCTGACCGCGCCGGTGCCGCTGCCGATCTCTCCGCCGGTGCAGAGCTCGGGGCCGCAGGGGCTCCCGGCCGCCCGGAACTTCTGCGTGTGACGGCCGCCGGGGGTGGTCAGCGTCGCCGAGAGGACCCGATGGGCGCTCGGCCACCACGCGACGAACCAGCCGTTCTGCACCGTGGCCTGGACGCGCGAGCCGTCGTCGAGCTTGAGCGTGGCTGCGCTCACATCGCCGCCCGCCCGTCCATCCGCGAACGAGTAGGCAGTGCCTGCACGATTGGTGGTGTGATCGGTGGTCAGGTCAAGCTGTCCGGCCGCCACTCTCTGGGGACGGCTCGACGTCCAGCCCGAGACCGAAGTGAATGACGGGCCGGTTATGCAGATTTCGCTGCTCTGATCGGTCGCGTAGACCATGAACGTGAACGGTCCGCGGGTGTCGGTCAGCTTCAACGGCAGCGCGCCGAACGGGGCATGGGACCGGCAGCTGCCGATCGCCTTGGAGAGCTGGCCGGGCGCCGGTGCGGTCGGGGTGGCGGACCAGCCGGCGAAGGCGGGCGAGGCGCCGCCGAGCGCGAGGATCGCCACACCGGCCGCGCCGGCCACGGCAACGCCGCCGGAGAGCGCGGTCAGGGCCGGACGCCGGAGCCGGCGGCCGGTCCGCGGGTCGTAGTGGACCGCGACGACGCGATGGACGGCCTCGTCCGGCACCAGGGCCGCGCGCCGGTGCATGATCGTGCGCAGTTCGTCTTCGATGTTCATGAGCTGATGCTCCTTGCGTCGGGAGTTGGCCGCAGGGTCGCCTCGAGTCGGGCGAGTCCGCGGGAAGCCGTGCTCTTGACGGTGCCGAGGGAGCACTGCAGTGCCTCTGCCACCTCGGCTTCTGGAAGGTCCAGGAAGTAACGCAGGACGAGCACGGTGCGCTGGCGCGGCGGCAACGTGGCCAGCGCGCGCGCCAACTCGTCGTGGTCGTCGATGCCGCCGGTGCGATCGCCGACGGCGCGATCCTCGAGCGGTTGGCCGGTCAGCTCTTCGCGGCGGCGGGTGCGGCGGGCGGAGCCGTCAAGCGCGCAGTTGACCAGGATCCGTCGCGCGTAGGCGATCGGCTGCTCCATCCCGCGCACGCGGGGCCAGCGCTTGGCCACCTTGACCCACGTCTCCTGCACGAGATCCTCGGCGTCCTGGAGGTCCCAGACGATCAGATAGGCGGTGCGCAGCAGGCTGGCGGAGCCGTCGGCGACGAAGCGGTCGAAGTCGGCGTGATCGCGGCTCATCACTCCCATCAACCCCTCCGAGTCCCGGAAAGGTTGACCGAGGACCGCGGACGTGCGTTCAGGTCGCGATCGGTTCGGGCTCCGACAGGAGGTCGTCGAGGTCGAGGTCGTCGAAGATCGGCGCCAGGCCGCCGCCCTCAGACCGCGGCCAGTCATTCATCGGCCGGTCCCAGGCCAGCTCGAGATCGTTGCCGTCGGGATCGGACAGGTAGACGGCCTCGTGGGTGCCGTGGTCGGAGAGCTGGCGCAGCGGCACACCGGCTCGCTGCAGGCGGCGGACCGCATCGGCCAGCCCGGCCCGGGTGGGGTAATTGAGGGCGACGTGGTGGAGGCCGGCCACTCCGTCGGGCTGCGGGCCGCCACCGGCCGACTTCCAGGTGTTGAAGCCGAGGTGGTGGTGGTAGCCACCCGCCGAGACGAACAGGATGTCGCCCGTGGTGCCCCAGCCCGGCACGTCCCGCGCCTCGGCCACGACGTCGAAGCCGAGCACCCCGACGTAGAAATCGCGCACCCGATCGATGTCGGCGGTGCGCAGGTGCACGTGGCCGATGCGCACGCCCGGGTCGATCGGGTCGGGCGCCCGCTGGATTGGAGAGATGTTGCCCTGAGTCATGCCTGAAACCTACCGGGAGGGGCGATCTCGGCGGCTATCCTTGTCCCATGACCCGCGACGAGGCGATGGCCGAGGTGGAGCGTAGGCGGCTCGCCGAGCCCGACGTCACGTGGATGGCCACCCAGCGCGAGGACGACTGGTCGGTCGCCCGGATCGGCCTGACGCCGATCAAGCAGACCGGGACGGCGACCAAGCCTCCGCCGCCCGCGCCCCGCGACGATCCGCACTCTTCGGCCGAGCGCGCGAGCTGGTTCGCCGCGGGCGGCTGAACCGCCCCGCGATCAGCCGCGCCGCCCCCCGCGATCAGCCGCGCGCGGCCCGGGCCACCATGCCGTCGAGCATCGCGTCGATGGCGAAGTGGAAGCGCTGCCCACCGTCCCCTGAGACCAGCTCTTCGCTCAGGCCGGCCAGCAACGGGAATCGGGACGGGGGCAGCGAGCTGAACATCCGGCGCATGCCGTCGACCCAATCGCTCGTCTCTTCCTCGGTGGTCCCCCTGGCGCGACGGACGTCGGTCTCGACGGCGACAGCGGTGGCGATCAACGCGAGCACGTCGCAGGCCCAGGCGGCATCCTGCCGGCTCACCCCGCCGATCAGCAGCAGCCCGAGCAGATTCTCGGCGAAGTCCAGCGTGTGCGGTGAGGTGGGCGGGTTGGCGACCGCGACGCTGGCGATCCCCGGGTGGGCCTCCATCGCCTGCAGGAGGGCGGCGAGCAGCGCGTGCACCTGCTCGCGCCAGCGCTGGGGATCGGGCGACTCCGGCTTGACCGCGGCCGTGACCCGGTCGAGCAAGGCGCTGCGCAGCTCGTCCCGGCCGCCGATGTAGACGTACAGCGACGCGGGACCGGTGTCCAGCTCGGTTGCCAGCCGCCGCATCGTCACCGCCTCGAGCCCCTCCGCGCGGAGGATCTGCAGGGCCGTGTCGATGATCGCCTGCTCGCTGAGCGGGGCCTTGGCCGGCCGGTCACGGGTGCTGCGGGGACGGGCCGCGGGATCCATGGGGTGGACTGTAGTTGACACGAAGGTCGTTCGTGACGTACGCTGTTCGTGACGAACATTGTTCGGCACGAACGTCGTTCCGAATGTGACAAGCGAGCCACCCAAGAGCCGGAGCCAGATCATGAGCACGACAGCCCTGAGTCGACCCGAGATCGCCCTAGACCCTCCCGCCGCGCCCTACCGCTGGCGCTGGGTGGTGCTGGCGGTCGTGCTGGCCGCCGAGGTCATGGACCTGATGGACTCGACCATCGTCAACGTCGCCGGCCCCTCGGTCCGGCGCGACCTGGGCGGGGGCGCGACCACCCTGCAATGGCTGAGCGCCGGCTATACGCTCGCCTTCGCCGTGCTGCTGGTCACCGGCGCCCGGTTGGGCGACATCTTCGGCCGCCGCCGGTTGTTCCTGATCGGGTCGGCGGGGTTCACCGCGATGTCCGCCGCCTGCGCCGCGGCGCCCTCCCCTGGCCTGCTGATCCTCTCCCGGGTCCTGCAGGGGGCGTTCGGCGCGCTGCTCCTTCCCCAGGGCTTCGGCATGCTCAAGGAGGTGTTTCCTGAGGCGGAGATGCCCAAGGTGTTCGCCACCTTCGGCCCGGTGATGGGACTCTCGGCGATCGCCGCTCCGATTCTGGCCGGCGTGCTGATCCAGGCCAACCTATGGGGCACGGGCTGGCGGCTGGTCTTCCTGATCAACGTCCCGATCGGCGTGTTCGCGCTGACCACGGCGCTACGAGTCCTGCCGCGCGGCGCGTCGCATCGTGGGGTGCGCTTGGACGTGCCCGGGATGATCCTGGTCGGCCTCGGCCTGGTGGCCATCATCTACCCATTGATCCAGGGTCGGGCGGACGGCTGGCCGGCCTGGACCTTCGCGATGCTCGCCGCAGGGGCGGGACTGCTGACGGCCTTCGTGCTGTACGAGCGCGGGCGCAAGCAGGCGCCGCTGATCGAGCTCGGGCTGCTGCGCAATCGCACCTTCATGTCCGGCATGGCCGTGGCGCTGGCGTTCTTCGCCGCCTTCGCGGGGCTGCTGCTCGTCGTCTCGCTGTTCTGCCAGCTGGGCGAGCACTTCTCGCCGACCCACGCCGGGGTCACCCTGGTCCCCATGACGATCGGCATGGTGGTGGCGATGGTCACCTCGTTCGTGCTGGTGGCCAAGCTGGGCCGCCACCTCTTGCATATCGGGGTCGCCCTGGCGATCGGCGGTACGGTCATGCTCGCCCTGAGCGTCTCGGGAGCGCACTCGGTGAGCACCTGGGACCTGGCGCCCAGCCTGGCCGTCATCGGCCTGGGGGCCGGGTTCAGCCTCGGTCAGCTGTTCGATTTCATCCTGGCCGGCGTGACCATGGACGAGGTCGGGTCAGCTTCGGGCGTGCTCAATGCGGTGCAGCAGCTGGCCAACGCCGTGGGCGTGGCGGTGCTGGGCACCGTGTTCTTCTCCACGCTGACCGGGGGGCGCCTCCCCAGCGTGTCGCTGGAGACCACGGCCTGGGTGTGCCTGATCCCGTTGGCCATCACGTTCGCGCTCGTCTTCCGGCTCCCGATGAAGGCCCGCGAGGAGGGCGCGCACTGACGGCCCGCGAGGTCGCGCACTGACGGCCCGCCGCGACAAAGGTCCCATTGAATATTGGACCGGCGATCTCCCAGCATGGGGATGCAACTACCACCGCCCCGGAAAGGGAGGACCCCAATGCATTCTCGATACGCCAAGGCCCTGATCTCGATCGCGGCCGTCGGTGCGATCGCCGTTCCCGCGGTCGCTCAGGCTCGCCAGGGGAGCGACGATCCCGTCGCCCACGTTCGTCAGGAGCATCATCGCGCCGATCACCATCGCCGCGGTCACGATGACCAGGTCCGCCAGGACCGCCACGACCGTCACGACCGTCACGACCGCGACGACGGACCGAATCACCGCTAGAAGCGCTAGCGCTGGGTGAACCTCTGGGCCGGCGGCCTACGCCCCGATGTTGTGCCGCTGGGCCCAGAGGGCCGCTTGGGTCCGATCGGTGACCCCGATCTGGGCGAACACGCTGGTGAGATGGGCCTTGACGGTCTTCTCGCTGATCTCCAGCCGGCGAGCGATCAGCTTGTTCGGGAGGCCCTCGGCGACGAGCGAGAGCACCTCGGTCTCGCGCGCGCTCAAGCCCGAATCCGTTGTCGCCTGGGTGCGCTCGCTGATCATCTCGCGGGCGGCGCGGGGTGCCAGTGGCGAATCGCCCTGGGCGGCGGCCCGCACGCCGCGGATGATCTCCTCGGGGTCGGCGTCCTTCAGCAGGTAGCCAAGGGCCCCGGCGTCGAGCGCCCCGATGATCCGCTCGCGGTCGGAGAAGGTGGTCAGGATGACGATTCGCGCGGCGGACCCGGCCGCCTTCAGCGTGCGCGTCGCCTCGATTCCGTTGAGCTCCGGCATCTCGAGGTCCATCAGCACGACATCGGGCGAGGTTCCGAGGGTCATGTCCACGGCCTCGCGGCCGTTGGTCGCCGTCCCGACCACGTCGATGTCGTCGACCGCTCCCAGCAACTGCGTCAGGGCGTTGCGAACCAGCGGGTGATCGTCGGCGATCAACAGGGTGATCATGGCAGCGGCACCGTGAGCAGAATCGAGGCTCCCTCGCCAGGGGCGGAGATCACACTGAGCCGGCCGCCGGCGTGGTCGACCAGATCGCGCATCAGGCGAAGCCCGAAATGGCTCTGCGCCACACCCGCGCCGCCGGCATCGGGCGTGAAGCCCCGTCCGTTGTCCACCACGGTGAGGAGAGCTTGACCCGGCTGGGTCTCAACGCAGATCTCAACCTCCGAGGCCTCGCCGTGGTTCCTGGAGTTGCGAATCGCCTCCTGGGCGACACGGTAGAACAAGGCCTCGATGTCATCGGGAAGCTCCAACGCTTCGGGTACCAGCAAGGTCACGTCCACTCCCGATGCTTGCAACGAGGCGACGAGATCGTTCAGCGCGGCCTGCAGGCCGGAGCGCTGGAGCGTCGGGGGGTAGATGTCCACCAGCAGGGTGCGCAGCTCACGAATCGTCTCCCGGGTCTCCGACGCGGCGTCGGCGATCGTCCTTCGCATGCTCGCATCGGCTCCGGCGGCACCGTTACCACCGGCCGATGCCGCCAGCGACAGCGAGACGCCGGCCAGCCGCTGCACCGCGCTGTCGTGGAGATCGGCGGCGATCCGCCGCCGCTCGAGGTCGGACGCGTCGATCGCCCGCCGCAGCAACTCCTCCCGTTCGCGTTGCCGGGCTCGCAGCCGGCGAGCCAGCGAGTAAGCCAGCGGAACCTGGATCAGGTAGAGCACCAACAAGGCTCCCAGCAGCGCCGGCAACAGGCCCATCCACTGGCGACGGCTGCTGGCGGAAATCGTGCTCGACCGCTCGTAATCCTCGTACAACAGGCGCGCCCCCGTCGGCCCGCGAATTCCGACGTACACCTCAACGAGCCGCTTGAACCCGCGATCAAATCGATTCTCAGGACCTTTCAGGTCGCTGGCATCGGCCGCTACCCCGCCATCGCGCAGCGCGCTCAGCTCATCCGCTGCCAGCGGAAACACCGACCCGATCAGCTGTGGGGCGTCCGAGTAGACGACCCGACCGCGCTCGTCCCAGATCTTGACCCGCACGATCGGCGTGCCGCGCAGGATCCGCTGCCGGACGACCCGGTCAAGGCGCGCCAGGTCGGCCGGGACGCCGCGCAGTACGCCTGGGGTGATGAGCGGCTCGGCAATCCCCCGGCCCGCCAACCGGGTCAGCTCCGTGGCCTGCCGGATCGCGCCCGAGGTCGCCGACCGGCGAACCGCCACGAACGCGATGACCCCGATGATGATCATCGCCACCAGGCCGGTCAGGGCGAACCGCGCGAACAGCCGGGCCAGGGTCGGATCCGGCCGCCGGCCCCGAGCCTCCTCCGGACCGCCAGATCCCCGCAGCCGCGGCGATCTGAGGGGGTTGAGAATGGCGTCCGTCACGAGATGGTTTCCGTTTCCATTCCCCTAGAGTGCGAAACGCGGAAAAGATCACGCGAATTTCTCGATCCCGAGCGAACCTTCCTCGGCTGGTTGGAACTCAAACCGCGCCGAGGCCGTTCAGCAGCTGCCGGCCGCTCGGATCACCGCGAGCAGCCGGTCCGGATCGACGTCCTTGAGCAGGGTGAACGCCGCCCCGGCCGTGACGGCTTCCCGGATCAGCTCATGCGACCCGGACAGGGCGACCACGGCCGGCGGCAGCCGCTGCCGGCGCAGGCGCCGCGTCGCTTCGACGCCGTTCACGCCCGGCATGGCCAGATCCATCACCACGACTCGCGGGTGGAGCTGGGTGCCCAACCGCACCGCCTCTTCACCGTCACACGCAGAGCCGAGCAGCACCAGGTCCCCGGTGCTGCGGATCAGCCCCTCCAGCGCGCAGCGGAACCCCGGGTGATCGTCTACGACCAACACGGTTATCCGGTCCTGGACCATCTGAGGCTCCTCGGTTCATCAGGCGCGGACGACATCCCGCCAAACCAGCAAAATGACAGACGACCGGTCGGAGTCGCAATAGGTCGCTCGTCGTAGGACCAAGAACCGGTCCGCTGGGCCGCGGCCCTGCCGGGTTGACCGGCTGATCCTCGCGGGTCATGCTGGTCGGCGTGCTGGCGGCCCTGACATGAGCCCGGACTCGCCGATTCTGCCCCACGACGAGCGTGGCTCGGGCCCGCCGGTTGTGCTCCTACATGCCGGGGTCGCTGATCGCCGGATGTGGTCGGACCTTCTCGAACCGCTCGCCCAGGCTGGATACCGAGTGTTGGCGTTCGACCTGCCTGGCTTCGGCGATGCCGAGATCACTGCCGGACCGCAGGCGGACTGGACCGACGTGCTGCACAGCATCGACGGCCTGGGCATCGAGCGGGTCGCGCTGATCGGCAACTCGATGGGCGCCGCGGTCGCGCTGAGGGTCGCGGCGGTGGCACCGGAGCGGGTATCGGCGCTCGTCCTCGTCTCCACCCCGCCGCCCGGCCTCGAACCGTCGGACGAACTGGCGGCGGTCTGGGAAGCTGAGAGGACCGCACTTGACCGAGGCGACATCGAGGCGGCGGTGGAGGCGGTCGTGCAGGCGTGGACCCTGCCCACCGCTACGCCGGAGCTGCGCGGCCGAGTGGCGAAGATGCAGCGCCGGGCGATCGAGCAGCAGGCCCATCTCGACGACGACTCGATCATCGAGCTGCCCGACCCCTTGGTGCAGCAGCCAGACGCCCTGGCTCAAATCAGCGTCCCGGCGCTCGTGATCGCAGGTGAGCACGACATGATCGACTTCCGCCGCGGCGCCGAGGATCTGGCCGGGAGCCTGCCCAACGCCCGTTACGAGTGCCTGGATGGCGCCGGGCACCTGGCTCCGCTCGAGACCCCGGACGCATTCCGGGAGCTGGCGCTCGGCTTCCTCGCCGAGGCCTACCCGGCGTAGTTCGGCCTGCTCGCCACTTCAGTGGCGGTTACGCGTAGAAGTACGGGTCGAGTACGCGCACCTCGGTGATCTGCTCCACCGGCAGCTCGTTGCGGACGGCCGTCCTGCGGACGGCTTCCGGGGTGGGGGCGTCGTACACGCAGAACGTGGTCCGCTTGTCCGCGCTCACGTAGGAATGCACCCAGGTGACGCCCTCCTCGGCGTTGCGGTCCACCATCGCGCGGAGGACATCCCCGCCGCCGTCCGCGATCGGGATATGCAAACCATCCGGGAACCTACGCTCCACCATGTACCTCGGCATTTCCGTCCTCCTAGACGATCGACCGTTGCCGTGCAGCGAAGCTACGAGCGTCCACGGCAACGTACATCGGGAGGACTGCCCATCTTGGGATCAGCCGGCACGAGCCGAACTTTGGCTCGGAATGCAGAAGCTCGACGCGGTAGCCTGGTAGCGCCCACCATGAGCACTGTCATGTACGTCAAGCCCGGCTGTCCGTACTGCCAGGCAGCCCGTGAGCACCTGGCGGACGAGGGTGAGAGCGTCGAGGAACGCGACGCCACGGTGAATGCGGCCTGGAAGGCTGAGCTGATGGGCTACACGAACGACCGCGGAGTCGTCCCGACGATCGTCCGCGACGGCGAGGGCGTCCAGGTCGGCTTCCCGCCGGGGCGTGGCTGACGGGTGCACTGAGCGGGCGGTCGCCCGTCGCCACCCCCGGGATCGCCCAGCTATCCCTGGCGGAGCGCTCAGGCCGCGGGCGCCGGAGCCGGATCGGGGCGGACGATCACCGTGTCGGCCACGGCGATGATCTCGTCGAGCGGAAGATCGGCGCAAGAGGCGTGCTTGCGGAGGGCTTCCGGGCTGGTTGCCTCGTAGATGCAGACCGTGCCGAGCGCGCCGTCACCCTCGTCCAGCACGTAGCTGCGGATCCAGCGCACATCGTCGGGCATGTCCTCATTGCCGACGCGGGTCGAGCGCGCGGCGGCCTCCTGGAGCTCGTCGCCCGACTTCCATCCGTTGCGGCGCAGGATTGCGTACAGGTTCATCGGTGTTTCCTCCCGGTTTGAATCACGTTGGGCTAACCGTATCCGGGATTCCGTGGCCGCGTCATCGGTAGTACCACCTATCTTGCGGCGATTCCGAGGCGCGCCGCCTCGGCGGCCGCCTGGCTACGGGTGCGGGCGTCGAGCTTGCGCAGGATCGCCGCGACGTGATGCCCGGCAGTGCGACTGGACATGAACAGTCGCGCCGCGATCTCGCTGTCCTGTAATCCCTGCGCCACGAGGATCAGGACCTCGAGCTCCCGGTCGGTCAGCCCGCCGGGGCCCCAGAGCGCTCTCACCGCGGGCCAGCGGGCGCAGAACGCCCGGGTCAGCGCGGACTTTCCGATCCCCGCCTCGCCGGAGATCAGCATCAGACGACCGCGCCCGTGGGCCTGCACGTCGCCCAGTAGCCCGTCCAGCGTGACCAGCTCCCCGTCCCGCTCGGCGAGGAGGTCCCCCGAGCCCGCCGCCCTCGTTGATTCAGGCCGCCCCATCCTGAGCGGCATGATCACGGCCCGGACGCCCGGCCGCAAGCCGGGACCGGCGCGACCCGCCGGGTCTGACGCGGCGACGCGTCTACAGGTCGCGCAGCTCTTCGATCGCGGGGCGGCGGAGCGCCCGGAGCGTGATCAGCCCCGCCGCCAGCACCGTCGCGACCACGGCCAGGCCGACCCCGACCAGGTAACCCCACGGGATCGAGAGGAAGTCTGGTGGCGGATCGAAGACGCCGGTGAGCACGTCGACCAGGGTGACCGAGAGCACCGTGGCGATCAGCCGCGCCGAGGATCGAGGCCGCCGCCGGTGACGAAGATCGACTCGCCCCACACGAACCCGCCGAGCTGGCGTGTGCGGGCGCCGAGGGCGCTCGCGATCGCGAACGTGCGCCGGCGCTCCTGGAAGCCGAGGCCGAGCGCGAGGCCGCTGGCGGCGGCGGCGAGGACGAGCGCGAACCCGAGCTCGATCCGGGTCAGCCCGGACAGCTCGACGGCGGTCAGGTTGGAGCCGACGACGTGGCGCTGGTTGACGATGTCGGTGACCTGGACGCTCGGGCCGACGCCGCTCGAGATCCGCCCGGCGACGACCGCGGGGCTGGTCCCATTGGTCTGGACGAGGAAGCTGCCGACGGCGTCGGAGCCCGTCTGCGCCGCGACGTAGCTCTGGTTGGCGACGAAGAACGAGTCCTTCGGCGCGGTCGGAAACTCCTTGGCGACGCCCTCGTAGCGGAACGGCACCGTGCGTCAGTTGCTTGGTCCGCCCGTCCTGGAGCCGGAGCCTGATCGTGTCGCCGGGGTGCAGCTGGTAGTCGTGCACCGTCTCGGCGCTGACCAGGATCGCGTCGGGCTGGGCGGCGAGGCGTCGTCATCAGCTCGCGCCGCGGTGCCGCCGGCGAACCACGCCGTTCTGCAGCTTGCCCTGGCTGGTGATCGTCTGCGGCCGGACTCCGTAGAGGTCCTGGAGGTCGGCGCCGATGTAGGCGAAGCGGTGCTGGAGCGGCTCGACCGAGCCGACGCCCGGAATCCCCTTGAGCTGGGCGATGCCCTGTCGGGTCCGACGTGTGGCGCCCGGGCGACTCGGTGACGGTGACATCGGCGCCGTTCGAGAACCGCGCGTCGACCTCGGCCTGGGCCTGGTAGGTGGAGTTGAACACCGAGGTCGATCCCGCGAAGGCGGCCGTGAGAGCGACCAGGGCCACGGCGCGGGCCAGCAGCTGTCGCTGGCGGCTCATCGTGGCCGAGACGGTCGGGGCGAGCTCGCCCGGCGAGCGGTCGCAAGGCGCCGGTCAGCGGCCGGCGGCCCCGGGCGAGGAACAGGTCGGCCAGACGGTAGGCGAGCAGCCCGAGCGCCGATCCAGCCGAGCACGGGCGCCAGCAGCGCGTACCAGTTGACCGATACCTGCGGCACGCCCTCCGGCGCGAGCACGAGCTGGTAGCCGTTCTGAGACGCCTGCCAGTAGACGAAACCGGCGATCGCCAGGGCGATGAAGTCGAGCGCCGAACCGGGCCCACAGCGGGCCGCGTGCCGCGCGGCCGACCTGCCGGCGCTGGCCGGCCACGGTCAGGGAGCGGGCGTCGCGCAGCGCCGGCAGCGCGATCGACCAGGCGGCGATGGCCAGGCCGACGAGCGTGGCCCCGATCGCCCACAGGATTGCCGACACGGTGCCGGCGCCGAACGAGGCGGTGCCGAAGCTGCTCTGCCCGATCAGCAGTGCGGCGCCGAGGCCGACGATCACTCCGAGCACGCCGGCGAGCAGCGTCTCGGCGAGCGCGATCCGCACGAGCGTCCGGGTCGAGGCGCCGCGCGTCCGCAGCAGGGCCGCGTCCCGGCGGCGGCGGTCCGGCGCCGGCCGAGGCGATCAGCGCGGTCACCAGGCCGGCCAGGATGGCTCCCGGGACGCCGAGGAACAGGAACAGGATCTGGGCGTAAAGCGCGTCCTGGCGGGCGGTGTCGAGCGCCGCGCCGAGATTGTCGCCGACGATTCCGGCGCCGGTCGAGCCGGCTCTCGAGGTTGTGCGCCCGAGCGGCGACGGTGTCGAACGCGGCGCTCGGGCTGCCGGGCAGCGCGTGCGAGAGCGTGCGCGTGGATCTGAGTGCGGATCAGCTCCGGGCGGCCCGCGATCACCGGCGCCTCCACGCGGGCGAACTCGGCTGCGGGCAGGATGATCACGTTGTCCGGCGGCGCGGCGGCCTGTGCGCCCGGCAGGCGCGCCGACCTTCTGGAACAGCGAATCGGCGTAGGGCAGGTCGACGACTCCGGCGACCGTGACGCGGGCGGGCGTCGCCGCCCGGCCGCGCGACGGTGACGCGTGTCGCCGGGGGCGACGTGCAGGTTGGAGGCCGTCTGCTGGGCGACGCAGGACCCCGCCGAGGGATCCGGAGAGGAGCCGCAGTTCGCCGGGGAAGGCGGCGGCATAGCCCGGCGGGCAGCCCGAGCACCTGGGCGGCGCCGGTCGTCTGGGTCGTCCCCTGGGTCGACGGCCGTGAGCCCCGGCGACTGCGGTGAACTGCACCGGGAGCGCGGGCTTGACGCCGGGAACCGCGCGGACCTGGCTCAGCACTCCGGCGGCGTCGGCGCCGGGTTGGGCCTGCGACCTGCCAATCGACGGCCACGCGGGCGATCGCCCGCTGGGTCATCTTCGCGTTGGTGGCCGACAGGAAGGCGCCGATCGACGCGATCAGCGCCACCCCGACGGCGACGCCGAGCGCGGTGGCGAAGATCCGGGTCGGTCGGTGGGCGAGCGAGCCCGCGGAGCCAGTTCAGCGCGACCATGTCGCCTCCCGCTCGCCGAGCGGTGAGCTCGCCGCTGTGCATCTCCCAGCGCTCCGGGAGGCGAGCGGCGACCTGCGAGATCGTGCGTGGAGATCGACCAGCGCCGGCGCCGGCGTGGGCGCTGGCGGCGAGCAGCACGTCGATGACCGCGGCGCCGCTGGCGCTGTCGAGCTGGCCGGTCGGCTCGTCGGCCAGGATCAGGCTCGGCGGCTCCGGCGAGCGCCCGCGCGACCGCGACCCGCTGCGCCTGGCCGCCGGAGATCTCCTCGGGCAGCTTGTCGGCCAGCTCCTCGAGGTCGAGCGGTCCCGCAGCGCCGCGCGCGCGACCGCTCGGGCTTCGGCGTCGGTCATGCCGCCGATCACCAGCGGGAGCGCGACGTTCTCGAGCACGCTCAGCGGCGGGAGCAGGCTCGGTCCCTGGAAGATCGACCGCCACGCGGGCCGGGGCGGAGCTCGTCGCGCGCGCCGATCGCCGGCCAGCTCACCGCGCCGGTGGTCGGGTCGTCAAGCCCGGCCATCAGATGCAGCAGCGTCGACTTGCCCGAGCCGGACGGGCCGACGAGCCCGATCCGCTGACCGACGAGCACCTCGCAGTCGGTCGGCCTGGAGCGCGACGGTCGCCGCCTGGCCCGTGCC
Organism: uncultured Solirubrobacterales bacterium; assembly: GCA_963808605.1. Lineage (GTDB taxonomy): Bacteria > Actinomycetota > Thermoleophilia > Solirubrobacterales > Solirubrobacteraceae > Palsa-465. The sequence continues at coordinate 66,142 of CAWEGQ010000006.1, forward strand.
CGTAGGTTCGGGTGACGCCTTCGCAGCGGACGAGGGGGACGACGGTCGTTCATGGATCGATCCTGTCCGTCGAGCAGACGGATCTCGCGGTCGGCGGTCGCGGCGACTTCGGGGCTGTGGGTGACGATCAGCACGGCTGAGCCGGCGCTGGGCGCGCTCGCGCAGCAGGGCGAGGACCCGGGCCGCGGTCACCGAGTCGAGCTCGCCGGTGGGCTCGTCGGCCAGGATCACCGGCGGGTCGTTGGCCAGCGCCACCGCGAGACCGGCGCGGGCGAGCTCGCCACCGGAGAGCTGCGACGGCCGGCGCGGCGCGCGGTGCGTCGATCCCGCAGCGGCTCGAGCACCTGGCCGCGCCACTCGCGCTTCCGAGTCACCATCGGCGATCCGCTGGGCCAGCGCGACGTTGTCGGCCACGCTGAGATGGCCGACCAGGTTGACCTGCTGGAACAGCATGCCGATCCGCTGCCGCGGATCCTGGCGCGCTCCTCCTCGGGCCGGCGCGAGATCCGGGTGCCGTCGACGGTGACGCTGCCGCCGTCGGGCTCGTCGAGGCCGGCGAGGCAGGCGAGCAGCGTCGACTTGCCGGAGCCCGACGGGCCCGGTCACCGCGACGAGCTCGCCCGGCTTGAGAGCCAGCGAGACGCCCTGCAGCGCCAGCGTCTCGTCGTCGCCGGCGTGGAAGAAGCGGTACAGGCTGCGCGCCTCCAGCAGCGCGGTCATCGAGAGAACCGCAGCGAGCTGGTCACCTTCCGCCACGGGTCGACGTTGTCCGAGCCGCGCGGCGAGGACAGCGAGGAGTGTCACCTCGTGTCCCCGGTGGGAGAACTCGTAGCGCTCGAAGGCGAGCACGCCATATTTACCCGTGACCGAATCGGGCTGGGAGTAGCCCGAGGTACTTGATCGTGACCGCGGGGCCGGCCGGGCGCGACACGGTGGTGACCGACTGCAGCTTGAACCCCTTGAGCCCCGCGGCGATCTTCGCCACCTCGGTGCTTCTGCGCCGCGGCCGCGGTGACCGGCACCGGCGGCGGGGGTGTCGATCAGCCGGATCGTGTTGAGCTTGTCGGTGAAGGTCACGCCGCCGGCTGAGCTCTGGCGCGACCAGCCCTCCGGGGTGCTGAACGTCAGCCCGCGCGCCGGGCACGGCGTACGGGACGTAGGCGATCGTGTCGGGGATGTCACCCGGCGGCAGCGTCTCGTGCGCGTTCGGGTTGACCGAGCCGCTCGCGCGTGCGTCGACGAACCGGCGTCGACGCCGCCGCCGAGTAGACTCGGCGGCCGACCGAGCGTCGAGCCGACGAGCCGCAGCCGGCGATCACCAGCGCGACCCCGAGCAGCGAGTAGAGCAGCGATTTTGGGCATCGGGCCTCCGTGAGTCGTGGGCTCATCGCGGCCACCGTAGGCACGGCAAAGTCAGCGCCGGGCGCGCGGAGGTCAGCGCGAGGTAAAAACTCTCCGGCGCAGTACCGGTCCGGCGCATGAGCAACGCAACGGCGATCCTGATCGTCGAGGATGACGAGGCGATCGCCGGCGGGCTGGTCCGCGTGCTCGAGGGCCAGGGCTACGCCGTCCGGCGGCTTGGCGCGGGGCTCCGGCGCGGTGCAGCGCGGCCGACCCGTCCGTCGGCCTCGTCGTGCTCGATCTCGGCCTGCCCGACGTCGACGGCCTCGACGTCTGCCGGCGGCTGCGGGCCGCGCGCCCGGACCTGGCGATCCTGATCCTGACCGCGCGCGACCTCGAGCTCGACATCGTGGCCGGCCTGGACGCGGGCGCCGACGATTACCTGGTCAAGCCGTTTCGGCTGTCCGAGCTGCTCGCGCGGATCCGCTCGCATCTGCGGCGAACGCTCCGCCGGCCGCGGTCGACGTCGCGGAGCCTCTGTAGCTCGGTGCGCTGCGGATCGATCGCGCGCGCGCGGCGGGCCTGGCTCGGCGACGACGAGCTCGCCCTGCGGCCCAAGGAGTTCGACCTGCTCACGCTGTTCGCCGCGCATCCCGGCGAGGCGCTGACCCGGGGGCGGATCATGGAGGCGATCTGGGAGACCAGCTGGCTCGGATCCACCAAGACCCTCGACACGCACGTCCTCGGCGCTGCGTAAGAAGCTGGGGCCCGAGGCGATCGCCACGCTGCGCGGTGTCGGCTACCGCTTCGAGCTGTCATGAAGCGCCGGCTGGTGCTGGCGATCGCCGGCGTGGCCGCGGCGGCGGTCACGCTGTTCGCGCTGCCGCTGGCCGTCGTGCTCGAGCGCAGCTACCGGGACGAGGAGCTGCTCAAGCTCCAGCGCGACACGATCGCCGCCACGCGGGGCATCGACCTGAGCCGATGCTCCCGACCGGATCGAGCTGCCTCGCTTCCACGGCGAGATCGGCGATCTACAACGCCGCGCGGGGCGTTGATCGCCGGCGCCGGCCCGCGCGCCGCCGACGGGTCGACGCGAGAGCGCGATGCGCGGCCACGGGCCGACCGGCGAGCACCGCCCGATGGGCAGCTGGTGGTGGCGGTGCCGCTGCTCAGCGGGGAGAGGATCACCGGGGCCGTCCGCGCCCAGCGCAGCCAGGCCGGCGTGGCCGGGCGTGCCCGCAGCGCCTGGCTCGCGCTGGCCGGATTGGGCGCCGGCGTGGTGGCGCTGGCCGATCCTGGCTGCGCTGGGGTTGGCCCGGCGGCTGGCCCGGCCGCTCGAGACGCTGGCCGCCGCGGCACGGCGGGTCGGCGAAGGCGATTTCGCCGTCCGGGCGACGTCCACCGGCGATCCCGGAGATCGACGATGTCGGCCACGGCGCTGAACAACAGCTCGGAGCGCATCGGCGAGCTCGTCGACCGCGAACGGGCGTTCACGCGCCGACGCCTCGCACCAGCTCCGCACGCCGCTGGCCGCGCTGCGCCTCGAGCTCGAGAGCCAGGCGCTCGGATCCTCCGACCCGCCGGCCGCGCTGGCGGCGGCGCTGACTCAGGTCGACCGGCTGCAGACCACGATCGAGACGCTGCTGGCGGTGGCCCGGAACGCGCCGACCGGCGAGCAGAAGGTCGATCTCATCCAGGCGACCCGCGGAGCTCGAGGCGCGCTGGCGCGGGCCGCTGGCCGCGGCCGGACGCCCGCTCCGCACCGAGGTCGAGCGTGGACCAGCGCCGTCGCCGCCGCTGTCTCCCGGCCGTGCTCGCGGAGATCCTCGACGTGCTGATCGGGAACGCCCAAGCCCACGGCGCGGGTGCCATCAGCGTCAAGGTCCGTCGCACCGCCGACGCGCTACGCGGTCGAGGTCCGCGATCAGGGCCCGGGGTTCGGAGCCAACGCCGACGAGGCGTTCCGGCGCGGCGCGGGAAACGGGCACGGGATCGGACTGGCGCTGGCCCGGTCGCTGGCGCACTCCCAAGGCGCCCGCCTGGAGATCGTAGCCCCGGCCCCGGCCCGACCGTCTCGCTGCTGATCGCCGGGTCGAGCCAGCCGGCTGAGCAGGCCCCTCGGGGTCAGCGCCCTTCGAACTCCTCGAACAGCGCCCGCAGGCGGTCGAGCACGGCCGCCGCGGTCAAGAGCTCGGCGTCGGAGAACTCCGACAGCGCCGCTCGCCAGCGGGGCTCGATCCGGGACCGGTGCTCCTCGATCACCGTCCGCCCCCGCTCGGTGAGCGACGTGAACACGACGCGCTTGTCGATCTCCGAGCGCGTGCGCACCACGAGTCCGTGGGCCGCGAGGTGGTCGAGCATCTGAGTGACGGTGGCCGGCGCCAAGTCGGCGAGCTGCGCGAGCTCGCCGGCGGACCGTTGCGCTCCGTCGGCCAGGCCGAACAGCAGGCTGTACTGGGCGTGGCTGAGCTCGCCGGGACGTTGTGTCTCCCGGCCGCGGAGCCGGCGCACCGCCGCCATCGACCCCTTGAATGCGCGTCCGATCTCCTCGAACGGATCCGGCTTGGCCGCCGCGTCCGCGGTCCCGGCGGGCACGGGTTCGCCGACGCCCTGGTCCGGGGCCGACTCGATCGCCGGCGTCATACCGGCACCGCCTCGGCCACCGCGTCAGTGCCCGCGTCCGGCGCTCGGTTCAAGGCCGCTCGCGCCGCGCGCTCGGTCCGCCACAGGATCACGCAGGGACCCAGGGCCAGCGCAGTGAGGATCGTCGCAGCCCAGAAGGCGGTCCCGTAAGCGCTGGCCTGGGCGGACAGCGTGTGCGCCCCGACCAGCGCGCGCTGAAGCACCACGGCCAGCAGGGCGATGCCGAGCGAGCCGCCGACTCGCTGCAACGTGTTCAGCTGCGGGGTCGCGTCGGACAGCTCGGAGCGATCGAGCGTGGCGAAGGCCGCCGCAAACGCCGGCATGAAGGCAAAGCCGATCCCGATGCCGCGGCCGAACATCACGATCGACAGCCAGAGGATCGAGCTGTGCGCCCCGATGAACCCGAACGGGATCGTCGTGACCGCAGTCACCGCCACGCCGAACAGGGCCAGCGGACCGCCACCCCAGCGGTCGGTCAGTCTCCCCGCGATCGGCATCATCAGCGCGGCGCCGAGGCCCTGCGGCGCGGTCAGGAGCCCGGTCTGGAGCGGGCTCTCGTGCCGGACCGCCTGCCAGTACAGCGGTAGCAGGACCATCCCGCCGAACAGCGCGGCGGACAGGCAGAACATCGCGAACGAGGCCGACGAGAAGCTCGGCCGTCGCCACAGCCGCAGGTCGAGCAAGGGATTTCGCACCCGCAGGGCGTGCCAGATGAACACGCCGACCAGGGCGATCCCGGCCAGCAGTGGGAACACCACCTTGGTGGCGGTGAAGCTGCCGGTGACCCCGACCTCGGCCAGGCCGTAGGTGAACAGGGGTAGGCCGACCGCCAGCAGCGTCAGGCCGAAGAAGTCCAGCGGATCGGGCGCGCCACCGAGCTCGCGCTCGAAGCGCGGCAGGATCCGCAGCGCCGCGATCACGCCGATCAAGCCGATCGGCACGTTGACGTAGAAGATCCAGCGCCAGCTGGCGTTGTCGATGATCAGCCCGCCGATCGTGGGTCCGAGGATCGGGGCGAGCATCATCGGGACGGCGACGATGCTCATCACCCGTCCCATCCGCTTCGGCCCGGCCGCCTGGGCGAGCATCAGCTGGCCGATCGGCAGGATCATGCCGCCGCCGATGCCCTGGAGCACGCGGAACGCGATCAGCTCGGTGGTATTCGAGGCCAGACCGCAGAGCGCCGAGCCGGCGGTGAAGGTGATCAGCGAGACGAGATAGAGGCGCTTGGGCCCGAATCTCCGCGCCGCCCATCCGGTGGTGGGAATCACCGCCGCCAGCGAGAGCAGGTAGCCGGTGGCCACCCATTGGATCTGGTCGATCGTGGCGTGCAGCCGGTGGGCCAGCGTGTCCAGGGCGACGTTGACGATCGTCGTGTCGAGGATCGACATCATCGATCCGACGACGACGACGAGGCCGACGCGCCAGACGTATGGGGGGATGGGGTCTTCGTGGCCGCCGAGACGCAAAAGCTGCTCCTGAGAAGTCGTAAGGTAACTAAAGATTAGGTACCGAACGGGAATTCGTCAAGGGTTCGGTTAGACCGGTCCCGCCAGCGGGGTGCCAACGGGGACGTCGAGCGTCTCGCCGGGCTCGAGGATCCTCACCGGCACCCCACGCTCGGCGGCTGCGGCGGCGAAGCGCGGGGCGGCATCGGCGACGGGCTGGTAGATGCCGTCGATCTCGTAGCCCTCGGCGTGGATCGGGATCGCCTGGCGGGCGCCGAGGATCTCGACCGCGATCGCGGCCTGGGCCGGGTCGAGGGCGCCGGGCAACGGGCTGGCGGGTCGTCGGTGGGGAAAGCTGAGCACCGCTCCGTTGACCGGGACGAGGACCACGTCGAACGGACCGTGCCGGCGCGCCATGCGCCACCAGTATCCGTGGAAGGTCGTATCGCCGAGGTGCAGGATGCTGACGCCGTCGCCCTGGACGAGCCACGAGACCTGGGGATCGCCGATGCCGTCGCAGGCCGGGAGCGCGGTCAGGGTGAACGGACCGGCCGTCACGGACTCCCACGGCGCGACCCTCCGGCGGTCCAGGCCGGCGGCGGCCAGCTCGTGCTCGGCCTGGGTCAGCGCGAGTTCCTCCAGCGCGTCGCCCCCTCCGGCGAGCGGCTCGAGCACCGGTGCGCCGGGCGCGAGTGCCGCCGCGAGTGCGCTCGCGTCGGCGTGGTCGCGATGGAGATGCGTGACCAGACCGGCCACGGCCCGGCCGGCGCCGGGTGGTACGACCCGCGGCAGGGGCGTCGCCGCCGCCGGCTCGCCGAGTGGCGCGAATACGGCGCCCGCGTCCTGCAGTGGATCTACCACCACCGTCGCGCCGCCGGCCTCCAGCTCCGCTCCCGCCCAGCCCAGCCATGTCAATCGCATCGTCAGCCCTTCATTCAGTTGCCGGATTGATGTGAGTTATACAGAACGATCGTTCGTGCTGTATTCTGACGTGCGTGCCGCGCCGCTCCGCAACTGACGTCGCCGACAGTCGCGCCTCGGCCGTCGAGGCCGCGATTGACCTCGCCTCGATCGAGGGTCTCGAGGGCATCACGATCGGCCGCCTGGCCGCCGAGCTCGGCATGAGCAAGAGCGGCCTGATCGGGCGCTTCGGTGACAAGCAGGCCATGCAGCGGGCGGTGCTCGCTGCCGCCGTCGAGCGGTTCACCGACGCGGTCTGGCGCCCGGCCAGCCGGTTCGATCCCGGTCTCCCACGGCTCGAGGCGATCGTCGACGCCTGGATCGCCCACCTCAGGGAAGACGTGTTCCCCGGCGGGTGCTTCGTGACCACCGCCTCTGTCGAGTACGACTCGCGGCCCGGGCCGCTGCACGAGGACGTGGCGGAGGCCGTGCGACGCTGGCTCGGCGTGCTCGAGACCGAGGCGCTGCGGGCGCGAGAGGCCGGCGCCCTACCCGCCGACCGCGATCCCGCTGACGTGGCCTTCGAGCTGCACAGTCTCGCCTCGGGCGGCGGGGTGGCCGGCCGATTGCTCGCGGACCCCTCCGGGCTTGACCGGACCCGGGCGGCGATGCGCCGCGCGATCGGCCTGCCGTCATAACGTCGCTCAGTGCGTGCTTGCGTCTGCGGTCACGCAGTTCCCGATCCGCTGATTCGCGCATAGCGTGTTCAGCGCGCGGAAGGTCATGATCCCTCGCCACTCCGCGGATTGCCCGGGCGACCAGGCGAGCCAGTCGAAGGTCCAGCCGCCGTCGGATTGCTGTCCGCGCTCGAGCTGATCAAGGTCGGCCTCGATCTGGCTGTCGGTCAACAGCGCGCGGCTGAGCGCGCCGGGTCGAGGCGCCAGGGTCAGCGGGGTGAGGCGCTCGTCCTCGGTGCCGCCGGACACGGGGATTGATCCGTCCGGTCCGACCCGCGGGCGCAGCGCCTCGACCGCCTGGCCGGCCCGGGACTGGTCCGGGACGTGGTCAAGGAAATCAAGGGCGAACTTCAAGCCGTAGGCGCCGAGCTCATCGGGCCGCTCGAGCTGGCTCCAGCACCACTCGGTCGCCCGCGCCAGCCACGGCTCATCCGAACCGGCCCGCCACAGCGCAGCGGCGATCGCGAACGTGAGGACCGAGCCGCTGTCGGTGGGCACCATCCAGGGCGCATGCGGATAGCGGGTGGCCATCGGCAGAACGAACGGCACGCCGGCGTCCGGATCGGCGATCGTGGCGATCCATGCGCCGGCGGCCGCGACCATCGGGTCGTCGACGGCGCCGATCTCGACCAACACCTCGAGCGCGTGAAGGGTCGAGGCGGGCTCGCTCTCCGGTCCGCGGACGTCGGGCTCCAGCGCGTGGCCGAAGCCACCGTCGGGATTGCGGTAGGCAAGCAACGCATCCAGGACCGGAGCGACGGCCGCGCCGTGGAGCAGGACGGCTAGCCGGTGGCGGTCCAGCACGCGGGCGTTGGCAAAGATGAACTGCTCGGCGGCATCGATGTTGACTGGCATGCCGCCAGACTAGGCGGCGGTGAGCCCGGCGTCTTCCAGAAATCGGACGGGCGTGGTGCCGGTCAGCCGGCGCACTTCATCGCTCATGTGCGACTGGCTGGCGTAGCCCGCCTCGAGCGCTCGCCAAGCCAGCGAGGTCGATGGCAGCGCGATCAGACGCCGGAGTCGAGCCACCCGCGCCAGCATCTTGGGGCCATAGCCGACGGCGGCCCGCATCCGCCGGTGGAGCTGGCGCTCGCTGATGCCCAGCTGGGCGGCGACGGGGGAGACGCGGGCATCGGGGCCGGCCAGGTGATGGACCGCCGCCCGCACCAGCGCGTCCGGCTCGGTGGCTCGCTGGACCACGACCTGCGCCAGCAGCTCGAGCCGCTGGGCGGGATCGGCGCCGGCCAGCGCCGCCTCGATCCGGACCGCATCCTCGCCCCAGACGAGCCGGGCCGGAACGTTCTGGTCGAGCAGCTCCGAGGCGGGCAGCCCGAGCACCGCGCCGGCGGCGCCGCAGCGCAGGCGCAGGCCAGACAGGTGCGCTCCGGCCGCCAGGCCGACCAGTCGAGGGCGCCGATCCGGCCCCGCGAACACGAGGCCGCGCTCGGCCAGCCAGATCAGGTCGATACAGCCATCGGGCACGACCCGCTGAACCCGGTGCTCGGCCGCCTCATGCTCCCACAAACACGCCACCAATGGCTCGAGTTCGCCGGGCGGCTGATACTCGCGATACGCCGGAAGCATCACTACGAGCCTACTCCGCTGCATCTCCTGCCGCACGCATTGTCGTAGGCTGACTGCGTGCGGTCGGTGTGTGTGTTCTGCGGATCGAGCCTCGGTGCGCGAGAGGCCTACGCCGAGGCTGCGCGCGGGCTCGGCCGGGAGATGGTCGGCCGAGGGCTGCGACTCGTCTATGGCGGTGCGCACGTCGGATTGATGGGAGTGCTTGCGGACACGGTGCTCTCGCTCGGAGGCGAGGCGATCGGCGTGATCCCGCGCGGGCTCGAGACGCGCGAGGTCGCGCATACGGGTCTGAGCGAGCTCCATGTCACCGAGACGATGCACGAGCGCAAGGCGCTGATGGGCGAGCTGGCCGACGGGTTCATCGCACTTCCCGGGGGGCTCGGCACCCTTGAGGAGTTCGCGGAGGTCCTGACCTGGTCCCAGCTCGGACTTCAGCGCAAGGCCTGCGGGCTCCTCGACGTCGAAGGCTTCTACGCCTCCTTGTTGGACTGCTTCGACCACATGCTCGACCAGGGCTTCGTCTCGGCCAGCCAACGGAAGCTGGTGCTGGCCGACACCGATCCCGCCAGGCTGTTGGACACGCTGGCGGCGTGGTCGCCGCTCACGTCGTCTTGACGCCATCAGCCGCGTTTGATGCGACCATCCCTGTCTCGATATGGCCAGACGAGAGATCCACTCATGGTTGATGGACATGGACGGCGTGCTGGTCCGCGAGGAGCAGGCGATCGCCGGCGCCGACGAGTTCATCGCTCGCCTGGTGTCGCTCGGCACGCGGTTTCTGGTGCTGACCAACAACTCGATCTATACCGCGCGGGACCTGGCGGCACGGCTGAGCATGAGCGGGATCGCCGTTCCCGAGGAGCGGATCTGGACCTCGGCGCTGGCCACCGCCCGGTTCCTCGACGACCAGCGCCCGGGCGGCTCGGCCTACGTGATCGGCGAGGCCGGCCTCACCACCGCCCTGCACGCCGTGGGCTACACGCTCACCGAGCGCAGGCCCGACTACGTGGTCCTCGGCGAGACCAGGACCTACAGCTTTGAGCGGATCACCCAGGCGATCCGGCTGATCGCCGCCGGGTCGAGGTTCATCGCCACCAACCCCGACGCCACCGGGCCCTCGCTCGACGGGCCGCTGCCGGCCACGGGCTCCGTGGCGGCACTGATCAGCCGCGCCACCGGCATCGAGCCCTACTTCATCGGCAAGCCCAACCCGCTGATGATGCGCTCGGCGCTCAATGCCATCGACGCCCATTCCGAGACCGCCGCGATGGTGGGTGACCGGATGGACACCGACATCGTCTCGGGACTCGAGGCGGGGATGGAGACGATCCTGGTCCTGACCGGCGTGACCACCCGCGAGGAGGCTGAGCGACACCCCTTTCGCGCATCGCGCATCGTCGACTCGATCGCCGACCTATTGCCCGACCTCGGCTAGCGCGTCCGACGACGAGGCTGGTCGAGAAACCGGCCATATCGTCAGGAAATTCGACCAGCCTCATCCTTCGTCAGGATCCGGTGACCGCCCAGCTGCCGAAACTGCCGAACTCACCCAAGGCGATCGCCGATAGAACCAATCCGGTGCCGTACGGCTGGCTGGTGTTGAAGTTCGCGCTCACGGCATCGAAGACCTGAACCGTGGTGTTCTCGCCACCGGCCTCGAAGATGCATAGGTTGCCCGGATCGGCCTTCGGTACCTGAGGCGTGCCCCCCGTGCAGCCGGAGGGCGCGGGCGATCCCTGCGGGACGAGGTGGGTCGCGGGAGCGGCGGCGAGCGAGAAGCCCCAGGAGATCGGCGCGGACAGATCGTCGTTGGCCGCGGCGGCGCGTTCACGAACCGTATAGGTGCCCCGCAATGTGACCCCGCGGGGCAACGTCCCGCTGACCAGCCCGGCCACGCCCGGGGACCCCAGGGATCGAGTTGATCGCAGCGTACGCACCACCGCCCATCGCCAGCACCAGCGCGAGGGTGGCCGCGACATTGGCGTAGGTCAAACGCGACCTGAAGTGAGCGAGCACTAGGCGTGACTCGCCACGCGGGCGTGGGCGTAGACGGCGGTCTCGAACTCGAGGTAGCCGCCGACCGAGGTCGCGTCGGCGAACGGGAGGATCTGGGTCGCCCAGAACCCGCCGAGCCCGCCCCGGCGGTCGATCCAGTAGTAGAGGTTGGCCAGGCCGGCCCAGGCGAGAGAGCCGGCGGGGCGACCGGTGGGCGCATCCTCGTCGTTGATCATGAAGGTGAGAGCCCACGATTTCGGCATGCCCGGGAAGAACTCCGCGTCGTTGGACACCGTGGGGATCACCCCCGGGAGCATCTTGATCTTGAGCTCGCCGAGGCCGTTCTCCGCCGCCATCGCGACCGTCTCCTTGCGGAGGACCGGGCCGTCGGGGCCGAGACCATCGTTGAGCCACATGCGGATGAACTTGGCGTAGTCCAACGCCGTGGAATACAGGCCGTGGCCGCCCATGTGGATCTCCGGCTCCGGTGGCAGCTCGAACTCCATCAGCGGTGTCAATTCCCCGCTCTCCTCGCGCTGGTGGACCCGAGCCAGGCGGGCGCGCAACTCGGGGGTCAGCGAGAACTCCGTGTCGGTCATGCCGAGTGGCCCGCAGATCCGCTCGGCGAAGACCTGACCGAGCCGCCGGCCGGTGATCGCCTCCACCACCAGGCCGGCCCAGTCGATGTTCGACCCGTACTCCCACCGCTCACCCGGGTCGAACAGGAGTGGAGTGGCGAGCGACTCGTGCGAGGCGGTGGTGACGCTCGGCTGCCCGTGCTCCTGGGCCAGGCGGTTGTACTGCTGGTTGAAGAAGTCGTAACCGAAGCCCGCGGTGTGGAGCAGCAACATCCGGGTGGTGATGTCCCGCTTGGGCGCCCGCAGCATCGGGGCACCCGCGTCGTCGAACCCCTCGAGCACCTGCCGCTCGCCGATCTCTGGGACGTACTCCTTGGCCGGAGCGTCGAGGTCCAGGGCGCCTTCCTCCACCAGCTGCAGGCAGGCCGTGCCGGTGAGCGCCTTGGTGGTGGAGAAGATCGCGCACACCGTGTCAGGCGTCATGTCCGCTTCCTGGCCGAGCACGCGCTTTCCTGCCGCGCCCTCGTAGAGGTTGCCCTCCCGGTCGGTGACGACGGCCGAGACCCCAGGAACTCGCGGGCTCGCCGATGTCACGGCCTGCAGCACGGCGTCGAGCGCGGCAGTCAGATCGGACATGCTGCCCAGCCTAATCGCCAGGCCAGGCGCGGCGCAAGCCTGCGCTCACGGTCCCGCGTATGCCGCTGTGAAATGCCTGGGGGTGGACGCCTGACAGGCCGGCGAGAACGCGGTTCCGGTCGCCGTGAGTTTGCCGTGCTTGCCCTTCACAAAGCGTCCCTTCAGCGAGAAGGTGGTATGGATCGGCTGCGTGCTCTGGGCATCTGCTGCGCTGATGGTGATCGGCCCGGAGAACGAGAACCGCTTACTCGCGCTGATCGTGAGCGTGTGTGGGAAGCGCACCGACAGCTCATCGTCTGCCGGCACTCCGGCTATCGGGGTGGAGCCGGTGTAGCAGGCCATGCCGCTGGTCTTCGGGCTGATCTTGCGCCCCTTGCCGTACACCGTCAGATCGACGCCGCCGTTCGAGTAAGGCGTCTTGTTATTCGCCTTCGAGGCGTAGAGGCCGTTCTGGACTCGGCTGGATGCCGCGAGGGCCACCGCAGGCGCGATCGCCGCGACGACCAGGCTCACGGCGACCGCGAGTCTCGGCCCACGCGGCCTTGACGGCCTGGCGCGGGCACCGATCATCCGTGTCATCTGTGTCCCCCTCTTGTTGCGCAACCCTTTCGGCAACCCTACCGCTTCGCGTCGCCCAGCTCACGCTTGATCCGTGACAGCTCGGTGTCGACTGACTCTGAACCGAGTTGCCGGAGCTGTCGGTCGATGTCGTCCTCGCCGCCCCCGATTGGGGTGAGCACCCCGGTTCGCTCGAGCTCCTCCCTGACGTCGGCTTGCAAGTTCATCTCCTGCGCCTCTTGATTCGCTCGCTCGATCCGGAGGCCGGCTTCGCGCAGCTGCGACGAGAAGCCGGCGACGGTATCCGAGATGGCCAGCTGGGCCTTGGCGGCGGCGTATCGAGCCTTGGTGACTTCCTTTTGGGCGCGAAAGCGCTCGAGCCTCGCTCGCGCCTCGCGCCCCCGAGCGACCATCTGAGCCTGCTGATGCTCGAGCTCGGACACCTGTTGGTTGAGCCCGATGAGTTCCTGGCCGACCAGGCGCTTGCGCTCGAGCGCCTGGCGGGCGAGATCCTCCCGGCCGAGCTCAAGCGCGGTGCGGGCGCCCGACTGAAGCTTCAGAAACTGGCGCTGCCGGCTGTCGCGTAGCCGCGCGACGCGCTTCTTGGCGGTGGCGAGATCAGCTATGTCCCTGCGCATGCCATACAGCTGCTCGACGTGCAGCTCGTAGCTGTAGTCGAGCATCTCCGCGGGGTCCTCGGCCCGGTCAAGGAGCCTCGAGAGTTTCGCTGTGAGGGCGAGCTTCAGTCGCTTGAACATGGGATCTGGCTAAATCGGGCGCGCAGCGGATTGGTTCTGATCTAAGGCTCAGTCTCCCACGGGCTCGATGAACAGATCGCGCAGTTCGTCGCAGACCACTGGTTGGAGCTTGACGACATGACCGGCGAGGACTGCCTGGTGTTCGTCGTCGGCGATCGAGATCAGGAGCAGGTTGTCGGCGGCCGGCGGTTCGCCGCTCGTGAGGTGTATTCCATCGGCCGCGAGCTGGGAGCAAAGCCCGATGTTCTGCCGTGCGCTTACTTCTTCGTCGACCCGGCGACATCCCGGGACGTCTGCGGGTACGGCTCCGGGACTATCTGCCCGAGGCCGAGCGACGTGCCGAGGACGATCTGACCGCGCCTTCCGTGGAATGCCGCGCACTCCAGGTATGCGCCGCCGGGCCTCCGATGGCGAGGTATCGGTTGAACGTCGAGCAGCAGCGACGGCGTGCGGGACGGTGTTACCCGGCCTTGACCAGCGGCAACGACACCTTCACCCCGGAGAACGAGATCGGGCCGCCTTGTGGGTGAGTGTTGTAGAGGGTGCTCTGCGCCACCAGCTGCAGAGCGAGCTGACTGCTGTGGGTGACCGTGGCCGTGACGAGCTCCAGCGGCAGGCTCACCGAGTGCGAGTGTCCGTCAAGGGTCACGGGGATCGGTGTGATCTGGTTGCCCAGCACCTTGCCCGTGGTCTTGTCGAGGAGCTGGGCCAGGATGCGAACGTCGGAGTTGGGGGCGGTGCCGGTGTACTTGAACGTCAACTCCGGCGCGCCCAACACCACCGAGCCATGCTTGGGCGAGGCGATCGACACGTTGACCGCGTTGGTCGCCTTCCCGGCGGCGAAGCTGCCGCCGAGTGCGCCGACCACCCCTCCTGATTCGCTCGGGGTCAGCGTGACCGGCCCGGAGCCGCCGGTGCTGAGCAGCTGGAGCGTGCCGCCGCCGTGGCCGTGCAGGGCACCGGCCGCCGGAAGCGGGTAGCTCGGCGCCGAATACGAGCGGCCGTTCTGGTCGAGCCACTCGAATCCGGGTCCGGTGTTCACGCCGGTCTGACGCTTGAGATAGCGCGCCAGCCAGGCGAGCGTGTCGCGCTGGATGCGGCCGGTGTCACCCGGGTTAGTCAGGCAGACGCCGTGACCACCGCAGAACCAGAGCATCTTCACGGGAACCTGGTGAGCGCGCAGCCGAGCTGACCCCAGCCGGGGCCCATCAGCACCGTCGGCGCACGATGATGCGCCTTCAGGCCGGCCGCCGGGAAGAAGTGGACGAGGATCTCAGTGCCGTCGAACGAGCGCACGTGTGCGTCACGGGCGGCCGCGGTTCCGGCGGCTAGCAACAGCGACGCAGTGACGGCGGACAGAACCAGCACGTACGCCTTCAGGCGGCGAGTCACAGCGGGCATCGATCTCTCTCCTCATCCTCGGGATCACTCAGACGAGCCGACCGGTTCCCGGGCTGCCGGACTGGCGGGCTACAGCTTAAGGCTTAGCTAGCTGAAGATCGCTTCCGGCAGGAAGGCTCCGACCACCCAGTTGGGAACGTCGACCACCTCGTGGATTCGCAGGTCGACCGACACCGAGGCGATCGCGTAGGCCTCCTGGCGGTCGCGCCCATAACGCTCGACGATGTGATCGATGACCGCGCGCGTGGCCTCGCGGGTGGCCTCGAACAGGTCGGGATGAACCCCGGTGCAGACGTGGTAGCTCGAGCCCTCGGTGGCGGCCAGCTGGCCCGCCGGCAGGTGGTACTGGGGATAGCGCAGAGAGATGTCGCGCCGCACCGTCAGCCGCACCGCTATGTCCATGGCTGTCTCGACGGCGGTTCCGCAGACCTCGGCGTCACCCATCGCCGCGTGCGTGTCGCCCACCGAGAAGAGGGCGCCCGGCACACCGACCGGGAGCAGCAACGTCGTCCCGGGGCGCAGGTGCTTGATGTCCATGTTGCCGCCCCACCGGGTCGGCGGCACCACCGAGTGCCGGCCCGGTTCGGCCGGGGCCACCCCGATGGTCCCGGGAAAGGGCGCGAACGGCAGCGTGACGCCATCGGCGAACCGCACCGAACCGCGCCGGGCGTCCACCTGCGAGATTCGCAGCCACGGGTCGGGAAACGCGTCGGCCAGGAGGCCGAATCCCGGAATGATCGCCGTCCAACCCCAGTCGTGAGGACGCAGCTCGAGGATCTCGACGGCGAGCACGTCCCCCGGCTCGGCGCCGCGTACGAACACCGGTCCGGTGATGGGATTCACCCGGGCCAGATCGAGACCCGCGACGTCCGCCGATGTCGACTGCGGCGTCAGCTGTCCGCCGGAGGCATCGGCAGCCTCCAACTCGACAATCGCGCCGGACTCCACCTCGAGGACCGCCTCGGCGGAGTTGTCCCAGACGAATGCCGCAGTGTCAGCGCTCACGCGGTGAAACGAGTGCGGGTGTCCGGCACCGGTCAAGGCGGCAAGACGCTACCAATGACCGGACGGCGAGGAGGGGATCGAGGGCGTAAATGTCAAATGTCACACAAGAGCGGCGTGTGAATGGGAGAGAGTTCCTCCCATGGCAACGTGGACCGCTCAGACCCGAGTAGCTGGACTGCCCGATCAGGTGCTGGCACTGCTCACCGAGCCGGACGCGATCAACCGCTGGGCCCCGATCTCGTTCGATGTCCTGGACTTCGAGGGTGAGCGGCTCGCCGCCGGCGATCACGTGCGCGTCAGCGGCAGCCTGGCCGGCCGTCGCCTCGAGTTCGAGGTCGAGGTGGCCGAGGCCGACGACGGGCATCTGGTCCTGACCGCGGTCGGACCGATTCGCCTCGACGTTGAGTACTTCGCGATCCTGTCCGGGAACGGCAGCGAGGTTCGCGCCTCGATCACGGTCACCGGCCACGGGCTGATGGGCCGGATCCTGGCGCAGGCGACGGATGCGCTGCTCGCCGCAGGCGCGCTGCGCAACGCGGTTGACCGGATCGCCTCGGCGCTCGAACGGCCCCTCGCCGCCTGAGCCGGGGCGGTCTGAGCTTCAGCCGGTGTAGGCCCGCGCCACGGTCTCCGCGACGCACACCGGCTTCTCGCCACCCTCGCGCTCGAAGGTCTGCTCGGTGACGATCTGCACGCCACCGGCGACATCCTCGACCGACGCTAGCTTGGCGCGCATGCGTACCCTCCCGCCAACGGGCATCGGCGCCGGGAAGCGAACCCGGTTGAGACCGTAGTTGAGCATGAACGCGAAGCCCTCGAGCTTGAACATGTCGTAGGCGAAGCGCGGCCCGATCGACAGGACGTAGTAGCCGTGGGCGATCGTGCCGCCAAACGGCGTCTGCTTGGCCCGTTCCGGATCGACGTGGATCCACTGGTCGTCGCCGGTGACCGCGGCGAACTCGTCGATGTCCTTCTGCGTGACCTCGCGCCAGTCGCTGACGCCCAGCTCCTGGCCAACGTAGGACCTGACCTCGTCGAGGCCGGTGAGGGTGAGCATGAGTCGCTTCGCTCCTTGGTTCGTGGTCGGGTCTAACCGGTGCGCGTCGCGACCTGGCTGGCGGCGATGGCCGCCAGTGTCGCGCGATGGCGGCCGGAGCCACCGATCAGCGCGGCGTCCAGTTGAGCGCGTTTATACAGCCAATGCACGTCCGCCTCCCAGGTGAAGCCGATGCCCCCGTGGGCCTGGATCGCGCTGGCGGTGACCTCGCGGCCTCCGTCGGCCGCCGCGGCACCGGCGAGCGCCGCGGCCTCGGCCAGCCGCGCCGGGTCGGCGTCGGCCGCCCACGCCGCGTAGTAGGCGGCGCCCCGCGCGCTCTCGGTGCTCAGCAGCATCTGGGCGCAGCGGTGCGCGACGGCCTGGAACGAACCGACTGCCACACCGAACTGCTTGCGATCCTTGACGTACTCCAGCGTCATGTCGAGCGCGCGCTGACTGACGCCGACCACCTCGGCCGAGATCGCGCTGCGGATGCGCTCGGCCGCGCCCGACTGGAGCGCCTCCCCCGATCCGCTCACGCGCGCGAACCGTCGCGTCAGGTCGATCGTCTCCAGCGGCTCGGTCTCGGGCGCCTCGATCAGCTGAACCTCATCGCCAACAATCAATACGGCGACGGCAGCGCCGGCGGCATCGGCGGCCAGCTCGTGTGTGCCGATCCCGGCGCTCAGCTCACCGGAGGCCAATCCGGGCAGCCAGCGAGCCTGCTGGTCGGGGGTGCCGGTGGCCTGGATGACGGCGGCCGCGACGGCGGTTGACAAGAACGGCGTGGCCGCGCAGGCATAGCCCAGCTCCTCGAGCAGCACGGCGAGCTCGACCGCCCCCAGACCCTGGCCACCGTGCTCCTCCGCCACCGCGATCCCGGGCCACCCCAGCCCGACGAGCTCCTCCCACAGCGGCCGGTCGTACTCCCCGGCCTC
Organism: uncultured Solirubrobacterales bacterium; assembly: GCA_963808605.1. Lineage (GTDB taxonomy): Bacteria > Actinomycetota > Thermoleophilia > Solirubrobacterales > Solirubrobacteraceae > Palsa-465. The sequence continues at coordinate 83,700 of CAWEGQ010000006.1, forward strand.
GGCTGCCTTGCGGACGGCGGCCATCGGTGAGCGCGCGGCGAGCAGCTCCCGGGCGACGCCTTTGATCTCCTTCTGGTCCTGCGTCAGATCGAAATCCATAACCGCTCCTAGCGAGCCTTGGGAAGACCGAGCACGCGCTCGGCGATGATGTTCTTGAGCACCTCGGTGGTGCCGCCCTCGATCGAGTTGCCGCGGGCGCGCAGCAATTCGTAGGCCCACTTGTCCCCGGCCTGGAGCGTCCTGGGGCCGAGGACGTCGGCGGCGACCTGGGTGAGCAGTTGGTTGGTGTCAGACCACAGCCATTTGGTCAGTGAGCCCTCCGGGCCGGGTTGACCGTATTTCTCGATCGCGGTCAATCCGCGATAGGCGGTCAGCCGCAGGATCTCGGTTCGCAGGTGCAGGTCGCCGAGCCGGTCGGCCACCACCGGGTCGCTGAGCTGTCCCGCGGCTGCGGCCTCCTCGATCAGCCGGTCGAGCATCTGGCGCAGGCGGACCTGGAGGAAGAACCCCAGCCCGGCGCGCTCGTTCATCAGGGTGGTCAGCGCCACCTTCCAACCGTTGCCGACCCCCCCGAGCACGTTCTCGTCCGGGATCCGCGCGCCGTCGATGAACAGCTCGTTGAATTCGGCCTCGCCGGTGATCTGGCGCAGGGGGCGAACCTGGACTTCCTCCTGCTCCATGTCGAGGAGGAAATAGGTCAGGCCCTTGTGCTTGGCCGCCTCGGTGTCGGTTCGCGCCACCAGCATGCACCACTTCGAATACTGCGCGCCGCTGGTCCACACCTTCTGGCCGGTGACCACCCATCCGCCGTCCGGGTGTTTCACCGCGCGGGTCTTCAGGCTGGCCAGGTCTGAGCCGGCGTCGGGCTCGGAGAAGCCCTGACACCAGATCTCCTCGGCGGTGAGGATCGGGCTCAGATAACGCTCCTTCTGCTCGGGCGTGCCCCAGGTCATGATCGTCGGGCCGGCCAGCAGCACCCCGAGCACGTTGATCGGCAGCGGGGCGCCCGAGCGGCCGAGCTCCTCGAAGAAGATCGCCGACTCGGTCAAGGTAGCGTCGCGACCGCCGTACTCGCGGGGCCAGTGGACCGCCACCCAGCCGTCGTCGGCCAGCCGCCGCTGGAAGTCGCGGCGCCAGAGGGCGTGCGCTTCCTCGTCGCCCTCGGGCTCGGGGCCGGCGTCGTGGTCGGCGAACCACGCGCGAAGCTCGTCGCGGAACGCCAGCTCGCGCTCGTTGAAGGTCAGGTCCATGATTCCTCCTTAGTGACCAGCCGCACCGCGCAGCCAACCAGGATGTCTTCGAGATCGAGCACTCCCTTTCCCGCGCGCACCCGCGCGCAGGCCAGCGCATGCACACCAACGGCGAGAAGATTCAGCGCCTCCAGCGGGGGCGTCGGCCGCCCGGATTTGGCAAACGTCTTGGCATACCGGCGAGCGAAGCGATCCAGGATCTCGTCGCGCTGGGCCCACACGACTTCGGCCTCGAGCAGGTACACGCGCGCGAACAGCGGATCCTGCTCCAGCGTCTGCAGGTAGGCGCGGATGCCGAGCCGGAGCTCCTCGCGCCAGTGCTTGGCTTCGCGGACCGCCGAGGAGATGCGCGCCTCGAGCACCTCGTAACCGACTCGGTACCCGGCGAGCAGGCACGCCTCCTTGGAGTCGAAGAGCTCGTAGAAGGTCCCTCGCGAGACGCGAGCCAGGCGCACGGCGTCCGCCACCGTCGCCGCCTCATAGCCCTTCTCCGCCACGGCCTGCACCATCGCTTCCAGCAGGCGTGCCCGCTGCGGGCGCTCACTCAGGAGCGGCGCGATCTCCGGGTGGCTGGCGAGCAGGGAATCCGGCACGCAGCGGAGAGTACCTCATGAGTACAGAGAGGTACTCCCCGGGTACGGCGGGCTTTAGGCTGACCGCCCCGCCCTAATAGAAATGTCGGCGACCGCCGACCGCCCGTCCCATCGAGCCAAGGGCAATCAGCACCACTCCGACGACGAGCAGCAGGATGCCCAGCGTCCAGAGGATGGCGACCTTGGCCACCAGGCCGATCAACAGCAGGATGATTCCAAGCGTGATCATTGACTCTCCTGTTCCGTGCGCACCGCGACGCGGTGTGTCGGGTGCATCGCTACCCGCGGCGGAGCGCGCGGAACCCAGCCGAGCCCAGGGGAAGAGCCGACCTAAACGAATGTTCTAAATCGCCTACGTGACGGGCTGGGGCTCGGGCGCGCCGACCAAAATGTCGAGCCCGGCTGCCTCGGCGGCGCCCCGGCGCTCGCGGCGGACCGGGACCCACGCGGCGAGGCCCCCGAGGCCGGGGACCCAGATCGCGATCGCGTGGTAAACGAGCACGGCGCTGACGGCGGCGGCGGGACGGGCACCGTAAAGCGCCAGGGCCGACGCCAGCCCGGCGTCCAGGACGCCGATGCCGGCCGGCATCGGGATCAGGGTGGCCAGATAACCGATCTCATAGGCCAGCACGACGGCGGGAAAGCCGACCGGATGTCCGGTCGCCGCGCAGGCCGCCCACAGCGCGGCCATGTCGAAGCAGACGTAGCCCGCGGCGCCCAGCAGTCTCCAGTGCGCGCGCCCGATCGCCGCCCACGCCCCGTCGATGCCTTCGCCGACCGCGCTCAACGCGCGAGAGGCCCGGTCGCCGCGACGGCGGATCAGCGCCCCGAGCGCCCACATCAGGAACAGCAATCCGGCGCAGACGGCCGTCGGCAGCAGGGTGTGCTCGAGGTCATGGGGTCCGGGGGCCAGCCGGCTCAACAGGAGCAAGCCGAAGGTGACCGCCGCGACGAGGTTGACGGCGATGAACAGGGCTACCAGAGTCGCGCAGCGCGAGAGCAGCTGGTCACGGGTCAAGCCGCTGCGACGCAGCAACCAGCCGGTGGCCGCGGCGGAGCAGAAGTTGCCGCCCGGCAGCACGGCGCCGGCGCCCATTCCGATCCAGGCCACCCGGCGCGCGCGCGATCCGGTCGGTTCCGGGAACAGGCGACGGAAGACGTAGACATAGCCCAGACACGAAGCAAGCTCCAGCGCCACCGCCGCCCCCACCCAGGGAAGGCTCATGTCGCCGATCTGATCGAGCACGGCCCCGGGCGGCGCGACATGCAACAACAGGCCGGCGCAGATGGCGCCGATCAGAAGCGTGCCCAACAGTCGGCGGCTGGGCCGCAGCGACCGTCGCCGCTCGGCCGCCGGCACAGTCCCATGGGAACCACCGCTCATGGCGTTAGGTTCCGGCGCGGCGCTTAACTCGACCCTGTCCCGGGACGAGGAGAAGCGTAAGAGAGTGCGGACGCGTCCCACGAATATAGGCCCAGAATGGGTCGCCGTAGCGCGCGGGCGCGAATTTCGGCGCGGCGATCCGCGAAGCCACCGCCGCGCTCAGCTGACGCGGACGGGCGTTGCCGGGCACTCAGTGGCGCGCTTCACTCCTACAATGACGGCAACACGCCCCCATGGTCTAGCGGTTAGGACGCCTGCCTTTCACGCAGGAGATCGCCGGTTCGAGTCCGGCTGGGGGTATTTGCGTTGTCGCCGGTAGTGCCTAGTTTTCGGTTTCCCGAGTTTGCTGGCGGGTTCTTCGCCGAGCGGGCAACGGTTCCGGGCAACGGTCGGACCATTCACGGGCAGGTCATGTTCCGGACCTGTCAGTGAGATCCGCGCGTCATCAGTGCCCGGCGGAGCTCGCTCAGTTTGATCCGGATGACTGTCGTGGGGCGGCCGTCGAGGTTCAGAGGCGGATCGAGGGCGGCGAGAACGTGGTGCTCGAGGTCGGCGAGCGCATCGCGGTCGGGGAACGGATGGACGGCGACCTCGAGGTGCTCCCGCATCCACTCGCTGAGTCGCTGCTCGGAATCACGGTCGAGATGCCCCGGCACCGCACACGTCAGTCGTTCGGGCTCTAGGAGGACCGACGCCAGCGTGAGCCGGAATGTCGAGCCGTGGATCCGGCCCCTGAGGTGGTTATTGCCCAACCGCTTGGCCAAGGTCATCGCGCCTGCCTTTCCGGACGGCCACTTGGTCGCGCCGGTGAGTCCGGCATAGATCCGCCCAGGATCGATCGCGTGTCCGAGGCCGTCTGACAACGTGGCTGCGCCGACCCGGTCGACCCACCAGGAGTACAAGCCAGGCTGGTCAAGGTCCCCAAGGCCGCCTGGCCAGTCGCGGGCTTTGACTCGCGCCGGCGTCTTGTCGAGCGCCTGGAGTGCGCGCGTGATCTGCGCCGCCGTCGCGTGGCGCCGCCTCTGCGGCGGCGCTGCAGCCGACTCGCTTGGCACCTCGCCATGGGTGCGATACCAGGACAGCTGCCGACCCATCGTGATACCGAGCAGCGGCTCGTCCACCGCGGCGCCGCGCAGATGGAGAACGGGGGCGATCGCGGCCCGGTAGGCCTGGCCGGCATGCACCTCGAACGTGATGCCATCGAGCCTCCCAAGGCGTTCCTCGAGCGCGTGGACCACCTGCTCGCCCCAGGCCCGCCGGGCACTCGACGGCAGCTCTGCCAAGGCGACGTCATAGGGAGCGATTGTCTCGTCAGGATCGAGCAGCCCGTACTTGGCGCTGAGGATGAACCACGGCCCGCCGAAGGACTCGGCGTACGTTCGGCGTCCATTCCAGAGCGGCGAGACGTACAAGTCCTTCGCTGCGGAGCGATGGTCCCGCTTGAGCTTCACGCATCCGAGCAGTACCACTCTCGTCGTATCCATCGGCGTTCGCGCGACGCTGTTCGTCCTCTCACGTGACTTGACGTTCGGCGCTGGTCTCCACGCCGAGTCCCGTGGAAGAGCATCTGTGAAGACGACTAACTCGAGCTGCTCGCCGGTGATCCGCATCGCTCTCGCCCACTGCTCGGCGATCAGTAGCCACACCGCGTACTCCCGCTCGTCACGACCGCCGCGCAGAGTCACGCCAGCATGCTCTGTTAGCCATTCGCGAAGGAGCGAGTCGAGTATGAGGGCCCGACCGTGCGCGTCGCAGGCGTACAGGAACTTGCTCCCGAATGCCATGCCGACGTGAGGGATCTCGTGCTCGACGCAGACCGTCCGGAACGCTCCGATTGGGTCCGCGTCGGCTAGCTGAGTCCGCGCCTTGTGCAGGATCTCGCCAAGCCCCGGGTGGGCGAGCGCCTTGCCGAGCCGGTGGGGGCCATACCCGGTCGCCCCGTAGCCCCAGATCTGAGAGGCGATGAATGCCTCGAGCGCACCGTCTTGTGTCTCCGGGCGGCTGATCGCGAATGCGCGTCCGCGTTCGCGGTCGAGTTCCACCGGCAGGCTCTCGAGGACATGGGCGTGCCGGCCGAGCGCGCGACGCCAGCGATCGTGGTCAACCTGGACTGCGGGTTGCTCGAACCCCCCGGCTCGCATCTCGTCCACAAGCGCGGGCAGGCGGCTCGGAATCGCGATCACCGAGGAAGGCGGCGACATTTGAACAGCATCGCGTCTGGCGATGACTGTGACAAGGCATCAGCTCCGATTCCGCACGGGCCTGGTCTTGCCGTCGGACCGAGGCCGGGACCGTCCGACGGCCTTAGGGTGACCGGAGTTCGCGCACTCGGCGATCGGCGAAGTCCCATACGGCGAGACGGCAGTCGACGCCGAATTGGGCGCGTAACCGGGTCGCGTCGTCGTGAAACCGATGCAGTCGTCTCGGGGTGCGGATCAGGGTTTCGAATTGCATGTGGAAAGCAGCAGCGAGCTCACTGGCAGGCGACCTCACTACTCGTGCGTTGCCCGCGCCGACCAGCTTGCTGGTCCGCTTCACCGCTGAATCTTGAGTCTGACTCGCAGCGCGGGCGCTCCGCGGCTTCGCAAAGTGAGCTTCAGTACCACCAGCGAAGCGCCGCGCTTTACCCGGATCCTCAACAGCCGTACGCGGCGATCGAGCGTCAATCGGGTCGCGGCGCCTCGTCCGCTGATCCGCAGTGACGCCACTACGCTGGAGGCGACGCGAAGGGAGATGAATTTCAACTTGGGAGATACCGTCCCGGGCGCGCGGAAGAAGATGAAGGTCGGCGTGACAGGCCTGACGATCATGACCGTCGAGTCGCTGCCGGTCCTGCCTCGTCGATCGCGGGCGACGAGGCGGATTACCTGACGGCCTGCGGGAAGACCGCTCACGCTCAGCCGGGCTCCATGTCCGATGCCATGCTTGCCGAGGTACCACGTGAGTCGCTTGCCCGTCAGCGGATGATTGTTCTCGTCGAAGGCCTCGCCGGCGAGATCGAGCGGGGTGTCGGCCCTGACCTTGCCTCCCTGCGTCGGGGAGGTGATGCGGACTGCCGGGCCCACGCCGGTCGACCGAAACGGGCTGGAAACGGCGACCGCCTCATGAAAACCGTCGGTCACGGAAATGCGCACCCGAGCATTTCGCGATGTCGTGAAGTACCAGCCCGGTAACGAGAACTGGTTGCCGGTGGTGCCCAACTCGATCATCTTGTAGTGGCGTCCGCCGTCCGCCGAGTACTCGATGGTCGTATCCAAGGCGACGCGGTCGGGATTCGACGTCGACCAGCGGACCAGGACCGCGCCGGTTGCCTTGATCAACTGCCCGTGGTGCGGGGACAGCACCCGGACACCGGGTGCGTCGGGAGGAGCGGATCGGGTCGCGAGGAGGGCGTTGCCGTTGTACAGCGAGACGCTGGCGGCATGGTCGAGCGCGGGGATCGCGCCCGAGACCGCGATGAATGGGGCCGCCGGCGCCTGAGGCCCTCGATCGACGTGAGCGGGTTGGGCGGCGAGCGGCGTGTCAGAGATCACCGCGCCTGCCTTACCCAGGGCCACAGCGTGGTAGGGCGAGGCCGCCGAGGGGACGACCTTCGGAGTACCGATGCCTGGGGTTAGCGAGACGATGCCGGTATCGCTGCCAGACCCGACCATCGCCTCGAGGTTGTCCACGCGCTCGGGGGCCGCGGCGGAAAATCCGCCTGGGGGGCCGAAGCCGTGGGCGTCGATCAGATTGTTCCAGTAACGCGTCGAGATCCAGGCGTCGTTGTCGGGGCCCGGGTTGGCGCAGTAGGACATGAGGTCGAAGTACTGCCCTGCGTATGCCGGTCCGTCGAGCGGCATTGAGGGATCCAGTGGACGTGGGGAGTCGCCCGGAGCGAGGACCTCGTAGCTGTTGGGAGCGAGTTCCTCGAAGCCCACGCCCTGGATGTAGCCGTGCTGGTCTGGTGGCCACGGAATCCCCGGCTGGGTCGCGTAGCAGAGCGGGTCGGCAGAGGCGTGTGACAGCCCCTCGAAATGACCCATCTCGTGCGCGACCGAGGTGAGCGGCCGAGCCTCTTGGACGACAGAATCGGTGAAACTGCTGAACGGGAAGCAGTAATGAGGGATCGTCACTCCGTACACTTGAAAACCGTCCGCTGCCGGCGCGATCCCCACGACGTAGGGATGGTCGTGGCAGTGGAGCGTGTCGCGCTGGAAGTTGCTGACCAGGTCGTTCGTTGAGTCGTTCTTCCAGGGGTTGTCGTGCGTCGGATCGTGGATAACGCTCGTGGCGTCGATCGTCGCTTGGTATGGCGCCACATCGATCGATAGCGGAAAGGCGCGGCTGGCGAGCTCGTAGTTGGCGACGGCGCTCAGACGACTCGCGGGGTCAGACGGGTCGAAGCCGCTCGGAGCAGTGAGGACGCCATCCACTCTGTCGACGACCGCCAGCGGCGTGATCTCCTCGTCAGAGCCAGGGAAAGCCCCCTGCCTCGGTCGTACGTTCGTGATCTCGAACGTGTTGTTCTCATAGCAGCACTCGGTGACGGTTCGCGGAACCGGGTTGACGTCGGCCCGAAGCGTGAGGTCTCCTTGGAGCATCTCCAGTGGCAGCTTGAATACGTAAGCGCCGGTGAGGCCGCTACGCGTGCTCAGGCTCACGGTCGCTGGGCCAGGGGCGAGATCGATCGGTCCTCCCGTGGGGAGGAGCGGGCTACCGGCGAGCTCGCGTCCGTGGTTGAGCACGTGCAGCACCGCCGTGACGTTGTGAGCGACAAGAGATCTGGGGCCGGTCGTGTTGGCGTAGACGATGACCCAGGCGGGACGGTTGGCGACCAGCTGCACTCCGTTGTATGGGACGGATCTCGCGCCGCCCGAGACCTGCGTGGCCAGGGGGATCGACTGGATCCCCTGGGTGATTTCCATCCCGTTGAGTTGAATATCGGGCGGAGGCAACGTGACCGTGATGGTCACGTCGTCACGTGCCACCTGGCCGTCAGTGGAACGGACCCAGGCCGTGAGGTGGGTCGTGCCCACCCCGGGCGAGGGCAGGAGCAGAACGGTGAACGCCCCGTCCGGACCGATCTCGCCACGATGACCGGGGATGACATTCGGATTGGGGCACTGCGACCAGTCCGGCGGTGAAGCGGGCGCGGCGGGAGCGGCAGTCTGCACCACGCAGAAATTCTGAAAGCCGGAGGGGGCAAAGACGAGCCCGCTCACGGCGCTGAGATCACCCTGGAGGAAACTGGCCCCGTCCTCGGGCGAGTGGATCTGGACCGAGGGTTCCCGCGCCTGCGTGAGCAACGTGGCGTTGTCGATCACCGAGGTGCGGCCGCCCGTGTCATGTGTCCGCGTGCCTCGACCCACGTAGATCGTCGCGCACGAGACATCGTAGGCCTGCGTCGAGATCGATAAGCGGGTCGAGATGGCTCCGAGCTTTCCCGGACCGGCGAGCCGCTTGTCTCGGGAGCTGGCAATCTGTTTGCCTGCCTTGTCATAGCCAACCAGCCGGGCCCAGGTGCCCTTGGCCGGGGCCCTGCGGTCTTGGAAGCCCACGCTCATCGACACGCCCCGCGCCGGATCGCTGAAGCAGATGTCGAGGTGGGAGGAGCCCTTGGGCGCCGATAGTGCGTTCGCCGGCGAGGCAGTCCGCACGGCGGGACGGATCACGTACGGCCGCTGCGGAAACGTGATGCCTCCAGCGTCCCGAGCCACCCGCGCGCCGGGGGCGCGATCGTCGAATCCCAGGCGGATCCTGATGGGCACCGGTTTGGGCAATGCCGGCGTCACCGTCACGTCGTGCGAGGCGCCAGCGGTCAAGCCGCTCGCAGCGTCGGTGACCTGGACGCTGACGGTGTAGGTGCCGGGGTTGGCAAAGCTCTCGCTCGTGGAGGGACCAGTGGCATCGCCGTAGCTCGGTGGGTTCTCCCCCCTCAGACTCCAGCCGTAGCCAGGTTGCAGCGCGTCGCTCCGCGCGGAGAACGTCACGGTGGTGCCGGTGCGCACAGCACACGAGGGGCTGCACGTAAAGTCCACCTTCGGGGCCGTCACGGTTACCTGATGCGTGATCGTTAGCGCCTGCTTCGACGCCGTGTCGACGACCTGCAGCGAGATCGGGTAAGTCCCCGGCGTCGGGAACGAGCTCGATGCTGTGGGCCCCGAAGCGTCGTCGTAGACGGGAGGGTTGCCGCCGTGGAGGTCCCAGCTGTAGCTCGGCTTGCTGGCGTCGCTGGAAGCGATGAACGTGATCTTCGTCCCGGCGACCGCAGTGCAGGATGGTTGACAGGAGAAGTCGATTCTGCTTAAGGCGCCTGCAGCCTGGACCCACACAAGCACGACCGCAGCGGCGCCCACCAAGCCGGCAACCAGCAACGTACGTGCCGCTTTCTTGAGCATTTCACCCCAACCATCTCATAATCCGGAGTGCATGTCAGATCGATTTCTGCTCCTCGCGTCAGGGAGGCACCCGAATATTCGCGCTGTGCTGCCCCCGGAACCGTTTGGTCAGATACCATCCCCGACGCGATAAAAACAGACCGCGCGTACCTCGGATTGCGATCCACCCAACGGCTCAGGCCGCGTTCGGTTCTTACCCAGTGCCTCGCGAAGGTACGGCTTAGGTGATCAGGATGGAACTATCGCACGAGGCCGGACAGGGGCGCTGGAATACGTAAGCCTATAACGCATCGTGCTAGTCGTTCCGGGATGATGTCGTTGTTGTCGCAGACGCGGTCCCGCGCACCGATCGGTTCCTCGGCACCGGCGCCGCCGAGTCGACGGTCAGGACACCTTCACCTGGCATGAGCTCGCGCTCGTCGGCAGGTACTCCGGACTGCCAGGCCACGACGCGTCGATCCCGAGAACCCGGGTGCGGTCGGCGTGAAGTGTCAGAAAAGCCAGCCGCGAGAACACCACTCCACGGTTACATCGAAATGGGATTGACTCCATCCCACTCCCCGCCAAGCCGCCAGACCGCTCCTACCACGCAGTCGAACGCTGCGGGGCGAGCGGTTTGCCAAGAATCCGATTGCCGCGACCTTGTCGACGTCGGCATCCAGCGCACTGCCCCGTTTCGTCCATTGCGGTAGCGGGCTTTCCCGGGCCGGGCGTCCCGTAATCAGGCGAGAGCGAGAGCCGGCGTCGGCCCCAAGCGGCGCTTGCAAACCAGGTCGGACTTCGGTCGTCAGCTACCCGATCCAACCAGCTTGGCATTCCGGCCGGGAACGGTGCTTCCGCACCCGCCGACCGCTGAATGGCCCTCGCGTTCCTCGCTACGGTGAACCTCGCTCATCGGCGGCGGTTGCGCTCGTGGCGAATTGGGGTCTGGACCATGGGTGATCGTCAGTCCTGCTTCTGCCTGCGCCCGGGCATCCGGCTTGGTGCCGTTGGCGGTCGGCTTTGCCTTCCAAGCCCGGAGCGGAAGTCGTTGCGTGCTTCTACCCGACTCTTGATCGCTTGGTCTAGCGGCGTAGAGGATGGCGTTGGTCTCCGGGTTTTCGGCCGCCATCATTCTGGCCGGCGCGCGTCTCGGCTCGGTGTGCTCACCGCGCTGGACGATGAGTGAGTCCGGTCAGTCGGTGCTGGGCGCTGTCGCTTCCGGGGTTGGCTGGCGGACTGCGCGGACCATTGTCCTGACCGCCCACTCGCCGGCGGCGCGGGCGGCGTCGTGGTCGAGCCCGAGGACGTCGCGAAGCACGACCATCGATTCCACGCCGGTCAGCATCGAGATGGCCGTCCTTAGCAGTTCGAGCTCGGCGTGTGGCAGCTCGCCGACCAAGGGCGCGAGGGCTTCGTCGAGCAGGTTCAGGCGTCGTGCGCCTCGAAATGGGTCCCGCCTGGTGTCACGTTTCCCGACCGAGCGCAGCAGCGAGTCGCGCATGAAGAGGCGAAACTCGGTCTCGTGGTCGCGTGCGAGGTCGTAGAGCGCGTTCTGGACGAGGGCGACGCGGTCCTCGGGATCTGACGGGGCGTCATCGCTCGAACAGCATCGCGGCCGTCGGGGCCGCTATGTCGAGCGGGAGCTCGACCAGCAACGCGTCCTGGGTGGGGAAGTACCGGTACACCGTCGCGCGGGAGACCATCGCTGCGTCGGCGACCTCCGCCAGCGTCGGCGCTTTTCCCTGCGCGACGAGACTCTCGCGGCGGCGAGCAGCGCCGCCCGCGTGCGCAGCTTCTGCTGGAGCCGTTCACGTGAATCGACTTGACTTGACATCCGAGAGCTTAATGATACAAGATCTTATCGTAAGACATAATCTCACGAGAGGCCGAATCATGAGTAACGCCACCCACCCCTCCGCAACATCCGTGCGATCGATGTGGGTCATCGGCCACCGCGTCACACCGATCACGTGTGCCGGCCGCGTGAAGGCCCTCGAAGTTGCCACTCCCGTCGGCGTGCCCGGTCCGCCCCCGCACCACCATGAGGACTGCCACGAGTTCTTCTACGTGACCGCCGGTCGCCTCGGCGTGATGAGGGATGGGGAGTGGCTCTCGCTCGGACCCGGCGAATACGCCGAGGTACCACGCGGAGTCCACCACACGTTCCGCAACGACGGCGAGGAGGAGGTACGGACGATCACCGGCTTCGAGCCAGCCGGCTTCGAAGCGTTTTTCGAGGAGTACGGCTTCGATGCCACCGAGCCGGGCGCGTTCGAGGCGTCCGTCAGTCCCGAGACGATCAAACGCGTCGTCGACGGCTGCCACCGGTTCGGGATGATCCTCGATCCCCCAGTGGAGGCCGACGCCTGACCACGGTCCAGCAGACACCGCCAACGGCCGATGCGTCGCGCCTCGAGCGCCGCGTGATCAGCCCGTGGAGCTGGCAAGACGCCTTCGGCTTCGCACAAGCGCACGAAATCACCGGCGCAGGACGCACGATCTACTGCGCTGGACAAGCCGCCACCGACGACGTCGGCCGCCCGCTTTACCCAGGCGACATGCGTCGCCAGACCGAGCGCGCGCTGGACAACCTCGAGGTCGTCCTCCACGCCGCCGGCGCGCGATTCGCCGACGTTGTCCGCCTCAACTACTACACCACCGACGTCCCCGCGCTCTTTGACGCCTGGGACCTCATCACCGCAAGACTCGCCGCCCACGCCGCCAACGATTCCCGTCCGGCGAGCGCACTGCTCGGAGTCCAAGGCGCTGGCCTTCCCCGAGCTCCTGATCGAGATCGAGGCCACCGCTGTGATAACACCTCTCGCCCAACAGAAGTAGCCAACGGTGCGAGACCAACCGGACCTCCGAGCGCTGCCTAGCGACGTGGCAATCCGAGCGTCGGCCTCGAGGGCGGCATCGCGAGGGTTTACGAGCCCCCGGCCGTTGGGCGGCGGTCTCAGCGCCAGAGCCTGATTGCGCTAACGACGGATCCAACGTAACGCGGCGGCCGCGCCCCACGCTCAGCTAAGCGTTCGCCGCGCCTCCGCACCGACGCAGGCGATCGTCGTACCCGCCAAATCCAACTCCAAGGGAGAAGTAGACCATGAGAAGTCTGGTCACCAGCTCTTCAACACCTCGGCCTTATCCGACTCGAGGCTCGCCGGCGCACGCGTTCCGCAGCAACCGCAGATCGCCGGGCGACCGCAGCGGCTCCAGACGGCCGCGCCTCGCCCCATGGTTGATCACGCCGATCCTGCTCGCCCTAATGGTGGCTGGAGCGTCGATCGCGACGGCGGCGAGGCACACGAGCCCGCACCCGCCGTCATGTGGCGCGGCTACCGGAGCGACCTGGCACGTCAAGCACTCGTTGTATAAGTACGACCAACACGGAGCCCTCGTGTTCGACCACAACGGCCCCGTGAGGCTTCCGCAAGTGGCAACCGCTATGTCGTTCAGACCGGCGCCGACTGCTATCTGGCGCACAAATGGATGCATCGCCTAACATCGGCCAAACCGGACGCAGCATCTGGTGGCCGCACCATCGCCGGCTTCTACGTCCCGAGAGGAGAGGGCCTGCTCTACCTCGCCGACCGCCCGCCAGGCATGGTCTGCGCCGCAACGATAGATCAGACCAAGCCAGCGGACCAGAAAGGCGACAACCTGCACCGCGGTTCCTGCGTGACCCATTCGCACAAGCTCGCGTTCATCTGGTCCACTCAGACAACAAGCCCGTACAAATACAAGCCGAGGTGACACCCCACCCACAGACGCTGAGTCGTTACTTGCACCGCCTGCCGGCCTCGACGTTCACAGCGGGTCGAAGTGACTCGTCATCAGCGAAGTGTTCCCGCAATGCAGCCGCACTGGTCCCCGGGACACAACGACCAGGTCAATCGAACTCGACGAAAGCAGAAGCTATGAGCAGAGCAACACGCATCGCAACGGTAGTCGGGCTGCCGATCGGCCTGGCCGCCTTGGCGGGCCCCTCGCTGGCGGCAGCTCCGATGAAGGCCGGTAAATACATCGGGCAATGGAATAAAGGTCCAATCGGCCCGTACCCACACAAGGTGATCGTGAACGTCTCCAAGGACGGCAAGAGCGCGAAAGCCACGCTTTACTGCCAGGGGCGACGCATTGATGCGACGTCGCGCTTTGCGATCACCAAGGCGCCTTCCACGGCCAGAAGAGATTCGGGACCAGTACGGAGCGGACGATCAAGGGCCACTTCCTCTCTTCCAGCAAGGCGACCGCGAACGTTACGATCGAGTCGACCTGCGACGACGCGCATCCACGGGGACTCATGCTCACCCGGATGTAACGCAGGCGTCCAGGCGTCCGCTCCGAGGCGGAAGCTGCTCGACGACCGTGATGAGACCCGATAAGCCCGGTGGCTGTTCGCGATCGCTAGCGAGAGCAAAGCGCGCCAATCGGCGCATGACGTAGGACTGGCCCGATCGCGACGCTCGCCCGGTTCGCCGCGCCAGCCGCCGAGGCGAGCAGCTACACCCCAACCCGCCAACGATCCGGCGTCGGATGGCTGTGACCTTCACGACTGCTCGCTGCGCCGAACGGTCTCGGCCGCAAAACGCACCCCGGCGCCGACCCAGTGGTCCTGCAGGCCGGAAAGACCCCCACAGCCTGGGTGCAGCAGCGTCGACCGGGCACCTCCGCTCCACGCTGTTGCTCGACCGTCTTGGCTCGTAGGATGACGACGTGGCCAGGGTTGGTTCAACGATCGAGAATCCGATTAGCGGCGAGCGGATCACCTGGGTCGTGACGGCGCGTAGCAGTGACGGACAGGTCCTCGCGTTCGATCTTGCGCTTCGGGCGGGTGCAGTCGTGTCGGCTGAACATCGCCATCTGCGCCAAGAGGAACGATTCGTCGTGAGCAAGGGCAAGATCGCCGTTGCCGTCGCTGGTAAGGAGCGCGTCCTCGAGGCCGGCGATGAAGCCACCGTTGCGCCTGGGTCGCTCACCGTTGGTGGAACGTCGACGCTGGCGAGACTGTGGTCCGAGTCGAGCTTCGTCCTGCGCTTCGGACTGAAGTGTTCTTCGAGACCTTCTTTGGTCTCGCACGCGACGGTAAGACCAACTCCGACGGGATCCCAGGCCTGCTCCACATCGCTGTCGCGTACCGCACACTGTCTGACTCCTGTCCGCGCCTGACAAAGCCACCGCCTCTTATCCAGCGTCTTGTGCTCACGCCGCTGGTCCCGCTCGCTCGGCTCATGGGCAGGCGCGCCGTGTACCGCGAGTACAGCCCCGACAGCGCGGCTGGCCTTTCCTGAACAAATGGACGCCGCTGCTTCGAGCAGGCGCCTCCTCGTTGGCGTCTAGGCATATCTCGTCATCCTTCCTGACTCGAATGATGCTCACGAGCACGTCGGCGACACTTCGATCATGCCGCGTGCCGGCGTCGGACGAGTGGCTCGCCTCGATCCCGATCTCCCACGCAGCCGGACCTGCTTCCGGGTCGGGACGAGCCTTCCTCCGCCGCTAGCTGGCCCGCTGGAGTCTGCGCCGGATTGCAAGCACCACCAGCCCCCGGCGCCGACCTGCGTTATGCGCGAAGAGAGCATCGCCTACCGGTGAGCTCGCTGTCGCTATCCACGCCGTTGGGACACTCTGATCGCGGGGACATCACTACCGCCCCGGTCGTCGGCCGGGTTTGCTTATGGACGCGCTCGGTCGGCAGGCGCTCGACGCTCGCGCCGGCTTCGGCGAGATACGCGATCCGAGCCGGATCCCCGAGCGATTGCCTTCCGTGGGCCGGCCACCGACCCGAGCGATAGCGTTGGCGCCCAGGTGCTCGTACGGATTAGGCGCGACTAGCGATCGCAATGGACCGTCGGATCCACCTAGCAGGGCACCGAAGAGGGAGACACGCTGCTTTGGCTAGCCCTGGTTCGTCGCGCACGGAGACTGGGCCGCGCGTCCGTGCGCGGCTGGGAGCGCGCGCGACGACAGCTGGTCGCGGGAGAGCCGGCACACACTGGGACGAACGGCGAGGTTGACGCGCGCGGACGACGACGCGTGGATCTCGCATCCATGCTCGATGAAGGTTCCGCGCGCGCGATGACATCGAGCCGCCGTCGCCTGTCCGACCCAAGCCTGTGCTGGCTCGTCGCAGATCCGCTTTCGCGACCCCGATCCCACATCCGGCCCATCGACCCTCCGCGCACCACCCGCCAGAAGCGTCGCGGTCCAATCGTCGGCCTTCCGTCGCCCCAACGCCAAAGAGTCAGGCACACTCCACTCACTAAGAAGTGCTGAAGATGTCCGCACCGCCGAAACCCGCGCCGATACTGACGATGCGGCCCGTTCGAGGATTAGGCCGAAAGGCCGGGCTGGACACCTGCGGACATCTGGGGACATCTTCGGACAAGTCCCTGCTCAGGCCAACATTCGATGGCTGCGCGGTGGCGCTGGCGAATGCCCGGTTGAGCCGCTCGACGTCCTCGGGCCGTGCCTTCGCGTACAGGTAGCGCTCGGTGGTGGCTAACTTGGAGTGGCCGAGGAAGCCCTGGACCCAGCGGGCGGCGGCCTGGCGCGCGACGAGCGATCCCGCGCCATGGCGGAGGCTGTGGAAGCGGCACCCTCAGCCCCGCGGCCGCGGCGGTCCGCTTGAAGCGCCGGCGCAGGACCGCTCCATTGAGTGGCCGGCCCAGGCGGTTACAGAACACCAGGTCGTCGACCAGCCAGAGTTCCGGCCCGCTCGCGATCTCAGTAGCTGACTTTGCCGGCCGACTTCCCGTGAGCGTCGGCGGCCCATAGGGCCGCTGCGGGGCGACAACGCTGCGGCATCTATGGAAGCTCCGTGGAAGTCTCGGCGCGGCATCAGGCTACCGCGCAGACCACTCGTGGGCCGTCGGCGTTCGAAGCGACCCCTCGTTGACCGGCCCGCCGGTCCGCTGCACGTCGACCAACTCCGTGTGGTCCCGGTCTTGTCGTTGAAGTCGGATGTTTAATGGAGATGGTCCCCCTAAACTCGGGGAGCCTCCACCTCCGGTTTGGTGACGGCCCGGATGGGCGTCGCCAAACCGGACGTAACGCGACTGTGGCCATGAGGTCATCTGGCGCGCGCGGCGCGGCAGTGGCGGTCTCAACGAGCGGCCGGCCGGCCGGATGAGGCCCGAGACCAGCTCCCGGGTTATCGAGAGCTCGTAGGTGAGCTGGTGGCAGTCGCACCTCCGAACGTGTGGGTTTCAGGTGCGGTTCTCGCCGGTTGCAGGGCCCGCGAGAGCGCCTGAGCGTTGCCTACGTACGGCCTGGCGCGGTCTGACGGCGCGCCGCGACCGGCAGGACCATGTCGCACGATCCCTAAGTCGCCAAGGCGATCACGCGCTCCGCAGCTGTCTCGTGACAAAGGAGTCGTGCGCAGCTCCGGCCGGCGGCGCGTGCTCCTGTCCGACAGGAGCAGCCTCCCGGACGAAATCCGTACCGACGCTCGCTGCTCTAGTAGCCCAAAGCGGCAGCCAACGGACGCGCGCGTCAGCCGCGACGCGCGTGTGCGGCTTCTGTCGCCGCTTCATCTCGCCCGATGGTGCGCGGCGACACCGGCCGTCCTCAGAATGACTGTGGTGGTGCTTCAGGCGCCGGGTTTGACGATGATCGTGATGTGGTTGATCTCCTCAAGGGGGCTGCCACCGAAAGTCCCGCCGAAGTGGATCACGATCTCGTGCGTGCCCGGCGTCATCGGACGAAGCACCGCGAGCCACCCCTCGGCGACGGAGGTCGCCTGCTGGGCGGGGGGAGTCGGGGGACCGAGGAAGTTGTCCGCAGGCACGTTCACCTGCTGCGGCGGGGCCGTGACCAACGTCAGCGGCACGTTTTGGCCGTCGAGGGTCACCCGGTGGATGAAGAAGTTTCCTCCGGGGCCCAGGAGCACGCTACGAATGCACGCCCGCAACTGCTCCGGATTGTCGCCGTGAAACGGCGGCGGCTCGGCCGTGCTGCACTCCGCCGAAAGCTCCGAGATGAACACGCGCGTGCCCGGCTTCACGGTGCAGGTCGACGACACGCCGGGCGGGGCGAACGCCTGCATCGGCGCCAGAAGCTGGGGTGCCAGATGCACGCAGCGGTTGTTGGTGCTCGTGAACGGATTCTGGGGGACCGGTGTCTGGATCACAAACGCCCACGTGCCGTTCAGATCCTTCGCGAGCTGGTGTTGCGATGCCCCGAATGCCGCAGGTGCGGCAATCCCAAGCGCAATCGCCGCGATGACGAAGGTTCTAGCGAGACGAGCCATGGCGACCTCCTAACAAGTGCGAATCCCGTCTGGGTCGGCGCGATTCTCCCACGGCCGTCTCCGCGATGTCAATGCGGTTTGAGTAGTTATGGGCACGAATCGGTGCATGTCCGTGATAGGCGAAGGGAGCCGCATCGTGATCCGCCTCAACAGGATCGGGCGTACGCCGCGCCTGGTAGCGATACAGCCCTTTCGGAGCCCATCCCTGCCGACCGGTAGTCCCAGCCCAGCGCAACGTCCTCAAGAGCGATGACGAGCCGCGCCAGCCTCGTCAGGATGAGAGTGCCGTCTTGATCGACATTCGCAGCCGCGGAGGCGTGACCGCTCCAGGCGCTCAGCTCGGGCGGCTGCGCGCAGGGACGCGGACCAGGCTCGCATCGGCAAATCGCCTCCGTTCCTGCCTCAGCGTGACCTGCTTGCGGCGACTCTCGCGGGCCGAGCCTCGGCGTGCACAGCGGGGCGAGCTTGAGTTCGGCCTTCGCGAGCCTCCCTGCTTGTGCGTGCATCTCCGCTCCGGAGGATCGAGACGTGAACCGTGCGAACGGTCTCCTACTTCGACGGCGGCGTCGGCGCCTGGGTCGGGCCCTCGTAGATCACGGGCGAGGACTTATCGACGTACTTCACGATGTGGATGTCGGCGAGCGCGACCGAGGGTGCGGCGGCGGTGAGGAGAAGCGCGGCCGCGGTTGCAATGAGACGCTTGATGTTCGTTGTGGACATGCCCGGCTCCCTTCGGGTGGTGAACGCAGTAGAAGGACCGTACGACCACCGTGGTCGTCGTTCATCGGTGCTCCTCCCTATCTTTCGTTCAGAACGGACCCCAATTGATGACCGCCGCCGGCCATCCCGGCAATGACCGAGATGGCAACGGGAGAGCGTCCTGCCGGACGCGAAGCGCATCTGCCACGCGAGTGCTCTGTTGGTCCCGGGCGGTTCGAGTTCGTGATCGCAAAGGTGACCGACCGTACCGACGGCATCTCTGCCTGCCTGCGCTACGGGATCAGCGGGAGCGCTCTGACCCGTATGCGTCCGGGCTGGATGACGACGATGCTCCCGGCCTCGAGCGCGCCGGTGATCTGGGGCAGGTTCGCCCTCAGCAGCGCGGCCTGATCAGCCGGTCGGTGTTGGCTGCCGTGCCGGAACAGGATCACCGCTCGCGGACGTGGATCGCGTCGTGACCATCGCGGTTCAGCTCGATCGCGACCGCCGGCGAAAGCGCCTGGTCGATCAGGAACTTCACCCTGCGAGCGGCAGCTCGCGCTCACGGACGGCCTCGGCCGCGTACCGGAGCGCTTCTGGCACGTCGCCGAGCTCATAGGTCCGGGTACGCGTCGCGGATCTCCTCGGTCGTCATTCCATCGGCGATCATCCCGACGACCGTGGCGACCGGGATGCGCAGTCCACGGATACACGGGACCCTGTCCATTTGGTCGCGCGAACGGTGATACGCGTGAAGGTCATGGAGGAGGGTACCGGCCCCAATCACCGATCAAGCCAGGCCGGTGGGAAGCTTGGCCACCATGCAAGCGCCCGGTCCCAGGGCGCCGCCGCCTTTCTGCGCGCGAAGCGGAGGAGTTCGCCGGCTGGGTCGAGATGCTGGGATGGTGGAAGAAGGTCCGCGTGCCGGGGGCGCTGCGGAGCCTGGGTGCTATGCCAGACCGTGCTGGTAGGCGTAGCGCACGGCTTGGGCGCGGTCGCGGGCGCCGGTCTTGTAGAAGATCCGGTTGATGTGGGTCTTGACGGTGGCGTTGCTGAGGACGAGCTTGTCGGCGATCTCGCTGGTTGGACAGACCGCGGCAATCAGCTTGAGCACCTCGAACTCGCGCGGCGTGAGCTCGTCGGGTAGGTCGAGCCGCTACGCCGGCGCGGGCTCGCCGGCGGGCGTCGGCGGAGTCTGGTCGAGGACCGCGGCCACGAGTCGCTGCTGGACCGCGGGGTCAAGGTGGGTCGGCCGGCGATGACTGCTCGGATCGCGTGCTCGATTTCTCGGCGGTGGCGTCCTCGGTAAGGTAGCCGCGCGCGCCGGCTTGAAGCGCCGGGAAGAGGAACTCGTCGTCGGCGTAGGTCGTCAGGACCAGCACGCGGGTGTCAGGAAGCGAGGCGAGGATTTCGCGGGTCGCCTCGGCTCCCTCGAGCCGCGGCATGCGCAGGTCCATGAGCACGATGTCGGGTCGCTCGGTGCGGGCGCGCTCGACCGCCTCGATGCCGTCGGCCGCGGTAGCGACGATCTCAACGTCGTCGATCAGGTCGAGCAGCATCGCGAGCCCGTCGCGACGACCGGCTGGTCGTCTGCGATCAGGATACGGATCGTCAGCGGGCACCTCGATCTCGACGCGCCAGCCCTCGGCCGTCGGGCCGGCCGACATCGTGCCTCCGGCGCGCTCGATCCGCTCGCGGAACCCCTCCAGCCCGCGGCCACCGCCCATGCCCTGGAGGGGTGGGGTGGCCGAGACGCCATTGTCGACCGACAACTGCGTGCGATCGGGTTCGTAGCGCATGGTGACGTCGTGCAGGCGTGGTGCGTACCGCGCGACGTTGGTCAGGGCTTCCTGCGCGCCGCGGTAGAGCGCCAGGCTCGAATCGGAAGGAAGCATCCGCGCCTCGCCCTCGATCCGCAGCGTAACGTCGAGGTTCATATCCGCCTGAAGCCGTCGATCAGCGACTGGAAGCTGAGCGACCGTCGGCAACGGGTCGCCGCGCAGCGCGCCACGGCCTGGCGGCGTTGGCAAGCCCCGCCTTGACGAGCTCGCTCGCGCGGTCAATCGCCTCGCCCACAGGCGCTGTGGCGCGCTCACGCTCGGCGAGCTTCCTCGCGCCCTGGAGCTGGATCGCGGCGCCAGACAGCGAATGCGCGAGCACATCGTGCAGCTCGACCGCGATCCGGCCGCGCTCGGCGATCGCAGCCGCGCGCGCCTGCTCATCGCGCGCGTCCTCAAGCTGGGCCAGCAGCAGCTCGGTCTGGTCTTGGCTCTCCCGGGACTGTTTGAGGAACATCGCAACGACCCGCCCAGCACGCGTCACCAGCGATCTGAGCGGCAACGGTCGACGAGGAGCTCCCCGCCGGCACGTGACGGCGCCGAGGGCGACGGTCACGGCGCCGGCCAGCGCAAGGCCAGCGTCGAACGGGAGCCGGGTCATCGCCATGAACACCGCAACGACCGCGGCGACCCCGTGGCCCCCTTGATCTGGAGCCCGGCGATCGCGACGCCAGCAGCGCCCATCACCGCTATCACAGCCGCCTGCAGCTGGGCTGCGCTCGGGAAAGCCGTCACGGATCGCGATCAACAGGCTGCGGCGAACACGCACAGCGCGAGCGTGACGGCGAGCGCCGTGCCGTGCAGCCCCGGAGCCGGATGGCTGTTGGCGCTGCCAAGCACCACCACGAGGATCACCGCCCAACCGAGCGGACGGAGCGTGCCTCGCTGACGCTGGAGCGCTCCTGAGCGCGAACCTGAGCCTCCGCTACCCGCTCGCTCTCCGATCCAGGCGCTGGCTGAGAAGCGGCCACCGGGGTGTGGACGATAGAAAGAGCCTGCCCGCGCGGGCCGGCCAGGGAGTGGATCTTGGAGCCTCGATGCTCATGCCGCGGCCGGGATCGCGGCGGCCGTTAACTGCCTCGCGTGCCGACCGCGGAGCTGGACGATCGCGATCCGGGTGGAGACCTCGAAGCAGCGCCATCAACACCAGCGCCACCGGCCACGCGGCGGCACCGATCTGATGGGGTAGCTGAAGCTCGCAATCGCGTGACGCGCGCCATGAGAGACCGCGAACGCGAACACCATCCGCGAGCCGATCCCAGCGATCAGAAGCGCCCCCGGCGATCCAGCCGACGCGGGCAACCGCGAGACCGATCTCGCCAGCGCGGACGTGAGTAGCGCAACCGCTGGCAACGCCGAGTGCGAGGCCCGCGGCCCCAAGCGCGCCGATCAACGCGATGTCGTTGCCGGCGGTCGGGATCGAGCGCACGTACAGATGCGCGACGTAGGCAACAATCGCCAGCGGAATGATGACGCCGCGGCGGTCAAGCTCGCGCTCCCGAGCCTGACGGAAGACGACCAGGACGAATACTGCGTTGATGAGGTAATCAGTGGTTCTCATGGCCACCATGATCT
This sequence comes from uncultured Solirubrobacterales bacterium, assembly GCA_963808605.1. Taxonomy (GTDB): domain Bacteria; phylum Actinomycetota; class Thermoleophilia; order Solirubrobacterales; family Solirubrobacteraceae; genus Palsa-465. The sequence goes on from CAWEGQ010000006.1 coordinate 105,649, forward strand.
GCCTCGGCTCCCGCCTGTCGTCGGCCCCAGGGTTGAACGCGGGTTGATCTCCGACCTCAACCCCGCCACAAGCGGGCTCCGCCCACTTCCTCGGACGCTGCCGGGCGATCAGCAAAGCGGCCGCGATCCTGTGGCGCGCCGGGCTGCGGATCAGCGAAGCGCTCGCGCTGACAGAGACCGATCTGGACCCGAGGACCGGGTCGGTGCTGGTTCGCGTCGGGAAGGGCGGGAAGCGAAGGACGGTCGGGATGGACGACTGGGCATGGGATCACGTCGTCCGCTGGACCGAGCACCGCATCCAGCTCCCGATCGGGCCGCTGTTCTGCATCCTGGCCGGACCGACCTGTGGGCGCGGGTGGTCAGCGACCGCCGCGCGTGGCGAGCTTCGCCGGCTCGCGGCGCAGGCCGGGGTGCGGCAGCGGTTCGCGCCGCACCAGCTCCGACATGCCATGCGATCGAGATGGCCCACGAAGGGATCCCGTTGCCGATCATCCAGAGGCAACTCGGGCATGCCCAACTCGGGATCACGTCGATCTACCTGCAAGGAATCGACACCCGCGAGATCGTCGACACGGTCCACCACCGCCGACCGCCGGTGATCCCGGCGAGCGCCAGCCTACGACCATAACCGAACCGGACGGCGGGCCCGCCGTCGGCGCACCACGGGCCCGCCGCTCCTCCAGCAGTTCACCCCCGAACGCGCAGAGCGGTCACCTCGCCAAAGTCGGAGCCCATGATCGATCGTGTCCGTGAGCGGAAGGGCGGCTAGGCGACGCTGAGGTCGGGTGAGGCTGCTGGATCTGCGTGGGAGCAGAAGTGTTGACGGTCTCTCGCCGGGACGGCGGATCCGGTCACCCGACGAGGGACTCCCGGTGGGCCAGCTGACCGTGACATGCACGGTGTGCGGGATGCGCGCGGCGCTGCCGCCTCATGCGGCCGATGCGTCGACATGCCATCGCCGTACCCCACCCTCAGACTTCATGTCGCCGACCGGTAGGCGATCTAAGGTCGAGGACTATTGCGCTTCGACGAGCTGCTCTGCTCGACCGGCGCGGCGACTCAAGCGAACTTGCGGGTCGAGACGCCTAGCGAGCATCCGGTCCATCACCGCGGCTATCGCGGCCCCTGACCGGCGAGGTACCGCTACTCGCCAGATCGTGCCGTCACGGTCCGCGGTCCGACGTCGGCCTGAGCGCCTCCGGGCCAGCGGGCGCCGCGGGCTGGTGACTACGGCGAGCTGGAACTCTCGGCGCCGCGCAACAGCTCATGCTCGCCCGCCTCGGCGCTGCCCACGACATTCTTGTCCCAGTCGAGCCCGGCCAGTCTCAGCGTGTTGTTGACAACGGAGCCGGCGGGGATCACGAGCCGCAGCTGCTGACGGTGGGTGTGCAGGGCGTCCCGTAGGCGATGAATCAGGTGGATCCCGGCGCTGTCGAGGTACTCCACCTCCGACAGGTCGAGCACCAGCCCGAGCGCATCGTTGCGGGTGGCTGCGTTCAGCTCATCTCGGAGCTGAACCGCATTGGACATGTCGATATCTCCACGAACCTCAGCGACGACGATCGGCCCCCTTGTCTCGATGCTCAGGTCGGCGCGTTTCACGAGTGGCTGACGTCTCGGAACATGAGAATCTCTGTCCCCTGGTCGGTGGATCTGACCTCAAAGGAATCCATCGCGGCCGCGATGATCTTCAATCCTCGACCGCGATGCTCCCCCCTGGGCGCCCGCCAGTTGCCGCGGTCGCTCACGCAGATCTGGATCGTCTCACCGATCCGCGCGGCACGCAGGTGGATGCTCCCGCCACTCGGGCCATAGGCGTGCTCGATCGCGTTGGCGCAGGCCTCGCTCACCGCGATCGTAATCTCAGTCGCGACCCCGCCTTCAACTTCCTGGCTGCGCTGCCATCGGCCGAGCATCCGCCGCAGCCCCGACAACAGCGACGGGTCAGCGGCCAGTTCGATATCCAGGACATCGGGAACCGGGTCCGGGCGCACGGCGATGACGGCCACGTCGTCGCGCGGCCCCCGCTGCGGAACCAGCCGATCCATGGCCAGCAGGCACGCATCCTCGGCGGTGGTCGCACCGGCGACAGCGTCGAGCAACTGATCCAGACTCTCGTCCAGGAGCACCCGAGGACGTTCGATCAAACCGTCGGTGTAGAGCAGGAGCGTCTCGCCGGCTCTGAACGGGAGCTCGCTCTCGGGGCAGCTCTGGTAGGCGAACGCCCCGAGCGGAGGGCGATCGCCACCTCCATCAGCCGCGCGCCCCCATCAGCGGCGATCACCACCGGCGGCAGGTGCCCGGCGCTGGCATAGTCCATCATCTCCGCCTCGGCGTCGACGATGGCAAACGCAGCGGTGGCCATGACGTCCGGTCCGATACTGACGGCGAACTGGTTGACTAGCTCCAGCGTCCGTCCCGGCGGGTGACCGATCACTGCATAGGCGTGCAGCGCGGTTCGCAGCTGGCCCATCAGGGCCGCGGCCTGCAATCCGTGCCCCACGACGTCGCCGATGACCACGCCTACCCGCCCGCCGGGAAGCTCGATCATGTCGTACCAGTCGCCCCCGACCAACTCGCGAGCGGGCAGATAGCGGGCCGCGACGCTGACCCCGGGGACTACGTCGAGCCGGCGGGGCAGCAGGCTTCGCTGCAGCAGCACCGCGTTGCGGTGTTCACGTTCCAGCTCGCCGAGCAGACGCGCCCGCTCGATCGCCGGGGCCGCGCGAGCTGCGGCGAGTTCGAGCACCGACAGGTCGCGCACACCAAAGACACGGGGCTCGAGCGAACCGACGTGCAGCACCCCGATCAGGTCACCTTCGACGATCAGCGGGACCCCGAGCAAAGATCTGATCCGCTTTTCGCGCAGGATCGGGTTCATGATGTCGGCGTGGTCGACGTCGGCGATGTAGATCGCGACACGCTGCCGTGCAATGCGACCGGCGAATCCCGCACCGAGCGGGATCCGCACCCCGCGTTCGACTTCCTCCTCGATGCCCTTAGCGGCCCGCGCAACCAGTTCGTCGGTGCTGTGATCGAGCAACAGAATCGCGGCCGTGTCGACGTGAAGCAGCTCACGGACCCGCACGAGTAATTCGTCCAGCAGGCGGTCGAACCCGAGCTCAGACAATGCCGGGTCGCTGATCCGCGCCAAGTCGCGAATCTGGTCGACCGGCGCCAACGGGGATGCATCGAGCTCCATCGCCACTTGCCCCTCGCCCAGCTCACGGCTGATGTGCGGGCGGCTCATGGGCGTAGGTGGGTTCCCTTCTCGCTCGGCGAGTGGGCGTCTGGTCCGACCCTTAACAGGCCGGCGCGGGTGGCTGATTGAGCGTCGGGCATGAGTCCCTCAGTGGTAAGGCAATCACGTCCCGCGAGCGGGGAGCACGCGGTGTTGATCGCGACGCCCACCAGGGACGGTCTGCAGAGCGCGGTGTGGCTGGCGACGGCGAGCCCTCAGCGTCGACTAGGCCGCGTTCCCGACCGCCACCAACCGTAACGTTCAGGGAGCGGCGGGTCGGTACCGTCGTGACCGGTAACCCCCCGGGATCGGCGGCCTAGGCCTTGAGAAGTCGCCCCCCGTCGATCAGCGTACCCGCATGCGGGGTTCCGGTTCGTCGCCAGAGCAGCCACGCGTTCGAGACTGCTGGTTCAGGCGTATAGGAGCAGGCAGCGGCCGATGAGCCTCCGTAGTGGCGGGCCACGGCGCCAAGCCGGGGAGCGCGACGTCGCCGAAGCGATCGTGTGCATGGAATGGGGGCACGACGAAGGGAGTCGCGCGGGATCCGCCCGCGGAACGCTTCTCGCCGGAGGCGACCTCGCCTTGGTTTGCAGGCGATCCGGTCCGTTTTGGAGTCGGCTGGCGTGGGGTGGCCGGGTGGAAGCCCTTTGGAAGCCTCCGCCGCTTCTCGCCGGAGACGACACTGTGCTCGCCGCGACCGGCGCCACGGCTGGATGGCTACAGCGGTCGACGCGACCGCTGCCGGAGAGTGATGCCCTGCCGGGTCGCGTCATCAGGGGCCGCGGGGCGACAGAATCGCCGATCTGCGTGGGCGGAACGCCGGCCGAGGCGGTGGTCCGAGGCCAAGCCGATCGTCGGCGGCGAAGCGGATCCGTGTGGTAGGTTGCCGCCCATGCGGAAGCGGACAATCTGCCTCGCGACGGTTGTTGCGCTCGTCGTATCGGCCACTGCGCTCGCGGCTGTGGCAGCGCCGCACGCGGGCAAGTGGAAGATCAGCGGCGGCGGCGGCTTTACGGTGAGCAAGCACCGCACGTCGATCTCCGGGCTGCACCTTTCTGGCTCATCCTGTGCCGGCCTCGGGAAGATCACCGTGCTCGGGACGCAGAAGCTCCGGCTGATCAGCCAGGGCGGTGTCTCGAACTGGATTGTCGGGTTCAATGACCCAAAGCGGACGAACCCGAACGACCTACACGGGGTCGTGGGCCAGAAGGTCGTGATTCGCTCGGGCAAGAAGAAGCTGCACGCGCGGCTTGACGTCATCTTTGCCGTCAGCGGCGTCAAGCGCGACAACAGCGGCGACCTGCTGATCAACGGCTGCGACCTCTTCTTCAACGCCAGCCCGTAGCTCAAGGTCGCTCGCAACACCGGCCGGGTGGACCCCGACCTTGCGGATGGTCCGTGACTGTCCACTTTTAACTGGTTCGACTCGCTACAGGCGAGTCGATGTCGGGCGGAGGCGATGCATGTGCCGGCCGACCTTGACACCGTGTCGGCGCGCAACGCGTCGAGGTCGAAGCTGCGCCCACGAGCGTCGGCGGGCACTTCCGCTCCGTCGCCAACGCGGCGAGTGCTTACGTCGTCCCGCCCGACGAGGTGATGGTGTTACGCGGTCGTTATTGGCCGTTCAGTAGAAGGACGCTGTGGATCAACCCGAAAGAGTCTCGCGGGAGCGACGTGCACGGGCGCCTGCCTCCATCCCGTGCAAGACCTCGTTCGGATTGGTCGCGCTGGGCTGCGCACTGGCGCTAGCAGCCTGCGGGGGCTCTGGCAGTCTGCGTAATGCGACCCGTTCGAGCGGCTCAGCGCGAGCGATCGCCTACGCCAGCTGTATGCGCTCGCACGGAGTGCCGAACTTCCCCGACCCGAGCGCAGACGGCGGCTTTCACATCCCCTCCACGATCAATCCCCAATCTCCCGCGTACGTGTCCGCCCGGCAGACCTGCACCAAGCTATTGCCTGGTCCCATCGCCACACACACCTTCTCCGACCACGATCGGCTCGGGCTGGTCGCCGCGGCGAAATGCATGCGCGCCCGCGGCGTAGAGATTGCCGACCCAACATTCAGCGGCCCCTACATCACGCTCGACATCCCGGATCAGACCACGATCCAGTCGCCGGTGTTCAAGCGGGCCGAACAGGCGTGCCACTACCCTGTCCCCAAGAGCCAGCCCCAGTGAGTCTCGGCACCTGGGGTTTGAGACCTCTCCGTCTGCTTGGATCGGCAGTCGACCCTGCCATGCGTACCGCGACTAACCCGGCGAACCGCGCTCGTCTTTAGATCAGACGCGTCCGGTTGCGCTTCACCCAGTCGCGCAGACTCCCGGGCGGACGGCCGAGGATCTGCTCGATCGTCGGCTGGATCTCCGACTCGTACTGCGGGTGCTCGCGGAAGATGTCGAACTGCGCGTCGGCGTACGCCTGGCCTACCTGCGCGGGAAGCGTGGCGCGGGCCTCGCCGTCTGGAACAGCCTCGAAGCGCAGTTTGCGCCCCAGGATCTCGGCGACGATCGCGACCTGGTCGGCGGGCGTCAGCGTCTCGGGTCCGCTGACGCGATAGGTCTCGCCGACGTGACCGGCCTCGGTCAGCGCTGTCGCCAGGACCGCGGCGACGTCCGCCGGATCGACCATGGCGACGGCGACGTCGCCGAACGGCGCTCGGATGACCTCGCCGGCTTCGAGCTGATCCTTCCAGCGCGTCACGTTTGACTGCATGGAGCACGGGCGCACGATTGTCCACGTCCCGCCGAAGGCCTTGACCGCTTCCTCGGAGTCGCGATGGTAGGCCGCCATCGCATTGCCGCTGTCGGCGAGCGGGACCGAACTTGACGAGAGCAAGACCGCGTGGCCGGCACCAAGATCTGCCAGCAGCTGGCCCTCCGAGGCATAGCCGCTCATCAGGAAAGCTCCATCCATGCCGGTGGCGGCGCCCGCGAGCGATGCGGGGTCGTTCGCGTCTCCCACCACACCCCGAACGCCGTCGGGCCACGCCTGCGCTCGGCGGCTAATCGCGTGCACGCGAACGTCACATGCACGCAGCAACTCGACGAGGGCGCCGCCGACGTTCCCCGTGGCTCCCATCACGAGCACATCCATCGTCTGACCATACCGCGCGCTGGTTCAGGGCTCGTCGCGCCAGCTGTGAGCTGGTTTCCACCCGAGCAGCTCGCGGGCGCGGTCGATCGACAGCAGCGACTCGAATTCGGCGAGCTCTCGGCGCACGGGCACGTCGGGGAAGCGTTCGGCGAGCAGCTCGCGTGTCGGACGGGTCATGATCGTGTCCGCTGCGGCGATGATCACGCTCTCGGCGCCGGAGACGTCGGCCTCCAGAGCCATGCGGCAGCTGCTCGCCGCATCGCGCACGTCGATATAGGCCCAGAGGTTGAAGTCCCGGGCGTGGATGTCATCCCACAGCGCCGGCAGCAGCTCATATTCGTGGACCTCATAGACGTTGGAGAAGCGCAGCGCGACCATCGGGATCTGCGACCAGCGGTTCAGCTCGACGGCCATGGCCTCCGAGACGACTTTCGATAGGGCGTAGGTGGTCCTCGAGCGGGGATAGTGCTGCTCATCGATCGGCACGTACTCCGGCGGGATGTCGCTGAAAGGGAGGCCAAGCGTCGTCTCGCTGGACGCCCACACGACCCGTGACAGTCCCGCAGCGACCGCCCCGTTGAGCACGTTGAAGTTCATCGTGACGTTGTCGGTGAAGGTGCGTGTCGGCGGCACCAGGTCGGGCGCCGGGTGGTTGGCGATGTGGACCACCGCGTCCATCCCAGCGAGCACCTCGGCGGCCTGGGTGGCATCGGTCAGATCAGCGCCGACGACGATCGGACCGCTGTGCTCGCGCACGGGGATCAGATCGACCGCGGTCACCTCGTGCCCGTGGGCGCGCAGATCCTCCACGGTCGCCTGTCCGACCTTCCCGCTCGCTCCGGTGACACAGATCCGCATGACGCTCCTCTCCTGCTGGTGGACTCGGACGCCCGAGTCTGCCAGCGCCCCGGGGTTCACAGGGTGGACGGCTGGCGTTGGGCTAGCCAGCGACTCCCATCGGTGGGCCAGCCGGGCCGGGCGAGCCGATCGTGCTCCTAGCGGTCGCCGGGGCAGCGGAGTCGACCAGCTGCGTGGCGGCGTCGCCTGCGGCGGCGAGGATCGCCGCCGTGTCGCTGCCCTGCCCTTGCCCCATGACCACGCCGACGGCGGTCACCGGACGACCTCCGACCGTCACGTTGGTGAAGAAGGCCAGGCATCCTCCGGCTGCGGAGTCCGATCCGGTCTTCCCGCCGTACCCGTCGGCGACCAGGGGGTTGTAGTTGTTGAGCGTGCCGGCGACTGGCAGCGTCACGCTGGCCATTGACACGATTTGGCGGAAGACGGGGAAGCGCATCGCCCGCCGAAAGACGCGTAGCTGATCGGCAGCGGTGGACACGGTGCTCGAGTCCCACCCGCTGGGATCGGTGTAGACCGTGTGATCCATCCCGAGCGTGCGGGCCTCCGCGTTCATCTCGGCGACGAAGCTCGGCTCGCTGCCGGCCACCTCGGTGGCGAGCATCTGGGCGATGTTGTTGCCGGAGGGGATCAGCAGCGCCTCCAGCAGCTCGCGCTCGGTCAGCTGTTCGCCCGCCCGCACCGCCACGACCGACTGCTCGAGGTCGGCGTCCTTGGCCTCGGACTGCGTGTCGGCCGCCGTGATGATGATCGTGAACCCATCCTGCGCGCCGCTCAGCGGGTAGCGCTTCAGGGTCAGGTAGGCGGTCATCACCTTGGCCAGGCTGGCGATCGGGGCCGGCTGCTCGTCCGGGCTTGCCGCCGACCGGCCGTTGCCGAGTACGAGTGCCGCCTGCCCCTGCTGCGGCCAGCTGACCGCCGACGCGTAGGCGCGGGGGTAGTCGCTGCGCGTGCGCGCCGTGGGCATGCGCAACTGGCCCGTGTCGTTCAGGAGCTGGCCAGTCGTGGGGGCGAGAAGGGCGACCAGGACGACGCCCAGCAGTAGGCGCCGGCGACGCACGCGGTACACGGTCGGTCGGTTCCAACGGGCCGCTGTTCGTGCTGACTGGCTGTAGGCCACGCCGCAAGTGAAGGTGGCGTGGTGTTGCCCGGTCGTATGCGTTTTTCGATACGCCGACGATATGTCCGACCTGCCAGCATCCGACCGCATGCGCGTGTTGATCGTCGAGGACGAGCCCCTGATGGCCGAAGCGATCCGCGACGGCCTGCGCCTTGAGGCAATCGCGGCAGACATCGCCGCTGACGGCGACAGCGCGCTGAAGCTGCTGAGGATCAACGACTACGACACCGCCGTCCTCGATCGCGACATCCCGGGCCCGTCCGGTGACGAGATCGCCAGACGCATCGTCGCGGCGGGCAGCGGCATGGCGATCCTCATGCTCACGGCGGCCGACCGGCTTGGCGACAAGGCCTCCGGGTTCGAGCTCGGCGCCGACGACTATCTAGTCAAGCCCTTCGCGCTCCAAGAGCTCGTGCTTCGTCTCAGAGCGCTCGATCGCCGCCGCGCCCACCACCGACCGCCCGTGCGAGAGATCGCCGGTCTGCGGCTGGATCCATTCCGCCGCGAGGTCCACCGCGATGGCCGCTACGTCGCATGCACCCGCAAACAGTTCGCCGTGCTCGAGGTCCTCGTCTCCGCCGAAGGCGGAGTCGTCAGCGCCGAGGATCTCCTGAAGCGAGCGTGGGATGAGCACGCCGACCCGTTCACCAACGCCGTGCGCATCACCGTTTCGGCGCTACGCAAGCGCCTCGGCGAACCCTCGATCATCGCCACAGTGCCCGGCGCCGGCTACCGCATCGACACTCAGCCATACAGCGGGCCTGAACGAGCGGACCGTGGATAGAGCCCCCGACCTCAGGGCGCCCCGCCTCTCGCTCGCCAGGGTGACTCCACGTCGGCTGCTCCGGCTGCCGTCACGGACCGTCCGCTTGCGCCTGACCTTGCTCTACGGCGGGCTGTTCTTCGTCTCGGGATTGGCGCTGCTCGCGGCTACCTACCTGATCTTCCGCAGCTCGACCGGGGTCGATCTGATCGTCCCGACCGGGATTCCGCACGGGTCGACCAGGCCGGGCGCCGGCACCAATGTTCTGCCGACGGCGGAGGTCGCCCGCCAGGTGCGCCAAATGTATGCCCACGCCGTCGAACGTGAGACCCACGGTCTTCACCAAGGGCTGGTCCAGTCCGGGATCGCACTGGCGGTCATGACCGTGATCTCAATCGCGCTCGGCTGGCTGGTCGCGGGCCGGGTCCTGCGACCGCTGCGTGCGATGACGGCTACCACGCGGCAGATCTCCGCGCGCAACCTGAACGAGCGCCTCGCACTCTCGGGGCCCCACGACGAGCTGAAGGATCTCGCCGACACCGTCGACGGCTTGCTCGCGCGACTCGAGGCGCACGTCGCCGAGCAGCAGCGATTCGCCGCCAACGCTTCCCACGAACTGCGCACGCCGCTGGCGATCACGCAAACCCTGCTCGACGTGGCCCGCAACGATCCGAACCGCGGCAACGACGAACTCGTCGACCGCCTTCACTTCGTCAACACCAGAGCAATCGACCTCACCGAGGCATTGCTCCTGCTCACCCGCGCCGATCAACGGTCCTTCGTCCGAGATCCCGTCGACCTGTCCCTGATCGTGGAGGAGGCCACGGAAACGCTCCTCCCACTCGCAGAGAAACGCGGCGTCAGCATCGAGACCTCCGGCGACCTGACCCCGACCAACGGCTCACACGCGCTCCTGCAGCAGTTGACGACGAACCTCGTGCACAACGCCATCGTCCACAACCTCCCTGAACACGGCACCGTGTGGGTCACCACCAGCGTTCACCCCGAGACTGTGGTGCTCACCGTCGAGAACACCGGTCAGCAGCTCACTGCACAGCTGGTCTCCACGCTGGCGGAGCCGTTTCAGCGCGGCACCCAGCGGATACGCGCCGACCAAGCTGGGGTCGGCCTCGGCCTGGCGATCGTCAGCAGCATCGCCCAAGCCCACGACGGCGTGCTCATCCTCACCCCCCGGGCCGCCGGCGGGCTGTGCGTCACGGTCCGGCTTCCCGCCGCCGCGCCGCCGCTTGACGGATGACGATCAGCGCGTGACTCCCGCTGCGGCTGCCATTTCGCGGCACTTCCTCATCGCGGCGTTGAGATTGCTCATCCCCCCGGGATGTGCCGAGGACGGGATTCGACCCGTGTCGACGAGGGGCCCATTTGGGGTGGGGTCCGGGAAATCCGTCACGCCGTGCTCGCGGATGCAGAGGGCAAACTTGAGGGCTGCGTCCTGCTGCTGGGAGCTCCGCTTGCTGCCCGTGAACCCCGCCGGCTCCAGGTTCTTACACGCGCTGATGGCCTGCTTGAACGCCGGGGAGCTCGTGTCCAGCGACGAGCCGTTCGCTATCGCATCGATGGTGAGCTTGCCCGACGCGCTCGGGTCCGGGAAGTCGCTGACCCCGTTGCTGCGCATGCACGACGCGAACTTGACCGCCTTCTGAGCGTGAGCGGCGGTGCCGTTGCCGCCCCCGCTGCCGGAGCCGGTCTCGGCAGGCGCGCTCGAACCGCACGCGCTGATCAGGGCGGCCATGGCGATCACGGCAAGGGCGGCCAGCGGCCGTCTCAAGCCATTCATGTGTTCTCGTGTGGGTACGGCGGGGCGCGGTCCGTCCTGATTGCTGGAGGTCATGCCGCCATTCAAGGCAGCCAGATGTTGCCAGGACGTATCGGTTTTTCGATACGCCGACGATATGTTCCCGCCCCCGCTGGCGCTAAGCCGTCTGGAGATTTGCGACTTCGGCCACGCGCTCCTCGGGCGCACCCGCGAATCCGCCCTCGACCGGCAGCGCCGGCAGGAGGGTGCCGTTCATGAACTGCTCGCTTTGCTCCTTGGAGTCCCAGACGACAGAAATCAGGTATCCGCCCTCAGTCGGCCCCGCCACATGCGAGGTTTGTCCCTCCGGAAGCCCGTCCGCCGGATGCACCGCGTTCAGCATCGACCGATACTGCTCCTCGGTGCCACCCGGCCAAAAGTGCGTCTGCAGGTAAGCCATGGTCCCGGCCCCTCCGGTTAGCGTTTCGTCTGACCCTACTGCAGCGCGGGGCGCTGAGGTTGAGACAGCTACCGCTCCCGGACTGCGTAGGTAAGGTGGGTCACGCGCTGCGTCGGCTCCGCGCGGACCGGCTCCAGGGCCACGCGGCCCGCGTCCACGCCCTCGAACAGGCGGATTCCCGAGCCGAACAGCACGGGTGAGAGCGCGATCGTGAACTCATCGATCAGGCCGGCGTTCACGTATTCCAGGATCGTTGCGCCGCCGCCCGCGATGCGGACGTCCCGGTCGCCGGCGGCTTCGCGGGCCTGGTCGAGCGCCAGCTCGATGCCGTCGTTGACGAAGTGGAAGGTGGTCCCGCCCGACCGCTCCCAGGGGTCACGCTTCTCGTGCGTCACGACGAAGACCGGCGTGTGGAACGGCGCCTCCTCCGGCCACATCTCCTCGCCGGCGTCGAACATGCGCTTGCCCATCACGCTCGCGCCGGTGCGCTCGAACGTCTCCCGCACTATGTCGTTCTCGCGCCCTTCCTCGCCGCCCTCGCCGAGCTTCAGGTTCTCCCGGAAGAACCGCTGCGGGAATATCCACTGCTGCAGCTCCATCCACTGCTGCCCCATCAAGTCCCCGAGGGAACCGGGCGCGACGAACCCGTCCAGCGACATCGACACGCTGAAGAACACCTTTCTGCCCATCAGTCCGCAGCTCCCTTCCGAACGATCTCGGTGACGTAGGCAGCCAGGTTGCTCAGGGTCTGCTGGCCGCCCTCGATCGCGTGGTACTCCTCGGCCGCCTCGTCGCGCAGCTCCTTGGTGGGGAACACGGTGCGCATCTCGATGAGGGTCGCCGCGCCGTCGGGCGCGAACGTCAGGACCGACTCGAAGGCGTTCGGGTCGTCGCGGGACTCACCGTGCACCAGCGCGATCCGCTCCGGCGGGGTGATCTCGGTCCAGGAGATCCACTCCTGGTAGTCCGTCCCGTCCGGTCCGTGCATCACGAAGTCCCACTCCCCGCCGACGCGGAACTCGAACGCCCGCGTGGTGGTGGTGAACCCCTTCGGGCCCCACCACCGCGACAGGTGCCGCACCTCGGTGAACGCCTCGAACACCAGCTCCCGTGGGGCATTGATGACCCGGGAGATCACGATCTCGCGGTCTGCCGTCGCGGACTGCGCCGGCGCTCCTCGTCCCGTCGCGCTCATCGGCTACTCCTCCTGCCTGGCTGCTTGAGGTCCTGCACGTACTCGTCCAGCCGGTCGAAGCTCTCGTTCCAGAACCGCTCGAACCCGCCGGTCCACTCGTGAACCGGTCGCAGCCCGCCGGCGTCGAGGCCGTACAGGCGTTGCTTGCCTGCCTTGCGGTCCCGCACCAGTCCGACCTCGCGGAGCACCCGCAGGTGTTTGGACGCCCCCGGCTGGGTCATCCCCAGCTCGTGGGCCAACTCGGTCACCGACCCCTCACCGGCCCGCAGCAGCACCAGGATCTCCCGGCGCTGGCGCTCGGCGATCGCGTTGAAGACGTCCGACGTCGTGGCTGCTCGTGCCATGGCGCCATCATATACCGATATCGGCATATGTCAACCGGAAGGATCAGAAGCGTCTCGTCAGATGACGATCGTGACCCTCTCAGCGGTCCGGCTGTTGGGGACCTAGGTCTATTGCCATGCGCGTCCCGGCGTAGATTTCGGCAATCCAAATGAACGGGGGTTCAGATGCGGCGGACGGGAACCAACAGGAGCCTGAGCGGGTCTCGGCTTGCGTTCTGCGCGGCGGTGGCGCTCTGCTCAGTGGCGGCGATCGGCGTCGCATGCCGGCCGGTGCCGCCGCCGACGGGAATTCGGGTAACGCGAAGCTGTGCCAGCATGGCGGGTGGCAGAACTGGGTGCGATCCGACGGGACGCCGTTCTCTAACACGGGCGATTGTGTCTCCTACGGCGCCCATGGCGGCGTCTTGACCGCCCCGGCGGCGATCACCGCGGTGGACCAGCTTGTCTGCAACGCCGGCGCGGGTACTCAGCTGTTGGGTGTCACGGGGATAGGATTTCGTCCGAACACGCAAATCACGTTCACCGCCAGCTCCAGCCGGTCGATCGTCAACTATCTGAATGATGCTCCTTACGTGTTCACCGACGCAACCGGCGCGTTCAACAGCGGCACCTTCCCCCCTGGCACGCAGACGTTCATCGTGGCACCCAGCAACGCCCTCGCCACGTTGCAGGTCACGGCCACTGACGGTGTACAGACAGCTACTTTCGATACTTCCCTTCCGTTCTGCACCAGCTAGGTGACTGTTTATTGGGTTTGCGCCGAGCTAGCAAGCCGTCGACCAGCGCGGCCAGCCCGGTGGCATAGCTGTCCCGGTCGCGCGCGTCGCGCCAGTGCGGGGCGAGGGCGGCGAGGGTTGGATGCTCGTCCGGCGAGACGTTGGTGAGGACCTCGAGCACGAAGGGTGGCCGGCCGAGTGCGGCGACGCGGTCGACGCCGCGGCTGACGATCAGCTCGCCGACGGTGAACTGCCAGACAGAGCGGTAGCCGCTAGCCGCCTCGGCGAGCGTGAGGTCGCAGCCGACGAAGCCGGCCATGATCTCCTCCATCAGCCAGAGGATCGAGGGGGCGATCAGGTCTCCCGCCGCGAGCACGTCGATCACCCAGGGGTGCGCCGCGAGGCCGTCGCGCATCGCCTGGCAGGCGGCGAGCAGCCGCGCCCGAGGCTCGGCGGGGAGACTGGGGCGGGGCAGCTCGGACGCCGCGCGGTCGAGCGCCAGCACCAGGAGCTCGTCCCGGTCGCGGACGTGGCGGTAGATCGACATCGGTGCCGTACCCAGCTCGCGGGCCAGGCTGCGCATCGACAGGGCATCGATGCCGTCGCGATCGATGATCGTCAGAGCGGCGGAGACGACGGCGTCCCGGGACAGGCGGGGCGGCCGGCCGGGTTGCCGGCCGCCTGTCTCTGTCACGCGAGGCGAGCGAGCCCCGCCGCGACGCTCGCCGCGTTCACGCCGCGACCTCGGAGCGCGAGCTCGCGGCCTCGACCTCGGGACGGTAGGTCCCGAAGCTCCACAGGTTTCCTTCCAGATCGCGAGCGGTGTAGTCCCGCGAGCCGTAGTCGGTGTCGTGCAGCTCAGTGAGCACCTCCGCTCCGGCCGCGCGGGCGCGTTGGCAATGGGCGTCGGGATCCTCCACGGCCATGTACAGCCATCCCTTGCCCGCCCGCCGGCCGTACATGTCCTCCTTGTCGGTGCCGAGCATCAGGATGCTGGGGCCATAGCTGAGCTGTGCGTGGGCGATCGTCCCGTCGTCGTTGCTGTACACGACGTGCTCCTCGAACCCGAAGGCTCGCTTTAGGAACTCGATCGCCGCCGGGGCATCGCGGTAGCGCATCGATGGATAGAGCGTGGGGGCTTGCGCCGACATTGTGGCCTCCTTGTGAAAAAAGGGTTAGCGTACGCGTACGCAAACTAGCGCGCCGGCCATGTTTAATCAACCAGCGATTTGCGCATGCGCATCGAGGTGATCTCGTAACCCGCCGACTTGTAGAGACCTTGAGCGACGAGGTTCCCACCGAAGACGTTGAGCGTGAGCGAGTCGCCACCTCGGGTCACGACCTCCCGCTCGGCGGCCTCGAGCAACGCGCGGCCGTAACCTCTCCCGCGCTGCTCGGGCACGATCTCGATGTCGAAGATCCACGCGCCCTGACTCTGCGCTACCTCGAGCGCCACCCACACCATCCCGATCACCCCGGCCCCTTGAGCCTCGGCCACCAACAGAAGCGTGCCCTCGGTGTCGACACCGCGCGGCAGCAGCTGGTCGGTCTCTTCCGCGGCCAGCGCCTCGGCCTGCTCGGGGCTCCAGTCGCCGGTGCGGACATGCTCGGCGGCGTACTCCTTGATCGCCCGCTCGCGAAACGGCGCGAACTCCGCCGCCGTCATCGGCCTAATCAGGAGTTCACTCATCGCGCCGCTGACTCAAGTCTCCGCACGCTACGCGAGGCCGGACTGCTGGATCAACTGCGAGGCGGCCTCGTCGTTGCCGAGGGCGGCTGGGGCGATGGTCGCGGGAGCGATGGCGTTGAGTGGTGTCAGCGCAGGGTTTGGCTTGACCCCCGGCCGGGTCGGGTACTCGAAGTCGCCGCTATGCGCGATCAGCTCCTGGGCGGTACGGCCGACCAGGAAGCTGATGAACTGCTGCGCCCAGGCAGGGTGCTTGCTCGAGGCGAGCACCGCCGCGGCCGAGATGTTCTCGACCGAGCCCGCATCATGGTGCGGGAAGTAATAGACGGCGCTGTGCATCGCGCGCGCGCCGATCTCCAGGCGCAGGCGATACCAGTAGTAGTGGTTGATGAGACCGGTGGCCACGTCTCCCCGGTTGACTGCCACGACCACGGACTCGTCGGATTGATACAGCTGGGCGTTGCGCTTGAGCCCGGCGAGCCAACGCACGGCGGCCGATTTTCCGTAGGTGGCGATCACCGCGCCGACGAGCGGTGGGAAGTCCGAGTCGGTGGGGGCGAGTCCGATCTTGCCCTTCCACTGCGGCTGCGCCAGCGCCAGGACCGACGCTGGGAGCTGGGAGGAGGGCACGAGTGCCGGGTCGTAGGCAAGTCCCCCGACGCGCAGGGCCATCCCCACCCACTTCCCGGCCGGCGATTCATCGGAGGCGGGGACTTGATCAAGGGTCGAGCGGTCAAGCCGGCCAAGCAGGCCATGCTGATCCAGGGCCACGACCTCGGGGGAATTCTCGGAGATGTATACGTCGGCCGGGGAGGAGCTCCCCTCTTGGAGGAGCTGGTCCGCCAGCACGATCCCGTCATTCGTACGCACGTTGACGGTGATCCCGGTCTGCTTCTCAAATGCCGATACCAGCGCGTCCGTCAGCTGAGCGTGCTGACCGTTGTAGAGGACGATCGATCGCCCGCCTCCTCCGCCGCATCCGGCCAGCGGCAGGGCCAAGGCAGCCATCGCCAGGGCAGCGGCGCAGCGTCCGCGCCTCACGGTGTTCCCTGCGGCGGAAACACAACCGCCGGGCCGACGACGACGAGCTCCACCCGTTCGCCGGGGTCGGGGAGATCGTGGTCGAAGGTCCTGGCCTTGACGATCATTTCGCTGGAGTGGTCCAGTTTCAGGCGGACCACGGTGTCCGGTCCGTAGTAGGTGTGGTCGATCACTTCGGCCGTCAGGCGCGAGTCTCCGTGTCCCGCGGTGCCGTTGCGCACGAACCGGACCTGCTCAGGGCGGACCATGACCTGCACCGGGCCGTCGCGGCCGGTGCTGACGGTGTCGAGGTCTCCCAGGGCGCAGGCAACGCGGCCCGCCGCCAGTCGCCCCGGCAGCAGGATCGCTTCACCGACGAATGTCGCGAGCTCCGGATCGACCGGGGTGCGATAAAGCTCGGCCGGCGAGGCGCGCTGGACGAGGCGCCCTTCGCGCAGGACGGCTACCTCGCGACCCATCGAGAGCGCCTCGGCCTGGTCGTGGGTGACCAGCAGCGCGGTCGTGCCCTCCTCGGCCAGTGCGCGGACGACGGCGGCGCGGGTTTCGACTCTGAGGGCGGCGTCGAGTCCTGAGAAGGGCTCGTCCAGCAGCACCAGCCGGGGGTGCGGAGCGAGTGCTCGCGCGAGCGCCACCCGACGCTGCTCCCCGCCCGATAGCTCGTGCGCGTGCCGGTCAGCGTAGGTGCCGTCGAGTCCGACCAGCTCGAGCACCTCGGCGATCCGGGCCCCTTGCTTGCGCTCCTGGCGGGGGAGGCCGAAGCCGACGTTCTCGCCGGTGGTCAGGTGCGGGAACAGCGCGCCCTCCTGCGCGACGTAGCCGATCTCACGCTTATCCGCTGCCATGTGGATCCGCCCCGCCTCGGCCACGACCGAGCCCCCGATCGTGACCGACCCGGAGTCCGCCTCGATGAATCCGATGATCACTCGCAGCAGTGTCGTCTTGCCGCTTCCGGACGCACCGAGGATGGCGGTCAACGTGCCTTCGGGTACCGACAGGTCGACGTCCTGCAGCACGGCGCGCGAGCCGTAGGACTTGGCCAGACGCTGACATCGCAACTCGGCCATCTCAGGCGTCCCCGACGGCCCGGACCCGGCCGAACCGACTCATCAGCACGTAGGTGGCGGCCATGCAGAGCACGATCAGCACGGCGGCAAATGGCGCCGCTGCGGCGAAGGCCACGGTCGAGCTGTTCGCGTTGAACTCCGTCCCGAGGGTGTACAGATTCGGGGGCAGGAGGACCTGGGCGGTGCCGAGGTCTCCGAGCACGAAGGCGAACACCAGCACCCCGGCGGCGGCCAGGCCGGGCCGAGCCAGCGGGAGCGTGACCCGCCAGAGGGTCCGCAACGCGCCCGCCCCGAGCGACCGGGCGGAGTCCTCGAGGACCGGCTCGATCTGACCCAGGGTCGCGCGTAGCGCCACGACGGCGAAGGGCACGAACAGGATCGCGTCGGCGATCACCAGCAACGCGAGGCTCCCGTAGAGGAAATGGGCCCAGTGGCTTGCCCCGTACGCCAGCGCGATCGCGGCGACCAGGTCGGGAAGCGCGAACGACAGATACGTCGCGCGCTCAACGACCGTGGCCAGCCGTCCGTTATGGCGAACCGCGAGTACGGCAATCGGCACGGCGAGCACGAGCGCGATCAGCGCCGAGGCGACCCCGATCCCGATCGAAGTCCACGTCGCCGGCCCCAGGAAGTGGATGTTGGCCGACGCGCCGGCGAAGCCCGCGTGGCTGCTCTGCGTGAACCAGTAGATCAGCGTGCCGATCGGGACGCCCAAGCTGATGCCCACCGCCAGCGCGAGGCCCACCAGCACGGGAAGGGTGGCCCGGCCGAGCCGGTACCGGGGAAGCGCCCGACGGGCGCCGTGGCTGACCCGGGTGTAGTTGGCTCCACCCCTCAGGCCAGACTCGCCGAACAGCAGAACCACGCACAGCAGGATCGACAGCAGCGATAGGGCCGCCGCGCCCGACGAGCTGAAGCTCAGCTGATACTGGGCGTAGATGTGCACCGAGAAGGTCTGGTACTTCAACCCCACGAACGCGTCGAACTCGACCAGCGTGTCCAACACGACCAGGAGCGCGCCGCCGAGCAGAGCGGGACGCAGCTGCGGGAACACGACCCGGAAGAACGTCTGGCGAGCGTTGCACCCGAGCGAGCGAGCGGTCTCCTCCAAGGCGGGGTCCATTCCGCGCAGCGACACGGCGACGAGCAGGAAGACGATCGGGTAGTACGAGAAGGCGATGATTCCGGCCGCGCCAAGGAATCCCTGGAGGATCGTGCTGATCGACCCCCACGCGTAGCTCGTCACGAACAACGGCATGGTCAGCGGGGCCACCAGCAGCATCGCCCAAACCCGGCGGCCGGGCAGCCTTGTGCGCTCGACGAGCCACGCCCCCGCCACCCCGAGCACGCAGCAGAGCGGCGTCGCGACCGCCGCCACGAGCACGGAATGAAGCAAGAGGCTTCGCGCCGACGAGGCTTTGATCGCATTCACGGCCGGGGTGATCCCGCCCTGTAGCGCCTGGATGACGGTCACCGCAACCGGTGATACGACGACGATCGCCGCGAGCCCACAGACCAGCAGCAGCCCCAGCGGGATCCCGCCCGACCGCCGGCGGGGACGGCTAGGCGTCCTGAGGAACCGGCGGCGGCTTGAGGTGTTTACCGAGGAGATGGCCAACGGCTTGCCCTACTCGATGGGGACGCTCCAGCCACTCAAACCTTCCGCGAGGGGCAGACGCGGAGGCCTGCCAAGCCTACTGGGCGATTTTCTAGCCGGTCGATTCGACGTCGACCTGGCGAGGCCCGGCGGCTGCGTCTCGGAGGTCGGGCTCGGCGTCGTCAGGGCGCTTTGGTCCACCGTCGGAGGTCGCATCGGCGTTATCGCCTGCGCTCAGATCCACGCCATCCTTGGTGGCGGGCTGATCGGACCCGGTGGTCGCGCCGAGTACAGCGCTACCGAGCTCCGGGTCCTCCGGGAGGAGCTCGCTCGGCGCATCGGAGCCGCCGAGTTGGTCGCTGCCGGCCATCGTGACCTCCTGGCGTGCGTGGGTTACCCCTAGGGCTTACCCGGGCTCACGCGGGCTTACGCC
This sequence comes from uncultured Solirubrobacterales bacterium, assembly GCA_963808605.1. Lineage (GTDB taxonomy): Bacteria > Actinomycetota > Thermoleophilia > Solirubrobacterales > Solirubrobacteraceae > Palsa-465. Next base: position 125,014 of record CAWEGQ010000006.1, read on the forward strand.
GGTTTCTGCGGGGGCGACGGGATCCGGAAGAGCATCGTCAGTCGGGCGGCCTGCATCAGGTCGCCCCGCAGCGAGAGCTTCCCGTTGAAGTAGGCGTTCACCGGATTGGAACTGCCCGCCGCGATCCGCAGGAACTCCGCCGCGTCGACGGTGATCGTCAGCCGCGGCGTCGGACCCTCGCCCTCGCGGGTCACCCGAGCCCGTCCATCGGCGATTACCAGGTCGTAGACGTCCGCCTCGCCGTCGGTGCGCCCGGTGATGCGCCAGCGCATCGACGAGTTGACGCCGACCGCGCGGCGACGGTCCAGGTGCTGGGGGATCTGCCAGAAGATCCCCTCCAGCACCGCCCGCCGCACCGGGGTGCGCATCAGCCAGTCGAGCCGTTCCTTCGGCATGTCCCGCACGATCCGCGCAAAGCGCTCCGCCAGCGGGTCCGATGCGCGACCGAGCAGCTGTCCCACCCCGGCCAGGGCCTTGCGCGGATCGGGCGGGAACGAATTCACTCAAGCAGCCGGAGCAGTTGCTCCCTCGAGCTGTTCCGCGAGGGCGCTCGAGGTCATGACGTCCGAGAACATCGGATAGTCGAACTTGATTGCGTTCTCATGCTCGGCAGGGGAGGTCGCGGCCACGCAGTCAGAGAGCGTGATCACCTGATACCCCTTCTCGTAGCCGGTGCGCATCGTCGACTCGACGCAGCAGTTGGTGAGGAACCCGCCGAGCGCGATCGTGGTGATCCCGCGTGCGCGCAGGATGAAGTCGAGGTTGGTGGTGGCGAAGGTGTCGAGTCCCCGCTTGCCCTCGACGATCACGTCGCCCTCCTGTGGCGCCAGCGCATCCATGATCTCCGCGCCCCACTCGCCCTTCACGAACGCCGTCGAATCGACGACTCCCTTGAGGATCCCGTACGGATGCCGGGAGAGCTCGCCGTACCCGGCGGCGAACGTGATCGGGGCGTGCACGATCGTCGCCCCGGCGGCTCGCGCGGTCTCCACGAGCCTCCGCGTGTTCTCGATCATCCCGGTCTGATCCATCACCTCTTGCACGGCGCCGTGGAGCGCCCCGCCCTCCGAGGTGAAGTCGTTCTGATACTCGATCAGCACCACAGCCGTGGTCTTTGGATCAACCGACATTTGAGCTCCTTCCTCGACGACGGACGCACCACGAACTCTAACGCGGCACCTGCCCGCCCCCGCCGTCTCGCCCCGTGCCAGTAGCGAATCCGCTGAACCGCGACGCGCGGGCCGCAAGCATTACCATCGAACGCCGCGGGCGGTTAGCTCAGCTGGTAGAGCGCCTGCCTTACAAGCAGGAAGTCGGCGGTTCGAGCCCGTCACCGCCCACTGACAGACCCAAGGCTGGTGAAGTCCGCAGGCCGGCTCGCAGGATCCGCGTGCGGCTAGTCCGGGTTCCTGAGCTGTGGGCGACCGGTCAGCCCGAGCAGCCAGATGTAGGCGAGCGCCTCCCGGGAGTCTGTTGTCGTGTCTCCGGGCGTTCTGATGGCCTGGGACGTGAGCTCCCACGATGCCGCGACGATGGCGCGTCCGACCAGGGGTGGGGGGGTGGGCAGAGTGGGATCGATAGCGCGCAGCCATGCGGATACCTGCTCGAACCGTTCCACCGCGAGGTTCATCACTCGGTCGCGGTGCTCGAGACCTGCCTCGCCGACGGCGTGGATCTCGAGGAGGAACGCCCGGCAGGCGAGGGGTCGCCTCCGTCCCAAGTCAACGAGTCGCCCGCCGGCAGCGGTGAGGGTGTCGACCGGTGTCGTTGCGGGTGTCTCGGCGACGTCGGCCAGGAAGGCCTTGCCGAACTCGTCGTATGCGGCCAGGAACGCGTCCAGCTTGTTCCGAAACTGCTCGTAGAAGGTCGTCCGTGACACGCCGGCGGCAGTCGTGATGTCCGCCACGGTTGCTGCCGCGTAGCCGTTCTCCCCCACGACATCGAGGACCGCATCGAGAAGGCGCTGACGCTGTGAGGCCTGCACCTGTTTGCGCGTGAGGCCGTGCGGCCCCCTCGGCAGGCGTTCGGCCGTCTCGGGTTGCGTAGTCATGTACAGCCATGGTACGGTACATGATGTACAGCAGCGATACACCACTCTGCGGGAGGAGAGAGCATGTACGCCACCACGCTTCGAACGGCTGTCGCCTGTGTTCGACGGATGCGCGTCGGCGCGTCCGCATCGGGGGCGATGCTCGCGGTGGCTTGGTGTCTGGCCGCGGCGCCGGCTGCGCAGGCGCAGGAGCCGCCATTCCAGAACGCGGACGGGATCTCGGTCGTCAGCCAGTCGCAGAGCGGGCGCGAGATCGACCTGACGGTCAACACGAGCGATGTGCAGGGCCAGCACAAGATCATCGTGCTGCTGCCCGAGGGCTACGACGCCCATCAGACCACGCACTACCCGGTGCTCTACCTCTTGAACGGGGCGCTGGCCGATCCGACTCAGTGGGTCTCGGGCGGCGGCGCTGCCGCTCAGATCACCGACCCCGACTCCGCGATCATCGTGATGGAGGACGGTGGGGTTAAGGGCTGGTACTACAACTGGAAGAGCTGCGCCAGCGTCTGTCCGGAGAACTGGGAGTCGTTCCATAACCTGCAGGTGGTGCCGTGGATCGACTCGAATCTGCGCACGATCGCCAATCGCTCGGGTCGCGGGATCGCGGGCCTTTCGATGGGCGGGTGGGGCGCGATCCACTACGCGGAGGACTATTCCCAGCTGTACGCGTACGCGGGCTCCTTCTCGGGCGCGCTCGACACGGGCAACTTCACCACGGAGGTGGCGATCGGCGCTGAGGAGGCGGGGGTCGTTCCGGGCTCAGGCACGCCGGTTCCGGTCGGTTCGATCTTCGGCTGGGAGTTCTGGCCCGTGAACCAGAACCTCATCAACATCTCCGACGTGAACCCGACCAACGTCGCGAAGCTGAAGAACACAACGGTCGATCTTTACGTCGGCACCGGGGACGTCCAGACAAACGCGGGCGGCGGCATCGTCGAAACAGCGGTCTACCCGCAAAACCAGCTCATGGCCTACAACATGTCGCAGGCCGGGATCAACTACTGGTACAGCCAGGATCACACGTCCTCGCCGGCGCTGGGCTGGGGTTGCGACAACAACCACGACATCATGTGTTGGAACGCATATCTCAACGACGCGATGCCGAGGTTCATGGCGGCGGTCGGCCAGACGAGTCCGCCTCCGACTGACACCTCGCCTCCACTGCCCGCGCCGCCCGGCAACGTCGTGGCCGACGGGGACTTCATGAATTCCGGAAATGGCCCGTGGAACTGCATCGGCTCTTGCGGCGTCGACCAGAACCTGGGCAACGGCTATGCCAGCCCGAACAACGGCTGGGTGCGCAACGTCAGCGGATGGAACGACATCGACCAGACCATCTCGGTCCGTCCCCACACGAACTACACCCTCACGGGCTGGCTGAGGACATCCTCGAATAACAACGCGGGCTATTTCGGCGTACGCGACACGAACGGAAACGTCATCGGTGAGGACGAGTACAACAGCCTCCCTGGCTACACGCAGCTGACCGTGAACCTCAACACCGGCAGCAACACCAGTGTCGTTGTGTATGCGGGGTTGTGGCCGCCGAGCTTCCAGGACACCTGGATGCAGATCGATGACGTTTCGCTGATACCCACCGACGGGTGACGCCCGTCATCGCCCATCGCGCCGATCCCCGCGGCGAAGCCGGTCGAGGCCGTCGAGGATGAGGTCGAGGCCCCAGGCGTATTCGCGGGCAGGGTCGTAGCCGGACTCGGGGAGCTGGGTGGCGATCTCGACCAGATACGGGTAGTCCTCGAGCGCGCCGATCGCCTTCATCCTTCGCTGCGCGGCTGCTCCGGCGTCCTGCGGTGCCTCGAAGCCGAGGGTCTTCTCCTGGAGGGCGAAGCCGTAGATGTAGGCGTCCTGGACCGAGTAGGCGTGGATCGCCGCCTCGAACGAGAAGCCCGCCTCCCGCATGCAGCCCATCACCGCGTTGTGGTTCCGCAGGTTGGCCGGCCCGGGGTTCTGCGTCTCCATCAGCCCGATCGCCCAGCTGTGGCGCTTCAGCGCCTGGCGCGCCGAAATCGCCCGGCGCCGCATCGCGGACCTCCAATCGGGCCCGATCGAAGGGGACTCGATCTCGTCGAAGACGAGGTCGACCATGCCGTCGAGCAGCTCGTCCTTGTTCGCGACGTGCTTGTAGAGCGCCATCGGCACGACGCCTAGCTCCTGCGCGAGCCGGCGCATGCTGAACCCATCGAGCCCTTCCTGGTCGGCGAGGGCGATTGCGGCCTGCAGGAGGCGAGGTCTGCTCAGCGGGGCTCGGCGGGCTTTCGGCGGTTTCGTCATGGGGGCTTGACAAGTGTACGCCGTACACCTACAGTTAGCGCGGTCAGGGTGTACGCCGTACACCCGGCCCGAAGGAGATCAGAATGCTGAGAACCCCGTCCGTTTACCCCCTGGAGCTCGAAGGGACGCTCGCGCCGCGGCTCAGCCGCGGGCTGTGGCTCGTCAAGTGGTTGCTCGCGATCCCGCACTTGATCGTGCTGGCCTTCCTCTGGATCGGGTTTTGTGCCGTGTCGGTGATCGCCTTTTTCGCGATCCTCTTCACCGGTCGCTACCCGAGAAGCCTGTTCGATTTCAACGCCGGCGTTCTGCGCTGGACCTGGCGCGTCGCCTTCTACTCATACAGCGCGCTCGGCACCGACGAGTACCCGCCGTTCACGCTCGCCGACGTGCCCGACTACCCGGCGCGGCTGGAGATCCAATATCCGCAGTCGCTGTCGCGCGGGCTCGTGCTGGTGAAGTGGTGGCTGCTCGCACTGCCGCACTATCTGGTCGTCGGCGTGTTCGCCGGCGGCGGTGTGGCGATCCTGACGGGCTCGAGCAACCGGTTGTCGCTGTCGATCGGCCTGATCGGTCTGCTGGTGGCAATCGCCGCGATCGTGCTGCTGTTCACCGGCCGCTACCCGAAGGCGATCTACGACTTCGTGCTCGGGATGAACCGCTGGGTCTTCCGGGTCGTCGCCTACGCGTCGCTGATGACGGATGAGTACCCGCCATTCCGACTGGACATGGGCGGCAACGAGCCTGACCCCGACTCCGTGGCAACCGCCGTGGTCCCGCCGACACCAGTGCTCGGTTGAAGCTGGGAGCTTAGGTCGGGGGTGAGGAGTTCTCGAGTATCTGCTTGAGCGTGGCCCAATACCCGGCGAACTGGCGCTTCAGCGTGAGTCGAAGGAGGGGTTGGGCCACGCGCATCGGGCCGCTCGGCTGGCCGTGCGCGTCGAACCGGACTCGCGTGCCCAGCTCGGTGGGCTCGAACGTGATCCGGGCGTGGATCAGGAGCGGGCCTTCGAGCATGCGCAAGGAAAACACGCGGTCGGGTTCATATTCAGAGACCTCGACGAGCGAGGCAAGCAGCTTGCCGCCGGGGGCGCGGTGCACCTCGCGCAGCCGCGTTCCAAGGCCGAGTGGCCGATCCTCCTCGGGCACCGCTGAGACCGTGTTCGTCTGCCAGGTGGCGAGCTTGGCTGGGTCGGTGACGTACGCGAAGACCTCCGTCGGGGACCGGGCGATCTCGGTCTCGACCGTGAACTGGATCATCTCGCTCCTCAGGTCGCGTTCTTCAGGTCGGAATCGAGCAGGTCGAGGAACGCGGCGCCGGCAGGGGAGGGCTCGCGGTCCAGCGGTGTGACCAGCGTCAGGTCGCGGGGTATCGACGGGTCGGTGACGAGCCCGATCGCGCGGTCGCCGGCCATCCGGATCGCCGCCGGCGGCAGCAACGAGACCCCAACGCCGAGGGCGACCAGCTCGACCAGGTCCGCGATCGTGTCGACCTCGCATACCACCCGCCGCCGTAATCCCGAGGACCGGCAGGCCAGGTCGATGCTGGCGCGCAGTGAGGAGTCGCGACGGTATTCGACGAAATCGCGGTCAGCCAGGTCGATCAGCCGTAGGCGGCGGCGGTGGGCCAGCTGATCGTGTGCGGCTACGCCGAGCAGGAGCGATTCGGTGCCGATCGGTCGCGCCCTGACTCGCTTGGCCTGCGGCCCGAGGGGGAGGTCGACGATCGCCAGCTCGAGCTCTCCGTCGGCGGTCCGGCGCACCAACGATGGCACGCCGGCGTGATGCAGCCGCAGGGTCACGCCAGGATGCCTGCGGCGATAGCGAGCGAGTAACGCGGGGACGTTGATCGGACCCACGGTCTGGCTCTGGATGACGCCGATGGCCAGCTGCCCGCGCACCAGTCCGCGGACTCCGGCCACGGCGTCTCGTCCATCCTCAGCGGCGAGGATCGCGCGCTGAGCGGCCGGGAGCAACGCCCGGCCAGCTTCGGTGAGCTCGACTCGGCGCGTGCTGCGGACGAACAGGTCGCTGCCCAGCTCCCGCTCGAGGGCGCGAATCGAACTGGAGAGGCTCGACTGCGTCAGGTGCACTCGCGCGGCGGCTCGCGTGAAGTGATTCGCGTCGGCCACCGCCAGGAAGTGGGTAAGTTGGCGCAGCTCCATTCATTGATCCTATCGCTGGCTAACAGGGTAACTATCTGTTGGACAGCTGAGCGTGTGTCGCCCACACTGGGGTTATGACTCTGCTCATCAGACACAACCAGCTTCCGGGTTCGCCCGGGGGACTTCGATTCGTCGGCGCCGACCACGGCGGCCTACCGATCTCGTTCTTCCTGGTGAACGCCTCCGCGGGATCGGGTCCCGAGCTCCATCGTCACCCCTACCCGGAGGTCTTCATCGTGGGCGGCGGACGGGCCGACTTCCAGCTCGACGATGCCCACCTCACGGCGGTCGCCGGGGACATCGTGATCGCACCGGCAGGGAGCGCTCATCGTTTCACCAGCCTCGGGAACGAGCCACTGCGCCTGACCGCGATCCACACCGCCTCGACGATGGAGACCGAGTGGCTCGGACCTACGGAAGCCTCGGTCATCCCTGTCACGAAAGGAACGCCATGCTGACCGACCTCGGATCCGCCCTCTCAGGGCTGATCGCCGCCGCTATCACGCTCATGGGGGCCAGGTATGTCATTGATCCGGAGCCAGCCGCGGCCGGTTTCGGCATCCCGGGCGAACTTGGCCGGGCCGCCGACGGTCCCGCCTGGCTGGCTGTCAAGGCGTCCCGAGACATCGTGATCGCGATCCTGATCGCGATCCTGCTGATCAACGGAGCCCCCCGGCTACTCGGCTGGCTGATGCTGGCCGTGGCCCTGATACCGATCGCCGATGGGACGATCGTGCTGCGCAGCGGTGGCCCGAAGGCGGTCGCCTGCGGAATCCACTGGATCACCGCCGCGATCATGCTGGTCAGCGCCGGGCTCCTGCTCGTCTAGATCTGGCTGGACCGGGCGCCTCGGCGTGCTGGAGCTCGTGCTGGAGAGCCTCAAAGAGAGGCTGGTCGAGAATCCTGCCTATACGTCAGGAAATTCGACCAGGCTCCTCGATCTCGGGAGCGACCGGGGCACGCAATCGTGATCGCGCGGCGAGGAGTAGCGGGCAGTGACGGATCTGCCGTCAGCCTCCGGCCGGAGGGTCGCCGGCGCGGAGGCGCTGTGTCTGGTCGTCGATGATCGCCTCGAGCTTGGTGAGGAACTCGGCGATCACGTCTAGCTGCCGGTCGCTGTAGCCGGCGCACAGTTCGGACATCGCTGCGGTCAGGGGCGCGAACTGCGTGGCGATGTCCTGGAGGCGATCGGGACGGGGTCGGAGCTCCCATCGCCGTCGGTCGTTGGGGTCGCGGACACGTTCGACGAAGCCCGCGGCCTCGAGCCGGTCGGCGACGCCGGTGATCGCTCCGCCGGTGAGTCCGGTCAGTTCGGCGAGGTTGCTGGCGGTCAGTGGGGTGTTGCTCTGGCGCAGCAGGTCAAGGCTCTTGAGGTCGGTTGCGCTCAGGCCGAGGCGGGTGGCTTGGGCGTGATGGAACACCACGGTCTTGGTGGCCAGGTCCCGGCCGATCCGCTGGCTGACCGCCTCGATGCGGCTTTGTCGGGTCTGCTCTTCCCGGGTTGACATGCCTCCACAAGTCCTTTAGTATCTAAACTAGATGGTATCTGAATGATTGAGACTCTACAGCATAACTGGTGAGCCTGGCCCGGCCGGCTCGCAACTTCTACCCAGGGAGCACGAGATGAGCAGACGGAGCGTCGAGGGAAAGCGAATCTGGCGAGAGCGTGGCGACAAGCTCGCGGCCGAGATCACCGACCGGATCACCGACCAGATCACCGCGGAGTCCAGACAGCAGATGCACAGCTGGGCGGCGGCCGGCCGGATCCCGCTCTGGGTGAGGATCAAGGCGCGGCTGCGGGGTCGCCGGATCGATCTGCCCGCAAGGGTTGGAGCGCAATGAGCGCGGTCGCCGTCGAGCGCCTGCGTAGCCTTGGGCGTGTGTCGCGTGTGATCGAGGACCGAAATCGCCGAATGTTGCGCACCCGCGACACGATGGACCGCGCATTCGCGCGTCCGCTCGACGTTCCCGCCCTCGCGCGCGTAGCCCAGGTCTCACCAGCGCATTTCAGCCGCCAGTTCCGCGCGACGTTCGGCGAGTCGCCGCACCGCTACCTCCAGCGCCGCCGCGTGGAGCGCGCGATGGAGCTGCTGCGGGAAACCGACCATCCGGTGACCGAGATCTGCTTCGACGTCGGATTCAACAGCCTGGGGACGTTCAGCCGTACTTTCCGCGAGATCATGGGCGAGCCGCCTACGGCCTATCGGGCGCGGTTCGCCGGCGACGGCGGCGCCCTGCGCGTGCCGGCCTGCTGGGCGATGGCCTGGATGCGGCCGGCCGGATAAAGAGCAGATTCGGAGAAGCGGGCTGGCCAACCTTCGGCTAGCTTGGCACTCATGCTCAAACGAATCAGCCACACCTTCATTCACGTCCTCGACCAGGACGAAGCGCTCGAGTTCTACGTCGGCAAGCTCGGAATGGTGGTCCACACCGACGCCGACCTCGGCGTCACGCGCTTTTTGACCGTGAACTTCCCCGATCAGCCCGACTTGGAGTTGGTCCTGATGCTCCCCGGACCGCCCGCGTACGACGACGCAACCGCGGCACACATTCGCGAGCTCGTCACCAAGGGGGCCGGGGGTGGCGGCGTGATCTTCGAAACCGACGACTGCTGGGGCACCTACGAGCGCCTGCGGGCAGCGGGCGTCGAGTTCACCCAGGAGCCGGTCCAGCGCTTCTACGGGATCGACTGCGGCCTGCGGGATCCGTTCGGCAACCCAATCCGCATCACTCAGCCGGCGGACGGGCCAATCGTCGTCCCATCGAGCGAGGAGTTTCTCGCGCAGTCTTCGTGATCCAGGCTCGCCTCGCAGAGGTCCCGTACGGTGCGGAGCTCCGCCTCGACGGTGCTCATCTGCTGGGCGATTGCCTCATCGCCGGTCCCGACCGGGAACACCAAGGTGAACAGGAACTCGCTGCCCTCCTCGTTGTTGAGGACACGCATGTGCGCCCCGCGGGTCGGGTCCTGAGGGCGTACGAGATCGACGGTGCCGGACTCCGGGGAGACCCGCACCCGGATACGGAATTGGCCGGCACCGGAGTCGATCAGCCAGTCTTCGCCGGCCGGCTCCGCCGCGCGGGCGAAGGCGGGAGCCCAGTCGGGCAGCCTCCGAGCATCGGCCAGCAGTTCCAGGACGGTCTGGGGAGGGGCCGCGATCGAGATGCTTCGGGTCTCGGCATGGCCCAGGGAGATAGTATGCATGCGCATGATGATATGCAGATGCATATGATATGTCAAGTCGTATAGTCCTCTGGAATGGAGGGTGATGATCTCGGCGCGCTGTTCGCGCGCATCACGCGGCGTCTGATCGACGCCGAGCGGCCGCTGCTCGAGGCTCACGGCTTGTCGATGTGGGCGTATATCGCGCTCTCGCATCTTGCTCACCAGCCCGCCGGCACCCAGCTGGCCCTGGCCCAGTCGATCGGTTACGACAAGTCGCGCCTGATCGGGCTGCTGGACGAGCTCGAGCGCGACGGGCTCATCACTCGCGCCCCGGATCCGGCGGACCGCAGGGCCCGGATCGTCACGCTGACCGAGGCCGGCGAGGCTCGGCACGCCGCCGCCCGGGCAGACATCCGGGCGATGGAGGAGGAGCTGCTCGCGGATCTCAGCGCAGCCGAGCGGACCCGTCTACGCCGCACCCTGGCCAGGCTGGTGCCTACTGGGAGTTGAGGTAGGCCGGTACAGGTAGCCCTACCACGACGTCGTATGCGGACGGACCTGTAGCGCGGGCCTGTAGCCTGAGCAGCCGGTGCCAACGGTTCTGATCACGGGGGCTGCGCGCGGGATCGGTCGAGCCGCGACCGAGCGGCTGGCGAAGGCCGGCTGGGACGTGATCGCCGGTGTCCGCAAGGAGGCCGATGGCGAAGCGGTCGTATCGCTCGCGCCGGGACGCATCACCTCCCAGGTGCTGGACATCGCCGACGCGGACAGCCTGAAGGAACTCGATGAGCGCCTTCCGGACCGGCTCGATGCCGTGGTCAACAACGCCGGCATCGTGGTGGGTGGCCCGGTCGAGGCGTTGGCGCTGGACGACCTCCGTCGCCAGTTGGATGTCAACGTGACCGGACAGGCGGCGGTCACCCAGGTCGCCCTGCCCCGACTGCGACAGGCCCGCGGACGGGTGGTGTTCGTCTCCTCGCTCAGCGGACGGGTCGCGACGCCGATGTTCGGTGCCTACAACGCGTCGAAGTTCGCGCTCGAGGGCATGGCCGACGCGCTGCGGATGGAGCTCGCGCCGTGGGGAATCGCCGTCTCGATCGTCGAGCCGGCGCAGACCGACACCGACCTGTGGCGTCAAGCCGAAGGTGATCTGGATGACGCTGTCGCGCAGATGAGCTCCGAGCATCGGCAGCTGTACGCCAAGCACATCGCCGGGTTCCGCAAGAGCATCCCGCGATCCCAGCGGATGGCTGGGCCGGTCGAGTCGGTCGCGGAGAGCATCGAGCGCGCGCTGACCGACAAACGCCCGCGCGCCCGTTACGTCGTCGGTCGTGGCCCGCGCGCCCAGCTTCTGCTGGCCCGGGCGACACCGACCCGCATGCTCGACGTCTTGCTCCGCGCGGGCGCCGGCGTCCCACGACGCCCGTAGCTGTTCGCACCGTGGCCCACGGCACGCACGACTTCGAGGACGACGTCAGGAACGAGCAGATCCTGATCTGGTTGGGTGGCGAGCTCGTGCCGCGTGAGCGGGCGGTTGTGTCGGTGTTCGACTCGGGCTTCGTGCTCGGTGACGGCGTGTGGGAAGGCTTGCGCGTGCGGGACGGTCATCCCGCCTTCCTGGAGCGGCATCTCGACCGCCTTTTCGAGGGCGCGAAGGCCATCATGCTCGACGTCGGCCTGACCCGCCGCGAGCTGACCGACGCGATCTACTCGACGCTGCGGGCCAACCACATGACCGACGGCGTGCACGTGCGGCTGATGGTCACTCGGGGCATCAAGCGCACCCCTTACCAGGATCCGCGCGTGACGATCGGGCCCGCGACCGTCGTGATCATCGCCGAGCACAAGCAGCCGCTCCCGGCGACGGTGATCGACGGCATCACGCTGTTCACCACGCACGTGCGTCGCGCCGCGCCGGACACGCTCGACCCCAAGCTCAACACGCACTCCAAGCTCAACGACATCACGGCGTGCATCCAGGCCTACACCGCCGGCGCCGACGAGGCGCTGATGCTCGACCCGCACGGGTTCGTGGCGACGTGCAATTCGACGCACTTCTTCCTCGTGGCCGGCTCCCACGACGCGCCCGAGGTGCTGACCTCCGATGGGCGCTACTGCCTCGCGGGGATCACCCGGGCCAACGTGCTGGAGATCTGCCGGGCCCATGGCATCCCGGCGCGCGAGACCACGTTCAGCCTGACCGACGTCTACGCCGCCCGTGAGGCGTTCGTCACGGGCACCTTCGCCGGCGTCGTGCCCGTGCGCTCGGTGGACGGTCGCACGATCGGCGATGGCCGCCGCGGACCGATGGTCGAGCGCCTGCAGGCGCTGTACCGCGAGCTCGTCGAGGCAGACGTCGCGGCCCGCGCCGCCCCATGAGCGATGCCGCGCGGGTGGCGATGTGGTCCGGCCCGCGGAACATCTCCACGGCGATGATGCGCGCGTTCGAGAACCGCCCCGACACCGTCGTCGTCGACGAGCCGCTCTACGCCGCCTACCTCGCCCGCACCGGCATCGACCACCCGGCGCGCGAGGCGGTCATCGCTTCCCAGCCCACGGATCTGAGCAAAGCCGTCGCGGAGATTTCGGGTCCGCTGCCACCCGGCCGCCGCGTCCACTACGCCAAGCACATGGCTCACCACGTCTCCCGCGAGATGGACCTGCGCTGGACGCTGGGCTTTCGCAACGTATTGCTGATCCGCGACCCGGTCGAGGTCGTCGCCTCTTACGTGCGCGCGCGGGAGTCCTGCGAGCCGGAAGACATCGGACTCCCCCAACAGGGGTGGCTGCTGGAGCTTGTGGGACGAGCACCGCATCGAGGTGCCGATCCTCGACGCGAGCGACTTCCTGAGCGCGCCCGAGGCGCATCTGCGCTGGCTGTGCAAGTGGCTGGGCATCCCGTTCACCGCCCGGATGCTGTCCTGGCCGCCGGGCCCGCGCGCGTCCGACGGGGTGTGGGCGCCGCACTGGTACGACGCCGTCTGGTCCTCCACCGGGTTTGAGCCGTCGCGCCAGCGGGAGACGACCCTGTCCGACCACGACGCCGCCGTCGCCGAGGCGTGCCGGCCGGTGTACCAGGCGCTCCACGCTCGAAGGGTTCAAGTGCGATGAGTTTCGGAGGGTTTCGGGGTCCTGATGGTGATGAATCGCACATCTCCGACCCGCCCGCGTGCAATAGAACATTCATGTGCCCTGATGCCCCGGGTCACAGAAGCCATGCTCGCCACCGACCATCCCGTCACCGATCTTCAGCTACCGGCGCTCGAGCTCCGGTCGCTCGCCCGTCGCCTCGCCGTTCCGGCGATGGTCGCCGCTGCGGCGGTGGCCGTGGTGATCCTCGGGGGCGGGCGAGTGCACGCGTTCACCGACGCGATTCGGCGAGGGCTCGGAGTGAGCCCGGGTTGGGCGGCGCTCGCCGCCGGGCTCGAATTCGCCTCGCTGGCCGGATACATAGCGCTGTTGTCACTGGTCGCCGGGCGCGCCACACCGCGCGTCGGTTCGCGCGAGAGCGCTCAGATCACCCTGGCCGGAGCCGCCGCGACCCGGTTGCTGCCCACTGCCGGTGCCGGCGGGGCAGCGCTGACGTTGTGGGCGCTGCGGCGCGCGGGTCTGAGGCCGCTGGCGGCAACTCGGACCCTGCTCGCGTTCCTGGTCATCCTGTACTCCGTCTTTCTGGTCTCGATCGTCCTCTGCGGGTCCGCGCTCGCGCTCGGCCTGGTGTCAAGTCGCGGCCCGGCTCGCGTTGAGCGCCGTCCCGGCGATCGCGGCGACGCTCGGGATGGCGCTGGCGGTTGGGCTCGCGTTGCGCGGCCGCGGCGATCCGGTGCTCGACGTCCAGGGCGATCGGCGCTCGGGCGTCGCTCGCCTTCGATCCGCTGCGCGACTGATCGCTGACGCCGTTCGCGACGCCGCCCGGCTGGTCCGCCTGGGCGACCCTCGCCTCGCCGGCGCGATCGCCTATTGGGTCTTCGACGCGGCCGTCCTGTGGGCGATGCTCCACGCGTTCGGCTCGCCGCCCGCGGTGCTGGTGGTCGGCCTCGCCTACTTCGTCGGCCAGATCGCGAACACGCTTCCGATCCCGGGCTCGGTCAGCACCGGGGTCACCGGCGTGCTGATCGCCTTCGGCGTGCCCGTCGGACTGGCGCTCCCGGCCGTGCTTGCCTACCGCGCGGTCAGCGTGTGGCTTCCCGCCCCGGTCGCGCTCGCGGCGATACCGGCGCTCCGGGCGACGGTCGCGCGATGGGGCCACGAAGACGCCCCATAGCGCTCTGTCGGGAAGCAAACTCGGTCGAGCGGGCTCCCGGGGAGCGAACTTCGGCGCGTCATGCACCTGTCGCGTGCATCCAGCGCCAAACCTCGGGCTCTGGCGTTTTTCGTTCCGGCCCCCCGGAGCGAACGCCAAACCTGGCCGTCTAGAAGTGCTCGACCAGCGGGGTTTGGCCCCCAGAGCCGCTGCCCACGGCGGTGCATCTCACCCCGACGCTGGTGGAGTTGCAGGAAATACCGCTGAGCACATTCGTGGAGCTGCCGTCGGGGTTGGGGGTCGGCTGCACAGTCCATGTCGCTCCATCGAGCATTTCAACCAAGGTGACCTCCGATGACGACTCGAACGGGTTGCCCACCGAGGCGCTACCGACCGCGTAACAGTTATTGGCAGCGGATGTAGAGCCGGCGCAGGAGACACCGCTGAGGTAACTGTTGAATACGTTCGGGTTGGTCGCGCTCGGGTCAGCGCTCGGCTGGTCAGTCCAGGTGGTTCCGTCCCAACCTGCCGCGATTGACAGCGACGCTCGGCCGGCGACGGCAAATCCGACTGCCTCACACGCAGACGCACTCCTGCACGCCACCGCGCTGTAGCCGCTCACGCTGGTGGGCGCAGGCGTGGGCTGGATCGTCCAGGCACGGCCGTTCCATGTCTCGGCCAGGGTGACCTGCGCCTGGCCGACCGCCGAACAGAACCTGGCGGACACGCAGGAGACCCCGGCGAGCTCACCGGCGACTGGGTAGACGTCGTTCGGAAGCGACGGGGTCGGCTGTAGCTCCCAGCGGGCTCCGTTCCAGCGCTCCGCCAGGGTCTGCGCTCCAATCGGCCCGCCGCCGACTGCGGTGCAGGCATTGGCGGCGCTACAGGACACACCCAGCAGTTCGTTGCCGACGGTGGCCGACAGGCTCACGCCGGGTTGGATGGTCCAGCTTCCTTGGCCAAGCGCTCGATCAGGGTTTGCTTAAGCACCGGCGGCATTTACATATGAGCCGACGGCCTCACAGAGACTCCGCGTAGGACAAGAGACACCGCTCAGTTGCACCGAGCTCTCGCCCGAAGGGCTCGGAGTACCGAGAACGCGCCACGTGCCGCCCGCGAGCCGCTCGGCGAGCGCCTTTTGCGCACCCAGCGCGGAGCGGTAGCTCCCGACGGCGATGCAATCAACCGCGGTCACGCATGAGACGGCGTTCAACTGCGCAGCCGTCGCGCCCGCTGGGCTCGGCACCGGCTGGATCGTCCAGGCTGCCGACGCCGGGACGGCGCCGATCAGCGAACCCACAGCGGCAGTGAAACCGACAAAAGCTGCCCACCTGCTCATCGCCATACCTCCTCGCACTGCCCCAATGCCCCATTACCGAGCTGCCGGAGCAACCTACCACGACGCCATCGAGCCGTGTATCTATTTTCACTCCCTCACCGCCAGTGGAAGGTGACAGTGGATCTCGGCGGGAGGGAATAGGTAAAGGAGCGACCGCGCCAGGCCAGGGCAAAGCGGACATTGTGGGCTGAGTTGTTGTAAGCCACGAGCACTCGGGTCCCGTCTGGGTTGAGAAACGCGACGTCGTCGAGCCCGGAGGTGGTGCCGAAGTCGTGGGTGGAGCGCTCGAAGTAGTCGACGAAATGCTCGGTTTTGATCCGGTGGGCACCGGGCTGGAGCCACCGCCCCACCTGCCCGAGCTGGTAGAAGGCGAGGCTGTACTGGACCGTGTGAGCGGACGGATCCACGACCACGAGACCGCGGCATGGACGGCAGCCGTCGTCCGGTGGCTGCACTGGGCCGCCGGCCGGATCCAGAGCGAGGTTCCACAATGAGACCGCGCTGGCCCAGTTGCGAATCGAACCGATCACGATCTCCGGCACGGACCACGGCGTCAGCTCCTCGGCGCACTCGCTGACCACGAGATCGAGGGCGCGATTCAGCCGGTGGAGAGTGTCGAACACCTTCGGAGTGCCGTGGTAGCAGTGGTAAGCGATTCCGTCGATTGCGCCGCGGGCCGGCCCGGAGGCGAGGCGGTTGGCGTAGGCCGGGTCGCTGAAGCCGGCGTCACCGCCGAGGATGTTCGTATGCAGTCGGGCCGCTTTGAACGCGGGGCGTAGGTCCTTGGCGACGAACCTGGCCTCTTGACGCTCGGGCAGATTCATCCCTGGCCAGTTGACCGGCGCGCCCGGTTCGTTCTGGGGAGTTACGGCATCGATCCTGATCCCTCGGCGGGCGTAGGCCTGGATGAACTTGACGAAGTACTCCGCGTACGGGCGGTAGTCGCCCGGCAGGAGCGTCCCCTTGAAGCCGATGTTGTCCGCGGCGTCATTGGACTTCATCCAGGGTGGCGCGCTCCAAGGGGTGGCGAGTATCTCGGCGCGCGGATTGAGCCGGAGGGCCTGGCGAACTGCGGGCACGATGTAGCGATCGTCATGCCCCACCGAGAAGTGAGTAAGTCTCGGATCGGTCTGCCCGCGCGGCCGATCATCGTATGAGTAAGGCCGTTGCCCGGCGGTGAAGTCCGATGCGGCCATGGGTAACTTCAGAAAACTCAGATGGTCGCCGCTGCGGCCGAACAGATTGTTCATCACCGCGGCTCGGGCTGAAGGACCGAGCTTGGTGCCGATCAGCCAGGCCGCGCTGTCGGTCATCGCGGCGCCGACACCGGTCACCCGCTGGTATCGGACCGTATCGTTGACGTGGATGACCCACAGTCCCTTGGGGACACCACGGCGGAAGGTCAGATCCGGCAGCCGGCTGAGGCGTCGGGACAGATCGGCGGTGGTCTCGAGGACATTGACCCGAACGCCGCCGGATTTCGCCACCGCCGTGGCTGGGCCGGCTCAGGCGCCGAGGACGAGTAGCACGGCGATCGCGCCGCCTAGGCACAACGCTCCCCGGCCGCGCGCCCTCGGGCTTTCCCTCAGTCGTCTCGGCACCCCCAAGCCGCGGCAGTCTAGCGACTGACGGGAGGTCGTAACCGTCGCCAGTAAGACCGAGGGGCGGGTCATCGACCAGGCTCACCCTCTCGGCATACTCCAGGCTGTCTCTGGCCGAGGCTGGAACTCATCAGCGTGAGTCCTGACCCCGTAGGGTGAGCGGAGCATGCCTGTAGATCTCACGGGAGGCGAGGACGGGATGGGCCAAGAGCGCTTCGATTACGACTGGCTGGTGATCGGGTCCGGGTTCGGCGGTAGCGCGAGCGCGCTGCGGTTGGCGCAGAAGGGCTATCGGGTGGGGATGCTCGAGTGCGGGTGCCGATTCCGTGACGAGGACTTCGCCGAGACGACCTGGGAGGCCAAGCGCTACTACTGGATGCCCAAGCTGGGCCTGAAGGGCATCTTCCGCCTGACCCTGTTCAAGGACGTGTTCGTCGCCTCGGGCTGCGGGGTGGGTGGCGGCTCGCTGGGGTACGCCAACACCCTGTACCGCGCCCGTCCCGCGTTTTATGCCGATCCGCAGATCGCGGGGCTGGCCGAATGGGAGCGCGAGCTGGCGCCGCACTACGACGAGGCGGAGCGAATGCTGGGCGTGGTCACCTATGACCAGGACACGCCCGCCGACCTGCTGCTGAAGGAGTACGCCGAGGAGCTCGGGTTCGGCGACACGTACGCCAAGACCCGGGTCGGGGTGTTCCTGGGCGAGGCGGGCAAGACGGTGCCCGACCCGTTCTTCGACGGCGAAGGGCCGGCCAGGACAGGCTGCGTTCGGTGTGGCCAGTGCATGATCGGCTGCCGCTACGGGGCCAAGAACACCTTGATGAAGAACTACTTACACTTCGCCGAGCGCCAAGGCGTCGAGATCCTGCCGGAGAGGACGGTGACCGACATCAGGCCGTTGGGCGCCCCCGACGGCTCGGGCGGCTACTCCCTGACGCATGAGCGCTCCGGCTCGTGGGTGCGGCGCGACTCCGGCCGGCTGACGGCCGGAGGAGTGATCATCGCCGCCGGCGCGCTCGGCACCAACAAGTTGCTGTTCACCTGCAAGCTCCGAGGCTCGTTGCCGAACCTCTCGGACCGGCTCGGCTACCTGGTGCGGACCAACAGCGAGTCGATCCTGGCCGTGACCGCGCCGGACGACGTCCGTGACTTCACGCGCGGTGTGGCGATCACCTCGAGCATCTACCCCGATCCGGACACCCACATCGAACCGGTCACCTACGGCAAGGGGGCGGACTCGCAATCGCTGCTGTACACCCTGATGACCGAGGCGGGGGGACGTGGCACCCAGCCGCTGGCGCTGCTGGCGAACATGTCGCGCCATCCGATGACGGCGTTGCGGACATTGCGCGTCCGGGGCTGGTCGCGCCGGACGATGATCCTGCTCGTGATGCAGTCGCTGAACAACGCGATGCGGCTGAAGGTCAAGCGCCGCTGGCCGAACGGGAACGTCGTGCTCACCACCGAGCAGGACCCTGAGAACCCGAACCCGGACAAGATCCCCGCCGCCTATCGCGCCGCCGAGTGGCTCCAGCACAAGATCGGTGGCACGCCGCAGGCGGTGACGTTCGAGGCGTTGCTCTCGATCCCGACCACCGCCCACATCCTCGGGGGGGCGGTGATCGGCCGCGACGCGGAGACGGGCGTAGTCGACCAGCGCCACCGAGTGTTCGGCTACGAGAACCTGCTCGTCTGCGACGGGTCGGCCGTCCCGGCCAACGTCGGCGTCAACCCCAGCCTCACGATCACCGCGCTCGCCGAGCGGGCGATGGCGGAGATCCCGCCGAAGGACGCCCCCGCCGCCGCGGCGTCGCTCCCCGCGTCGGCCTAACGGACTCCGCCAGGTGGGCCGGCGGGGTGACGGTCGCCGAGCGGGGTCTCGGGAGCGAACTTCGGCTCGTGATGCACCTGTGGCGTGCATTCAGCGCCAAACCTCGTGGATGTGGCAGGGGGTTTGGGTCGAGCTTGGGGTCGTGGGGTGAATAATTCAGCCTGAGGCCCGAAGCACCAGGGCTGGGCAGCGAGGTTCAGCGGTTTTCGCCCCAGGCCGCAGCAGAACAAGCGGCAGGCCGCCGCCCACACCCGTTCGAACTCAGCGAAGCATGACTGCTCAGTCATGTTTCATCGCGGTCGCTGTGTTCTGATCGGCGGCCGTATTGGTCTGGGAACCATCCCAGCCCCAGATCGGAACCGGTCCGGGAGGAACGAGGCCGTATTCCTGGAGGGGGTCGGCTTTGGCCGGGGCGACGGTGCAGCGGTGCTCCCAGGCGTCCCCGAAGTCGAATGTGTATTCGAACTCGTCTCCGGGTTTGACCTCCCGGGTGACTTTGAGCTTGGCGTGGTCGAGCCAGACCAGGTCAGGGGCGAAGTCGTCGTCGGGATAGCCGATCACCCGTCCGTCAGCGAGCTCGAACTGGTGCAGGTGCGAACGGTCCCAGCGCGAGAACGCGGTATTGATCGCCTCGGCGAGCTGCTCGAAAACGTGTGGCCTGGGCCGACGAGGAACACTCGTCCTGGGGTCGGATCGCAGGTGATCCCCCCGCCGCCGAGGAGATCGGCCTGAATTCTCAGCCACGTCCCGCCCCGTCCGGTCAGCCAGCTCGGTGGCGCCGAATGTTATTGACGCAGAGTCATTGACACGGCGTCATTAAGTCGATAGGGTGCGGGACGCTCCCGTTGTCGATGCCGATGAGGTGGTCCCATGTCAGACACATCAGCCGTCCCGCTCGAGACTCTCCAGGTGGCAGATGAGGATCTGTGGCGCCAGGGCCCTCCGCACGAGGTCTTCCGCGAGCTGCGCAGCCGCTGTCCGGTGCACTGGAGCGCGGGGATCGCGCAATCGCCGCAAGACGCCGGGTTCTGGTCGGTGACCAAGGCCGAGGACGTCCACACGGTCAGCCGTGATTGGCAGACGTTCTCGTCGGCCTCGAACATCATCATCAGCGACCACATGGTCCCGGTGCCGATCATCCAGGGGATGTTCATCGGGATGGATCCGCCCAAGCACGACCGGATCAAGGGCCTGTTCCAGCGTGCGTTCACGCCGAAGGCGATCGCCCAGCACGAGGACACGATTCGCGAGGTGGTGACGCAGGTGCTGGATGGCCTGGAGGGGCGCGAGACGTGCGACCTGGTCACCGAGCTCGCCCAGCCGGTGGTGGCCCGGGTGATCGGCAGCTTCATGGGCCTGGAGCCCGAGGACGACAAACCGTGGGCGCAGGCGATCAACGGGCTGGCCGGATTCGGCGACCCGGAGCTGAACCCCAAGGGGCTCGAGCAGCTGCTGGCCGAGGACATCCCACCGCTCTACGAGAAGGTCATGAAACTGGTCGCCGACCGCCGCGCGAACCCGACCGAGGACATGCTCAGCGTGCTGGTGTTCGCCGAGATCGAGGGCGAAATGCTGACCGACGATGAGATCTTCGCGGGCTTCATCCTGCTGATGATCGCCGGCAATGACTCGACCAAGGCGACCTACACCAGCACGATGCGCGCTCTGATGGAGCACCCCGATCAGCGCCAGCTGCTGATCGACGATCCGTCGCTGGTGCCCGGCGCGATCGAGGAGGCCCTGCGGATGTTCCCCGCGTTCGGGCACTTCCGCCGCACCGCCACCAAGGACACCGAACTGGGCGGCTGCCCGATCAAGCAGGGCGACAAGCTCGCGCTGTGGTACCCGTCGTCAAACCGCGACGAGGATCGCTATGAGGACCCCGACCGCTTCGACGTGCTGCGCAATCCCGAGCACCAGGCCTTCGGCGCCGGAGGCCGTCACTTCTGTCTCGGCACCGCGCTGGCGCGGCTCGAGCTGAAGATCCTGGTCGAGGAAAGCATCAGGCGCCACCCGAACATGACCATCGACGGCGAGCCGACCTGGGTGCTCTCGCAGTTCTCGAGCCAGCTCAAGAGCCTCCCCGTCCGGCTCGACGGCTGAGCCTCGATCCGGTGGCCGTCTCGACATCGACCCCCAGCGGCCGGCGGCCCCGGCACGATCCGCGCGAGACCGAACGCGAGATTCTCGACGCCGCGGAGGCGCTCCTGCGGGAGCGCCCGTTCCGCGAGCTCACCGTCCAGGCGGTGATGGCGCGGACGGGCCTGAAGCGCCCGGCGTTCTATGTCCACTTCCGCGATCGTCACGACCTGGCCCTGCGGGTCGTGGAGCGGATACGGGAGCAGCTGCTCGCGGTGGCGAACCGCTGGTTCGAGGGCCGGGAGACGGCGGCCGATCTCCGCTCGGCTCTGGAGGGCGTCGCCGCCGTGTACGTCGAGCACGGTCCGGTCCTGACCGCCCTGGCCGACGCCTCCGGTTCCGACGCGACGGTGGAAGCCGCCTATCGCGCGCTGGTCCAAGGCTTCATCGAGGCCACGGCCCGCCGCATCCGCGCAGAGCAGGCCGCCGGCCGAGCCGCGGACCTAGACCCCGACGAAACCGCGCGCGCCCTCGTTTGGCTCAACGAGAGCTATCTGAGAGACGCGCTCGGCCGCGCGCCGATCGCCGACCCGACCACCGTCGTCGACGTGATCGAGCGGATCTGGACAGCAACGCTGTACGGGCGTGCCTGAACCGCTTTGCGCCGTGCTCGGGTCGTAGTGCAGATGAACGAGTTCTTCCATCGGCTGCGCTTCGGGCGCGATCATCGGTGGGCGCCGGTTCATTTCTCGGGTTATCTCGACGGAGAGCTGGCTGCGAGCCGGCGCGGACGCATGGAGCGCCATCTCGCCGACTGCCCGGAATGCCGCCGGCTGCTGGCCAGTCTGCGCCAGATGCTGAACGCGCTGTTCGCCTGCCGGCGCCGACCGGTGCGATCGACCCGCTGCAGATGGCCGACCAGGTGCGCCGCCGCCTGGGTGAGCCTCCGGCCTCCGGCTGAACCGTTTACGGCGATTGCCGGGTCAAAGCGACATGAACAACAACACCCAGAACCAGAGTCAGACCGCTCGCGTCGAGAAGACCGAGCGCGAGTGGCGCGAGGAGCTCTCCTCCGCCCAGTACGACGTGCTTCGGCGTAAGGGCACCGAGGCGCCTTTCACCGGTCAATACGTGAACGAGAAGCGCGACGGCACGTACCGTTGCGCCGGATGCGGCGCGGAGCTGTTCTCGTCCGGGACGAAGTTCGACTCCGGCACCGGCTGGCCGAGCTTCACCGAGCCGGCGAACCGTGCCAACGTCGAGTTGCACGAGGATCGCAGCTTCTTCATGCGCCGGGTCGAGGTGACCTGCGCGGCGTGCGGCGGCCACCTTGGCCACGTATTTCCGGATGGTCCCGGCCAGACCGGCGAGCGCTACTGCATCAACTCCTGCTCGCTCGAGCTCGACCCCCGCTAGCGGTTGAGCTGAGCCGGCTCGGCGGGCGTCACCATCGCGTGCACGCCCGCCGTCCCGCCGACGGCGCGATATAACCGCGCGATGAGCGGCCTGCCGGACTCCGAACACGAGCTGATTCGGAGGGCCCGGGCCGGCGATCAGGCTGCGTTCGCCGAGCTGGTCGCAATGCACGCCGACCGCGTCTACGCTGCTCTACGGCGGTTCGGGCTCGACCCGAGCGAGGCCGATGAGGTGGCGCAAGAGGTGTTCCTGCGCGCGTGGCGCGGCTTGGCCCGCTTCGAGGAGCGGGCGCAGTTCTCGACCTGGCTCTACCGGATCGCGTTCAACGAAGCTCAGCGCCGCCTGGCCCGCCGCGCAGCACCCCGCGTCGAGGTCGATCCAGATCCAGACCGCGATGATCCCGTCGTCTCGCTGCCGGAGTCACCGCACCTCGGGCCGGAGGCCCAGACGCTCGAGCACGAGTTCGAGCGGACCCTGGATCAGGCCCTGGCGCAGCTCCCCGACGAGTGGCGCGCGGCGGTGGTCCTGCGGGACATCGAAGGTCTGTCGACGCGAGAGGCAGCGGAGACAGTGGGCCTGCGGCCGGCCGCGTTCAAGAGTCGTCTGCATCGCGGCCGGATGCAGCTGCGCGCCCTCCTCGAGCCGTACCTGGCGCTCGAAGAGGGCTGACGCAGCTTGGCCGGCTACCTGACGGTGGTCGCGCAGGCCGCGCCGCCGTGCTTCTCGAAGTAGCGCTGGTGGTAATCCTCGGCGGCGTAGAAGGCCGGGGCGGGGACGATCTCGGTCACGATCCGCCTGGTCAGTGACGTCTGTCGCTCGTCGCGGGCGGCGATCGCCAGCCTCTCCTGCTCGGCATCGTGGAAGAAGATCGCGGAGCGGTCATCCACTCGTGACGTGACCTCGGGGGTTCGGGAGCGCCTGCCTGTGAAGTTCAACAATTCGCGTCCTTTCCGTCTTATGTTCGTGCCAGATAGACCCGAAACGGCGCGAAAAGGGTTCAGGGACCAGGCTGGACAGTCTCCTCGCGGGGCGCAATCATCTGCCGATGGACAACGACGAGGGCCTCGTCGTCAGACAATCCCGCCGAAGCGCTCTGAGGTGGTTGGTCATCACGCTCGTGCTGTTCGGATTCGGCGGCATTCTGGAGCTGAAGGACGACCCGGTGATCGGCTGGATCGGTCTCGTCTTCGCGGTTCTGGGAACCGCGTTGTTCGGTTCCGGCGTGTTGCGTCCCCGTAGCCTGGTCCGGCTCACACCCGAAGGCATGCAGCAGCCGGCGTTGCGCCCGGTGTTCGTTCCCTGGTCGGAGATCACCGATATATCGGCCGTCAAGCGCGAGGTGGGCGGAGCGAAACTAAAGACGGTGTGCGTCAGCGTCCGGGATCCCGACAAGGTCGTGCACGGGACGAGCCGATGGCTCTGGCACGCGTCTCAGACCCGCTGGTGGTCTCCGATCTTCAAGCTCGTCTATGGCGCATTCCTGCTGCTCGTGGAAGGTCCGAAGGGGGTGGCCGACCTGAAGGATGTGGCCAAGTCCGACGTGAAGCCACGCGGAATCGTCGAGATTCCGAGCACCGGATTGCCGATGAGGCCCGACGAGCTCGTTTTGCTGCTGCGCGAATGGCAGCAACGCTATACGCAGGTCAGTCGGGGCGAGCTGACCGCCTCACCCCCCGCAACGAACTCCATGCGGTTGCCCCACGGGTCCTCCGAGTAGAACCGTCTCACCCCGGGCAGCGCGTCATCCCAGACGACCTTCGCGCCGGCGGCGGCCAGGCGCGCGGCGAGCGCATCGAGTTGCCCCCGCCGCACGCTCAGCGCGGTGTGCGCCTTCCTGGCCGGCGCGAACGGCTCCTCCACACCCACGTGGAGCTGCTGGTCACCGAGCGCAAACCAGACTCCGCCTCGCTGCCGCAGCGGCTCGGGCTTCTCGAGTTCGGACAAGCCGAGCAGCTCACCAAAGAAGTGCCGCGCGTCCGGTTCACAACCGGCCGGTGCCGCGATTTGGATGTGATCGAGGCCGATGATGGTCACGGTGCTCAAAACCGTACAACGCCAGCACCGCTCGGCCACAAGTGACCGTTGCCTAAAGTGGCGGCAATGGCGAGCAGCTCTTTGTCTCGCAATCGCGACTTCATGCTGTTGTGGAGCGGGCAGACGCTGTCGACGCTCGGGACGCAGGTCTCGCTGGTCGCGTACCCGCTGCTGGCCTTGGCGGTCACCGGGTCACCGGCCCAGGCGGGGGTGGTCGGGTTCGCGAAGACGGTGCCGATCGCGGTGCTGGCGTTGCCGGCGGGGGAGCTGACCGATCGTCTGAACCGCAAGCACCTGATGGTGGCCAGCGACGGCGTCCGGGCGCTGGCGCTGATGACGATCCCGATCGCGCTCGCGGCGGGCAGCGTTCCCTATTGGCTGATCGTCGCTGTGGCGTTCATCGACGGGTCGGGTTTCGTGGTCTCCTATATCGCCGAGCGGGGCGCGTTGCGTCAGCTCGTGCCCGCCGAACAGCTTGGACAGGCGGTCGCCCGTAACGAGTCACGAATCTTCGGCGCGATGCTGGCCGGGCCGCCGTTGGGCGGGCTGCTGTTCGGGATCGGACGGGTGATTCCGTTTCTCACCGATGCGATCTCCTACGCGGCGTCAACGGTCAGCATGCTGTTGATCAGGACCGACTTTCAGGACGCCCGCGGCGAGTCATCACCCGGCGATGTCAGGGAGGGCATCCGCTGGCTGTGGCGTCGGCCTTTCTTCCGTGCCTGCTCGCTGTTATTTGCCGGTAGCAACCCGATCTACACCGGCCTGTACCTGCTCGTCGTCGTGCTGGCCAGGCAGGAGGGAGCCTCATCGGCGCTGATCGGTGTGATGCTGGGGATCGCCGCCGCGGGCGGCCTCCTCGGGGCGCTCCTGGCCCCGATGCTCCAACGCCGGCTATCACCCGTGCATGTGCTCGTCGGCGAAAGCTGGCTGCTCGCACTGGCACTGCCTTGTCTCCTGCTGGTGCACAACGCGGTGCTGCTCGGCCTGATCGTGGCCGCGGCCGAGCTGATCACGCCCGTGACCAACTCGATCGTCGTCAGCTACCGCGTCGCGCTCACTCCCGACCGCCTCCAGGGCCGGGTCCAGGCAGCCTCCACGCTGGTGTCGTTCTCGTTCGGCTGGCTGGGGCCGCCGCTGGTCGGATTTCTCCTCCAGAGCTCCGGGGCGACGGCCACCATCCTCACCCTGACTGGCTGGGCGGTACTGCTCGCCCTGGGCGCAAGCTGCGTGAGAGCCTTTCGCGATCACCCGACGATCGAGACGCCCGGCGGCGACGCTGCTATCCGGTCTTGGTGATCAGGGGGTAGTTGTAGGTGCCCTTTAGCGCGCTCGGCTTGGGTCCGTACATGCGCATGGTGATCTCGAACTGGCCCGCGGCGGGGCTGGGTAGCCAGTTGGACTGGTGCCCGGCTGGCGGGGTGGACTGGACGTACACGTCGAGGGAGCCGTCTGGGTTGCGCTTCAGCCCGGCCGTTCGGTTACTGATCTCGTAGCGGTTGATCGGGTTGGGGACGAGATAGAAGTTCTGGTCGTACATCGTCAGCGACCAGAAGTAGCGGGCGGGCGGCAGGTGACCGGCCGCGAAATGGATGACGTAGCGGTGGGCTCCGTCGAGAAGCCCGCCTGTGCTGTCGAACACGCCGACCGGGTACATGGCTTCGGCGGGGCGGTTGCCGGCCAGGCCGTAGACCGCGACGACCGCGCGGACCGTGTAGTCAGTTCCGAACGCGCCGATGTCCGGGGGGATGACGTACCAGCCGTTGTTCTTGTGCGAAGAGCCGACGACCAGGCCGATGCGCAGTGCCGCGACCTTGGCCAGGCCGCCGGCAGCGGCGGCCTGTAGCCCGGCCAGCGTCGCGGCGGGGAGCTTCTCGGTTGACGGATGGCGGCCCGGACCGATTCCGACGGTCGCCAGCTCATGGATGATCGCGGCGTCGCGCTTGGGCGGTGGGTTCTGAGCGAGCGCGGTCCCGAGGGCGTCGAAGTAGGCCAGGCCGGTCGGGACGGTCGCGGTGGTGTGGGTGGTGATGATCTTCTTCGGGTGAGGCGGGGTCCAGCCGAGCCCGAAGCGCTCGAACTTCGCCAGCGGGATCAGCTTGTAGCCGTTCTGAACCTTGTGCACCGCCGGCAGGTCACTGGGGCCGTTCACCAACGTGCGGCCGACCAGCCACATGTGCTCGTAGGTGGACGCGATCCGGTGCAGTCCCGCCGGCAGCTTCCCGTGGAACTTCGGGCCGACGATCGCGTAGTTGCCCGCGCCGTCGCCGGTGGTGCGGGTGCCGACGTAGTGGAAGATGTTGGTGTACGGGTCGAGGAACTCGAAGCTGTAGTAGCGATGGTTGGGCACGGCCGGGACGTGCAGGACCAGCGGACCGTGGCTCAGATCGAGGTGGCCCATGGTGTACAAGGTGTCGTTGTTGGGCTGCACGAACACCTGATGGGCGGCGTTGGCGAGGTTGCGGGCGTTGCCCAGCTGGTTGAGCGGCGCGTCCGAGAGGGAGTTCGGCACGGTCACACTGGTCTGAGTCTGCTGCTGGCGCAGGAACTCCATCAGCGAGATCCCGTAGACGTAGGCATCCGTTCCCACCTGCTGGGCTTGAAGCTGGGTGACAGACGGGGCGGCCGCGACGGCGGATCCCGCCGGGACGATGATCGCGGCGACGGCGCCGAGCAGAGCGAGGGTGAGGCGAGCGGACAAGCGTGACATCGAAGACCTTTCTTCAGACCGAGAGTGAGCGCCAACCTATAGGGCTATTTACGATCTGTCAAGTTGACCAAACGTAAATATCTCGCTAGGCTAGGCCTGTGGCTGCCGCTCGCCCATCACGTCGCCTGTCCAAGGACGCTCGCCTCGAGCAGCTGTTGGCCGTGGCGATGCCGGTGCTCGCGCAGCACGGACTCGCCGAGTTCTCGCTGGAGGATGTCGCCGCTCCGGCCGATGTCACGCGCAATCTGCTCTACCACTACTTTCCGCGCGGTCGCGCCGACATCGCGCTCGCGGTGGTGCACCGGGCCGGCCACGAGCTCACCGACGGCTGGGTGGTCGACGAACAGCTCCCGCTGCCTGAGCGCCTGACCGCGAACTTCTCCCGGATGGCCGCTCACGCGATGGGTCCGAGCGACGCCTGGCGCATCCATCGCCGGGCCCGCGCCGCCGGCCAAGCCGAACTCGACGACGCCGTCGCGCAGTACATGGAGATCGTCATCGCCAGCATCTCGCTGAACCACCTAGGCACCTCCGAACCGCCACCGCTGGTCCACCTGGCGCTGACCGGATTCCTCGCCCTGGCCGAGACGGTGTTCGATGAGGCGCGGACGAGGAAGCTGCCGCGAGCGGAGGTGATGGGGTTCCTCGCCGACACCCTGGTCGCCACGGTCCAAGCCGCGATCGCCATCGACCAGGATTGTCCCTCCCTCCAGACGCCTTAGCATGATCCGCACTTTCCATTTGTGACCTGACAGGAGATCGATCGTGCATCCGTTCCGCGTCGCCGTCGAGGCAGGAGACATGGACGCTGCCGTGGCGCTGCTCGCGGACGATGTCGTCTTCCGCAGCCCCGTCGTGTTCAAGCCGTACCAAGGCCGTGAGGCAGTGGCAGCACTCCTCCACGCCGTGTTCGTCGTGTTCCAGGACTTTCGCTACGTGCGCGAGATCGGCGCGGACGACGCGGCGGACCATGCCCTCGTGTTCCAGACGCGGGTCGGCGAGCGGGAGATCGAGGGTGCCGACTTCCTCCACACGGACGAGCACGGCTCGATCGACGAGTTCACGGTGATGGTCCGCCCGCTCAGCGGGGCGCTCGCGCTGGCTGAAGCCATGAAGGCTCAGCTCGCCGCGGCGCAGGGCAGCACCCCCACCTGAGGACGCCGTTTCTCGGCCAGGCCCGCCACGGAGCTGTAATTGGAGGCTGCCGTCTATTTGGCGTCCGTGCCGTCGAGCCCGAGGTTCTCGCGCGTGAGGCGGAAGCCGAGCGAGCGGCTCGCGCCAAGCCGCTCGTAGTAACCCTCGGTCCGGGTCCGGATGTCGAGCTGCAGGCCTCCCGCGCGCTCGAGGCCTTGGCGCAGCAGTCTGGATCCCAGCCCTGCTCCACGCGAGTTCCGGTCGATGAGAAGCATCGAGACATGGGCCTGAATGAGGCCATCCGACTGGACCTGGATCGCACCGACGAGATGCCCCCCCGCGATCGCAACCAGGGTCGTCACACCCGGCGCGGTCAGCGCGCGGTGGGTCCGGTCGACATCGTCGGCGTACTCGGTCCAGCCCTCCGCGGCCACGAGCGCGATCAGCCCGTCGAGGTGGGCTTGGGTGAACGGTTCAATCGAAATCTCGGCCATGCGGCGCCCGAAGCGTCAGCCGATCCGCTCAGCCAGGGACACAATGATCCCCTCCGGGCCGCGCACGTAGGCCATGCGCCAGGTGTTCTCGTGCTGACCGATGCCGCCGACCAGGCCGTAGCCGTCCGCGGCCAGCCGGTCGACCGTCGCCTGCAGGTCGTCGACTTCGAATGCCACGTTGCGCAGCCCGAGTTCGTTGGCCATGGCGGTGGGCGACCCTGGCTCGTGGTCAGGCTGGACGAAGCTCGAGAGCTCCAGCCCGGGACCGCCATCGGGCGGCCGCAGCATGACGATGTGACTGCGGGAGCCGGGGATGCCGATGACGGTGTCCACGAACTCGCCCTCCACGAACGTCCGGCCATCGACCTCGAGGCCCAGCCCGACGAAGAACGCCGTCACCATGTCGAGGTCCGCGACGGTGATGCCGACATGGTCGAAACGTCGTATCTGCGACATGAGGTACGTCCTCCAGATCTCTTGGTGTGGTGGCCTCGCCGGTCGAGGCCTCACCTGATGAGCGGAGCCGGCCTGCGGTTCTCGACATGGAATCACTGATGAGCCTCATCACCGAGGCCGGGGCATTGCGCAGCTATGTCGACCGCGCGGCTCAGCGGCCGGCCAACCTGCGCGCCGAGGCCATCCGAGGCTGAGCGGGCCCGTCGGGCGTATTGGCCTATTGGGCGGACGCGTCGCGCCGGACCAGCAGCACGGCGGCGATCGCGATCGCCAGCGCGGCGTAGGCGGCGAACACGGCCAGGCCGGCCCACGGCGCCAGCGTGTGGGCCTCCGGGTTGATCGTCCACACCGCTCCGCCCGCGTTGCTGGGGAGGTAGGGGTGGATCGAGTCGGCGGTGCTCGAGGGGAGCAGCGTGATTATCGGTGGGAGCACGAACACGATCCCGGCCAGGGCGGCGATCCCGCCGGCGGTGCTGCGCAAGATCGCGCCGAGCCCGAGTCCGAACAGACCCATCACCGTCAGATACAGAGCAGCGCCGAACAATGCCCGCAGGACGCCGGGGTGCGAGAGCGCGATGTTGATGTGCTGCCCGGACAGGATCCCCTGCCCGATGAAGAACACCAGGAACACGGCGGGCAGGCTGATCGCGAAGGCCACGGCCCCAAACACCAGCGCCTTCGCCCACAGGACGGGCAGGCGCTTGGGCACCGCCGACAAGGTCGCGCGGATCATCCCGGTCGAGTACTCCGCGGTGATCACCAGCACCCCGAGCACGCCGATCGCCAGCTGGGCGAAGTTCACGCCGACCAGGTTGGCCCGCAGCGGATGGAAGTCGAACCGATCGCCCGGGGAGAGGTGGGACCAGCGTGATTCGAACACGAGGCAGGCGATCACCCCGAACCCGATGGTCAATATGAGCGTGGCCAGTAGTGCCCATCGCGTCGAGCGGACCGAGCGCAGCTTGGTCCATTCCGACAGCGCGACTCGGCGCTGGGTGACCGCGCCGACGTGGGTCCTGGCCCGTGGTTCGGAAATCGCGCTCATGCCGGTGTGACCTCCGGCTCGCGGACGGTGCCGTCGTCCCCGTGAAACTCGAGTGCGTCGTGGGTCAGCTCCATGAACGCCTCCTCGAGCGATGCCTTCTGGGGAGTCAGCTCATAGAGCACGAGTCCGTGTTTGGCGGCAACCGTGCCGATCTGCTCGGAGTTCAGCCCGCGGACCTCGACCACCGACGGCTCGACCGTGTTGATGATGATCTCGGGGCCGGCGATCAGCTCCGCGAGCCGCGTGGCCTGGGGCGTGCGCACCCGTACCGAGTGCTTGGACGCACCCTCGACGAACTTCTCGACGCTCATGTCGGCGATCAGCTCGCCGCGGCCGATCACGATCAGGTGGTCGGCGGTCAGCGCCATCTCGCTCATCAGATGGGAGGAGACGAATACGGTCCGGCCCTCGGCGGCCAGTCGCTTGAGCAGTCGCCGCACCCACTGGATGCCCTCGGGATCGAGGCCGTTGACCGGCTCGTCGAGCATCACCGTGTGCGGATCGCCGACCAGCGCCGAGGCGATGCCCAGGCGCTGGCCCATGCCCAGCGAGAACCCGCCGGCCCGCTTGCGGGCGACCTCACGCAACCCGACCATGTCGATCAGCTCATCGACGCGGGCACGACCGATTCCGTGGGTCTGAGCCAAGGCCAGCAGATGGTTGTAGGCCGAGCGCCCGGTGTGCACCGATCGCGCCTCCAGCAACGCTCCGACCTCGTGCAGCGGCGCGACGTGCTCGCGGTAGGGCTTGCCGTTGACCGACGTCCGGCCGGTGTTGGGGTGATCGAGGCCGAGAATCAGCCGCATCGTGGTCGACTTGCCCGAGCCGTTCGGCCCCAGGAAGCCGGTCACGATCCCCGGACGTACCTGGAAAGTGAGGTCACGCACGGCCACCTTGTCGCCGTAGCGCTTGGTGACACCAGTTACTTCGATCACGCGGTCCTGCCCCTTCCGGATTTAGCCCGTCCCCCCACCAGCAAAGCACTAATCCATCAAGGACGCATGAATGTTCTGAAAATGGCCCGGTCAGGCCGGGATCGGCAGCACGGAGCGAGCCTCGGCGCTGCGCCGCGCGAGCTCGAGGATGGCCAGGGTCCTGACCGCGTCCCGAGGATCGACCGGAGGCGGGCCGCCGGTCACCAGCGATCCCCTCAACAGCGCGTAGAAGCGGGGCCAGTCGCCGCGTTCGCTGGGCACCGGCACGCTGCTCTCACCGGTGACCAGGCGTCCCCAGCGTTCCTCCGGTTCGGCGCCCCAGTCCGGCGAATCGTCGGGGCGGTCTCCGGCCCGCAGCCTGTCCTCCTGGGAATCGACATGAGGGGAGACGAACGCCGCGCGGTCGCCCAGCACGCGCAGCCGAGGCCCCGGCGCCGCCGTCACCGCCGAGGCCCGGAGATGGCTGATCACCCCCCCGGCGTGCCGCAGGGCGATGAAGACGTCATCGTCGCCTGGCGTCCCGCGGCGGGCATCGACCTCGGCATAGACGTGGGTCGCGGGCCCGAACAGCACCAGCGCCTGGTCCACCAGGTGAGCGCC
Organism: uncultured Solirubrobacterales bacterium; assembly: GCA_963808605.1. Lineage (GTDB taxonomy): Bacteria > Actinomycetota > Thermoleophilia > Solirubrobacterales > Solirubrobacteraceae > Palsa-465. Next base: position 156,601 of record CAWEGQ010000006.1, read on the forward strand.
GAGATCGAGCAGTACGCCGCCGCCGTGCTCGGGTGCGGCCGCTTCCCGCCAGGCTTCGGGTTTCGGCTCCGGCCGCCAGCGTTCGAACCGCGCTTCATAGCGCAGCACGCTGCCCAGCCGGCCGTCGGCCAGCAGCCGCATCAGCGTCAGGTGGTCGGAATCCCAGCGACGATTCTGGAACACGGTGAGCGGCACGCCGGCCTGCTCGGCCTGATCCACGACCGCCTGCGCCTCGGCCGAGGAGACGGCCAGCGGTTTGTCCACCACGACGGGCAGGCGGTGGGCGATGGCCTCCGCGGCCAGGCGGGCGTGAGCGTCGTTGGGCGCCGCGATCACCAGGAGATCGTGGTCGGCGCCGGCGTACAGCTCATCGGGCGCCCGGAACACCCGTGCGTCCCGGTGCTCGCGGGCGACCTGAGACTGGCGCTCCGGGTCAGACGTGACCACGGCCGCGACCCGGAGGCCCCCGGTGGCCGCGATCAACGGGGCGTGGAAGAAGCGCCCGGCCAGGCCATAACCGACGATTGCCACGCGCAGGTCCGCCACCTCCCGCAGGATACGCCGCCGATTCGCCGAGGTTCAGCGGTCCCCATCAGACCCGCGTTGACGTGACCATGATTTCACGTTACTATCGGTAACATGATTATGGGACCGGGGCGCACCTACGTGAAGGTGGCGCGCGCGCAGGCGGAGGAGCAGACGCGCACCGCGCTGCTCGACGCGGCCGACGAAGCCTTTCTCTCGGGCCCCTGGGGCGAGGTCTCGCTGGAGGCGATCGCGCGCGCCGCCGGCGTCACCAAGCAGACGCTGCTACGGCATTTCGGGTCCAAGGACACGCTGCTCGAGCAGGTGCTCTCGCGAGCGATCGCCGAGGTCGAGGAGCAGCGACTCGAGGCTCCCACGGACAGCATCGCCGGCGCGGTCGACAACCTGCTCGAGCACTATGAATTGCGGGGTGGGCGAGCGATGCGGAGCTCGAACCTGAACCTGGGTGGGCCACTCGAGGATCTGGCCCGTCGCGCACGCAAGTTTCACTACGACTGGGTCGAGCATGCGTTTGGCGCTTGGCTGGCCGCTGCCAAGCCAACTGAGCGCGGTCGGTTGCGGGCCGCGCTGATCGCGATCTGCGACGTGCAGGCCTGGTGGATCCTCTCGCACGACCTCGGCCTCTCGAGAGCAGAGGTTCGAGCCACTTTGATCCTGGCCATCGGCCGACTCCTGGAGGGGACCTCATGAAGATCCTGGCGTACACATCACCCGCGCGCGGGCACCTCTATCCGCTCGTCCCGATCCTGGACGCGCTGGCGACTCGCGGCCACCAGATCGCCCTGCGCACCCTCGCCTCGGAAGTGGGCCTGATGAGCGCGCGGGGATTCGACGCGGCGCCGATCGCGCCCTCGATCGAGGCGATCGAACACGATGACTACGGGGCCCGCACGCCGCCGGCGAAGCTGAAGCGGGGGATGGCCACGTTCGGCGCGCGCGCGCCGCACGAGGTCGCCGACCTGCGGACCGCGATCGAGAGCCACCAACCCGACGCGATCCTGGTCGACTGCATGAGCTGGGGGGCTACGGCGGTGGCCGAGAGCTGGGGCGGGCCGTGGGCACAATGGTTCCCGTTTCCGCTGGCCATGACCTCGCGTGACGTGCCGCCGTTCGGGCCCGGCCTGAAGCCGGCCGCCGGGGCGGCAGGCCGGGCTCGCGACCGACTGCTGCGCCCGATCCTGGTCGGCTCGCTCAAGCGGGCCTGCTTTCCCGCGCTCAACGCGACGCGGGCGTCGGTCGGTGTGCCTCGGTTCGAGACGACGGACGCGATGTTCGGCGCGGCCCCGCTGCTGCTCTACATGACCGCTGAGCCGTTCGAGTACCCGCGCTCGGACTGGCCCGCGTCGGTCCGCATGGTGGGCCCATGCTGCTGGGAGCCTCCGGCCGATCCGCCGGCCTGGCTGGAGCAGATCGAGCGCCCGCTCGTCCTCGTCACCACGTCGTCGGAGTTTCAGGACGACGGGCGCCTCGTGCGCACGGCGCTGGATGCCATGGCCGACGAGGACGTGGACGTGGTGGCGACGATGCCGGCCGCCGAGCTCAGCGGTTCCGTGCCGGCCAATGCCCGCGTCGAGCGCTTCGTTCCGCATGCGCCGTTGCTCGCGCGGGCCGTCTGCGCGGTCACGCATGGCGGCGCGGGGGCGACGCAGAAGGCGCTCGCCTCGGGCGTCCCGGTGTGCGTTGTGCCGTTCGGGCGTGACCAGCTCGAGGTCGCTCGGCGGGTCGAGGTGGCCGACGCCGGGACGAGGCTGACAGCGCCGAAACTGAACCCGGAGCGGCTGCGCAAACAGATCCGGCTGGCCATGACCAAGACGGACGGTGCTCGTCGCGCGGCGGCGGGTTTCGCCGCGACCGGCGGTCCGTCCGCCGCCGCCGACGCGTTCGAGGCCCTGGCCGGCGCGCGCGCTCCTGTCGCCGCCGTGCGAGGCGACTAGGAGAGGCTTCCGACGGCGCCGAGCAGACGCTCGAGCGCGGTTCTCAGGCGCTCTGTCGCTTCCGGCGCCAGCGGGCGGAGCGGGGCTCGGACGTCGGGCTGTACGGGTACGCCGCGGAACCCGAGCGCGGCCTTGACCGAGGCCTGGAAGGGATGCTCCGAGAGCACGGCGCGCAGCGAGCCCACCAGCTCAGCCCGCTCGGCCGTTGGGTCGCGGACAAGGGCGGCCACCGCCTCGGGGAACGCCGCGGCGACGCCCGATACCGCGCCGACGGCACCGCCGGCCAGCCCTTGGCGCAGGACGCTCTCGGCGCCGATGAACACGTCCAGTCCGAGCGACAGGTAAGGCTCGACGCGTTCGAACGGCGCATCGGAGACCTTCATCCCGACCAGGTTGGGCGCGCGCTCGCGTAGTTCTTTGACGACCTCGATCGGGACGGCGTAGCCGCTGCGCTCGGCGTACTCATACAGGTAGAAGGGCAGCGGCGCGCAGGCCGCCGCCGAGGCCGCGAAGTGCTCGAGCAGCTCGCCGGGAGCGAAGGCGAAGTAAGGCGGGGCGATCACAGCCACGGCGTCTGCACCGGCCTCGCCGGCGTGGGCGGCCAGGGCACACGTCTGCGCCGTGGTCTGCGCGCCGCAATGGATGATCACCGGCAGCCGCCCGGCACCGGCCACCGCCAGCTCCGCGGCCCGGCGTCGCTCCCCGGCCTCCAGCAGGATCCCCTCGCCGGTCGTGCCGAGCAGCAACAGTCCGTCGATGCCGCTGCCGCCGTAGAACTCCAGCAGCGGCGGGAATGCGGCATCGTCGAGCTGTGTCCCGGCCTCGCGCAGCGGGGTCACCGCCGCCGCGAGCGTGCCGGAAAGTCCCATCGGGTGATGGTGTCACGAATAGCCTCGGGCGGGCAGAATGTCGGCATGTCCGACAACGCCGAGCCGACCGCGACCGGAGGCGACACCGGCTCGTGGTTTCCGGTCCCGGCTGAGGCCGAGCTGCCTTCTGACCTGCGGGGCCTGTTTGCCAAGGCCCGAGAGCGGCTCGGCTTCGTGCCGAACGTGTTCCGGGTGTATTCGTTCCGGCCCGAGCGCCTGAGCGCCTGGTTCGCCCACTACCGGCAGCTGCATCGGCCCACCGAGGGGCTCAGCGCCGCCGATCGCGAGATGATCGCGGTGGTGGTCAGCGCGGCCAACGGCTGCCTCTACTGCCTCGTCGCTCACGGCGCTGCGTTGCGCGAGGAGCTTGGCGATCCGGTGCTCGGCGAGCGGATCTCGTACGACTGGCACCGGGCCGAGCTCGATCCCCGGCGAGCCGCGATCTGCGCCTACGCGGAGAAGCTGACGCTGCGGCCGCGGGAGGTGAACCGGGTCGATTTGCAGACGCTGCTCGACGTCGGGCTGACGCTGGAGGAGGCCTGGGACGTCGCCGAGATCAGCTCGATGTACAACCTCACCAACCGGATGGCGATGGCCACCAACATGCTGCCCAACCAGGAGTACAGCGGCCAGGCTCGTCCCGGCTCGGGCTCGGGCCCGGGGTCGGGCTGACGCGGTTTTACGTCTTCGTCGCGGTCTCGAGCGAGCGGCCCGTGGCCCGGATTCCGAGCAGAATCAGCGCGCCCGTGAGCAGACCGGAGATCGCCATCACCAGAAAGGCGCCGGAGAAGCCCCAGGCGGTGTTGGCCCCGAGCACGATCAGCGGCGCCAACGCTCCGCCGATGTGTCCGAGCCCGTCGCCCAGCGCGACACCGGTGGCTCGGGCGGGCGTGGAGAAATGCTCCGCGGTGTAGGTGTAGAGCATCGGTACGAGCAGTCCGATCGTCATCGAGGCGATGAACCCGAACACGATGATGATGGTGGGCGAGACGAAATAGCCGATGACCAGCAATGAGATCGCCCAGGCCACGGCGGCCGTCGCGGTGGTGTATTTGCGCTCGAGCCGGTCGCTGAACCGGGTGGTGGCCAGGGCACCGACCAGGAAGCCGATTCCCGACACGATCAGATAGGTCGTGCTGTCGGCCAGGCTGTAGCCCTTGTCGACGAACAGCGTCGGCGCGAGGGTCAACCAACCGTAGTTGCCGATGTAGTAGACGAACCAGATGCCGATGAACAGGGCCAGGCGTCCGGCCATCGGTGGACGCAGGAGAGCCTTGATCGGGAACCGCTCGGCGGTCGGCTCCTGCGGTAGCGGCTCGGGCTCCGGGAGCTCGGTGTCCATGTTCTCGCGGGCGGTTCGCTCGGCCTCGCCCACCACTTCCTTGGCGTCCTCGGTGCGATCCTGAGCGACCAGCCATCGGGGCGAGGGCGGTAGCCCGCGGCGCATGAACAGGATCGTCACCCCACCCAGCGCGCCGATGCCGAACAGGATCCGCCAGCCCGAGGCGGTGGTGGGGACGAGCGCGCGGGCGACGAACGGGACAACGGCGAACCCGGCGTAGGCCGCCGTGGTGGCCCAGCTCGTGTAGCGGCCCCGCAGCGGCGCCGGGGATAGCTCGCCGATATACGTGGTGACCGCGGCGATCTCCGCCCCGATGCCCAGTCCGGAAATGAAGCGGAAGACGATCAGGCTCTCGACATTCCAGCTGAACGCGGCCAGCGCAGTGCCGATCGAGAACACCGCGACGGAGATCCCCAGGCTGAGCCGGCGTCCCCATTTATCGGCAATCGTGCTGTCGACGAACGCCCCGATGATGTAACCGATCAGGCTGCTGGTGATCGACAGCGTCACGGTCCCCTTCGAGACGTGGAACTGCGAGGCGATCACCGGCGCCGCGAACGAGATCGTCACGATGTCGAAGAAGGCGAAGAAGTAGCCCGCGCCTACAACCCACAGCAGCTTTCGCTCATACGGCCAGACGGGGATGCGATCGAGACGCTCAAGTGGCCCATGGCGATCGTCCCTCGAGCGGCTGCGAGCGCGCCGCGCGCTGCTGGTCGTGTCACTATCTGCGACCTGGTCACCCATGCTGCACCGCCTCTCTTGTATGGCGGTCTTACCCGCTGGGCAGTGCTGCCAACCGCGAGGCTGGTCTGATTTTCAGCCTTATAGGCCGATAATCAGACCAGCCTCCCCGATCTCCGGCTCGAGTCAGCCTGAGCCGGTCACGGCATGATCCGGATCAAGCTGCTCAACTTCGCGACGTCGATACCGGGCGCGCTCACGTCAGAGCCGACGAGCCAGTTGAAAGCGTGAGCGGTCGATCGACTCAGCTTCACCTCCCCGGTGACGAGGAATTCGGTGTCGCTGGCCGGCGTCACGGCGAAGTTGGTCACCCACGCGAACACCTCCCGGCCGCGGTCGTTGACCAAGGCCGACAGGTACGTTTGGCCTCCGTCGCGCACCAGGGCGAAATCGCGGTAGTTGACCGAGCGACCACCATGAGAGAACGTCACGCCGCCCGAGTGAAAGACATGACCGTCCATCGAGTCGGCATTCACCGACCCACCGGTGATCGGCAGAATCAGCGATCCATCGGAGCCGAAGGTCGCACTGCCGGTCGCGGTCACGGCGATGTCGTTAGCGACAAAGAACTCGCTGCTTGCGGCGGACGGGATGATCGCGGTCCGCTCGCCGTTGACCTGGAAAACATGCGCCTGGGCCGATGCCGATCCAACAGCCAGCACGGCAAGGGCGGCACACACCAGCCACAGCACCCTGCGGGATGCTTTGAACATATGCACTTCTCCTCTCAGTTGCCCCGGGGATCCAGCAATCCCCGATTAGCAACTTACTCCCCGGATTGTGGATGTCAACCCGGGTTTACTTACTGTTTAAGCGGGCGGGTCAGACAACGGACCTAACTCCGGTGACTCGTAACTCCACCATAGGCGTTTCCGATTAATCAGCCCCGCGCTGGTCGCGTAACCGCAGTCCCGACGGCGATGAGCGCGCCGATTGCGCAGAGGCCCGCGGAGACGAGGGCGGCGTGGTTCCAACCGTGGATGAGCTGGCCGGCCCCGGTGCCCGGGCTGAGGGCCACGACGACCGCGATCCCGGCGGCGCCGCCGAGGTAGCGCGCCGTGTTGTTGGCGCCGCTGCCGATCCCGCCGCGATGGGATGGCACGGACTCGACGGCGAGCCGGCCGAGCGCGGCGTTGGCGATCCCGCTGCCGACCCCCGCGATGATCAGGCCGGGCACCAGGCTCGTCCAGCCCCTGCCGACCTGCAGATTGCTGAGGGCGATCTCGCCGGCCGCGCAGAGCGAGAGACCGATTGCCAGCCGGGTGCAAGACGACAGCCGGCCGGGCAGGCGCCGCGCGGCCAGCGCGACCACCATGCTCGTGGTCGACCAGGTCCCGAGCGCGGCGGCGCTGCCGATCACGCTCATGTGCAGGGCACGCTGCATCAGGCTCGGGGAGTAGCTCATCAGGCCGATCACGGCGAGACCGGAGAACAGCGCGCCGGAGATCGACGCGACGAACAATGGCTCGCGAAACAGGCGCAACTCGATCATCGGCGCGCGCCGGTACAGCTCGATCAGGGCGAAGGCGACCAGGAGCAGCACGCCGCCTCCCAGCAGCCCGAGCGTCGTCGAACTCGTCCAGCTGGTCCGGCCCTCGACCAGACCGGCGGTCAGCGCCGCCATCCCGGCGCCCAGAGCCACGACGCCGGGTAGGTCGAGGGAGCGGGCGGTGCTCGCGCGTGACTCGGCCAGAGTGCCCGCGGCCGGCACCAGCGCCACAGCGGCGAGCGCCTCGAGCCAGAAGCTGCTGCGCCACCCGAGCGCGGCGGCCAGGCCGGCGCCGGCCAGGGGTCCGAGCGCGATCCCGCCTCCGACCGCGGCTGCCCAGATACCGGTCGCGTGTGTGCGCCGCGCTCCGGTGGGGAAGGCCTGACCGATCGAGCTGAGGCTCGCCGCCAGCACGCCGGCGCCGGCGATGCCCTGGAGGATCCGCGCGGCGATCAGCACGCCGCCGCTCGGGGCGAGCGCCCCGAGCGCGCTGGTGGCCGCCAGCCCAGCCGCGCTGACCAAGAGGACCCTGCGGCGACCGAAATCGTCGGCCAGCGCTCCGAGGGTGAGCAGCGCCGTCGCCAGCCCGAGGCTCATGCCGCTGAGCGCCCAAGTCTGGCCGGCCACCCCGGCGTGCAGCGAACGCCCGCTGTCGCCGACGGTCGCCGCGAAGGCGCTGAAGGTGACCAGCACGATCAGCGTTCCGTACGCCGCGACGGCCAGCGTCCGGGTCGGGCTGCTGGTCCGCGCGACCGCAGCCGATGTCCTGCCAGGCCAGACTCGGGCGCGCGAGCTTCCGGTGATCAGTTGGGCTTGTGTCGGAGTCATGGCCGCTCCCGGGTTAGGGGTTCAGTGATCGAACCGCTGGGACAGTAGCACATATGAGTTCGATCATCGAACCTCAGCCTGCTAAGCTGAGGATCGTGCTCGGCAAGGACTACGAACAGCAGGATTGCTCTCTGGCCCGCGCCCTGGAGACGGTGGGCGAGCGCTGGACGCTGCTGATCGTGCGCGACGCGTTCTACGGCGTGCGACGCTTCAACGACTTTCAGGTCCACCTCGATATTCCCAAGGCGGTCCTGTCGGACCGGCTCAGCGGGCTGGTCCAGGACGGCATCCTCGAGCGCCGCCAGGACCCTGAACACGGCGGACGCCACCTCTATGAGCTGACCGCCGCCGGTCGCGACCTGTGGCCGGTCCTGTACGCGCTGCTGATCTGGGGCGGACGCCACCGTGAGCCGAACACCCGCGTGTTCCGGCACGCCGACTGCGATACGACCCTCGACGACGCCGGCTTCTGCGCCACCTGCCAGGTCACGCCCGGGCCGGAGGCGATCCTGACCGCCCGCCGCCGGGGGCGCGCCGGCCGGCGGACCGATCCGGTCACGGTCGCGCTACGGACTCCGCACCGGCTGCTGGAGCCGATCGAGACCTAGGGCTGCTGGTAGGGACTGCGCGGCCCCAGCAGACGGAGCCGGCGGCGGTGGGTGGCCAGCGCGTGCTGCACGCGGGCGGGTGTCGCCACGTCGGATCCCCAGGCGGCCGCCGCTCGCGCGGCCATCTCGGCCACCGAGGTGGAGCCGGGGGCGAGCCGGGCGCCGGGAGCATCGGGCTTCGGGGACTCGGACAAGCTCTGGACTCCGAGGCCCACGTGCCAGCGCTCGTCGGCCTGAACCCGGGAGACACCCTCCCGCAGCCCCGGGAGGGTGATCAGCTCCTCGAGGAGTGCATCCTGGCCCGTGCCCAGCACGATCGCCTCCAGCACCAGGTGGTAGAGCGCGACGGCGTCGCCGAGCGTCACCGCCCCCGCGGCCAGGGCCTCGGCCATTGACCGGAGCTCATGCTCGAACAGCCGACTGATCCCCGCAGGCGCCGTCGCCGCGGCCCAGCGGGCCGGATCGACGCCCACCACCTCGCCCAGCGCTCGCCCGAAGAAGCGGGCGTGGCGCTCCTCATCCTGAGCCTGCAGCGTGAGCAGCTCGCGCAGTTCGTCGTCGGCGGCGGCGATGAAGGGATCGAGCTGCTCGGCCACCTGCCGTTCGGCGATCCAGAAGCCGGCCAGCAGCCGGTCGACCCGCCGGCGCCGGCCGGCTCCCAACTCGAGGTAGCGCCGGCGATCCCGGCGCAGGTCGATCGACTCCTCGTTCCATTGCAGGCGCAGCGCGGATGACCGCAGATGTCCGTAGCCGGCCAGCACGCGGTCGCCGGGTCAGGAAGCGGTCTTCAGGCGCGCCGCGGTGTCCGGGAAGCCGCCGACGCGGGAGACCGCACTGGGGATCGGGTGCCCCAGCTGCTCGCTCAGCCAGTGGCCGCACCCGATCAGCGCCTGGAGGTCGATCCCCGTGTCAATCCCCGACTCCTCGAGCACGTAGACCAGGTCCTCGGTCGAGACGTTGCCGGTGGCCCCGGGGGCGAACGGACAGCCGCCGACGCCGCCAACCGAGGCGTCGAGGCCGCTGGCTCCGGCCTCGAGTGCGGCCAGGCAGTTGGCGATCCCGGTGTTGCGGGTGTCGTGGAAGTGGCCGCCGACCGGCAGGCCAAACGTCATCGCGCCGGCGATCAAGGTGCGCACGGCAGCGGGCACGGCGACGCCGATCGTGTCGGCGAGCACGATCTCGTCGGGCCGGCTGGCCGCCACCCGCTCCACCAGAGCCAGCGTCTGCTCCGGCGTCACCCGCCCCTCGAACGGGCAACCGAACGAGACCGAGATGGTCACCGCGAGCTTCACGCCCGCGGACGCTGCGCGCACGGCCAGCTCGGCGACCAGGGCCTCGGCCTCGGCGCGCGAGCATCCCTGGTTGCGCTGGCAGAACGTCTCGGTGACGGCGATCGACACGTTCAGTTGCCGCAGCCCGGTGCTCAACGCGCGCTCGAAGCCGCGCTGGTTCAGCACCAGCCCCGACAGCCGTCCGGGGCCGAGATCGCCGAGCGCGGCCATCACGTCCTCGGCGCCCGCCATCGCGGGCACGAGGCGGGGGCTGACGAAGCTGACCGCTTCGATCCGGGCCACACCGGCCGTGGCGAGCCGACGGCACAGCTCGGCCCGCAGCTGCGGTGCCAGGATCACGGGATCGTTCTGCAGCCCGTCGCGCGGGGATACGTCGGTGATCAGCACATCAGTGATCGTATAGACGGGCGCGCAGGCCTTCGTCTAACCGAAGCCGAGGCGCAGCGGAGCCTCGAGCAGCGCCTTGATGTCGGCCAGGAACCGGGCAGCATCGGCGCCGTAGAGGATCCGGTGATCGCAGCTCAACGTCAGCGTCAGCAGCGAGCGCTCGACGATCTCGCCGGACTCGTCGCGGGCCAGTACGGGTCGGGCGGCGCCGACGCCGAGGATCGCCGCCTGCGGCGGGTTGATCACCGGGGTGATCGCGGTCATCCCGTACATGCCGAGGTTGGAGACGGTGAAAGTCGCCCCGGAGAGCTCGGGTGGGGTGACGGCGTTGCTCCGGACGCGTTCGGCCAGGCGCTGAACCTCGCGGGCGATCTCGGCCAGGGACTTGATATCGGCGTCGAACACCGTCGGGACCACCAGCGCTCCCTCGGCGGCCACCGCGACGCCGACGTTGACGCGGTCGTGGAGCTCGAAGCTGCCGTCTCGGTAGGAGCCGTTGGCGTGCGGATGCTCGCGCAGGGCCAGGGCCGAGGCCTTGACGATCAGGTCGTTGACCGAGGGGGCCGTCAGGTTCTGGTGATCGGCGGCCAACGCCTTGAGCTTGGCCCGGAGCTCGAGTGCCTCGTCCATCCGCGCCTCGGTCTGGACCTGGAAGTGCGGGATGGTCGACTTCGCCTCGGCCATCCGCCGAGCCACGACCTGCTGTAGGCGAGTGAGCTGCTCGGTGCGCTTACCGCCGCCGCTCGTCCCGCCGCCTGACGCGGCGCGGCTCGCCACGCCGTTGCCGCCGCTCCGGGGACGGGTCGGGGTCGCGGCGACCGGGGTTTCGAGGCCGGCGGCGCCGATCACGTCGGACTTGGTGATCCGCCCGCGCGGACCGGTGCCCTGAACGGCGGACAGCGTGATCCCGTGGACGGCGGCCAGCCGCCGCGCCACCGGCGTGGCCGCCTCGCTCGGCCTGGCCGCCGCGGTCGGCGTCGCCGCCGCGGTCTCACGTTCGCCGCCAGCGCGCGGATCGGTGTCGGGCTCGCCGCCGTTGGAGGCGACCTCCACAGCGGCTTCGTCGCGAACGGCGGCCCCGGCGGCGCCAACCCGGGCGATCGGCTGCCCGACGGGGACGGTGGTGCCCTCCGGGACGATGATCTGCAGGGTGCCCGCGACCTCGGAGGTGTAGGTCATGGTGGCCTTATCGGTTTCGATCTCCACCAGCTCGTCGCCGACCCCGACCTCTGAGCCGTCCTCGATCAGCCACTGCAGGAGGAGTCCTTCCTCCATCGAGTCAGACAGTTGGGGCATCGCGATCTCGGTCATGCTGGGCTCAGATCCTCTGCTCTCAGGTCAGGTCCAGGGCGGCGCCGACGATTGTCTCGGCGTCGATCCCGTAATGGCGATAGAGGTCCTCGACATCGCCGGACTGCCCGAAGTCCTGCACGCCGAGGGAGGCGATCGCGGTGGCGTTGACGGCGGCGAGGAACGACAGCGTGTGCGGGTGTCCGTCGATCACGCTGACGATCGGCGCCGCGCGCTCGGGCGGGAACAGGTCGGCCAGCACCTGGTCGGAACCCTCCCGCAATCCGGAGCGGGCCTGCAGCGCGCGGTGGATCAGATCCGGCGAGGTCAGACACAGCACGTCGACGGCGATCCCGTGTTCGGCCAGCTCCTCCGCGGCGCTCAAGACCTGGGGCATGACCACGCCGACCCCGGCCAGGATCACCGCCGGGGGCTCCGGCGCCCGCCGCAGCGCGTAGCCGCCGGCCAGCGCGGCGGAGCGGCGCTGCTCGCGGCCCGCGGGATCGGAGGGCACGTCGGCCAGGGCCTGATCCACCGGCCGCGTCGACAGTCGCACGTAGGCGGACTCGCCGCCGGCTCGGCCGAGCCGCCCGAGCGCGCCCAGCAGGATCCACTCGAGGTCCTGCAGGAACGCCGGCTCCCAGGCGACGGCGCGCGGCTGCTCCAAACCCACCGACGGGGTGATGATCGACTGATGCGCCCCGCCCTCCGGCGCCAGCGTGATCCCCGACGGGGTGCCGACCAGGATCGACTGTCCCCCGGCGTAGATGCCGAACGACCACGGCTCCAGCGCGCGGTTGACGAACGGGTCATAGATCGTCCCGATCGGCAACAGCGGCTGCCCGTCGCGCGACCAGGTCGCGCCCAGCTCGCCCAGCAGCCCGACCAGGTTGCCCTCGGCGATCCCCAGCTCGATGTGCTGGCCGTGGCGCGATTCGCGCCAGCGCACCAAGGTGTCGCTGTCATCGGCGAACCAGTCGATCCGCTCGCCGGGATTCCAGACGCCGGTGCGATTTATCCAGCCGCCGAGATTGGTCGAGGAGGCCACATCGGGGGACACGGTCACCACGTGCTCGGCCACCTCCGGAGCGGCGTGGCCCAGCTCGACCAGGAACCGGCCGAACCCCTGCTGCGTCGAGGCCACGCCCCGGTGGAAGTCGTGGATCTCGACCGGCAGCGCCGGGGGCTCGCGCCGCACGAGCTCCGCCGGCGCGAGCGTCCGCGCGGCTCGCGCGCACAGCTCCGCCTCCGGCGTCCCCTCGGCAAAACGCTCCCATGGGTGCTCTGCGGAAGCACCCAGCGAGCCGGCGAGCCGCTCCCACTGCTCGGTCGAGAGCAGCGCCGAGTGGTTGCCCGGGTGCCCCTGAGTCGGCAGCCCCCAGGCTTTGATCGTGTAGGCGAAGATCACCGCCGGGCGGTCGCCGGCCCGGTCGGCCTCGCGGAACGCCTCGAGCAGGTCGAGGAGATCGTGGCCGGCCAGGTCACTGACCGCCCGCACCACGTCGCCGTCCTCGAGCTCCGAGATCACGCGGGCGACGTCGCGACGCTCGCGCCCGCTGCCGGGCAGCCGCTCGCGCAGCTCGGCCGGGTCTGAGCGGAGCAGCCGCTGGTACTCCTCGTTGGCCATCCCGTCGATCCGGCGCCGCAGCGCCTCGCCGCCCGGGCGGCCGAACAGCTCGCGGAGAAACCGGCCGTACTTGACGGTGATCGTCCGCCACCCCGCCGCATCGAACATCTTGCCGATCCGCCCCGCCGCGATGTCGGGGACTACGCGATCGAGCGACTGGCGGTTTAGATCGACGATCCACAACACCTCTCCCAGGCGCGGGACCATCGGGTCGACCAGCGCCTCCCAGATCGCGCCCTCGTCCAGCTCGGCGTCGCCGACCAGCGCGATATGCCGCCCACCCTGTGGCACCTCGAAATGGCCGGCCACGTAGCGGTGGGCGAGCGAGGACCAGATCGTCGCGGTGGCGCCGATCCCGACCGATCCGGTGGAGAAATCGACCGGGTCAGGATCCTTGGCCCGCGAGGGATAGGACTGCAACCCGCCGAACGCGCGCAGCTCAGTCAGGTAGCGCTCGTCCAGCCGGCCCAGGAGGTAGTTGATGGCGTGCAACACCGGCGCCGCGTGAGGCTTCACCGACACCCGATCCGGCGCCCGCATGTGGTCGAAATACAACGCGGTCATGATGCTCACCAACGACGCGGATGAGGCCTGATGCCCGCCCACCTTCACCCCCGACGGTGTGGTGCGGACCTTGTTGGCGTGGTGGACGATGCTCGTGGCCAACCACAGGACCCGTTGCTGGACGGAGTCGAGAACCTTCAGATCGAGTCCGGGCTCGCCCGCCGCGGGTGCCACCGGTGTACCGGTCGGATTCACCAGTTCACGGTACCGCGCGGCCTGCTCGAATGCTCCCAACTCCGCAGGCTGAGTCTGTTAGTAGCATGACCCGCGGTGCGGGCTAGCTGGCAGAGAGCAACCACACGTATGTCCGCGCGTCCTGGGCGGCTGTATCTCGCTGCCGGCACGCTGCTCTTCTCGGCCCTGGCGGTCCGCGTGGCGTACGTACTGCACACCTGGAAGTTCGTGCCGCTGCGGGATGCGTCCAACTACGACCGGCTCGCGCGCAGCCTGGCCCTCGGTCACGGGTGGTCGATGGGTAGCAGCGCGTACCGGCCGCCCGGCTACCCCTTCTTTCTCGGCGCGGTCTACCGGGTCGTGGGAATACCGGCGTTTGCCGATTACCGGCGCTTCTCGGCCGGGCACTACTCGGGGGTGTTCGGCGGATGGACCGATCCGCGGCTGGCCGAGGCGTGCCTGGCCACCATCACGGTGGGCTTGATCGCCCTCCTGGCCTACCAGCTCGTCGGGCACCGCGCAGCGCTGGCAACGCTGGTGATTGGGGCGATCTACCTGCCCCTGATCGTGGTGGGCGTGTCGCTGATGACCGAGAGCCTGCTGGTGCCGCTGACGCTGGCGGCGACGAACTGCGCGGTGTACGCCCGCAATGGCGAGGGCCGCACGAGATGGATCGTCCTGGCCGGAGTGTTCGCCGGTCTGTCCGCGCTGACGCGAGGCAACGGGATCGTGGTCGGCGTCGCCTTGGCCTTCGTGGTCTGGACCGCCAGGCCGCGGTGGTCGCGGCGTGGCCTGAAGGCGCCGGTGTTACTGCTCGTCGTGATGGCTTTGACGATCATGCCGTGGACGATCCGCAACGCGATCGCTCAGCACGCCTTCATCCCGGTGACCACGGAGCTGGGCGCCACCTTGGCCGGCACCTACAACAGCGTCGCGGCGAAGGAGCATTACATCTGGGAGGCAGGTCACCGCTACCCGGATTACGCAAGCACCAGAAACAACCACAAGCTGACCGAGGTCCAGCGAAACTCTCGGCTCACCTCGGACGTGCTGTCGTTCATCGGCCGGCATCCAACGGCGGTCCCCCAGGCCATATTCTGGAACACCGTGAGGCTGCTGGACCTGGCGGGCCGTCACCTGTCCCGAAGCACGGCCCATCTGGACGTGGGGGCGACGAAGAACGTCGCCGATCTGTCCGTCTACAGCTTCTGGGTGGTCGCGCTGCTGGCGATCGCCGGGCTGTTCACCAAGGCGGTCCGCAGCGTTCCCCGGTCGCTCTGGCTGGTACCGCTGTTCATCTGGTTGAGCGAGGCGGCGATCACCACCGGGACCCCACGTTTCCGGGCCGCCCTGGATCCCTGGTTCATCCTGCTGGCCGCCAACGGCCTGCTGGCGCTGGCCCGCGTCCCGATGGCGGCGTTCCAGCGCCGACCCGCGGGCAACCGCGGGCAGTCTCGGGTGCCCGAGCTGGGCTGACCCCGGAACTTCGGTCCTAGCAAGAATTCGCCGGCGCGAATCTCGCGCTCGCTGTGGCCGAAGGTCCCGGTGAGGGGGCGCGGAGCACGATCACGCAATTCTGGCCGCCGAAGCCGAACGCGTTGGCGATCGCCGTGCGCACCGGTGTCTCGCGCGGGTGCAGCGGCACGTAATCCAGGTCGCACGCGGGGTCGGGGTGTTCGAGATTGGTGGTCGGGGGGATCACGCCGTCGCGCATGGCCAACAGGCAGATGATCGCCGAGAGGCTCCCGGCGGCGCCGAGCAGGTGGCCGAGCATCGACTTCGGCGAGCTGACCGGAACGCGGGAGGCTTCGCTACCGAGCGCCTGGTGCAGCGCCATCGTCTCGGTCAGGTCATTGGCCCGGGTGCTGGTCCCGTGCGCGCAGACATAGTCCAGATCCTCCGGTCGCGTCGCGGTCCGCTCGAGGGCCAGCTCGATCGTGCGGGCGGCGTACCTTCCGTCGGGCTCTGGGGCGCTCACATGGAAGGCATCGCTGGTCAGCGCCCCGCCGCTCACGCTGCCATAGACCTGCGCGCCGCGCGCCCGGGCGTGCTCGGCCGACTCCATCACCAGCACGGCCGCGCCCTCGGCGAACACGAAGCCATCGCGCTCGGCGTCAAACGGACGGCTGGCTCGCTCGGGGTCGTCGTTGCGCGCCGACAGCGCCCCCATCACCGAAAGCCCGCCCATCATCACCTCGCAGATCCCGGCGTCGGCGCCGCCGGCGATGATCACGTCGGCCTCGCCGGCCAGGATCATCCGGCGAGCATCGAGTAAGGCGTAGGTTCCGCTGGCGCAGGCCAGCGCGCCGGCCATCACGGGACCGTGCACGCCGAGGTCGATCGCCACCTCGCAGGCCGCCATGTTCGGGATCGTCGAGGGGACATAGCGCGGGCTGATGGCGCGGGCTCCCTCGCCGATCAAGGTCTCGCTGGCGTGTTGTGACTCCGGCACCCCGCCGATGGCGCTGTTCAGAATCACGCCGATGCGGTCCGGCCGGGTGATTTCCAGCCCGGCGTCGGCCACCGCCTCGCGCGCCGCCGCGATCGCGAGTTGCGAGAACCGGGCGGTACGCCGCTCGCGCTTGGCGCCGAGCAGCGCAAGCGGATCAAAGTTCCGGACCTCGCCGGCGATCTGCGTTCCCAGCGCCGAGGCGTCGAAGTGCGTGATCGGTCCGATCCCCGAGCGGCCCTCGATCAGGCCGCGCCACGTGGTCGGGGTGTCAAGACCGAGCGGGGTGAGCGCGCCGAGGCCGGTGACGACCGGATCGGTCCCGTTCACGGGCACCGGAGGCAGATCAAGTCGGTTCGATCGTGTCTTCGGGGATGCATCGTCAGGCGGCGGCCGAGTGTGTAACCGCAGACTCGGGGGTAGTTCAAACGTTAGCTGCTGGGAGGCACACGAACGTTCAGGAGGCCCCACCCCATGGATGAGAGCACCGAAGCGCGGACCGAGAAGGGCATGAGCCTGGCGCGCGGACCCGCGTTGATCCTGGGCACCATCCTGCTCGCGGCCGGCCTGTATTTCCTCTACAAGCAGCACTTCTTTCCCAAGCTGGCGAACTTCCCCAACGGCCGAGCGCCGGTGCAGGGCAAGGTGTTTCTGGGGATTTTCGGCGCCAACGGCTGGACCGGGATGCTGACCGCCGTGGGCGGAGGCCTGCTGCTGTTCGGAGCCGCCCAGCACCTGCTGGCCAAGACGATGAGCCTGATCGTCGGGGTTGCGCTGGGCGCCGCGGCGATCATCGCGCTGAGCAGCGGCAACGTGCTCGGACTGGCCGCCGCCAACCATTGGACCGAGCTCGGCTGGGGCGTCGTGGCGGCGATCCTGCTGTTCAACACCGTGATTCCGCGCCGCCGGCGAACCGTCGCAACGGACGAGGTCGCCACGCGCCCGGTCGCAACGGATACGGCCGAGGCCCAACCCGCAAGGGATACGGCCGAGGCCGAACCCGCCAGGAATACGGCCGCGGCTGAACCCGAGCCCGAGGCCGATCTGGCACCGACCCGCACCGAGCCGGTGGTGGCGGCGCACGGGGACGATGAGTGATCCTCACCGGCTGCGACGGTTCGAGCTCGCCCAAGACGACGGAGGGACCTACGACGCGGCGGTGGCCGAGCTCCGGTCCGGGTGCAAGCGCGGCCACTGGATGTGGTTCGTCTTCCCCCAGATCTCCGGCCTCGGCCGCAGCCAGACATCCAGGATGTACGCGATCGCGTCGCGGGCGGAGGCGGCGGCCTACCTGGCCCACCCGGTGCTCGGGCCTCGCCTGATCGAGTCCGCGCGGATCCTCACGAAGCTGACCGACGCCTCGGCGGAGGACGTTTTCGGCAGCACCGACGCGATCAAGCTGCGGTCCTCGATGACGCTGTTCGCGCGTGCCGCGCCCGAGCAGCCGCTGTTCCAGCAGGTGCTGGACAGATACTTCGGCGGCGAGGCCGATCGGGCCACCGATCGGCTGCTCGAGACGGCGGGGTCATAGTCCCTACGCGTCGGAGTAGAGTCGCTGAAGCGGACCTTTGTCCGCACCCGGCTGAAGTTGCCTGTGCCGGAGATCGAAGCCCGGTGGGAAGAGAGAGATACATGGCCTTTTTGTCCCGGAAGGACAAGGTTGTCAAGCAGGAGCACGAGGAGAGCTCGGGAGGCTGGTACTCGGATCCCTATGGGCATGCGGCGCGCCGGTGGTACGACAACGTGCGCGGCTGGTCCGATCGCGTCGAAGGCAAGGGGCAGCAGCCGGACAAGACGGGGGTGCAGCGGCTCGACGACGCCGCCAGCAGCGCCGCGATCGACGGCTCGAGCGGGCCGGCCCCAATCGCGTAGCGGACCCGCCCCGGCGGGTAGCCGACCCGAGCCCCAGTTGCGGAGCCACACCGGGCGGCAGCGCTAATGCTCAGCGGCCGCGTTGCCGATGCATTTGATGAATCGAAGCGTCTAGCAACGACGGAGAGAGATCCTCTTGACTGAGCACGGATCGGTCGCGATGACTTGAGTATCAAGGTCCCTCACGGACCGGGTTTAGATGCAGCGGAAAATGCGCGACGGTCTGACGCCCTCACATCGGCCTTCGATCGCTCGCCCAGCGGCATGAGCGTGACCGGCATTGACGGCCGGTTTCTACGGATAAACGGCGCCTACTGTCTGATGCTGGGTTACCAGCCCGGGGACCTGGTCGGCGCCTCATTCAGCGATTTCACACACCCCGATGACCGGAGTGAGGATCTGGTCTTCGTCGCGGCGGCGATCGCAGGCTCGCGCGACAGCTCGGACCGCGAGAAGCGCTATGTCCGCAAGGACGGCTCGATCGTCTGGTCGCGCGTCCGGGCGGAGATCGTCCGTGATGAGACGGGCGACCCGCTGTACTTCGTCTCTCACCTGCAGGACATCACCGAGCGTCGCGCGGCGCAGACCCGGATGCGGGAGAGCGAACGAACCTTGCGTTCGGTGATCGACAGCACCCCGGCCCTGATCTGCGTCAAGGGCCGCGACCACCGCTACCAGCTGGTCAACCGAGAGTTCGAGCGGGTCTACGGGGTAAGTCGGGACCGGATCATCGGTCGCAGCGACGCCGAGATCGTCCCGGCTGCCAGGCTCGAGTCGGCGCGGTCCAAGGATCGGCTCGTGCTGGACGGAGGGCTCCCCTCGCAGGAGAAGGAAACGATCTCGCTGGGTGGCGAGGAGCGCGTGTTCTTGAGAACGCGGTTCCCGCTGCTCGACGAGAACGGCAAGATTCACGCGGTCTGCATTGCCTCCACGGACATCACCCAGCAACACCGCGACGAGCTTGTCAAGCGCGCGCGGCTCCAGTGTTCGGAGCAGATCTATTCGGCCCTGGCGCAGGACCGGTTCGTTCTGCACGGACAGCCGATGTTCAACCTCGCCTCGATGCAGCCCGCCGGCGTCGAGCTGTTGCTCCGGATGCGCGCGGTCCGCGGTGGCGAGGAGCTGCTGGCGCCGGGGGCGTTTCTCCCGGCGGCGGAGCGCTTCGATCTGATCCAGGCGGTTGATGAATGGGTGATCGATCGAGCGCTCGAGTTCGCCGCGGCAGGTCACCGGGTCAACGTGAACGTGTCGGCGAAGACCATCTCGGACTCACGGCAGGTCGATCGGATCGAGCAGGCGATAGCGGCCAGCGGGGTGGCGGCCAAGAACGTGGTTTTCGAGATCACCGAGACTGCGGTGGCCGACAACCTCGAGGCGGCCCGGATGTTCGTCACGCGCCTGCGCGAGCAGGGCTGCGCGATCGCCCTCGACGATTTCGGCGTCGGGCACGGCACATTCACCTACCTGAGGCACTTCGTCATCGACTACCTCAAGATCGACATGGAGTTCATCCGAGATCTGCTCACCGACGATGAGAGCCGCCGGGTGGTGCAGGCCATCGTCGGGGTAGCTCGCCAGTTCAAGATCGAGACGATCGCCGAAGGCGTCGAGAACCAGGCCACGCTTGACGAGCTCCGCCGGCTCGGCGTCGACTACGCCCAAGGATTCTGGACCGGTCGTCCAGCGCCACTCCCGCCGGCTTGGAACCAACGCCCACCCCCAGGAGACCCAGGTGCCACAGGCCACAAATGACCACGTTCGCTCGGAGGAGCTGGCTCGAGAACAGAGCCTGACCGAGCTGGACCAGGCGATCGGAGACCGAGCGCAGCTCCTGGGCGACCGGGACCAGTCGCGCATCGATCAAGAGCAGGTCCACCACGACCAGCAGCGGGACGACGCGAAGAAGGGTGAAGTCGGAGACTCGATGCTTGACGATCGCCAGGCGCGGATCGATCGCGAGCAGGTCAGCCGAGACGTCGACCAGGAGACCCTTGATCACGCCCAGGAGGGCCGCGACAATCAGCAGGAGGCCCTGGACGAGACGCGCGAGAGGCTCAGGCTTCCAGCCAGCGAGCAGCCGAGCGCCGCGGACCCGGACACAATCCGGTTAGGCGCTGCCGCACGAGCCCGGGCGGCCCGAGAACGCGCCGAGACCGCGCTGATCCGAGCCGAGGCCGCCATGATCCGTGCGCAGGCCGCCGAGGCCCGCGTTCGTCTCGACTGACCGCCGCCGCTCGAGTTACTCCACGACCTCCGGCCGGTCGGCCTCGGTCTCGCCCTGGGGACGCGCGGGAGCACTGACCCCGCTTGGACGGGCGCGAGCGATCGCGCCGATCTCATGACGCAGGCCGATCGACGGACCGCCGATCAGCTCCCAGGAGCGCGAGATCCCGATCAGGAAGCAAACGATCACCAGGATGGCCAGAGTCTGGACCGGGTCGGAGTCGTGACGGTGCCGGATCGCCATCCATCCGGCCACGAACTGAACCGCAAACGTCGCCACCAGGCCCAGCAGGAAGAAGGCGTCACGGAGCTCATCGGGCTGTGAGCCCCGGACCCGGAGCAGCGACAGGAGCGAGGCGACCACGAACAGCAGCCCCAGGATCGAGACGATCAAGGCCGGCCATCCGATTTCGATGCCGGACACCAGCGCGAACAGCGACACGCTGAGCGCGTTGGTGAAGGCGTACAGCGCGGCGGAGGCGCGCACGCGATGAGCCTGGGCGGAATCGGTGGCGGTGAGCCGCTCGTGCGCAACCGAGATAGCGACGAACAGGAGGCCGATCAGCGTTCCCGCCACGCCGGCCGAGGCGAGGAACAGATCGTGGAAGCGCTCGACGGGCACCGTCGCATCGTCGCGTAGCGGGCGGACGCTTGATTGGCGTCGATTTCCGCTCGCGGCCGATACCGTGGAGCGATGGTGTGGCGCCGAGCGACCGAGGGGGCGAGGCGCCGGCACTGGGTCACGGCCGGGCTGCTGACGGCCGGGCTGACCGTCGCCGGCTGTGGTTCCCAGGGCCAGTCGCAGACCACGAGCGCCGTCGCGACGGCGCCCGCCGCGGCGCCGCAGGCCCACCCGCAAGTGGTCGAGCCGACGGCGGGCGTTCAAGGGGCGGGAGGCTCGAGCAGCGCCGGCGCCCCGGTGGTCGGCGACGTCAACGCCCACGCGCCGCCACTGGCCGAGATCCGGCGCGAGCTGAACCGGCTGAACCTGTGCGGCGGGGTCACCAACCAGGCCAACGCGCAGCCGGTGGTGGCCGCGTCAGGCCCCGGGTTCGTCGCCGATCCGGGGACCAGCCAGACCGAGGGTCAACTTCCCCAGCTGACTGCGCAGCTGGGCGCGTTGGGCCGGGCGCTCGGAGTCACGATCTACGGGATCAGCGGGTACCGCACTCCGGCTCACAGCGTGGCCGTCGGTGGGTACGCCAACGACCCTCACACCCTCGGCCAAGCCGAGGACATCGGGGTGGGCAGCCTGTTGCGATCGAGCGCGGCTCAGATCAGTGAGGCCCAACTCGCGGCCTATGGCCTGTACCGGCCGTTCGATCCGTCGGATAATCCGAACAACACCGAGGTCAACCACATCCAGCTGATCCCGGCGGGAGGGCCGCTGTCGCTGGCCCAGTCGACCGCCACCTGGGATCCCGACCCGACGTGTCGCTGAGCTGACCTAATAATGGGCTGAGGCGTGCTGTGAGGCGCCGCCGACCGTGGCGAGGATCATCACCTGCCAGTGCCCGCTGGGCAGGACGATGGTGTAGGAATGGCAGGCGGCGATCTTGCGCTGGATCTTCTTCGCGCCCGTGTGCTTGGCCTTGGGCGTGAGCGTCACCTTGAGCTTGCCGGGATAAACCCCGGTGAAGGTCAGCCGCTCGTGGCCTTGGCTGCGCTTGACATGGATCGCGCGGATGACCGAGCCCGAGGGGAGCTTTCCGTGGTGGGCTCGCGGGCGCTTCCCCGCGGTGCACACTGTCGGCGGCTTGTAGTTCGGACGGGTGAAGACGTCGGAACCGAACGGCGCCAGGCCGGAGAGCCCGGCATACCCGAGGTGGCTCAGCCCGAACATGTCCTCGACGCTGCGCAGCATCGAGTAGTGGTTGTAGGGCGTCGACGTGGAGGTGCCCGGCTTGATGAACGGGGACAGGAAGACGGCGCCGGTGTCGCCGCCGCCGGGGCCGGTGAATCCGGGCATCGCGCTGTTCGGGCCTGGGATCTCTCCGCAGCATGCCGTGCTGTCGCCCACTCCCTCGTCGAACACGATCATCACCAGGCCGTCCTGCTTGTAGGCGGGGGAGCCCAGGATCTTCGGCATCCAGGTCGAGAGGAAGGCATTGATGCCGGCGAAACCGCCCGGTCGGGCCGAGTTGGCGCAGGTGGCGTCATGGCCGTCCGAGCAGAGGTCCGGAGTGATGAACGTGTAGTTGGGAGTCGTCTTGATCGACTTCAGATCGGTGGTCAGGCTGTTCAGATTGACCACGTGGCTGTTGCAGGACGCGGTGTTGTCGATGATCGAATGGAAGTAGACGAACGGGTCGTGGCGGGTGGCGTACTGGTCCTTCGCGGTTGCCGCCTCGGTGTTGTCCACGGCTCCCACCGCGGGGTGACCGCAGGTGGCCGACTCGCGGGTCGGATCGGCGCCCATCGACTCGTCGTAGGAGCGCCAGCTGAAGTGTGCGGCGCTGAGCTGGCCGACGACGGTCGGCACCGTGGATGGGTAGACGCAGCCGGTACCGTTCGCCTGCCCATTGACCCCGAGGGTTCCCGGGGTGAAATTGCTGAAGACCGGACAATCCGCCTGGGTGGTCGGGTTCGGCGCCTGACCCGAGATCATCGCCAGGTAGTTGTCGAGGCTGTTGTGGCCGATCCCGTAGTAGTTGGGCAGAAAGGCGCCCTGCGAGCGCAGGGTGGTGGCCAGGTACGGCGCCGGCGGGTTGGCCCCGAACGTGGTGCTGGCGTCCTCGTTCTCGAGCACGATCGTGAACACGTGGTGGATCTGCGGCGGTTTCGACGCGGCCTGGGCGGGGCCGACCGGCCCCAACAACAGACAGGCGAGCAGCGCGCCCGCGACACCTAGAAGCCGCCGTTGACGGCCCGCCACCGAGCTCATGTTCTCTCCTCGCAACTGGATCAGACCTACCTGGCAAGCACCCTACCAGGGGACCGTCGAATACCTTTGGGTCATGAATCAATGGCCGCGGGTGTCGCTGCTGTTGGCCGGCCTGGCGACGCTGGCGTTGGCCGCCACGGCGATGGCGCTCACCGTGGCGCCGCCGAGTCGGTCCGCCAGCGCGGCCGTCACCGATCCGACGTGCTCGGCCAACTACGCGGCAGGACCCTTCCAGGCCGCGCGCACCCTGCGGTTCGGCATCGACCCGGAGCTGGCCGGCAGCATCGGCTTGCGCCAGAACCGGGCCAAGCCGGTCGACCAGGCCAAGACGCTCCAAGCGTTGCGCGCACTGCGTCCGCACGGCAGGGAGCTCGTGCTCCGGGTCAGTCGCCTGTTCGAGGGCGACGGGCAGGCCGGCATCGCTCGGTTCAAGCGCATCGTCGACCGCTACACGCGCCAGGGCTTCGACACCGAGCTGCAGGTCCGCTACCACCCGTCGGCCCAGCAGCGGGGAAACATCGCGGCCTGGACCCGTTACGTGCGGCACGTGGTCGACGTGTTCGGCCCCAACCGGCATGTGATCGCGATGACCATCACCAACGAGATCAACCTGGCCATCTCGCCCAACACGTCGGACGGGGCCTATCCCCGCGCGGAGCAGGCGCTGGTCCGGGGAATCATCGCGGCCCACCGAGAGGCACGGCGCCGTGGCTTCACGCAGCTCCGGTTCGGGTTCACCTTCGCCTACCGGTTCAATCCCGTGTCCGACGCTGCCGTGTTCATCGGTCTGCGCAGCGGCGGCGCCGCATTCCGGCGGGCCCTGGGCTTCGTCGGGGTCGACTTCTATCCGGAGCTGTACCCGGGTCGGGCCATGGCGATTCACGCGGCGACGCTCCAGATGCTGGGGACCATGCGCCGGTGCTTCATGCGCCTCGGTGGACTCGGAGCGAAGGTGCCGATCTGGATCACCGAGAGCGGCTACGACGCCTCGCCCGGCCAGGTCAGCCCGGCCCGTCAAGCCTCCGCCTTGCGCCAGATCGTCGGCACGATCCGCAGCGGCGCCAAGACGTTCGACGTCACCGACTACCGGTGGTTCAACCTCCGGGACAATCTGTCGAGCACCCAAGCCTTCGCCGAGACGAGCGGCCTGTTGACCGACCGCTATC
Source organism: uncultured Solirubrobacterales bacterium (assembly GCA_963808605.1). GTDB lineage: Bacteria > Actinomycetota > Thermoleophilia > Solirubrobacterales > Solirubrobacteraceae > Palsa-465. Next base: position 180,889 of record CAWEGQ010000006.1, read on the forward strand.
GCCGCAAGCCGGCGTTCTTCGCCTACCGATCCCTGATTCGGCGATTCGGCGCCGCGACTCCCGGCAACCGCTCCACGCTTGCGCAGTAGTCGTTGCGGTTGCGTAGGATCGTGCCTATGTCAACACTTGATCAAATACACGAAGCGATTGACGCGCATCTCGCCGAGTTACAGCGCGAGATCGCGGCGCTGGAGGCGGCGCGAGCTGCGTTGAGGGGCGAGAGCCCCAGCCCCACCAATGGAAACACCGCGGCCGCGACAGTGGCCCCGACCGCCAAGCCGCGCAGGCGACGGCGGGCGAAGCCGGCCGGGAGGTCGGTCGAGGTGTTGCTGGCGGGCAAGCTCGAGGCGATGCTCCGCGAGGCGGAGGACGGGCTCAGCGCGGTCACCATCTCGAAGCGCTCGAACGCCGGTTACGCCCAGGTGCTTGGCCTCCTGCGCGATCTCGAAGCCGCCGGTCAGGTTCGTCGCTCGGGGACTCGCCGGACCAGCCTGTGGCGAGTCGTCACCGACGAGGAGCGCATCGCGGAGCGAGCCGCCGAGCTCGAGGCGCTGAGCGCCGCCAAGACACCCGCGCCGTCGGCCTAAACGTCAGAGGGCGTCGCCGTGGGGTCGCTCGGGTCGAGGTCGCGGTCCAGCAGCGACTGGCAGTAATCCCACAGCTGCTGCCTGTCCTTCGGTTCCTCGCGGGAGGCGCGCAGCCAGTAGTGGGTGGGCCGCCGGCGGCGATCGTGCCAGAACTCACCGGTGCTCTGGAGCGGTTCCGCGGCGGCGCCGAGCCAGACGATCGTGTCCGCCCCCTGCTCGGAGGTGCGGATGATCGGCTTGGTGATGACGCTGAAGCGCGGCAGCGAGACCCGCACGCCCTGAGTATCGGCCCACCCGGGGTGCATCGAGTGGACCACCACGCCGCTGCCCCGGAGGCGCTCGGCCCAGAGCTCGGTGATGACCACCTGCTCGCGCTTGGTCCGAGCGTAGAACTTGGGCGGACTGTAGGCGGTCGCCTCTGATTCGAGGTCCTCGGTGGGCAGGCTCTGGCTGTACATGCCGCCCGAGCTGACGTTGATCACCCGCGCGGGCGCGCTGCGCGTGAGCACGTCACTGAGCAGTGAGGTGAGCGCGAACGGACCCAACACGTGCGTGGCGAACATCAACTCGTGCCCGTCGACCGAGCGCGCGCGTTGATCGGGCATCACGCCGGCGTTGTTGACCAGCACGTGAAGGCGCTGTTCCGGATCGCTGAAGCCGGCGGCCAGCGTACGGATGTCACGCGGGCTGCTGACGTCGCAGGCCAACGGCCGGACATCGGCGCCGGGAACGGCAGCTCGGACCTCGGCGACGGCCTGCTCGGCCCGCTCCCGGCTCCGGGCCACCGCGTGCACGGTCGCGCCTAGCGCGGCAAAGCCCTGGCTGGCGGCAAGGCCCAAGCCGGAGGCGGCGCCGGTGACTATCACCACCTGCCCGTCCATGCGCGGCGGATCCGCCGGCCAACCCGGGAGCGAGCGGCGAATCAGCAGCCCCAGGTTGCCGTAGCCCAGGGCTATGCTGCGATCCAGCGCCGTGTCGATTATCCGTGTCGTGCGCATGTGGGATTGATGATTGTGACCTACGCACCGCGAGGGGGTTCCTTGCCATGAGTCATGTCGTGGCTTCTCGGCTGGCCTATGCCCACCCCGGCGGCGAGTTGTTGTTCTCGGATGTGTCGTTTCGGGTGTCGCCGGGCTCGCATGTCGGCGTCGTCGGGTCCAACGGTGTCGGGAAGAGCACGCTGCTCCGCGTCCTCACCGGGGCGCTCCGAGCCGATGACGGCGAGGTCTCGGTGGGGGGCATCGTCGGCTACATGGCTCAGGATGTCGGCGCCGATGATGATTCACGCAGTGTGCGCGAGTTGCTCCTGTCGCTGGCGCCGCCGTCGCTGCGGCTGGCGGGTGAGCGCGTGCTGCGGCATGAGGCGCAACTCGCGGCGGGCGACGATGCCGCCGGCATGCAGCTGGGCACCGCGATCGCCGATTGGTCCGGGTTGGGCGGTTACGAGCTCGAGGGGCAGTGGGACGCGGCCTGCCGGCGGATCGTTCGAAGCTCCTTTGATGAACTGGCCGATCGCCCGGCGGTGACGCTCTCCGGGGGTGAGCGCAAGCGACTGGTGCTCGACATCCTGTTCGCCTCCGACGCCGACGTGTTGTTGCTCGACGAGCCGGACAACTTCCTCGATGTGTCGGCGAAGCTCGCGCTCGAGCAACAGATCGATGCATCCAAGAAGACGGTCCTGATGATCTCCCATGATCGGGAAGTTCTGTCCGGCGCCGTCCGGTCGATCCTCACGTTGGAGGGCAACGGTGCCTGGGTGCATGGCGGCCCGTATGCCTCCTACCCGCAGGCCAGAGAGGATCGTCAGCGACGCCTCGGCGACGCGGTCAAACGCTGGCGCGACGAGGAGCGCCGGCTGTTCGGGTTGATGAAGACGTTCAAGCAGCGCGCGCGTTACTCGTCCGACTGGGCCAAGAAAGCCGACGCCGCGGAGACGCGATGGCGCCGCTTCGCCGAGGGTGGGCCGCCGCCCGCGCCGGTCGCCGATGCGTCGATCGTGATGCGAATTCGCGGCGGCGACTCTTCTCGGCGGGTGCTCGATTTGCGCTCGCTGGGCATCACCGACCTGGTGGCGCCGTTCTCGGACGAGATCCACTTCGGTGAGCGGGTCGGCGTGCTCGGTCCGAACGGATCGGGAAAGAGTCAGCTGATGCGTGTACTGGCCGGGCAGCGCGGACCCGACGAGGGCGAACTGGTGGTTGGTCCGAGGGTTTCCACCGGCCTGTTCACACAAATGCAGTCACGCAGCGACCTGACCGGGCGCGTGGTGCTCGACGCGGTCCTGGAACGTGTCGGAGGTGGTGGACTGCAAGCCGCGATGGGCGCGCTCGCCCGCTATGGGTTGGTCGACGCGGCGCGTCGCAGCTATGGCATCTTGAGCGGCGGTCAGAAGGCCCGCCTTGAGATCCTGGTGCTCGAGTTGGAGGGCCACAACCTGCTGTTGCTCGACGAACCCACGGACAACCTCGATATCGAGTCCTCCGAGGCACTCGAGACGGCGCTCGGGAGCTTTCAGGGAACCGTCGTCGCGGTGTCTCACGACCGCGCATTCCTGCGCACGATGGACCGTTTCCTGATGGTCCTGCAGGACGGCACGGTGTTGGCGCTGCCCGCGTATGAGCCGGCGCTTGAAGCATTAATTGACCCGGCCCGCGCCGCTGAGGTGCGACTGGCAAAGGTGCTGACGAGAACCTGATTGAGAAGCTGCGCCCGCAGTCAACGCCGACTGCCGCTAGGGTTGTCCCCGGCTATCTGCCGCCACCTTCGAAGGAGACAACACAACATGGCCAAGAATGACAATGATCTATTCGAGCGCCTGCGCCAAGTGGGGCTGCGTAAGCAAGTAGCAAAGACGCTCAGCGGGATCGGTGAGGGCGCCGGTAAGAAGGCACGTAACACTGCGCAAAGTGCAGTCAGCGAACTGCGCTCGCTGGCCGACGAGATCGAGCGTCGCATGCCCGGCGTCGGCAAGACCAAGGGTGCCTCGACAACGCGTGCCAAGCGCTCTACCGCACCCCGGACCAGTCGCGCGAACCGGCGCTCATCGGCTACCGCGGCCGCCGCTCGGACGACGCGCTCGTCGAGCGCGCGTCCGGCGAGCGCGCGCTCGGCCGGTGCCAAGCCGCGCGCCTCACGGTCGCGCGGGCCCGCCGCGAGCCCGGCCACCCGTACTCGTCGGACGGCGACGGCGCGCACGGCCGCCCGCACCCCTGCGGCGAAGCCCGCCGCCGCTCCAGCACGCGCGCCGCGCGGTGCGAACAAGGCCAAGATCCTGGCCTCGCTCAAGTCCGGTCCCAAGACCGCTTCGGTGATCGCCAAGGAAACCGGAATCGGAACCGGGACGGTCGGCTCCACGCTCAGCAAGCTGGCCACCTCCGGCGAGGTCGTCAAGGCCAGCCGGGGTTACGGGCTGCCCAGCTAACTAAACGGCCCGAGCCCCCTCCGAATTGGGGTGGGGGCTCGAGCCGTGAACATCGTTGGTTGCCTACGGGCGGGTCCCTTTACCCGCCCGCGTGGGTTCTATGCCTTGTGGGACTTGAGTGTCTTCACCGTCTGGCAGCCGTGGCGATGGGCCCAGCCGCTCGAGAGGGCGTCGGTGAAGGCAACGTTGCTGCCGGTGCCGCACGAGACGTAGACGATCAGGCCGGGAGCGGTGATCCGATCGTTGCCTGCATCACCGAACACGTGGTCCTTGCCGTTGCCGACCCAGATGCGGTCGTTGCCGGACCCGCCATCGATCATGTCGTTACCGTCAGCGGAGGTGAGGTGGTCGTTGCCGGAGCCGCCCCACACACGGTCGGTTCCGCGCCCCACCGAGATGCGGTCGTTGCCGGCATCCCCGTAGGCCTTGTCGTTCCCGTTGCCGAGAAAGATCCGGTCGTTGCCGGGTCCGCCGTCGGCGAAGGCGTTGCCGTTCTGGACGTAGAGGCGATCGTTGCCGCTGCCTCCGTACTCATGGGCGTTGCCGTTGCCTTCGAAGACGTTGTCGTTGCCGCTGCCGCCGTAGAGGCAGTCGCTGCCTCCCCCGCCGCCGATCCGGTCATTGCCACCCAACCCGAGGATTCGCTCGGGTCGTCGTGTGCCCTCGATCCGGTCGTTGCCATTGGTCCCGACGATTGCGTAGTTGGGACCGGCGCCGTAGAGACACGTGCTCTGGTAGCGCTTGCGAGCGACGCTGAGCGCCACCACGGTGCCGCCGGTCGGTCCGTCGAACGGGCGGCTGATGACAATCACCGTGCCGTTATTCAGGACTATCTCGCAGACCTGTGCGGCGACGTTGAGAGTCGAGCCGGTCGGGCAGGGGTTCAGGGACGGCGGCGGGTCATTGTTGGTGCCGGCGCACGGAGCACTGCCCGTCTGGGTGACCTGAGCCTCGCCGAGGACGATGTCGACCAGACCCTGGAGGTGCACATCGAGGACGCGCTCGGTGATCGAGCTTGCCGTCTGGATCTTCTGGTTGACGGTGACGTATGAACCGCCGCCGAGGGAGATCGTCGAGGATTGGCCGATCGGTACGGTGTAGCTCTTACCGGCGATCGTGATCACGTCGAGCGTCGAGGACGCCGCGGCCTTGACGCTGCCGTTGACGCAGGCATATGAAGCCATGGCCTGCACCGGGCCGACGATGACGATCGCGCCACTGCTGGTCGGAAGCGTGACGCCATCGATCGTCGCCAGGGCGGCTGCGCCGGGAGCCACGGGTCCGGTGCTCGTCGGCGCGGACGTCGGCGAGTCGGTGAATACGCCGGCCGGACCGGCCAGCAGCAGTCCATCGGTGACCGACGGGACCGAGGCCTGGTTGAGCCCCTGGGTCTCGGTCGCGCATGGCGCCGTGCCCTTGTTGGCCACGATCGGCTCGACCGCGGGAAGCGACAACAGCTTCACCCGGACCAGGCTGGCCCGGCAGCCGAAGGGATTGGTGGTGGTGGTTGCTGCGGACGCCGTGGCCGCCAGGACCAGGGCGCACAGCCCAGCGAACATCAAGGCCGCCGAGCGGCGGAAAATCGCGAAAGCCATCTAGTAGTTCTCCTAGTAGTGGAAACCCCGCACAGGATCTGCATCCGTGCAGCTGTGCCAAAACCACTCCGCCGACTTAGTTCATCGGCGACCGAGCGGCGCGGGAATGCTCACCTCTTATCGGCCGCGGAGGCGACAACTAGAGCGATAACGCCAAGATGGCCCGCGTAAGTTGCTGATCCCTGACTATCTCTCGCTCCCGAACGGGGGGAGAGCCGGTCAGGCGGCCTGAGGGTTCTCCAGCACGAGCGCCACACCCTGGCCGGAGCCGACGCAGACCCCCAGGGTTCCGTAGCGGGCGCCGCGCGTGCGCAACTCGGTGGCCAGCGTCAGCACGTAACGCGTGCCCGAGGATCCGAACGGATGGCCGATCGCGACGGCGCCACCGTTGGGATTGAGTCGTTCATCGGGAACCTCGAAGCCATCGAGCTGGACGGTCAGCTCGCGGAGCACGCCGAGCGCCTGCGCCGAGAACGCTTCGTGGACCTCCCAAACGTCGATCTGCTCCGGCCGGAGTCCGGCCCGGGCGAGCGCCTTCGGAATCGCAAAGGCGGGCGCGATCCCCATCACCTGAGGATCGAGTGCATAGGTCGCCGATGCGACGACGCGGGCCAGCGGCTCGATCCCAAGCTCCCGCGCGGTGTCCGCGCTGGCCAGCACGACCGCGCTGGCCCCGTCGTTGAGCGGCGATGAGTTGCCCGCCGTCATCTGCGTCATTCCCGGCTGCGGGGAGAGGGCAGCCAGGCCCTCGGCGGTCGTGTCCGCGCGGATGCTCTCGTCGTGCTCGAACGTGCGGGCCGGCGACTTGCGCGATCCGGGGATCTCGACCGGATGGATCTCGGCCGCCAGGCGGCCCGAGTCTCGCGCGGCGGCGGCGTGCTGCTGGGAGCGCAGCGCGAACGCGTCGATCTCCTCCCGGGACAGGGAGTAGCGGTCGGCCACGTTCTGCGCGGTCTTGATCATCTCCACGTAGGCGCCCTGCGCGAGCAGGGTTGGGTTGGGCGGCCCGCCGGCGCCAGACCACATCGTGTCCAGCATGAACACCGGACCGCGTGGGCTGAATGGCGCGTCGCCCTTCATCAGAGCCCAGCCGGAACGCGACATCGACTCGACTCCTCCGGCCAAGCCGACGTCGAGCTCGTCGCTGCGGATGGCGTGGGCGATCTGGATCGCGCAGGTCAGCGACGAGGCACAGAAGCGGTTGACCGTGGCCGCCGGGACCGAGTCCGGGAAGCCGGCGGCCAGCGCGGCCCAGCGGGCGATGTCACCCATCCCCTCGTGGGCGGGATTCACGCAGCCGGCGGCGATGTCCTCGATCCGGTCGAGCTCGACGCCGACGCGCTCGCAGGCCCACCGCATCGTCATCCCCAGCAGGTCGTCGGTCCGCAGATGCGACAGCGATCCCCCGTAGCGGCCCACCGGAGTCCTCACACCGCCGAGGATCATCGCCTCAGGCAACGCCCACCGCCTTCTCGCGTGCTTGGGAGCGGATCGCCGCCTGCGCGGCGGCCACCCGGGCGATCGGCACCCGGTAGGGAGAGCACGAGACGTAGTCGAGCCAGGAGTCGTGGAAGAAGGCGATCGAGGTGGGATCGCCGCCGTGCTCGCCGCAGATCCCGAGCTCCAGCTTGGGGTTGGTCTTGCGGCCGAGCCATCCACCCATCCGGAGCAGCTGCCCGATCCCCGGCGCGTCGATCGTCTCGAACGGCGAGCGGTCGACGATGCCGCTTTCGATGTAACGGCGGAGAATGCTGCTCTCGATGTCGTCACGGGAGAACCCGAGGCCGGTCTGGGTCAGGTCGTTGGTCCCGAACGAGAAGAAGTCGGCATGGGTGGCGATCCGATCGGCGACCAGGCAGGCGCGGGGAAGCTCGATCATCGTGCCGACGGTGTAGTCCTCGCCCACCGTCAGTCCCTCCTCGGCGGCCACCCGGTCGATCAGGGAGCGGACGATCTCGAGCTCGCGTTCGTAGTCGACCAGCGGCACCATCACCTCGAGGATCGGCGCCGCCCCCGCACGCTCCCCGACAGCCTGGAAAGCTCGCGCGATCGCGCGCACCTGCATCTCGTAGATCTCCGGGTAGAGGATTCCGAGCCGGCAGCCGCGGGTGCCGAGCATCGGGTTGACCTCCTGCAGGGTGCTGGTGCGCTCGAGCAGCGCCTCGAGTCGCTCCGCTTCCGCGGTGTCGCCGCCCACGCGGGCCCGCTCCAGCTCGACGCTCAGGTCGGCCGGCGCCGGGAGGAACTCGTGCAGCGGCGGATCCAGCAGGCGAACCGTCACCGGGAGGCCCGCCATCACCTCGAACAGGCCCTCGAAGTCGCCCTGCTGCAGCTCCAGCAACTCGTCGAGGAACCCGCGGCGGTCCTCGGCCGCCTCGGCCATGATCATCGCCTGCATCTTCGGGACCCGGTCCTCGGCCATGAACATGTGCTCGGTGCGGCACAACCCGATCCCCTCCGCCCCGAACTCGAGCGCCCGCTCGGCGTCCGCCGGAGTGTCGGCGTTGCATCGAACGCCGAGTTGCCTGGCGTCGTCGGCCCAGTCCAGCACGCGCCGGAACTCGTCGTTCATCCGCGCCGGGATCAGCGGCACCTCGTCGGTGGTGATCGCTCCGGTGCTGCCATCGATGCCGATGTGGTCGCCCTCGTGGATGACCTTTCCATCGATCCGAATCTCGCGGGAGGAGAGGTCGATGTCGAGCGAGCCCGCGCCGACCACCGCGGGCTTGCCCATCCCGCGGGCGACCAGCGCCGCGTGCGAGGCCTTGCCGCCCTCGGAGGTCAGGATGCCCTTCGCCGCGTGGAAGCCGGCGACGTCCTCGGCCTCGGTGAAGGGACGCACGAGCACGACCGCGCGACCGCTGTCGGCGGCAGCTACCGCGTCCTGTGAGGTGAACACCACGTGGCCCTGCCCGGCGCCCGGTGACGCCCCGACGCCACGCGCGATCACCGAATACTCGACCTCGGGGTCGAAGGTCGGGTGCAGGAGGGCGTCGAGCTGCCCGGGGTCGATGGTCAGCAGCGCCTGCTCCTGGCTGAGCAGCCCCTCGTCGACCGCGTCGCAGGCGAATCGCAGTGCCGCCTGCGCGGGGCGCTTGGCGTTGCGGGTCTGCAACATGAACAGGCGTCCATCCTCGATCGTGAACTCGGTGTCCTGCATGTCCCCGTAGTGCGCCTCGAGCTTGTGCAGGATCTCGATCAGCTCGGCGTGGGCTTCGGGCATCAGCTCGGCCAGGTCGGCTATGTCCTTGGTATTGCGGGTGCCGCTGACCACGTCCTCGCCCTGGGCGTTGGCCAGGAAGTCGCCGGAGGGATCCGGGCCGCCGGTCATCTCGTCGCGCGAGAAGGCGACCCCTGAACCTGACGTATCGCCCTTGTTGCCGAACACCATCTGCTGGACGTTGACGGCGGTGCCCCACTCGTCCGGGATGTGGTTCTGGCGGCGGTACTCGACGGCGCGCTCGCCCTGCCAGGAGTCGAACACGGCGCGGATCGCGGCCTGCAACTGCTGCGCCGGCTCCTGCGGGAAGGGCTCGTCTGAGTTCTGCTCGATCACCTGCTTGAAGCGGTCGACCAGCGTCTGCAGGTCCTCCACCGTGAGCTCGGTGTCGAGCTTTACGCCACGCTTGTCCTTGACGACGACGATCTCATGCTGGAGCAGGTCTCCTTTGATGCCCCGCACGACATTGGCGAACATCTGCACGAACCGGCGGTAGGAGTCCCAGGCGAAGCGCTCGTTGTCGGTGGTGTGGGCCAGCCCGAGGACTGACTCGTCGTTCAGGCCGAGGTTCAGAACGGTGTCGAGCATTCCCGGCATCGACTCTCGGGCCCCGGAGCGGACCGAGACCAGCAGCGGATCCTCCCGGTCCCCGAGTCGCCGGCCGGCGCGCTCCTCGAGTTCGCCCAGCGCGGATTCGACCTGCTCCTGGAGTCCGTCAGGGAACTGGCGATCGCCCTTCATGTAGGCGACGCAGGCCTCGGTGGTGATCGTGAACCCGGCCGGTACGCGGTTCGGCCCGAGCACCCGGGTCATCTCGGCGACTCCCGCCCCCTTGCCGCCCAGCAGCTCGCGCATGTCGCGCGAGCCCTCCGTGAACTCGTAGACGTACTTGATCTGGTTCACGTCCACCGGCTAACAGCCTAGGGATCTTCCCGCTGCGTTGCCGCCCAGATGTCGGCTCCGCCACGGCGACACTGTGCGGCCGTGCGGACGTCCGCACGGCCGCCCGGTTAGAGCAGAGCTAAACCGCCGCGCCGCGCCTGCCGGAGAAGAACATCGCCAGCGCGACGAGCGCTAGCACGAACAGCACCGGGTGGATGATTACTCCACCGGCGATCGAGATGACCAACAGAACGATTGCAGCGATAAGTAGCACGGTTGCTCCTCCGTGTTAGTGGCCCTGCCTCGATCTGTGGATACCCGGTCCACCGGTTATTCAAGCGCCTGCCAGGCGATATTCAGGCGCGCCGCTCCATCATGCGGGCGGGATCTGCAGCGGCAAAGCCGAAGCGCTCGTACAGCCCGTGCGCGTCGGCGGTGGCCAGGACCCACCGAAGCCCGCGCAGCTCAGGATGCTCGAACACCGTCTGCACCAGCCAGACGCCAAGGCCGCGCCCGCGGTGCGCCTCGAGCACGAACACGTCGGCCAGCCACGCGAACCGGGCGCGGTCGGTCACCACGCGGGCGAAGCCGGCCTGGGTGCCGTCGGCGGCGTACAGACCGAACGGGAGCGAGTTGTCAATCGCCCGTTCCACCACCGCCCGCTCGATCCCGGGCGACCAGTAGCTCGTGCGCAGAAACCCCCAGACGGCGGCGCGGTCGAGCCGTTCGGGGTCGGTGGAGATCTCGTAGTCGCTGGCGCGCCACTGCATAGCCGCGGAATCTACATTCCGATCAGGTTCCCTCGAGGATCCGCTTGAGCCTGGCCAGATCGGCGATCACCGCGTCGGCGTCCCGGACGAACTCCCGATCGGTCATCTCCGCGGTTCGGCGCAGCGTGAACACCACCTCGCAGCCGGGGCCGTCGGGAACCACCCGCATCGGGTTGTAGACCGTCTCGCCGGTGGCCAGGGTGACCTCGTGGTCGAGCACGCCGAACTCGTTCTTGGGCGCGAACACGACCGTGACCACCCCCATCGGCGACTGCACGATCCAGCTGCCGTCGGGGCGCCGGGACGCGCTGCCGAGACCTGCCGCCCAGTGGACCAGGTTGGCCGGGTCGGACGCGTAGGCGTAGACCTCGGCGGCCGGGCGGTCGATGAACGTGCTGAGGTGCTGGGAGTCTTCGCTCAGCAAGCCGGTGGTTCGATGAGGTCGCTCAATGGATCGGTGTAGATGATCGCGCACCTACCTAAATCCTCGGACCGGGGGACCCAAATGGACGGATATGTCGATTCCGCCGAGGTTGCTTCGACGTGTCGATGAGTACGTCAAAGATCAAGCCCCAAGGAGGAGCAATGCGCAGAATCGTCGTCTCGGAATTCGTGTCGGTCGATGGCGTGATGGAGGGTCCCGGGCCGCAGGATCCCTACGAGCACGCGGGCTGGACCTTCAAGTACCAGGACCCGGAGGGGATGAAGTACAAGTTCGACGAGGTCATGGAGCACGACTCGATGCTGCTCGGGCGCGTGACCTACGAGGGTTTCGCCGCGGCCTGGCCCAACATGAAGGACGAGTACGGGTTCGCCGACAAGATGAACTCGATGCCCAAGTACGTGGTCTCGACGACGCTGCGACCGGAGGACCTGACCTGGCAGAACTCGACGCTCATCGGCGAGAAGATCCCGGAGCGGATCGCCGAGCTCAAGCAAGAGGAGGGTGGCGACATCCTGGTGGCGGGCAGCAGTGCCCTGATCGCCACGCTGACCGAGCACGACCTCGTCGACGAGTTCCGGCTGATGACCTTCCCGGTGGTTCTGGGCAGCGGCAAGCGCCTGTTCGGGGGGAACCGACAGCCGGTCGGCCTCAAGCTTGTGGACCTTCAGCGCTACGACTCGGGGACGATCACCCTCACCTATCACCCGGATCGCGCCGATACGTAGGAGGTGCGCGCGCCGGCTTAGACCTTGCGGAGTACCGGCCGAAGTGGTGTAGTGCAGTTCGGCACGAGGTTGAAGGTGAGACGACGACCCGTACAGGCAAGGCGGCCTGCCAGCTGGCGCAGATCCCGGGGTGGACGGTGGGGTTCGATTCCGGCTGAGCGGCGGCGGCGCGAGGAGGACGCCGCGGAGTACGCCGACCGGATGGGCGAGGCGGAGCAGATCGCCGGCTTCGGCGTGTGGCGATGGGAGTTGCCGAGCGGGCGGGTTCGCTGGTCCGGCGAACTGCATCGGATCTACGGGGTCGCGCCCGGGGAGTTCGACGGCACCGTCCAGGGTTTCATCTCGTTCCTGCACCCGGACGATCGCGACCGGATCTGGGTCCTGATTCAGCGTGCGGTCGACCGGTGCGAGCCGTTCGCCTTCCAGGAGCGGATCGTGCGCGCCGACGGGCGCGTCCGAGTGCTGCTCTCGCGGGGCCGTCCGGTCGCGGGACCCGACGGGCGGGTCACGGCGCTGGTGGGGATCTGTCACGACATCACCGAGCGAGTGGAGGCGCAGCGCGCGCTCGGCCACAACGAGCGGCGGATCCGGGCGATCGTGGACAACAGCCCGTCGGTCGTCGCGGTCAAGGACCTCGAAGGCCGTTACCTGATGGCGAACGCCGAATGCGCCCGGCTACTCGGCCTCCAGCCCGACGATCTGATCGGTCGCACCTGCGCCGAGCTGTTCCCGCAGATTTCGGCCCAGTTGCGCGAGAACGACCGCCGCGCCGCGGCCGAGCTCGAGCCGGTCTACGACGAGATGGTGCTGACGGTCGAGGATCAGGAGCGCACGTATCTGACCGTCACCTTCGCCCTGCTGGACGACGCCGGGCGGCCGGTTGAGACCTGCGTGATAGCCACCGACGTGACCGATGGCAAGGAACAGGAGGCGCAGCGGCGCGAACGGGTCGAGTGGACGCGGCGAATCGAGAGCGCGCTCAGCGAGGGACGGATGGTGGTCTACGCGCAGCCGATCGTCGCGGTGGCCACGGCCGAGCCGAAGGGGTACGAGCTGCTGGTCCGGATGCGCTCTCCGGACGTGGGCGCCGGCCTGATCCTCCCGGGTCAGTTCCTGCCTGCGGCCGAGCGGTTGGGGTTGATCCAGGCGATCGACGTGTTCGTCGTGCGCCAGGCGCTGAGCCTGGCCGGCCAGTTCGCTCCCTCGGTCAACCTCTCGGCCGTCACCCTGTGCGACCGCGCCGCGCGAAACGAGATCGTGGCGCTGCTGGCCGGGGCGCCGTCGGCCGCGCGCGGCCTGCTGTTCGAGATCACCGAGACGGCGGCGGTGGGACACCTCGACGCCGCCCGCGAGTTCGCGCAGGACATCACCGCCCACGGATGCGGCCTGGCGCTCGACGACTTCGGAACCGGTTTCGGCTCGTTCACCTACCTCCGCACGCTGCCCCTGCGCTACCTGAAGATCGACGCCTCGTTCGTGCGTAACCTGGTCAGCTCGCGCGATGACCAGCGCGTGGTCAAGAGCATCATGGGGATCGCCGAGCAGTACAACCTGCGCACGATCGCCGAAGGCGTCGAGGACCAGCGGACCTTCGAATTCCTGCGCGAGCTCGGCGCCGACTACGCGCAGGGCTTCGCACTCGGGCGGCCGGCTCCGGCTCCGGTCCCCTTGGCTATTGCTTAGTGACCGTGCACCCTCCGTCGAAGCCGGTACCCGAGCCGCGGCTCCGATCGTCGGCTCCGGTTCGGCACTCCCGTAGCGCCTGGAGAGAACCGCTTAAGGCTGCTTCCTTCCGGACCTGACCTGGTTCACGGGTCTCCATCGCCACGGGACCGAACCATCAGCACCGCCAACCGGACGCTGACTCGGGGCCTGCACCCCTCGGGAGGGAATTCAGCCCCGCTAAAGCGGATTGCGGATTCAGGGCGCCGCTACGTCCCCGCCTAGCACGGTCGCCGCTGATCGTAGCGCTCAGGGGTTCTCGTAGGGCTCCAGCGCGGGGTTGTCGACGGCCGCGGCCCCGATCCGGCGCGCGGCGGACTGACCGCTGGAGCCGACGGCGGTGTGCTCGCCGGCGGCGGCGAGGCCGACCCGCGGCATGTTTCCGTAGATCGATTCGTAAGCGCCGGCCTGGACCCGGTAGGTCTCGTGCCAGATGCCGACGTCGCCGGAGCCGCGGACCGCCTGATTGAACCGCTTCCAGGCCGGCAGGTGGGGCTCATCGGCGGCGCGGGCGAACCGGGCGAGTTCCTCGAAGCTGCGCCAGTACTGGAGCACCGCGGGCCCGTGGATCCAGGCGAACTGCCAGCCGAGCAGGCCGGACTGCGGGTGCTTGTCGAGCCAGCGGAGCATCCGCGGCATCGCCACGGCGACCGGCACCCACTTGTGCGGCTTCCACGGCTTGTTGATGCGCATGCCGATCATGAACACGACGAAATCACCCGACATCTGCGCCGTGTATCTGCCCGCGTGCACCTTGCTCAGCACGCGGTGAGCCTATTTCATCGGCCGTGGCGCCGGGCCCGGCGTATAGGGTGAGCCCGCCGGGACCGGGACCACGAGACGGGATGGAGGCGGAATGCCACCGCAGCATGAGGCGCCGTTCAGCGCCTATCAGTCCGAGATATTTCTGCGCGGGATGGCCGGCGAGCGGCCCGAACATCCGATCGCGCTGGCCGAGCTCGAGCGCCTGGTGGCCGGCACCGCCGAGCCGAAGACCGCCTCCTATGTGTTCGGCGGGGCGGGCAGCGAGGACACGATGCGGGCCAACCTGGAGGCGTTCCGCCGCTGGCGGATCGTGCCGCGGATGCTCAGGGACGTCGCGGAGCGCGACCTCGCCGTGACCGTGCTCGGCACTTCGATGCCGGCGCCGCTGATCCTCGCACCGATCGGATCGCAGACGATCGTCCACGCCGACGGGGAGCTGGCGGTGGCGCGCGCTGCCGCCGCCGTCGGGCTGACGATGACGCTCAGCACGGTCTCCAGCTACACGCTCGAGGAGGTCGCGGCCGCCGGCGACGGGCCGAAGTGGTTCCAGCTCTACTGGCCGCGTCACCGCGAGCTCGCGGCGAGCCTGGTGGAGCGGGCCGGGCGCGCCGGGTACCAAGCGATCGTGGTGACCGTCGACACGTTCCTGCCCGGCTGGAAGCCCCGGGATCTGCAGGGCGCCTGGCAGCCGTTCCTGGAGGGCGTCGGGATCGCCAACTACCTCTCTGACCCCGTATTCCTGAGTCTCCTCGAGCGGCCGCCCGAGGAGGACCGGCAGGCCGCCGTCGGCCAGTTCGTCTATCAGTTCTCCAACCCGAGCCTGACCTGGGCGGACCTCGAATGGCTGCGCGCGCAGACGGGGCTGCCGATCGCGCTGAAGGGCATCCTGCACCCCGATGACGCGCGGCTGGCCCGCGAGCACGGTGTTCAGGGCATCGTCGTCTCCAACCACGGTGGCCGCCAGGTCGACGGCGCGCTGACCACGCTCGACGCGCTGGTGCCGATCGCCGAGGCCGTCGGGGAGGACATGGAGGTGCTGTTGGACAGCGGCGTGCGAAGCGGCGCCGATGTTCTGAAGGCGCTCGCGCTCGGCGCCGACGCCGTCCTGCTCGGTCGACCGTACCTCTGGGGTCTGGCCGCGGGGGGAGAGGCCGGCGTGCTTTCTGTGCTGCGCGCGGCACTTGCCGAGCTCGACCTGACGCTCGGGCTGAGCGGGCTGCGGCGACCGTCCGAGCTCGACCGCGGTGCCCTCGTGCGGTCGACCCACCCCGGGTGAGGATTACACTCGGGGCGTGTTGATCCTGCCTCCTGGGCACGCCGAACAGCTCGCCGCCCGCCGCACGCTCAACACCCGCGAGCGGTCGATCCTCAGCGTCCTGGGAGTCGTCGTGGCCGCCCTGGTGGTCGCCGTGATCATCGGCTTCGCCCAGTCCTCGCCGAAGTCCGGCCACGGCTGTGTCTATGTCTCGGTCCCGTCGTCGATGGGCGCGCAGCCTTACGCCGGTTGCGGGGCGAAGGCCCGCCGGATCTGCGCCCAGGTCGGCGTCCCCGGCGGTTACTCCGGGTCACTGGCACACGAGCTGATCCCGGCCTGCCGGACGGCCGGACTTCCGGTTAAATCGTCCTGACCAGATGACCGTGACCGACCCCGCCGCGTTCCGCGCTCAATTCCCGGTGTTCGACCGGACGTCCTACCTCAATGCCGGGACCGAGGGGCCGTTGCCGAAGGCCGCCGCCGACGTGGTCCACGCCCGGATCGACCTCGAGGTGCAGCGCGGCCGCTGCGGACCGGACTACTTCAAGGCGCTGATGGAGGCCGCCGCCCAGGTGCGGGCCGCCTACGCGCAGGTGATCGGCGCGGCGCCGGAGGAGGTGGCCCTGACCGGCTCGACCACCGACGGGGTCAACACCGTGATCGCGGGCCTCGACCTGCAGCCCGGCCAGGAGATCCTCACCACCGATGAGGAGCACCCGGGCCTGCTGGCGCCGCTGAATCGCGCCCGGCGCCGGCATGGCATCACCGTCCGGGTGGTGCCGTTCAGCGAGCTGGCCGACGCGGTCTCGCCCAAGACCAGGTTGGTTGCGTGCTCGCACGTGTCCTGGGTCAGCGGCCGGGTGATGGACGTCGGCGCGCTGACCGCGACCGGGGTACCCGTGCTGCTCGACGCCGCCCAGGCGATCGGCGCGGTGCCGGTCGACGTCAAGGCGCTCGGCTGCGCGTTCTACGCCGCCTCCGGTCAGAAGTGGCTGTGCGGTCCCGAGGGCAGCGGCTGCCTCTACGTCTCGCCGGACAGGTTGGATGACCTGCTCGTCCCTTGGCCGGGCTACGGCTCACTGGCCGACCCGGCCGACGCACTCGAGTCGGGGCCCGCCGAGGGCGTGGCACGGCTGGACCACGGATTCCCTTCGGGGATGCGCAGCGCCTGGGCGCTGGCCTCGATGAAGGTGCTGTCCGACGCCGGCTGGGACTGGGTCCACGATCGCGCCGCGACGCTGGCCGCACGGCTGGCCGACGACCTGCGGGAGCGCGGACTCGAGGTCGGCCCGCGGGACCGCTCGACACTCGTGTCGTGGAAGGCCGAGGATCCCGCGGCGGAGGTGGAGCGGCTGGCCGCGGGCGGCGTGGTGGTGCGGAGCATCCCGGCCTTCTCGCTGGTCCGGGCGTCGGTCGGAGCCTGGTCCTCTGAGGCCGAGCTCGATCGTCTGGTCGAGCTCGTCGCGCCGTAGTCCGGTCCGGGTCGAGGGTTGAGAGCGCGTCCAGCTCGGCTTAGCTCGTCGCGGGCCGCAGGCCGCGGTCGAGCACGGTGATCAGCCGGTCGAAGCTCTCGTCGAGGTCGAGCGGGATGCCGAACCCGTCCTGCATCTCCAGAGTCACGAAGCCGTGGAGGGTGGCGCGCACCGAGCGGGCGGCGTG
Organism: uncultured Solirubrobacterales bacterium; assembly: GCA_963808605.1. Lineage (GTDB taxonomy): Bacteria > Actinomycetota > Thermoleophilia > Solirubrobacterales > Solirubrobacteraceae > Palsa-465. The sequence goes on from CAWEGQ010000006.1 coordinate 197,935, forward strand.
GATCGCGTCATCGCCCTCCAGTCCGTAGCCGCGCAGCACGGCCAGCACCACCCCGACCACCCGCCGCGCGCCGTCCCGATCGGTGGCATCCGCGCGCTGGAGCGCCGCGTATGTGCCGGGGTGCTCCTTGGCGTAGGTCCGGTACGCCGCGGCGATCCCCGCCAGCGCGTCGCGTCCGGCGCGGCCGGCCGCCGCCTCGGCGAGCCGGTCGGCCAGCTCGGCCGTGCCGCGCCAGCCGAGCCGGCGCCGGAGGTCCTCGAGGCTGGCGACGTGGCCGTAGAGCGACGGCGAGCGCACGCCCAGCTGCTGCGCCAGCCGCGCGAGCGTCAACGCCGGCAACCCGTCGGTGTCGGCGATCGCGGCGGCGGCGCTGACCACCTGGTCCGAGTCGAGCCCGACTCGCGGCATCGGCTAGAGCGCTCGCTCGGCGCGAGCCACCGCGGCGTCGATCGCTGCTTTCGGGTCGCGGTACGCGGGACCGTGGCCCATGACCAGGACCGCCGGGCTCAGCTCGCCGAGCGCCCGGGCCGACGCCACCGCCTTGGCCTTGTCCCAGGTCGCCATCGTGGCGAACGGGAAGCGCCAATAGAAGTGGCTGGGCACCGCGAGGCGGCCGTAGCCGGTGAACGCGTCGCCGGCGATCAGCGACCGATCGCGTGTGTCCAGGAACGAGACGTGACCCGGGGTGTGGCCGGGGCTGGCGATCACCTCGAGGCTGCCGACGCGGTCGCCGGAGTTGATCTGGGTGTCGGGCGTGGTCTTGAGCTTCGGCCAGCTGCCGGGAAGCTTGCCCTCGACCACCTTCTCGCCGGCATGAATCCGCGCGTCGAGCTCGGGCATCAGCACCTCGACCGAGTCGCCGAGCTTGTCCTTGAGGCCGTCCAGCGAGCCGACGTGATCGCCGTGCCCGTGGGTGAGAGCGATGCGGCGCAGGTTGCCGCCCGCGGCCTCCGCCGCGACGATCAGGTGCTCGGCGGTTCCACCGATGGTGGTGTCGACGAGCGTGAAGCCGTCGTCCTCGCGGACCAGGTAGGCGTTGACGAAATGCGCGCGCTTGAACTGGATCAGCTTGTCGGTGATCTGCGTGGTCTGCATGGGGTCTCCGTTTCACGGGGAGGCTAAAAGCTAACGTACTTAGGAATATACCTAAGAGGCTTAGGCTTGTCAAGCGCGAGGCGGAAGACCGACGCCGCCGAGCGGGATCAGGTCGATGCGCTCGAACCCGCCGCCGACCAGCCCCATCACCTGGGCCATCTGAGCCTTTCCGGCCTCGGTCCGCAGTCCCTCCAGCGAGGCATCGAGCGCTTCCTGGTCGCGCCACAGCTCGGTGACCCAGACGACATCCGGCTCGCTCGGCGACTTGTTGATCACGTACAGCTCGCAGCCGGGCGTCGAGCGCAGCGAATCGGCCACCTGCAGCAGGGCCGCGGCCAGCTCGTCGCTCTGCCCCGGGTTGGCGGTGATCTTCACGTAACGGCCGACGCGTGCCATCGGGATCACGTTAGCCAGTCCCTTCCGGGGGCAGACCGTGCGTGGTCCAGCGGCGGGCAGATGCGTTGGCGGTCGGACACGAACTTCCGTCAATTAGGGAGCCGGAACGGTGGGCGTCGGGCGCTGCCGCCGCGCGAACCTTGGCGTGATCTGCAGGGTATACCGTCCAGTTGAAGCCGAACTTCGACGCTTTCGCCCCACTCGGATGCCTTTTCCCACATCAGTTGTGGGAAAAGGCATCCGAGTCGACCGCACCGTGAATCGGGGACCGATATTCGGTTCGGCAAGCTACTAACAGGGTGGGTGGAGGCGACTGTCGGGAGGCCGGCGGCAAGCCCTCCGTCAGCGCGACCGCCAGCCAGCCCAGGCTCAGCTGAGCGCCGGCTCGGCCCGGAGCTCGTCCTCGAAGGACAGCGACTCCCGCTCGAGGGCGCCGTCCTCGCCGATCCGGTAGGCCCCGGTGCGGGTCAGCGGTGGCGAGTAGGCGTGGATCGTGACCGCGGGCTGGTCGCCGGCGTGGAGCACGCGGTGGATCGCCACCGGCGGGACAGTGGCCACCTCCCCGGGGCCGAACTCGCGCGCGTCGGGCTCGGCGCCGAGGCGCAGGCGCTCCTCGCGGACCCGGCCGGAGATCACCGCGATACCGGCGGCAGATTCGTCGTGGTCGTGGAAGCCGGTGTCCTGATCCTCGCTCCAGCAGATCACCCAGGCGTTGACGTCCTCGTCGTCCCAGATCTGCTCGTAGACGCGGATGTCGTCCTCGTGCCTGACGTGGTGGCGCCACAGCTCGGGCATCGCCGCCAGGCCGGCCACGAAAGCCTCGAGCTCGTGCGTGTTCATGCCTGCACTCCGACCGGAATGAGCAGCTTCGCTCCGTTCTCCTGCAGCGCGCGGTCCCGGCCGCTGTCGACGGGCTCGACCACGGGCCGATCGGATCCGTAGACGAGTTGCCCGGCGCCGACGCGGTCGATGGTGGCGCCCACGGCCGCCGGACCGTAGCTCGAGGTGTCATAGAAGGTCAGGGGATCGCGGAGCTCGATCGACGGTCCTCCCCGGGCGGCCAGGCGCTCGCTCAGCAGCGGAGCGCCGCCGGCCAGCATCGGGAACACGACGCGCAGGGTGGGGTGCTCGCGGCGGCCCAGCCCGGCGAAGGTCAGCCACGCGGCCTGCATCTGCGCGACGTAGTCGGTCAGGGCACGCCACCACAGCGGTTCGCTCAGCGATAGCCCGCAGGCCGGTTGCCCGACGGAGCGTCCGGGGTGGATCAGCAGCGGCACGCCGGCGCGGGCGATCCGCTCCAGAATCGCGCCGTGGTCGCTCAGGGCGTCGTAGCTGCCGAGCGCGCCGGCGGGCAGTGAGACCCCGAAGCATCCGCGCGCGAGGAGTCGATCGACGTCGTCGGGCTCCGGCCGGTCGACAGTCAGGGGACCCCACATGCCGAACTCCTCGCCGAGGGCGCCAACGCCGGCCAGGTGCGCCTCGATCAGTTCCAGCGCCTCGTCCCGGGGCAGCGCCTCGATTCCGATCGGGCTGGAGATCGCGATCAGGGCCAGATCGAGACCGTCGCTCCTGACCAGTCCCGCGCGGCGGTCGGGAGCCTCGGCTTCTACCTCGATCAGGTACGGGTGCTCGTCGGCGCTGTGCAGGACGGTGAGCCCGTCTGCGCGGCGAACGAACGGGAGGCACTCACGCCGCTCCAGCGCCTCGATCAGCGACTGCGTCCAGATGTGTTGGTGAACGTCGATTCGCATGGCTGCTGAAGCCGAATATAGCCAACTCAACCAACTTGGTCAACATTGTTGAGTTAGGCAGGGTGTGGCCCCCCCGGGCGCGTGCGTTGGGCGAACGCGACCGGGGGGTTCGTAGTTAGGGCTTCGGGCAGGAGGCCAGCGCCGTCTGCTGCTCGGCCGCGGGCACCGAATCCTTGATGACCTGCTTGCACACGTCGTAGGTCACCGACTTGAGGTCGGTGAGCTTGCCGGTGGCTGCCTTGTCGCAGAGGCTGTCGAGCTTGGCCTTGGAGGCCGTCGACAGCTGCGGGGCTGAGTTGATCGCCGTCTTGCACTGAGCGACCGCCGCCTTGACCGCGGGATTGCTGGCCACCGCCGCCGCGCCGGAGGCTCCGGTGCTGGTCGAGGCGCCCGCGCCCGTCGAGGTCGAGCCGGTCGACGTCGCTGTGGTGGTTGGGGTCGCCGCGCTGGTCGCGGTCGAGGCGCTCGACGAGCTCGTGCTGGCCGCCGGCGCGGCGGTCGAGCTGGAACTGCTGCTACTGCTGCTTCCGCAGCCGGCCAGGATCGCGCCGCAGGCAGCGACGATCGCGACCAGCGACCATAGTCTGTAGGTCATGGGTCCTCCATGGATGTGTAGTTGCCGTCATTGGCAGGGTTCGACGTACCGGCGAGCCGTCCGTGGGATCGCCGTCGCGGCAGCTCCCCGCGGCCGCATAACTAGACCCTAGTGCCGAATTCGCACGATTGGGTCTCGCCTTAGGCTCGATCTGGTCCCAGCGGCCAACCCGCGCGACCCTGCGGCGAGCCCGGGCCACCTACCCCGTCGGGACCGCCGCGAGGGCCAGGGCGAGTATCCGCTTGGCGTATGCGCGCCAGAGCGGCGCGATCACCGGCCGCGCCACGGGTGCGCCCGGCCCGTGCAGCTGAAACGTGTAGCTCCAGCGCACGTGGGTACCGCGATCGCCGGCATCGGTGAACCACCAGGCGCCGTCGGCGTGCGTGACGACGAACCGCAACGGGCTGGTGAACGGCCCGACCCGGTAGGCGAAGTAGTGCGGCGCCGCGTAGGCCGTGATCCGCTCGGGCGCCTCGCTGCCGTCGGAGAGCTCGACCACGCGAGAGGCGCCGACGTGGTCCCAGGCGCCGGTCTGCTCGCGGTTGCCGCGCACCCCGGGCAGCGGTCCGAAGCCCTTGAAGATCTGGGTCAGGTCGATCGGCACGATCGTTTCGAAGGTCTGGCTCAGCCCGGCCGGCGCATAGCCCTGAACCTGTACCTCGACGCTGGAGACTGGCACGGCTGACTATTTTCTCGGTTGCGTGTCGATCGCGCGGATGCTCATCCGACGTGTGTGTACCAACACAACCCGCCAGGAGGACCAGAGTGCGTTACATGATGATCATGATCCCGAACGTGACCGAGGAGAACTGGACGCCCGATGCCGAGGCCGTCGCTGAGATGACCAAGTACAACCAGGAGCTGGCCAAGGCGGGGATACTGCTCGGCGCCGACGGGCTGCACCCGACCTCGGAGGGCGCGCGTGTGTCGTTTCCCGGCGGTGCGGCGTCGGTTTCCGACGGTCCGTTCACCGAGGCCAAGGAGCTGATCGGCGGCTACTGGCTGATCCAGGCGCGCTCCAAGGAGGAGGCGATCGAATGGGCGTCACGGTGCCCGGCCGCCGACGGCGACGTGATCGAGGTTCGTCGCGTCTACGAGCTCGACGACTTCCCGGCCGACGTGCAGGCAGCGGCGGGCCCACCGCTGGTGTGACCGGCGCTGACACGCATCGGACGATCGAGGCGGTCTGGAGGATCGAGTCGGCCAAGGTGATCGCCGGGCTGACTCGGATCGTCCGCGACGTCGGGATCGCCGAGGATCTGGCCCAGGATGCGCTCGTCGCCGCGCTCGAGCAGTGGCCGGCGTCGGGCGTTCCGGCCAACCCCGGAGCCTGGCTGATGGCCACCGCCAAGCACCGGGCGATCGACCTGATCCGGCGCCGCTCCGTGCTCGAGCGCAAGCAGCCGCTACTGGTCCACGAGTTCGAGCGGGAGCAGGCGAAGGGGGGAGCGGACCTCGACGCGGCGATCGACGATCAGATCGGCGACGACCTGCTGAGCCTGATCTTCATGACCTGCCACCCGCTGCTCTCGACCGATGCCCGGGTAGCGCTGACCCTTCGCCTGTTCGGCGGCCTCAGTACCGAGGAGGTCGCGCGGGCGTTCCTGGTCGGCGAGGCAACTGTCGCCCAGCGGATCGTTCGCGCCAAGCGCACGCTGGCCGCGGCCAACGTGCCGTTCGAGCTGCCGCCCAAGGACGAGCTCGTCGAGCGGCTCGCCTCGGTGCTCGAGGTGATCTATCTGGTGTTCAACGAGGGCTACTCGGCCACCGCGGGGGCCGACTGGATGCGACTCGAGCTCTGCCAGGAAGCGCTGCGGCTGGGCCGGATCCTGGCCGAGCTGCTGCCGGAGGAGATCGAGGTCCACGGGTTGGTGGCGCTGATGGAGATCCAGGCCTCCCGCCTGCGCGCGCGGACCGGACGCACGGGTGAGCCGGTGCTGCTGCTCGACCAGGACCGCTCGCGCTGGGATCGGCGGCTGATCGGCCGCGGGCTGGCCGCGCTGACGCGCGCGCAGCGGCTCGAAGGCGCGTTCGGGCCCTACTCGATCCAGGCCGCGATCGCCGCCTGCCACGCCCAGGCACCTGCGCCTGAGCGGACGGACTGGGTGCGAATCGTGGCGCTGTACGACGCGCTCGGGCAGCTGACCCCCTCGCCGGTGGTCGAGCTCAATCGCGCGGTGGCGATCTCGATGGCGTTCGGCCCGGCGGCCGGCCTCGAGCTGGTCGACGCGCTCGGCGCCGAGGGGTCGCTGCGCGGATACCACCTGCTCCCGAGCGTGCGCGGCGACCTGTTGGCCAAGCTCGGCCGGCTCGAGGAGGCCGGCGCCGAGTTCCGCCACGCCGCCGCTCAGACGCGCAACGATCGCGAGCGCACTCTGCTGCTGGCGCGGGCCGGCGCTTGCGATAATCCGGCGGGATGACGGAAGCCTCGATCACCGGCGGCTGTCTGTGCGGCGCGGTCCGCTTCGAGTTGACCGAGCCGCCGATGTCAGCCAGCTATTGCCACTGCACCCGCTGCCAACGGCGGACCGGCACCGGGTCCTCCGCCCAGGCCCGGATCGACGGCCGGACGCTGCGGTTGCTGCAGGGCGAGGAACTGGTTAAGGCCTGGCGGCCGCCCGGCGGTGGCTTCGAGAAGCTGTTCTGCCAGGAATGCGGCAGCCATCTGTTCAGCCGTCATCCCGACGACCCCCAGCGGATGTCCGTCCGCTTGGGGGCGTTCGACGGCGATCCCGGCGTACGACCCAGCTGGCGCCAGTTCGTGGCCTACGCGGCGCAGTGGGAGCCGATTCCGGACGATGGGCTCGAGCGGTTTCCCGAGACCAAGACGTAGCAGTCGTTACAAGCCGCGGGTACGATGGCTGGATGGGGCCACTGGGACCGCTGCTCGCGGATGACAGTTCGCCCGCCTCGCGGATCCTGCGCAGGGTCCGCAACATCGGCCTGCAGCTGATCGCGTTGGTCCTGGTCACCGGGCTCTTCCCGGTGTTGCTGGTCGTCGCTGTCCTGACCGACCTGACCCTGTGGCTGCGCCGCCGCAAGCCATGGATGGCGGTGCGCCTGGTCGCGATGCTGTGGTGGTTCCTGCTCGGCGAGCTCTACGGCCTGCTCGGCCTGTTCGCGATCTGGATCGCCTCCGGAGGCCGCGACAATCGGCGCCGTCGCGACCGTGTCTACGCGCTGAAGCGCCGGTGGTTGCGCAGCCATCTCGGCGGCATCCGCGCCTTGTTCGGCCTGCGCTTGCAGTACACCGGGCTGGAGCTGGCCGGCCCGGGGCCGGTGCTGGTGATGACCCGCCATGCCAGCATCATCGACAACACCCTGCCCGACGTGGTGATCGGCGGGACGCACGGCATCGGCTTTCGCTTCGTGATCAAGCGCGAGCTGCAGATGCTGCCGACGATCGACATCGGCGGGCGCTGGGTGCCCACCCTGTTCGTGCGACGGGCCTCGGGCGACACGGCGACCGAGCTCGAGCGGTTCTCCGCGCTCACGGTCAACATGTCAACCGACGACGGGCTGCTGCTCTATCCGGAGGGAACCCGCTGGACGCCCGAGAAGCTGGCCCGCGCCCAGGCGATCATCGCCGAGCGCCAGCCCGAGATCGCGCCGCTGGCCGCCGGGCTGCGCTACGTGCTCCCGCCCCGGCTCGGCGGGACCGTCAAGTTGCTGGAGTCCGCGCGCGACTGCGACGTCGTCCTGTTCGGGCACTACGGGCTCGATGGCTTCGAGTACATCTCGGACATCTGGTCCGGCGGCCTGATCGGCACCACCGTGCAGCTCAAGTTCTGGCGCTTTCCCGCGGCCGAGGTGCCGATCGACCGTGACGAGCTGATCCGTTGGCTGTACGCCCGCTGGCAGGAGCTCGACGACTGGATCGCCGAGGCTCGCGGCGAGGGCGCGCCGGCCGTGGCCGCGCAGGCGACCGTGTAGGCTCGCCCGCGCCATCCGCAGCACGATCGCCAGCAACCGCCCGATCCTGATCTCCACCCTGCGCGGCCTGGCCCGCGGGGCGCTGCGCCGCCGCACCGAGTTCCGCCGGCGGTACCTGCGTGACGGATGGACGATGACCAAACGGTTCGCCACCGACGCGGTGCAGAACATCGAGCCCGGCCAGATCCCGTTCCTGGATCAAGCCGTGGCCGAGGGCTACGTCGAGGATCCCCAGCGACTGGTGCTGGCCGCCCTGGTCGGGGGCCTCGGCTGCCGGACGTTCTTCGAGATCGGCACCAACCGCGGGCGAACGACCTGGACGGTCGCCCACAGCAACCCCGAGCTGACCCTGTACACGCTCGACGTCCCGATCGGTCAGGGTGTCGACGCGACGGCATTCGCGCTGCACGAAGTCGACCGGATGGTGTTCCGGGATTCCTCATGCGGCGAGGCGTTCCGTGACACGGAGGAGGGCGACCGGATCACCCAACTGTGGGGCGATTCGGCCAGCTTCGACTTCTCTCCCTACGCGGGCAAGATCGACTGCGTCTACATCGACGGGTCACACACCTACGAGTACGCGCGCAGCGACACCGCCAGCGCGCTGTCGATGCTCAGTCCCTACGGCGCGATCGTCTGGGATGACTACGGCAACTTCCCCGGCGTCTACCGGGCCGTGCTCGAGTTCGCTCGCTCCCACGATCATCCCGTCTACCACCTGTTCGGGACGCGGTACGCCGTCTACAGCCGGACGCCGCTGATAGCGCCGGCCGGCTAGCGCTCGGCTTCTCCTATCGGCGCGGCGAGGGGAAGATCGCGTCGAGCTGGGCGAGGTCATCGGGTGTGGGTGACCACAGCGCCGCACGCGCGTTGCCCTCGATCTGCTCGGGCTTGGTCGCGCCGGCGATCACCGAAGCGACCATCGGCTGGGCGGCCAGCGCGGCGATCGCCACCTGGACGACCTCGAGGCCGCGCTCCTGGGCGAAGCGCGAGAGCTGCTCCAGCTGGTCGAAGGTGGCGTCGTCGGCCACGTTGGCCCGGCCGTGCAGCCGGGTGCCGGCCGGAGCATCCTCGCCGCGCCGGTACTTCCCGGTCAGCAGCCCGCTGGCCAGCGGGAAGAACGGCAGGATCGCGATCCCCAGCCGCTCGCTGACCGGCGTGACGTCCCGCTCGAGGTCGCGTTTGAGCAGGCTGTACTCGTTCTGAACGCTGACGAACGGCGTGAGCCCATCGCGCTGCGCGACCGCGGCCGCCTCCTCGAGCTGAGCGCCGCTGAAGTTGGAGGCGCCCAGGCAGCGGACGGTTCCGGCCTGGACCAGCTCGTGCAATGCCCCCAGCGTCTCGGCGATCGGCGTCACCCCGTCGGGCTGGTGGTACTGGTAGAGCTCGACATGGTCGGTGCCGAGGCGCTCCAGCGATTGCCGGATCGCCACCTGGATGTACTCGCGCGATCCCCGCGGGGCGTCCGGGTAGCCCGGAGCGTCGCCCATGTCCATCCCGAACTTGGTGGCCAGCACCACCTGGTCGCGCCGACCGCGCAGCGCCTCGCCGAGCAGGCGCTCCGACCCGCCCTGGCCGCCGTAGATGTCCGCGGTATCGAAGAACGTGACGCCGTTCTCCAGGGCTGCGTCGACCACCGCCCTGGTGCCGGCGGCATCGACGCGGCGCCCGAAGTTGTTGCATCCGAGCCCGACGACTGACACCTGCAGCTCGCCGAGGGCTCGGGTCGGCATGGTCTCGACGCTCATTGTCTTGCTCCTAAATCGAAATAGGCCATCCGACTCCGGACACTAGAGTGCTGCCCGAGTGCGTCGAAACGAAACGGGGACCCCGGCCCAACAGGCGGCGAGAGACGCGTTCACGTCGCTGGCCGCCCGGCTGGCGGCGGAGCGGGCGGCCGGGATCGTGGCGATGCGGGCGGTCCATGAAGCCTGGTCTGCAGAGTTGTTCACGCTGCCCGACGGCGCCCACGTGAGCCAGACTCAGCTCGGCGGCGTCACCTGCGAGGTGGTCCGGGCCGCCGGGGTGTCGACGAATCGGACGATCGTGCACTTTCACGGCGGCGGCTTCGTGATCGGATCCCCGCGCGGCTATCACCCGTTCGGCGCCGTGCTGTCCGAGCGCTGCGCGGCCACGGTGATCCTGCCGGACTACGGGCTCTCGCCCGAGCATTCCCCGGCTGCCCAGGCGCAGGACGCGGTGGCGGTCTACCGCGCGCTGCTGGCCGATGGCGCCGACCCGGCCAATGTCGTGATCAGCGGCGACTCGGCGGGGGGCGGGCTGGCGCTCGGGCTGCTGATCGCGTTGCGCGACGTGGGCGATCCGCTGCCGGCGTGCGGCGTGGCGATGTCGCCGTGGGCCGACGGGACGCTATCCGGCGGCTCGGTCACGGAGAACGCCGAGACGGATGGCATCGTCGGCCCCGAGTTCATCGGCGGGCTGGCCGATCTGCGCTTCGGCGAGGACGGCGACCGCCGCGATCCGATCGCCTCGCCATTGTTCGCCGACTGGACCGGGATCCCGCCGCTGCTGTTGTTCGCCAGCCGGGCCGAGACGCTCCGCGACGACGCGGTCCGGGTCGCGGATAAGGCGCGCGCAGCCGGAGTCGAGGTCGAGCTCGAGCTGTACGACGACATGGTCCACGTCTGGCTGGTGTTCGCCGGCCAGCTGGACGAGGCCGACCGGGCCGTGGCGCAGGTCGCCGCGTTCGTGGACGCCCACACGGCCCGTGACTAATCGCACCGATCCGCCGTGCTGGCCTGACGTAGGATCGGCCCGTGTCCGATCCGCTTGACGATCGCGATCAGGTTCTGGCCGCCCTGCGGTACGTGTCGGACGAGGCGTGTCGCTATCTGGAGACGATCGACCGGGCGCCCGTCCTGGTCCCCGGCCACGAAGCGGCGATCGAGGCCTGGAGCGATCCGATGCCGGAGACCGGCGAAGGGACGCTGGCCACGCTGGCCGAGCTCGTCGCGCGCGGCGAGGCGGCGGCCACGCGCTCGAGCGGGCCGCGCTTCTTTCACTTCGTGATGGGCGGCGGGACGCCGGCGGCCCTGGCGGCCGACTGGCTCACCTCGGCCTATGACCAGATCGCCTACGCCTGGGCATCTTCGCCGTTCGCCGCCCGCCTCGAGCAGGTGGCGATCGACTGGCTGCGGCAGCTGTTCGAGCTGCCCGAGGACTTCGGCGGCGTGCTCACCACCGGCGCGACGATGGCCAACTTCGTGGCGCTCTCGGCGGCGCGCAACTGGTGGGCCGAGCAGCTCGGCGTCGACGTCGAAGAGGCGGGCCTGGGCGGTCTGCCGACGCCGGCGATCTTCTCCAGCGGTTACATCCACCCGAGCGCCGTCCAGGCGATCAAGATGCTCGGCTGGGGCCAGGGCAACATCCGCCGGCTGACCGCCGACTCGGTCGGTCGCCTCGACCTGGGCGCGCTCGAGCGTGAGCTCGACGCGCTCGACGGAGCGCCCGCGATCATCGTGGCCAATGCCGGCGAGGTCAACGCCGGCGACTTCGATCCGGTCGCCTCGATGGCCGATCTGGCCGAGCGCCACCGAGCATGGCTGCACGTGGACGGAGCGTTCGGGCTGTTCGCCAGCCTGGCGCCGGGCACCCGGCACCTGACCGCCGGCGTGGAACGCGCCGACTCCGTGATCTCCGACGGCCACAAGTGGCTGAACGTCCCGTATGACTGCGGCTTCGCCTTCGTCCGCGAGACCGAGCGCCTGCCGCGGGCGCTCAACGTGGGCGCGCCCTATCTCCCGGTGGTCGGGGAGGCGCATCCCAGCTTCGGCTTCATCTCCCCCGAGAACTCCCGCCGAGCCCGCTCGCTGGCGGTGTGGGCGACCCTGCGGGCGTATGGCCGCGAGGGGTACCGGGCGATGGTGGAGCGGCACGTCGCGCTGGCGCACCACCTCGCCGCCCGGGTCGACGAGGCCCCCGAGCTCGAGCGCCTGGCCGAGGTCCAGCTCAACATCGTCTGCTTCCGTGCCCGCCCGCCGGGCTGGCCCGAGGACCGGCTCGACGCGCTCAACCGCGAGCTCGGCGCGGCGCTGCTGACCGACGGCAGGATCCTGGCCGGCACGACCACGTACGACGGCAAGGTCGCGCTGCGCCCGGCGATCGTCAGCTGGCGCACCCAGCGCGAGGACGTCGATCTGATCGTCGACGTCGTCCGCGAGCTGATCGCGGCCCGCACGGGCTAACCGAGGCGCGCGGGCGGTCGCCCGCGGCTCACGGCTCGGCAAGCCGGCGTTCGAGGAAGCCGCGCTCGGGCCCGGGGCGGGCGAGCTCGAGGGCGCGGCGGTAGGCCGCCCGGGCTTCGTCGCGGCGGCCCAGCCGGCGCAGCAGATCGGCTCGGGTCGAGTGGAGGTACTGGTAGCCGTCGAGATCGAGCGCGTCGACGATCTCCAGCCCGGCGGCCGGGCCCTCCGCCTCCGCGACCGCGACCGCGCGGTTGAGCTCCGCGACGGCCGAGCCGGAGACCCGCACCAGCTCGCCGTAGAGCGCGGCGATCTGCGGCCAGTCGAGCACGTCGTCGGCCTGCAACGAGGCGATCGCGGCCTGCAGGATGTAGATCCCACCCGGACCGTGGCGCTGCCCTCGCAGCTCGAGCGCGCGATCGAGCTCGGCCCGCCCGGTCTCGATCTGGGCGGCGTCCCACAGCGAGCGGTCCTGATCGGCCAGCAGGACCAGCTCTCCGCCGGCGAAGCGCGCCGCCCGCCGGGAGTCGTGCAGCCGCATCAGCGCGAGCAGCCCCAGCACCTCGGGCTCATCGGGCATCAGGCCGACGAGCACCACACCGAGCCGGATCGCCTCCGCGGCGAGGTCAGAGCGACCCGAATAGCCCTCGTTGAAGATCAGGTAGACGACCGCGAGCACGGCGGCCAGCCGCTCGGGCAGCAGGTGGTCCGCCGGCACCGCGAAGGGGATCCCGGCCGTGGTGATCTTGCTCTTGGCCCGGGTCAGCCGGCGCTTCATCGTCTCCGGCGAAACCAGGAACGCGCGGGCGATCTCCTCTGTGGTCAGGCCGCCCAGCGCTCGCAGGGTCAGCGCGACCTGAGCCTCGGTGGACAGCGCCGGATGGCAGCAGGTGAACACCAGCTCGAGCCGGTCGTCGGGGATCGTCATGTCGTCGTCGGGAAAGTCTGGGTCTTCGTGGGCCGCCTCGGAGGGGGCGAGCTGGCGGGTCTTGGCGGCCAGCGTGCGGTCGCGGCGGAGGCGATCGATCGCGCGGTTGCGGGCGGTCGTGATCAGCCAGGCGCCCGGGTTGGCCGGGACGCCGGTCCGCGGCCAGCGCTCCGCGGCGATCGCGAAGGCCTCCTGAACGGCGTCCTCGGCGAGATCGAAATCGCCGCCGAGGAAGCCGATCAGGGAGGCCAGCACGCGACCCCACTCGGCGCGGAAGACCTGCTCGATCAGGACTGGCGCTCCACGATCGGCCGGACCTCGACCGAGCCGCCCATGCGAGCCGCGGGGATTCGCGCGGCCACTCCGATCGCGCCGTCGAGGTCATCCGCCTCGAGCAGGTAGAAGCCGGCCAGGATCTCCTTGGTGTCCGCGAACGGGCCATCGGTGGTCAGCGTCTGCGCGCCGTCGACGCGCACCGTGGTGGCGGCATCGATCGGCTGCAGCTGCTCGCCGCCGCGGATTCCGGGGTCCTGGCTGATTTGCATGTACTCGGCGGTGATCGAATCCTGCTCCGCGGCGCTGATGCCGTTGCCCGATGCCGGGTCCGTGTAGATCAACAGTGCGTACTTCATTGGGTCCTCCTTTTGGATGGCTGTCGTCTCTACGACGAATGAGGTCGGCGCGAGGGGACAGAACGCCCCGAGCCGACCTGACGAGGCGAGTAGCATGTGCAGCATGGCGAAACTTGGTGATCGCTCGCTGCTGGTGCGGATGCTCCTGGCGGCGGTGCTCACCCCGCTACTCGTCATCGGACTTCTCCTCGCGGTCATCCTGGCGCTGCCTCAGCAGATCCTGATCGGCGTGATCGTGGCGCTGGTCCTCGGAGTGGGGGTCACCGTCAGGGAGCGCGGCCGGACGCCAGTCGGCACCGTCGTGGACCGCCAGGCAGCCCCGGAGCTATTCGCCACGGTCGAGCGCCTTTGCCTGGCGGCCGACCTGCCGCGCCCCGAGATCGTCCTCGAGACCCAGCGGCAGCCCAACAGCTGGATCGTGCAGGTGCCGGGCGCCACCCCGCGGCTGCACGTCACGCAGGCGCTGCTGGACCTGCTCGACGGCGACGAGCTGCGCGCCGTGCTGGCCCACGAGCTCAGTCACGTCGCCAATCACGACGCGGCGGTGATGACGGTCGTCGGGATGCCCGGCGCGCTGCTGCTCACCGGCGCTCGGCGGGCGGGCCGGGGTGGCTGGTTGCCACTCCAGGTCGGCGCGATGATCGCCGGACTGATCGGACTGTGCTCACGCGTCGGGACCAGCGCGCTCTCACGCTCGCGCGAGCTGGTCGCCGATCGAGGCGCGTGCGCCATCACCGGCCGGCCTTCCGCGCTGGCGTCCGCACTGCTGAAGGTCTCGGGTGCCCTCGGCCGGCTGCCGTCGGCCGACCTGCGCGAGGCGACCGCCCTGAACTCCTTCCAGCTCGTCGCCGCCGAGCCGCGCCGCTCGAAGTGGTACACCGACAACCGGCTGGCTCGCAGACTCGTGGCGACCCATCCTTCGCTGGATCAGCGGCTGGCCGCGCTCGAGGTGCTCGAGCGCCGCGTGCAGCTGGAGCGCCCGGACCGCCGCTCGTAGGGTCCGACCGCGGTCAGTTCAGCTTGACGCTGAGCATCACGGCGCTGTAGCCGGGCACAGAGACCCGATACCCGCCGGGTCTGTGCGCCACCGTCTCGATCGCCGGTCGGCCACGCCAGCGCCCGTCGGGTCCGAGCCGCTGACCGGCGAGGGTCACGCCGCGGGTGGAGGAGGGCGAGGGGGCCAGCAGCCGCTGGACCGTGGCCGGCGCGCCAGCCGGTAGGCGCAGGTCGACGCTCACCGGACGACGGCTCTTGTCGATCAGCAGCACGTGCAGGACGTTCCCGGGGACCCGGGCCGCCCAGGCCTTCAGGTCGATCGAGGACGGAGCGTGGACGGCGAGCCGCAGCAGCCGGCCGCCCGGGGAGAGCATGCGCGCGAACAGGACCAGGCCGTAGAACAGCGGACGCGGCCTCGGTCCCTGGGCGGTGAGCGCGAATGGTCCGTTGATCTTGGTCGAGCGGATGTGCAGGTTGACCGCGTCGATCCCGGTCTGGAGCAGTTCGAACAGCGCGTCGGGCGCCCACAGCGCGGTGGCGAACGTGTTGCTCACGCCGGGTACGCCGCCGCAGGTGACCGAATTGAACTCGTCCAGTCTGAAGGGCCGCCGGGCCGCGTGGGCGATCAACACCGCGGGCCGGACCGACTGCGCGAACCCGGCCGCGACGCGCTCGCTGAGCAGCTTCGGGACCGTCGGATAGAGCGGCTGACCCGGGTGTGCGCAGGCGCCGAGCGGATAGCGGTGACCGGTCAGGACGCCGAGCTGGGCATGATCGCCGCTGAGCACGGCTCGCAGCCAATCGGTGTCGGTCGGGACGCGGGTGATGGCCGGGCCCAGCGCGGGGACCGCGGGAGCGACCCGGGCCAGGGCTTGCCGGTAGGCGCGGAAGTCGCGCACGTAATCGGCGATCGAATAGCCGTTGCCGTAATGGTCGGGCTCGTTGCCGATCTCGAAGCCGGCGACGCTGTTGCTGGGCAGGCGCGCCTGCGCGGCGGCGGCCTGTCTCGCCGCCGCGGCGGCGGTGCTGTGGCGCAACCCGAGATCGAGGAGCAGGCGCAGACGCAGCTGGCGCACGAGCACGGCGGTCTGCCGGTACCAGGCGTCGGTGAGCACGAACGCGTGCGGCGGCAGGCTCTGCTTGCCCGGGTTCCAGAACGTGAGGTCGGCCGAGTTGCCCCCGATGCGGATCACCTGAGGTCCGTTGCCGGCGATACGCACGAGCGAGAGGAAGCGCTCGAACGCGGGCCGGAAGCGCTCGAACATCGGGAGCTCCGGATACTCGATCGAGAGCCCGAAGAACGACCGCGGCAGTTTCACCGTGCCCGCGCGGAGGGTGACCGTGGCGCCGGCCGGGCCCGCCCCGGTCGGGGTCGACGGATCGCCCGTGGCCAGGGCCACCGCCAGGATCACCGCCAGCACGCCGGCCAGGAGCAGCGTGGCCAGCGTCGCTCGTCGGTTAGCGTTGGGTCGTCGCACGGGCAACCCGTCGATTGTCGCGCTTCGCTCCGCCTGCCGAACGGGACGCCTGTCGCCGACCTGGTGCTCTCAGCGCTTGAGGGTGAGTGCCTTGGACAGGCTGGTCGACTTCTGGCCGGCCGGGGTGAAGGTGGCGGTGTCCTTGAGTTTGATCGAGGCGGCCTTCTTCAACAGCTTGCGCCCGGCCCCCGTCAGCGCGACCTTCAGCTTGGCCGCGCCGGCATGGTGGAAAACGATGGTCGCCTTGGCCACCGTCGTCGGCTTCTTCGAGTGCTTGCCCTTCGGCACGGTCGCCCACACGATCACCAAGCGTCCGGCGCCCGGCGCGGTGAGTGAGAAGGAGTAGCCACCGGCCTTCAGCAGCGCTTTGAGCTTCGCCCCCTTGCCCGAGGCGGTGGCCGCCTTGGCCAGTAACGCCTGACTTGGCCGGCGGTCGGCCCCGCCGCCACGATCGGTCCGACCTGTCCCGAGTCGGCCGTGGCGTGGCCGGCGCTGTTGCCGGCGGTGACCGCGACCCTGAGCTTCGCCGCGAGATCGGCGGCCGTCAGCGTGTAGGCGCTGTGGGTGGCGCCGGCTATGTTCGAGCAGCCGGGAGCACAACGCTGCCACTGGTAGGCGTAGGAGATGGGGGCGGTGCCCGACCAGCCGCCGGTCGATGTCGACAGCGTCTGCCCGACGGTCAGCGAGCCCGAGACGGTCGGCGGCGACTGGTTCGCCGGTGCGTTCGGCGGGGGATTGGAGGACGTCACGACGCCGGTCGGGTTGGAGCTGGCCGGCAGGCTGGGGCCTCCGCCGTTGTTGGCCGTCTCCTGCACCAGGATCGTGTGGCCCACGTCGCCGGCGCCCAGCGCGTACGTCTGGGCGGTGCCGCCGGCGGCAACCGGCGCACAGGCGTTGCCGCCGGTGTCGCAGTCCTCCCACTGGTAGGTGAAGCTGGTGGGGGCGTTCGTCCAGGTCCCGTGCGTCTCGGTCAGGGTCTGCCCCTGCTGCGCTACGCCGGAGATCGTCGGAGCGGTGACTTTCACCGGTGGTGGCGGGGGCGGGGTGCCGCCTGTCCCGAGGAAGGCATGTCCGGTCTGGTCCACGGCGACGCACTGCGAGGTGAACCGGCAGACGACGGCGTTGAGCGCGTTCGCTCCGGCGATCGGCGCGATGCTCCAACTCCCCGGGACGGTCGGATTCCCTTCGACGTCGTGACCACCGGTCGCCATCACCACGCACTGGTTGGTGGCCGGGCAGGCGACGCTGCCGACGCCCTGCGCGTCGATCGTGACTGGGGTCGGGGTGCCGGGTGTGTTCGGGTTGAACGTGGTCGCCGTCCCACCCGCTCCAGTGGCGGTGCACTGCGAGCTCGACGGGCAGGAGACTCCGATCAGCGCGCCCGCGGTGTCGAGGCTGGTGGCGGTGCCCGGCGACGCGGGGTTGAACGTGGCCTCCGTGCCGCCGCCGCCGAAGTTGGCGGAGACCTCGGTGCACTGCGCGGGCAACGGGCATGACAGAGCAGAGAACGCGGTGCCGTCGCTGGGAACGGCCATCAGCGCCGCCGAGCCGGGAGAGCTCGGGTTGAACACCACCTCGTCGCCGGCGGGGTCGATCGCGACGCACACCGAACTGGACGGGCAGGCGACGGCGCTGAGCTGAGTGCCGTTGCCGACCGAAGCCGTCGTGGGCGATCCAGGGGATATGGGATTGAACGTGATCTCGAGCCCGTTGTCATCGACGGCCGTGCATTGGGAGCCGGATGGACAGGCGACGCCGGCGAGGTTGGCATTGTCGATGGAGACCGGGACCGGGCTACCAGGGGAGGCGGGATTGAACGTCACCTCATGCCCGGTGCCGTCGACCGTGGTGCACTGCGCGCTTGACGCGCAGTCGATGCTCTGCAGGGCGCTGCCGGAGTCGATCGTGACCGGTGACAGGCTGCTGGGGGCCGTCGGGTTGAACGTCAGCGTCTGCCCGCGCGCGTCGACAGCGTTGCACTGTGTGGCGGACGTGCAGGCAACGGCGGTGAGGGCCGCGCCGCTGTCGATCGGCTGGGCGGGGGGGGTCCCGGGCGTGGTGGGGTTGAAGGTGATCTGCTGCCCGGCGTCGTCGATGATGACGCACTGGCCGCCCGACCCGCAGGCGATGGCGGCCGGTACCCCGCTGCCGTCGATGAGGGCCGGCGTAGGCGAACCGGGGGAGGCCGGGTTGAAGGTGACCACGCTACCCCCTGCGTCGACGGCGGTGCACTGGATCGTGGACGCGCAGGCGATCGCGGCCAGGACGTTGTTGGCGCTGGCGTCGACCAGGACCGGCGCTGGCGAGCCGGGCGAGGTGGGGTTGAACTTCACGCTCTGGCCTCCGTCGTCCACGGCGACGCAAAGGGATGGCGACGGGCACGAGACACTGGTCAGCGATTGACTGCTGTCGATCCCCGCCGGCGCGGGTGACCCTGGCGAAGCGGGGTTGAACGTGACCTCGCTCCCGCCGTCGTCCACGATCGTGCACTGGTTGGCCAGCGGGCAGGCGATCGCGACCGGCGTGCCGACCGAGTCGACCAGCGCGGGCGTTGGCGTGCCGGGAGTGACCGGATTGAAGTTGACCTCGCGCCCGGTCGCGTCCACGGCCGTGCACTGCGAGGCAGCGAAGCAGGCGACCGCGGCGAGCGCGCGGCTACCGTCGACCGTGGCAGGCGTCGCGGCGCCGGGGGAGGCCGGGTTGTAGGTGACTTCCTGGCCGGTCCCGTCGACGCTGGTGCATTGGGTGGGAGAAGCGCAGGCCACCGAACTGAGCCGGCTCCGGCTGTTGCGGTCGACGGCCGCCGGTGTCGGCGAACCGGGTGAGGCGGGGTTGAAATTGACCTCGGCCCCGCCCAAATCGACCGCCGTGCACTGCGTCGGCCCCGGGCAGGTGACCGCGGTCAGGCCCGAACCGGGATCGATGCTGACCGAGGCCGGAGAGCCTGGCGCGCTCGGGTTGAAGCTGCTCTCTGAACCTCCCGAGTCGACCGCGGTGCATTTGGTCGCCGACGAGCAGGCGATACCCAGCGGCGGAGTCAGCCCGGCGCCGAGCGATACCGGGGTCGGGGTTCCCGGCGAGGCCGGGCTGAAGGTCACCTCATGCCCTTGCAGGTCGACCGCGCTACAGGAAGTCGTGGCTGAGCAGGCCACGCTGGTCAGTGCACTCGGGTCCACAGGCGCGGCGGTGGCCGAGGCCGGGGCGGTGGGGTCGAACGTGACCTCCTGGGCCGGACCGGAGGTGCCGGGCGGAACCGTCACGCCGTAGTCGACGGCGATGCAGAGCGTGGGGGAGGGACACGCGACCGAGTTCAGGCCAGAGCCGGTGTCGACCGCCGCCGGGGACGGCATACCCGGCGACGCCGGGTTGAAGGTGATCTCATTACCGGCGGTATCGACGGCGACGCAACGGGTGGTCGACGGGCAGGCGAGCACATTTCCCAGGCCGGTGAACGGGACCAGGCCGCCCTCGAGCGTGACCGGACTGGGGTTCCCGGGGGCGGTGGGGTTGAAGGTGAGCAGATTGCCGCCGCCGTCGATCGCGGTGCACTGGGTCGGTGCGGGGCAGGCCACGCCAACCAGTCCGCCGACCGCGCTGGCGCCGGCGTCAATGCTGACCGGGGACGGGGACGCCGGGGCGCCCGGGTTGAAGGTGACCTCTTGACCGATCTGGTCGACGGCCGTGCACTGAGTGGCCGAGGCGCAGGCGATCCGGGTCGGCGAGCTCGAGCCGGCGGCGTCGATCGTCGCCGGGCTGGGCGCTCCGGGCGAGGCCGGGTTGAAGCTGACGGCGCGGCCGGCGTGATCGACGGCGGTGCACTGGCCAGCCGCAGGGCAGGCGATCGCCGTGGCGCCGGAGCCCAGGACCACGGTCGGGTTATGCGACGTCGCCGCCGTTGGGTCGAACGTTACCTCGCCGCCCGCGCTGTTCAGCGCCGTGCACTGCCCGGCCGACGGGCAGGCGACGGCGGCCAGTCCGTGGCTTCCGGCGTCGACACTCGCGGGGGTGGGACTGCCCGGCGAGCTCGGGTTGAAGGTGACCTCGCGGCGGTTGGCGTCGACTGCGGTGCACTGGTTGCCCGCCGCGCAGGCGATTGCGGTGAGTGAGTGCCCGGTGTCCACGGCGGCGGGGGTGGGGCTGCCGGGCGATGTCGGGTTGAAGGTGACCTCGCGACCGGCATTGTCGACGGCGGTGCACTGGTTGCCCGCCGCGCAGGCGATTGCGGTGAGTGAGTGCCCGGTGTCCACGGCGGCGGGGGTGGGGCTGCCGGGCGATGTCGGGTTGAAGGTGACCTCGCGGCCGGCGTTGTCGACTGCCGTGCACTGGCTGACGCCCGGGCAGGCGACGGCGGCCAGGGGTTGGCCGGCGTCGACCGTGGCCGGCGTGGGGCTGCCGGGCGATGTCGGGTTGAAGGTCACCTCGCGGCCGGCGGCGTCGACTGCCGTGCACTGGCTGACGCCCGGGCAGGCGACGGCGGCCAGGGGTTGGCCGGCGTCGACCGTGGCCGGCGTGGGACTGCCGGGCGATGTCGGGTTGAAGGTGACCGCCTGACCGTGGGCGTCGACGGCGGTGCACTGGCTGGCTCCTGGGCAGGCGACGGCGGCCAGCGGCTGGGCAGTCGTGCTGTCGGCGCGGATCGGAGCCGACCAGGACAGGGCGGCGCGCGCGGCTGCGGGGGTGAGCGCGCCCAGCGCCAGCACCACCGTCATCAGGGCGAGCAGGGTCAGCGCCGCGATGCGGGTCCCGAATGGCTGTCGAGCCGTGATCGACATTCGGCCCCGATCAGCTCAGCGACAGCTCGAGCCGGCCGAGCTTGCCCGCCTGGGTCGTGTACCAGAGGTTGCCGTCGGGCCCGGTGATGATCTCGTAGGCGCTGGTCGGCAGCGTGTAGGACTTGATCGCGTGGGTCGTCGGGTCGAAACGCTCCAGCGTGGTGGCCGCGCCGTCCTCGGCCAGCCACAGCTGGCGGTCGTATCCGGTGGCCAATCCGCTGGGTCCGTGGACGCCTCCGCCGGCCGGGAACTCCTGCACGCCGGTGGCCGGACCGTGGCCCGTCACCCTCCCGATGTGACCGTTCCCATACTCCGTGTACCAAACATGGCCGTCCGGCCCGAGACCGATGCCGAGCGGGCCGAAGGTGTTGTTGGGCAGCGCGACCTCGGTGATCGAGAACGGGCTCGGGGTGATCACGCCGATTTGGCCATTGGTGCCGGTCACGACCGAGGAGGCGAACTCGGTGAAATACAGGAACCCGTCGCCTCCGTTGACGATCTCGTAAGGCTTTGACCCAGCGGTCGGCACCGGCTGGCGGTTGAGTTCGACTCCGGCTGTGCTCTCGACGTAGATCTGGCTGGCGGCGCCGGCGGTGCCGGGTGCGCAGATGTAGAGATTGCCGTCCGGACCGGTGGCGATGCCGCGCGGAGCGCCGTTCGGCTGGAAGGTCGCGAAGGTCTGGATTCCCGTCCCGTCAGG
This sequence comes from uncultured Solirubrobacterales bacterium, assembly GCA_963808605.1. Taxonomy (GTDB): domain Bacteria; phylum Actinomycetota; class Thermoleophilia; order Solirubrobacterales; family Solirubrobacteraceae; genus Palsa-465. The sequence goes on from CAWEGQ010000006.1 coordinate 219,413, forward strand.
CTTGATCTTGCCGAAGAAGTCCGCCCCGGAGTCCGTGTACCACATGTTCCCGTCGGAGCCGAGGGTGATGTCCTGGAGCGAAACGGCGCCGGGAATCGGGTACTCCTTGATCGTTCCGTCGATCGCGGCTACCCCGACCTTGGTCCCGTCGGTGAACCACACGCCGTTCGGCCCGTTCGCGATCCCGCTGGTCGTTCCAGTGGTGGGGAACTCGGTGACCGTGCCGACTCCGGGCGGGAGGCTGGTGGGGATCGTCCAGACACTGCGACCGTGCGTCCAGGCGAGGATCTCCTTGGTGTCCCGGCTCATCGTGAGCTGGCCGACCCAGACCGCTGGCAGGCCCGTGCCGTAGTGCTGCCAGATGCCCGTCGCGGCTCCGCCGCCGCAGGTCACGCAGACGTAGACGCCGTTCGCGGTGCCGATGTAGAGGACATTCTTCTGCCGGGGATCCGGGAGGACGCTGGTGACCGGGATGTCGCCGAGGTTGCCGGTGATGTCCTGCCAGCTGAACCCGCCGTCATCGGTGTGCCAGACGTGGCCGACGTGCGAGCCGGTGATGCCAACCCATGCTTCGTCGGTGTTCCACGGATTGACGGCGATCTGGCTGGCCCATGGCCATCCGGCCGTCGCCGTGGCCGGATTCGCCGGGGGCAGGTTCGAGGTGACGTCGCTGAAGTGCTGGTCGTCGAGCGTGCGAAACGCTCGGCCCTGAGCGCTGAGCGTGTAGATCACGTTTGACTCGCCGTGGGGTGCGACCGAGATCGACGAGAGCGAGTCGCGGGAATTGAACAGGTAGGAATGCGCCGTGCCGTAGGTCAGGTTGGTCCCGATCGTGGTCCAGGCGCCGGCGCCGGAGCCACCGGTGTACGTGCCGCTGGAGTTCTTGCTCTCGTAGAGGTTGGTCGAGCCGGCCAGGAGCCGCTTCGGGTTGCTCGGGTCCAGGACGAACGGCGCGCTGAACGCCGCCGTGCCGCAGCTACCCCCGGCGCACGGGCTGATCGGGTTCGATGTCGCCGCGGCCGAGGAGTCGCCCTGGAGCAGGCCCAGTTGCCCGTATTCGCCGAAGATGGTGGTCGATCCGCCCGTGTAGTCGAGCGCGGTGAAGAAGCCGTCGCCGGCGATCGTGTACTTCGGCCAGGCCGTGGTGGGACCGTTGAAGAAGCCGCTGTTGCCGTTGTCCTGGGCTCCGCCCAGCACGTCGCCGCTGTCCAGCGCGCTGCCCGCGTAGAACTGTGTTGTTCCGAGCGTGTTGTTGAGGTTGTTCCAGTCGGCGGGCGCGCCGGTGCCGCCGAGGTCGGCGGTCGACCAGACGCCGCCGTCGTTGCCGGCGTAGAACGAGTTGGCGCCGGTGAACAGGATCGCATGGAAGTCCGGGTGGATCGGTCCGTTGTTGTAGACGTGGCCGATCACGTGGACGCTGTTACCGCCGTCCGAGGTGGCAAATACGTCGACCCCCTCGAACACGACGTGATTGGCGTTGGTGGGATCGACGCCGATGGCGATGTCGTACCAGCCCTGGCCGCCGCCACCCTGCGGGTCGAACAGGTCGTAGGGATAGCTGGCCGGAATCGGGGTCCAGCTCCCCGCACCGCCGCCGGTGGTCGACTTCCAGATGTTGTAGAGGTCGCCGTTGCACTGTGCGGCCATGGCGTATTCCGTGTTGTTCGGGCCGCTGGCCACCACGATCCGGGCGGCGCCCGGGACGTCCAGCACCGGGGTCCAGCTCGCGCCCTTGTTGGTGCTGGACAGGATCGCCGCCTCGTTCTCCCCGTTGCGGCAGGCGGCGCCGACAGCGGTGAAGAACTTGGCCGGCTTGGTCAGGTCCTGGATCACGCTGGTCGCATGGCTGGGCAGGGAGTTGTTGGCCACGGCTGTGGCGAAACCGGGGTTCGCGTGCCAGGACCCCGACCCGCCGCCGGTGGACGAGTAGAGGCCGAGGCTCGTCGCGGCGAACAGCCGCAACGTGGCGTGGGCGGTGGTCCGGTCCACGACCAGGCCGCCGATGGTGGCGCCTGCCAGGTTGGGAGCCACGTTGGTCACCGTCGTGTTGACCAGCCGCAGGATCCCGACCCCGGGAATCGAGTCGGCGCTGAAATCGTCCTCGCCGGTGCCGGCGTAGACGGCTTGGCTGGTGGTGTCGCTGGCCAGCGCGCCGATCGAGAGGCTGGCGGCCTGATCGGTGATGGGTATCCAGGTTCCACCCTGGTCGGTGCTCTTCCAGACCCCGCCTCCGCCGGTGCCCGCGTAGATGTCGAACGGGCTGCCGGGCAGCGTGGTCAGCGCGGTCACGCGTCCGGAGACCCGGCCCGTGGGGCCGCCGTAGGTCATGTCGATCACCGGGCGGGGTCCGATGAAGGTCCAGGCCGGACCGGTGGTGCCAAGGTGGGGCTGCTCGCCATGGCGCTCCTGGGCCGGCACCCGCACGCCGCTGGTGTCCCGCGGGATGATCACCGGCGGGGTATCGAAGTGGGGACGGGCGGAGTCGAAATGGGGCCGGGCGGAGTCGACGCGGGACCGCGCCGGGGCCGAGTGCAAGCGAGGCCGGGCGGAGTCCAATCGCGCGGCGCCCGGCGACGGCGCCACGAGCGCCGCGAAACCGGCGATGAGAACCAGCCCAGCGACGACACGCGACCGCGGCCCGATCCGTCTATGCCCCAAGTTGTTCCTTTCGCCGGCTGAGTCGCGCCTCGCGTTCAGCCGGTGTGACGCGGTTTGTCCGCCTCCGCGGGCCATCCTATGCGGATCGAATCGCGCAGGTCAACCTGACATACGCAAAAAAGGCGTATCAGCCGCGCCGCGCGGGCGGGTCAGGCGCTACGGGCGAGCCCGAACGGGCTGCCCTCGGAGTCGCGACAGATGGCCCACGCCTCGCCGGGATGCACCACGCTGCCGCCATGCGACTGCACCCGCTGCAGCGCGGCCGGGATGTCGTCCACGACGAAGTAGGGGAGCGAGAACGTGTCGCCGGGCCCGCGGCCGCGCTCGTGAACCCCGAGCGCCGGTCCGTCTTCGTGTGTCTGCCAGCCGCTGCCCTCCCCGTCGCGGCGCGCGTCGAGCTCGACGCCGAGCACGCCCTCCCAGAAGCTCCTGGCCCGCTCCGGGTCGTCGGCGGGAAACTCGATCAGCGACAGGGGCACGCCCGACACGATAGCTCGCTCAGGCGGCGGGAACGGCGGGCGCGACCAGCCTGCGGATGCGAATCTGGTGCTTGGCGCGATGGCGAATTACTCGCCCGGAGTGCGGTGGTCAAGCGTCATCGATCGATGTTTGGCGCGTACCGGCGCACCAGACGCGCGTTTCGCGCCAAGGTTCGCTGGGCCGGCGACCGTTCCGGTCAAGGCTCTCGCACCAGACTTCATCGAATGAAGCTCGTGCCTGCACGGAGCACGACTAACGCGCCGTCGTCAGGCGCTCGCGCACCAGGTTGCCGGCGACGCGAGCGCTGGATGGATGCTGGGTGACGACCTTTATGAACTGGTCCGCGTCGATCGCCAGCAGCATCGCGGGCGTCTGCGCGGTCACCGTGGCCGTGCGCGGGACGCCGGCCAGGAGCGCCACCTCGCCGACGCCGTGCCCACGCCCGACCGTGTTCAGCAACTCGTTTGCCTTCGTCACGGTGAGCGTGCCGTCGGCGATCGCGTAGTAGCGGTCGCCGGCCTCGCCTTCGCGGATCAGGCAGTGCCCGGCGGCGATCTCGAGGTTGACCGACGCGCGGGCCAGGCCCTCGAGCACGGGTGCGCCGACCGACTCGAAGATCGCCAGCGAGCGCAGCAGCGCGATGTCGACGATCGGCACGTCGGCGTCGGCATCGATGTGTCTCAGGGCGGGACCGGTCAGCAGCAGGAGGACGGGAAAGATCGCGGCCAGACCGGCGATCGCGCCGCTCGGCCCGAGCAACGCCACCAGTCCCGGCGCGAGCAGCGAGCCGATCGCCAGCCCCGCGGAGTCGAGCGTCTCTATCAGCCCGAACACCCGAGCCAGCACGTCGGCCGACACGGTGCGCTGCAACAGGCTCCGAACCGTCACATCGAGCAAGCTACGGGCAGCGCCGGCCACGGCCAGCAACCCGAAGGCGCCGAGCACGGTCGGCCACAGGCCGAGCGCCACGAACGCCGCCGCCCACACCAGCGCGGCCACGGCGAGCGGAGGCGCCAGCCGCGGCCGGCCGATCATCCGGATCGTGGCCAGGATCCCCAGCACCCCGCCGGCGCCGAAGGCCGCGTTCAGGTAGCCGGTCCCCGCGCCGCCCAGGCCGAGCACCCGAACCGCCAGGACAACGAACAGGACGTCGAGGGCACCGAGCACCACGAATTGCGCGCCGAGCAGGGAGATCAGCACCCGAGCCGAGCGGTGGTGCAAGACGGTGCGGGTGACGGAGACCAGCTGCCGGAGGGCCGGCTCGGGGCGAGGCGCTGAGGCCCCCGGCGCCTGCGCTCCCGCCGCCGTTTCCCCCCACCCCGTCCGCGGCGGCCGCCGCACTCCCGGCAGCGGAGCCACCAGGATCGCGGCGACCGCGCCGGCCCCGGCCATCACCCCGAACACCGCGGCCGGTCCGCTGATGGCCAGCAGCACGCCGGTGACCACGGGGGCCACCATCAGGCTGAGGCTCTCGATCCAGCCCGAGACGACGTTGACCCCGGTCAGCTCGTCGATGCTGCGTACCAGTGACGGGATCAGGGCAGCCTGGGTTGGGCGGGTGATCGTCACGGCGGTGGCGGCAAGTGCCGCCAGCGCATAGGCGAGCACCGGTGGCGCGGACACCACCATGGCTACCGCGGTGGCCCCCATCGCGGCCGTCTGGGCGACGTAGCCGAGCGCCAGCACCCGCGCCGGCGGGTAGCGGTCCGCGAGGGTCGCGCCGATCGGCGCGAACACGGCCGAGGGCGCGAGCTGGACCAGCGCGACCAGGCCCGCCGCCAGCGTGCCGCCATGCCGGTAGGCATAGACGAGCATGGCGATCCACACGCCCCACTCGGCGGAGTTGAACGCGGCGAAGGCGAGCTCGATCCGGCGCAGCTGTGGGTTGGCGAACACCGGGCGCAGCGCCCGGGCGATCCGACCCGCACGCGCCCACCGGATCACGGCACTTCGGCCTCAACCTCCATCTGATCCCAACCCCCAATACTTCCTACGTCCGCAAATGCCCACCTTCGGCCGTGGGCTCGCCCGCCCGCAACGTATCCGGTTCGTCGAGGCGGCGCCACTGGTCGGCCAGGATGCTGACCGGCTCGGTGAGCAGGACGTCGAGCGGTAGGAGGGCCAGCCGCTCCTCGTCGAAGCTGCTCTCGGTCTCCCTGACGGCGCTGGTCAGGGTGGTCAACCGCCGCCGGTAACCGTCCAGCACGCGGCGGGTGCGACCCACGTCCAATCGCTCGTGCAGTTCGACATGGAGCAACGTCAGGCCGGTGGTGATCCCCGCGTTGACCTCGGGCACGAACACCACCATCCGCCCGTCGCTGCGGCCGCGGGCCACCAGCACCTCGCGCTCCTCCACGACGAGTTTCTTGGTGCCGCGCAGACTGGAATCGGACTCGGTCCGCGAGCGCAGCCCGCGCGCCTCGCCCCCCTGGTCGACCACGACGATCGACATCTCCCGAGTGTCCGGGAGGGAGTCGATGCGGTACCGGGTGTAGCCCTTCACCTCGGCCACGGCCAGATCCAGCGCGGCCAGCGTCCGGAGGTTGACGTAGCTGAGCCGGCCCCGCGCCGCTCCCGCCTCCAGGATGTGGCCGACCAGACGCACCGTGAACAGCGCCTCGTCGGAGCGGGAGATACCCACGGTCACGGTCTTGGCCTGATGCCGGATGGTGTCGATCGGTCGCGCCACCTCGTCGATGGCCAGCGTGAGGAATGCAGTGAGATCGTTGAGGACGTTGCTGGGGCTGCCGACCTTCTGGAACTCGCGGTCGTACAGATCCAGCGGTGTGGCGCCCTCGACGTAGCTGAACACCGCCGCCAGCCGAGCCGTGGTGGCCGGCTCGAGCGCCGAGTTGTACAGGCCGGCCCACAGCTTCTCCCGGAAGGACCCGATCTGCGGGGCGAGCTCGACCCGGATGATCCCGAGGGCCTCATCGGCCGTGGTGGCTCGCTGCGCCGCGGAATCGACGGTCGCGCGTGCCTCCCGGAGCGGCCGGGCCTGAGCGTCGATGGCCATCGCCGCCTCATAGCCGAACAGGTGTCCCACCATCGTCGAGAGCACGTACGCGACCTCGCCGTGCACATGGGGCACGGACAGCAGCGCCTCGTCGCCGGCGAACGCCTCGGTGCCCTCGGTGGCGATCACGATCGGCACGCCCTTGTGGGCGCGGAAGATCGCCACCTCCTTGGCCACGTCCGATGCCGCCGATCCGGTCAGGCCCGCCGCACAGACCAGCGTCAACGGCTCTGAGGACAGGTCGATGTGCTTCTTGTCCTCGGTCACGTCGAGCGCGATCGACTTGTAACAGAGCTCGGACATCTTGATCCGGATCTCGCTGGCGGCGATCAGGTTGTGGCCGTTGCCGACGATCGCCCAGTGGCGCTTGCGCGGGGCGTACTCCCGAGCCAGGGCCCGGATCCGGTCGAGGCGGCCCAGCACGGACTCCATCGCCTCCGGCAGTGCGGACAGCGCCGAGAGCAACTCGTCCTCGCGGACGCGATCGGCGCAGCCGACGGCATCGGCCAGTGCGAAGGACAGCAGGAAGCCGGCGGCGACCTGGCTGTAGAACGCCTTGGTCGAGGCGACGCTCATCTCGATGTCGCGCCCATCGGAGGTGAAGATGACCCCGTCCGCCTTGTGGGTGATGTCGCTGCTGCGCCGGTTGACAATGGCGAGCACCGCGGCCCCGCGCGCGCGGGCCAGATCGATCGTGCGATTGGTGTCGGTGGTGGTGCCCGACTGGCTGACGGCGACCACCACCGTGTCAGCCATCCGGTCGGACAGGCCGAACGCGGACAGCTCGCTGGCCGGCTGGGCGACGACTTCGATCGGGGTATCGACCAGCGCGGTGCGAATCGCGGCGGCGATCGCGGTGCCCGCCACCGCGGCGGTACCTTGGCCGACCACGATGATGCGGCGGATCTGGCCCGCCCCCAGGCGATCGCGCAGCTCGGACGGCATGCTGTCCGGGCCGAGCCGGACGACCAGGCGGCCATCGGCCTTGACGATGCGCCCGCGCAGCGTCTTGCGCAGCGTGCTCGGCGACTCCGAGATCTCCTTGAGCAGAAAATGCTGGTGCCGGCCGCGATGAATGTCGCGTGTGGTGATCTCGGTGCTCAGCAGCTCGCCGGCGTCGACGGGGAGCGACTCGCCGCCGTAGGTAATCCGGCGGATCCCGTCGAGCGTTCCCGCCTGCTCGCCGTCCAGGATCACGATCTGGCCGTCGGACCCATCGGTCTCGCTGATCGCCTCGCCATCCATCCGCAGGTAGAGCGAGCTCTCCTCGACAACGCCGTAAGGCTCGCTGGCCACGATGTAGGCGTCCTCGGCCAGTCCGATGCAGAGCGTCTGGCCGCTGCCGCGCAGCGCCAGCAGCAGCTGGGACGGCTGGCTGGCCACCGTCGCGGCGATCGCCACCGAGCCGTAGAGCTGGCCGACCGTGCGCGTGAAAGCGTCGGACGGCGAGCGGCCATCGGCCATCTGCCGGGCGATCAGCGCCGGGATGACCTTCGCGTCGGTGGTGATCCCCGGGGGGATCCGCAGGTCGTGCTCGGCCACCAGCTCGCGGTGATTGTCGACGTCGCCGTTGAGGGTGGCGACCACGCAGGGCGATTCAGTGCTCCCCGACTCCTCCTGGTCGATCGGGTGGGCGTTGGCCTGGTTGACCAGACCGACGCTCGCCCAGCGGGTATGACCCAGCACGGTGACCCGGGCCTGCTCATGCTCCAGCGCGCGCCGGAGCAGTTCGTCGGCCTGGATGGCCGAGCGCAGCTCTCGCGTGTTGTCGCCGAGCTCACCGACCTCGCGCGCGACCTTGTAGACGAAGCAGAGATGACCGTCCGGGGCGGCGACCGTGCCGCTCCTGAACAGGGGATCGCTGCGTCGCTCGATTTCCCGTGCGATGTCGGGCCGGCTCAGGTCGAGCCCGTGACCGGTGACCAGCAGTTGGAGGCCGGCGGAATCCCGTCCGCGGACCTCGAGCCGGTTGAGCGCCGAGATGGCGATCTCGACCGATGAGAAGGCCTCGATCGCCGCGACCGACGCACGGTTCGAGCCGACCATCCGGGCGACGGCGTGGGCATGGGCGATCCGCTCCATCCGGATGGCCCAAACCGCATCCTTGACCTTCAGCAGCCGAGCGTTGATCGCCTCGATCGAGTCACCCACCAGTGGCACGGCGCCCGCGTCGATCCGCTGTTCGAGCTGCTCGATCCAGTGCTCGAGGCTGCGTGCGCGGCGCTCGAGATCCGTCGCCACGTCGGGATGCTCGAGCAGGCACTGCAGGCCGGGGACGCCGCGCAGGGCATGGTCGACGGCCACGAGGTCCGTGAGGGCGCGGTCGAGGCAGTCGGAGAAGGAGTCACGGGCCTCATCGGCATGGAGGGCGGCCGCGACACCGCGCTCCATTTGCGCGGTCAGCTCAGCTGGTTTGGGTGGCGGTCGATCCGTCGACCGGCGTAGCACAGCAATGATTCCGCACATGACTTCCTCGAACCTCGCGGGGCGGTCGGCTCAGAGTACCGACGTTTCAGGCGGTGGCTGGGCGCGCGGGTTCCTTCGCCGCAGGACGCCGCACCTGCTTGCCGCAGCCCGGCTTCCGTGCCAACTGTTGTCAGCTGACCGACAACACTTGACTTTCTGTAGATCGCCGCCTACCGTTTCCACTGTACAGGTTTGGACACGGCTGATCTGGCCTGGCACGGGGCTTCATCCAGGTTGTTCCGCGCTCGGTGTGAGGTTGGTCCAAGGAACGGGCAGCCGCGCCGCGGCTGATTACACATATAGCCGCCGCGGCGGCTCAGAGCAGGGGGTAGACAAAGATGTCTCTTACGGGAATGCACTCGCGCGGGCGAGGCGTAGTTCGGGTACGGCGGCTGGCCGTACTTGGAGCGACGTTGTCGGCGCTCGCGCTGCCAGCGGTTGCGTCGGCCAACGCCAGCAACATCGAAAGCGGCCGGGCGTATGACATCACGACGTCGCTACTGGGCATCAACGCCAAGGTTGGACCCGACACCGGTCTGATCTCGGCGAACCACACGACCCACACGGCGCTCAACGCGGTCTCCGCGAGCTCATCGCTGGTCAGCGCGACCGTGCTGAACGCGGAAGTGGACACGTTCAACACCGAAAGCGCGACCTCGACGGCGAGCGTGGCGGGGGCGAATCTGACGGTGCCCGGCCTTCCGGTCATCAACGCCAAGGTCATCACCGCCACCTCGAGCGCTTCGTGCCGTGCGCACGGCACCGTGCTCGGCAGCAGCGTAGGCGGGACGATCACGGTCAACGGCACGACCTATCCGATCGCCTCGCCGCCCAATACCGTGATCAATCTCGGCCTTGGGACGATCACGCTCAACGAGCAGATCAAGTCGGGTAACACCCTCACCGTGAACGCCATTCACGTCAAGGTTCCGTTGCTCAAGGCCGACGTCGTGGTGGCCTCTGCCTTCAGCGGCGTGAGCAACTGCGCGTAGCTCCTGGCCTCGCCTTCGGGCACGGCTGAAGTATTTTCGGGGGGCGTCCAGCCGGGCGCCCCCCGAATCGTTTTCTCCCCGGATGGAGGTCGTTTGCCTGAGCTGAGCTATCAAGCATCGTCGGCAGAGCTTGGTGCGTACCTCGCGGTCCCCACCGGCGCGGGGCCGTGGCCGGGCGTCGTGGTGATCCAGGACGCCCTGGGGCTCAGCGACGACATTCGCGAGCAAGCGGACCACCTGGCGGCCGCCGGCTATCTCGCCTTCGCACCCGACCTCTACTCGGGCCGCGGCGTTCGCTGCGTGTTGGCCACCCTCCAGGCGTCGCGGTCGGGTCGGGGAGAGGCCTATGAGGACATCGAGGCGGCCAGGCGGTGGCTCGATGCGCGCGAGGACTGCACCGGCCGGGTAGGCATCATCGGCTTCTGCATGGGGGGTGGCTTTGCTCTGCTGAGCGCCCCGCGCTACCAGTTCGCCGCGGCCTCGGTCAACTACGGCGAGGTGCCCCGCGACACCGTCGAGCGGCTGCGTGGCGCCTGCCCGATCGTGGCCAGCTATGGAGGAAAGGACGTCACGCTGAGGGGGCGCGCGGCGCGGCTCGAGCAGGCGCTGACCGAGCTGGGCGTGCCGCACGACGTCAAGGAGTACGCCGAGGCGGGGCACAGCTTCCTCAACCGGATCAACGCCGGACCGGTCCTCGGCACGGTCGTGCACCTGGCTCGCTTCGACCACCACCATCCGTCAGCCGAGGACGCCTGGCGGCGGATCCTGACCTTCTTCGGCGAGCACCTCGGGGCCGAGGCCGGCTAGTCGCTGTCTCGGGGGATCGTCAGCGACAGGGTCATGAACGCGCTGTTCGGACTCGGGAGGTATTCGCCGAACGGTCCACAGACCCTGAAGCCCGCGCCGGCGTAGAGCGACCGGGCGGGGGCAAAGGCCGCCTGGGTCCCCGTCTCGAGGCTGAGCTGGCGAAATCCGCGCTCGCGGGCCACGCCGAGGAGGTGATCGACCATCGCGCGGCCGACCCCACGACCGCGGGCCGCCTGGGCGGTGTGCATCGACTTCAGCTCCGCGTGATGGCGATCGAGCCGCTTCAGCGCCGCGACGCCGAGCAGTTCGCCGCCGGCGCGGTAGGAGAAGAAGGTCACGGCCGGATCGAGCAGAGCGTCCACGTCGAGGGCATGGACGTCCTGCGGCGGCGTGTGCAGGTTGGCGAAGGCGAGATGGCGCTCCAGCAGGGCGCGGACATCGGCCGCCCCTGGGTCGTCGATCGTGATCTCGCCCTCGGGCAGCACGGGGTGGGATTACGGCGCGGCGGGGAGCCAGCGCGCGGGCAGCGCGGCCGGGTAGTCGGGCGGGCTGGCCACGTCGGAGAACCAGCGACGCTGGGAGAGGTGGTGGCGCAGGCCCCAGCGGATCAGCCGGCGGGGAATCGGTTGCAGGACGTTCTCGCCCCAGTGGCCGGCCCCCTCGGCCGCGGACCGGGCTTCGGGGTCGGCCGGATACAGCGAGGGATCAGGCGCAAATGCCTCCAGCGCCTGGGCGATCGCCAGCGACCCCTGCACCCGCCGGCCATCGGGCAGCCTGATCGATCGTTCGGGCATCGTCGCCGAGCCTACCCCGAAATCGGGGTGGGCCTGGCGGCGGCGATTGATCGCGTCCCTGCCTCAGCCGGCCCGTCGGGTCGGCCGCGTGCCATGGCGAGTCAGACCGCCGACGCGCCCGTTGGCGGTGGCGTGAAGGTGGCCACGGCCGGCGGCGCGGAGCGAGCTGGGGCGACGGGAACGCCCTTCGCTGGCAGCGAAGAGGTCGGTCTGGTGGGCTCGGGCGATCTCGAGCGTGATCTGCGGGTGCATCTGCATGGGGTCCGTCCTTTCCGAAAAACTAACTGCATATAAAGTTACTTGATATAAAGCTGTTTGTCAAGGGAAATTCGGGGTAAACTGGACTCGATGGCGACGCGCAAGCCCCGTGAGCCGAACGAGCATCCGAGCGGGCTCGGCGGGTCGGGATCGCCGCTCGGCCCGACCGACGACGATCTCGATGAGCACGTACGGCGGGCGCTGGCCAATTGGCCGCAGATCGACCCCGAGGTCGAGGGCATCGTCACCCGGATCGACAAGGTCGACCGCTACATCCACCGAGCGGCCACCACCAGCCTCGGGCACGTCGGGCTCACCCACCAGGAGTTCAAGGTGCTGATCGCGCTCCACTCGGAGCCGCGCTCGCACGGCGCCCTCTGCCGCGACCTGCTGGTCTCGACGGGGGCGATGACCAACCGGCTGGACAAGCTCGAGCGGGCCGGTCTGCTGACCCGGATGCGCGATCCGAGCGATCGCCGCGGAGTGCTGCTCGAGCTGACCGCGCGGGGCCGCGAGAAGCTCGACGAGTACGTCGACCTCGAGGCCAGGCGCGAGGTGCAGCTGCTGACGGTGCTTGACCCCGATGAGAAGCGGCAGCTCAACCACCTGCTGCGCAAGCTGATGCGTTCGCTGCGGTCCGAGCTCGGCAGTCCACCGCCCGGCTAGCGCCGGTTGAGGCACCGCCCTCTCCCGGCGGAATCGGTACCGTGAAGTACATGACAACCGTTCCAGCCCCGACCGAGCCACCCGCTGAGCGGGACACCCCGCGAGCCCGGCCGCGCCGGGTCGAGCCGCAGATCGAGCACATCGAGGTCCTCCTGCACGGGCACCGGGTGAACTTCACGATCGCCGGTCAGGGTCCGCCCGTGGTGCTGATCCACGGGGTGGCCGGGCGCGCGGCGCAGTGGGACCAGATCGTGGAGCTGCTCGCCGAGAGCCATACCGTGGTCGCCCCGGATCTGCTCGGCCACGGCGAGTCGGCCAAGCCGCGCGGCGACTACTCGCTGGGCGCCCACGCCTCCGGGATCCGTGACCTGCTGGTCGGCCTGGGGATCGCGCGGGCCAGCATCGTCGGCCACTCTCTCGGCGGTGGGATCGCCATGCAGTTCGCCTACCAGTTCCCCGAGCGCTGCGAGCGGCTGGTGCTGGTCTCGAGCGGGGGTCTCGGCGACGACGTCCACGCGATCCTGCGCGCCGCCACGCTCCCGGGATCGGAGCTGGTGTTGCCGTTGCTGGCCCACCCGCGGGTGCTGGCACTGGCCTCGCTGCTACCTCGGGCGCTGGGGCGGGTCGGCCTGCTGACACGCCCGGACATCACCGAGATCGCGCGCGGCTATCAGTCGCTCTCCAATGCCGAGGCGCGCAGCGCCTTCATTCACACGCTGCGGAGCGTGATCGACCCGACCGGTCAGCGGATCAACGCTTGCGATCGTCTGTATCTCGCCTCGAAGATGCCGTCGATGATCATCTGGGGAGGCCGCGACCGGATCATCCCGGTCGCTCACGCCCGGCCGGCGCACGAAGGCATGCCCGGCAGCCGCCTCGAGCTGTTTGACGACGCAGGGCACTTTCCCCACCTCGATTACCCCCGCCAGTTTGCCCGCACCCTGGAGGATTTCTTCGGCGAAACCGAACCGGCCCGTCTCGACACCACGATGATGCGCGAGCTCGTGCTGGACCGTGACTCGGACTCGGCGGCCGTGCTCGAGCGGCTGCAGCGCGAGCATCGCGCCGCGTGACCGAGGGCTCGGCGTCCGACACCGTCGCGCTGGTCCTGGCCGGCGGCGGGGCCCGCGGGGCCTACGAAGCCGGCGCGCTGTCGGTCCTGTTGCCGGTGCTGGAGGAGCGGGGCGAGCGTCCGCGGATCGTGATCGGGACCAGCGTCGGTGCCGTCAACGCGAGTTTCCTGGCCGCCACCGCCGATCAGCCCACCGGCGAGGTGATCCCGGAGGCGCTTGCCGTGTGGGAGTCGTTGCGATGGGGCGAAGTCGCCAAGCCGCTGATCTCCGGCGGCTCGCTGTCGCGCCTGGGCGATTACGCCGGCGAGGTACTCGGTCTGCCCGGCGCCCGGCTGGAGTCGCTGCTCGACCCCGCGCCGCTCCGGGCGACCCTGCGGGAACGGATCGACTTCGCCCGAGTGCAGGCCAACGTCAAATCCGGAAAGCTCGACGCCGCGGGTGTGGTCGCCACCTCCGCGCTCACCGGTCGGTCGGTCGTCTTTCACTCCGGGCTGGCGTCCCCGCCCCAGGACGTGCGGCGAGGCATCGACTACGTGGCCACCGCGCTCGCCGAGGACCACGTACTGGCCTCGGCGGCGATCCCGGCGATCTTTCCCTCGGTCCAGGTCGAGCATCCGCGTCGCGCCCGAGGGTGGTACTTCGACGGTGGCACGCGGCTGAACACCCCGATCAAGCCGGCGCTGGAGCTCGGGGCGCAGCGCGTGATCGTGATCGCGCTGAACTCGCTGGCCCCCGGACCGCGGCGCTTGGCCGGCGAGCAGCGACCGGACGCGCTCGAGGGGGCCGGCCAGATCCTGCTCGGTCTCCTCGGCGATCAGCTCATCGCGGACCTACAGACGCTGGTCACCATCAACGAAATGACCGCGCCCGCCCCCGGGTCCGTGATCGGCGACAAGCGCACGGTGCCCTACATCGTGGTCGCCCCGGCGACGCGCGACGCGATCGGCCAGCTGGCCCTCCAGGTGTTTCGCCAGCACTACAGCGGTCCGCTCCAGTCGATCCGGGCTCCGGACATCGCCCTGCTGGCCAGGCTGATCGGCGGCGGTGCGGACGCCCAGCACGCCGAGCTGCTGAGTTTTCTGCTGTTCGCGCCGGAATTCGCCCGGGGCCTGATCGAGTTGGGACAAGCCGACGCGCGCCGCTGGGTCGCCCAGCCGCACGACCTCGACGATCTCTGGCAGGTCGGATCGACCGAAACGCCGCCGCCTCAGCGTCGATCCGGTCGGCGACGGCCGCCACCCCCGGCGAGCTGAGACGCTCGCCGAGGGGCGACGGCCGGCTCTGGCCCGGCGCTAGGAGCGCCGTCCCCGCCCTAGGGCAACTATGGGCACGGGTTGTCGATTCGCCTCGCGAAGTTGTGGAAACGCTTGTCGAATCCGTAGTCGGTCAGTTCGAGGGGACCCCAGCCGGCCTGCTCCCCGCCGAAGTTGCTGATCTGGCTTGGCATGTCATTGGTCAGGCCCCACGCGCACTTTCCATCCGCGGGATTCTGCAGCAGGTGGTACCACGGGTAGAACGCCGCGCCGACCGGCGGGTTGGTGCATCCCTTCCCGCTGTGGTGCTCGCAGGTCAGGCCGCCGCCGTTGTTGGCCTCTTCGATCCGGGGTAGGTCCGTCTCGAAGCGGACAACCGGGTAGGTGCCATTACCGGCGGGCGTCCGCGGCGAGCTCAGGTAGTTGGGCGTCGGGAAGGTCGCGGACCCGTTCGGCCAATCGGCGTGGTACGGATAGCCGTCGAAGTCCGCGTCCGAGCCCAGGCACCCGGCGATGAACGGCCCGTCGAAGCACGGGTTGTCCTCGTCATGGTTGAGGTCGGTCGCGCGGTCCGGTCGCTCGAAGTGACCGGTCTCAACGTCATAGGCGACGTTGTCGGTGTGGGCCGACCAGGTCGTCCAGGCGGTGGGCTGACCGCTGGCAAGCGGCGCCGCGGCGGTGTCGTACATGGGGTGGAACGCGTACGGCCGCCCCTGGCAGGTGAAGTTCACCGGATCCCAGACGATCTGCCGGAAGCCGTTCTTCTCGCTGGCCACCATGATTCCGTGCTCGTGCGTGGTCAGGTCGCTGATCTCGGTGAACAGTCCGGCCTTGCTGTCGTGAATGGTGACCTTCAGGCTGTCACCCGAGTTCATCATCAGTGTGTTCGAGGTCGGTGTGAACGTGTCGTTGTTCTGGAGATCGGGGCCGGGGGGGCCGTGCGGAACTCCGTTGTGGGTGAGGAAGGCGAAGTTGACCGGCTCCGGGCAGTTGTTGTTGGCCTTGGCGTCGGGCGGGGTGCCCGGTCCGTGCAGGGCGCCGTACGACGCCTGGAGACTGTCGATCGTCAGAGCGGCACACCACTTGGTGGGATCGCAGGAGATCTGCGGGGCATAACCCGGCGGGTACATCTGCAGCTCCATGTACGCCGCGCCAGCATGGTCGGGACGAGGCGGAACCTGGATGTTCGAGTTGCTGTCAGGACGGCATACCTTGGTGCCCTCGGGATAGCTCTGGTTGTCGCACATCACCATGCCGAACCAGATCGCCGGGGTGAGCTGGAACTCGTGCGTCGAGCCGCCGAAATCGGGCGATGGCGGAGTGGCCGGGTCGACCGGCAGCACCGTCCGGTAGGTCATGTTGTTCGACGAGCCGTGCAGGTTGGAGAAGAAGCCGATGTCCGGCTCGTCGTGGCCGACGTAATGGCCGTTGTCCACGAACCCATTGGGGTCGTTCGCCGCGATCTCCGTGCACCACATCTGCCGAAAGGTCTTCTGTACGGGGCTGAACCCGTTGCAGTCGAGGCCGCCCCTGGCCCTGGCGTGCCACTTGGTCGTGTGCGCGGCCGCGGCCGCAGACGACGCCCCCAGGGACATCAGCGCTCCGATCGTGAGCAGCGATGTCCAGAACGCTACTTTCCGCATAACTGCCTCCTCCGGCGCGCCCAACGCAGGCGCGCCCATTGTGGGCGATCGTGGGACCTGGCGCGTGCGACCTGCGGCGGAGCCGACCACGCCTACGAGCGGACATATTCCCGGCTAAACCGGGCCTAAACCCGAAATCGGGCACGTCCGATGCACGGTCCAGGTGTGACGGACCTCACAGAAACAGGCCGGAATCAGCGTTCCGCTCTGCTACGGTCCTGGACGCTTCAAACCACCGCCGAATTTCCGACCGCTTTTTCTCAATAGCGCGGCGGAGAACGGGGGACCCACCCGAGCGGCATCGCGCCGCTCTGGGGCTAAGCGCCGCAGTTTGCGTCGCCGTGCGCCTTCTCGCGCGAGCCCGTCAGCTAACCCCGTAGGCACGAGAAGAAAGAGACCCATGTCACTGAAACCCTCGCGGCGCTTGTCGCGTTCTGTAAACCCTCAACGCAGCGCATGGCTCGGCACCGGCGTCGCCGTCGCCGCCGGCGCAGGATTGCTGGCCGCCGCCGCGCCCGCCGCTGCCCAGACCCCGACCCAGACCTCGCTGCTCAATCAGGGCAGCGCCGGTCCAGCGGTCTCACGGGTGCAACGCGCGCTGCACATTAAGGCCACCGGGCGGTTCGGCCGGGCCACCGAGCGCGCGGTGCTGGCATTCCAGCGCCGTGACCGGCTCTCGACGGACGGGATCGTCGGGCCCCAGACCTGGGACGCCCTGTTCGGGATCAAGCCCGCACCCGGTTCCTCGTCGACTTCCGGCTCCGCTTCCTCGAGCACCGGCGGGTACACGATCCCCGCCGGGATCGTGCAGTGCGAGTCCGGCGGGAACTACTCGGCGGTGAACCCGTCAAGCGGCGCCGGCGGCGCGTACCAGATCCTCCCGTCCACGTGGAGCGCTTACGGCGGGCAGGGCGCGCCGCAGGATGCCCCCAAGGCCGAGCAGGACCGGATCGCCGCCGAGATCTACGCCCGTCAGGGCGCCTCCGCCTGGGTCTGCTGACCCGCCTGGGTCTGCTGAGCGGCTGGTTCGGCTGGTCCGGCTGGTCCGCCCTGGGGGGCTGGTCGAATTTCCTCCAATATTCGGAGGTTTTTCGACCAGCCTCTCGGGGCTCAGCCGTGAATCAGGCGTTTTCCATCGCCCGCACGGGCGGAATCCTGGTCGCCCAGGGCGAAGCTGCCTCCAGCTGTGCCGCGACCCGCAGGAGCAGGTCCTCGCGACCGAAGGCCGCGACCAGCTGGACCCCCACGGGCAGTCCGTCCTCGGTCTGATGAAGGGGAAGGGAGATCGCGGGCTGCCCGGTGGTGTTGAACGGCGCGGTGAAGGTGGCGAACGGGATCGCGCGCAGGATCGGAGCGACCGGGTTGTCCGGCGGAGCGTCGAACGAGCCGAGCGACGGCGGGGGTTCGCCGCAGGTCGGACTGAGCAGGAGATCGAACCCGTCATCGGCCCACCAGGAGGCGGTGCGCCGGGCTGATCGCTGGGCCTGCTCGATCGCCCGGAGCAGGTCTGCGGCCGTGTGCGAGCGACCCTGTTGCGCCAGCGCCCAGGTAGTCGGCTCTACGTCATCCGGACCCAGCTCACGGCCGATCGCCTCGCCCCAGTACTTCAGGTTCCAGTCGATCCCCGCGGTCCAGCGAACCAGGAAGTTCGCGATCTGCGCCGGGTCGTCGAGCTCTCGTGGGTACGACAGCTCAACGGCGTGGCCGAGGCTCTCGAGCAGCTCCGCGGCGCGCGTCGCCGCGGCCACGCACTCGGAATGGGTTGCGAACTGACCTCCGGGGGGCGCGGTCATCACCCCGATCCGCAGTCGTCCCGGATCGGCGCCGAGCTCTTCGACGAACCGGCGCGACGGCGCCGGCACGGCGTAGGGATCCCCGGGCGCCGGGCCGTGCACCGCGTCGAGTATCCCCGCCGCGTCACGGACGCTCCGGGTGACGGCCAGCTCAGCTACCAGCCCGACCATCACATCGCCGAAGTCGGGCGCCAGCGACACTCGGCCCCGCGACGGTTTCAGTCCCACCAACCCGCAGTGACTGGCGGGAATGCGGATCGAACCGCCACCGTCGTTGGCATGGGCCACCGCCGTCATTCCCGACGCCACCGCGGCCGCGGATCCCCCACTCGAGCCGCCCGGCGAGCGCTCGAGGTCCCACGGGTTCCGGGTAGCGCCATAGGCCTGGGGTTCGGTGGTGGGCAGGATCCCGAGCTCCGGCGTGTTCGTCCGGCCAAGAATCACGAACCCGGCGCGACGGAACCGCTGGGTCAGCCACATGTCGTGATCGGCCACGTGGCCGGCCAGTTTCACCCCAAGCACCCCTTCGTGCACGGGAGCTCCAGCCATGTAGCACGACAGGTCCTTCACCAACAGCGGCACACCGCGAAACGGACCATCCGGGAGCTCGGACGCCGCCGCCCCGCGGGCCTGATCGAACAACGGATGGATCACCGCATTCAGCTGCGGGTTCAGCGACTCGACGCGGGCGATCGCCTCATCGACGAGCTCACTCGGCGACACCTCGCCGTCGCGTACCAGTCGGGCCTGCTCGGTCGCATCGATCAGCATCCGACGATCCTCGCAGGCCCGACCGGCTCGTGCATCCCTCGGTCGTGATCCACGGCGCGAACCTCATCCGAGCGCGGTCTGAATGATCTCCGGCGAGGCGTGGATTCCAATCAGGGACACGCCGTGGGGTGCGGCGGCGGTGAACCCGTGCGCGGTGTTCGCCGGGACGGTGAGCACGTCGCCGGCGGCCGCCGGAAACTCGGTTCCGTCGACGGTGAAGATGGCTGCGCCGGCCAGCACGACGAACGTCTCCTGGTAGGGGTGCCAGTGGGGGCCGGGCCCCTCACCCGGTGTGGCATCGACGACAAAGCCGGACACCATCCCGTCGCAGTCGCGCCCTTCGAATCGTCCCGCGGTCATTTGGTTGTTTCGGCGCCAGGAGGTCTGTCCCGGCGCGATCACATGGTTGAGCATGCGGCCAGCATCCGCCGTCGCAGGCGGCGTGGCGAGATGTTCGGCCTAGCCCGAATTCAGCAGCGCGTCGGCGCGTGGGCTGCGCGTGTGGAGCACGTAGCGGCCATCCCGGCGGCTGGTGGTCAGGCCCGCGGACCGCAGCGCGGCAAGGTGCTCCGAGACCGATGCAGCCGACAATCCGGTGCGCTGGATCAGATCGGTCGACGACCGTGGCACGTCGAGTTCGGTGAGCAGCCGCGCGCGAGCCCCGCCGATGATCCGCGCCAGCGTCGTCTCGCCGCCATCCTCGGCCGGCTCCCACAGGGTCGAGACCCCTCGGGCCGGGTAGATCAGGGTCGGCTGCCACGGCGCCCGGGTGATCGCGGCGGCGCGAGCCCAGGAGAACGCCGATGGCATCAACAGCAATCCCCGGCCGGCCAGCTCACACGTCTCGGTCCGCCGGGTGTCCACCTCGAGTCGATCTCCGTGCCACCGGGTGCTGGCGTGCAGGTCACCGAGCGTGGCTCCGAGACCGCTGGTGGTGAGCAGCCCGGCGCGGTGGGCGATGTCCGCCTCCAACAGTCCGCGGATGCGCGTCCACACGTCCCGAAACGCAGCCTGCCAATACTGCCGGAGAACCTCGACCGTCCTGGTCAGTGCCCCGGCCGGATCCCGCACCCACGGACCGACCACCGTCTGAGCCAGCCCCATCTGCGACTCGGCGTTACGTACGTCGTGGATGACCTGCTCGGCCGGTGTCGCCGCCACACGGGCCAACTCGTCGTCGATGTCAACGCTCTGCGTGAGCGGCGGCGGGGTGAGGAAATCCGGCGTGTAGCCCCGCACCGGAACCAACGCCACGATCGGCCGCAGGGCATCACCATCGATTCGCCCGCTGATCGCCCGGAGCCAGGGAAGGTGCGTCGCGGCGGTGTCTCGATCGCGAAAGGCGACCAGGCTCATCACCAACTCGTAGATCGGTGACAGCGAAAACCGCATCGCCGCGACATCGTCGATACCGAACCGATAGGTCACCATCTGAGTGCGCCCGGGCGCACCATCACCCGGGCGCGTCGGGTCCCTGAGGCTAGCGCCTCAACCCGCGGTCATCGACCCTCGACGACCATCAATGTGTTGCCCTCAGGGTCCCGCAACCAGAACAGCGGCGGGACGGCGTCACCGAAGCGGCTGACCTCGGGGTCGACGTCCACGCCGCGCCCCTTCAACTCCGCGTGGAACGCGTCGATGTCGTTGGTCTGGAGCGAGATGCCGGTGTCCTTGCCGCCCGGCGTCACGTTCGGACCGGGAGGGCAGATCGCGATCGACGTCTCGGCGCCGGACGGCGCCACCTCGATCCAGCGGCTGCCGTCGCCGAACGGCACGTCGACCCGCTGCTCGAGGCCCAGCGCCTCGGTGTAGAACTGGAGCTCGCGATCCTGGTCGGCGGCCGGGATGATGACGTTGGCGAGTTTGCTGACGTGGGTGCTCATTGCACTCTGCTCCTGGGTTGGGGGTTGCCTGCGGTCCTGGGAAGCTTGACCGAGCCGCCCGATCGCGGCGAGAACTTCGGCTCAGTCCGAACCCAACGATCCGATCAGCAGGTCGTTCGCACGGGCGCGGCTGCGGACCAGGAGGCTGAGTGTGCGGGTGGTGGTCATGGCAAGCGCCATCAGCACGAGCGCGTCGGTGAGCGCGTCGGCGGTGATGTGATGAGAGCTCATCCAGGTGCCGAGGCTGGCGTTGAACCAGTGGCTCGTCCCGTAGATGAAGGCCAGGCGTGCGCCGACCACCACGATCCAGATCAGCGCGTAGCCGATGCCCGCGCGGGTGAATACGTTGCCCTCGCTCGGGTCGCGCTCGACGTGCATGAAGCTGGCGGCAAAGAGGCCGAGCAGAGCGCCGGCGCCGGTGCCGGCCAGCTCGAGCGCGAGGCCGTCGCCGCTGGTGGCGAAGTTGGTCAGGTAGGTGGCGCCGACGACGCCGGCGATGATCAGCGGACGAAGCAGGCGGTGGGTGGTCACGGCGCGATGGCCGAGATCGGAGAGGAACACGCCGGCGAGGATTGCGGCGGTGAGGATGATGGCGCTGGTCGGCATTGTGGGCTCCTGATTTCGAGGGCTTGGCTTACGAACAGCACGTTCGCAGCGGCGCGGGTCCGTGTCGTCGGCGCGTGGGACGATCTGTGGGTGGATCCTCGCCCTCGTCTCCACCCGGATCTCCACCTGCGCACGCTGCTTGCGCCCGGCCCGGTGGTGCGGATCGCGCGGCTCGCCGCGCTGGGCCTGATCGACGTCGAGGTCGCGCTCCATGGGCGTCACGCCGGCTCGGACGCGCTGCTGGCCGTACTGACGGTCCTGGCCAATATCGGCACGCTCGGCTGGTTGCTCGGACGTCCGAGCGGCGCCTCGGTCAGAGCGGCGGCGCTAGGTCTCATGGCCGTCGCGGGTGGTCTGCTCGGCGCGCTTCAGCACGGCAGCCCGGCGCTGGCGTTCCCTGGGGTTGCGGTCGCGCAGGCCGTCGCCGACGGGGCGGTGCTCGAGGCGCTCGCGATCGGCGCGCTGGCGCTGGTGGCGCTCGAGTTGGGCGTCCTGTGGGCGAGCCTCGCCGTCAGCGCGGCGCTCGGCTACCCGGCGATCCTGGTGGGATCCGCGCTGGTCGGGCTCACCCGCCGCCAATACGTCGCGCAGGCGCGCGCTGCCGAGGCGCTCGTCGCCCAGACCCGACGGACCGAGGCGGCCAGCCGCCGCGCCGCGGCCCTCGATGAGCGCACGCGGATCGCCCGCGAGATCCACGACGTTCTTGCTCACGCGCTCGGCGGTCTGACCGTCCAGCTCGAGGCGGCGGAGCTGCTGCTCTCAGAGCGGGGGGACGTCGACGGCGCGCTCGATCGGATCCGTGGCTGCCGGCGGACGGCGCGCGAGGGGCTCGAGGAGGCGCGCCGGGCGGTCGCCGCGCTGCGCAGCGACGCGCCTCCACTCCCGGAGAGCCTCGGCGCTCTGCTCGGGGCGCACCGCGATCAGGGCGCCCGCGGCGAGCTAACCGTCGAGGGGGAGCCGCGCGATTTGACCCCGGAGGTCGCGCTGGCGTTGATGCGCACGGTTCAGGAGGCGCTCACGAATGCCCGCCGCCACGCACCGGGATCGGTCGTCCATGTGCGCTTGAGCTACGAAGCCGCGAGTACCAGCGTGACCGTCAAGAACGACGCGGCCTCGCGTGCGCCGGCGATCGTGGGGGAGGGCGGTAGCGGGGGGTACGGTCTGGCGGGTATGCGCGAGCGCCTCGAGCTCGTCGGCGGCGGTCTGGCGGCCGGGCCGACTCCGGATGGGTGGACGGTACGGGCGGAGGTGCCCGCTTGAGCGCCGCGCTGCGCGTGCTCGTCGTGGACGATCAGCAGATCGTGCGCGAGGGGCTGGCGACGATCCTCGATCTGCTGCCGGATGTGAGTGTCGTCGGTACCGCCGGTGACGGGGCGCAGGCGCTCGAGCTCGTTGCGCGACGCCGGCCGGATGTGGTGCTGATGGACCTGCACATGCCGGTGCTCGACGGGGTCGGGGCGACGCGGCGAATCGTCGCGGAGCACCCGGCTACTGTCGTCCTGATTCTCACCACGTTCGGCGAGGACGACGACGCCATGGCGGCGCTGCACGCCGGGGCCCGGGGCGTTCTGACCAAGGACGCCGGACGCGAGGAGATCGCGCGGGCGCTGCACCAGGCGGCGGCCGGTCATATGACGCTCGCCGCCCCGCTCCAGGCTCGCCTACTCGCGGCGGCTGCGACCCCGGCGGTGCCCGTCAGGGCCGAGCTCCCCGACGGCCTCACCGCACGCGAGGCGGAGGTCCTCGGTCTGATCGGAGCGGGGTTCACCAACCGTGAGATCGCCGAGCGACTGATCGTCTCCGAGGCGACGGTGAAGACGCACATCAATCATCTGTTCGCGAAGATCGACGCTCGCGATCGCGCGGCGGCGATCAACTACGCGGCCCAACACGGTCTGTCATCTCCGTAGGTCCGCTGACGCCTTGGTCGCGGTCGGGCGAGCGGCGGCCAAGCAACGGCTGGCTAGCCGATCGACCCGATCCGGGCGGGACGATCCAACCGCCCCGACCCGCACACCACGACGCCTGTCGCAGTTCCGAGTTCGTGGCATGCTCATGGTGCAGGCTTGCCGTCGAGCTTGGTGTAGATGAGTTCGAAATCGTGCTCCCAGTTCGAATCGGCATGGGCGATCTCCCAGCGCCCATTGATCGTGTTGCCATCGGCGCTGAAGGTGCCGGTGAATCGCTGCGAGAACTTCAGCTCTGAGGTGTCGGGCTCGGTCCTGGACAGGGTCCAGACGCCGCCCGTCAGGCTCATCTCATAGACGCGAGCGACGCCGCGGGAGTCGAAGTAGTGCTGCACGTAGTGCTCGGCCACAGGGTCGAAGCGAATGATCGCGATCCCGTCCGGGGCGTCGGGATGCGGCACCTCCCAACGCTGCACGAGCAGCGCGTGTCCCGCCGCCCACTCGAACGTCGTTCGCCCCAGTGGTCCGGATGGTGGCGCGCCGGGGAAGACGGCTTGCATGCTCCACTCCCCGATCAAGGGACCCAGGCGTTGCACGGCGGCGGGGTCACTGCCAGGTTGCGTCTCGGACATCGTCATTCCTCCTGCTCGCAGGGGCCAGTGCTCCCGAGACTCGCGATCAACGCGACTGCTCGCGAAGGCTGCCGATGCCCAGAGATCCCGGGCTGGGGTCCTGGGTCGCCGATGGCGCCTGGGCATCGCTCACAGCCGGCGCGTCGGCCGAGTGCAGATCCTCGAGCAACCCGGCCGCCGGCACGAAGAACAGACTGCCGGTGACGGCGGTGGAGAAGTCCAGGACGCGATCGGTGTTGCCCGGCGGATTGCCGATGAACATGTTGGTCAGCATCTGCTCGATCAGCTCCGAGGTACGGGCGTAGGCGATGTAGTACGTGCCGAACTCATCGGCCCCGACGCGCCCGAACGGCATGTTGAAGCGCATGATCTGCCGTTCCTCGCCATCGGGCCCGGTGATGACGTTGAGCGCGAGATGGGAGTTAGCCGGCTTGACCTCGTCGGGCAACTCGAGGTCATTTAGCTTGGTCCGGCCGATGATCAGCTCCTGTTCCTCGGTCGACAGGGCGTCCCAAGCGCGCAGATCATGGAGGTACTTCTGGACGATCACGTAGCTGCCCCCCGCGAAGCCGGGATCCTCCTCGCCGATCAGCACCGCGTCCGCGGCGGCGGCGCCCTCCGGATTCTCGGTTCCGTCGACGAACCCGAGCACGTCTCGCTCATCGAAGGAGCGGAAGCCGTGTACCTCGTCGACGACCTCGGCCAGGCCACGCAGCCGTTCGACCAGCCGCTGGGCCAGCTCGAAGCACAGGTCGAACCGGTGAGCCCTGATGTGAAACAGCAGGTCGCCCGGCGTCGCAACGGCGATGTGGCGCGGGCCGTTGAGCTCGCGAAACGGATGCAGCCCGGCCGGACCGGGGCCGGCGGTCAGCCGATCCCAGAGAGCCGCCCCGATCCCCACCACGCACGACAGCTCCGCCTCGGGCACCCGGAATCCCACCGAGCGCTTGATCCCGGGTGCGTCGGCCAGCAGCTCCCCGATCTCCGCCTCGGATCCCGGCAGCCCGGTCAGTACGAGGAAGATGCTCGCTTCGGTCGGGCGGCTGAGGATCGGCTGAGGCTCAGGCACTGACACGGTCGGCTTGCAACATACGGGATCCGCCCGCCGCGGCCCGATGACAATGCGGTGACTTTACGGGGATCGAGTTGGCCGAGATCGTTACTCCTGCTGGCAGAGCGCGACGGGATTGCCCACGGGATCAAGGACGGTTGCGATCCGCTCACCCCAAGGCATGTCCTCCGCCTGTCGCAGAATCGGCACGCGCGCCTCGCTCAGCATGGCTAGCGTCGCATCGAGCTCCTCGACGTACACGTACATCTCAAAACGCGGGCCACCCCCCAGCGAGAGCCCGTACCGATCAGTCGCCCACTGGGCATTGGTGATCGCGATTTCGGCCGACCCGTCCCGCGAGAGCCCGACGTAGCCGGGCTCACCCTCCGCCGGAAGCTGGAAATGCCGTCGGAACCCGAGAAGCTCCCAGAACTGGGCCGCCTCCTCGACGTCCACCGCGTACAACACCGGGAACGCTCGTAACGCCATCGCGAGGGCAGCCTATCCGACCCTCTGGTCCTTCAACTTCCGTCTCGGCGCCGGTCGGGACGCCCGCCTGGTTCTCCTTACGGTGTGGCCTGAGCGAGACCGAGCAGGTTGCCCTCGCTGTCGAAGAAGAACGTGCCGCGCTCGCCCGTGCCCTTGCTCGGGTAGTTGTCGGGCGCGACGACGATCTGGTCGGTCACCTCGAAGCCCGGCATGTCGAAGCTCGCGAACTCCAGGCCGCGTGCCTTCAGGTCGGCGACGGCCTGATCGATGTCCTCGACTTCAAACGCCATCTGCGTCGAGCGGCCCGAGGCCGCGCCCGATGACGCGAAGATGTGGAACTCCGTGGTTCCACACAGGTAGCGCAGGCCCCCGGTGCGTTCCTCGACCGGCTCGAGGCCGAGCCGATCGCGGTAGAAGCGCCGCGCCCGGTCGAGGTCCTGGGCGGGGATCTTGCTGATGGCGCGTGCCGCGGCGAGCGGAGTGGTCATGATCGTCGGCTCCATGGATCGGGTCATATGGTGTGGACCTGTCGCGAGCCGGCAACTCATCGCGGCGACGATGACGACTTCGGCGAAGCTGTCCCAACAGCCGGTCTCTGGGGTTGTGCTCGCGACGAATTTTGCTACGCCGGAATCATGCCGAGCTGTTTCATTTGCGAGAAGACGTCGACGACCCCCCACGTCTCCGCGATTCGGCCGCCCGCGAAACGAAAGATGAAGACCTCGTCGTAGGTAACGGACCTGCCGGTGGGTGCAATCCCCATGTATTCACCCCGGTGGGTCCCGGTAACCGAGTTGCGACCCACGACCTTGTCCCCTTCGGCGATCAAGTCCTCGACCGCGACGTGAAGGTCGGGGAAGGCTCGATGGAGCCGAGCGAACACCTCCTTTAGTGCTTGCGCTCCGGTCGCTTGGACCGGCAATGGCGTGCGGATCAGCACGTCCGGCTCGAAGATCTCGTCGATCGTCCTCGAGAGCAGTTCGGCATCGTGGGCGTTCGTGGCCTCCTGGAAGCGTGCAAACGTCTGTTTCGTTGCTCGTTGCTCGTTGCTCGTTGCTCGTTGCCTGGAGCGTGGACATGTGCCTCCTCGGGTCGATGCTCCGCGAGATCCGGATCTTCCTCGCGCTGGATCAGTACCGCCTTCGCCACGCGGCTCTCACCGTGCCGCGCGGTGTAGTTGCCCATGCGCTGCTCCTCCATCGGTCAGGACGTTTACGCCGAGCGTACGAGCGCGCAGCCTAACCCAGCTGGGGCGACCCGCTCGGTGAGTCACAGGAACAACTGCGCCGCGCGCGGTCATCGGAGAGTGTGCCGAGCAACCCGACCGTCCAGCAGGTCGGGCAGCCGCGCCACGCGACCGCGGTGAGGGCCAGGAGCAGGAGCGAGACCGGGCCAACGACCGAGACCAGGACGATCGCGAACACGGCAGCGATCAGGCCGACCGCGCCTCTGAGGAGATGCTCGCGAATCGACCCGCTCGCAAGCGGCGAGCGCCGCGCGCTCGCTGGGCCTGGGGTGAGCTCGCGCGTCGTCGACATCGCCCTTATTACGCACCCAGGTCGCAGGCGGATCACGCGCCCACCGATACCACTTCTGCCGATCCGACCGTGACCGCTTACGTGCTTGCGGCTGGCCGCCCTCGAGCTATCGCTTCCGAGCAACGGGTCCGTTTAAGCCAGGCGGCCTCGGAGCCGGCGCAGGAACGAGACCGGTGCGGCGGCGGCGTGGCGGGGTGCGGGGCCGGCGTGGCTGCTGGGGGCGCTGGTGGCGATGTGGACGAGGCGGTTGTGTTCGGCGGCTCGGTGCAGGTCGGCGATGTGCTGTTGGGCGGCGATGAAGGCGAGTTGGGAACGCATGGCGGACCTCGTGTTGGGTTGTGGTGCGGGCACTGTGATCCGCACGGGTTGCAGCCGGCTTGCAGTCC
Source organism: uncultured Solirubrobacterales bacterium (assembly GCA_963808605.1). Taxonomy (GTDB): domain Bacteria; phylum Actinomycetota; class Thermoleophilia; order Solirubrobacterales; family Solirubrobacteraceae; genus Palsa-465. Next base: position 246,575 of record CAWEGQ010000006.1, read on the forward strand.
GCTAAACGCCCCGGCCCGGGCATCACAACCGCGGGTGGGTGCCGTCGGCGGTGTTCGGTCGGCGGCCAGCGAACGGGATCGGTACGGTCGCGAGGGCGAATGCGTTTCGGGATCCTGGGTCCTTTGCAGGCAGTCGGTGACGACGGGCGTGAGCTCGCCCTGGGCGGGCGGATGCCGCGAGCCGTGCTTGCTTTGCTGCTGCTGCGGGCGAACGAGGTCGTGTCGAGCGATCAGCTGGTTGAGGGGCTGTGGGCGGGTGCGCCGCCGGCGAGCGGCGCGAAGGGTCTGCACGTGCACGTATCGCGGCTACGCCGGGCCCTTGCCGCCGGCCACTCAGACCCAGACGGGGAGCGGCTGGTGACGACCGCCGGTGGCTACGTCCTGAGAGTCGGGCCCGAGGAGCTCGATGTGCAGCGATGCGAGCGGCTGATCGGCGAGGGCCGGTCGCTGCTGGCGGCGGGACGACCAGATCAGGCACTCACCGCGCTGAGCGGCGCAGTCGAGCTGTGGCGCGGCGACGTGTTGGCCGACTTTCAATACGACGCGTTCGCGCAGGGAGAGATCGCCCGGCTCGACGAGCTGCGCGCCGCCGTGCTGGAGGAGCGGATCGCGGCCGAAATGCTGCTGGGCCGGGAGGCGCAGGTGCTGGGCGAGCTCGAGGGTCTCGTGCACGATTACCCGTACCGCGAGCGTCTGCGGGGTCAGCTGATGCTGGCTCTGTACCGGACCGGACGGCAGGCGGAAGCGCTGGCCGCCTACCGTGCCGCACGATCGGCGCTGGTCGATGAGCTGGGAATCGAGCCGTCCGTCGAGCTTCGGCAACTGCACGAAGCGATCCTCTCCCAGGACGAGACGCTGCTCCAGACCGATCCCGGCCAGCCGCTGGCGCCCAGCGACGCCACAACGGGCGGGCGAGCGCCGGGCCATGTGCATCTGCCGGTGCAGGCGACACCACTCATCGGCCGCGAGCGCGAACTTGCCGAGCTGATGACGCTCGCTGAGTCGCGCCGGCTGATCACCCTGACCGGAAGCGGTGGGACGGGAAAGACCCGACTCGGGCTGGCGTTCGCGGCGGCTCTCGCCGACCGCTATCCGGACGGCGTGTGGTGGGTTCCGCTCGCCATGGTCACCGAGGCGCGGCTGGTACCAGCGGCGATCGCGGCGGTGCTCGGCGACATCGCGGATCTGCCCATGTATCTGCGCGGACGAGCGCTGTTGCTCGTGCTAGACAACTTCGAGCATGTGATCGAGGCAGCTCGAGCGGTGGCCGAGCTGCTCTCCGGCGCGCCGGGTTGCGCGGTGATCGTGACGAGCCGGGAAAGGCTTGGGGTGGCCGCTGAGCAGGAGTACCCGGTGGCGCCGCTGTCGCCCCACGCCGCCGTCGAGCTGTTTACCGCGCGGGCGCGGCAGGTGGAGCCGGGGTTTGAGCCGGGCGCAGAGATCGACGCGATCTGCGAGCGACTCGATCGGCTCCCGCTCGCGCTCGAGCTCGCGGCGACGCGGGTCAAGCTCCTCTCCGGGCAGCAGCTCCTCGCCCGGCTGGAGCAGCGGCTCCCGCTCCTCGCCGGCGGGCGGCGCGACCTCCCCAAGCGGCAGAGCACGATGCGCGCCACGATCGCTTGGAGCTACGACCTGCTGAGCGAGCCCGAGCAGCGTCTCTTCACACGCCTGGCTGTGTTCGTCGGGAGCTTCGAGCTCGAGGCAGCCGAGCAGATCTGCGATGCCGATCTCGACGCCATGCGGTCACTGATCGACAAGAGCCTTGTGCGCCACGCCGACAACGGCCGGCTCCTTCTGCTGCAGACCACGCGCGAATACGCGCTCGAGCAGTTCGACTCAAGCGACGAGCGGGACGAGATCCACGCCCGCCACGCACGCTGGTACTTCAGGCTCGGCGTGGCTGACGATGGCCACCGCCGGGAGGACACCAATGACCTGATTCGGCTGCGCCAGGATGCCGCCAATGTCGGACTCGCGCTCGCCTGGGCGCTTGACCACGACATCGCCGCCGCACTTCCACTCGCCGATGCCCTCTTCGTGCCCTGGTTAGGGGCCGGACGCATCCGTGAACTCATGCGATGGTACGAGCGGGCCCTGGCCGATCCGACCGCACTGTCGCCGGGAGACCGCGCCAAGGCGCTCGCCGGGCTCGGCTACGCGCTGGTGTATCTCGAGCGCCTTGAGCCGGCGCGGGCGGCACTGATAGAGGCGCTCCGGCTCTACCGGGACGGCGGCGATGAACGCGGCGAGACTCTGGTGCTGCTTCGCCTCGGCGCCGCCGAGTTCATCGCCGGCGCGCCGGAGAGCGCCCTCGCATGGACGGAGCAGGCGCTTCCGATCTACGAGCGCCTCGACGACACGCAGGGGATCGCCCACACCCTGCACTACATCGCTGAGGCTCTCCGGGACCTCGGCAATTTCGAGCGGTCCGCTGAGCTGTTCGCCCGTTCCATCGAGATTCGGCGCGCAAACGGACTTGGCAGTAGTCCGGCCACGCTGCACAGCCTCGGCGACCTCTATCTCGACACGCGCGATATGCCCACCGCCGAGCGCTACTACCGCGAGGCGCTCGCACTCGGCCTGCAAGAGGGAGACCTGCGGTTGGGGGCGTACTGCCTCGCGGGTCTCGCCTGCGTCGCCGCGCGAAACGAGGACGCAATTGCGGCCGGCCGCCTGTGGACTCTCGCCGAGCGGCTCGAGCACGAGATCGGCTTCCGGATGGTCGCCGCTGAGCGAGTCCGCTATGAGCGGAACCTGACCTCACCACTCACCACCACCGACGAATACCGCGCCGGCGTCGCGGACGCAGCAAACATCGACCCGCTCACCGCAGCCGCCGAGATCGTCAACCCGTAGTGGGACAGAC